>CAWJTU010000012.1:0-132750 GCA_963845885.1 Candidatus Bathyarchaeota archaeon
ACAAGCTTGTAATGGAAATCAACGACTGAGAGGCTGGACGGTTACCTGTGTCTGTCAGATCAAAATTCCTGAAATTTTGTATCGGTGAAGTTGACGTTACTATTACGTTATTTTTGACGCATTGACAATTGTAGAGTTCTGTGTTTAAAATTTGACCTGCCTTTCCCATGTCATAAACAGTTGAACCGATGCCAAGAGTTGCGCTGCCGAATGTTATCGTTCCAAACGATGAAGGCATACTTGTGCCGCCAGCGCCTGGCTCAAAGATCCATTCAGCGGTTGTTTGGTCGGGGAACCACCAAGTAATAGAAGCCCAAGTCAATGTCCACCCACGAGTCAGATCTGTGACCACAACCTTCCAATTGCTTCCAGCAAGTTGAATTGTCACGTCAATAGCATCACCAGCAAAAATCCAACAGCCACTCTTGCTTGGGTTATCTACGACAGGAGGACCTAGACCTAGACTTATCACTTCCAAAAAAGCGCAATAGTGAGTTGTGCTCATACCTGCGGCGGTATCAGCTTCCACTCCAGCCTGAAGCAGACTGGTACCCGGACCGTTCCCCCCAATTCCTACCCAAATGCCATTCTTGCTAGTTTTTTGTGTGCCAAATGTTGGCACGTAAAACCGTCCTTCCGCGCTAGTTATGGATTGACCGGTAGATCGAACCATATATCCGCCCCATATGTTCGGGAAATACGCTGTAAGAACAGTCACTTCCAAAATCGTCGACGGGTCTGATTTTGCACCATATGAGTCGGTCGCGATGGCCTCCACCTGAGATATGCCCGTATGGGAGAAATAATGAGTGCCTGTTTGAGTAGATCCAGAACTTCCAGGTCCAACTGTGCTTTGGCTTCCGTCTCCCCAATAGAAAGTAATGCTGACCAAGTCATTGTCTGAATCTGTCGCGGAGCATTTGTATGTTCCCAAGGCATTCTGGAGAAGAGGATTTGTCACTGAGGAAAATTGTGGTGGTCCAGGTGGATGGTTACTTCGCCACATCCATGTGACGGATGAGGCCTGAGTTATAGTGAAAGTCACAGAATTCCCAGCGCCGTTAGCTGGAACAGAGCCACTGCCAGAAAAACCTGTGCAAATCCAGACTGTACCAGCCTCTGTAACTGGGGTCGTCACGCTACAAGTCACAGACTGACCATCGCTGTAAGTATGCGGACCGTTACCAGGAACTGGACTGTCGTGAGCAGAAGAAACAGTCAAAGTACGCTGGACAGCAGATCCTTGCCAGCTCCACGTTATAGTGGAGTCTTGGGTAATAGTGAAGGTCACTGATGTGCCACTGCCGCTTGAAGGAACAGAACCTGTACCCGTCCACCCCGTGCAAGTCCAAACAGTATTTCCCTCGATTACTGGACTGGTAATGCTACACATTACCGAGGAACCGTCATCATAGTAATGATCTCCATTTCCAGGATTTGGACTGTCGTGACTCGAACTGACAGTCAGCCGCCATTGAGTAGGTTGCGTCATTGAAAATACTGCTGTTAGATTGATGTTTTCATTCATGGTCACGCTGCAGGGGTTGGCTGTACCAATGTTGGTGTCGTTTCAAAGCCAATAGCTCAAGGTCCAGCCGTTGTTCGGAAAGGCTTGTACGGTGACGATTGTGCCTGAATCATACGTGGTGGTGCCAGTGGCGTTAGTGGTGCCTGATGCACTGGTTTGAACAAGTAGTCCGTATTGAACAGGTGTTCTTTGCCAATTCCAGGTAATGCTTGAATCTTGTGTTATTGTGAAAGTTACTGAAGACGCTCCGCCGTTGGAAGGAACAAGCTGTTCCGGTCCAACCTATGCAGGTCCAGACTGTGCTTCCTTCAGTGACTCGACTTGTTACGCTGCAAGTTACAGATTGACCATCAGTATATAGGCTGTCCCCAACGGCTGGTACGGGACTGTCATGAGCTGAGTCGACTTCAATGTCCATGAGCTTGGAGGCATGCCGAAAGCATGGATATAGTTGTCGCCTCCTCCCACGAAGACTGCGCCACCAGCTACCGCTGGAGAAGAAAAAGCGGAACTGCCCGTTGCATAGCTCCATATTAGTACGCCCGTTGTGGCGTCTAGGGCGTAGATATTGCCGTCATTTGAGCCAACGTAGACAACACCATCAGCGACAGCAGGAGAAGACTCCACATCACCACCTGTCAAATAGTTCCATAAATATTCCCCTGTCAAAGCATTCAAAGCGTAAATGTTACCGTTACCCGAGCCCACATAGACAACGCCATTAGCAATGGCGGGAGAAGACATCTCCACCACCAGTCGGGTAACTCCATACTGGTGCGCCAGTAGCAGCGTTCAAAGCGTAAACGTAATTGTCGCCTCTGCATTCACGTAAACCACACCATTTACAACAGAAGGAGAAGACTCCACATCAGCCACCTGTGCGTGTAGCTCCACACAATATTCCCCTGTTTGAAGCATTCAAAGCGTAGACATTGTAGTTTCTTGACCCGATATATACCATACCATTAGCAATGGCAGGAGAAGACTCTAAAACGCCAGCTGCATGGCTCCATACTAGCTCACCACTAGCAGCGTCCAAAGCGTAAACGTTACCGTCGTTTGAGCTCACGTATACTTTGTTATCATCGACAGCGGGAGAAGAATATACATTTGCGCCAATTGTGCGGCTCCATATTAGTGCACCTGTCATGGATTCCAAAGCATAGATGTTGCCATCGTCTGAACCTGCGTAGACTTTGCCGCCGACAACGGCAGGAGAAGACGGCACCATCATACCAGTTATGTAGCTCCATATGAGTGCCCCAGTCGTGGCGTTCAAAGCTTGGATTCTGTAGTTGCCTGAGCCGACATAGACGATGCCAGATACAACAGCAGGCGAAGAAAAAGTTGGAGCATACGTATTGTAGCTCCATAAAGTATAGTTGGTCATGGGTGCTTGAGAGGTTGAGTATCCAGTATGCATGACGTCATGATGAAACATTGGCCACGAGTCCACGCTGGGCTGAACGTATGGATGCATTAACGGATAATGGTCTACGTTATTAGCATCAATTACATATGGCACGTCGCCTATTCCGTCACTTCCAGTCTCATTCTGATAAGGCCCGCAATAATAGTCCGTTCCATTGTAGTCACTCCAATAATTGCCGCCAGAAGGATAGCCATTGTCCCACATATTGGACCCGCCATTTAACGCGACTTGCTGAGTGTTAGTTATGAGATTGTTGTGGTATACAGCGTTGTTGTCAGAAGAATCGCTCCCGATGCCAGTGGAGCTTCCAGTCACGTTGTTGCCCAAAAACGTGTTGTACGAAGAATAAGTGAGATAGACGCCGTATTGTCTGTTTCCAGACGCGTCGTTGTACGACAAAGTGCTGTACGAAGAAGAAGAAAGATAGATGCCTGCATATACGTTTCCGGACGCGTTATTGCGCAGCAACATGTTGTATGAAGAACTGGGAGATGGAAGCCGAGATAGGTGGTCCCAGACTCGCTGTTGTCCGACAAAATGTTGTTGTTAGAGGAAGAGTCGAGACGAATGCCCTCCCACGAGTTTTGGGCTAAATTGTTGCCTGACAATGTGTTGTTAGAGGAAGAGTGGAGACGAATGCCCTGATTACTGCTGTGATCTACATTGTTGCCCGACAATATGTTGTTGGAGGAAGAGTCGAGATAAATGCCCGCTTGGCTGTCTCCAGTCGCACTGTTTTGAGACAGAGTATTGTTAGAGGAATCAAAGAGATAGAAACCAAAATTGTAGGCTTGGGCGTTTGTGTTTTCAACCGTCACGCCGCTTACCGAAACGAGCTCTATTCCATATGCAGACCCAGACCCGCCTGGACCCCTAAGGGTGTAGCCACTTCCATCAAACACGATGTTGCTCCTGTACACGTAGATTGAACCGATAATGTCGCCTGTTAATGTGTAAGTAATATTGTCTGCAGTATAGATAGGAGCCGATGGTGGATCCACGCTTCCATCAGCTCTAATGTAAATAACTCCATCTGCTCTCACTGTTCCCGCATTTAAACCCAGGAAAACAGCAGAAATTAGAAATATGATTATAAGAAATCCTGAAATCAGTTTTCGCATCCTTTCCCCTATTCTCCAATTTGAATGAAATGTCTAATAGGTTTTTCTGAGCACGGTTCTAGAAGTAAGTTCTCATTCCACTTCAAACAGATCTTAATCGGGAACCTTGTCTAGATCAAGCAAGATTTGGTCGTTTGAAATTTAATGTACCTTTAATTTCCACACCATATTGAAGCATGGAAACGATGTTGGCAGGACCAGCCTTTCAGGGATACATGCATACAGCCGCCCAGGGGTCAATTAAACACATCATTTAATTTCTCGTTCTTAACACGTTGCCTAGTGAACCTTGTAGAAGTAAAAAAGCAAGGGCTTATTCTTCAAAGATTAGTTCATTAATGTTGTGATACCATCCAGCGAGCACAGATCAAGGCAAACCTTTCTCCATGTTTGAAAATATACTGGATGTCTCTTCTAGAACGCTTAGATTGCGAACTAACATGAGAGACATCGCCTTCTGCGTAATTCACTTCAACGAAAGAAGCAGGCAACTTGCAGTTCTAAACTTCAACAAACACGAGTAGAGTGTGATTGGAACTGAGCAGGGGATTATTTCACTCTCTGGTACTGAGTTTTTCTTGTCATGCTGTAACAAGCTTTATGCAATTGTCCCGTGTTTTTTTGATAAAATCAAATTCGTTTTTTGTTACCTGCTCTCGAAAATGGAAAACACGATTTCTTAGGTTTCGAATCTTGATGAGCTGATTGTCCATTATCTCTTTTTCCGAGAAACTGTCCCTAAGCAGTTTCCAATTCCGGCACATTAGCTGTCTGAGTTCGTCAAAGGAAAGATCGTTGATGCGAGACGGAGGTGGCCCTTCTTTTCTCTTAATCGATTTGAGTTCTTCCTTCAGTTTTCTCTTATTCAGACTTTTATGCACTATAAACCTCAGGCAAGTTTCAATCTCACGTAACATCAAAAAGATTTCAGTTTCTTCCTTGAAGAAGTGAACAAGATCGTAATTTGTGACCAAAGACTGCAAGTGGCTGCCAGATTCGACAGTGGCATATCCTTTTTCCGCCAAGACTTCAACACGTTTTAGCAGATCGTCGTCATTTTGAACAGGTTCCGCATGGTCATCTACAAATCTTCTCACGGGCCAATTCATGAACCTTAATCCCGCATTTCCCTCAGTATCCTCTCTTGCGAGAACGGTTAAAATCGATTCGAATGTCACTGCTCCTATACAAATTCTACCTTGAATGACGGGCAATTGCGAATATTTCTTGGTGCACATCTTTCTTAGTGCTTCCCTAATAGGTTGATGCGCCTTAATTGTCTCCAATTGTGGAAGGTCATTTGTCAGGTCTCCCATTGTGAAATGACAAAAATGTTTGGCTTCCCTCACAGATCTTTTAATGCTTGATACAGTAGCGAAATCTGCAAGAAACCCCGAACCTTCAACCAGTAACTCTTTTTTGTCCTCACTCTCTTTCATACGCATCATTTTCAATTGTTTGATGCCGCAATCATAAGATTTATGAACCAGAAATCACTGTTTAGCGCGGCCTTCCAAACGTCATAACAGTCTGTGATAGGTACGTTCTTCGTCTTTCTACCACGATTCAGAATGCAATATCGTCCATAAACGAATGCGCAAAACAGAAAAGCATGAATTAAGTGATGGTGAAGATTGGACAGTGTCTGTGTCATGAAGAATCATTCCAGTTCAAAACGCTACCTGCTCTACGGCATATCTATCATTTTCATAGTGCTTGCATCATTTCGTACAGTGCAAGAAGCAAATGGCAGTTTGGCGATAACATCTCGTTTGGAAATTGACACTTTCTGGAGCGATTTTGTTTCCCTGAAATGGTATTTAAGCGTCAATCTTAGTGACCCAAACATTAGAATGGTGATGATCATTCCGGAAGACGTAATCAACGTGAATCTAAGTTCCGCGGGAGTTTACGAAATGTCCAAGGAATTCGACTCAGTGACAAACGTGACGACGTTTTCCATCGAAGGTCCAGTCCCTCTTGGGACGTTGTCAGATGATTTTCCAAATGATAAGTATGAAGCAAACTATTTCATTGGTTGCAACTTCCTTTCTCAAAACTCTACAGTTGGGTTAGGAGGAAATATTCCTGGACCTACAGACAATTATCAGGCAAGCTGGAGTCTTGAAAACGACAACACTTTTGCTTCTCAGGTGAACCAGATTCCATCGTTTGCTCTCAACGAGATCGGAAATGTTACATGTTGGCTTAGGTTGAGTCTATCAATCTTTCATAGACCACCTTTTGCATCTTTTGTAGGAGTCTTGGTGAATCAGGTACCACTATGGCTCGACATTTTCGGAGGCTTTATGGCTGCAGCTGCTTTCGCACCTATTTCATACGACCTTGTACGCAGTCGATCTCGAAGATCTAAGAGGGTAACCATGATTGAAGGCATCATCGTCCCAATATCTGCGGCTGTCATAGTTTTTGTTCCAGTTTATCTGTTGGCGTTGCATGCATTCGAGGCTCCTCTGATGACGATGAAAGTTGAAAGTAACTTGATCAATCTGCTGTTTGTTTACGTTGTGATATTAATTGTCGGAATAGCCTTTAGGGCGACAGTCTCAACTCCGGAAACCGTTTCGGACATCCCAGGTTTCTCGCAATCAAACAAAAGCAATGACATTGAACCTGAACCCGAACCAAGCGCTGAGAAGAACAACGGAAACGTGAGTTTGAAGGAACAAATGCAGATCCAACGGTTGATTTCGGAACTTTCAACAAGAGAGAACTCTACGCTTGTTGTGTGCACAATCGCGGCATCAGTATCTCTTGCGATTCTTGCCGTGGCAATGCAATCTATTAATGCACCATGGTTTGGTTCATCGTTCGTAATGGGTTTCGCGTTTTCATTGCTAAGCTTTCTTTATCGAGAAACTACAATTTTCTTCGTGGATTCAAAAGACTATACGAGTCTAAAATCGAGTTTGCCACCATTAGCACAGTCAGCCAAGACAGCAAAGACCGCAACGTTTGTTAGGATGTTCATTATGCGGTTTCTCCTCTTAATGCCGATGGCAGCTTGGATAGATGTTACACTACCTCAGAATATCCAAGTTCTCAGCTGGATGGCGTCAATCGCGGCACTTTGTGTCGTTTCTTCGACCCTAACATGGAGAGAACTTAACGTGAGAAATAAGGTCACGTGATAACAAGAAATATGTAAGAAAAATAGGATGAGCTTCTTTTGGCCTTTTGAATAAACTCCAACTGACCTTTTCGCATCTCATAGTTTTCAGGAAGCACGCTACTCTTCCGAGCCCTGGGCTTTCCCCCGTAACCTCTTCTTCTTAGAAGTTCCAAAGCCTCGCTCTTGGGCAGCAAGAATGTCCCACAGCCCTTACAAAACCGATTGTTCGCATATTCATCCGAAGAGCACATCTTACCACAAGTGCGGCAGGCGTAAGACGAAGGCAACTATTCCACGACAACGCATGCTTCAGACTATCAACTCATATCTTGTTGGTAACCCGCGCAATTCCATTTGTTACATCTTTCGTAATAAATGGCTACACACTAATCTTTGTCGTCTTTAGTCAAAGGAATGACGATTTCATTTAGAAAATCGTTCTGCTCTGAACTGAACTCGCGAGCAAGATATTCAGGGCTGAAGTCTTGAAGAGCCATTCCGATGTTGTCGCTGTTCCACAGACGGTAGAGAAAAGAAGTTCCACTGCTTTCGCTTTCATCCGCTTTGTCAAGATAGAAAGGCATCACGACGTTCTTGTAGTAATCAGGATCCAATATCTTTGATATGAAGTGATATAGATCCTCTCTGTACTTCATTATGTCCTTACACTTTTCTGGCCTACCGTTCTTGCTAAGCCAGAGGCAGAAGAGGTAATGATTTAGAATGTTATCGAATGGATCCAGATCAACATTGAATTCATATGTGGTTTTTAGCTTCATTTCCTCCTCGTCGATGGGCGGAAGCTCTTTGGATTTGAAAAGACCATAAAACATTGCGATAACAACTGGATCTATAAGCTGATCAAAACCCACCAGGTAACCGTTATGGTCCTTTGATTTCTTTTCTTCAGAAATCGAGTTGATTACCTGGAGGAGATTTTCTGGTATCTGCAGATTACCTTTAATCCTAACCATTTTCTCATCTCTCCCGGTTTTGAATCTCGATAGGATTAGACGACATTCTTGACCCGAAATTCGCCATCTCAGTTGGAAGACATAACAGTATTAGCTGTTCGTGATTTGCTGCTAGATGCTCCGACAGCTTTCCCTGCTGGCTCCCAATGTTACCAGCCGGGGTATCAACAATCATTGTGTCGATCAGAGTCATAGCTTCAGCGAAACAGTACGACAGTATAAGGCGGCCTGAATTACCACCAGTGTCCCTGCTGTAGAAGCCATCTTCCCCAAGCATGAGTCCATCTGCATGAGATAATTTGGCAGTGAATTTACCACCCAGTATAGAGGACACGCCTTGAGATATGACTTGACTTATGATTTCGGTTGCTCTGGTTTTTATTTTTTCAGCAGCAGAATCAATTATCTGTTCAGATTCCCTTATCCCATCAAGAATCACTTTGTTCTCAGCCAATGCAATATTCTTGCTCTCAAGTTCTCTTATTTCGTCTTTGAGGCCGCGTATGAGCTCGTTGAGTGCATCTTCGTCAGCTCTCAAGCTAGCAGTTGACCTCATCAGTTCCTCAATCTGGGGTGTCAGAGCGTCTCTTTCAGAAATGGTTTTCATATCCTTTTCAGAGAGTTTGATGCTACTTATCTTCAAGTTCAAGTCTTCGATTTTTCCCATTAATGCTTTCACGGCGTCATAGTCGGCCTCTGGCTTGAATGAGGATGGCTGAATTGAGCAGTCAGAAGAGAGAAAAACCTGCACTGCATGGGGCGCTACTTGGCGCTCAAGTTTCTCTATGCGCTCCCATGAAGCTTTGTCCAGTTTACGGCCACAAATTTCACAGTTGCCACTAGTCTTGCAGCTTTGTATTAGATCTTCCCTATACGGTTCAGGGAGCTTCCCTTTTTCTCTAACATCCGCTTTGATTTGGTTGATTAGAGTCACTGCATCAGAACAGATCCACTTCGCGCTATCTTTGTAGATTGAGAGACGCCTTTCGGAGACTTCCTTCTGGCTATTTTTCTGCTCAAGCTCATGCTTATTGCGTTGAATCAAATTCTCTGCTTGTGTACTCTTGATATGTTGGTCCAGATCGTTGTATTGGTCCCTCAATGTCTTTTCGGCAAGCTTGTTGATGTCTATTTTGCGTTTCACTTCACTCAGATCGGTTCTTGCCCGAGCAAGTTCGGCGTTTTTTGCGTGAAGCTTAGCAACGCTTTGCTGGAGGGTTCTATCCGAGATTCTCATCTTGGCTTCAGCTAGCACTCTTTCCTTGAGTTCATCCAATTTCTCTCTGTAGGCATCGAGAGTGGGATGAGTCGTTCGTCTATTGACCAAATCCAATAGCAACTCGATTTTTCCTGAGTCAGAGGCAAGACGCATAATGTCTCGCGCTTTTTCACCGTCAAAGCAAAAGTAGTCAGCGCATTGGTCAAATCTGAAATTCTCAACAAGGTAGAAGTGTGCCTTGTCTGCGGTGGCAATTTCCTTTCCGTAGTCAATTTCAAGCGTGTCATTTATGTCGGCTATGTCGTCTCCAACCGGCTCGCATTTTGGATCAAACTTACCCTCGGTTATTCTACTGAACTTATAGAAATGCTCTTCACCATTCTCATCGAAGGCACAAAACTGCACAACGATATTGCATGTCTGGGGCCCAGTCTTTCTATGATCCAACACATAGGCTGGAATAGCCCACATATGCTCGAATTTGTTCTTAGCCTCACTCTGCGGGTATTTGAAGCACCATCTAAGCAAGTCAATGGTTGTAGTTTTTCCCGTGTTACCATCCATAATGAAAACAGTATGCTCGCCTCGAGGGTTCATCTTCAGAGTAAAATTGCGCCCTCTGTACCCGGAGACTTTTACTTGGGAAAAATGAATTCTGTTCATTTCTTCTTGCCTCTCAAGCACACTCGGATCTGATCAAGTGTCATGGAGTCGAGTTTGTTCTCCTGAATCAACTTCAGCAATGGGTCTTTGCTCGATTCAACAATCATCTTCTGAAATTCTTCGCGCATTACTTCATCGATTTTTTTCAAAATGATAACTTGCTTGTTTTCGCCCAATTTCTTCACCTTCATACACTTATTGAAGTCAAGATTTCATAACGTTCCCTTTCTAAAGATAACGGAAATCCGTTTATCTCACAGAAAACCACATCGGCAATCTCTGCTATTGAATTTGGATCATCACGATCAAATCTAATCGCTCTTCCGATTTTCTGGATCCAATCGCGGGGGGATTTGTCAGAACCATGAAGAATAATCTTATCAACTTTCGGCAGATCAAAACCTTCAGACAACATCTTCTCTGAAATCAGGCAAAATCCACGATGTTTCTTAAACTGGGTCATAGCATGGGACAGATATTCCTGATCATGGGCCGAATCATAAACGTATATTGAAGACTCAGTGTCCCATCCGTGCTGATGCGTTATGAATTCCTGCAACTCTTCTGCAATCTCATTCGTCTGGACAAATATGATCGTTGCCTTCCCCACAAAACCATCCATATGAGTCATCACATAATTCTGCAATGCGCTTACGCCTCCAGCCAAACCTCTCAGCCACCGTGCCCTCTGGATAGCGGCAGTCGAATCGTGTTCGCCAGCTATTGTACTTCTGCCCATTTCAATGGCGACTTTCTTGTTGAAGGTTTTGAGTTCTTCCATTTCAGCGGCGTTCAAACAATATTTGATTGGAGTGTATCTGATTGACTTCAGAACTGGACTAGGATTCAGATGGTTCCAATGAGAATAGAAAGACTGTAGAGAAATGTTGAATCGATTTTGTTCTCCACCCATAAGATTGACGAAATCCTTGACGTCCCAAACTCTAAATGAGTCGATGGTTGCGGACAGCCCGGTCGACCAAAGTTTTTCACCTCCAGATTCAGCAAGCTTTCTAAATTCGTTTAGATCGCCAATATGTCCATATGAATTATGGCACTCATCAAGTATAACAAGCAAATTGGGCTTCAATATCCTAGCCTTTTTCAAGTAATCCCGATATTGATCCCAGAATCGCTCGTAGAGTGTGACAATGACTTTATGGTCCGGATTTGCGAAGTATCCTCCCAAACCGCCAAAATCAGTTCCCCACTCAAGATTCGTAATGCCGATGGCTTTCAGTCTATCCATCCATTGCTTAATGAGAGTAGTAGTCGGGACAAGAACTATCGCTGTTAGGTTTTTGTCATTCTCAAAGAGGTGCCGCAGGTATACAAACGCAATATCGGTCTTGCCTGTCCCAGGAGGTATGTTTACTATGGAAAACTGCTTTCCCACAAGCCAGGTCAAAACAGCTTTCTGATGTTCCCAAAGGCCTTCTAGGTATTTTGCGTCTATTGCTACCTGTAGAGTCTGAGTTTGATACAATTCAATGGGAGCATCATGAACAGGGATGAGATTCATGTCATCGTATATCTGCGGTATATTTTTCCTGATTTCCTCGCACTGTGCGCCGTCGCATAAATAGACAAGAGATTCGAAACTCTGGTTAGAACTTTCTGAGAAGTTGGGAGAGCCGATTGCGGCGAATTGGGTTGAGCCCTTCTTCTTGAAAATGTAAATCTTCCCGTGAACAATGTTGGAATTTTCAGGAACATGCGAGAAAAGAATTTTCTCCTGATCAATGAGTTCCAGCATCCTCTCTTTGTTCTTTGAAGCATAAGTAATTCTTTCAGTATTGGACCAGAAGGAAATCTTGTTCAAGAAGGGATATTTCTCGAAAAGTCTCAACGCCAGATCAAGGTTTACATTGTAGGACATGCATTCGAGCTCGTCGCAAGACAATGTCTCGAATCCATAGATGATCATTCTCTGGAGCACATTTAGACCGATATCGGTTCTAATACTCACCAGAGGTCACCATGATCGATGGTTCTTCGCGATGAGCTGATTTTGATCCGTACCATCCTCTTCTTGACTCGTCAGTCGAATGTTCTTGCGTACCATCTATTTCAATTAGAAATTTAAGCATTTCATCAGAAGCATTTTTTTGCTTTAAATCAACGCTTTTAAACAAATCAACTCTTAATGAGTACCGATCGCATGATCGATTAGTAATGATTTTCATATGGAAGGAGACTGATCTGTGAACAAACTTGAGAGAAAAGTCAAGGCAGTCTTTGACACATTCAAAATAGAATGCTATGGCGACCATGGACAAATACAGAAGAGACGTCTTGGCTATCAGGACGCTGATCTTGGAGATCATCTTGAATTCGATCTAGTCGCACGAATTCGTGCCACTGGGTTTTTGATTGAGGTAACCTCAGAAAAAGAAAACCAAAGAACGAAAATAAGAAGATTCGTAAGTCATTGTCGGGAATTTCTGGATGCTCCATTTCCTAGAAGAGAGACGCTCAGATTACTAAGAGGAATACCCGCACGGAAAAGACAGAACTTCGAGATGATAACCTCATGGAAGTACGTGTACATTGGCACTTCCAATGAAATAATCGCGAATAGATTGAATGAATCAGTCTGTCCCGGACAGCCATTGTATGTTCTTAACAAAGAACATTATGAATACCTGAACTTCCTCTGTGATAGACTTGGCGAATATGGCAAATATGAATTAATGAAAAGGCTAGGAATCAGTCCACAGGATGCAGGAGAGACTGGAACTCAGAATCAGGGCAAGAACGATAGCCATTATGGGACGCAAGATCTCAAGGGGAATGGATTTAGTCGATCTTTATACGTTCCAGATGCAAGTTTCTAGCTTGCTGAAGATGAGCAGGGTCGTTAGATACGGCTCTCTTGAGTCTTGGATGCCTGAACTGGGTACAGAAGCCTACCAACGTCTGTTGAACCCCCATAAATTGAAAGCAATCAGAGATTTTCTCAGAAGAGAGCGCGAAAAGTCATCTTTTCCAAACGCAATAACCGTTGTATTGTCTCAAAATGTCGAGAGAGATGGAAATGATGATGATTTAGAGCTGGTTATTCCCCTCCAATACGGCTCTATGGAAATCATTGATGGACAACACAGGCTCTTTGGGTTTGCAAAATGCGGCATGCGAACAGATCAATTGGACGAAGCGAAGCTACTCGTTACTGGAGTGCATTTTAGAAATTGCCCTGAAAGAAAGAGACAACAATGGTCCGCAAGAGCATTCATTGAGATAAACAGAAGCCAGACAAAAGTTCCGACGGAGTTAATGCAGTTGATTGCAAATTCAGTCATGAATGAACGAAGCCCAAGTGCACTGGCTGCACGAGCACTAGTTGATCTGAATGTTTCTCCAAGAGGAATTCTCGAGGATGTTTTTCATACACGGCCATTTCAAAAGCATAACAGAGTTGGAGGCAGGCCTGTCAGAATCGTTACGGTGACTAAAGAACTTGCCCGACTTTTTGATAAAAGAAATGTGGGACATGACGCTACAAGAGGAATCTATGAAACTTTCTCAGAAGCTGCCTGGCGAAAACTAGAGCGTGGTCATCAAACCTCGATACTTTCCGAGTCTAAGAGAGCGATAGGTGAATACTTTCGGGATGTCTCTAACATGTTCAGAAGTGATTGGGGTTCCAAAGAGAGCCTTATTTTCACTTCGAAATATCTCGCTGCCTTCTGCAAATTCTTCATAGAATGTAGGAGGAATAGGATGGAGCGAAATCAAATACAAGGAAGTCTTCGAAGAATGCGGGATAACATCCGTGAATACTTTCAGACAAACCATTTTGAACTTGGCCCTAATGGGGAGTATCTGTGGGTGGGTAACGCTGAATCACCCGAACTTCCAGGCGCATTGCCTCCGGCACGCGGATCTTTCTCAGATATCTTTGATTTTATCACCAAAATGGCTGGATAATCAGCATAAGTCAAATGTCTCGCGAATTTTCATCACATAGGCACGAACATCTATGAAGATATTCGACGCAATCTGCTTACGTCCTGAACAATTGCTTCTGTAGCGAAGACTATTTCCTCATCTGTGTTAAATCTTCCTAGCCCAATTCTGATCGCAGAGTGCGCCCTTTCGGGGCCGAAACCAAGAGCAATGACTACATATGATGGTTCAACATCTAGCGTCGAACATGCTGATCCAGAAGATATAGCAAGTCTGTTTCTCAAGGAGCGTATCAGAGCTTTACTCTCTATGTCATGAAAGGAAAGGTTCAGATTATGAGCAAGTCTTTTTGTCGGATGGCCATTCTGTTCCACTGGAGCAGCTTTATTCTGTAACGTCCCAAGCATTTGTCCGGTCCACTTGAGATATCTGCTGTTTTCAGATCTCATTTCCTTAGCTGATATCTCAAAAGCTTTGCCGAAACCGACGATTCCCGCAACGTTGAGTGTTCCTGATCTAATTCCTCTCTCATGTCCGCCCCCGAACATCAATGGCAAGGGCTTGATGTTGTTTTGCCCTATATAGAGAGCGCCCACACCTTTCGGGCCATACATTTTGTGTGCCGAAATTGAGACCAAATCTGCACTCATATTCTGTAAGTCCAGCGGTATGTGACCGGCTGCCTGAGCAGCGTCGGTATGAAATGGGACTTCGTGTTTGCGGGCTATTTCAGCGATTTCTTCAATAGGTGCTATTGTCCCGATTTCATTGTTAGCCACCATCACCGAGATTAGTGCAGTCCTTTCTGAAACTGCCTGTTCTATGGCTTCTAAGTTGACAACTCCATATTGATCAACAGGTACGTATGTCACGCTCTTGCCTAGACTCTCTAAATGCTTACATGTATCGAGCACAGACTTGTGTTCCGTAACGGAAGTTATGATGTGGTTTTTGTCTCGGTTCTTCAACAGTGTGCCCAAAATCGCAATATTATTCGATTCTGTTGCTCCACTAGTGAAGATGATGTGTTCAGGAGACGTATTCATGTTGCCTGCAATTAGTTTTCGTGATTTCTCCACTGCGTCCGCAGCTTCTGATCCGAACAGATGATCGGAGCTTGCGGCATTGCCACACTTCTCGCTGAAAAATGGAAGCATTGCTTCCAAGACTCGAGGATCTACTCGCGTGGTGGCTTGTGAATCTAGATAAATCGGAAGCTTCATTACACCACATCTGAAGGAAGAAGATCGTCTAGGTCTTCCAGCTTCTTAACCTTGTCAAACAATGTTATTGCTCCCCTGTTCATATGAGCTCTGAACTGAGACATCATATCCTTTCTAAGGTCTAATCCGTCTCTTAATAACCGTTCTTTGAGTAGCGCGATAAAGAATTTGTCCCATTCGCCAGTCAATGTGAATCGGTTAAATTCCTGTCCGTCTTCATCGAAGCTTGTTGGGTCTGGCACGGAGGGATCGCCAAGGGACAGACAGAACCCGATCCTGCAAAGAATGTTGGGCGTCAAACCCGTTCTCCCTTTCAGCATTGAGAGCCGAACGCTCGCACTTTTGCTTATTCTCAATCTATTGAAGCTCATTCACGAGAACCTCTTCTTTTGCTTTCCAGAAATATCCTTCTTTGGCATGCGTCTCACCGCTCTCTGCATCATACTCAAGCAGGTAGCTCTTTGAGATGGAGGGGTTAAGTTCGTCAAGATGAAACTGATCTATCTCGGTATTCGTAGAGAGCACAATAACTTGATTAGAAGCATTAGGAAGAAAGTTTTTTATTATGTTGGTTCTGTGTTCAGTATCTAGTCGTCCCAAAGGGGTATCTATTATGAAAGGAAGCTGACGACCTGATGTCCTAGCCAGAGCCCAAAGAAGAGCAATAGCATATACTTGTCTTTCGCCTGCTGACAACTCAGTCTTGGGTATCTTGATTCCCTTGGGACCTATCAGTGTAATGTCAAAACTTGAAGGCTCTATGTCAATGCTTCGAACGAAATCTTTCTTTCCAAACAGAGAGTCAAGGCACTTCATAAAATTAAGTCGAAACTCATCCAGCTTCTCTTCTCTAAGTCGGCGAAGATATTCGCCCAGAACCAGTTGAGTTCTAGCCGCAAGTTTGACTCGACTAGATACTTTGGCATAACTGGCTTTCTCATCCAGCTCCTTGCTTAATTCACGAGTAAGGAGAAGTTGTTCGTTTCTTATGGCAGCGCCTTCTAATTCAAGCGTTTCGTATTGTTGCTGAAGCATTCCCAACTCCTCGTGAAGCGTTCCGAGTTTCACAAACATTGGTTGTAACACATCATCTGATGGGGCTCGATAAAGAAATCCTTCGATTCTTTCCTTTTCTTCCTGAAGTTTCCGAAGACGATCCGAGATTTCTCTGAATCTACTCGAGACTTGAGTCAACGACATCTCAATCCATCTAAGAGTTTCATTCCTTTCCGTCGACGAAAAGGGGTGGATAATCTCTTTGCTCGATCCATTAATGCTCTCAATCTTGTTCTTCAGAGCATTCATTGTTTCACGCGATATTCTTTGCCTTTGCTCCGGCGTAAGCTGAAGCGAATCAAAATAGCTCGTTTGACTGATTTCAGTTCCAAGGTCATCAAGAGTTTCATTAAGATAAGCGAGGGCTGCCTGTCTCTGTTCTTCCTTCTCCTCATGTTCTAAACGTGTCTTTAAGTCACGACACAATTGGGGAATGCAAGCAAAAGGCAGCAGATTCGATGAGAATCCTCGTATCTCCTCTTTCACCATTTCTATGGTTTCGTCAAGTTTCTTTGCCTCATTCCTGAGCTGCTCCCGCTTGCTCGCAAAACCCCCACCCTCAGCTGATATTTGTCTTTCCTGTCTTTCAATCTCCGACTTAACACGTTCGATTTTGCTGCGTAATGATGCCTTGAGCTGCAAATGCGAGTCACTTCTTTCCAGGAGTGATTTCTTTGTTTTCTCCAATTCAGTAATACGAGTTGACAGGTCCCCTTCATATGGAGTCGATTTTCTCGCACAATAGACTTTGATGTCATATAGAAGATGCTCAACTAAGTCGATGCCAAGAAGCGAGTTCATGGAGCTCACAATACTCTGATTCTCTCCGTACCCACGGGCGAGCATCTGGATTTTTTCCCCGTCGAAGAAAAACAACCTTGATAAACCCGGGGGGATAAGCTCCATCAAAAAATCTTGCCATTGTTCTTCGTTCACATCTTTCAACGGTTCATCATTCTGCCTAATTTCCAACGTCTCGATGACATCCGAGTCTGTGAATCTCCACAAGCGCTGAATCTGAAAACTGTCAACATAGCCTGCTCGAGCATAATCAAACTCCAGACTGACCGAAGCTTGAGAGGGTCGCGAACCATCGACATTACGATGAAGGCGCTGCCGCAAATGTTTGTGATACTTCCATCTGGGCATTTTTCGGCCTTTGAAAGAAGCACCATAGAGGCAGATTTTGACCGCCTCAAGAAGTGTTGTCTTCCCAGTCCCATTTTTGCCCCCTAAGAGGATTATCGGTTTAGGTGCACCTGACGATCTCAGAACACGGAAATCTATTGACTGTTTCTCTGAGAAGGCTCCGAAATTCTCCAGATCAAGCTGTTTGAACATCATAGTCGGTCTATCTCCCTCGCGGGGTCACATTGCTTTCATTCAGTATTTCTTCCTCTGTTCTCCATTCTTCCGCGAAAGCTCGATCAATTCTGCCATAAACAGAGGATCGTTTTGTCATACTTTGCGACTGTAGCTCTATTTCAAAGAGTTTTGTAACCAGTTCCAGAGGAACATTATGGCTTCTACAGATTTCGGACAATAGTGATTTTTCGCTAGATGAAAATGTAATGTCGTCCTGTGGCCAATCAAGATCTTTTCTCATAACCGCACGGTAGATTCTTGGAACCGAGTCCTCCCAATCACCTTCTTCAGTTCTCCAGATTCGCCTTATCTCAAGCAATTCCTCTAGAAGTATTAGCTGCAAATGTGTACCTTGACGGTTTTCCTCGATCGCCACTTGCGCCTTCAAAACCATTTCAAGAAGTTGCTTCCGAAACCAGGGCCAGTATGGTCCTCTTGAGATTATTCCTGAACCATCACTTTTGCGCGTCACTTCACCACTCCTGCGCTTATACCCACGATAGAAAGGCTTGACATTCGGATCCTGCGTCAGGGCCAAAAGATTCCTGATTTCCAGAAGAGGCTGTAACCAGGTCTCACCCGAATCAATTAGAGCCTTCATTGACTTATCTTCAGTCACCACAGTACAGACCCAACAGCCAAATCTGCTGTTGCCACACGAAGGAGTAGTATCATCTACCACGACAGGGCATTCTCCTTGTGCAGTTTGGTACAATGCAACCAAGTCACGATTGTTATTTCCCCATGGAGATGAAACCTGCAAAAGATAAGACCAAACATCATCAGTACTCCAATCCCTGATTGGAGTATAAACGTAGGCTTGCGGAAATTGAGAATGACGTGACAAAATCGAGTTCGGTATCTGGTATAGATTCATCACTTGAGCTCGAGTCGCGCTTTCCTGGCGACGGACACCAAGAACTATAATCACTTCACCGTGCCTTGAAATCTGCTCCATTATAAAGCGATTTGCAGGTTCGATCTTGAGCCTGTCAGTGCACCACCGGAACCGAAGCTGAGGTGCAGGATATCCTCGGCCAATTAGATTCACCCAGAAACTCTCAGTTATTAGGGGTTTTAATCTGTGGGCCTTAAATGGCATGTTATCTCTTGATGCAGATTGATCTATTCGTTTCAAAGTCTGATCAACAAAGTCAACTATAACAGGTGTCTCAACGAGCGTGTCAGTGGATATGACATGAATAGGTTTAAGTCGCTTGTCGGTAGGAAGTTCGGCAACAGCGCGCCAAATAAGTTGCAATGCAGTTGTTGAATCTTTTCCGCCGCTGTATCCTATGACCCAGGGTCTGTTATCACTAAGGTAAATATGCTTTATTTCTTCGTGTATTTCACGCAGGGATTTTAGATCAAAAATGGAAGGTGCCGGATTTACATTGTCGTCCTTCATTCAGTCGACACCTTCATCCGCGTCGCAGATGCGATTCGAGCTCTTGTTCATGTTGGGCCAGAGGCAGACCAAAGGCTCTTTTGACAACATTAGTTACAAGAATAATGTTGTTTTGGGACGCAAGTATTCTTCCAGAAGAAATCGCGCGACCCTCCCAGGTGCTCTTATTGGATCGGGACCAGTTCACTCGATTCAAGCCCTTCATTTTTATTTTCCAGTTACTGGGATACTGTGAAACGAGGGCTCTACCTCCATACCCAAGTGCTATAAGTGCGATGCCATGAGCATTCAAACAGTTCTTCCTAAGCTCACTGGAAGATGTTTCGCCTCTCATCAATGATTTCCATTGGGCAATGTATTTCGTCGCCTCAGTCCAATAAGCAACGGTCATTTCTTCTTCTTCCTGCGTAATTACTTGCATTTTCTGCCTAAAGCCCAGCAGGGCTCCAGTTGCCTGGTACAGGCTGCTCAGAGTGAAAAGCTTCACAGACCTGTTGGAAAGGTTGCTGCGCTCAAATTCAATTCTGCCTATGAATATTGAGACTTTGTCCGCAAGTCTGACGCAGAGGCACGACAATGGATCTCTGTGATTATAGAGGATGCCCAATGACATCGTTGGAACGTATTGCATGCTTGTTTAGGTCGGCGAACATCTGCTGACTACGCTTGAGCCCGCCATCCACGAAGAAAACGACTGAAATGAACTCCGAGCCGAGCTCAGGCATGGTTTCAAGGGCCTCCTCAATTGCTGCTCGCCGGTGCTGCCCATCATTGATCACGAATTTCGCAGTCATCGGGATTATCAAATAGCCCGCTCTGCTGGCTGCGCCCATTTCCGCAAACGGTTTGAACTCTGCCCGCCCATCGATAGATGCCGTTATTGATGAGAAGACGTAGTTTTTCGGATCATCAACAATGTAGCGGGCTATTGATGGAATTCTTGAGCGATTCAAAGACCGCTGAGCTCTCAATTTTGGAGGCAATTCCTTCTCATCGAACAGAAACAGTCTTGGGATCAGCCTCAGAGGGCACATAACACTGTAGTATTCCCGCCCTGCTTGGATTCCTCTCAAAGCCGTAAAAATATAATCCATGGACTCTGTATCTTTGAGTCCCGCTAGCATGTCATTGAACTGCGGTTGATTATTTCTTTCGTCTGCTAACATGATGATTATTTATATGGGAAGTCTTTAAAAAACTTGTGGAAGTCTAGGACGCCTTGAAGGAAGCACATGCACACAGGCAATTGAACGGTTGCGTCTTAATGCTTTCAGTCGTCACGAGTCCCCGATCATTCGTTTTCTTTGAGCGCGCGCTCGCGAGCCAACTCAAGCGGAGGGCTGACAGGCAGGTCAAAACCTTTGGATTTTGTTCCTATATTCCCAATGCCTTTCGAAGATTGCCTTTTCTTGAATTGCTAAATCTCATTATCACGAGACTCTTTTCAAAATCGTTGAATTGCGTAAACTGTTGAAAATGAATACAAATCAGGAAAGCAATTACAATACTAACGACTTCGCGAGTTATTTCTAACACTTCTTTTGCACGTTCTTCCTCAAATACCAAGTCAGAATTTGATTGGAAATGGCTCATGTGCGCAGGATCTGAAGGGTGAACAAAAGCGGATGTTCTACGATACAGATTTTCGTTTAAACTAAAAATTGTTTCTTTGTTTTGCTTATCCGTTTTCTTCAAAATCTTCTCAAAATTGAAGTTGAATGCTCTGAGATCACACAAGGGTGACGCATGTTCCAAGTACTCTCTCAAAAATTGAGGAGTTATTCCTAACTCGTATTCAGACATCCCTGAGCATACTCTGCGGAACTCCTGTTTGTGGTCGATATAGTAAATGTGTTTGTATAGGTCCTCAAGTATGCAGCGAAGATAGAGGTAGCACCCGCGATAATTGTTAAGATAATACTGGTTCGAGAGCAAGAAGGCGTCAGAATAGAGTTCATTTAGGTATGGAGTGAAGAACTGGTCTTCTAGTCCCTTTTTCAAATCATCTGAAATCTTTATCCTGTCCAATGCTCTTTTGGCTGAGATGATCTTCCCTTTGTCACCGTATTTGATGCATTGGTCAAGCTCAATTTGTTTTGATGGATCTACGAAATATGCTGGGCTGTAGAGAGTTTCGAGAAGTACGAACAAAGGATAGACTTCTTTGAATATGCCTATGGTCGAATTTTCTATAAGTTCCGAGTTTTCTTTGTGTTTCTTTAGATTGTCTGGCAAAGTTTTCTGCAAGTCTGCAAAATAGGAAGCAAAGTCTTCTTTAATCCTATCAGAGTGAATCTTCATTTCTTGCCCTTCGCAACATTTGTCTCGAGAACTTGTCCGCGAATTTGGGAAGTATTAAGGGAATTAGATTTCGAAGAATGGTCACTTTCTCAACGTCGCTTCTGGATTTATAGATATCAAGAAAACTAAGAGCAACATTGTGAGATGAAAGGTTTGGTTCTAAGATGGGAAGGCGTTCAGGCTGAATTGAATATGATAATGTGTTAATTAAAGCAGGTACGTCATCAGAATATATATCGCCGATTTCCATCCAAATCCAATTTCCAAATCGCAAAAGCGTTTTGTAATTAATCTTTCGATTATGGACAATCTCGTTTCTCAATTCCTGCATGGCTCGTATGCTGAATTGGTCAATGCCAAGGTTTTTGCCTATTTCTTGTTGTATTCTCTTTTGTATCGATGTTCGAATTAAGCGAATTTTCCTGGAGTTAGGCTTTAATAATAAGTATTTCTGGAGGCTTCTAAGTAATAGAGTGAGTTCCTTTTTTGATTGTTCATCCAAATCAGCATATTCATTGTGTATCTCTGCCATTAAATGGTTAAGTTCACTCATGTTTTTCCCTTCTCCCCTAGTTCGGTTTTTTCGATGAATTCTTTTGTGAACTCATCGAATTCGTCCTTAGTAGGTTGATGAGCAGCTGTATGCGCAATGTCAATTCTCTTTCCGTTCGCAATCTTGTAGAACTCACTGTCCCTTATTGTATTCTTAAAGGTTGTACCTCCCCAAGCAGCAACAATATCTGATTTGAATTTCTGTTGATTGGCCTTTGTTTCATCATAGCGAACGAAAGCTAAACCTATGATGCTTACTTCTACGTTGTAATCCTCTTTATGTTGCTGAATGACTTCTTCAAGCAATTCAATACCATACACTGCGAATGTATCCGCCATCACCGGGACTAAAACTTGTTTTGCAGCGTTTAATGATAGCGAGGTCAGAATTGAATTTGTGGGAGCGCAGTCTATTAATATATAGTGATACTTATCGAAATAAGTCGACTTCAACGCTTTCTCAAGCATAAACGGATCTACATATGCTCCCCTCAATACCAAACTCAAATTGAGTTCTGAAGGAATTAGATCCAAACAAGCCCCTGAATTGGACGAACTTTCTCGACGGAAAACGTATTTGTCATAATCAGATGATTCAGTAGGATTGTTTTTTGGAAAGGGTCCATATTTTCTATAACAATTAATAAACATGTCAACAACTGTTTTTTTGCATTTCTTGTGGTTTTCATATTCTTCTTTACTTAAGCCAAGAATGGTCGCATTAGCCTGAGGGTCCATGTCCACAACAAGTACCCTTTGATTATGAATTGAAAACAAGTGGCGGGCCAGATTCCACGTTAGAGTAGTCTTTCCGACCCCGCCTTTCATGTTAATTATCGCTATCGTCTTTGGAGCCATGTCTCCTACGCAACCTTGGTTTACTATTACTCTCTTGATTCACGTTAATAGTTTTAGCGTTAGGGTCATTACAGTCGTCGGTTGTGTGTGGGGGTAAAGTTTTATCTTTTTTCGAGAGTATGTTATCTAGGATTGAGGCGAGGAAGACATGAAAAAGTCTTGTTTCTTGTGGGTGTTGTGTTAGTGTGTCTTGGCATTGCCATCAATGTGTTCCTTTTTCTGATTTCTCTTCCAGGGGACCAGGAACACAGCAGCCATTTGATTGGGTTCTTATCTTCACTTCGTTGGCTCCAGCATATTTGCCTTGGAAGATACCAATTGCCTTGTATGCAGTCGGTGTCGTGTTGATAATTGGTGGATCAGTTGTCAGGTCAAAGAGATAGTTGGTTGGGGTAAGGTTTGATCCTAGTCGGTAGGTCGCATAGCAACACGTCAAGAAGGAGAAATTAAATGATGTGTTTAATTGACCCCTGGGCGGCTGTATGCATGTATCCCTGAAAGGCTGGTCCTGCCAACATCGTTTCCATGCTTCAATATGGTGTGGAAATTAAAGGTACATTAAATTTCAAACGACCAAATCAAGCAACACAAGAACTTTCTTCTAGAACTTTATAAAGAAAAATCTATTAGCTGTTTCATAGAACGGTAGTTTGAGAGGGAAAGGAAAGTGAACAAACTTGCCGTGTCGATACTTCTTGTCATTCTATTGACGAGTTTCATGACTGCGACGCTGAACGTGAAAACTGCAAGATCAGCGTCCACTATCGTGGTTCCAGACGATTGTCCGACTATACAAGCTGCAATAGGACACGCTTCTGACGGTGACACGGTCTTCGTGAAAAAAGGCATGTATTACGAGCATATGATCTATATTGGAAAATCTATTTCTCTCGTCGGGGAAGCCGCTGAAGACACTATACTGGATGGCAATGGGACACAGTACATTATCTTCGGCAATGGTGAACCCCTATGCATTGAAAACCTTACCTTTCAGAACGCGCACTGTGGTGTACATTTCTTTCCCTTCAGCGGAATGTTCAGCGGAAACATCGTAAGAAACACTAGCGAACTCGGTACAATCTTGTTCAGTGTTAACGGGGGGGCGACGGTACTGATCGAGAACAACACTTTTCTTCAAAACAACTTTGGGTTGGAACTAGTGGCCAACGGTGAAGTGACAATTAGAAAGAACATATTTATCGACAACAAGTTTGGTTTAGGCTTATCACCTCTCAAATTACTGAATATGACCCTGGATCAATCGAACACTGTAGACGGATACCCTGTTTATTACTTCGAAGGTTTGGAAAATCAGATGATCGATGAGAACACTTGTCCTTTGCCAGGGTATTTAGCTGTGGTTAGCTCCGATAACATCACCATAAGAAATTTGAAAATGCAGGGAAAAAACTGTGAAGGCCTAATGCTGTTCGGTCTTACCAATTTCACGGTTGCAAATGTTACGTCTAATGGGAATTTCGTGGGCATCAGTCTGATCTCCTGCAGTAACGGGACGATAAACAACAGCACCATGAAAGGGAATTCTGAGGGCGTTGATTTCTATGATTCATCCTACTTGAATTTCTCAGGCAACGTGTTTGAAAGTGACTCTCACTGCTTCGATGCGTATGATAGATCGGGACCAGAAAAAATGCTAACAATTGATATTGACACTTCTAATTCAGCCGATGGCGGAATCGTGTATTATCTAAAGAACTTGAATGACACGGTTCTAGATGATACCAATGTCCCTAACGCAGGCTTTCTCGGACTTGTCAATTCCAGCAATGTCACTGTGAAAGATTTGAATGATATCACTGGCTTAAGCCTGCTTGCTGTTCACTCAAGTTACGTGACCATCACAAACGTATCTGCAAGCAGTTTGCAGTTGTATTTTATGAATTTCTCGGATGTATCAAATGACAGATTCAAGGGAAAACAGGAGTATTCGATCTCTGGCGTTGAAGGCTTTGAAGTGCACGACAGCATTCTTGAGGGAAACTACGTAACGAACTTCTGGGTAGGATTTAGAATGATAGGTGATCGCTCATTTGCAATCGGAAACACGATTGAAAATTGCGACTACGCTATAGACCAGGGTATCTGGAGCAGCGTCTTACATAACAACTTCATAGACAACCGTCAATCTCCGCCGTACATTGTTTCCTCCGGAACTTTGTGGGATAATGGATACCCTTCTGGTGGAAATTATTGGAGTGACGAGGTTAAAACTGATCTTTATCAGGGTCCATATCAGAATGAAACTGGAAGCGACGGAATAGCGGACTTTCCATATGCCGTTTGTATCGCCATGGATCGAGGGAATTGCGTCGACCACTATCCATTGGCTGGTCCATGGACTGCAACGGGAGAGAACATTACGGTTAATCCATCAAGCACTGTAACAGTCACATTTGACAATATAACGTCTGAAGGAATCACCGTTGTGACCACAAACAATTCTGGGCCTGATCCGCCATTAGGCTTCAAACTTGAGTCCGCCAGCCCCGAATATTATGAAATCAACACAACATCAAACTATGAAGGCCCGATAACCATAGGCATCTCTTACAATGATTCTGGCATGACTTTGGAGGAGGAGAATGAGTTGAGGTTGATGCACTGGAACGCCCCGGATTCAACGTGGACGGATATAACAACAAGCATTGACACAACAAACAACGTGGTATACGGCGAAGCAGCACATCTGTCAACCTTTATAGTGGGGGTTTGGAATGCTCCGTCAGTAGATATGCGTGTTGTGAAAGTTGATTCCAAGTCGGTCGTGGGCAGAGGATACGTTTTGTCGGCGAATTTGACTGTGGAAAACCAGGGCTCCCTGGAAACAACGTTCAACGTAACTTTGTATGCCAATGGTAGCTTTGTTGACGCGACTTCGGAGATAGACTGGCAAGGGGGAATTGCAGCACCGATCTATTTGTTTTGGAACACGAGCGGAGTCGCATACGGTAACTACACTCTGAAAGCGTCTATTCCCCCTTGCGTTAACGAAACAGATGTATTTGACAACAACTGCACTTGCAACTCTCCTGTTCACGTGGGCGTTCCAGGCGATGTGTCTAGTTCAACACCAGGCGTTTATGATGGCGTTACCAACATGAAGGACATAGCCTACCTGGTATCGCTATTTAACACCAGACCGAGTTCTTCCAACTGGAACCCTAATGCAGACGTCAACAATGACTGCGTCTGCAACATGAGAGACATAGCCATAGCCGTCCACTACTTCAACCAACACGAGTAGAAGAGGGTTTAGTGCAAAGATGAGAGTATTAGTATGAGCTTTCTAAGGAAACTGATTGGCTCAAAACAATGCGAAATTCCGTTCTGTGACAGAACAGCATTCCGCAGAGTGAGAGCAGGCAATGACATTCACTATTTCTGCCAGAAGCATTTCAACGACTGTGACACAACAGTAGAAGCCAAGAAAAGAGCGGACAATAACTGGTGGACTGAAGAACGAAAGAGAAGAATGCTCTATCCAACAAATGACGAAAGAACCGTTGTGGAAAACCTTGTGCAGAAAGGCTTATTTGAACCCTGCATTTGGGACGGAAGACCTTCCTACAGACCAACCGAGAAATTCAATAATTCCATAGCAAAAATGGAACTTGACCTGTTACTCAGATATGGATACCATGCAAGCATGTTCACTTCAATGATGGAAGGATGCAGAATTGCACTCAGTATAACTTATCCAGATTTGAAAATGAAGGAAGCTGAAAATCGTGCAGAAATCATAAGCCCATACGTTTTGTTCAGCAGACGAGACGAGGAAATACACGGAGGCCACCGCACTCAGGAAAGCGCTCAAACAGCTTTTGACCCAGCAAGAGAGAAGAGGATCGAAGATGCCGTTGCAATGTGGCTTCAAGAAGACGATTATCAAGTAGAGAAATACAACAATCAAATTCCTCGTTTTTGGAATTACATCTTCAGTCGTCCAGGCGGAAAATCTCCTACGCTTGCGGTTTCTCGCGCAATGACAGAAATCGATCAGATAGTAGTAACCACAACGGCTCCCTGGCCATCATATGACTCTCAAAACCAGAAGGAGGCAGAGATTTACAGAAATCTGGGACTTGACGAAGATAAAATTGCGTCGGCACTTTCTGTACTGAAGAAAAAACTGAATGAAATCGATTGTCATTGCGAATGGTTACCAGGAAAGCGGTCAATGTTGCTCTTGGGAAAGACTATAGACGACGAGGAACTGTCGCAAAACCATTTCCGCAAAGTCATTAAGACAGTGACTGATGGCGCAATTATCCATCAGGAAATCTGGACAGAACTTCTCGGTGAAGTCTCTGATGAAAACAAAAAGCACCTCAAACCAGAATTTCTTAAAGAAATAGCGAGCAATGAAAGCAAGGACGTACGAGTTGAAGAAAACATTCAAAAATGGTTCGTCGCTCACAATTTTGCTCCCCACGTCCAAAAGATCAGTTTACCAAACAACAATTTCACGTTTACAATCACGTATGGATCGAGGCCTGTGCAGGTTTTTGTTTATAAACCCAAAGATAAGGTTGACCAGATCGTTGTTTCGCTATCGCACCTGTGGGATTTTGGTTCTGAAAGAAGAACTTTGGAGTTTCTGAACCTGAAAAATGAGAAGGGTGAATCAGCTCTTGCAAACGTCAAGAAAGTGGCTGAAAAAATGGATTATGATTTTCGATCAGAGCGTTCAGGAGACGGAAAAAACCTGACATTGTTCTTTGAAAGAAACATTCCTTATGATCGATTGACTGAGACGTTTTTCTTCCAGTCTCTCAAGGGCTTACTAGTCTACTTTCAAGCTGCAATGAAGATAATCGATAAAGCAATGCTGCTCAGCGCAAAATCCATCACGGAAAAGACCCGCCAACTTGTCAAGAAAAGACTTGCTGAAGCCAGATCGAACCCCAAGAATGATAAATCTACTGGGAACGAATAATCCAGTGTAAAAGCTTCGATCCACTTCAACGAACACGAATAGATTCAAAGACCCCCTTTTCACTTTAATTCTAGCAGAATTATTTGTCGCAATTCATAGTTCTAGCAAAACTGTTTATCGTAAAGCCTCGACTCTAGCATAACTGTTTGATATGAACTTCCACTTCTAGCAAAATTATTTGGAACCACAGCTCGCTCAGTTTGACAAGTTTGCTAGAAAATCTTTCCAAGACTCTATTTGACAATCGACTCAATGCGGACTAGCCGTAGCTATTCTCAACTTCAACCAAAATGAGTAGCTCGTATTTCATTTTTCAATCTCTACTTCAGTTTCTGCGCGGGCTTCGATCGCTCAGTTAACGCGATCATTCCTCTACTGCTGAGCATGTAGTTGTAGCTCCTGTGTCTTGTTTGATAAGCGCGTGCGCTTATTCTAACTGGAAATGAACGTTTTTCGACAAGTTGCAGTTTCCAGAGGGTGTTCATGCTCCTGCAGAAACTCGCGTACAGTTTATCCGCTTCTTTGATAGCTCCCTCTTCTATCTCAGCTTTCTTTTTCTCCTCTGTACTCATTTCAGTATTGAGCGTCGGAACTTGTGTTTTGAGATGGCCAAACTCAACTATTGGATGAAACAGCGCGTCTGGCACTTTTCTATGAGCGATGCCTGAAGCCACTCTGTTCTGCCTCGGAATGGGCGGATGTTTTTTGCGTTTACTAGTTGAAATGGTTATCCAAGCTCCAGGGTTGACGCTGCCTGACTGCGATGGACTTGTGGCCGGTCTGATTTTCTTCACTTTCATTATGATTTCGGCTATCTTGATCGGTTTCCTTTCTTCTTTGAGAACAAGCAAGATTTGCAGCATCTGTTTGCTAAGCTTCAATGCAGACATCTCTGATGGCATATTTACTTAACGGTCTTAGGCGCTGGAATGAGGATAGCCATCTTACTTAACACTTGCGGAAGAAATCCTGCTAGGCATATTCCCAGCAGCTTTACTTAACAGTTAGGATACACTTAACCGCTCAAAGACATGAAGCGAGTCCACTTAGATTTGGACTGTTGTACGAAACTGATGAGCAGCTGAATTCGCACACAGAAACAGTTTCTACTATTTTTCTTGTGTAGGAGATGTGTAAGATATGAGTAAGAAAAAAAGCTGTACACGATGGAACATACCTGTATCGACATCGCTAGACCAAGCGCTTGAAGAAGCCGTTAGACTTGACACACATTCAACGAAATCAGACCTTGTAAGAGACGCGGTGAGACGTAGACTCGAAGACATGGGTTACAAGGCAAAACCGTTCCTAGAGGGCAAACCAACATGACGGATTTTGACGAATTTCTCGAAATCGCAGATGATTTTGCTTCCGAATTGGAACAGAGCATAGCCAGGTTCAAGCAACGAATAACTCAGTCCGCCACAAAAGAAGATTTCAACGAACTACTGTGGAACGAAAAGCAGGGCGAGAAAGGACCATTCCAACAGACAAGTGGAATGGCAAACAATGATTCTGAGCTCTGGAAACAGCTCCAGACGCAACTGAAGCAGCACAACGGTTTCTGGCAGCACAACGGGTACAGATACTGGTTTGACATGAATAACGAAGCTTTGATTGATAGAAGAAAGATCAGCTGAGAAATATCGGAGCGAACCTCTGAAAAACTGAATAACAACGGGTGATTGAATGTCAGTTCCTGATGAACTCCCGCAATCCAAGGAAGAACTTCTTGCTCGGATTCACGAATCTGAAGAAGAACACGAGGAATCAAACTCGGTTAAGAAACAGAAGGTTAACACATCTTCTGAATCAAGTTCTCCTGAGCTTGACCTTAAGGATGTCTGCTACTCAAAACTCGACAGAGGCATTGAAGGTGTGTCCCTGGGACAGGAAGAACTATTTCTTGAAATCGCAAGACAAGAAGGAAAGTGGCGATTAAGAGTCCTAAAACTGTTTTCTGAAAAGGTTGAGCAAGTCACAGCTTGGGTAACACTACTAAACTTGGAAACATTGAGGTCTTCATCTAATGCCAAACCCATCAGAGAAACATTGAAAGAAAAATGGGAAAACAGTTCGAAAATCCTCGAGAAGATAATCATCCAAATCGAGAATCATGTAGACCAACTGGAAAAAGAGCAGAAATACCGAGATAGTGTAGAGACAAACGAAGAGTCAAACTGCAATAAGAAACAGTCTGACTACGACCCAGAAACCGAGGAGAAAATAGAAGCCGAGGTAGACAGAATTCGTGAGGCCGACAACCAGCTAGATGCATTAGGTCCTTATCTAGACAACATAGTTGTAGGTGAACAAAGTACTAAGGAAGCTACCGTCGTACTTCTTGCAAGCTCTAAGATTCCACATCCGGAAGCCAAACAAATTATCCTTCTCAGCGGCGACCCAGGTGCAGGGAAATCGACAGTCATGCATGCTCTTACCAACGGGTTCAGAGTGAAAAACGTTGGACGTTTCTCGCAACATGCACTCGATTACACAAGTTTGGAAGGATACGAAATTCTCTGCCTTCAAGAGTTAGGAAATATGGATGAAGAAAAACAAGGAATATCAACCCTCAAGTTCCTGAGCAATGACGACCGAGGATACACCGTAGAAACAACAATCAAAGATGAGTCGACAGGGGGCTTTACGACTGAACAACGCACGATTCCAGCCATCACAGTAATCAGCACCACCACTCGACTTTCACTCGAGAGTCAGTTTGAAAGACGTTTGTGGCCTCTGCCTTTGGATGAGTCAAAGGAACAGACAAAAAGAGTAGCCGAATGGAGTGCCAGACAAGAAACAGAAAAAGCAGAGAAACTTCTTGGACAAAGAAAACTAACAAGCTATGAATTCTCCACCGCCGTCTACAGCAGATACATGCAAAAGTTTGAACCGGTAAACATTATCATTCCATTTCCACAGACATTAACAGGTTTTCTTGGATATGAGAGCCTTCGTGTCCGAGGAGACGTAAACAGACTGCTCATATTCGTAAAGTTGTACGCCATGTTCAACGTGAAACGTTTGCGGAAGATCGCTGAAAAAACTTTTCTTCTGTCTACTGAAGTTGCGGCGGAAGCTTTGAAGATCGTTCTAGAACCTTTGCAGAATATGATGTCTAAAATCGACAGAAGAACGAGGGAAGTCTTTGACGCTATAAAGAGTGTAAAAGGGATCAAATGGGAAACAGATAGTGAAGGTGAAGCCAACAAGAAAGAGGTGCGATTGGACGTTGAGGGAGCTTCAATTGACAAATCAGCTCGAGAAAAGATAGCTGTATGGATCAAAAAGAGCGAAAAAACAGTAAGAGCGTTCCTTAATCAATTAGAAGAAAGCGGATACGTGAGCGGCGACGGCAGAAAGCCAAAGACCTTCACTCTTCTATATGACGTTGAGGAAATCGAGAGAAAATTCGCAGGATTTTCGGCAAAAATCGATTCTGCCAATGATTTGACAACCAAAATGAACGCAGAAGCCCAGGAATGGGTCAAACCAAGATTGGAAAACTTCTCTCTGCAAAATGGATCAGTAATGCTTCCAGAATGGAAGGACACGAGTGGGCAATCGAATAATGATGCGCAGAAGGAGCATGACACTCATATAGAAAAGCAGATTTCCAATCCTGATCTAAGACTAGGCAGTCCGTTTTTTGCCGAAACAGTCAGCCAGGATCGGCAGATTGAGGAACTGCCGAAGATTAGAAGCGGATTCGATGCGTTACAAGACCGTGAGAAACTAGCTCAAGAGACAAAAGTTGAAAAGACTTGTGGTCAATGCGTTTTATGGCATAAGCCAGGCTGCACTTTTCCAAACTCCGAGTACACATGCGTCGCTCCCACTAACGTGTATGCGATAGATTGCAAAGATTTCACGGAGAAAGAACACTAACCATGACAAACTGCCCTCAATGCGACTCAAAGTCAATCGATCGTGACGGTTTCAGATATTCCACAAGTGAAAAACCCGTGCAACGATTCCTTTGCAAAAACTGCGGCTATCGGTTCAGCCAGCACAACTCTTTTAACTCAAACTCAGCAAAAACTAGCGGCAGTCAAGTAGGCGCTTCGATCGAAGTGATAAACTTGGCACTACCCACAACAGAACTCAAAATTGCGGGTAGTCTCCACAACAAGAATGAAGAAAAAGTCATCGAATATCTTCGACATTTGCAGCGGCAGAATGCCAGTCTTTCGACGCAACGAACCTTCAGCAGTTTGCTTCACAAATTGATAAACAACCACGTTGACTTGATGAACCCCGACGATGTTAAAGATGTTCTGGTGAAACTGAACGCCACCGACAGCACCAAAGCATTGACGGTTACCGCATACTCTAGTTTCCTGAAATATCATGGCCTCTCATGGCTTCCCCCTAAATACGCAAGACCTCAAACTATCCCTTGGATACCTACGGAAACGATGATAGACGCTTTGATTTCAGGAACAACTCAACTTATCTCAACACTTCTGCTTCTTCTGAAGCATACGGGGATGCGAATAGGCGAAGCGGTCAGGTTGCAATACACAGATGTCAACGCCCAGAACAGAACTATTAGTGTCAATCTACCAGAGAAAGGAAGCAACACTAGAATAATCAAAGTTCCACAACAAGCCACAGACTGTCTCCATAGCCTTCCCAAAACGGGCGAAAGAATATTCGGGCAATTCCAAAGTCGTCAGGAAGAAATGGCGTTTCGACAAAACAAAGAAGCATGTTTGAAGCATCAGCGAAAGCGACTTGCTAGTAAGTTGGGAATACCTGAACTGAACTCTATAACCTTTCATACACTTCGACATTGGAAAGGAACGATGGAATACCATGAGACCAAAGACATCATTCACGTTCAATACGTGCTAGGTCATCGGAACATCCAAAACACACTTAAATACATCCACTTGGAACAAGCGATTTTCAAAGAAGCTGACGACAAATTCCACGTCAGAGTTGCGGAAACCCTAGACGAAGCAACCAAACTGCTAGAAGTGGGCTACGAGTTCGTTACAGATATGGACGGAAAGAAGCTGTTCAGGAAGCGAAAGTGACGGTGCGATGACAGTGCGATTTAGCAGTAGATTCACATATTTAGCAACCGATAAATATGTCACAAGTACTTACCTTATCATTGCAACTGGGAGCGGTTGTTGTTATGCCTCAACGCGTTGCGTGTCAAGGATGCGGTCACGTACTTTATGACGGCCCGGAATTGCGACCGCCCGATGAAATTTTGCACGAAGTCGACGGAAAATGTCCGAATTGTGGAAAGAAGCTTTCGTTAGTTCCGATTGATGTGGATGTAAAGCCGGCAAGGTAGCTGATTTGTAGGGATAAGATTTTGAGCGCAGAACCTCGCAGGACTCAGCTCTTTGTCGTTCATGCCAAGACGGCGAAACTTACTGTCTTCTCGGGCTTCGAAATGCCTTTGTATTACAAGGATATTGCGCCCGAACATCTGGCTGTGCGCAACAGCGTAGGCTTGTTTGATATAAGCCACATGGGTCGGACGTTGGTCACGGGTGAAGATTCAGAACAATTCCTGAACTACGTCATAACCAACGACGTTTCAACTCTGCAAGAGCTTGGAGCCCAATATTCAGTTATGTGCACTGAGAACGGTGGAATAATCGACGATTTTGTTGTTTACCGGCTGGAAAAGGAAAAATTCTTGGTTGTTTTCAACGCGAATAACCGAGAAAAGGATTTTGATTGGTTCACGAAGAACGCGCGGGGTTTCAATGTCAACATTGAAAATATCTCGGATAACGTTGCGATGTGTGCGGTTCAAGGTCCGTTTGCGCAAAGGACGCTTCAGCAGATCTCGAGCGAAGATCTAAACAAGATTGCAAGGTTCAAGTGTGGTCATTCGACTCTTGCCGGTGTGGATGTGTTTCTTTCGCGCACAGGTTATACGGGCGAAGATGGCTTCGAAGTCTTCATTTGGAATGCTTCTGCAACTAGCCCAGACAACGCGGTGAAGTTTTGGACTGCTGTTTTGGAAGCCGGACGGAATTTTGGGATAGAGCCCTGTGGCCTCGGGTCCAGAGACACTTTGCGGCTTGAAGCTGGATTGTGCCTTTATGGAAACGACATAGACGAAAGCACGTCGCCGCTTGAGGCTGGACTAGGTTTCGTTGTGAAATTGCAGAAAGAAAAGTTCGTTGGAAAAGAAATTCTTCTGAAACAGAAGAGTGAAGGTTTGAAGCGTAAGCGCATCGGCATGAAGATGATAGATCAGGGAATACCTCGACCTGGGTTTGAGCTTTTTTCTTCAGCTGGAGAAAAGGTGGGTCGAATTACGAGCGGTACGTTCTCGCCGCTTCTCAGGATCGGAGTGGGAATGGGATACGTTGAAGCGTCTCATGCGCAAGAGGGCGCTGAATTCGATGTTAAGATACGCGATAGGCTGGCGAGGGCGAAATTGGCGGCATTTCCGTTATATGACCAAGAGAAATACGGGTACCGTCGCAAGCTTGCAGTTATGTGAACTGTTTTTCGTTTTCAAGTGTTTGGAAAGGTATATATTAATCAGGCTTCTAGATTCAACAAATCTTTGGTTTCGCGCTAGATTACCGAAGGAGTTAGGTTGACGATCTTTGTTTCCGAGAGTTCCTGATCAGCATAAGTCAAACAAGCCCATGATCCCTAATGGCTTGGGCGTCATCTATGTCCTTGCTAGCGTAGTGTATCTTTTTCTCATTTACTTTTTCAATGTGAAAAACGTGATCGATAGCTCAAATAGTGCTTCTCTGCCTTTAGTCCTAGCGGTTTCAGCACCTCTTATACTCGCGGTCTGCATCCTTTTTGGTGGCTTCCTGGGGATGCTGGATGATTGGATCGATCTGAAATGGCGTTACAAGGCTTTTCTGCCTATCGTCGCGGCGATTCCGCTCAGTTCTTTCGCGTACGCGTTGGGGCTGCGAACTTCGGTGACTATACCTTTTGTTGGGATGATTGATTTTGGAGTCTACTACTATTTCATAATAATCCCTGTGCTGGTTACGATTTTCACAAACACCGTGAATATGCTTGGCGGATTGAATGGGCTTGAAACAATTTGTCCCGCGATAGTTCTGATCGGTCTCATGGCACTGTCGATTTCGAACGCCAACCTGCTTTACGTACCTTTGCTGATTTGGTTAATACTGGGTGCGTTGAACTTCGCTGGTCGAATTTTCGTTGGCAATACAGGTTCCTTTGCAATCGGAATGACTATGGCTTCATTCGCAATCATTTCCGACTTGAAGTACGATCTCGCGATTTCTCTTCTTCCATACATTTTCAATTCGTGTCTGATTCTCCTTACTTTTTTCCTTTTCAGGAAGAAGGCAAGTCTCTCTTTTGACGGGAAGAAACTGTTTTCAGATCACCGAAGAAGTCTTGTGACCCTGATAACCTACAATCGCCCTCTCACCGAACGGCAATTGGTCATAATAATATCTCTTTTGTTTGTTCTGACAACCATTTTATCGATAGTCTTCAAGCATTTCGTGCTTGCGTGAGAACAGAGAATCGATTCATTCGCGAGGACACATTTTATATACGTCGAAGGTTATCGACTTAGTCGTTTGGCGGGTGAGCGGGCCTCCGCCCGATCCGCCTTAGAAACCACGGGTTTCGGAGGCAATTAAAACGAGATTTGACAGTAGAGATATCGTCCTAACTAGCGTTTTCGCAGCATTGTACGTTGTAATCAACGTCGTGCAAACGGTTATAATTGGTAACCCAACAATTTATGGACCGATTCAACTACGTCTAGCAGATTGTCTAATACCACTTGCTGCCCTGCTTGGTTTTCCTGTCGTAGGTGGAGTGACTGTTGGTTGTTTTCTTACGAATGCCTATTATTTCATAGGGGTTCAAGACGTAATTCTCGGTCCAATAGCAAATTTAGTGGCAGCAAGCATCATTTTCTTTCTGAGAAGAAATCGTTTCGTTGCTTGCATTCTTGGAGCGCTTCCTGTAGGGCTCATAGTCGGTAGCTATCTCTGGATCTTCTTTCCGCCGCCTGATGTGCTTAACATTTTCCCGGCGTGGATCGCCATGATCGTAAGCATAACGTTGAGCAGTGTGATTTCAATAGCCGGTGTCGGTTACACTTTATTATCGATTATTGGCAGAAAAGGAATAATCGAGCCATTGAAATCAAGGGGTTTGAAGGTTGCTTCAGATCCTTGACGACCTTGGTTACATGAATCTTTCTAGTTTCGTCAAGCCTATGATTTCGTCGAAATCCAATCCAAGTGCATCCAAGACTTGGTCAAAAGTCGAGTGAAGATAGGCAACGTATTTGTCAACGTCAACGTCATTCTTTGTTGCCAGTTCAACGGGTTTCACGTGGGGAGGCTTTGTGGTTTTGACGAAGCTGATGAGGTCTCCTGCTCTTAATTCGGCTCCTTTTTCCTCCAGAATCTTTGCGGCTTTGACGTGTTGTGGAGTCGTTTTTGTGTAATGTCCGATTTCTTCGCCTAAGACTACGTTAAAAGCTAATTCGTTGATGTTTTCCCATTCGCGTCTCTTCAACCGTATGTAGCAGTCGAGAACGATTTCCGCGATGTCTTTCTTGGTTTTCTCAAAGTCGCCAGGCGTCTTCACTTTTGCGAGTCGCTCTTTCATTTTGTCAAAAGCTCTCTTAATGAAGATTGGTATATGTTTCTTTTTTCCTGTTAATCCCTTGACATCGACTGTCCCATCTTCTAGGACGCCGAGATAATTTTTCTTGCGTGAACTGAACACTGCGTACCTATACACTTTGTCAACGTCTAGGCTCATCTTTAGTTGTTGTTCAGTCCAGTGTGCTAATTGTTCGATCTGTTGCTTCGACGGGTTCTTGAGGAAAAGGCTGTCAGTATCGCCGTAGAGCACCTGTATGCCTAACCTTTCTGCTTCGTTGAGTATTTGAGTTATGGAGTGTCTGCCGATTGCAGCTGTTGCTTCGGCAACTGGAGGACAATATAGATCGAAGGATTCTGCTCCGAAGACTCCGTAGCTTGCGTTCAAGATGACTTTGAGGGCGCCTTGGGCAATGTTGTACCAACTTCTTGAATCAGAGCTTAGCGACTTGTCCTTGGATTTGGGTTTGTACCATTGTACTCGCAGATCTCGCAGAGAGCCTATCAACAGGCTTTCTAGGGCTCGTTTTCGGGTGCAGACCCAATGGGGCGTGTCTGGGATGATGTTGGTTCGACATTCTGGATGTGAGCAGAGGATGGATTGGTATCCGAGGTTCCACACTTTTATTATCGATGGATACAGACTCGGGAAATCCATTACGGCAACGTTAAAGTGCACTCCTGCGACGGGGTCAACCACGATGGCCCCTTTGTATTTTTTCCCTTTGATTATTGCTTTGGTCGCCGTTTTGCCTTTCACAGCTAGAATGTCTTGAGGGCTCGGAATGAGCAGATTTCTCTTGCGATGTTCACGCTGCAAGAAATTGCGTATCCAGCGAGAGACTCCTTGTCGAGTGACATCTTCCATCGGCATTATGCTGATTCTTGTTAGAACAAGGATTAGCTTCATCACGAGCTCATCGTCGAAACTTGTAAGCTTGAAAGTGATTTCCGAGTCTCTCAGGCAATATTTTGCGAGTTCACTGGAAGTCAGCTCGCCTAACGTCTTGCTTAGCGGTATTTTTTCGAGTCCTATCAAGGCTTTGCCAACGTCGTTTAGAGTGACATCCCTATAACGATTGTTGAACGCGTAGATCTGGATTGAACGGTTGAAGAAGAATTTGTACAGGTCTATATGGACGCCATAACTCAGGGTGCAGGATCGTTTGCCAACTTCTATTGGGATTTCGGTTCTCCTGATTCCTAGATTCATTGAGCGGTGGAATATGTAGCTTAGGTCGAAGTCGTCTCCGTTAAATGTTAAGACAAATGGATAGTCCCAAAGTACCTCAAGAACTGCTTTCAGAAGCTCGTTTTCTGATTCGAATTCTTCTATCTCTACGTCTGGAGGCAAGTGTTCTGGGCCTTCGCGGATTCCTTCGCGTTTCAGAAGTAGAACTTTTTTGGGTTTGTCCGAACTCCATAGCGACACGCAAATGACCGGATAAACTGCCTGCCTTGGGTCGGGAACTCTAGTGGGGATTGGCGCCAAAACCTCTATGTCGAGGGCGACACGGCGGAACTTGGGGGCTGGATATTCCATCAGTCGAGCCCATTCTTCTACAAAATCCAGTTCTTCAGAAGTTGCGTCTTTGAATGTGTCGCGTATTTCTCTTACTGTTTTTTCAACGTCTTCCAGTTTCTTGATGATGAGATGCGAGTTTCTTATTTCATAGATCATTCCTGGAAGGAGCCCTTGATCGTAAATGTAGGATTGATAGTATTTTATCGTCGACTCCCAGACTTTGATTTCTTCTGGTTTCACAGGTATTTCCGACACTTTTGGGAAGTCTTCTGGGATTATGTCTCTGATGCATCCTGAAGGGCGCCCGCCGATAGCCAATGGATCTTTTGTGACTATTCTTGTGATGTTTACTTTCTTCCCGGATAATGGATCGGTTTTTTCAACGATCTCAAATCGGTCGAACCCTTCATGATGAGTGACGCGATTGATTTTTTCAAGTTCGTATTGTGAGAGGTTTGTGAGACAGTACGGTTGATGTCCGGTGTTGTCGTACCAAAAATAGATGTTTCCAGACACTGGCTCGTACAGTTTGATGACTGCTCTGCGGGTTTTGCCGTCGTAGGTGGCTGAAACAAAGTATGAACACGGCAAATTGTTGGGCGCAATCGGTGGGAAGCTACGTTCTTTCTTTTCCCCCTGCGTAGTGTTTTTAACGATTGCCAGAATAGTGTATTCCACTCTTTTTTCCATTAGGGGATGGTCTTTTCTTCTCGAGAATTCTTCTAAGTGTCTCTGCGCCATCTTTGCTCGTGACCTTTGGTACGTTTATGTTTCGGGTTTCCTAAAATCTCTTGTCCTAGAGGATGCTGTTAACTCTTCGGGACTTGAATAATGAGATTTTTCTTAAACCATTAATATGACTTGGAATCACATTTCACAAACGTTGTAAGAAAAGGAGGTGACAGGATGACTGTTTTCAAGGTAGAAAGGTATGTTATAAAACCAGAAAAAAGCGAAGAATACCATGCAATCATAAAGAAATGGACGGCATATGTTAAAAAGAACAAAGAAAAGTGTAAAGAACTCAAATCATGGAAACTGTTCTCTCAAATGATAGGCAACAACGTTGGTGAATTTATCGAAATGTGGGAGCTGGAAAGCTTGTCAGACTACGAGAAACTAATGAACAGAATAATGCAAGACAAAGAATTCCAGACTGTGGCGACACAGTTTTACAAAGACTGTTTGATGCCTGCTACATACTCAGTGAACATATGGAACTCTGTTACGTAAACAAGCATAAAGCCCTGGCACTCGAATTTTGTTGCGCAAAGCCCTTATGAGTTAACAGAACCTTCTGTAGTGTTTGCAGTCACCAGTTCGGCTTACTCAGTTTTCGGTTTATTCAGTTCGTGAATAATGATTTGATTACCTATTCTTATCTAGGGCGTTTTATCATTTGTAGCTGAAGTGTAAACGTTGCTCAAAGAAGCTTGGACGGTTGCAATCGAAAGCCTCAGTTGGATGGATATGAGAGGCCTAAGTGAGCCTCTCGCTTTCGCGAGAACGGCTAAACAATTGAGGATTGATGATCGCGATGCGCTGAGACTTGCTCGTGTGCTGTTGTTTGAGACCGTTAGGCGAAAGAATTTCATAGATGCCTTCATAAGTCAAGCCATTCAGCCCATGGAACTGGATAACCTTGGGTTAGGCATTCGAGCTTTTTTGAGCCTTTTTGTTTATAGCACGAGGTTTTCGAATCGATGGTCGGAACCTGATTTGAAACAGGCTGTAACTGCTGTGAGAATGGGGCGTTCCATCCTCGGTTGGAAAGCGTTTGTGCCCGTTGAGCGTTATCTGGGCATGTTATTGACTCAGAAAGTCTTCAGTGGTTTTTGCAGAAAAGAACGATGAGACAAGAGTTGCTCTTCAGACTTTCCATCCGGAGTGGTTCGTCGGATATTGTTTCAGACTTTTTGGCAGAAGGGATGCTTTGAGCTTCTTGGAGTCCGATATTTCGTCGTTGCCTATCTATGTCCGATTGAACACGATGAAGGCTCCAGAAAATGATATCCTGAAAAGGCTTTCTGATGATGGCACGGAAATTGAAAAAGTCGAGCAACTGAAATTTTGCTACAAAGTATTGAAGACGAAACAGTCCTTAAGCGCGACCAGTTCTTTCAAAGACAACTTGATTTATCTTCAGGATAAGTCGAGTGCGTTTGCCGCTGAGGCAGTCGATCCAGCCTCCGGCATGACGGTGCTGGATTTGTGTTCTGCCCCGGGCGCACTTACATTGTACTTGGCACAGCTTATGCAGACTGAAGGCAGGATTTTTTCTTTGGATTATTCGAGACGAAGAATGGCGTCGTGGAAAATTGAGGTTGGTCGTTATGGTGCTAGAATCGCAGAACCCATCATTGCGGACGCTAGTGCTTCTTTGCCTGTTGATTTGGCTGCTGATGTGATTGTTTTGAATCCGCCTAGCACCGATACTGGTCTTTTTGCCAGGCTGCCTTCAAGTAAATGGAGGTTGACGTCTCGGTCAGTTGCAAGAATGGCTGAGATTCAATGGCGAATGTTGAACAACTGCTCAGATTACTTGAAACCTAGAGGAATCATAGTCTACTTTACCTCCAGTGTCACTGTTGAAGAGAATGAGATGGTGGTTGAGAAGTTTCTGAAATGGCATCCTGAATATTCATTGACTGCGATTCAGCCCCTTTTGGGTTTGCCAGGGCTCAGAGGTCTTGGGATGTGTCAGAGATTCTATCCGCATCTTCATGAGTGCATCGGTTTGTTTATCGCAAGGCTGTGCAGAACCGACTAGATTAGGAGCTTGATAACCCGCTTCTTGGTCGAGGCTAAGCACCAAAGATAAAACCGAGGAAAGATAAACAGCTAATCTGACGGTGAGTCATAATGGAGCACAGTGGCAAGGTGACCCGATTTAGCGTGTCGCTTCCGCCAACATTGGTAGAGAAGTTCGACAGCGCTTGGAAGGGCATGCGTTACGATAATCGTTCGAAGGCTATTCACGACGCGGTTAGGAGTTTCATTAATGAATATGAATTGACGAAAAAGGCCGCGGGTAGAGTGGCAGGGGTGGTGTTGTTGCTTTACTACCTTGATAAGCCTGGATTGTTGGATGAGATAGTTCATGTACAGCATCTGTTTGAGCGTGTGATTACTTCAACTCTTCATGTTCATTTATCAGAACACAAATGTCTGGAAATAATTGCGGTTGAAGGAAATCCGCAGGAGATTAAGCATCTTGCCGAGACGTTGGCTGCCAAGAGAGGTGTGCAACAGGTGAAAGTGGCTTCGGTTGCGCCTTAGTCTAGGTTGGTTGGTTCTTATTTTCGTCTGTTTGTGGTCTTTCTTGATTTTTCGACGTTGCAGAGCATTTCGAAGATCACTCTTGCCGTTTGAACCGCGGAAACTCCTTGGTCATAGTCAGGAGCGATTTCAAGAACGTCAAAGCCGATGACGCGTTTGTCACATATGATGTTCAATATATCAAGGAGATGGTGCATTTCCAAGCCGTCTCCCTCTGGGTTCTGGACTGCTGGAACGAAGGCTGGGTCCAGGATGTCCATATCGATGGATAAGTAAATGTTCTTGTAGTCAGCAAGTTTGTTCTTCAGCATTTCCGCCACTTTTTTGCTGCCCTCTTTTCTGACGTAATCGGTTGTGAAAAACTCTATTCCAGCTTTCTTTGCGTAATTGAGTTCTTCTTTGCACACTGCTCGCGTACCGACTTCAATGATTTTTGCGGGTTTTACATCTTCGTTTGTTCTTCGCATGAATGTTGTGTGGGATATCTTGAGGCCTGAGTATTCGTTGCGCAGGTCTAAATGGGCGTCAAAACTCACAATTGCTGTTTGCGTTGCTTTTTTTCCCAGCCCTTTGGTTATGCCGTAGGTTATGTGTGTTCTCCTCCAATGGTTACTGGCATCTTCCGTGCTTTTGTGAGGTCTTCAATTACTTTTTGAAGCATTTCCAAGGTTTTCGCAGTGTCTGTTGAAACGTGCAGGTCGCCGAGATCGTGAAGTCGCAGATCTTCCACGTCGATTCCCGTTCTGAAACTGTAGGTTTCGATGTTGAGTGATGCTTGTCGGATTGCTGTTGGTCCGAATCTTGCTCCGGTTCGGTAGGTGCTCGTGACGTCAAAGGGAACTCCTAGAATTACGTAGTCTGCTTTTTCGAAGGGCACTTGGAAGCCGCTGAATATATTCGATGGGGAAACGAAGAGTTCGTGATATCCCATTTTTTCACTCACATGCGATCTTTTTGATGCATGTCTTTGTGTTCTTTTCTGGTATTAAGGTGCTGCGCTTCTCTTTATTCGCATATTATTGATGATAGACAAGTCCGACGCAATGGATGAGTTAAGAAGTTCGTGGAGAATGCGCGCGGAGAGATGAGGGCGGAACATTATATTAGAGAACAAGACGTTCTGAGGTGTGATGGGAAGAATTCAAACTGTGCGTCTTCTCTTCCTGATCGACTAGCTGTACATTACCATCTGTTTGAGCGTTGATATCTGACTGTTGGGGTTTTCTCTTTTTCGGATGCGATCTCTGCCGAGATGCGGAGATACTCGTTCGTTTTCTCATCCAAAAGTCGTTTTATCATTTCGAGCAGGTCCACTACTTCGAAAGGTTTCAGTAGGTATCCATCAGCTCTTTGGTTGACCGCTTTCACGGCGCTTTCGAGGGTGGGGTGTCCTGTAATGATTATCATGACTATTTTGGGTTGTATCTGTTTCAGCTTTTTGAGCAGTTCGGTGCCTTTCATGTCTGGGAGCTCGATGTCTATGAGGGCGACGTCAAAAGGTGTTTTCTCACAAGTTTTGATTGCTTCTTTGCCGTTTGCTGCAGTTTCAATTGCAAATCCTTCGTTGCTCAGAACTGAAGAAAGCATGTTTCTTATTCCTGGATCATCGTCGACAATGAGGACGCTGCTTAGCAGACTATTCACCCCGCTTCTTAACCGTTCGCATCGATGCAAATTCCCATATTGACATGGGTGAGATAAGTCTCTTGTGAAGCAGAAATATGAACTAATGCATTTTATGTTACGTGATTATGGAAGAACGGTGTCGTTCACATTATCAATAGGCACGCAAGATTAATTTCTATGTAACTCTACGATACACTGCTAGGGACAGTAGACGTAGGGATGGAATTTGAGAATTGATCTTAACTGGAAACAGGAATTTGCTATTATCCTTATTGTTGCAGTTGTCGCGGGCGGGCTCTGGGGAGGCTTATGGGCTTACAGTTATGAAAAAGGTCCCCTATTGAATATGTTATCGCAGAACCTGCTTGTTTCCAAGGATCAAAGCATTTCTGCTGAAAGTTTTTCAGATTTATCTGGCAGGTCATACGTTTTTCCACCTCCTCTGTATGTTCTGGAGTCACTTGAATATCAGATTCAAGTTGAGAACGTGACTGGAGGGTGGCTTGAAGTCAACCTTACAAGGGATGGCACTGTTTTGAGAACTGAGTCGATCTTGGTCTCGTCCAGAATCTTGATCAGTGGTTATGAGGAATTTCGGTCTCAAGTTTCGAACGTGGATGTGGTTTTTACGTCCAAAGGATACGATACTAATGTTCAGTGGGTTTATGTTCAGGTGACTCACTGGGTTAGAAGTTACAATCCATTGATCTATTCCCTGAGTCTCATGGCGGCCGTAGCCTTAATGGCGACGCCAGTGATGTATCGCCGAAGGATGCGTTCGCAAAGAATTGTCCCAACGCAAGCACGCTGGAGAGGCACTTTTGCGTGCACTTGAACGATCCCCTAGGTTTTTTGGTAACGCTAGTGGTAATATCTGTGGTAACAACCTTTGAAGAAGCAAACTGGGGTGCGGATAGACGCTCAGGTCTGGGAGGCCTATAAGGATGTTTGTAGGCGCGAGAAACTGCGTCCATCTGAACCGATTGAAGAATATCTAAGGCTTATCCTTGAAGATGGTTCGGCAATGACTGTCTCACGTACGATGCGAGGAATGTTGAAGGTGAGATCTGAAAGTTTCGACGACTATGCTCGTGTGCTGATTAACTGGTACACGAACGGAAAACGCTTTGTGAAATCTGCGATATGACACGGAGTTTTCTATAGCCACGATGCTTTTGCAGATCTTGAAAGACATCGCGGATCCTTTGTTACGTAAAGAGATTGTGAGAGCTATTTCAATGAAGCCCAGCGAACAAGCCACGAACAGTGGCAGAGGCGAAGAACTAGCGCTGAAAGAAGAGCCAGCAACCATGGAAGAGTTGTCCGTCGTTTCAGAAGAAATCGGAATATCAGCTGGAAAAGATTTTATGGATCAAAACTTGGACACAGATCAGGCACAGAAGACGTTGAAGACTATTCGTGAGCTGCGAGAGAAATTGAAAAGTAAAAACACGTCTGAAAAGTGAAGTGCGTTATAACTTATGGAAGTCAATTTTCCAACTTCTGGTTAAAGCCTTGAAGCATATTCAAGGGTAAGTTTTAAACATCTACAACTCTCACCTGAGTCTGGGCATCAATATGAAGATAATTGTGTTAGGTTGTGGCAATATTGGCGCGGTTGTCGCCAGAGACATGGCTGAAAATCTGCCCTCTTCACAAGTCGTGATAGCCGATGTGGACAAAAAACGCGTTAGGGAAGTTGCTTCGCGGATCAGTTTAGAAAACGTTACTTGGACTCAAGCCAATGCGACAAACCGTTCGGAGCTTTCCTCCAAACTGAAGAGTTATGATGTAGCTGTCAGTGCGTTGCCTGGCAGTTTAGGCTATCAGGCGTGCAGAGCTTCCATTTCAGCAAAGGTGGATATGGTCGATGTTTCTTACATGCCGGAAGATGTCTTGACGTTGAATGATGCTGCTTTGGCGGCTGGTATCACCGTTATCCCAGATTGCGGAATGAGTCCGGGACTCTGCAGCATACTTGTGGGTCGAGCTGTTAGCCAGCTCGATGAAGTGGCGAAAGCTCACATGCTCAATGGAGGGCTTCCAGAAAAACCTGTGCCTCCGTTGGGTTATGTGGTAACTTGGTCTGTAAAAGATCTGATAGACATGTATTCTCGAAAAGTGAGCATCGTGAAAGATGGAAAGGTAGTCTTGGTTGAAGCCCTAAGCGGGCTTGAAGAGATAGAGTTTCCTGGCGTTGGCAAGCTAGAGGCTTTCTACACTGATGGTTTGAGAACAATGCTTCATACGGTGAAAGCCAAAGAAATGTGGGAAAAGACGTTACGATATCCAGGGCATATTGAAAAGATAGCGTTGCTCAAGGCTTTGGGTTTCTTCGATTCTGAAAAGGTGGATGTGGCTGGAACAAAAGTTGAGCCGAGAGAAGTCACTGCAAAATTGTTCGAAAGGAAACTGAAAAGACCAGATGTTCCTGACATTGTGGTTATGCTTATCAAAGTGAGCGGATTAAAGGGTGACAAGCGGATTCGATATGTCTATCGTGTACTCGACCATTACGACAAGGGACGGCAAGTTACGTCTATGGCGAGAACTACGGCCTACACCGCTTCCATCGTGGCCCAACTGGTGGGTCGAAAAGAAATAACGGAGAGAGGCGTCGTCCCGCCTGAGAAACTCGGAATGAACAAGAGCCTGTTTGAGAAACTAACAAACGAGATGAGGAAAAAGCGAGTTATCATAAACGAGGAAAAGGAAATAATGGATTGATGTTTTCGCGTGCGCTGAAATGATTCAGTCGAGTTCCACATCGTCAATAGCTCGTGGCGCGCGCAACGACCCTTGAGAAACAAGAGATTTAAGCATGTCGAACGTCAAATATGGATGGCAAGTGGTTTCTTTGAAAGACAATGAATTGAAGATTATTGCGGAACTCATGAAGAATAGTCGCAGGAGCGACAGAGAACTGGCCAGAGTACTCAAAATATCTCAACCGACTGTGACCAGAATCAGAAGGAAACTTGAAGAAGAAGGTTTTTTCAGAGAGTTCACGGTAATTCCGAATTTCAACAAGCTTGGCTACAGCATTTTTGCCTTGACTTTCTTCAAATGGAAAGAAGGTCTCGGCAAAGAAAAAATGGAAGAGGCTAGGAAATGGGGGCTTGAACAAGCACCTTCAGTGGCACCTAACGTTGTGTTGATCGAAAGAGGACTCGGATTAGGCTATGACTCGTTCATGGCGTCGTTCCACAAAGATTATTCGTCGTACACGGAACTGATCTCAAGGATTAAAACAAGTCCGTACTTGGACTCGTCCAGAATTGAAAGCTTCATCGTCAACCTTGAAGACAACATTCATTATCGTTATTTGACGTTCTCAACGCTTGCAGAGCATTTGTTAGCAATGAAGCCACCTAAGAAAGAATAGACGTGTTGCTATTACCTGATTGTTGACACTTTGAGCAATCGCCAAGCAAGTTAGCGGACCCCTTTTCAGAAAAAGAAAATGAACGCGCGTTCTCGAGCTACTTCCCTGCCTGCGCCTGCGCATTATTCTAAGTGATTCTGTTTTTTATTCTATGCGCGGGGATTTTGTTGTAGGTTGCTGAACACTTCTTTTTTGAACATTGCCTAGTGGCAGCCCATTGTAGGATCGGAATCACAGCTTTTCTGAGCCCTTCTCCATCTTTTGTCAACGAGTATTCCACACGAGGCGGGATTTCGGCAAATGATTTTCTCTTTAGTAGCTCTTCCTTTTGAAGCTGTTTTAGCGTGTCTGCAAGTGTCTTGGGGCTTATTCCGTGCAGTTCTTCCATGAGTTTGTTGAATCGGAGGCTACCGTAATTCCCTATTGCGTTGATTATCAGAAGGGCCCATTTCTTGCTTATCACGTCTATTATTCCCTCAAGCGGACAAAAACAGACTACGTCATTCTTGTTCTGCATACAGACCACTTTCATTGGTGATAGCAACTATCTCGCTATAAACTTGATAGCATAAATACTTTACTTCTAATAGTAGTAGAGTAGAGGTGATTGTAAATGGATGAAGACTGTGGTTGTGGAATGCACCATCGTGGGCATGAAGATCACTGTGGATGCGGCATGCATGGAGACGGACATGGATACAGGAGACGCTTCTTCACGAAAGCTGAAAAGTTGGAGAAACTGAAGGGCTATGCAGAAGAACTCAAGAATGAATTGAAGGGCGTAGAAGAGAAGATCAAAGAAATGCAAAAGTGAGTATATTCACATAGGTAATTGATGTGGGAAAGAATATGCCGAAACAAAACCATCTCCATGTTTACTATAATTTAAAATATACTTTCTGTATCTTGTCAGTGTCGTGAGTCATTCCAGTCCTAAATATCCTAAAACAAAGAGGGATAAATCATGGGCCTTAAAAGGACCCTAAATCTTCTGGATGCTACATCAGTCGGTATCGGAGCGATAATCGGGGCTGGGATTTTTGTTGTCTTAGGACTAGCCATAGGCTATGCTGGACCAGCAGTCATCATTTCCATAATTATCGCTGGAATAGTTGCCTCGTTCACCGCTTTCAGCTTTGCTGAGTTGGGTTCAGCAATTCCTAAAGAAGGTGGGGCATACGAATTTGCTTTCGAGTTGATTTCTCCTTTTGCTGGTTTCTTAGTTGGTTCTTTGTGGCTGTTTGCACAGATAGTGGCGGGAGCTGCTATCAGTTTGGGATTTGCAAGTTATTTTGTGGCTATTTTTCCGACATTTCCGCTAAAGACAGTTGCAGTCGTGGCGGCATTGGCATTGACGGGGTTGAATCTCATAGGGATCAAACAATCCACAGCTGTCAATAACATCCTGGTCATCATAAAGATTGCAATCCTTTCCTTATTCATCGGATTTGGGATTTTTCAAATTCATCCGCAGAATTTCTCTCAGTTTAGTCCAAACGGTTTATTCGGGATCCTTCAAGGTGCGGGTTTCATTTTTTTCGCCTATCTCGGTTTTGGAAGAATAGCGGCACTTGGCGAAGAAGTGAAGAATCCAGAAAGGAATCTGCCATTGGCGGTTCTAATTGCGTTAGTCGTTTCTGTGATAATCTATGTTTTGACGGGACTTACCGCAACTGGTCTGCAAGACTACCACATCCTTGCACAATCTGGCTCTCCAATTGCAGAAGCGGCTAAAGTGATGGGAAATTTCACGATAGTTGCCGCTGTTTCTTTTGGGGCTTTGATTGCTACTATAAGCGTTCTCTTAACCAATCTTATTGGCTCGTCAAGAGTTGCATTTGCGATGGCTAGGAACGGTCAGTTGCCAAAAGCAATAGCAAAAGTATCCTCAAGATTTGGAACGCCTTACATTTCTATTTTTGTGATGGGTGCACTCTTGACAGTCTTAGTTTTTGCTCTCGACTTGAAGCAGACGGTAGCAATAACCAGTTTCGCAATTCTTTCAGTCCATCTGACTGTAAACTTCTCTGCCATAAGACTTAGGAAGAAAATGACGAGTACTGAGGGATTTAGAGTCCCTCTTTACCCTTTAATTCCTTCACTCGGTATTCTTAGTTGCATCATTCTCATGTTCTCTTTGCCTCAGGAATCTTGGATTGTTGCGGCAATAGTTGTGGCAATTAGTGCAATCTTGTATCTGCTGAGAAGAAGAGGTCTCATCTAGACTGAAAGAAGAATATGTGCGGAAGAGGAGGCGCACGCTCAGATGGTTACTGCCTATCGATGGTTATTGTACAACTCTTCCCTTGACGGTTCGTCGTCATTTTCAGTTTAAATTGGTCTTCTAGCCAGCGAGCTGTGACCTCCTGGCAGCTGACTGCACAAACAACTTCAGAACCAGCATAGTCAAGTACTTTGCAATGACTCGCATTGACAACGAGTCTGTTACCAGACAACTCTGAAACCGAGAGGGGGGTAAACAATTGCCATTGATAGGACATCTGTTTGGCAAATGTTCGAAAAGCTGTTTGTGGTGAAACTGCTCTCATTAGCTTCAGCAGGAACATGGCTGGACCTGAGCTTCTCCGTTTCAATGCTTCAACGCTCATGTTTTTGAACTTTTCAACACCGTTATCACCCATATTGTCCCTTACAAAATTGAAGGCACTCGCGTATTTTTGCACCCAGTTACCGTAAGCTAGTTCGAACTTCTCTTCACAAGTAACGTCTTCACGGATAGGCTGTGTCCCGCTTTGCCAAATGGTTTTAAGCTCAGCGACTTTCTGAGAACCCAGCTCTTTCTCTACGAGAGACAAAACATTATCGTCCAAAAGTTTCAAGTAACTGAGCACACCCGAGTACTTCTCTTCATATGGCATCTCCTTTATCTCAGCCATAATAACCACTAATTCAACTTGACAGGAACATCGTATCGTTATAAGTTTTTGGCTTTGCGCGCGCCTTTCTCAGGGCATGGTTTGCAGGAGGGTGCCATTGGAAGGGAAAGTGGAACATTAGATTTATTAGTGATACTGGCAATGCATTAAGGTTAAAGGCGCATGGAAAATGGCATTTGCATCGAAGAATCGAGAACAAAGGAATCTTCACAACATCCATCTTCTACGCCATCGCAGGCGTCCTGTTCCTCGCACTTTTTCCGCTGAATGGTTATGCGCCTCACCTAGGACTTCTTGGCATTTTCAGTCTTGGCACCGCCTACGGTCTGTTAAGAATAAGATCCTGGTCACTATGGCTCGTCATGCTCCTGTTCATTTCAGGTACGACGTTTGCGGCTTTCACGATCTACGCGAATTCACTTCAGAATTTGCTGTACAGCATAGGCGTGATCGCCTACTTGATTCTGACTTGGATTTCAGCGATTTATGTGGGAGCCAAAAGAGAATCTCTGAAGGTCTAAGACCATCGTTTCTGTTCGAAAAGATGCACCGTTATTTCTTGATTGAAATCGACGAACTGAACGTTTTGAGGAATTGTTACAAACCCATCAGCTTTCGTCAAAGTTGTTATTGCACCAGAATCTCCTGTTGAAACAGGTATCGCCAGCACCTTACCTAGCTTGTCTCGCTTAAGAGTAACCATCACAAACGTTTTTCTTCCCTTTGCCGAAAACATCCTCGCTGATGCAATGGCTTTCATCGTCGGATCAATGGTTTCCTTTCTGCCAGCCATCGACTGAATCACTGGGCGAACTATCAAATGAAAGACCATCAGTGCAGAAGTTGGATGTCCAGGAAGCAGGAAGACCGGTTTTTCTCCTATCAGCCCAATCGTGGTAGGCTTTCCAGGCTTAATGGCGATTCCAGAAAGGATAATTCCTGGGGTTCCCAAAGAAGCCAGTACTTTCGGCATGATGTCTTTCGGACCGACCGAAACACCACCAGAAGTCACCACAATGTCTGCTGAACTCAACGCTTGTTTCAATGTCTTTTGGAGTATTTCAAAATCATCCGGAACAACTCCAAGGCGCATTGTCTTTCCACCACACTCCAAAACCGCCGCGCCAAGACTGTAGGCGTTAATGTCATAAATTCTCCCTGGAAGTAGAGGTTTCCCAAGGTCCGTGATTTCGGGTCCGGTTGAAAATACGGCGACACGTGGAACTTTGTATGCTAACACTTCTGCGATCCCTAACGCTGCCAGAGCACCGATCTCTTTGGATCTCATTGAAGTTCCAGATTTGAGAACTTTTCCACCTTTTTTGATATCTGCACCTGCTTTCATTGTGTTGGCATTTCTTGTTGTTGAAGTGAAAACACGAACCACATCTGCTTCTTTTTCGGTTTGTTCAACCATCACCACTGCGTCGGCACCTTTAGGAATCGGTGCCCCAGTAACAATCTCAGCTGCTGTTCGTTCGGTGACTTTGATCTTTGGCAGCTCTCCTATCGAGACTGTTCCTTTGACCTTCAACGTGACTGGAGCGTTCTCCTCTGCCCCAAACGTGTCTTCCGCTCTCACAGCATATCCATCAACCGTTGACCTTGCAAAAGGCGGAATATCGATGTTGGCAGTCACATCCTCAGCGAGAATTCGTCCACTTGCTGTTAAGAGCTCGATCTTCTCAACGCCCAAAGGTTTGGGTCTGACCTGTTGCTGAACGAGTCGTTGAGCTTGCTCAAAGGTCAAGAGTCTTCTAAACATTTTCTCCCATCGTTTTCAATTCGTCAAAAACGTGAACTTCAACAACTTCTCCCTTGGCCAAACCCTCTTGGTTCTCAGGAACGATAACATAACCGTTTGCACTTGTCATCGTCGAAAACAGGCTTGACCCGCGAGCGCTGATTGGTTCCGCAACGGCTCCGTCTTTTATACGTGAAACGCTTACGCGGACCAGGTTCTTTCTTCCAAGCGTAGTGGTGATTTTCCTACTCATCGTAGCCATGATTACAGGTCTTGACTCCGTTGACCTCAACCCAAGCATTCTGCAGATCAAAGGTCTACAGAAAACCTCAAAGCTCAACATGGCCGCAACAGGATTGCCCGGAAGAAGCACTATCGGCTTTTTCCCAACCAGTGCCAGAGCCGTCGGCATTCCAGGACGCATCGCTATGCCATGAACAAGAATTCCTGGGTTTCCCATTCTTTGAACAACTTGAGGAACAAGATCAGGGGCTCCAACACTTGTTCCGCCCGAAGTGATTATGGCTTCAGCATTTGCAGTGCCGATTTTCAGCTTGTCTTCAATATCCCCAGCATTATCGCCTATGATACCTAAGTCGACGACTTCCACTCCTAACTCGTTGCATAGAGCCGTTAGAACGATTCTGTTTGAATCATAGACCTGGTTATCTTTGATTTTGTCTCCAAGTTTGACAAGTTCATTGCCTGTCGCCAAAACGGCGATTTTGGGTTTTTTATAGACCTCTACCTTGGAAACGCCTAGGGCTGCGATGAGTCCTAGATGATGAGGTTTCAAACGGATTCTATCTTGAAGAGCAATTTCTCCCCTCTTGACATCCTCCCCTTTTCTAGAAATGTTCTCCCAGCGGGCTGCGGGACTCCAAACTTCCAGCTTGTCGCCGATGATCCTCGTGTTTTCGAGCATAACGACTGCGTTTGCGCTATTCGGAATGCTGTTTCCAGTCCAAACTTGCTTAGCTTGGTTCGAGTCTGTAGTAGTCCTTTTGGTGAGTTTGAAGATTTTGGGTTTGAACTGTGTTGCGCCCGAGGTTTCTTCGGACTTCAATGCGTATCCATCGACCGCAGATCTGTCTAGCTCTCGGAAGGTCAGTGCCAGCAAGGATTTTTGTAGCTAACACGCGATTTTGCGCGTTGAGTAATGGGACGTGAGTCTTGTTCAGGTTGAATTCCACGGCAGCAAGAAATTTTTGCAGGGCATTTTCGACCGATGTTAGTTCCTGAAAACCCCTTAGGCGAGACAAAGTATGCACCCACAATCAGCACTGTCGGATGCTGCAAAAAAACGTATCGTACTTTGAGATCAAGTCTTCTCCATTTCCTCCTTTAAGATGTCGCGCATTCGGATGGCATCGACGTCTATGATAGGGCTTTCGCTTATCACAATTGGGCTCATGTTAAGTTCGATGATGGTTTTCGCAAACAATCGGAAATCTGGTCCGTACCGGGCTTCTTCCAATGTGTGATGGCGCCTTTCGCCTTTGTCGGAATATTCAATTTTTGAAAAGTGGCAGTGAAGGTTTTTGATAGATTCAGATCCTAGCCTGTTTTCGATGCGCTCGACGATATTCTTGTAGTCCTCAATAGTTCGTAAACGCCCAAGTCCTCTTGCATGTAAATGTGACCAATCGACAACCAGTTGCGTTTGCTCCACAGTTTCGCAGATAGACAAAGCCTCATCTAGGCTACCAAGCTGATAGGTTCTGCCCATCGTTTCAGGTCCAAGCCTGACATTCACAATTCCAAGCTCACGCATATTCTGAACTACTTCTCGAAGGGCATCAGAACACATTTTGAGAGCCACTTCTGGAGGTCTCTTCCCATAAACTCCTGGGTGAAAAACCACGGTGTGTGCACCCATCCATTCTGCCGCAGTTGCACAAGCTATGAGTCGCTGCTTGCTGTCTTCGACTATCGATTTTGTTCCGCTGAAATTCAGAAAATAGGAGCCGTGAAGGCTTAACCAAACATCTCGCTGCTTTGCTTCAACGCCGAGTTTTCTCGCTTCTTCAATTCCTATCTGGGGTTTCTTTCCCCATCGCACGGCTTCGTACTCGAAAGCATCAAGACCCTCTTCTCTCAGAAGTCTCGGAACATCAGCCACTGTTATTTTCATCAGTCTGAATATCGGCGGAACGCCTGCTGGGCCAAACCTTGCACGTAGACTCATCAAAACCCCTAGAAACTCGTCGACTATTTTTTGTAGCTGTAAATCTTTCCAGCACGCTCTCCGATGATCAGAACAATGAAGACTGAAATCCATGCAGATGCATTTTGCAGGAAGAGATATTTCCCCATGTTGTCCAGAGTTGCTAAAGGAGTCAAGAGACCTCCTAGACCCGCTCCGCCGCTTCCAACGGTGGGCGCTGCTGCCAGAAGACCGTTATTTATGAGCGTACTGACCCAACCGATCGGCGCTATTGCTTGCGCCACTCCTTTCGCCCAGCTATCTGTTCCGATAACAAAGTTGTACAATCCTCGATTAGTTCGGTAAGCGTCCGACACCGCATGATAGATTAACTGCGGGTATGCCAAAACAATGAACAAAAGCACAAAGGCAACAAAAATGACAAGAACCTTTGACGCGCTTCTGAACGAAACCTGCGAAAGATACATGCCGATTTTGCTCTTGGACAGACGCGTTGTGATTCTTCTCGAATAATCGCTTCCAACATGGCTGATCTTCCACATCAACCCCTTCTTTCCACTCTTCTGCCTCCGGGATGGTTCAACTCTCCCTCTCCGTATCTCCTGTCGCTTGATAGCTGTTCTTTTAGTCAGGTAGATCCAGCTGAAACCAAGTGTGACTATGATGCAGATGGGAACTAGATGGAGCAAGGGGCTGACCGACAGAACCACTGGCCAGCCGGTTCCTGGAAATTGGAAACTCCATTGTAGGATTGAAGTATCCTGTAGCCCGAGAGCTAAGGCGTAGAGTATCACGGCGTATTCAATCAAGCTTGCTATTGCCAAGAAAACAATGATCGAAATCGGTCTTCTCATCATTGGCCATCGAATTGCCTTGTTACTCTGTTCCGTCTGCTTGGTCGAGTCTTGTTCAGTCTGTTTAGACAAGCATGTCACCGTGCACTCTATTGGATTTTGTCTCAAATATGAAGACTCTAACCTAAAAACGTGACTGTGAAATACGTCTTCCCGCGCTTTTTTCAGTGCACCCTTCGGCAAGTTTTTAAAAGCTTGACAAGTTATGATTAGACAAGTCAAGGCGGAAGTCTTAACTTTCATAACTGTAGAATGCCATGGCAATGTTGGAGTGTACTATTCACGTCGGGTAAATCAGAGCGAACGGAACTCTACAAAGAAAGAAACACACAGGCGTTACTGAACAAGTTCCTGAGCGGCGAAATAACAGACCTTCATCCAGTCTGTGATGCCAAACTTGGATATCGGTATCCGATAGTTGAGGCGCTAATTGGAACTGCGGCTGACTCTGAAGGGTTCCTGAGAAAACTGTTTGAAGCTGGCATCCTTGAAAGGAAACTTTTTGACAAAGTCATTATGTGTCCAAAGTGCGGTTCTGTCAACGTTTCTACTCACTATTGTTGTCCTTACTGCAAGTCCTTTGACATCCGAAAAAGCGCACTAATAGAGCACGTAAAGTGCGGCTACATGGACGTTGAGGAAAACTTCGTCAAAGGCGACAAGCTGATCTGCCCAAAATGTAAAGAGGATTTGAAGAAAGTAGATGTTGACTACCGACGAGCTGGAATATGGTGCACCTGCAAAGACTGCGGCAAAAGTTTTGACATCCCAGTAACAGGACTCTTCTGCCGCGAATGTCACACAAATTTCACTTTTGAAGATGCCATCTCAAAAGATGTCTTCTCGTACACCCTGAAAGAACAGGCTAGACAAGAAGCATCCGTCGGCTGGGTTCTAGTTTCACCCATCAAAGAATTGTTCGCAGAAAGCGGATTTGAAGTTCAAGGTCCAGCATTCGTCAAAGGCAAATCGGGAGCCAACCACGTGTTCGACGTGGTTGCCAAGAGCAAAGACCCATCTAGAAGACTTACAGTGGTAGACTTGGCAATGTCCACGGAAAATGTTGTTTCTGAACAACCGGTAATCGCTTTGTTCGCCAAAATATTCGATGTTTCTCCTGAAAAGGCGTATTTGATTGTCATTCCCAAGATGGGCGAAAACGGCAAGAAGATGGCAGAACTCTACAATATCCAAATAGTTGAAGCACGGAACGAAAAAGAAGCAATCAGAACGCTGAGAGAGAAGTTGGTCAAATAGCTTTCGCAGGTTATGGCAAGACGAATAGGTTTCCTCTTTCAGTGACTATTTTAACCGTGTATGGTTCTTCAGGCAGGTTGACATTAGACGCAGGGTAGGAAATGGTGTCTCCTGAATTGATGAACAGGTTCATTTGATATCTTTGATGTTGCGTAGAATTGTCTACCCACAAAGCGACTATGTGTGCAGTCACACTTCCAGTGTTTTTAAAGGCGAATTGTGTTCCATTTTCAGCAGGAGCAACCTCGGTGATTCTTACTGCTTCATGTTGTGTCTGAAGGTCAAATTCATTCATTTGGTAGCTCCAGAGGATGACGTTAGAGACTACGATTGTAACGAGGATCAAGCTCAGCATGGCGACTATGACGTTGCTGATTGCCGACTTATTTTTTCTAAGTCGCATAAGTGAAAGAGACATGATTCCCCCTCGTTGTCACTAAATCGACGTAATATTCTGTCTGCGGTACCCAACTTTTCGAAACATTCAGCCAGCCATGGTCGCCTATTCCTAGTGGAAATGAGCCAGAGTAACTTTGAATATGGTCAACGTAAACAACTGAGATGGAGACGGCCACTTTCCCAACATTGTAAAGATATAGATCGATGCTGCTCGTTGAGTTATTGAACCAGACGTCTTCAACTGCGATGCGTTCACTCATAGTTTCGCGAATGTTGGTAGTTATGACGTATGTTGCTGATGTCGCGATAGCCATGGCAGCCACTGCGACCACGGTCAATAGAAGGCTACTGAGAACTGGTGTTATTGCGCGTTTGTCTTTGAAGATTCTAATGGTCTTTCCCATCTAGTTCTCCTCACAAAAACAGTTTTATCGCTATGTAGCCGCAGATCATGAGGATCAGACTGTGCTTAAGTCCAGCGTTAATCGTTCCCTCTCCCATTTTTCCCGCGACAAGCCCTCCGAATAGGGATTGAACGATAGTCATATGGAAGAACAGCTGCTTTATGGAATCGGGCGACATGACGGCTGCAGCGATAATAGGAAGTTGCTCAGTGCTCACGAAGAAGGATTTGAATAGCAACACAATAGTGAACATGAAAACGAAGAACGCCACGTAAACGATTGCGATGTAAGGTCTGGTTTGAGTGCGGCGTTCTTTATCCAACAGCAAAGTGGTCTGAATGAATTTTCCCATCGGATCAAAAACCTTCTCAACATGCCCACCGGAACGACTGGCCTCTATTATCATTGGTATTGTTCTTCGCACCAATACGGTGTTAACCCGTTTACTGAATCCAAGAAGTGCTTCTTCAAAGCTCATTCCCCACGACATCTGAGTCGTCATTTTTCTCAGTTCTTCAGTAAGTGGCCCATAATCTCTTTTGGAAGCCTCGACTAGAGCCTGCGGCAGCGTCATTCCAGTTTCTTCTGCCTGAACTATACTCCTGAAAAGATCAGGCAAGTGCTCATCCACGGCTTTTCTCCATCTGTAATCAAGGTAGGTTAGAACAGCAGGCGGGAACACCGCTGCGATTATCGTGAAAAAGAAGGCATCATCCAAAGATAGCTGCCATGAACCCCACCAGAACGTGAAGACAGCGAACATCATTATGGCGATCGCTATGATGGCTGACATTGCCCACGTGATTTTCTTTGTTCGGTCGTCTATCTTCGGCATTTTCACTACCATTTTGGTGATGATGCGTCAAGTATTATGAGGAAAACGATCGCTCCTAGCGGGATTCCTAAGTAGGTCAACAGATCTAGCAGGAGATCTGGGCTGAATATTCCGAGGTTTCCGCCGCCGAGCATGGCCATTACTGTTAACATGATTACCAGCATCAATGGTCCAGTGAGCAGTATTGCCACATAGAATTCAGACAGCATCGAAAGTGTGTCAGAATATTTTTTGAGACCTATCCTTTTCAATTTCATGTACTGTGTTGATTTATCGCGCAGATAAGCTGCCAAGTTGCCGCCCGAATGGATCGTGGAGATGAAACCTTCAAGCAATTCTCGGAAACTTTCTGATGGCGTGTGCTTTGATGATTCAGACAAAGCCGAAATTATGTCTGAACCGAACAGATTCACATCCCTCACTATGTCCTTGGCTTCTGATGACACTGCCAACGGAACTGGGAGGTTTGAGAGTGAGTTGAAAATGTTCTCTGGTGAAACGCCAGCGCTAGTCAATATTGCCATGTATCCTGTTGTAAACGGCAATTCGTCTTCCAACTGTCTTTTCACAACGTCGGCGTGATATATGGGATAACCGTAAAACACGATGATTGTTGAAGCCACGGCGAACAGACCACCGCCAACCCCGAACAACAAGGCGGGCAAAAATGGAATATTGAACACAGAGAACAGAAGACAGGGAAGCACCGCTAGAACAACAAGGGACGCTATGATGGTTGAGAAAACTGTCAAACTAATGTAAGCCTTGAAATTCACCTTCAGCCCTGACCTCTTGAGATTTTCATCGAGATCCTTGAACATTGGAAGAAGACGCTCTGTTTTTTCTCCAAGCAATTGATAGGCTACGGGTTCTACTTCCTCAAGCAGTCCTTTGGATTTCTTCCCTTCCATGTCTGGTTTTTCTTTCTGTGGTCTTGCGGAGGCAGATCTGAGTTTTGACATGAGGTGAGTCAGGAAAATTTTGATTCTGTCTAGAAGTTTTGTGACCGTTTTCATCTGACTCCAACTCTTGCTTTCTGGAAGACTCGTTCTGGACTGGCATAGTATTCTCTGATGACATTTGCCACTTCCGTGTAACGCCTAATGCCTGTGCGCGCCATCCATTCGAGGACAGTCTGTCTCTTGCTGAGTTCGCGTCTGATCTCTTCCTCACTTATGCCGAGTTTTCCTAACTGCCTCTCAAGCAGGACACTCTTACCTGAAAACGAGAACCTGTCAAATCGTGGGTTCCATCCGAAAACCTCTTCTGTCTTGATACTTTGCTTGTCAGGCTCTAGTCCGATTACTTCGGCAGTTGTGCTGACTCTTCTTGCTGGTCTTCCATCTATCTCCGTTCTTGACATTACCATTATCACGTTGGTCATGGCGATCAACGTCTTTGGAATATTCATAGGCTCGGATTCGAGCCGGTTTATGACGGCTTCAACAGATTCTGCGTGTAACGTGCACATGCCCAGATGCCCGGTTGCCATGGCTTGGAAAAGTGTGTAGGCTTCTTCTCCTCGGACTTCTCCCACGATTATATAGTCTGGTCTTTGTCTGACAGCGGCTTTCAATAGATCGAACAGCGTTATTGAGCCGCCTTTCTTGTCTTCATGACCAAAACCCAATCTCACGACTGATGGAATCCAGTTTTCATGTGGCAGATTCAGTTCTTGTGTGTCTTCTACGCTGACCACTTTCATCTCAGGTCTGATGAACATTGACAAGCAGTTAAGCATGGTTGTCTTTCCCGACGCCACACCACCGGCCACAAGGACTGAGGCACGGTTTTCTATTACGTACCAGAGATACGCGGCTGTTTCTGAAGAGATTGTTTTGAACACGATCAAGTCGGAAATTGTGAGCGGATCTACCCTGAACCGTCTTATCGTGAACGTCGAACCTCTCCTGGTCACCTCGTTCCCATATGTCAACTGAATTCGGCTACCGTCGGGGAGTGAAGCATCCAGGATCGGTGATGCTATCGATATGTTTTTTCCAGACATGTACGCCATGCGGATAATGAACGAATTTAGTTCTGATTCTTCTTTGAAAAGGATGTTCGTTGGTATGGACTCATACATCCTGTGCCAAACGTAAATAGGAATGTTCACACCGTCAGCAGAAATGTCTTCTATCAGATGATCTTTCATCAAAGCGTCGATTTTGCTGTATCCAATGAAATCCCTTATCACGTAATAGACAAGTTTGTCGATCGCTTCTGGCGCGATTTTCATTCGATACTTCTTTATTATTTCCTTCGTTTTTTCCTTTAAATAATCTTCAGCTTTTTGTTTTGTTTCAATGTCTTTTAAGTTGACATTGACTTCTTCCATGAGAAAGCTCTTCAATATCTTGAGTTGTTGGTCTTCTTCTTTTTGAAGAGTGGGTTCAATAATCTCGTAACGTGTTTTCTGGGTCTCTGGGTCTTTCACTATTGCTGCATAAACATATGGTTCTTGTATCGGGTATGCCTCTTTGAACATCACGGGCTTTTTGGCTTCAGCATCTATTACTATTGTAGTCGGCGTTTCCTCAACGATTTTTGTAGGCTTTTCTTTGTCTCTCGTAGTTTTCACTGTCCTCTGAGATTCAGAGTCTCTGATGTTTTGAAGTATATATGACATATTGAGTCTTAATAAGTTATATGCACGCAAAATCCTTAGCACACTAACATGCGCCACATTTAATAGAAACAAGCCACAAATATCATCCTGAGGGCAACAATTGAGTCCAACAACTCTGAGCATCAAACGGGTACGAAAATCGAAACTTCCTAGGCAAAAGCCGACGAAAAAATCTGGAAAAAAACCAAAATACGCCATAAATGACGGAAGAAAACCCAAGAATGTAGGTGCTTCACAACATCGTGCTGAGAACACCTGCCCTCAGTGCGGTTCAACCAAAGTATTCTGGGCATCAGGTCTACCGCAAATATGGTCAATCTGGGAATGCAGAAACTGCGGCTATCGCGGCGCCTTCATGATCAGAAATGGGGAACTCGCCAAACGAATCAGAACAGGTTATCCAAGAAAATCTTGAAACGTTGAAATCTAGGCATTTCCGACCTTCCAGATTTTTTTCTCATCCACATGTGTCTTCAAGGAAAACACACGAAAAGCTGAGTCTACGCGGCGAATGCGTTTTTCAGTAGGTCGTAGATGGAAGGTATTCTCACAAACCATCGTGTATAGATTACAGTTGCCAAGAGTCCTATTGTCAAAGCTATCAGTACAAAATCGCCTCTGTGCATTCTAAGAACGTAGAGGTTGGTGCGATTCTTAGTTGCTCCCCATGCACGAGATTCCATCGCTTCTGCGAGTTCTAGGCTTCTGCGTATAGCACTTATGATTAGGGGTATCAGGATGGGGATATAGTTGCGAATTCTCTTGAGAAAGTTGCCTTTTTCAAGTTCCAGCCCTCTTGCTTTCTGTGCATCCATGATCGTCTGAGCCTCTTCGGCCAAAACAGGCACGAAACGAACGGCTGTTGTGAATGCGAAGACGAACTCATAGGGGACTCTCGTCTGCTCAAGAGCTAGGCCAAGATGGTCTGGTGAAGTTGTAAGGAAGAAAACTGAAAAAGACTCAACAAGTACGATGAACCGCAGTGAATATGCAAGTGCATTTTCGATATTGCTTGGAATGACGCTGTAGCTTGCCTCGAGGAAACTGAAGAGGAAGTTGGTTAGGAAGATAATAACTGCTAGAAATAATGCTCCGCGCAACGACCGTAACCATTCTCGTCTGACTCCTGCAAGAAGGACGAAGGGAATTTGGATCAGAAAAAGTGTGAAGAGTGGTAATATTTGTCCAAGGATAATGGCGGCCACGAAGATCGAGCAGACATAGATGAATTTTATTCTTGGGTCCAAGTTATGAATGGGCGAATAGACTTTTCGGAACTTGAGCCCGCTGAAAACGCTCATCTGCGTTTTTTCTCCATGATTTCGAGGATGTCCTTCTGTGCTTCATAGACGTCAATGACGTTGTTTGGCAAACCGAGGTTGGGCAGATCTAAGAAGATTTGAGCTATTTGCGGTGGCACGATCGACGCTCTCTCGAGACTCGCTGTGTCGGTAAGAATTCTCTGTGCCTCTCCATCAGCTATGACTTGGCCACTGAGCATCAGCAGGACCCTTGGGTTACATTCGGCCACAAATTCGACGTCGTGCGTAACCATGATGATTGTTCTGTCTTGCGTTCTCATTTGAAGAATGAATTGTCTGAGTTTCTCTTTCTGTTCATAATCTTGGCCAATGGTAGGTTCGTCGAGGATGAGTATTTTTGGATCCCATGCCAAGACTGCTGCAAGAGCTACCCGCTTTCTTTCTCCTCCGCTGAGCATGAAAGGTGATGTTTTTCGGTATTCAGAGAGCGAAAGGAGATTGAGAGCCCAAGTTATTCGATTCTCAATGACGTCTTCTTTGAATCCAAAATTTCTCAGTGCGAAGGCAATTTCCTCTTCAACCGTCTCACTGAAGAGTTGATGATCTGGATTTTGAAAAACGAACCCAACGTTCCTGGCGAGTTTGGCCACGCTTGTCTTTGTTGTGTCGATTCCATCAACGAGGACTTTTCCTAGAGTTGGTTTGAGCAGACCGTTGAAGTGCTTGACAAGTGTTGTTTTGCCAGCTCCGTTCTGTCCCATAATGGCGACGAATTCGCCGTCGGTGATCTTGATAGAGACATCACGCAAAGCCTCCACTCCGTTGAGATAACTAAAATACACGCCTAACGCTTCAATCATCCGTTTTCGAGGGCCTCCTTCAAAATGGTTGCCATTTCTTCTGAATCCAGCGGGAGTTTTCCACCCAAGTTCATTCCACTCTTAAGCAAGGCTTGGTATAGCAGCGTGGCCTTTGGAATACCTACACCGATCAGCCGCGTCTCCTCTGATTGAAGAATCTCTCGAGGATCACCGTCCAGTACGACTTTTCCTTCGTTCATTACAATTATATGATTGGCGTACTTGGCCGTCAAATCCAGGCGGTGCTCAACCAAAACCACGGTTATTCCGAGGGACTGGTTCAACTGATGGATTACCTCGAATATTCTCCTAGCGCTCAGTGGATCCAGAAACGATGTCGGTTCGTCCAGAACGATGACTTCTGGCTGCATGGCCAGGACAGACGCGATGGCTACACGTTGTTGCTGTCCTCCTGAAAGCTCGTGTGGGGCTCTGTCTCGCAGATCATAAATCTGCGTCATTTCAAGGGCCCAATTCACTTTTTCCCGCATGGTTTCTCTCGGTGTTCCAAGGTTCTCGAGCCCAAATGCGACGTCTTTCTCGACTGACAAAGCGAAAAGTTGGTTCTCTGGATTCTGGAAGACAAGTCCAACGTGCTTTGCCAATTCATAGATTGGATGATCAACGATTTTCATTTCGGCGACTGTTATTTCACCTTTCATCTCGCCTTGGTAAAAGTGCGGGATTAACCCGTTAAAACATCGGCAAATAGTAGTTTTGCCGCAGCCGCTCGGTCCTGTTATTAGTGCAAACTCGCCTTTTTCTATCTTTATAGAAACGTCTGTTATAGATGGCTTTGATCCGCCAGGATAAGTATAGGTGAGTCCTGTTGCTTCTATAATCGCCATGGAATGGTTGCCTACCTATGATCAACCGAGTTCTTGGTTCATTTAAGAGTAGCTACTTATTTGTGGTTAGCTAGTTTTTCTTTCAAAAGCACGATACAACGTTTGAGTCCCAGCTCCACGTCTCCCTCACCGTTCACGCCTGCTGCTGTTGCGTGACCTCCACCCATGCCATGCAGGTATTCGCCCAATGGCTTCGCAATATCCCTTCCTAAATGTATGCCGGTCTTTTTGTTAAACTCCAAGGAGCTTCGAAAGCTAATCTCTATCCTTCCGTTCTTTGAACCAGCAACTGCGGCGACATGAGCTCCCAACTCGACCAAAGCTCTCGCAGCCGATGCCTCATACGCGCTGACATGTGAAATAGCAACTATCCAATCGTTAATCCTGAAAAGGCGCATTCTTCGCGAGGCCTTGAGTCTAGCTACTCTTTCAGAGAAGTCCATGGGAAGAGACAACATTGCAAGCGTTTCTTGCGCATTGACTCCAGCGTCGATTAGTTCGGCGACGTTTTTAAGGGTCGCCGAGTTGGCAAGGACAAAATGGCGCGTGTCAAAAGATATGCCCAAGAACAGGGCTTTTGCTTCAGTTTCACTTGGTTTCACGTTCATTTGTTTGTAGAAGCTGAAAACAATCTCGCACGTAGACGACGATTCCTCGTTCGTTATCGAAATCTTGGCAAGATTTTCCGTCTCAGGATGGCTCGCATGATGGTCAATCACAATGACAGGCGCTTTTGAATTCTTCACTTTTCCAGCCAAGTTCTCCAATTGTTGGATAGTATTTGTATCTAGGAGTACAATAGCATCTGCTTTCTCGACACTTGGTTGTGCTTTGATGTCCATTGGCAAGAATTGAAGGATTTGCTTGGTCAAACGGCTGATTCCCTGAGCGGCTCCTATTTCAACTTCAACGCTAGGAAACACATTCTTCAGCAAACCTGCAAATGCATAGGCAGAACAGATCGCGTCGGGATCAGCATTGTGGTGACACAGCAATACTACGAGCTTTGCATCTAGCGTTTTGAAAAGGTCTACTACTTCTGTGAATGACATGCAAGGTCCCTCAGAAACTTCTCAGCCGAAATAAACGCTTGTGTGACGGCTTCATTAGAAAGCTCTTTTACATTGAAACCTTCCATTTCAGGCGATAATACGAGTTCGACCTCAACCGCTAGATTGAAGGGTTTTGCACCTGTTGCTTCCGCACTTATGTTTACTGTTTCGATCTTTTTTGCTGGAACCCTGGATAAAACCAGTCTTTTGGCGGCTGTTTCAGCGATCATGCAGAGTTGCTCAACTTGCTCAGTGGACAGCTCGGGCAAGCCTAGCTCCCGCAATCTTTCACCTGAATCGTTCAGCTAGGCGGGTGGAGAAACCGGATTGAGATCTTGTTGCAGTTTGGTTTGCATATCTTTTACTTGGCCACGTACGCGTTCTTCTTGTTTTGAGAGAACGGTGGTCCGCGTGCTGAGTAATTCTTTTCGCTCGTTCAGTTCGGTCGTCACTTTGGCTTTCTCGGCTCTAATTAATAGAGAACCGGTTGCCTTGTATATTACTGCGTTATCTGCAAGTTTTTGCAGTTCATCCAAGGCCTGATTGATTTCCATTGTTTCCAGTTCTACCTGTTGCTTCTGTCCTAGAATTGATTGGAGCGTTTGCTGAAGCTGTTGGAGTCTGAGCAGACGCTCTTGAATTTGAGGTGGAAGCGTGGAGATTTCGTCACTCACCTTTTATCCATCCGTCTGCACAACGATGAGTTCCGTTGTTAATTAACATTTTCTAAAACTTTCTAACAAGATTCGTTAGCGGTTTTTCAGTTTTTCAAAAACGTTAAGGATCGAGTTTATCCATCTCAGATATGAATTCAATGATGCTCGTAGCGCCGTAGTATCGGAAGCTTCAATCTCCAAGACAAGAAGCCCATTTTCGTCGTGCAGGCTGATTTTGGATCGGTGACTCGACGGGTTTGAGACTTCGGGCTTAAGCGAGTCTGCAATTATCTGTTGTTGTTCCTTTGAAGAGAATCTCATGCGTAGTGTTGCCTTAGCCTTCAACGTGGAACGAGCCTCGTTTTGATCCTAGAGCAAGAAACAAGATTTTTGAATTGCCCAAAAAAGGGGTTGTTTAGGAGGGTTCTTCTTCTTGAGGTGCCTGTGATTCCTCTTCTTTTTCGGTCTCTTCAACTGGCAGTCCTTTGGCTGACCGCTTTGCAATCGCTCCCAGTTTCGTGACCGGCGTGTATGCTCCACCCGTGAATTTGAACCCGCACTTTCTGCATGCCCAGACTCCAACACTTTCTCTTTTCACTCTTGGAAAACCGCAGCTTGGACATCTGTGCGGTTTCTTCATTTCTACCATTACCTTAATGTAGCGTTTCCTGACAGTGGAACCGTAGCGAGGTCCAAGTCCTCGTGTGGGTCCTACTTTTTTGGCTTTCGGCATCGCGTTTTTCACCAATTAAGCTTTTTGCGTATTTCCTTAGCTTTAGTCTGAGCTATTTTTGCTGCTTTCAGTATCTCCTCAGGTTCGAAGTATCCGCTGCCGCCTTTCTGTATAGCGCATATGTTTTGGTCTTCGTCGATTGCCATGGAGATTCTTGCATCCATCACTTCCTCTTCCTCCAGAATTGGGTCTACGATGAGTTTGTCTCCTATCTTGGCAATGGTTATCGTTATCGGGTGGCTCTTGATCGGAAGTTGTTCGTATCCCGGTTTAATCTGAATTTCTCCATCTTTGATTTCATAATTCGCCATTTTTGTGTTCAGAAGAGCAGACATTGCGGCAAAGGCTGCGGCGTCTATGAGATTTCCGTCGTGGTTGAGAACGTAGATGTCAACAAAGACCACGAAGACTTTCTTGCCTGGTTCGATTACCAGCTTTTCAGTATTGATTGCCTTTGATTCTCTTATTCCTCTGTCGACGATTCTTGCGAGTTCGATAGACATTTCGTCGGGTGGTCCTGCTTCAAATTCTGGTGAAGCTATTGGAGTGAGTTCTGCATTGACTGTTAGCACACCTTCGTTAGGCGTGTCCGCGAACGGTTCGCCCATCTCAATCTTGACTCCAACAAGTACCTCTGTTTTTCCCAAGGTAATCCTCGCGGATCCTTCTGCGCGTTCAATTGCGCCTTGCTCGATTTTCATTTCACGGTATTCCGTTAGGTCTCTGCCGTCCATGCGTTTTTCTTGGGCCATTGACTCTGAGATCTGCTTCTTCTTCACACGAGTGACTACAGAAGTCATTATTCTTCTACCTCCTCCTTAGTTTCTTCGCTAACATTCACGTATTTACTCTTGAGCGCTTCTTTTTGCATTGGGTATATCTGTTTGCAACCTTCAAGCGCCATGCTGACGGCTTTCTCAAATTCCTCTTGCGTCAATTTTCCGTCCATTTGGAGCAGCGTCACTGCATTCAGGTTGGGCATTAGTGCGACGGGGACGTCTGCTCCTCCAAGTTTGTCTTCAGTGTCCATAAGATCTACCACTATAGTGTCATCCACTTTCCCCGCAGCGCAGGCAACGACGAGATCCCTCATTGGAACGCCTGAGTCGGCGAGAGCAAGGGCAGCTGCTGTTATGCTTGCGCATCTTGTTCCTCCATCAGCTTGGAGAACCTCTATGAACACATCAATCATCGTTCGAGGATAATATTCCATAAAGACCGCTGGTTCCAGAGATTCTCTTATGACTTTGGAAAGTTCTATTTCTCTTCTTGAGGGTGCGGGTGACTTGCGCTCTTGGACTGAGAAAGGTGCCATGTGGTAACGGCATTTCAGAACGGTTCGGTCCTGAAGTGCTAGATGTTTGGGGTGTACTTCTCTCGGACCGTAGACGGCTGCCAGAATCTTGTTTTTTCCATGCTCGATGTACGCTGAACCGTCGGCGTTTGATATGACGCCTACTTCGAGTTTTACTGGTCTCAGCTCGTCAGCTTTTCGTCCGTCCAGCCTCAGTCCTTTTTTATCGATTAATTTTTCTGGTTTATCATTCATTCTTGTTTTCCTCCTTTCTTTGATATTTCTTCTTTCAGCATCTGGGTTATGCGGTCTGTTAAACCGCTTGTGTGAGACTCCCGTTCAATCTTGAGTATTGCTTGCACCGCTAGTTGTTCGTCTTCCAGGGTTTTTCCTGTTACAAGCACTACGCCGTTGAGCCCGAGTATTATGTTGCATCCTGTTTCTTGTTTGATCATAGAGATCATTGAACCTTTCTTTCCGATAACGCGTGGGATTTTTGTCGGTGTGATTTTGAGGATCTGTCCACGAGTTATTTTTCCAAGTCCTGGTTCTGCAACGGTCAGCTGTGGGTCATGGGTCCTATCGTAGGAGACTATTTTTGCCACAACTAAATCTCCTGCATCAAGAACTTGGGGAAGATCGTCTTTCTGAGGCTTGAAAGGTCTGCTTAGGACGTCTGATGCCCTCAGAAGCGCAATGTATGGCGAGTTTATGTCTACTGTCCATCCGTTGAATCCGACTTCCGTTATCGTTCCGATTACGATATCTCCAGCTCTTGGAACGTAGAATGCTTTGAGCGCGACAACGTCTACTTTCTTGGTTTCGTACTCGATTATTCCGACGCGCGCTGCATAGATTTTGCCATTTTCGACGAACGTATTTTCTCCAGCGATGTACTCTCCTTCCGCGATTAAGTCGCCAGGAGTCACAATCTGTCTTTTTTCTAGAAATATGGGCATTTTTTTCACCAATTCACTTGCAAAAACCTATTTGTTGATTTTCACTTCCCCTGTTCCTTTGGTTATCTCACCGAGTTTATCAAGGAACGGGGCATAGGAACCTGCGGGCATTTCAAGAATTCCGTACCATGAACCGTCTGCACGCCATTCTTCTCGTTTTATTGAGCCGAAACTTTTGATGGATCCGTACGCCTTAGCTGAGTAAGAAGCTGGGATCGTCACGTTCAATGAGATTTGTTCCATCTTTAACGGTAGGATGATTCTGAGAGCTTTGATTATCTCTTTTGCTTGTTCTTCAACGGGTTTGAACGGATCTATCGAGTAGCGGATCTGCTCCATTGCGTTTTCTATTCGCGTTGGAGGATGCGGAAGATTTGTTCTGGGATCAACGCTCTGTCGCGCTATGAAGTCTATGACCTGTCTCTTCTTGTCTTCAGTCATTTTTCTTCTTTGTTCAGTTGTCAGTTGCAATGTGCCTTTGGTCAATATTGTCTCTGCAATCTTCAATGAGTCGGTTGTGCCAAAGCTTTTGCGAAGGTTCTCTTCTGAAGCCCTCGTGCCTTTGTTTGCGTCGGCGAAGATGGTTTCGGCTGCCAGAACTTCGGTTATCCCAGCTATTTTTCCCATTCGATAATCTAAGAGCCTTCTCTGGTTTGACAAGTATCTCAAAATGTTCGTCATCCTTGGTGATGCGTGCAACGGTGTACTTGTCACTCATTAGTTTGTCACTTGCCCACGCCAAGCTGTTTCATTATTCCTTCGACTTTTTCATCTGCTAGAATAGTCATTTTCTTGTCATCTGAAGATATGACCGCCACTTTGATTCGCGGAGGCAATTGTCTAGCTTCAAGAGCCTTTACCAAGCATTTTACTGCCAGCTTGGTGGCATTTTCGATTTCCATTTCTTCTTTGTATTCGTCTTTCAGTATGTTGAATACCGTTTCTCTTCCGGCGCCTTCTGCTCTGGCTTTGTATCCTCTGTATGTTCCGCTTGGGTGGGTTCCGAACACGCGGGGTCCGGTTTTATCAACGCCTGCGAAAATCATAGACACTCCAAAAGGTCTTACGCCTGCATGCTGCGTGTAGAGTTGTTTGATGTCACAGATTCTTTTAGTTACGACTTCTGTGTCAATCGGTTCGTCGTATGTCAGTTTGTTTGACTGGGCGTGGACCCTTGCTTGGTCTATGAGAATACGTGCGTCTGAACTCAATCCCACTATCGCTGCTCCAACATGATCATCTATCTTGAAGATCTTCCATGAGTACTCTGATTCTTCAAGGGGGTCTATGGTCTCTTCTGCACCTAGAACAACCCCTCCTGAGCAGCGGAGTGCCAGAATCGTTGCTCCGCGATTTACTAATTCCATTGCGTATTCAACTTGGAAAAGCCGACCGTCTGGCGAAAAAACTGTTATAGCACGGTCATATGCACCTGGTGCTGCAAATACGGACATTCATTCATTCCTCACAGTGTATCCTAATCTTTTGCAGTCTCAGATACGGCGACTTGACTAAAAACCTTTCCTATTTAAGCGCCAGTTTGCTCGGTCGTGGTCCTAGGCGTTTCGAATGTGTAACTGTGGGTTTCGAAAAGAAAGGAGAATTGGCAAAATAAGTCATTTTTTGGCAGTGAATCATTCTATCCAATCGAGGAGTCTTTTTTCGCCTTCAATCTTCTTTATGTCCGTTAAGTCTTGCGTGACTTCCATCGTTCCCAAATATTCGCCGTTCTTGTCTTTGACAGCGAAGTATCGGATGTGAATCAATCGACCTCCCATTGTTATCCAGAATTCAGCGGTATCTTTCTTTCCTGTCTTGAAGCTCTCCACTATCTTGTTTACTATGCGAATGCTCTTCTGCGGGTGGCACATCTGCACTTTTCTGCCGAGCACGGATTTGGTCCGAACGAAAATCCTTTTTTCAGCCTTGTTAAAGTATTTCAGACTGTCAGTTCGATCCACAAACGAAATGTCAACCGGCAAGGCATCCAATATCGCTTCTACTTCCTCTCTCGATAGGTTTCCGTTCTCAAAAGTCAAATCTCCTTCACTCGATGATTTGGCTTTGACTGCTTTTTGAACTGGCATTTCCACTATTGCCTCTGGAGGCGTGAAACAGCAGTAACCGATTTCATCGAACTCCTTTCTCGCCTGTATCCATTCTTCGACAGTGGCCGCTTGTACGGTGGCTGGAAAGAGTATGTTGTTTTCCTTGTAGAAATGTGATGGAAGTACAGTGCAAAGCGGCATCGCAACTTCATTCAGCTTCTTCTTGAACTCGTCAAACCTGATCGAATTCCATTTTTTCATTAGACTGACAAAGTTCTTCTTAATCTCTCTTATTTTGTCATGTTCCATCCACATGATTGCAGGCGGTTCAGTTATGCCGTGCTTTTCGGCAATGGGGAAGATGACGTTTTCCTCGCGTAGATAGTGTTTTTCCGAATCTTGAAATTCCTTTGCCATGTTCTGCAGTTCAGTCATGACATCTCCGACGTACACTGAATCGCACGCTTCTTCGACCATGCCTATGAAAGTCTGAAGTTTCTCTGCGCGCTCAAGCATTACTCTATGTTCTTCGATCTGAATGCTTATTGGGTGTCCCTTAGGAAGGTGCAGTTCAGTTTCTTGAACTTGTTCAGCAAAAATCCCCATGTGAACGTCACAGAGTTTAAGTAATTCCTCTCTTGGCATTCCCTCTTTTACCAGTTCTTGTTCAATTTTGATGATGTCTTTCGTGCTTACGTTTTTGAGCACATCTTTGAATTTCTCTTTTATCTCCTCTGGACTTGCCTTTCCTGGCAGTTGTTTGATAATCTCCTTGAGAAGTTTTTTCTTCGTTTCATCAATTTCGCCCATGACGGTTCACATCTGTTCTGGTGTTATACAGCTTCATTAAAGGCAAAGATTAAATACGTTCCGTTTCCTATGCGGTTTCCTTGATTTTTTTCGCAAGGGTTTTTCCAATTTCGACTATTTTGTTTATGTCCGCTTCTGTGGGCGGTCCGTTGATCTCCATCGCACCGACGATCTCCATTTTGGTAGGTCCGAGGGTCTCCTGAATGTGTCTTATTGCTCCTCCGCCCCATCCGTAGCTGCTAAGAACAACTGCGAATTTGGCTGGTGGACGTAACACTTTCGCGAGGTATGCGGCGTACATTCCTAGCGGGTGGGCTCCAGCCAGGACAGTGGGGGTTCCGAGGATTATAGCCTTTGAATCGACCAAATCCTTCGCTAACTCACCTATATCTGAGACTGGCAAATGGTACTTGGCGACTTCGATTCCTTCGGACATGAGTGTATCTTCGATTGGTTTGATCATTTTTTCAGTACTGTTCCACATCGTCACGTAGATTATCACTGCTTTCTGCTTCATTTCTCCGTTTGACCATTTTCCGTATGCTCTCAAGATGTGTTCTGGATTTCTGTGTATTGGACCGTGACTTGGCGCGATCAGTTTGATTGGCAAGTCTTTGATTTTTTCTATTCCTTTTTGAGCGTTGGGTCTGAACGGCATCATGATTTCGCCGAAATATTTCTGAGCGAAGACAAGCAAATCTTCAACCTGATCGTCATAGATTCCTTCGGCAACGTGGGCTCCGAAGAAGTCGCATGGAAACAAAACTTGATCCTCTGCGAGATAGGTGAACATTGTTTCTGGCCAATGGAGCATCGGGGCTTCGATGAACCTGAGGGTTTTGTTTCCCAAGTCTATCGTTTCTCCGTCGGCGATGGCTCTTATTCTTTCTTGAGGGACATTGTAGAAGGTCTGAGCCAACTTTGCTCCGCGGCTCGTCGTGACAAGCTTTGCCTTGCTGTTGATCGACATTATGTGGGGAATTGAACCTGCGTGGTCAGGTTCTGCATGATTCATTATGACGTAGTCCACTTCACTAGGATCTACGATTTTTGTTATCTTCTCTGTCCATTCTTTTTCGAAGCCTGGGTTTACGGTGTCGATTAGCGCTTTCTTTTGAGTTCCGACAACGAGATATGCGTTGTAGGTTGTGCCTCTTGGCAGCGGGATGAGCGCGTCGAAGAGTCTTCTGTTCCAGTCTCTAATGCCTACCCAGTATACATTTTTCGACAGTTCGATAGCGTTTCTCCAATTCATTATTCTCACCTTTAAGCGAATATAACGATCGTAATACAGTATATTTATACCTTGTTTGCATGAGTGAGAAAAAGGAATAGAAGAAAAATGTGGGTCTGATCCTATTTGGAACGTGGTGAGGGCGTTCTGCTATGGTTAGGATGTCTGCGTTTGTTGGGTGTCTTTTGGTTTTTTGTTTCTGCGGCTCAGGAAGACTGCTGTGCCAACTGCTGCGATGATAACTATCACTCCGATCAGCACTAGTCCGCCCAAGTTTGGTGGATTTGTCGCTGGGTTCACGTTAGCGTTGTAGTATGCGGTGTATGTTGGGTCATGTACTATGCGGTAGCCGCTGTATATCGGGTATGAGATTATGTAGAAGTAGTCTGCGTAACTCAGATTCAAGAGATGTTCTTTGGCTTGTTGGTACAGAGCATTGTCCATGTTGGCTAGGACCAATGGAATGTAGCGCATTAGGAACGTGTAGAGTCCGAATATCGGGTTGTTCGCAAGGTTCGCGGCTTTCGTCGTTCTTGTTGTTGCATTGTAAGTCGAGTGCTGCGTTTCTGTCGGGTCTTCAGTGTAGTTGTAGAGCTGGTACGATTGCTTCGTGGCGAAATTCGCGTCGAATATCTTCTCGTTGTCAGCTGTGGTCGTGATGTTGGAGTCGCTGACAAGGGTTTCGTTATCTGCCACGTTCGTGCCGTCTGATTCGGAGGTTGTGGTGTGATCTAGCACGACGGTGCTTTGGAATTGAACAATGCTCATCTTTATGCCGATGCTTTGAAGATACTCATGTACATTGAGCGTGTCAGCCAATATGTTTCCACCGAACCGGTAGCCCCCTGTGTTGTTGTAGTGGATCGCTAAAAGTCCAGGCAGAAGTAGTCCGATTACTCCTGGGAAGATCCAGAGGTCTGTTATTTTTCCGATGACGTAGTTTGCGGTTAGAGTCGCTGTTCCTGCTGTTGGGTCAAGCGTTAACTGGTAAGTGAATGTGAGTTCGTCGTATCTTGATACTGCTATTAGTTCAGGTGGTACTTGGGGCGTGTTCATATTCGTTCTCCACCAAATTGCGGTCATGTTCGTGTATTTCATTCCCCAGTTCCAGACGGTGTCGTTGTTTTGAGATGTCAATGGTATTATGGTTGTTATGGTAGAGAGTCCAGGTGGAGTTTCTGCTCCAAACTTGCTTTCGAGGTTATAGCCGAGGTTGAGTGATGCAAATAGTGTGTCGTTTCGGTCCGGCGAGTCTGGGTATATGCTTGTGTTGTTTTCTGCGAAGGCGAGAAGCATTATGAATGAGCCTGCGGTTACGAGGTCTTGGCTGCCGTTTTGGCTTTTGTAGTGCATCATCCATGACTGAATTGGAAGAGTCACTGTGCGTGCTCCATCTGTCATGTTTTGAAGCCCGGCGTACATCATTTGAAGGCCTTGGGCGTTTACGTAAGTTAAGTATAGCCAAGCATGACTGCTCGCGTTTGGCGGGGTACCTCCGTTTGCTGCTGCGTAATTGCGGGCGTAGTCAAGAAAGTCTATGGTCTTAGAGAAACTTGTTTGGTTGAAGTCAGCAGGTGCTAGCGTGTCTGCCGAAAATGCTGGCGTCACCGTGATGCTTGTTAGCGCGAAAATAGCTAGAAACACGAATAATATAGTTTTAATGTTGTGCATGTTCTCTTACTTCTTGTCCAACGAAGGAACTGATATTTGGGTAAATAGTTTGTGCATTCACAATTCATGTTGAATCTAATTCAGTAAAAGGATTGATTACGTCAACGTTTCTGCCCAAGTCAAACAGATCTGTTGTGGTGCGGGGGATGGGACTTGAACCCATGAACGCCTACGCGACAAGGTCCTAAGCCTTGCTCCTTTGACCAAGCTCGGAAACCCCCGCTATATCAGAAGAGGTTATTGTTGAGTTCTATGTCTTCTTTTATATCTGTTTAGTCTCAATGTTCTAGGAATGCTTAAAACATAAAAAACAGTTCGCTCACTAGTAACTGTGCATTTGCCTCGGTAGCCTAGCCCGGTGGGGCTCCGCCTTGGTAAGGCGGGGGTCGCGGGTTCGAATCCCGCCCGAGGCTCCACTCCAATGAGTGAAGAAGGCATGAAACCATTTTGTTAGCATGTGCAGTCGCGCTTCTTTTCATATGATGTCTGCACTTGCAGCGCCGAAAATTTCAAATGCGTGATGTCCACATTCAATTAAATCGGTGTTGTTTTGAGCTCCGAAAAACAATTCACTCTTGAAGAACTGAAGAAATACGATGGAAAAGAAGGAAGACCAGCTTACATCGCATACAAAGGAAAGGTCTACGATGTTTCAGACGATTTTCTATGGGTCGAAGGCGACCACCAGGGCGAACACGTGGCTGGAAAGGATTTGACAGAAGAGCTGTCGCGCGCTCCACATGCAGAGGATGTACTCGAAAGAGTTCCACTTATCGGCGTTCTTGTCAAGTGACTTGCAGACGGAACGAATTGTAAATCATTCGCAGGCTATCTAACCGCTGATTTTCCAGTTTTTTCGAAACCAAAATGCTAAAAACAATAAACTGTAATTGACCCAATTGGTCGAGAATATGAAAAAACCCAACCGTTTCAAACTTTGCATAAACGGAGAATGGGTTAACTCATTAACAGGCGAAACATTTCCAAGTGACAATCCGGCCAAACCTAAACAAATTCTAGGAGTCTTTCAGAAGGGGAATCAAGAAGACATTGCCAAGGCAGTTGAAGCAGCTGAAACAGCGTTTGAGAGTTGGAGTGAAACACCCGCCCCCAAACGAGGCATTATTCTTCTCAAAGCTGCTCAGTTGTTGCGCGAAAACAAGGAAAACCTTGCGCGGCAAATGACGATGGAGATGGGGAAAATCCTGAGCGAAACAAGGGGCGACGTTCAGGAAGCCATTGACATTACAGAATACATGGCTGGCGAAGGCAGGAGACTGTTCGGTTTCACTACTCCTTCAGAACTCAGAAGAAAATTCTGCATGACAATGAGAAAACCAGTGGGTGTATGTGGCATAATCACACCTTGGAACTTTCCGATCGCTATTCCAGCATGGAAAATAATGGCTGCTCTGATCTGCGGCAACACAGTGGTCTTCAAACCCTCGTCAGACACGCCCCTCTGTGCAACGAGACTCGTTGAGATTCTTGAAGCCGCCGGCATACCTCGAGGGGTGCTGAACATGGTCACAGGGTCAGGCGAAGACGCTGGGATGAGTCTCGTTCGCCGAAAGGAAGTCAGAGCCATTTCGTTCACTGGGCACAGAGACACAGGAGCCGCCATATTGAAAGAGGCTGGTCTGAAACGGGTCGGTTTAGAACTGGGAGGAAAAAACGGAATAATAGTCATGGACGATGCTGACCTCCAGCTTGCACTTGAAGGTGTTATTTGGGGTGCTTTCGGAACGACCGGGCAACGATGCACTGCAGCGTCTAGGGTAATAGTTCATGAGAAGATTCGCGACAAATTCGAAAGTTTACTGGTTAATCGAATAAGAAAACTGAGGTTAGGCGACGGGCTAAAACCGACGACTGACGTTGGACCATTGATTAACGAAGCAGCTCAAAAAAAGAGCGCAAAATACGTTGAGATAGGAAAAAAAGAAGGCGCAAAACTTGTCGTTGGAGGAAACATTCCGAAGAAAGAAGGTTTCTTTTTTGAACCAACATTATTCACAAACTGCACCATCGGCATGAGAATAGCCCAAGAGGAAATATTCGGTCCTGTTCTTTCATTAATCCCTGTGAGAGACTTCGATGAAGCGATAGAAGCTATCAATTCTATAGAGTATGGTCTTAGCTCGGCAATTTACACTCGGGACCTGAAGAAGGCGTTTGAAGCGATAGACAAGATCGAAGCCGGATTGACCTACGTGAACTCCAGCACCATAGGTTCAGAAGTTCATCTTCCGTTCGGCGGAGTGAAACATACCGGAATAGGAACTAGAGAAGGAGGAATTGAAGGAATTAACGAGTTTTCTGAGACCAAAACCGTCTACGTTGACTATTCAGGAAAATTGCAGCGGGCCCAAATAGACATTGATTAAGAGAGATCGGTTACATGGTTGTGCTGATAAGTGGATGGAGTTTCTGAAATTCTGGGTCGTTGGTTCTTTAGAATTGTTGCAGAATGCCGCACAAAAAGCGATTAAACAATTTATATATGGACAGTGAGCAATGAGGATAGAGAGGGAATCGATTATTGCCTCTTGACCCCCTAGAGCTCATAATCATCGTCGCAGGGGTGATTATCGCTTGTGTCATAGTGATTTTTGCGATGCGTGGGCGAGGCAAGAAGCCCAAAAAGCCTGAACCGAATGGACTCGTTCCAGAACTGAGGGGGTATCCTTTCAAAGTAACGAAGAGCGTTCCAGTAGCGGATGCTTCACATGCCAAGGATGAACTTCGCATATTGGATCTTGAAAGAGAGATTTTGAGCGATGCGATTCGGCGGTTGTACGAGGCTCAAGCCGAAGGGAAAATTACTGAACAAGAGAGGGAACGGCTGGCCGAGACGTACAAGGCTAGAATGATGCTAATCAAAAATGCGATGACGAAAGATGAATCCCTAGTCGCCTTGCATGAACTCGAAACTATGCAGGAAGATTTGATGAAGCTTTTCAGTTCGCGGTTTGATGAATTAAGTACGAAAATTGAAGAACTGCGCTCCAAGACAGAGACGAAATCAATCAAAGAAGTGAGCATTACTCCCAAAGTGCCCGAGGATGCAGAAGTGTCTGATGAAGAGGATAAGGGTGGTGGCGAGGAAAAGGCGAAAAGGAAACGGAAGCCTCCAGCTCAGAAGGCCAGCAGTCCGCGAACTGAGGCTGAGAAAAGAATCGAAGAAATTCGATCCGAAGTTGAAAAAGTCCTAGATAAACTGGGGCAAATGGAAATTGAAACCTAAGCAGCAGAACCTTGAAGAATCGAAGAGAATCGCTGCACGTGAAGCAGTCAAGCACGTGAGAGACGGCTTTATCGTGGGGCTAGGAAGCGGAAGCACAGCGGCATTTGCTATTGAAGGAATTGGGAGGAGGATCAGTCGAGAGAAAATCCATGTCTTGGGTGTGCCCACGTCATATCAAGCCTTCATGCTTGCTGTGAAATATGGGATACCGACGACGACTCTGGAGGAACATCCTGTTTTGGACCTCGCAATCGACGGGGCTGATCAGATTGACAGAAAACTGAATCTCATCAAAGGAATGGGCGGAGCTCTCACTCGAGAAAAGATTGTCGCCTATTCCTCCAAGCAGAATATCGTTATCGCCGACGAAAGTAAAATAGTTGAGGTTCTGGGTGAAAATGGGCAACCAGTACCGTTAGAGGTTTTGCCTCAAGGAATTCCGCTTGTAATGCGCCAGCTGAAGTTGATGAAGGGCAAGCCTGTTCTTAGAGAGAGTAAAGGGAAAGTTGGTCCTGTGGTCACCGACAACGGAAATTTCATTTTGGATACTGAATTTGGTCTCATACGCGAACCGGCTGCGCTTGCGCGTGATCTCAAGGTTATTCCAGGAGTCGTGGAAACCGGTATTTTTGTCGGAACCGCCCATACGGTTTATGTTGGGAGAGGCTCCTCTGTAGAGAAGTTAGTGAAGGGGTAGGGTTTTCCGTTCTCGACTCAAGTTTGCCTTCTATTTGAACATTGATTGGAAGCATGCTCTGTGGTAGCGGCTTCTTATTTTGCCGTTTGCGTCTTTGATTACTACGCCTTCCTCAGAATCGAGTTTGTATCCGCATTTATCGCATTTCACTTTGTTTTCAGGTTTTTCGAGGCGGAGTGCTTCCATTTGTCTGAATTCTTCGCATTTGCGCTTCAGTTCAGCGATTCGCTCTCGCAATTCGCGCAGTTTGCAAAGTGTTGCGTCTATTCTTTCTTTCAGTTCCCCTTGCTCGTCTTGATTTGATGGTTCTCCTATCTCCATTCTTTTCAACATCGGGATTCGCCTTCTTCATGTATGCTAGATGATGTCTTACTATATAATAGTTCATTCTCCGCTCGCAATATGTCAAAAACCAAAAACTTCCAGCAAACCTTGTTAAACAACGTGCAAAATGACCAAAGTCCTAGCGGAAAAGGTGACGAGCTAAATAACCTTAAATTATGGCTTTCACAATCCAAAATGCAAGACGGTGAGCCGGGGTAGCCTAGCCTGGCCAGGGCGCCAGACTCATAATCTGGAGAACAAGGAAAGGGCCAAACAGGCGCCTGGTGTCCAGAAGTCGCGGGCTCGAATCCCGCCCCCGGCACCAAAACTTCAAGCTAGTCCATGATTATGAATGAAGAATCGTTCCTAGTGGACAGTTCGCGCTCGTTCCCGCCAAAACCTTTTTTGACATATGCGTTTTTGATGGTGACCTTTAGACCTTGATCGAGATTGGCCGCAGCGTCGGCTTGTTTCCTCCAAGCAGAAACCAGGATTCTGCCTGTTTCATCTTTTAACTCAAACGTTGCCAGTCTCACAATTTCCCCTTTGGAAGTCCTAACATCTCTTACAAGCGGTTTTGTAGCCACCTCTCCTTCAATGTTCACAATGTTCATGCCTTCTTTGAGCTCGGCTATTCCAAAGAATTCTTCAGACTCAGAAATTGATCCCAAGTACGTGTCTGCGTCAACGTTGATCTCCATTTCTTCCCCTAGACCTTTCTTGATTTTTCCATTCACTACCTGAAGTCTATCGCCGATCTTCAGAAAGTTTTCAAGTTCATCAGCTTTCTCATTCCAAACGACTACCGAGATCGTGCCCGTACTGTCTTCCATTACGAATCGCATGACTTTTCCATGACTCGAGTCTTTTCTTTCAAAAGTTGAAGCTGGAAACACGCTTTTCACAGTTCCTGCGAAAATGGCTCTTTTGTCACCACGGATCGAGGGCAGTTGGTCGATCTTGATCATGAACCTGCGAATTTCTGGGTATGCGTGGTTTTTGGAATTTTCAGGAATGCTCTTGGCTTCGGATTTTTCGCTTACATGAAGCTCCACTTTGCCACCAGCATATTCTCTTGTGTATGTGTGTGAAAAACTGACTAGTCGGCCAACTTCTATTTCCTTTGTTTCCAACAGAGCGGTTTTTTCGTTCCATAAGACAACTCTCAAGACACCGCTTTTATCGCCGATAAGCAAAGCCGCTAACTTTCCTTTCTTAGCTCCATCGAAGGTTCTGAGAGGAAAAACAGCAAGAACCCTTCCAGCAACTGTGACATTGTTCAGTCCGGGAAACAAGTCTTTTATGAGAAGTGAAGATATATCTGCCTCATTCTTTGCAAACTCACAGCCGAATTCAGCCGCAATCATTTTCAGAAGAGCTTCATCTGAGATCAATCCACCGGTCTTCTGCTTCTCTTTCTCCAGCCTCGTTAGTACTTGATCTCTAGAAATCCATGGGCACTTAGACGTGATTTGTCCAATGATGTCAGAGGCTCTCATTGGTAGTCAATAATCTCTGAGTTAAATTAGTATTCAACGCTATAAGACTTTAAAAAACCGCGCGCGCAAGAATCTGGAGAAAAAATGTTCTAGTCCTCTTTCTCTTCTTTGCCGTAGAACAAATGCAGGAATACCAGAACAAGCACTACGAACGTAGCCGCCATAAGAACGTACTTCAGCAGCTCAAAGTAGGCTCCGATGTCCATGGAAATTTCTCCTTTCGCAATTCTAATTGAGTTGAAGTATTTAAGCAGTAGCTTTCTTCCACTCATTCATAAGCGAGTCATACAGCTCGTCGTGTTCCTCAATAGTTTCATACCATTCCAAGTTCTTGGCAAGCTTCTGTGCGATAATATGGTAGCACATATGGACTTGTCTGTCGAGAACCCGAAAGTAGAAATCGTCACAGGTGCAGAAATCGACCTCGGGCATTATCAGGTAGTCTCGCTCTCTTCCGACAACAATCCAAACTATTCTCCCGCTGGGTTTGAAAATGTATTTCTTCACCCTGTTCTCTTTCAGAGCTTCGAAGGCTTTTGTGAATCGCTGACCGAAAACGTCGTAGAGCGTTGTCAGGTTCTTGCCTGTGAGTTTGCCTTCTTCCTTTGCTTTTTTGCAAAGGCTATTGAGCATATCAATCTCAGATTTCTCGTCCATAGACCGGAAACGACCCTGTCAATTTTGAATATTGGAAACGTTTTTCTAGTCTATGTTAATCGGTTCGCCCGTCGCACCTTTTTCATCGGTCAATTTGGGAAAGGTGACTTCCAAGACTCCGTTCTTGTAGCTGGTCTTTGCTTCTCTGACTTTGACCTTTGCCGGCAACTTTGCTTCCTTGAAGTATTTGCGTTGTGGGTTGTTAACCTCTATAGTGAGCGAATCTTCAGTTCCGCTCAACTTGATTTCGCTCTTGTCCACGCCAGGTAGTTCCGCAACAACGTGGATTTCACCGTTGGTTTCAACGATATCAACAAGTGGTTCCCTTTCTTCCTGAACCTGAGGCAAACCGCCCTTGGTTGGCTTAACGTTTCCAAACTCTCGGATCTCTGGTTTCCCGTCAGGTCCTATTTTCACGCTGTACCCGTAAACGAATGGTCCCCATTCTCGCGCGGTTGAGCCGTCTGGGAGTTTGCGTTCTCTGAGGTAATCCTTTGGAATTCGCGAAGTGAAATCCTTGAACTCGTCTTCAACCATTTTCTCCATTTCCTCAAACATCTTGTCGATGTCGTCAAAACCCCAGTCTTTGAAGAATGGAGAACGCTTCTTCCTGAACCATTCGGGTGAGTCGTCTTCCGAAGACATTACAGCACCGTCCTTGTCTGAAGAAGTCATTTCTCTATAAGCGTTTTGGCAAAATGTTAGCTGAGCGTACCGAGTTGTTCAAGTGTTCCCAGGAAGGTTCCGTCGAGAAGGAAAACTTCAGCGTTTTTCATGTCAACGGCTTCTGATCTGAGGACTGGCCCTGCCACCATTTCCGCGTCATTTTTCTTGCGAGTTCTTCTCTCATTCAATGGTCTGCCTCCCAAGAAATCGTTGAAAGATGGCATTATGAAGAGTTCCGAAGATCTCGCCTTAATCCTGTAATGCTTTCGAAGAGTTGTTTCAGGACTGTTTTGAATTTTGACCTCGTGCTTCTTCAACAGAATCTTGGTAAGCCCGACTGGGTCGCAGTTGGCCTTTATCCACACTTGTCTAATCACTCGGAAACCTGTTGGGTCACGGAAACGCGACAACAGGATGAACATGTCCCATGACCAGCGTCTTGCATCTGAGAAGGCTTGGTGAGGGCCACTGATGACCATGGAAGAAACCAACGTCGTTCAACGCTAATCCTGTTGCTGGCAAAGTTTCTACGTGTTCAGGAAGAAGGGGTTGAAGATTTCCATCGTGGTTGCCCCGAAGGATCAGAATTTCTTTTACATGCTTACGCAATTCTGTGAAGAAATCAGGAACGTCTCTCCATTCCGTTTTCTCAGCCGTTGCCACCGTGTGTTTCACGTCACCGAGAATCAGTAGCTTCTGTGGACTGTACGTGAACAGCAAATCCAACAGTTTTTTCAACAGTTTGGGCGTTTGTGTAGGAACATGAATTCCCTGATCAGAAAGGGCCATTTCCCAACCTATGTGGAGATCAGAGATGACAATGGTTTTTTGGTCGGCGACTCTCAGCAGAGCAGCTGGATAAGGCGGAAGTGGAGTTATCATTTTTCTTCCTTTTCAGATCGTAAAAGATCGAGTATTCTTTTGTGCATGCTTTTGTTTCCAGACGCTATGAACTCAACTGTTACTCGCGGATCAAGTCTGGCGTTCAATTGCTTTCCTGCAGGCGTAGTGATCATGCCGCCTGCTTCCTTGATGACCAACGATGGCGGCAGCCATGTCTGTAGTTCGGAGTTTTCCACGTATGTCGATGAAAGCATCAGTTGTGCCATCAGCAACGTAGCACAACTCAAGTGCGTTCGCTCCGAAGTGACGCATGTGTTTGGCTTGTCCCATGAGTGCAGTTAATTTTGGAGCAAGCTTTCTGATTCTGTAACTGTTGAGATCGATGCCTATCACGCCGTCTTCCAACGAGTCGCTTGTTGACGGTTCTATTTTTTTATTATCGCGCAGGGCGCCTCTTCCTTTCTGGGCGGTATATGTTGTTCCATGGAACAGGTCTGTTACCAAAGCCGTATGGACGGCTGACAAGGTTGGTTCACTTGAAACAGCAATTGAAGTCGCATAGAAGGGCACATTTCTTGTCAGGTTTGTGGTTCCGTCTATCGGATCTGCAGTCACGTAGCACTGGTGAGGTTTGTCGCCGCACTCGATAATTCCTGATTCTTCACTAATCAGGGTGAAACTCTTTTTGTTCTTCTGTAAGGTGTCCATTATCGCTTGTTCGGCAGCAATATCAATTCTCTTGAGCGGATCGCCGCCTGCGCCCACTCCGAGGTTGGGCTGAGGGGTTTTCATTTTTGCCAGAAGGGGACCTATGCTTTTCTGAACGTTGTCTTTGCATTGGGTGAGGATTTGTATCCATTCGCTTTGTTTCGGCATCGTAGCGGTCTCCATTGTTCCATATGACTATTTTTGATAAAGGCTTTGCTGAGACCCAGAGCGATTTGACTTAGTTTATCTATTTTCAATAGAGCAGGAGAATACTCACCTGACTGAGGCTGCGGAACAATTCTCTAGAACAGACTTCTGAAACATCGTTTCAGAAACGCTTTAAACAAGATGCGCATAACGCTCTCTTGGTTGGCAGGGGAGACATTACGCCGAAGAGAATAGCAGAGATTCTTGAGATTCTGAACGATGGGCAGTGGCATTTGCTAGCTGAGATCAAGAAGAGGATGAAGCTAACAGATGGCCAGATCAAGCAGGTAGCTGATTTTCTTCGGGAATACAATTTTGTTACGATCGATGATGCCAACAGCAAAGTCAAGATTAACGAAGACGTGCGAAAATTCCTATCACAATCAGCTACTCAATGAGCGCTTTTAGGCCTCTGTATGCTCTGAGGAACTCTTTGCCTTTCGGCGTGACCTCAAATAATGAACCATCGTTTCTTTCCTGCGCTTTGGTCATGAGCAGCAGTCCGCTGTCAATTAAGAAAGTGCGAGTAATTCTTCAGTTGTTTGAAACTGAGGTTGCATCGGTACATTAGATAGGTTTTCTTCACTTTTGCATGAGAAGCGTCCAAGATGTCTGCGATTATGTCCAGATTTCCTCGATGGTTATTGCTGGTCACATTTCTGTTCTCGATCAATGAGACTCCTCGAACGTAGCCCAGTAGTTTGGCTAGTTTGACTCCTTTCTCCCAGAATACTATCGGAGAATCGGCAATTTAAACGTTCTGAAAAATCTGTTTTTTGGAAATTTACGTTGATTATGGTTAAAAACGGGGTGATGGTGACCTAAACCATCTGGATCTTTTTCAAGATTTTCTCGGTGTCAGAGCCGTTTTCAAGGAAGATGCTGATTCTGTTCTTTTCTATTGTCAGAGACACCATTTTGAGATTCTTGCCTTTGATGATGATATCTTTGGCATCTTCTAGGTTGAAAAGTTTCAGAGAGTTCTTCGGTTGAATCGAATGTTGTAGATGAAAGGATTGCGTAATCTATTATTTTTGCGGGGTCTTTGAGGTCGATTGAAGCCGACGTAGTGTTTTGGAGGATGTAACCCACGACACCGTCATAGTTTCTGATTTCTTCTAGATTTGCGCGCAAGGCACTTTCGAACGTTGCGCTTTCAACGGCTATGGGCTCAGTTATTTCTGTTACTTGAAGATCGTCTTTCTTCTTTTTGTTTGTCATTTGTTGGAACGCCTCCTTTATTCCACTACTGGTTTGACTCTCACGAGTTCGCCTTTCTTGATGTCTAGGACGAGTTGCATCTTGCCAGGTATCTGAACTTTGCCTTGTCCTTCGAGTTTCGCATCTTTGATGGGTTTGACCTTGCACCGAACCGATTTTCCACCAAACGTTTCAATGTCAGCTTCTATTATCGTTTTGTTCTCGTAGTATTCATTCCATTTTTCCATTACATCGTTGTCGATGCGTACTGTATCTGACGGTGTGAGCATGCCTTTGATGTCTTCAACGATGAATTGGTTTGCGGGTTGCTCGGCAACTATCTTGTCCACGGGTTCTTCTTGTGATTTTTCTTCTCGTTGTTGCTCTTCTAGTCTAGTCTCTTCCTCTTGTACAGTTTCTGCGGATTGGCTTGGGAACTCCACGGGTCGTTCAACTGCGAAGTTTTCAGGTTCAATTTCAACCTTCTGTTCGGGTTCCGGCATTTCGGGTTTGAATGCGCCTGAGTTGAGTTTCTCAAGCAGTTTGAGGACCGTTGGGACAAGGACATGTACAATTGTGTTGACATAGTCAATGTCTGTTTTCTTGGAAGTTACTGTGACAAGGTATATTTCTTCCATTCGAGAAATGTTCATTTGTCCGTTGGTGCCCTGGATTGTCAGGTCGTCCATTCCGCCGATTGCGTCAGCCTTCTCGAACATCTCGTTGAGAATTTCGACTGCTCGAGTCATTATCTCCTCGGTTGTATTTTCATCTTGAGCTATGACTGTGTGATTCTGATCTAGCACGAAAGCGTTCTGGATGTCTGGACAGGCTTTCTGCATTTCTTCCAGAGTGTTCTTTAAGGCAAACGCGAAGAATTCGCTGTCCATTGTTTCTCACTTCTCATGCCTTAGGATATTCGGAAGAGTATGCGCTCAGGAACGCCGTCGTTCTCGACCACCAGATACTTTAGGCCTTCAGTGTCTCCGAGTTGGTCTAGCCATTTGAGTGCCTCGCGAGCTTTCTGCAGGACCAATAGTCTTTCTTGGTGGCTGCGGACAACCTGTTCTATTGCGGTGAGTTCGTGAAACGGGTTCGCGTCTAGGACTATGCTCAATGAACCGATGGAGATTTCTCCTAGGCTTTCTGATGTTGCCTTCTTGCCTGCAAGCTTCATGACTACTTCATGGATCTTCTTTGATTTTTCAGCTAAGGCTCTTATGTCGTCTAGTCGGCGCAAGTATTCTCCCAATGCACTTTTGGTTTGGGAGATTTCTTTGTCCATTTTTTCTGCAATATCTGCTGCTGAACCGTACTCTTTTATTTCAATTGCCATTTTTCATTACACCTCCAAGTTTGGAAACAAAGGGAAACTGGGGAACTTTTTTCTAACCCTACCCCCGAATTCGACGAGCAAAGGGGAAACTAGCTTGGTGCTGTTGACGTGTAGGTAAATTGGTTGCCCTTCGATGATCTCAATTCAGACTTCGTATTGTGTACCGGTGTTCCACAGGGACGTGAATGGTCTGAGTATAGGTCATACCCGCTGGAACGACTCCACTTCCTGCAAAAGTTGCATTCGCGCACGTGGAAAGAATGTTTGGTCCGTTGTTCACGTGAACTTCAGTTATCGTGACTGGGCTCGTGCCAGTGTTCATTATCGTTAGGGTTACGAGGTTGTTGGTTGCGCCGCTAAATGCCATGTTTGTGAGTTTGATTTGCTCTGTTGCCATGAAGTTGAATGTTAGTGCTCCCATCCATGCTGCGACGGCGATGCTGACTGCGACTGTGACTGCGATGAGGATGATTGATGCTACTACGGGGCTTAGGGCTTTTTTGCTTTTTGTATTCATTTTTCTTTTCATCCCTCCTTTTTGGGACTGGTATGTATGCTAGGGGAAGTGACAGATTTAAATCTTACGACTCACTACACAAGATTCGGCATTTACGAGAAACTGTAGAACACCAATACTCTGTAACGAAAAGACACTGTTAAAGTAACGGTTAAAGAAACATCTGGGAAGAAAGGTGTGCAACAGCAGCGATTACGTATGCTTCAAAGCTTAATGCTCAAATTTGTCGAAAAGCTCCAGCAGAAGCTTCGCGACTTTTTCGCCTAGCTCAGTTTTCATATAGTACTTCTTCAATGGATCGATCTTTTCGCTCTTGGCGAGGCCCAGCTGTTCGATCTCGATCATTCTTGCGCGGAAGGTTCCGTCGCTCAGAGTCAGCTTGTTCTCGCGCATGAAATCTTTTGCTTCCTTCCATTTTCCTCGATTCATGTGCAGCAGTAGCATGCAGTCTATGGCATGGTCTTTTTCGAGCATGGCTTTTATCGGGGCTAATTTTGGATCTGTTAATATGTGTTTTGCCTTCTCCATTTCTCGATCTGTCTTCATTATTTACACCTGTTTTGTGCTTTTTCTGTTGTCTGATTATACCGTACATCCTTAAAAGATTTAACCTATATTACGATTCGTGACATGTTTCTGGAGATGTCTCCCTTCAGATATCGGAATATCCTCTGCCTATTCTTGCATGCAACTAGCGCGTTCAAGCGCTTTTCGACTGTTTCGCAGAATCCAAACATTAAATAGTCAATTCAAAAGTACATTTAGAAGCTGCTAGTGAGAACATGCTGGATATCAAGCTTATTCGCGAAAATCCAGAATTCGTCAGGGCCAACCTGCAAAAGAGGGGAGACGCTCAAGTCGAAAAAATGCTCGGCGATCTCATACTTTCAGATCGAGAATGGCGCCAATCTCTGACGAAACTGAATGATCTTCGGCATGAAAGAAGGCGAATTACGACCGACATAGCTATCGCGAAGAAGAAAGGCCATGATGCAAGCGATAGAATGGTTGGAGCAAAGAATGTCGACGTTGAAATCACGAAGGCAGAGAGGCAAGTGAATGATCTTGAACAACAAGTTCACGACTATTTGATGCGTTTGCCTAATCTTCTTCATGAGACGGTTCCGTTCGGCAGAGATGAGAATGACAATGTTGAATTGAGAAAGTGGGGAAACCCGCCTAAGTTCAGTTTTCCAGTCAAGGATCACATAGACATCGCTACCAAACTGGGCATAATTGATATTGAAAGGGCAGGAAAAATCGCTGGAGCCAGGTTTTTCTATCTGAAAAAAGCAGCAGTTCTTCTGGATATCGCTCTGGTCAACTTTGCACTGGACGAGCTTTCTCGCAAAGGCTACGCAGCTGTCGAGCCGCCTTACATGATGAGGAGAAAACCCTACGAAGGCGTCGTCGCACTCGGAGATTTTGAAGATGTGCTCTACAAAATTGAAAATGAGGACCTTTACCTGATAGCAACCTCTGAACATCCCATGGCAGCAATGTATATGGACGAAGTCCTAATGGGCGATGTTCTTCCTGTGAAACTCTGTGGATTCAGCACCAACTTCCGAAAAGAGGCCGGTGCTCACGGCAAAGACACCCGCGGAGTGTTTCGCACACATCAGTTCAATAAGATTGAGCAGTTCATTTTTTCAAGGCCTGAAGACTCGTGGAAACTTCATGAGGAGCTAATTCGCAACGCTGAGGAACTCGTGCAGAAACTCGGCTTAGCCTACAGGGTTGTCAACGTTTGCACCGGTGACATTGGAACGGTTGCTGCAAAGAAATACGATTTGGAGGCTTGGATGCCTGCCCAGAACGCGTACAGAGAACTCGTTTCGTGCAGTAACTGCACGGATTATCAAGCTAGAAGGCTTAACATCAAGTATCGGGAGAAGGAAGGAGAAGCTCCCAAAGGCTATGTTCATACGTTGAATTCCACGGCTTTGGCCACGGGGCGAACCATTGTTGCATTGATTGAGAATTATCAGCAGGAGGACGGGTCGATAGTTGTTCCTGAGGTTTTGAGGAGGTACATGGGCGGTATCGACAAAATTACTGCCTAGCGGTAAACCTTTTAATACTATGACGTGAACTTTCAAGCTGCATTCGGAGGATCAGCGTGTCTTCAAAAACTAAACGTGTGCGCGATAAGTGGCGAGGAAAAGGATGGTACATGGTGTTTTCTCCGCCGTACTTCGGGAGCGTTGAGTTAGGGTCTGTGCCAGCAGAGGAACCTGAAAAGCTGATTGGAAGAGTTGTTGACTCTACACTCTACGACATTACAAACGATTTTGCCCACCAATACCTGAAGATGCGTTTCCAAATCGCTGAAGTCGATGGAAAAACTGCAAAAACGATGTTCAAGGGACACGAATATTCAAGAGACTATCTCCGAAGCTTGGTTAGAAGGAGGACAACGAAGGTTGATGGTCTTTTCGGCGTAACGACCAAGGATGGTTTCATGTTGAGAGTGGCCGTGAGTGCTTTTACGTTGTCAAGAATCAAGACTTCTCAAGAGCGTGTTGTGCGTCGTATCATGAGCAGGATAATCAAAGAGAAAGCTGGTGCGTTGACAATGGATCAGTTCGCGCAGGAAATGGTGTTGGGAAAGATAGCGTCAGACATTTACAATGAAGCAAAAAAGATTGCTCCCTTGAGACATGTGGGAATTCGAAGTTCAAAAGTCGTAACGCGTCCTCAAATTCAGGCTGAAGCGGCTGAGTAGCCCCTAGGCTTTCAGGTTTTTTCCGTACTCAAATCCTTTGTCGAAAGCAGCTAGGTTCAGTTCCTCAGTACCCTTAGGTATGTTCTCCTTTATCGATTCCTTGACAGAGTTTTCGTCCAGCAGTTTTGTTATGGAAACAAACGCGCCCAACATCACAATGTTAGCGACTATTCTTCTGCCTAATTGATCAGCGATCTTGGTTGCTGGTACTCGGTAGATCTTGACGTTTTCGAGTTTCTTTTCTCTGGGAACCATTTCAGAGTCTATAATCAGTATTCCGCCGGATTTGATGTCATCTGTATACTCGTTGTAAGCGTGTTGAGACATTATTACAAGGACATCAGGCTGAATCACTTTCGGAAAGTCTATTTCAGCTTCTGAGATCACGACCTCGGACTTACAAGCGCCGCCTCTTGATTCAGGACCATAAGACTGGGTTTGCACAGAGTTCTTCCCAGCATGTATAGATGCAGCAGCGGCCACGATTATTCCTGACTTGATTATTCCTTGTCCACCGAACCCTGCGAATCTGATCTCAATTCTCATTTCATTGCACCTTTTCCATTGCCTTCTCGTTTATCTTCGAGATCTTCTCATGAAGCATCCTTTCGTAACTGAGCTTCTCGATGTCAACGAACTCTCCGACAGGTATTTTGTCAGCGCTTATTTCAGCTTTGGAGGGATCTGAGAAGTTCTCGACAACGGAAGCCCGTTTGAACCAACTCATCATTTCAAGTCCAGACCGCATCTTGTTGTAACGGCCATAAATTTCTGGACATTGTGCGAGAACTTCGACGAAGCAGAATCCTTTTTTCTGCATCATCTTCTTGATCGACTGCGTCAAACGACGCACATGAAGCGTAGTCCATCTGGCTACGTAAGTCGATCCTGAAGCAGCTGCCAAGTGTACTAGGTTGAATGGATGTTCGATGCTTCCGTACGGACTCGTTGTGGTCAATGATTCAAGCGGTGTAGTCGGACCTTGTTGTCCGCCTGTCATTCCATAATTCAGGTTATTGGCACACAGGACTTTTATGCCCATGTTTCTCCGCGCAGCATGGATAAAATGGTTTCCTCCAATCGCGAAAAGGTCTCCGTCTCCACTTATCACGACCACCTCGAGTTCAGGATTTGCCAATTTTACGCCAGTGGCGAAGGCCAGCGCTCTTCCATGCGTGGTGTGAAACGAATCAGTATTAACGTATCCTGCTGTTCTTCCGATGCATCCGATTCCTGAGACAACGACCAGTTTGTCCATATCATACTTCAATTCGTCCAAGGCGTGGACGAAGCAATTGAGTACAATTCCGTTTCCGCAGCCTGGGCACCATATGTGAGGCATCATTTCGGCTCTAAGATACTTTGAAAATGGGTGTGCTGTTTCAAGAACCATTCAATTTACCCCCTTTATTGCTTCAAGAATCTCCATCGGCGTGTGCGGTTCCTCACCTAGTTTGGAGATAAAGGTCACTGGAGTTTCTTTTGCTGCTCTCTCAACTTCCCGTACTAGTTGTCCGCAGTTCATTTCAGGAACCACGATTCCTTTGGTTTGCTTCGCAACTTTTGCCACTTGTTCTGTTGGGAACGGCCAAATTGTGATTAGGCGGAGTAGTCCGGCTTTGATTCCGTTTTCTCTTGCTTTTCTTACGGCGCTCAATGCGGCTCTGGCAACTATTCCGTACGCGACGACTACAACTTCTGCGTCGTCAAGCATTGTTTTTTCGTATCTGATTATTTTGTGTGCGTTTTTTTCGATTTTCTGACAAAGCCGGTTAACTAGTTCGGATTGAACTTTGGAGCTCGAGGTCTTGGGGTAACCGTTTTCGTCGTGAGTTAATCCAGTGGCGTGGAAGTGATATCCTTCTCCGAAACATGCCATTGGCGGAACTAAATCATCGTCAGGTTTGAACGGCTTATATTCGTCGGGGGGCACCTGAGGTTTCTTGCGGTTGAGTATTTTCAATTTGTCAGGAGATGGGATCACCACTTTTTCCCACATGTGACCGACGATTTCGTCCGCCATGAGAAGAGTGGGGACACGGTACGTTTCGGAAAGGTTGAAAGCTTCAATTGTAAGGTCAAACATTTCCTGAACTGATGATGGAGTAAGGGCGATTATCCCATAGTCTCCGTGAGACCCCCACTTTGCCTGCATCACGTCCTGCTGTCCGGGCATCGTTGGCTGTCCGGTGCTCGGTCCTCCTCGCATCACATCTACGATTACGCACGGAGCTTCTGTCATTACTGCGAGACCGATGTTTTCTTGCATCAGGCTGAAGCCTGGTCCTGACGTTGCAGTCATCGCTTTCAGCCCGGAATATGAGGCGCCGATTATCGCTGCCATCGAGGCGATTTCATCTTCCATTTGGACGTATATTCCGCCGAGTTCAGGCATTCTTTGGGACAAGTGTTCAGCAATCTCGGTTGCAGGCGTGATAGGATAGCCTGCGAAGAACCTGCAGCCTGCGAGTAACGCGCCCTCTGCGCATGCTAGGTCGCCGTTCAAGAAATGCGGTCCGGTAAGTAGTTTCTGGAGCATTTTAAGCCTCCTTGGTTTTTCGAGGTGGTTTCTCTTCGACGAAAATCGCAAAGTCTGGACAGACTGCCGTACAGAAACTGCAGATGATGCATTTGCTGTTGTCCACAACTTTCGGAATGCGCACACCTCTGGCGTTTATCTCCTCTGATTCTTCAAGAACCTTGCGTGGACAGTACTCGATACAATATCCGCATCCTTTGCACTGATCTTTTAGCAGATGAATCTCAGCTTGGACTTGCTCCATTTTTTCCTTGTCTATGGGTGGGTGACGAATTTTCTCAGGCATTACTAATTATCCTCCAATGCTTTTGCGAAAACTTTTCTGGCTTTCTCTATTTCTTCGGGTTTAACGTTTTCAACTATGGACTGCATTTCGCGGATTTCAGTCGCAAACTTTTCACCCTCCGCTGCTGAGGCCCACAGAAGCTGTAGTCTTTCCTTGTTCAATCCATTTTGTTCCATTTTTTTCCACATTCGTTCGACACGCTTCTGGGTTTGAAGGTTAGCATTTATGTAATGGCAGTCTCCGATGTGGCAACCGCTCACCAAAACTGCTGCAGCACCTCTTGCAAAAGCTCTTTCCATGAACTTGATCGAGACTCGGCCTGAACACATTGTTCTGATTATGCGTGCATGAGCTGGATACTGCATCCTGCTGACTCCTGCGAAGTCAGCGCCTGCATAGGAGCACCAGTTGCAGCAGAAGGCGACAGTTTTCTTGTTTGCCTCTTTTTCTGTGATTGCGTCTATCTGGGCTATGATTTGTTCATCCGTGAAATGACTTTGTGTCAGGGCTCCAAACGTGCATTCAGCTGCGCACGTTCCGCATCCTCCGCACGCTGCTTCGATCACTGTAACCCTTTTTTTGTCTTTGTCCAAGGTTAACGCGTTGTAAGGGCACACCTTGATGCAAAGGCCACAGGCTTTGCATTTTTCTGGATAAGTAATTGGTGTGATGGCTTCAACCGTCACCTTACCCTTTGCCATCAGTATACTCGCACGTGCAGCAGCCGCGCTTGCTTGTGTGACGCTATCTTTGATGTCTTTTGGGGATTCAGCGCATCCGGCGAAGAATATTCCGCCTGTTGCTGCGTCCACTGGTCTCAGTTTCGGGTGGGCTTCCAGGAAGAATCCATCTTGGTTTCTCGAGAGAGTCAGCAGTCGCTGGATCGTTTCGCTGTCTTTTCTGGCTTCCAATCCTATTGAGAGAATCACCATGTTGGCGCTTGTCTTGTAGATTTCCCTCTTCAGCGTGTTTTCTCCGATCAGCCAAAGGTCGTGGGTTCTTTTGTTCTCTCTTATTTCGGCTGGCAGTCCTCGGATGAAAACGACGCCTTCTTTTCTGGCTCGTTTGTAGAGGTCTTCGAAACCTTTTCCATACGCCCTTATGTCCACGTAGAAAACGTAAATTTCTGTGTCGGGCCAGTGCTCCTTGATTAACAAGCTGTCTTTGATCGTGTTCATGCAACAGACGTTGCTGCAGTATGGTTTGCCATTCTTGTCTGAGCGTGAACCGACACATTGGATGAATGCTACTCTCTTAGGGATCTCTTCATCACTTGGGCGAATCAGGTGTCCTCCTGATGGACCGCCAGCGTTGATGAGTCTTTCAAATTCAAGTGACGTTATGACGTTTGGGAATTTGCCGAAGCCGTAATCTGGGATGATAGATGGGTCGAATACGTCTGCCCCTGTTGCGACGACTATTGTTCCAACTTCTATTTCTTGGGTCTCGGGTTTCATCTCGAAGTTAATTGCCTGCCTTTCACATGCTTTGCTGCACTTGTCACAGACTACAACGCCGTCTTTGTTCAGGCAAAGGTTCATATCGATTATGTAAGTGGATGGAACCGCTTGCGCGAAAGGTGTATAAATTCCGTGCCTAGTGGCCAGCCCGACATCAAACTCGTTTGCGGTAATGATCGGGCAGACTTCAGTGCATTCTCCGCATGCTGAGCAATCCTTTGTTACGTATCGTGCTTTCTTAAGCACTTTGACATGGAAGTTGCCGATGTATCCTTTCACTTCAGAGACTTCACTGTTGGTCAGCAGGTCAATGTTTGGATGATGGCCAACGTCGGACATTTTTGGCGCGAGGATGCATATTGAGCAGTCCATTGTCGGAAACGTCTTGTCGATACGCGCCATCATGCCGCCAATACTTGGTTCTTTCTCAACAAGGTAAACTTTGTATCCGGTGTCTGCAAGGTCGAGTGCAGCTTGAATGCCCGCTACTCCTCCACCGATGACTAACGCTCTGCGTGCTATCGGGACCTCAACCTCTTCTGCAGGTTGGAGCAAGGATGCTTTGGCCACTGCCATCTTGACGAGGTCCTTGGCTTTCTCGGTTCCTGCCTTGCGGTCATAAAGGTGAACCCAGCTGCAGTGTTCTCGAATGTTTGCCATCTCGAAAAGGTACTTGTTTAATCCAGCATCCTCACATGTTTTTCTGAAGGTGGGTTCGTGCAGCCTCGGGGAACAGGAGGCAACGACGACTCGGTTGAGCTTGTGTTCTTTGATGTCTTTCTTTATTCCCTCTTGTCCTTGGTCTGAGCATGTGTAGCGGTTGTCTTGGGCTAAGACAACGTGAGGAAGCGTGGAAGCGAACTTGGCGACTTCTGGGCAGTCTACTGATCCAGCGATGTTCAGACCGCAATGACAAACATAGACACCGATTCGCGGCTCATCTTCTTTCCGTTGCTGTTTCTGGTTTTCTGCCACGGCTTAGTCCTCCTGAGTGGATTTTAGATAACTTTCGATTGATTCTGCGGCGCGTTTTCCATCTCGGATGGCTTCGATTACAGATGCGGGTCCGTTCACTGCATCGCCTCCGCCGAAAAATCCAGGGAACGTGGTTTCCATTGTCAACGGGTTGACCCAAAGAGTTCCATCTTCATTCAGATCAACATCTTTGGGTAAAAAGTTCAAGTTAGGTGTCTCGCCTATCGCTAATATCACGTTGTCAGCTTCGAGCTTGAATTCCGAGCCTTCTATCGGAACGGCCTTCCTTCGCCCAGTTTCGTCGGGCTCGTCTAACCGCATGCGTGCACATTCAATATCGGAGACTCTGTCATTTTCTCCAAGAATCTTCTTCGGAGAAACAAGATATTCAATTTTTACTCCTTCATGTTCGGCTTCTTCAACTTCTCGAAGGTTAGCCGGCATTTCATTTTTCGATCTTCGATAAAGAATGGTGACTTCAGTCGCTCCCAGGCAGTGAGCAGTTCTTGCTGCGTCTATGGCAACATTGCCTCCTCCGATAACCACGACTTTGTTGCCAATTTCAATTTTCTTTTCAAGGTTTACGTCCCACAAGAGGTCAAGGGCGTTAGTCACGCCTTTCTTATCAGTTCCTTCGATTTTCAACTTCTGGCTTTTGTGAGCTCCTGTGCTGATGAAAAAGGCTCTGTAGCCCTTTTTCTTGAGGTCTTCAAACGACAGGCTCTTGCCGATTTCAGTTCCAGTCTTAACCTCGACGCCCAATGCTTCAATGAACTCAACTTCTTTTGCGACGAGTTTTTTTGGCAGACGGTATTGAGGTATCGCTTTTCTGAGCATTCCGCCTGCTTCAGGGAGAGATTCGAAAACTGTGACACTATAGTTCTTGCGGCCAAGCTCATACGCGGCTGCGAGTCCAGCTGGTCCTGAGCCGATTATTGCGACTTTGAATTTCGAGGTTTTTCCAGATTTTTCTTTCTTTCCCGTATCAATGCGTTCTTGACGAAGTTGCTCAATTCTCTCGATAACTTCATTATTCTTAAGTCCGGCTCTTTCGGGGTGATAACAAACAAAAGTCGCGACTAATGGAAGAGGAACGTTCTTGACGATTTTCTGGAGAGCTTCGTCAAATGCCTCAGTTTGTCCGCGTTCAACCGCCATTTTCCGAAGTGAAAGCAGGATTTCTGGCACCTTCAATCCTTGTGGGCAACGATTGTAACATCGGTAACACCATGCGCAAACCCAAATTGCCTCTGAAGCCATAGCTTCTTCAGGGTTCGAGTATATGTCTTCGAGAAGCTTTCTTGGACCGTATTCGTTTCCAAGCATTTCAGCCATTGAGCAACTGGCTGTGCAGATGCCGCATTCAAAACAGTTTTTGAGTTTGTCAGTTTCCAGTATTCTGTGGCGAACTTCTTTCAAAGCGGTGCTTGAATTGTCCAGGATGGGTGCCTCTCTGAATATTTCTGTTGCCCCAGATATAAAAGTTTACAAATGTAAAGGTTTTTTATGGACATCAGAGTGGGACATCTGAGTGCGTCGCCCCCAAACACACATTTATATGTCCAGTATAATAGAAAACAAATCGCGAGGAGAGGCAAAAATCATGAATCGAATCAAAGTTCTTTGTTATGGAGTAGGCGTTGTCGGCGGCATGATCGCCAAATCCCTTCTTGAAAAGGACGGTGTCGAAATAGTCGGCGCAGTTGATGTCGCAAAAGACAAGGCCGGCAAAGATCTGGGACAAGTTCTGGGCCTTTCGAAGGAAATTGGGGTGACCGTTTCTAACGATCTGGACTCTCTTTCTCATGGCGCAAAGGCTGATGTGGCGGTGCATGCTACTTCGTCGTACCTCAAGGACACAAGCTCACAAATTGCCTCGTTAGTGGAGCAAGGATTCAACGTGGTTTCGACATGTGAAGAACTGTCATATCCTTTTGTGTCTGAACCTGAGCTTGCTGCAAAGATTGACAGGTTGGCAAAGAAATGTGATGTGACCGTTTTGGGGACGGGAATCAACCCGGGTTTTCTGATGGATGCCCTTGTGATTACATTGACTGCTCCTTGCCAAAGCATAGAATCTATCCATGTGAGCAGGGTCATGAATGCCGCGACAAGACGGTTGCCCTTTCAAAAAAAGATAGGTGCAGGTTTATCAAGGAAGGAATTTGAGCAGAAGATCAAACACAGGCAAATAACAGGGCACGTGGGACTTGAACAGTCGATTGAAATGATTGCCGATGCGCTGGCGTGGAAGCTTGACACGGTTGTTATCGAACCGGTGCAACCCGTGATAACCGAAAAATCTGTTCAGAGCAAAGACATTAAGGTTCGAGTTGGAGGCGTAGCTGGTCTTAGACAGAAAGCAAGAGGCATGATGAACGGGAAAGAAGCCGTTGTCTTGGATTTCCAAGCGTACATCGGAGCCAAGAAAGAGTACGATTCAATACGAATCAAAGGGGTTCCCGAGATCAATCAAAGGATTTCTCCGTGCGTACACGGTGATTTGGCAACAGTCGCAATGGTTGTCAACATGATTCCGAAAGTCATCAACGCTCCTGCAGGTTTGCTGACGATGAAGGATCTTCCAGTCCCATCAGCGGTGCTTGTTGACATGCGAAAATACTTGAAGACGTCATAGTCTCTCAGAGTATTGTTTAAGAAGCCCTAACCGCTCAATCGTAGTCTCAGTGTTCTGAATGAAGAAAGCCGGTGTTCATGAAAAGGACACTTTGTCCCTAGCGGATCTTATAAACGACATTAAGAAGCAGCGCGGTTTTGAAAAAGCTGGTGCCTTAGCCATATTCGTGGGTGTGGCACGTGGAACAAGCGCCAGCGGTAAGGTTCAGAAGCTGGAGCTGCAGGCATATGAAGAAAAAGCTGATGAAGTGCTCATGAAAATCTGCAAGGACCTGAAGAAGAATCCGGGCATAGTGGACGTTCAAATTCACCATTTACTGGGTGAATTCGACGTTGGCGAAGATCTCGTCTACGTTGTGGTTGCAGGTTCTCATCGAGAACAAGTTTTTCCTGTTCTGGAAGAAGCTGTTGAAAGATACAAGAAAGAGGCTCCGATCTTCAAGAAGGAACTGGTCAAAACGGACAAAGGATTGAAGAAGGCATTTTGGACGGAGGAGCGACGCGAAGGATAGCTTTCCATGCAACCACATTCGTTTTGATACGGGTTCTTCTATATAGAGTGAATATTGCGCTATAGATTATTTGGAAATTCAATATAAGTCGGATTCTCTTCCATTTTAGTTGAAGGTTGTATAATGCAGACGAAAAGCAAGAAAAGGCGACATGAAAAGAAACCGAGTGAGCCTTGGTATTTCATTCACTATTGAGGTTGACGTCCTTTATGACGAGACGATTGAGAAAGACGGTTTCTCGTTCAGTTTTAGACGATAAGGAAAAGGCGTTTTCGAGGTCCGAGTTGATCGATTGGTTTTTGAATATTGACCTGATGAAAGCGTCTTAACCTTTAGCGTGCGTGTCGTAGAGGTGTTTGACCCCGGGCATGAACAGGTTGAAAATCCACAGTATGACCCTTAAGGGGATGAAGGAATTCCCTATCGAGATCCCCAAAGACCAGAAGGTGGGTATTATGGATACAAGAAAGATAGCCGAAGTTAGTAGTTCGAGATTCCTGCGGCGTCTGTATGTCTGCAGAAGGTTTTGGGGAACGAGTTTCTTGTCTTCGTCGACGAGTGAATGGGTGAAGAAGGTCATAATCAAGAACAACCCTGCAAGATCAAGTGCGTAGAGGACAGATACGTTCTCGGCGAATGCTGAAGTGGAGGACCCAAGAATCTGGTTGAAGAGGAAGGGTTCGATTGAAACGAGGAAGAGCAGTACAATGTTGAGGTCAACCAGTCCTGCAGTCTCGACAGGAAGCAGATCCATCGTGCTCGTATAGATTCGCCACACGTTGACCAGAATGAGAAAACTGAACCCATAATAAAACACGGAATAGAGCAGGTTCTGGAAATCTGAGGCTTGCTGACCTATCAGAGTCAGGGCGCCTATTGACAGGGCCAAGCCGAAGATAAGGTCAGAAAGGGACTGTATGCGAGGTCTCGGTCTGAGGTCTGAGCGCTTCTCGCTCATATGAATACCTTCCTTTTCGAGTTTGACATTAGCGAGAAATCAGCAAGTTGCCTGGATATATATTGTTTGTTACAAGCTGAAGTGCGCGCGCTGACATGGTCACGGATCATGAGCAACATTATTAACTGAAGAAAACAATTTAATCGTGGTGTGTCAGGTTGAGGCTTTGGCCGCAAAAGAGATGGAAGAAAATTGTGCTCGTCACTTTCTTAGTCATCATCGTGGTGAGTGCCATCTTGCTTGCCTATGTCCTTTTATCCATAAACAAAGACGTAGTCAGTCCCGATCTATGTCATCAACTCCAATGGAAACGAGACAGCGTTGGTGGTATACCAGCCTGGTTTGACTTCTGCACCTAAAGATAATTCGTATGCCTTTGCGGATGGGCTTGCATCGAGTGGGTGGAGAGTAGAGATAACGACTGCGAGTTCTCAGGCTCCATCTGATCTCTCGAATTACAGCCTCTTGGTTCTTGCATTTCCGATTTATGGGGGCGCTCCTGGGACAGCTGCGGTTCGCTACGTCGACAGACTGGGAAACCTGCAAGGAATTCACACGGTGATAATTGATGTCCCGGCAAGCGAGAATGCCATGAAACAGAAGGTGCAAGCGGAAAATGGAATGGTCATAGAGACACTGGTGGCCAACGGAGCAACGGATATCCGGCAAGCGGGAAGCCAGATCGCTCCCTAGAAAGGAGGAAGCTTTGAGATCAATCGCAGCATTCCGTCAGCAGTCACAGCAATACGCCTTGGCTTCATTCCTCTTCTTGTTTTTCTTGTTAGCAATGGAATGTTGTTTTATCGGTGCCGTGCTGTTTCTTTCGTTGCTTTGCACAGACTGGCTGGACGGCTATCTTGCCAGAAGATTCGGGTTGTCTACAAAGTTTGGGATTTACTTTGATGTGACGACGGACTTCATTTTTGTTTTCTGCATGTTCCTAACATTCAATTTGAAGGGGTTTGTCCCTGAATGGGTCTTGGTTCTCATCATTTTTGTTTTCGCGCAATTCGTGATAACAAGCATCTATTCGGACAAGATTTATGACCCTGTAGGAAAATATTACGGAAGCTTACTTTACGGGGCAATAGGTCTAAGATTCATTTGTCGGGGCAATTCTTCTATGATGTTGCTACGGTCGGAATCACGGGATTTGCTGCGGCAACGATTTTGAGCCGAACAGTTACTTTCATCAAGACCAAGAGAACTAAAATGAGCTAGATACTCGCCTTTGAATCTCAGAAACAAGAATGAAAAACAATTAGGCTTATTTTCAGTTATTCTTGCTCTCTTCCGCTATCAGTTTTTGGACCCGCCGCTCAATCTCATCTCTGATCTCTCTTACTTTCTCTATCGGTTTTCCCTTTGGATCTTCAAGTTTCCACTCAATTGTTGGTTTAAAGAATGGTCCTGGGCAGACTCCATTGTCATTGCAGCCCATGGTAACGATCAAATCAGCGTCTTGGGTCATCTGGAAAGCGAGCAGCTTTGGCTTATTCATTGATATGTCGATGCCTTTCTCTTTCAAGGCTTCCACTACTATGGGGTTGACTTTGTCTGCCGGCTTGTTACCGGCACTTGAAACGACAAGTTTGTCCTTTCCGTATTTGTTGGCGAAGGCCTCTGCCATCTGGCTTCTGCCAGCATTCTCAACACAAACAAAAAGTATTCGCTTCAACTCGGTCCCTTAACGAAGGTGCACAAAAAACATATTTAAATGCGTTGCTATACTCGTTATCTGAAAAGATATGGCTACATCAAGAATAAGTGAGAGATTACGACGGTTAGCCGAATCAGGAATTTGCGCTCGCGAAGCTGCCTCAGAATACGCGGGCGAATTGAAGAAACTAGCCAATAAAGGCATGAGTTTGGAGAGGAGTGAAGTCAAGAGCAAGGTCTTCAAAGCTCTTGCAGACTCTATTCGGCTAAGAATGTTAGGCTTGTTATCATCCCGTGAGATGTGTGTCTGTGAAGTGATGGTTTCGCTTGATTTAACTCAGCCTACCGCCTCTCATCATCTGAGGATTCTAGAGAACGTTGGGTTGGTGAAGGATAGGAAAGAAGGAAAATGGGTTTTCTACAGCATAGCTAATCCTGAACTTTTTGAAGGCATGCGCAAACTGGAAATCCTCTGATTTTTGAAGCATACGTGTGCAAATCATGGGATTATAACAATAGATTTAAATTCTTGAATATGAATACCTGTTTTTGGCGAGCCGATGAATATTGAGAGAGTTATCCTGAGGGCTTCAAAAAAAGATTGTAATGCATGTAGCACATGTTCAACTTTCAAGGCAGACAACCTCCGACACGCACTTTCCAGACTAGGCGGTATCTCAAAAGTCAAAGTTGACGAGATAACAGGTAAGGTCAAAATAGAATACGACACACAAAAAATCAATCTCTCCAAGGTCACTGAACGGATTGAAAAGCTTGGTTACCAGGTTGAGATATTGTCCAGAGAGGAAATCCAATGAGAGAACACGTCAAAGGCGTAATTCTAGTAGTTTTGCTTGGGCTATTCGCTTTAGCAGGCGCCCTAATATCTGGAACTCAAGTAGCTTATGCGCATGAAATCAGCATTGCTTTGACTTTGGTCGCTGTTGCCTTAGGTTACCGCATCTATTTGCACGGCATTCGGTCCCTGCGGCATGGAAATGTCACTGCCCAGTTGTTTGCTACTATTGCTATATTCATTTCAGTAGTAGCTGGTCTCGTCCTGCCTTCAGCATCAGCCACTGGCACAGCAGAAGCTGTTGGTTACCTTACAGCATCAGCAATAGTGGCGTTCATAATACTCGCAGGTATGACCCTTGAAGACTATATCATTCATAGAACAAGAGGTGCACTTGAGGCTCTCATAAAGATGAGTCCCACCACAGCTCGCACACGTCGAGACGGTTCAGAAGTTGAAGTACCGATAGACGAGGTTAGGGTGGGCGAAATCGTCTTAGTCAAGCCGGGCGACAAAATACCCGTTGATGGAACTGTGATTTCGGGGCACAGCACCGTTAACCAAGCAACCATAACTGGCGAATCAATTCCAGCAGAAAAGACAATAGGGGACCGCACATTTGCTGGTACACTCAACGAACAAGGAGCTTTAGAAATTAAAGTTGAAAAAATTGCTGAGGACACTACCCTTGCCCACCTTATCCAACTAGTCGAAGAGGCTCAAGAGAAAAAAGCACCTATACAGAACGTTGCAGATCGGTTTACCACTTACTTCCTGCCAATCATGGCAGTTTTAGCATCTTCTGTCTTTGTTGTCAGTTACTTCGCACTTGGTTTTGATGTAGCACTGGCCAGAACCGTGACTGTTCTCTTAGTCGCATGCCCTTGCGCTCTTTCAATAGCTGTTCCCGTCGCCGTAGCTGGTACTATCGGCAATGCTAGCATGAACGGCATAATAATCAAGGGTGGCACACACATCGAAAAGCTAAAAGACGTTAAGCTCGTCGCCTTCGACAAAACGGGCACGTTAACCGTCGGCGAACCCAAAGTTATCGAGATCAAAACCTTCGGCAATTACTCTGAAGCGGACACAATCAAGTATGCAGCAATTGCAGAGAAATTCTCAGAGCATCCACTGTCCAAAGCCATCATCGCTAGGGCAACTGAGCTGAGTATGAAGATTCCTGACCCTACAGACTTCAAGACTATTCCGGGACACGGCGTGGATGCCCATTACGGAAGCAAGCACATCCTAATTGGTACTAGGATGATGGAAACGGGGATTTCAGAAGAAGCGAATCAGTTGATGAATCGGGTTGAAAGCGAGGGAAAAACAGCTATTCCCGTAGCACTTGACAAAAATGTCATTGGCATCATTGTTGTGGCTGACACAGTTAGGAAGAATTCTTCGGAAGCTATACAGAGGCTTAAGCGTTTAGGAGTCAAAACTGTTATGATAACTGGCGACAACATGCAGACTGCCAAATCTATCGCTGAGCAAGTCGGTGTTGATGAGTACCATGCTGAGCTTTTGCCTGAACAAAAAGTTACGACTATTGGAGAGCTGAAAAAAGGCAATGTTGTTGCGATGGTTGGTGACGGTGTGAATGATGCTCCAGCGTTGGCAAGTTCGGATGTTGGGTTTGCTATGGGTGCGGCTGGCAGCGACGTAGCGATTGAGACCGCCGACGTAGCTCTGCTTGGAGACGACTTGACAAAGGTTGAATATGCGATTAGCCTGAGTCGGAAGGCGTTTAACAGAATGAAGGGGAACATAGTTTACGCCTTTATCTGGAACATAGTCGCATTGAGTTTGGCGGCTTTTGGCATCTTGAATCCAGTCTTAGCCGTTGTTCTTGCAGAAGCCGGATGCATATCGGTGGTAATCAATTCCGCCTTACTGTTGCTGAGTAAACCAAAACCTCTAACCGAGATTGGTTGATTGGACAAAATGTTGAGAAGGTTTCTTTTTGAAAAAATCTTTGGGTGCAGAGACTATCGTTCCCACAACACCTGTCTGGGTTGTTGGAACTTATGATCGAGAGGGAAAACCAAATGTTATGACTGCTGCTTGGGGAGGAGTTTGTTGTTCCCGACCACCATGTATCTATGTATCTCTGAGAAAGGCTACGTATACCTACAGAAATATTATGGAACGGAAATCGTTTACAGTGAGTATTCCATCCGAAACCTATACGAAGGAGGCTGATTATTTTGGCATCGCTTCGGGGAAAACGGATGATAAATTCTCAGCAACAGGACTTACTCCTGTGAAAAGCGATCTTGTTGATGCACCCTATGTGAAAGAATTTCCTCTGATAATAGAGTGCAAGGTTATTCAAACAATTAAAATTGGGTTGCACACGGAGTTCATAGGTGAGATAATGGATGTCAAAGCTGATTCTCTTGTGCTTAATGAAGAAAACCTTCCAGACATTGAAAAAGTGAAACCAATCATCTGGAATCCTGCACAAATGACATATCATAAAGTTGGGAAACGCACTGGACAAGCGTTCTCGATTGGAAGAAAGATACGAAGAGCACGGCACTGAAAAGAATAGTTAGCGCGCGCTAAGCCAATAATCCGACAAATGCTATGACAACTCTAGTGAAGTGACGGGACCCCCTAGTTATCAGCTCACTTCTTCAGCCTTTTCACTCATTATTATCCAATAGGTTCCACAAAGAAAGGAACAAAGCATGACGAAAAATAGGATTGACTCTCTCACAACGTTATCGGAATATGAAGTTGACGAACTAATGAACAAAAATTCCCGTAGAAGAGATGCAATAAAGAAAGTGAAAACCACACTTGAAAGAACAAAGAGAACTTGGAAACTTCTCTTCTTGATAAGTCTCTTGGCGAGTTTTCTATCTTGAACCGTGAAGATGATCAGAGCCATGTATACTGCGAACAAAGCTGCTGCTATTTGTGCCAGAGTGCTCAAAAAGGCTGTTGCGACTTGTGGGTCCACGTCCATTCCTTCTCTGTCTATTCCTTCTTTGAACGTGGTCGAGCTCTTAACACAGACGATGCTCGCATTCTTTTTTCCATAATCCTTTCGGCAACTGCTTGAATCGCGCCCTCAGTCTTTGCTTGCCTTGCTCGTCTAGATTCACAAATTGCATGAAATAAGAAAAGACAGCCTTCGCAAAGCAGTATTCTTGCTCAGCTCTTTCCTGCTTTGTTTGGTTTGGAATTTTGGGACCATAACCAACATAGATTGAATCTCGCCGCTCTAGCTCCATACATTTGCCCCATTCGTCAATGGACGTGGAATCTCTTGTTTTCGTCCATTCAAGAATAGGCTTTTTTACCGACTCTGAAATCTGAGTTTTTTCACCTTTAGCGGTCGAGAAAAGAAAATTGTTGAATTCAACTGCGATTAGGTTTGCTACTACGGTTTGGTTCTTAGCTGAATGGTTCCAAAAAGCATCACTTGTTATCGAGTTATTCAATGGCCAAATATCTTCGGAAACATACCAACAAGCAATACCTTTTGCAGTTTCCTCTAGAGCAAAACGTGAAAGCGCGACCGAGTGACCAAAGCTCTTTCTGTCAATTAGTGTCTGGGCATCCTCAAGCCATGATGCAGCGTTCTCAAAACTAGCTTGCGCCAGAACAGAATACTCGGACCGTTCCATTGGTGGAGAATCGGTTTTCTTGCTTCTCAAATTAGCCCTCAATGAGTCCTATTCCTTCTTTTCTTGTTCTGTATGCTCTAGTCTATTTGTTTTTTGCAATTCTGTATAGCTCTATGTAGCCGCAGTTTTCACAGTAACGAGTTTCTATCCTCTCATCTCGAAAAGCTCCTCGCCTGACCAGTTCCACTTCACAGCCTAAAGCGTGAAGATGTTTATCCGTGTTCATGTTTGAATTACATTTAGGACACTGCATGATTTCGCCTCCATTTTTTCTTCGAAAATTCTGGGATAAAAAACTGCCTAGGAAACGACTCGGCACGAGCGTAGAGAGTCAGGTTGAAATGATGCGCGCACGAACGCGTGTTTTGCGCTTAATTGCTGTGAATATCATTGCTGAGATTAATACAATGGTCAAGTATGGTGTTAAAGGATCTAGTTTTGTGCCTTGTCCTACTGAGATTGAGAAGCCTCCAACAGGAATTGAGGGCGTCACTGTTATACGGGCAGGGCTAGATTCCGCCGTATTGCCCACAGCGTCTGTGACTTTAAGATAGACGTAATAGATTCCGCCTAAGGGGGACGTGAAATTCCAAGTATCTGATGTGGCTCCTAAAACTGGACGGTCGTTAAGGTACCATTGATAATTGTATGGCGCGTATCCGCTTGAAACTGTCGACGTGAAACTCAATGGTTGACTTGTTAGTTTTGAAACTGAAAGCGGGCTTATGAATGGCGTGAGTCCGAGTGTTTGACAAAAGACATAAATGCTACCGTTCCCCGCTCCCCCTCCTCCCACGATGTAGTTGCTGTCAGACGATATAGAAACGGACCACATACCCCACGTCACATTTGCGAGCGTATACTTCCAAAGTTCACTTCCGTCGGTGCTATTGAGACAAGTCAGAATCCCAGCGTCCCCAATAAGACCTCCACTTACAACATATTTATCATCAGACGAAATTGAAACGTCGTAAACATAGGCGCCTGCCAGACAGTGCCATATTAGGTGTCCGTCATTTACGCCGAGGCAATAGAGTTCTCCATTACTGTCTGCAGCCACCACAGACTTTCCATCAGAAGAGGCGAAAATAGAATTGATCGCGATATTGCTCGCACCATCGGGAGGTGTGCCAATTGCTGAGAAATTCCATACCTGTTGTCCGTTCTTTATATTAAAAGCATAAACGTGTCCAATACCGCCGATATCTCCAGCTATAACATATTTGCTGTCAGGGGAGATGGAGAGACTGCTTACATAGACGTTTATATTGTGATAGTTCCATAGCAAAGTTCCATTAATATCTAGAGCTGTGACACCGCTTGCACCGCCAGCAAGAACATATTGATTATCTGGAGAAACGAATACGCTAAACAGGTAACCAGTTTGAAAAGTCCACTCAAGAGTCCCATCAGTTACGTTAAGACAATAAACATGACCGTTCCCAAAAATGTCATTGTCAAACGTCCCTGCTATCACATATTTATTATCCGAAGTAACAAAGACTGACCATACCTCGCGCTCGCCTGTCGTGAAATTCCATTCTTTCTTGCCAGTTGTGGCATTGAAGCAGTAAATGTTGCTCGCGGTTCCAGCTATGGCATATTTGTTATCCGGTGAAACGCAAACATCAAAAATTGAAATATCAACTCTTGTACTCCACTCCCCTGTATCATAACTCCAAATCCTTTGCCCTGTAGCAAGGTCAAAACAATAGACGTTTCTATCGTCTGAACCAGCAACAACGTATTTATTATTTGAAGAGACAGAAACCGTATTGACTCTTCTTTCTGTCGCGTAATTCCATAACAAAGGAGCAGATTTTTCTGAGCTTACAGATTTAGCGTTGAATGCAAATGCCAGCGTTCCAATAAGCATCGTTGCAAGAATTACACTGAAAAATGCCGTCCTCTTCGTTTCTTTTTCTCCCCTTCTCCGTCGCAATTATACTTGCACTCTTCAGACAATTATGCATTATGGAGAAGACTTCTATGCACATTCAACCGTGCGCATTGTAGCTACAATGAGTTAGAAAGTCTCAAACTTGGCACCATCTGCATGAATTGAACTTCTTTTAGTTAGAGAAACCTGTTTTCAAGTGTTATTTTTTGTTTAATCCTGTGTATGTCCAACGTCGAATGAGAGAGAGTTTTTCAGGTAACTTAAAACATTGTTGTTAAAAGTGCTTAAATAAGCAAACACCAGATACGGCGTCCGATACAAATGGAAAACACTAACGACTTGCGAAGCGCACAGATTGTGAACCAAGTGGCTACACCAGGCTCGCCAAGTCTAAACGTACGCGCGCTACAATAGGAGGTGATATGGATTGGCACGAAGAAGATATAGAAGCTTGATACCGAGCGAAGTATACGTGGGCGTGTCAGGTCGAACAGGCCTTCCCTACGGAAGAGTCAAATGGCGACGAAAGAAGTAAGACGTTAGCGCGCGCTTCAGTGAGCGTGACTCTGGTGTTTCCAATGGATCCTCAAATCCAGGAATAACCTGTTTAAATCAATGTTGAACTTCGCCAGAAGGTCATCTTCCGTAAGTTCTCCATAAGATTCCTTCAGAACCCCAAATTTCTTCCATACACTCTTCATCAGAGGTTTTTCTTCATCCGAGAAGGATTTTTCAAATTCCGTATCATCAGTGAGCAAAGGCTCAAAATAATGATAGAAGTAGTAGTAAAGCAACTCAGGTCTCTTGTTTAGTTTCGCATACTCAATTATTTTGACATAGTTTCCAAAATCGCCATCGGGATTCCCTGCTTGCAATTCCGAGAAAACATTGATCAGAAAATTGAATTCGCTTTCTGTGAATTCCACTTCCATCGACCAACATTCCGTTTGAGGCGCCTGAATAAAAGATTTCTGTAAAGCACGCGCTTTGAGCCCGCATATTTGGATCCTAATATTCATGGTACATTGAAACCTAGGAGGGGGGTAGGCTAGCAAGTCATTCCATAAGATTCCCAAAAGTGGTACAACCCTTCTTTGCCACTTCGAGCGCTCTTGTGCTTGTCCAGATGCCGAGCGGGAAGTTTGCTCATCAGAAAGTTAATGCCACAACAGAATGTATTTGAACGGCGGTTTAGCATCGCTGATGTCGAGGTTTCATGAATGCCTTTGGATCACAAAACACGCAGCGAACTTGACTTTGGCAAGGTTCTTAATGGTTCACTGAATGTTTTCTTCAAAGACGCGCTGCGGGTTGCCTTGACTCATCCTCTTCAGGCAGGTTTCTTCGTGCAGACATTGAGATGGCAAAGAAAGGCTGCAAAGACCAGGCTGAATTGGGACAAGAAAGGGGTTCACGTTCCACCTATCATCGTACTGAGCGTGACAAGCAAATGTAACCTTCACTGCCAAGGCTGCTACCACCAAGCGTTGCGCAGTGCCTCCGAATCCGAGATGAGTGATGAAAGACTCGGCGGATTAATTGCCGAAGCAAAAGAATTAGGTGTCTCTTTCATGGTAATCGGGGGAGGAGAACCGCTAACTCGGCCAATAATTCTGGATCTCGCAGAGAAGTATCCAGCGATCATGTTTCTAATGTTTACAAACGGTCTCCTGATAGATGGCGCTGTGATTAAGAAAATGTCTGAGAACAGGAATATCGTTCCCTTGATCAGTTTGGAAGGCTACGAAAACGACACGGACAAACGACGCGGAGCCGGAGTCTATGCACAAGCACTAAGCGCGACCGCCAAATTGAAAAAGAGAAACATCTTTTGGGGCACTTCGTTGACTATGACCAGAGACAACTTTGCTGATATCACCGACGACAACTTCATCAAGAAGTTAGTCGAAACAGGCTGCAAACTCTTCATGCTCGTCGAATACACTCCGGTCAAGAAAGGAACTGAGGACTGGGTACTCACATCTGAACAAAGAATGGAATTGTTAAGGAAAAGAGACTTCTTCAAGAAGAAATACTCTGCCGTGTTCATCGCGTTGCCTTGGGATGAAGAAGAGATAGGAGGATGCCTATCTTCTGGAAGAGGCTTCGTCCACATCAGTGCAGAGGGAAACGTGGAACCATGTCCCTTCATTCCTTACTCTGACACAAACCTGAAGCACCTCTCACTTAAGGACGCGCTGCAATCAAAGATGTTGAACACAATACGGGAGAACCACGCTCAGCTTGAGGAAATCCACGGATGCGCTCTATGGGCAAAGAGAGAATGGGTGAAATCACTGACCAAAGAAGCAGCAGACAACATAGGCAGCAGACAGAATTCGTAGATCCAATAGATGATTTGGGCTTCAGGCGCACGCACCTGACGTTTGTTATTGAAACGTGGCGAAAGTGCGCTCATATATCACTTTCTCACACTAGTATTGATTCAACAGTCAAGTTAAGCACGATTTCAGCAATGTCACTGGCGTATTCTGCGGTTCTTCGGATGCTTTCAATAATCAAACGCAGATAAGGTGCCTCTTCAACGTCCATCTTCTGAGAAGAAACAACAGCCTCTTTTTCAATTAGAATGACCTCGTCTATTTTTTCAACTATGCTCTCCGCAAGGGCGTAGTCTTGCCTGAAAAGTGCTTCAACTGCGGTTTCAAACATCGAAATGGCTATGCCACTCATCTTCTCAAGTTTTTCAAATATTTCAGTTTCCAGCCGCCTTTTCAATGACAAAACATTCTCTGCGATATTAGCTGCATGATCTGCAGTTCTCTCCACAGATTTTGTCATCAAACGGTAGCCCAAGCAATCACGGGCATTTTGTAAACCTATTTCTTTTATTATTCTGGGGTTTTGAATTGCAGTCTTGAGTTGCCTGACAATGTACAGGTTGAATCTGTCCACCTCATTGTCTGAAGCTGCCACCTCTTTTGCCTGCTGGCGGTCAAGTCCTTTCAGAGCGGTCATTGCATCTCTGTGCATTGAGGCTGTAATTATGCTCATTCGTCTGAGAGCGCTCTGAACGGAAAGTTCAGGATAGCTCAACAAGACCTGCAGTGTTAATTCTTGCGGGGTGTCAGTGACTATTTCGGTTCCGACAAGCATACGCCGCGAGAAATCCTTCACGTCGTGCCTTTGCCTGCCAGATAACTGTTTTTGACTTTCAGCTCTTATGTGTATCATGTTGTAGCCTACGAGATAAGTGGCCACAGTTTTTCTTATTATGCCGTCTGGAACATCTTTAAGCGTGACCCTGATCGTAGCTTCATCGAGTTTTTCTTGTTGCACGGTCGCATCAGTGGGCAATATTGATAATAAGCCGCCCTCCTCTTCGCGCAGTTTTACTACACTTCCCTTCTTAAGCTGATTTTGCGTTATCCACCTTTTTGGCAATGAAAGAATGTAGGTCGATCCACCGGTGAACTGTAATTTCCTCGTTTCTTCACTCAATTTGGATTGCTGCAATCTAAATAACCCTTCGTAAGTTGTGTAGTCAACTATTAATATATCTCTTATCTATATAGTTTATGACTTCCATTGTGAAGAGATCCTCTTCCTGTTTTGAATATTCCGACGTTACTCTTTCTAGAAAAAACCCCACACAGAGGCGTTTTAAAAAGCGACTCGAAGAAAAAACCGTAGAATTAGGTTGAGCTATAGTCTGAGACAGGCTCTTTGCTATAGGCTGAGGCATCTTCTTGTTCTTTTGCATATTCTAATGGTATCGGGAATGATTATATAGTCTATAGAGTTTATGAAGCATATCTATATAATTAGCGTAGCGTCAGTGGTTGAAAGAGGAATAAAAAATGAAAAACACAAGCAAGATCGCGATTGGAATAGTTGCAATCATCGTCATCGCAGCAGCTATTGCAAGTTACATATATCTTTCTCAAGGCGGCACGCAGCTTAATGCTGCAACGTTGAACGGCGCAGGAGCCACGTTCCCACAACCATTCCTTAATGCCACGATCACAAAGTACACGCAAAACGTAAGAACCAATCTCCAAATCAACTATCAAAGTGTTGGCAGCGGACAAGGAATAGCCTCTCTTACAGCCAAAACTGTTGACTTCGCAGCTTCAGACGCACCCCTAACCGATTCACAGAGAGCAGCAGCACCCAACGCACTCCACATTCCAGAAACAATCGGTGCAGTCACTTTGGCCTACAACCTACCCAGTATCTCAGGCGGTCTAAACATGTCAAGCCAAGTTATTGCGGGCATCTTCATTGGCAACATAACGAACTGGAACGACCCCGCCATACAAAACCTCAACCCAAGCACAAGTCTACCTGACCACGCCATAACCACAATCCACAGATCAGATGGTTCGGGAACAACCAACATCTTCACCAGATACCTGAGCAACATAAGCTCTACGTGGAGTAGCCAAGTTGGTTTTGGTACATCCGTCCAATGGCCAGTCGGAATCGGCGCAAGCGGAAACGCTAACGTCGCATCCACAATAACCCAAACACCCTACGCCATCGGATACGTTGAACTAGCCTACGCACTGAAAAATAGCATGACCGTTGCATCGATTCAAAACCCCTCGGGAAACTATATCGCACCATCACTTGCTTCGACAACCACAGCCGTTCAGTCAGGCGCTTCAAGTTTGCCCTCGGGCAATCAATCTTGGTACACCGTCAGCCTTCTGAACACGGCAGACCCACAAGCCTACCCAATAGTCGGCTTCACCTACCTGCTAGTCTACCAAGAACTCAACGTAATCCCAGGAATGGACCAGAACAAGGCAACACAGCTAATCCAGTATATCTGGTGGGTCGTGCACAGCGGTCAAGATCTCGCACCAACCTTGGAATATGCGCAGCTTCCAACAAATGTAGTGCAAATAGACGAGGCATCAATCCAATCGATAACATTCAACGGACAACACCTACCCACAAGTTAGCATTGCATGAAGCTTTGCACACATCAACACCAAAAATCTTTCTTTATAATCATACTTAATGGTTAGGCAGCGGATCTGCATGATTAAGAAACTGGCTGGGGATAATCTATTCAAAATCCTAGTCGCCATTGTTGCAGCATCCGCCGCTGTTATCCTCATAGTCAACGCTGAAACTCTCATCAGTGGATCTCTGCTGGTCCTTCAGCGATTCGGAACGTACTTTTTCACTGGAACTGCATGGAATCCAGTTGAAGGAAGAGAATCGTTTGGTGCTCTCCCCTACGTTATGGGAACGCTTGTCACCTCAGCTATCGCTCTTCTCATAGGCGTACCGCTAAGCCTTGGCATAGCAATCTTTCTAGCAGAAATGGCTCCAAAAGCCCTGAAGGTTCCAGTTTCATATCTTGTGGAACTCCTGGCCGCAGTTCCAAGCGTGATATATGGACTTTGGGGTCTTTTCGTTCTCCGCATTTGGATGCAAAACTACATCGAAACTCCTTTGTCCACTTACCTAGGGTGGATTCCAGTCTTCAGCGGAACCCCCTTCGGCCTTGACATCTTTACGGCTGGAGTAATCTTGGCTATAATGATTATACCGACTGTTGCTTCAGTCTCCCGAGAAATCATCAACGCGGTTCCAGACTCTATCCGCGAAGGCGCCTATAGCATCGGAGCAACTAAATGGGAAGTGATCAGGTATTGGGTGTTAAGCTACGGTCGCTCCGGAATTTTCGGCGCAGTGATCCTTGGTCTCGGCAGGGCAGTTGGCGAAACGATGGCGGTAACTATGGTCATAGGCAACGCCATTGGTCCTACTGCGATGCCTACTTCTCTATTCAAACCCGGTCAGACGATGTCGTCTCTCATAGCAAACGGTTTCCTCGAGTCTACTACTCCGATAGAGAAATCTGCGTACATTGGCGTTGGACTAATCCTGCTTTTGATGAGTCTCCTCATTAATGTGGGAGCTCACGTAGTGGTCACGCGCGTTCTGAAAGTCAAAGGGGGAGCCGTGGAGTAGATGAGCAGCAGTTATGCCTTCAGAAAATTTAGGAACAGCCTCTTCTTTGTTCTCTGCGTCATTTGCGTGATCATTGCTGTTGTGCCTCTTCTCAGCATCCTTTACGAAGTCGTCGTCAGAGGTGCTCCACAGTTAAGTCTTCAATTTCTTACCAAGAACGGGTTGGAAGGCGGTATTGGACCAGCCATACAAGGAACATTAATTCTGATCGGTTTAACCAGTCTATTTGGAATTCCCATCGGCATACTGTCAGGTGTCTACTTGGCGGAGTACGGAAATAACAAGTACGCTACCTCGATGAGATCCATTAACGATGTGCTCACAGAATTTCCGTCCATAGTGGTAGGAATCACGGTTTTCAGCGTCGTCGTCTTAGGCGTGACTGGGTCCTACTCCCCCATAGCCGGTGCGGTTGCCCTATCTTTCATCTTGATACCCATAGTCGCCAGAACCACCGAAGAATCCCTGAAGCTTGTCCCCAATTCCATTCGTGAAGCTTCTCTTGCATTGGGCGTACACAAGTGGAAAACCACTCTTCGAGTTGTCCTTCCTTCCGCCCGAGCAGGACTAGTGACTGGAACTCTTCTTGCAGTTGCCAGAATCGCAGGCGAGACTGCGCCATTAATCCTGACGGTTCTAGGGAACAGCTATTTCTTCCAAGGTTTCAACGCTCCCATGGATGCTCTCCCGATAAGAATCTTGACAGACTCGCGGCAACCTTCTCCCGACGTTCAGGCGCAAGGATGGGGTGCAGCATTAATTCTGATTCTAATAGTGCTAAGTCTGAATATTGGCGTTAGATTAGCTAGCAGACGTAGGCTGGAAGGTGAGAGCTGAAGAATGAAATCTGATGAAACAGATGAAAACGTTCAAGATCAGGAACTGGAGTTCGAAAAAAGGAAAATACAGACCATCGGATTAAACGCTTGGTTCGGTGTCAAACAAGCTTTGAAGGACATAAACCTCACGGTCAAAGCCAACCACGTCACAGCCATCATCGGTCCCTCGGGCTGTGGAAAATCCACCTTGATCCGGTGCCTGAATAGAATGCATGAGTTGGTTCCGACCGCCAAGATGTCGGGAAAAGTGCTTCTTGACGGAAAGGACATTTACGCGGGCGACGTTGACCCTGTGCTGATTCGGAGAAGAGTAGGGATGGTTTTTCAGAAACCGAATCCGTTTCCAACCATGTCCATATACGATAACGTGGCAGCTGGGCTGAAGTTAACTGGGGTGAAGAAGGGCGAAAGCCTCGACGACACCGTGCGAAGGAGTCTTGAGCAGGCAACTTTGTGGGACGAGGTGAAAGACGACTTAAAGAAGCCTGGAACAAGCATATCTGGTGGGCAGCAGCAGCGGCTTTGTATTGCGCGTGCGATTGCGTTGCAGCCTGAGGCCATTCTGATGGATGAACCGTGCTCTGCTTTAGATCCTCTTGCCACTGCCAAGATTGAAGAGTTGATTGTGTCGCTTAAGCGCGATTATACTGTGGTGATTGTTACGCATAACATGCAGCAGGCTGCGCGTGTTTCGGATTTGACAGCATTTATGTACTTGGGTCAACTAGTCGAGTACGGCGACACGACTAGCGTGTTTGAAAACCCAAAAAGCGAATTGACAGAGAAATACATCACAGGAAAGTTTGGATAGGTGAGAGATGCATGAGCAGGTTACTTGATACAGGTCTTGAGCAGTTGACGGCGACTCTTCTCAGGATGGGTGAAGCTGCAGAAGAGACTATAAGAACATCAATTCACGGCTTCATGAATGACAAGGACGAAAGCGAAGATGTCAGGGAGCTTTCAGAAATGCTCACCACTATGGGTGTGAGTGTCGAAGAAAAGGCATTCGAGCTTATAGTGAAATATCAGCCAGTGGCGTCTGACCTGCGGATAATCAATTCCTATATGAAAATCGCTTACGACTTCGAGCGATACGGCAGGTATGCATGGGACATATCTCTCACTCAGCAACGATTCGCTGCCTCAGGGCATTGTGCATATTCCGGGGAATTGATGGAAAAGATGGTGGACAAGACCCTAGACATGGTTCACGCAAGCTTAGACGCTCTCAGAGACAATGATGGTGAAATGGCAAAAACGCTTGCCGTGACAGAGAATGAAGTCGACAAAATATACCTAGAGTATCTTGACAAATTGTCGAAAGCTCCTCCCAGCACTCGTTGCTTGATTAGCACTATTCTGGTGGTGAGATATCTGGAAAGAATCGCTGATCACGCAACTTACATTGCAGAATCGATCTATTACATTGCAACAGGCAAAAAAACTGTTCTCAGGTGAACGTGATGAACTTTATCAATTCAAGAAAGGTTATAAGTAAAAAACAAAAAAGTGTTAAAGGAGATGTAAACCTTGGAAAAACGAAGTTACGCCTGGTTTGAAAAGCGCCGAAGAACAAAAGCCCTAGACCTAGCTCAAGAACAGATAACAAAGGCCATTGACACCGTGACCCTCCTTAACCAAGCAACGCAGAGTTTATCGCAGGGAAAATCAAAAGAGGCCAGGACATACGTCCAGAATCTCTTTGTTGCTGAAGAAGAGGTGGACAGACTGAGAACTGAAGTTTTCAAAGAACTATCAAAGGGGGCAGCGCTGTTTGCTGATTATCGAGAAGACCTGTTGCACTTGGTGAAAAGACTCGACACTCTTGCCGATGATGTGAAGGACGCGGCAAGATGTTTGGAAATGCTCTCAGAAGCCGAGATACCCCAAGAACTCCGCGAAAACACTGTTCACATGACGTCCGCACTTGTGAAATGTGCTAATGCATTGCGTCTCAGTATAGAGAAACTCAACATTGCTCCAGCCGATGCGATCGAAGGTTCAAAGAAAGTCGAAGAAATCGAACATGGCATTGACGAGGATTATCTCAAAACAAAGAAGCTGTTCGTTAAGTACGGTGCACAAATGAATGCGGGCGCTTTGGTTATCTATGACGATCTAATCGAGTTCATTGAACAAGCCGCTGACATGTGCGCTGACACAGCTGACTACATAGTAATACTCTCGAGCCGGGAATGATTCGATACGTTTGATCAGCGCTGCCTAGAAAGCAAAACTGTTTTCGAAACCCATCGTCTCATTAGCTGAGATTTATTAAACTTGGGACGGAATACTGGCTTCTCAAACTCGATTCGAACAAGAGATATCTTTTTCAGTTTTCTGTGACAAGTGTAGCTTATGCCCAAGCTGATTGCTGGAAGCCAAATCATCGATTGCCGTCTTGTAATCTTAGATAAGGATGGCACTCTGGTCGATTACAAAGCTGTGGATCTTGAGCTGGCAAGGGTCCGAAGAAAGAGCGTTGAAATCGTCGCTGGCAAGGACGCCGTTGAATTCTGGGAAAAGGCTGTGGGGGTGAACATGAAATTGCACAGAATAGACTATCAAGGGCCGCTGGGAACTTCGTCGACTCGTGACGAGATACTTGTGGCTGCAACTGCCTTCTATCTGAAAGGACGTTCGTGGGAAGAGGCGAAAATGCTAGCTGAAAAATCCTACAATCATGCGGACAAGTCGATGAAACCGCCGTACGGTGCTGTACTCTTGAATGATGTGGCTGAAACGTTGAGGAAATTCAAAGAACATGGTTTGAAATTAGCCATTGCTTCTACCGATGCGCACAATCGCATAGTGAAATCTTTCGAAATTCTTAAGATCGCAGGTCTGTTTGATGCTTTCGTCGGACCGGAAGATGTTGCTAACGGCAAACCTGCGCCTGACATGATTTTGGAAATTCTTCAACAAACGCGATGCGAGCCTCATGATGCAGTCATGGTTGGTGATTCCATTTCGGATATGCTAATGGGAAAGAATGCCAGAGTCAAAGCCTGCATCGGCGTTTTGACTGGAATAACGCTGCGGGATACTCTTGAAAAGGTGGCGGATGTCGTGGTTGATTCTGTGGCAAAGATACGTATAGTGTAGAAATATCGTTATTATAAAGAAAGAAAAGGCGAGAGACTCGCCAAAGTGGGTACTTCGTTCTTAAGACTGCAGTTTAGTCTTTTTGCAGTGTTATTTCCATTGTAGAAACCATTCTTGCGCTGTTTTCGCCTTCCCTGGCTGGCATTTGCTCTGTGCCGATTGCAATCTTCGAGACTTTCAGGTCTTTGAGGAAGCGGCTTCTCGTTATTTCTGCAACGTCAACCGCTGTCGTGATTGCTTGTCCTCGTGCCTTCAGCGTTATCTCTTTGGCGTTACCTGCGGATAGGCTCGTTATGATTGCCAGGACATAGCTCATTGCTGGTTTCCTTCCAATGAAAACAATCTTGGAATTCTCTGTCATTTTTTCTTCACTCCTTTTGTTTTTGGTTTTTATGTGTGTAGCGTTGTATCTCTGTCTGTATGTTCTGTTGAACAGAACGCTACCGCGCGATAATAGAGCACAAGTCTCCTTAATAAATCCGCTCAATACAGTGTTCTATTTCATTTCTCTATAGTGCTCCAATCATAAACATCTGATATATGGATGGTGCAAAAAGACTATTTGCTTGATGTTGAGGATTGATTGGTGCGTGTCGGATGATGTTGAGTGGTTTGAAAGTTAAGGGCGTGTTGATTGATTTCGGCGACACACTTGCGTACACTGATAAGAAGGCATATGGTAGATATATTGAGGAAATCGTTGCTGTTGTACGAGAGAATAGAGGCAGTTTGGGTGCTGATAATGTTAGGTCGACGTTCACGTCCTTGTACAGGAGCAGTTCACTGGGCGAGATGAAGAGCCTTGAGGATTTCTGGTCGGTATTTCTCGGTAGACTCGGCGTGTCTTGATGAGAAGGGTTTGAAAGATCGACTTGAGCGAATCAGGAATCGTTTCTACATCTCATCGTTCAAATTGTATGAAGGGGTGCCGTCTGTCTCTTAGTGTGCTTCTAGAAGAAGTACAGGTTGGCGTTAGTATCGAATTGCGGCGTCGGGTAAATGGATGTGATTATGGCGCTGGGGTTGACTGAGGTTTTTTGAGGTCATTGTGTTGTCGTATGAGGTTGGAGTGAGGAAGCCTGAGGAGAGGATTTACGTTGAGGCTCTTAAGAGGATGGAGTTGAAGGGTGATGAGTGTGTGTTTGTGGCGGATGAGATTAGTGATTTGGAGGGTGCGAGAAGGTTGGGGATGAGGACTTTGTTGGTGCGGCAAGGGGTTAGCACGTTGTGTGAGGCGGAGGATTTGGGTTTCAAGCCTGATTATGAGGTTGAACGTGTAGCTCAGATAGTTGATTTTTTGTAACTCTACGGCGTCAAAAGCTATTTATGAATCCTCTCGTGACTTCTTTGGCTGATTGGATCAGCGGGTGGGGTACTTTGGTACCTTCTTTGAATTTTCTGAGTCGGTTGACTCTAAAGTAGATGGGTGGATGTGGGTCGAAGCTTAACCATTCTTGGATTCGGTATGATGGGACTCGTTCGATGAGGAGCCTTTTGAATCCGATTTCTTCGAGGGCGTTGGCGAGGATGTTGGGTTGGCCTATGACGATGGCTGATGTTAGGTCAGCTCTTGCTTCGAAGAATTTTGCTACGAAGTATGTGATCGTTGAGAGTACCCAGAAGTATATGAAGAGGACGAGGAATGAGCTGGTTGGGAATAGTCCGAAGATTATGTAGAACCAGAGTAAGTATTGTAGGGCGGATAGGCCGTATAGCCAGAAAGGGTCATGCCCTTTCAAGTGGCCGAACTCGTGTCCTAAGACGCTGATCATTTCGTCTTCTTCGAGTTGTTCTAGGGCGCCTGTGGTGATTAGGACTACGCCGCGGCTTGGGCTTGGCCCTGAGGCGGCTGCGTTTGGGATCAGTGTGTTTGTGACGACTATTTTGGGGACTTTGTAGTGGAATTTGTCTGCGACTTTTTTGACGAGTTCATAGACGTTTACTTTTCTGACGGAGAGGTTTTCTGAGTTGCATTCTAGTCCGTATTTTCTGAATATTTGTCCGGTTGTGTTGCAGTCGATTTCTCCGTTTTTTGCGATGGTTTCTTGGTAGACTTCTTTCTTGATTTGGGCTATTTTTTCAGGAGGGTATTTCTTTGCGAAATTGTCGTGTTCTTCCAGGGGTAGGCTGTATTCGAGGATGTGTATCGTGGGGTTTTCTCGGGTGATTTGCCAGTCGGATGTCATTTCGATTATTTTCGGGGAGTAGAAGACGAAAATGAATTGGAAAGCCAGCAGGACTATCGGAGTGTATATTCCTATCAGGAAATAGACGAATATACCTAGGGTGATGAATATGACGAAGAGGAAGACTTGGGTCTCGAGGAATATGCGGTTGAGTGATTTTCTCTCTTTGCCCGAGACCTTTTCTGGCACGATTTCTTCGCCTTCTCGCCATGCGAAGTAGAGCGTGGTTTCTCTGACTTTTTGTTCGAACATTTCTGTAACGATCAGAAGGTCTTGTCTGATTTGGTCTGCGGTCTCTTCGTTCGCTTTGTCGCCTATGGGTGTTATCTTGACTTGCAGGGGTTTCGTGCCCTTAATTGATACTTCCGCATTTCTTTTTTTGTCTTTGTCGAGGGCAACGTAACTCAGGCTGGGCTGGTCGTCGATTGTGCCTTTTGAGATGTCGGCGAAGAGTTGTTGTTGAACTAGTAAATACTTCTGGTAGACGTAATCGAGCAGGCTGCCTATGTAAGACGCTGGAATTTCCAGTTCTATCGTGTAAGAGAAGGTCCTGCCCATCATTTGTGATGTTCGCCGCTCTGTTGCTTGTTTTAGCGAACACGTTAATTATAAAGATGATCTTGTGATTGGAGTTTCGGCTGCTGTATTCATGGAATAAGGTGTTCGGGTTATTTTTCTTGTGATTTTTGGGATGTGTTAAACTATTTATCTTGGTACAACGTACGGTATACTTGATCGTGATGAGTTTCGTCGCGGTATCGTTAGGGCCGTTGGACCCGACTTGGTTTGGATTTGGACTTATGGCAGCGATAACGGGTTTTCTTCTTGTTGTGATGGGTTGTGGTGCTTACGGGATGGTTTCGGACAGGAAGCTGTTCAGATTTTGCGGTTCAGTTGGAACGTTTGCGTTGATTCTTGGGTTTGCTCTGATCGGTGTTGCTAGTCTTTTGCCTTTTTATTGAGAATGCGTTGACTGAGTGCTCGTTGGGTTAGGGCGTGGCCATGAATTCTAAGAATTCTTGCAGTGTTCGTTTTTCGAGTACGTAGTTTGTGCGTTTCTGCTCGCCGATCGTCGAGTATCGTTTGGGTCCGTAGTCGTGTCCTGGGTAGACTTCGATTCTGTCGTCCAGCTTGCTGAGTTTGTCGAATAGACTGTGGTACATGTCAGCGGGGCTTGAGCCTGGAAGGTCTGTTCTTCCACATTCCCCGATGAAGAGCGTGTCTCCTGTCAGTATCTTTCCGTCGACTAATAGGCAAATGCCGTCCGTTGTGTGTCCGGGAGTGTAGATTACCTTGATTTCTATCTTTCCCAGTTTCAGGATGTCTCCGTCGTCGACTGAAACGTCTTTTTTGACTTGTGAGAGTTTGTGGGCGACGAGTTTGGCTCCGAAGGCGCGTTTCAAATCTTCGTTTCCCGCGGTGTGGTCTCCGTGGGCGTGTGTGTTGATTATGTAGTTCAGTTTGAGTTTTTGGTCTTTGATGAACATCATTAACGTGTCTTGGTTGTAGCTGGGGTCGACGATTGCTGCTTCTTTGGTGGTCTCGTCGGCGATTATGTAGGAGAAGTTGTCGCCTCGGTATTTTACCTGTTTGAACAACATGTTTTGATCATCTTATTCTTGTTTTCTAATATACTGTTCTGTTGGTAAGCGTTCCATTTTCATGCCGATGTCGGCGAGGTCCTTGAGGTTTTGGACGCAGCCGATGCTTGCGTCTATGTTGCGGTGAACAGGGTGGAACCAGATGTATTTGGGAATTAGGTTGAATTGTAGTGGCACTCTGATCGTGAGGCTGTATTTGTCGGGTAGATCCTTGAGCAGGGAACCCGTTGAGCAGGCCAGTCGCGTTGTCGTGTAGCTTTTGAGCAGTTCGGATGCGCCGAAGGCTCCGATGCCGTGCCATACAACGGCGTTTTCAGGTGAAGCGAGAGAATATAAGAAGAACTGAGGTGAAGAAGGAGTTTCTTTAAAGTTGTAGTTAACGAGTTTTGCACCTTCAACCGTGAAACTGTCATCGGCTTGTGCCAAGCTTACATCTGCCGGGTCTATCGCGTTTGGGTACAACAGTGTGGTCTTGTACTCCACTCTGACGTTTTTAAGTGCGGTTCCGTCGAAGTATATCCTGCCTCTTGCTGCTCGTTTGGAACCATATCCCTTTGACGAGTGTGGGACCGTGAGCAGTGTAGTTAGATTTTTTAGGCTTCTGCCCATGCATCTGTAGACGCTTTCAAATGTTTGATAGTCTTTGTGGACTTCTCGCACGATGTGATGAAGCAGACCTTCCGTACTTTCTTTTTCCATTGCTGTCAGCGGTAAACGCATTGCAGGAATGCAGAGGTCCATGCCGAATGCTTCTGATAGTCTTGATAAATGTCCATATTTCACAGCGTCGACCATGTCCACGTAACTGTTGTTGGATGATTTGCGAGTGCGCTCAATATACTCGATTTCGCGTTTACAGAAGAGTGAGTCCTCATATTTCTGAACGAATTTCTCATCTATTCTTAGGTTGTCTGTTTTCACGTTTACTGCAGGAAGGGCGCTTTGTCCGCTTTCAACTATAGACTCTTTGAACGGGTTCATTGAGTATCTGTCTGCTTCTATGTCATCCGTGTTGAGGAGAAATGCTACTACTGGTCCTGAAGGAGGATGTTTCAGGAGCGTACGGATTTCTTCGATTTCTTGAGGTGTCGACTGGTGAAGTCCCCGTTGTTGGAAATAATTAGCCGTGACTTCGAGTAACCGCGCCGCTATGATTCCTTGGACGTCTTCCACGGTGAGCTGAGGGTTTGCATATTCAACAGAACTTCTGAGAAAGAACTGTGATCCGTTGAATGTTGCGTTGTGTCTTTGTCCGTCTTTGAAGTAATAGAGTTCGACCTGTTTTCGCTTTTCTTCTTTGAACGTTCCGAGTTCTTTTACAAGTGTTTCGATGCAGTTCCAAGAGTTTTTAAGGAAATCTTCCAAGATTATTAGGTCTAGGTTTGCCGACATTTTTTCTATCCTCTTTCGAGTGATTCGGCCATGTAGACACATTCCTTAGGGGCAGATGGACCGAAGAACATTGTTCGTACTCTGAAACTCTCCTGGAAGCCTTCTTTTTTCAGTGCGGAGATGATCTCATTTTCTTCGGCTGGTGCGAACATGGATACTTCGATGCCGTTGAGCTGGTTCAGGACTGATTTCAGGATGTCGAATGCCAGTGTTTTGTTTGTGCACACCAGTGGTCCGAGTTCGGCCTTTCCTCTGTACACTTTTGCTACGGCGTATCCTGTTACTTGGTTGTTTTCGTAGAGTACGTGGCAAATGTTGTCTGGGTCTGCGATGATGGGTTCTAGCATTTTTTTTCTGGAGGCTCCGAAGCATTTGTGGTCAAATTCCATTATCTTGTCGAGGTCTTCTTTTCCGGCTTGTTTGACTGGTGTTTTGCGGTTTGAGGGGAAGGCTTTTCCTTTGAGCACTTGAAATTGGGAGTCGGGTTTGAATCCAAGTCTGATGTAGAAGGGAATTCTGTCCACGTAGGCGTATAATCCTACAGTTTCGACGTTTTTGCTGATCAGATACTTGATTGCGTGGCTAGCGAGGGTGGATCCGGCGCCTTTGTTTCTTTGGTTTTTGTCGACGATGAGGTTTCCGAACCATGCTATCTTGCCGAAGTTGACGGTGGTGACTAATCCTATTTTTTGTGAGTTGTCGAGGAGGATGAAGCATCCTTGGGGTTCGAGTTCTGTGGCGAATTCGAAGTCTTGTTCTGATAATCCCCAGTCCATCTGGTCAGTTAATGCGACTGCGAAAGAAAAGTCGTTTCTGACCATTGTTCTGATTTGAAGTGTGATTGGCTTGGCCTTCTGGGGAGTGAGTGTAGCTTCTCAAGACTTATACGATAGGATAAACTTTACTAATGCAATCTTTCGACAACGGCGAATGCAAGGAGGATGAAGCACGATAACACGGCAACTGCACGTTCGGATAATTCGCAAAGTCCCAGTTGCAACATACCCTTTCCTTGACTATTTCAAGGGTTTTGAAAGAGTTGAGGCTGTGAGAAGGATTTTCGGTGACGAAACGGATGAGAGACTGTCAAAACTTCGAGTTGAGTTTATCGGGCGACGGGGTTACATGGGTGTCAGCGAAATTGATGGACACTTGATAGTGAGCGCGGATTACTTGGGCAAGGGCAATAGAACGGATATTTATCTTGACATTGTGCATGAACTTGTCCATGTGAAACAGTTTATTGAAGGCAAGGAGCTTTTCGATCACAACTTCGAGTACGTTGAACGACCCACAGAAGTTGAAGCCTACCGTGTTGCAGTGGAGGAGGCTAAACGTTTGGGATTAAGTAGAAGGAGAATATGCCAGTACCTTAAGACTGAATGGATGACCGACGAAGAATTCAGACGTTTGTTAAAAGCGGTAAATGTCGAGTGTGCACCGGCGACCAGAGAAGAGCGAGGCATCGCTTAGCACGCATTTGAAATGCAGGTTGCCGAAGAAGCCAAGCGCAAGAATAAGGAGCGCTGGTCACGGATTCTGTTCTTTTTGACAAAACAGAAGAAGAGTTAAACCTTCATCCGTCTGATACAGAAAACGGTGAAGAATTGACGGCGATGTTGGGGTCTTTCGTGCGGAGTGGAAGGAATGGTTGCGACTGAGCGTTGGATAGGAGTCGATCTCGGAGCCACGTGGATAAGGGTGGTTCTTTCGGATGAAAAAGGTCACTTCGTTGACAGATTAAATGAGAGAGTCGATGTAAGCACTTCTGAGTCAATAAGCGGACAAATAATTCGACTCATACGTTTGACGTGTAACAAGCACGAGCTTGACATCAAGAGTGTGAGAGGTGTTGGCATAGCGTCGGCCGGTCCGCTCGTTATGAAGGAGGGAACAGTTGTTCATTCTCCTAACTTGCCTTTTGACCGAATACCACTTACTCAACCAATCAGGGAGCAGCTAGGTCTCTCAGTCTGTCTAATCAACGACTGCGTTGGCGCGGCTCTAGGTGAAAGAAGATTCGGAGCTGCGAAGAAGCACGATAACTTCGTTTACATTACGATCAGTACTGGGATAGGTGGCGGGGTAGTTGAAAATGGTTGTCTGCTTTTGGGGAAGGATGGGAATGGCCATGAAATTGGACACTTCGTTATCGACTGCGAGGGTCACTTGACGTGTGGGTGTGGAAGGCGAGGTCATTGGGAGGCTTACTGTTCTGGAAGAAACATGCCAAACTACGTGCGGATGAGAGTCGAAGAACTGCCTCAGACAACTGTGAGAAGGAGTCTGTTGTCCAGGAGAGTCGGAGGAAACTTTTCGAAGCTGGTTGCGGCTGACCTTTTTGAAGCGGCTGAGCAGGGTGATGGTTTGGCTTTGAGGTTGGTTGATGAGATTGGTGTTTTGAACGCTATGGGGTTTGCGACGGTTATCAATGCTTATGATCCTTCTCTGATCACTGTTGGCGGAAGTGTCGCTCTTAAGAACGAATCTGCTATTCTTTCTCCTGTCAGAAAGCATGTTGATGAGTATGCTATTAATAGGGTTCCGAAAATCATTCTTACCCCTTTGGGCGAGGATGTTGTTCTTTATGGGGCCGTGGCGACTGCAATGAAATACCTATCCTAGCAATTAGTGGACGCGGATGTGTTCGATTCCACCTTTTCGAAAGAGTGTTGACGCGCTATGTCCGTAAAGTGTAAATCTTGGGTGTACCCTTTGGGTAAACCCATATATAGGCGACAGACTGAACAGATTCGGGGGAAACCCGTGAGAATCAAGCTGTTGTCGTTTTTGATATTGCCTTTGCTGATGTTTCTGTTCGTATCCGTGCCGGTTAAAGCCCAGGGAGCAGTGATATCGGTTGAGCCGCAGTACAATTATTATGGTGTGGGCGAAAATTTCACTGTTGAGGTGAGGATTGATAATGTGCAGAACCTGTATGCGTGGCAGGTTTTGTTGACCTTCAATTCGTCTGTTCTGAACGTTCTGAATGTCACTTATGCTCCGGACCATATTCTCAATGGAAATGTGACTGTTATCGTGGTGAGTCCGGTTGTTGACAACGTTGCGGGCTATGTTCTTGATGGTGCGTGTTTGTTGGGCAATGTCGCTGGAGTGAGTGGCAGTGGCGGACTGTTTCAGGTTACGTTTGCCGTTGTCGGTCATGGTGAATCTACGTTGAAAATTGATACCGAGGGAATTGTGTCGGGTGGTATAGTCTCTTTGCTTCTGGATCCTTCAATCAACAATATTGCTTTCACTTCGATTGATGGATACCATCATAATCATTTTCTGGGCGATGTGACCGGTCTGAACGGGAAGCCTGATGCTGTGGTTGACATGAAGGACATAGCATATCTTGTTGCTCAATTCTGGACTACGCCGAAATCTTCGAACTGGAATCCGGTTGCCGATGTCAACATTGATGGGAAAGTCGACATGAGGGACGTTGCCACCGCCATACACAATTTCGGTCAGCATTTCCCTTGAACTTGAACGAGAGCTGGCTTCCTAAGGCTGGCTTCCACCAACTTTTTTTTATGATCTTTTACAGATAGTGTGCGAGTTCTCTGAGATTTTTTCATTTTGCGTAGCTTTGGTGTAGGTTGTTTTGGCAGAACATTGGCCATTCGGTGTTGGCGTTGTTTATTTGGAAGGCGTAGAGTGCCTGGTCGTTTGTGATGTAGACGTGTCCGTTGCCGATGCTGGGGCTTCCGAATCCGAAGTATGGTATGTTCGCTAGGTTTCCGAGTTGGTTTGTCCAGAGGATTTTTCCTGTGGCTTGGTTGATTGCGTAGAATATTCCGTCGAGAGATTGGTAATAGATTGTTCCATCTGCTAGGGCTGGGCTGGAATAGGTTAGTTGTGGGCGGTTAAGGTAGGTGGGACTGTTCACTGTCAGCTGGCTTGTGTGCCATAGCTCTGTTCCTGTTAGGAGGTTGTAGGCGTAGATTTGGCAGTTTTGACTGGGGATGTAGATTTTGTCATCGTTGACCAGCGGAGTGCTCTGTCCGCCTCTTTGATTGAATGTGGTTATGAGTTCTCCAGTTGTTTCGTTTAGAACGTAGGTTGAAACGTTGCTTCTTGAAATGTCTCCTGCGACTTGGATGACCATGCCGTTGTAGATTACTGGTGAGGAGTCCCAGGATGAACCATAGTTTTCGTGCCACACTGTTTCTCCTGTTGTCGCATTGAATGCGTATTGTCCGGAGGGGTCGTTGGCTGAGACGAAGACGAGTCCGTTGTCGTAGGCTACGGAGCAGACTACTTTTCCTATGTTTTGTTGCCAGATGGGGTTTCCGTTTGTTTTGTTCAGGGCGTAGATTCCTGTTCCTAATGTCGTGTAGTAGACGAATTGGTTGTTGACTACGGGTGAGCCGACCCATGGGGTATCGTTAGGTTCGGTGTAGGACCAGATCACTTCTCCTGAGCTTCGGTTCAATGCCATGGCTTGCGGTGCAGGTGTGGGTTCTCCGTTTGGGCCATCGCATTCGCCGACGTAGATCATGGATGTGTCGATGTATGGGGATCCGTCGCATTGTCTCACTTGGCTGCTCCAGATAATGGTGCCGTCGGTTGCGTTTAAGGCGTAGACTTTATTGTCTCCTTTTGAGGGAGCGTAGAGGACGCCGTCCTTGTAGGTTGCGGTTCCGAAGTTGTCGAAGCCGTAGACGTTTGTTTGTTTCCACAAGAATGATTTGGTTGAGTAAGAAGGCTGATTGAAGAAGAAGTACCAAGCGAAGAATGCTGATACGACGATTAGTATGAGGGATAATCCGATTAACGCTTTAGCGTGTTCTCGCAGATCCACTCTATACCACAGGTTAGAATTGCCATTTTTCAACTCATATGCTTGCCTACGCGTGCTTCTTGCTCAATGAGACAAAAGAGAGTCTGGATAGAGCTTTTTTCGCGTGTTTTCATTCAAAAACGCCCCTCCCCCCTAGGCTTTCAGCATCGTAAACAGTTTGGCTTCGCTTCTTGGCATAACTTACTCCATTAAAGGAGTTAGCCATGATTCCCTATCGCGTTCCGGACATTTCAGTTTGTACGCTATTCCTGTTGGAGTTGGGTTCTGACCTTGAAACCTTAAGGTGAGCATTAGTCGTGCTCTTGAGACTTGAAATTCATGCTTGCATTCTGGACATTGGAATTTCATGAGCAATCATTTCTTGATATTCTTGGAAGCTGACTGAGCTTGAAAATGCATTGACGGAAAAGTGGCGATACACAGAGGATTAGGTGGTTTTAACGAATTGTTGGATTTGCAGAGTCCATGCGGTATCTTCCGAGGTTTCGACATAAATTACAAAGTTGCCAGTGTAGCTCACTGGGAGAATGCCTGATGTTGAATTGGTGTCTCCTGCGTAAGTGTCTGTTACGATGGAATCTCTAGTGCCGTTTTTCATGTGGACTGAAACGAGGAAATTGTTTGATGGGTTTTGGTCCATTGTCCAATGTATTCGCCAGGGGTGGTCCATGTCGAATGGGTCGGTGTATAGGGTGCCTTTGTTTGATATTGTCGCCTCTGTTTGCCAACTGCCTGTGACTGTCGGCTTGGAACTTGTACCCACATAGACTGCAATTGCGGTGCCGATGACTATTATTAATAGTGCAGCGATGATGACTGTTCTGTCTTTCAATGGATGTTCCCGGCAAATACTTACCGCAGAGCACTCAGATAAAAGTGTTGGCAAATACGTGACAAACCATGATTAGACGTAATGTGGTGGACGTGTGTTGTCAAAGAGTCGATTATCACGGTTGTGGGCGCGCGTGTTATCGCAGAAAAGGGCAGAAATCTTAAAGGGTGGTGCCAATAGAAGACACACTAGGGGTTCAAAGATGAGTGAAACAAAACCTAGTCAGACGGTACTGTTTGAGTCGAAGCGCGGCAAAGGTGTGGGGAGAAACGTTGCGATCGCTCTTGGAACAATCTGCATCATTCTTGTGGCTGCTCTGATTGCGGTTGTTTACGCGGGTTATTTTCCAGCTGTGAACAATTCAACTGCCCTTCAAAGCCAAATGAAAGACTTGAACTCAACCTATAGTGATTACAGATCAACTCATAGTCACACCGATTCTGACTATGATTCAGTTGTTATGGACAGATCGTCCTGGCAAGGGCAGTATGATAGTTTGCAGTCTGAGAATATGGACTTGCGGAATCAACTGAGTGATCTTACGAGCATTATTAACCTTGAGAAATCAACTGTTTGGGTCAGCAACCTGACCATAAGTCAACCAGCAGGTTCTTACACTGACATGCATTTCTCTGTGAATTATACGGGATACGTTTTGGTCAATGTCACGTCGTCAAATACTAACAAGACGTACGCTGAAGTATCATATTCTGGGAATGGCATTTATTATGACAACACGATAAATGTGGGCGCAAATGGAACAGCAGCCTTTCCTGTAGTGGCCATTCCACTTTTGATCTTTCCTTTTATGACAACGCTGCCCACACCCGTGGAAGTCAGAGTCGGTAATACAAACATTGTCGGTACCGCAATTGTTACTTCGACTATAACATACTACTACTAATCCACCTTTCTTCTTTAGAATCAAGAAGAGTGTGCGCGTTTTAAGGGGCAAAGTCCTCGAGTGAAAAAAGTTATTTATACTTGCAGACTGCACACCGTCTTTTGGAAGGATTCTATATGCTCTTTCTGGAGATTTCAAAGCATACTGCTGAAAGCTGTCCGATGCACAATGAAAAAGTCAGGAAAATATCCATAGACGCTGTTAACAAAATGGATAAACTCTTGAAGAAATACAAGATCAAAGTGGTTGGAAGTTGGACTTCGATGCCAGAACACACCAACATATCAGTGTACGATGCTCCGAGCATGGAAGCTATGCAGAAATTCTCGATGGAACCTGAAATGATGGCTTGGCTGGGCTACAACACCACTGAACTGAAGCCTATCATGACACTCGAAGATACTATGAAACTCATGAAATAAACTGAGAGACAGCTTTCCCTCTTTTTTTTGTTCGCGACCAGCCTCTTTTGCAGCGAGCACTTTTCGTTAAATAAGAGGGAGAGTGTTTGGATGGAGGTTTTTTCGCGTGTTTTTAGCCAAAAACACCCTACCCCCTCCCCCCTAGGCTTTCACCATACTAGCGGTTTGTCTTCGCTTCTGGCACAGATCGAGAGAGTTGACTGGGAAGCCACTCGATGGCGGCGACTGTATCATAGTAAGTGTCGAGGGAAAAGAAATACTCGATGGCGATTAAGACGGCATCTTATCAATGCCCTTGTTGAGCCTTTTAGATGGTATTTCCAGGCATCAGGTCGGAAACGGTTTCATTGGTTTTCAGAAATTTTATATCTTGGGTCAGAACAAGACGAGACGATTATGAACCGAAAAGAAAGTCCAAGAGACGATGTTCTGAACGCTTCTCGCGCCTATTATGCTCATCGTGCATATTATGAGGACCTTCTGGATCAGGGGGCGAGTTCTCGCGCTAAGACACGACGTGAGCTCGATTTTCTTGAGTCAGTTTTTCGTGCCGATGCAACTCTTCGAATCAATGACGTGCTTGATGTTGCTTGCGGAAACGGTCGGCACATAATCGGTTTGGCTGGTCGTGGCTTTCGATGTACTGGTTTGGATTATACTCCTGAACGGGTTCAGGTGGCAAAGGCTAGGGCGCATCTTGAAGGTGTTTCTGTGAAACTGTCGCAGGGTGATGCCACGAAACTGGCGTTTGAGAGCGAGTTTGACGCTGCGCTTGCACTGTATATATTGTTCCTTTTGCCGGATGATGACGACGTGCTGAAGTGTCTTCGGCAGATTTACCGTAGTCTAAGATCAGGAGGGGTAATGGTTTGTAACGTTTTCAACCCTTTGTCAGAACGGGCGCACGCGCGCCTTCAGGGATCTCACGTTTCAGAAACTCGTGCTCCAGGCATACGATGTTTAGACACGGATCGGTTCGAAGATTTTGATCAGGTTCGCGGTGTGACTTGGTGGGAAGAAACAAGTGTGATAGAGGCTCCGGATGGTACGCATGTGTTTCGTGATCATGAACGCATGCGCCTCTTTACTTACTGGGATATTCTTCATTATCTTCAGATTGCTGGTTTCAAGGAGATCAAGTGCTATCCCGACTGGAAAATTGAGTCTTCGAGAAAGCCCAAGGCGGATTGGCTGGTTTTCGTTGCTCGAAAAACCTGATTCATCTGATCTCTGCGATATTTTCTGCACGATTGGAAATGCATAAAAGAAGATTGGTTCTAAATTTCAGGGCATGTATCGTAAAATAGCTTTGGGATTAGGTCTTGTTCTGGATTTTGTTGGAATGATTGTGTTTTTGGTTTACGTGGAGAATTACGAGTATTATGGTTACTATGATGGGTATGGCATTACTCCTTTTCTGATATATGGGGCGTCTGCAGCTATAGTTGGATTTCTGCTACTATTCTTTGGAATAGTGCTCCCGCATCCAACGGCAGAACCTGTTTCTGGAAATAACGATATCAAGAAATAGACTAGCGAGCCAATTAACGAAATATGGCTATGATTACTCAGTGGTAATCAAATTAGCCTCTTGGTACAAGTTTTATTGCAGTTGTCGGACACGTGGAGACGCAGAGGCCGCACCCGAAGCATCTGGATGAATTATATGTGAGCTTGCCGTTGTCAAGGTCTCGGGCGCCGAATACGCAGCGTTCGACGCATTTGCCGCAGGCTATGCATTTCTCGTAGTTTTCTTGTGCTATGAACTTTGATGTGAGAACGTGGGTGGCTATGCCGTGGCGGAGAAGTCCTCCTAACGTAAAGCAGCAGCATGGACAGCAGCTGCAGATGAGTGTGGCTCGGTCGTCTCCTTTTTTCGTGTAGGCCATGTGGACGAGTCCAGCTTCGTGGCTTCTTTTCATGACGTCGAGGGCTTGTTTCAAAGTGACCTCTCGGGGATGTTGTCCTGCGAACTTGGTTGCATAGTCCGGCGCTGGGTCTATGTTTAGGCAAACTTCAAGCGGAGCGTCGCAGTTCTTTTTGTCTGAGCGGCAACCACATTCTTGGACGATTATTTTTTTGGCTTGTTTCAGGATCTTTTCAACTTCGCTCAAGTCGAATACTCTTTCATCCATTCGGATCTCAATGTTTACGGGAATGGTTACAGCTTTCTCAAGATCATCGGCTTGCTTCCGAAGTTCTTCATCGGTGTAGTCTCTCAAATACCGCTTGCCACTCACGGAATGCGTTCAATCACCTTTTTAACGCCCTTGACGCTGGTCTTCCTCTAGATAGTCTGCCCGTCGATCTAGCCATATATGGCTTCCTAAAGGTCAAGTAGTGTAAATAACGCGCGCTGTTCAATCGTACAGTGACTTGTCTACTGACTGGTCCTGCCCCGTGACTCGTGGAACGGTCCAACCTTCCACCGCCTTGCCGTCAACAATGCGAATCATACTTACAGTCGTCATATCGACCTTCTTGCCCGAGGATATAGTTCCTGTTATTCTAAAACGAGCCCACACCTTGTCGCCCTCAGCTATAATATCCTCGATTTCCCTGCGAAAATCAGGCAAGTCTTTGAAAACTCCAGCGTAGAATCGTTTGACTTCGTCCAGACCTCGAAGTTGATTGGTATGGTCAACGTAATCTGGAGTCATAAACTCGTCTATCACGCTCAAATCTTTCCTGTTCAAAGCCTCATTCACCCTGCGTATGGAACTCTTGTTCTTCTCTAATGACACAGAAAATCACCCCCATCATTACTTAAGAGAATTGGACTTAGCTAACAATTAACAGTTGCCCAGCTATGTCACGCGCTAGGTGATTCTTCAGCTGTGCCGTTGCAGTCACATGTTCTTAAATATGCAGTCGGAAATCAAAGACTATTGCGGAAACAGAGGTGGAATTATGGAAAAAGCACCAGATCCTTTGAAAGTTGCCAAGAATGTCTCCAAGTTGATAATGGAAAACGACCGTGTACGTGTACTTGACGTTTTGTTTAAACCAAAAGACAAAGCAGCAATGCACAGCCATCCAGACCATGTGGTGTATGTTCTCAAAAGTGGGAAACTGAAACTGACATCTCCGGGAAAAACAGATGTGTTAGACATGAAAACTGGTCAGGCAATCTTCTTTAAAGCCCAATCTCACGAAGCCGAGAACACAGGCAACACCGATTTAGGCTTCATAGTTGTCGAACTGAAGAAATAGTTCCCCTTTTTCTTTTTTTAGCGCGCTCAAGATGAAGAAACAAGAAAGCATGTGGGAAGCGTGCGTGCTGCACTCTTTAAATATGTGTTTTAAGCTTAGTAATTTTTGGTAGTCTTCCACGCTTCAGATGATGGGTCCAGATCCTTTGTTTTCGCTGTTCTTCGTGTTGATTGTCATAGCGGTGATTGTTTCCTTTGTGCTCAAGATTATTGGTGTTTTCGAATTCTCGCAGCAGTGGAGTGAACAGCTCCTCATCGCAGGGTCAGCCTGAAGTGAGGGAGACGGAAGTAATACGGGAGATAGTCAAGATTAAGTGTCCTTACTGCGGTCAACTTTATGATCAGACGGAGGACAAGTGTCCAAACTGCGGCGCAAGAAATTCGTAGGGCATTAGCGCGTAACTTGACCCGTGTTGATGTTTTGAGCCAGAGCTTATGTTTCTGCGGGGTTGAGGATTTTTCCCATGAAGAGGATTGAGCCTGACCGGTCGTCTCTTATTTCGAAGAAGAACGGTCTGTTGACTATGAAGGGGGGTGGAGCGCTGCTGGTCGAAGATAAACCATAACTCATGGTTATTTCGGTGATTGCGGCTGCTACGGTTCCTTCTTCGTTGACTTCGACGGTGGCTTTGTGGTCTACGGATGATATGAAGAGACTGCTTGGGGCGATGCCGCTGAAGTTAGCTTGGCTCGGATCGAAGGCTATTCCCATTCCCAGGTTCACCAAAGCTTTGTTGAGGTTCGCACTGTATTCCATCTTGAATTTGGGCAGTTCCAATAGGAGATTTGCCAGAGGATGCAGGCTGCTGATGTATTTGTTTTGAGTTGTTTGGTTTAGATTGGCGATGAATGAGTCAAGGGAGATTCCTTCGTTTGGCAGGAAGATGTACATTGCGATTTTGTCTCTTCCGTACGGTAGTCTTGCTACTTGGCAGTTTCCATCTCCGTAGTAGCTGAAGGTGCCCATGGTTGACATCATGTCGACTTTCACGGTGCTTCCGTCTTGCAGGTAGAAGTCTTGTTTCTGTGTTTCGTTTTGGTCGAAACTTGTTATCCATGTTCCTTTGAAGTAGATGGCGTTGATCAGAAGCATTACTTGGTCGGGGCTTAGGCTCTGGATTATTTGTTTTATTTTGCCTTCTGTTTTCTGGTTTGCCCAGTTGTTGATGTCGCTGACGGTTTGGGGGTTTCCGAAATCTCTTGTAAACATTTCGCTGTCGTATGAGGTTCCTAAGCTTTGCAGGAAGCTTGGTTTGACGAGGGGCTCGAATTCTTGCCTCATCCAAACAGAGTTTCCGATGAGCATCTGTACCTGTTGATCAACGTTTTCCAAGCTTTGTATCAGGTTTGAGTATTCCTGGTTTATCTCTTCCAGTGTCTTGCTTCCGAAATTGAGAGTTTTTGCCATTGCGTCTCTCGTTGTGCCTCCTGCTCCGTTGTAGGCCATTGCTAAAGCGATTGAGACGCTCAAAGGAGAGATGAAGATATTCTTGTTTCCTTCCTCGTTGACCAGTTCTGTGAAAAGGTTGAAAGCAAACTGTGTGTTTGCTGAGACCAATGTCGCATTGACTGAATTGGCTTTTTGATCAGATGTGGCGTATGCTGCGGGTTGGATGTTGTTCGAGTAGTAAGTCACTCGCTACGTAACTGACCAAAATGATGGACACTAATGCCAATGATATTACAGCTAACTTTCGGTTTCCTAGGGGATGTCCTTCTGGTTTTCATCATTATTCCCCAATGTTTACTTCCCGACTTTGGATTTAATCCTAAGTATTAGAACAGCTTGTTCAGGAATTAGAACGGGATAGAAGATTTGTTTGACTGTAAGCGGAGCGCGCGCTTCAAGAATTTCTTTGTCGGCAGGGTGACTGGTTACATGATTAATCAGTTGCGCAGCGCGTGCGAGCTAGTAGATTGAAATACAAGCAAAAACATGTTAGTATCCATGAATTACAGAAATCTCGGTCAGTCAGGTCTCAAAGTTTCGCAGATCTGTTTGGGAACGAACAATTTTGGGGGACAGATTAATGAAGAAACTTCCATCAAGATAGTGAATAAGGCCCTCGACTGTGGAATAAACATCATAGATACAGCCAACATTTACACGGGAGGGAAGTCTGAGGAAGTAATTGGAAAGGCCGTGAAGGGTCGCAGGGACGAAGTCATCATAGCGACAAAAGTGGGGTATGGCAACCTTGAAGGACCGAACCGGAGTGGGCTCTCACGCAAACACATTCTGGGTCAAGTTGAACACAGTTTGAAGAGTTTGCAAACAGAATTCATTGACATTTACTATATGCACCGATTCGATCCTGAGACTCCTCTGGAGGAGACGCTTCGAACCTTTGATTACCTCGTTCAACAAGGAAAGGTCAGGTATATTGCATGCTCCAATTTCACGGCTTGGCAGATAGCCAAAGCACAGGAAATATGTGAAACTCATGATTTGGAGAAGCTCATAGCTGTTCAGCCGCCTTACAATCTTTTGCAGAGAGACATTGAGGAAGACATCATTCCCTACTGCCAACAAGAACGGTTAGGGATTTTATCGTACACGCCGCTGATGGGGGGATTTTTGACGGGAAAATATTCGAAAGATACGCCTCCGCCGGCTGAGAGCAGGTTCAAGTACAATCCGAGGCTTTGGGAACGCGCCAGTAACGAATCGAATTTTGCGGTTCTCGAGCAGATTCAGAAAGTGGCTAATGATGTCGGGATTCCAATGTCCAAACTGGCTATATCGTGGATACTGAAG
>CAWJTU010000013.1:0-128057 GCA_963845885.1 Candidatus Bathyarchaeota archaeon
TAACAGCCAAGCAGATACGGCTGGAGGAGAATGCAGGGTAAACCGCTATGCGCCAGAGCCTACATCTACATTCAGGACAAAATCTTCTGGGTATTTCTATTCTCTTAGCAGACTTGCTTTGCTGAAGGGAACAAATTCTCTGACAGCCTCATGAGAGACCTTCAAGACAGTTTCACGTCTGTCTTTAGGAACCTTCTCCACCAGCTTCTTCACAACGAGTCTCAATAGATCCTTGCCACTGAGGTCTCCGGGCACAATTACAATGTAAGTGTCTGTCTTCTTCTTGACCGCTCCTATCGGTCCTCCAAGGATCTTAGCAATGTTTTTTTCGTTATCAAACGCCACGCCGATCGCGATCCTAAGTGGCGTTCCTCGCATCCAGTTTCTTTCTCCTCGAACGACGAAAGCTCCATGCCCAACAGATTCACCTGAGGGTCCGCCTTTGCTCAACTGTTCAGGTTTGACCCAGTAAACGTCGATGCTTGCAAAACCTTCACGCCAACCTCTGGAAAATGCAGCTGCGAATTCGGCAGCTTCGGAAAGACATTGTTGTCCACATGCTTTTCCCTCTGATTTGATGACCACGAAAGGTGCGCCGACAATGTCGGCATGAAAGACGATGTCAGTTGGTTCAGTGTACTTCTTAATCAGAACTTCATTGGTCACGGCATCTCTGCCTGCAACAACTAGGAAGCCTTCAGAAGACTCGAACCATCTGAACTTTTCAAACCATTCTCTTCTCCTCACTTTGCGTTCTTCAAGTTTCTCGATGGCTTTGACAGGCGTGAGGCGTTCCTGTTCTTTAGCTTCAGCTATTTTGTTCTGTATCACTCGCAGTTTCTCTAGATATTCGTTTAAGGCGGCTCTTGTACCATCAGCCTTCTGCTTTGCACGCTTGCTCTGCTCATAGAATCGCGCAGCGTTCTCGAAAAGAGTCTTCCGCAGACTGAGGTTGAAAGTCGAGTCTTCAACAATCATCTTAAGTGCGACATCTTTATCGCTGAATGACTCGAAAAAGCACGATGGTTTCAAGCCTCGTTGCTTCTCGACCAATACTTGAGCGATTGTGTCTTTCCACCGTTTTCCCCGTTTTTTCTCGTCCAGAAATCTGTCCAGAAGGATCTGAAAATCGTTGAAGTGTGCATAAATCAAATCTCCCACGCGCTTAAGTTGTTCAGCTTCTACATTTGCGTAATCCAACGTGCTCTTTTGTTCAGCGATTATGCGACCAAGACGGGCCGCCTCCATTTCCAACTCGCCCATCTTGATGCCTTTTGTTGCTTGTTCAAGAGCAGAGCGTTTTGAATAGAACTCGTCTAAAGCTTCGTTGAACGTACTGTACATTTGGATTTTGAAAGCCGTGGTTTCATAACGTTTGAGCTTCAATGGAGCAGCGTCAACGAGCCCATTTTTCTCATCGAAAACAAGATTCGGTTCCAAGATCCCTTCTCTGATTTGCGAGAGCAGATCTCTCAAAGCACGAATTGCCCTGGTGAGTTCTTCATTACTCAGCTGATTGACGGGCTTGGTTTTTCCTAAGCTCGCACGTGTCAACAGTTCTTCTGTGAATGTGCCTCCTATGCTCAAGAAGCGGGTGATTGCCCTCACCACCTCAGCGTCACCTAGAGCTCTCAAACCCTTTGCGATTTCTTCGTCACTCAGTTTGTACGGGTTCTTTCCGAAAGAAGGTGCGAATTTGAAGGATTCGTCGCGCAAGATGTTTCGGTCTCTCATCTGCTTGTAGATCAGAGCTTGAAGAATTGTTCCTTTTTCGGTGAGCAGCATGATGTTTCCTTCGCCGAAAAGTTCCAAGATGAGCCGTAGCATGCCTTCATGGGTTCTGAAGGAAAAGAGAATGACTCTTTCAAACTCGTGCTGTTCAACGTTCAACAGGCGGGCATTTCGCAAATGTTTTCTCATCGCCATGCAGAAACCTGGTGGTCTGAACGGCTTCTCCAAAGTGTATGCCGTCAAATTCAGTCTTTTCCCAGCCTCCAGAACCAAAGAGAATGGTGGCATGCCAGGCTTGTGCAGTTTTAGTAATATCGTGTTGGCATCAAGCTGATAGACGTTGCTAACGATCGACTCCAGTATAGTATTGTTCAATTCCCGCACCACAGCGGCAACGTCAAAGCTTGTGAATTCTCGCATGGCCAATTGAACCACGTCAACGAATTATAGCTCAGTCGGTATAAATGCGCGCTATCACAGCGTCTCTAGCTGGTGCCCATTCAAGTTTTGTCAATTGGTGATTCTGTTCACTCATGCGCCGATTCCAAATTGGCTTATTGCTCCGGCTATTCCGTTCAAGATAAACTGCACCGCAATCGCTAGGACGATGATTGCCATTAGTGCTGTGACCACTCGAAGTCCTTGATCTCCAAAACGTTTGACTAGTCCTGTTGAGAATTTCATCGCTAAGAAACGTGAGCAGTACCCCTACAAATATGCCTGCAGGCACGATAAAAGTCTGAAGAAGATTTTCAGCCTGACTGACGAGTAGGATTACAGCTGTTATCGAACCCGGACCTGAGGTGAGGGGAAAGGCTAACGGTACGATGGCGATGTCTTCGCTCCTCTTAGATGCAATTTCAGTTTCTCCTGGTCTCAACATGTCCAAAGCGACCATGACAAGTAGTATTCCGCCTGCAATCTGAAACGCTGGAAGAGTGATCCCAAAAACGCGGAAGATCAAGTGTCCAGTGAAGGCGAAAAAAATCAACACCAGAAATGAGACAACGACTGATCTACGAATGATTCTTTTCTTTTCAATCGAGTTCATGTCTTTCGTTAACGTGACATATACTGCAGTTGTGCTGAAGGGTTCCAAAACGGCTATCAACGAGCCAAAAGTCAGTATTGCGAAATCTAGGAAATCCAACGGTTCTCCTCACAGAAAGTTGGCTGAAACAGCATATATTTTTTGTGTGCACCTTGATTTGGTAAGAATTCACGACTTGAATGACAATATGCAGTTCCTGCTGGAAAGATCAAGAAGGAATAGGCAACTTTAAATTTGATTGTAAAATATAGGTTCCAAGGCGTAGTAAGGCAATGAGACCTCTTGAAATTGTGTACTGGCTTCGACTGGCTTTTGGCTTCATAGCAGCTTTGGTTAGTCTGGGGTTTGCCATAGCCGTTTACGGAACCCCTTTGCCGCCGGTACGGGTGAAGACAGCCGATCAGCATCTTTTTCAACAGTATATCTCTTGCAATAATCGTATACTTGCTTTCATACTATATTCTCAAACCGAGGTTTCAAGGCAAGGTTGCGAAGGTTTCGAAGCTACTCACAACTGGGATAGGCGTCTACTTCCTAACATGGATTGTCTTCTACGTCTTGTTGTACACGGCGTTTTCAGGGGCAGTCGTTTAGTCAGCCTGTTCTTCTAGAAAGCTTTCGATTGTCGATTGATCTTCTTCTCCTTTCGGTTCTTGAGGAACAGTGCTGCTGGATGGTGTAGTTGCAAGGTTGTCTGGAATGGTGATTCTACTGAGTACGCGCATACAGTCGGCCCATGCTGAGAAGAAGCCACGATCGAATTCTCCGTGAAGTTTGTTCTTAACATGCTCTAGGAATTCGCGTCTGTAACCGTTCAAGGCTGTTTTGTCTTTCAAATCCATTCTTGACAGTAATGCGTATGAATCACCGTTTGCCTTGCGGGATAGAAACATTCCATAGAGAGCTCTGAAGTAGCCTCTGTTCCACTCGGTTTTCTGCATCCTCTGTTTGAGTCTCTCTAGCTCTCGCTCAGCTTCAGAAAATTGTCTATTTACTAGTAGTTGGAAGAATCTAGTAACGAGAGCTGAAGGAATAGGCATGTTTAGCGACCACGAGGCTTCTTCTCTTCTTCTGAAGCATCCTCTATGCCGTTCTCGGTTATTTTAAATATTTCTTCGCCTTCCGGCAAATAAGGACTTGAAACCAGCCTCGCTATTCGTATAGGACCATGCGCCGCCCTTCTGAGATACACTCGCGTGTGACTCGTATGCCCGACGATGTGCCCACCTATGGGATGAACTGCGTCCCCGAAGAACACGTCAGGTTTGGCCATAACTTGATTAGTGACGACTGCTGCAGCGTTGAAGGCTCGCGCCAAGCCGATGAGTTTGTGCATGTGCTTGTTTAATTTCTGCTGTCTCGAGGCCAACATTTCGCGTCCGAGGTATTCGCTTCTGAAATGGGCAGTTAAAGAGTCAACAATTATCAGTTTTACATTATTGGCTTTGATGACCTCATCAGCGTTCTCCAGCAGAAACTGCTGGTGATCTGAGGTGTAGGCCTCTGCGTAGATGATGTTCTTCACAACTTGCTCAGGATCGAGTCCCAAATGTTTCGACATGGAAACGATTCTTTCCGTGCGGAATGTATTTTCCGTATCCACATAGAGCGCAGAACCGTTCAACCCGCCTCTTTCAGGTGGCAACTGGACGTTAACGCACAATTGATGGCAGATTTGACTCTTGCCACTTCCGTATTCACCGTAAAACTCTGTGATCGTCTGCGTCTCCATCCCGCCGTCCAAGAGTCTGTCTACGACTTTGCTTCCACTTGTGAGGCGCAAGACATATTTGCGCATTCTGAGAAGCTCATCTGCACGTATGAAAGAGACGCCTATAGATGAACGGGCGGTTTCTATTATCGCGAGAGCTTTCTTTTCACTTATGCCTGCAGGATCTAACTCGCGGGCAGTCGCCATCGCTAACGATTCTATTGTATGATATCCCATTTCTCGCAGTTTCTGTGCGGTCGCGGGGCCAACACCTGGCAGGTCTTCCAAAAGCTCGTACTTCTTCTTTATCTCGCCTTCAATCTCTTTTGGCTGGGCTTCTTCTGGCTCTTCTTCTGTGCTCATATTCCCGTCTCTCCTTTCACAGTTGTAAGAACAGATAGGCAAGCTATATTTAAAACAGACGAAGTACGCAAACCTAAGTTCCACGGAGAGATGGGTTAAAGTGAACACGAAAGACACTCTTTCAAAATTCTGGATTTTCGAGATAAGACATAAGTATGCGCCAACGCCATAGACCAACGCAAAAAGAGAGGATAATAGTTGGAGACTGAAGCAATCGTGGAGAATGTTGCCTTCAACATACTTAAGCAAGCAGTCATTTATTTGCCGGACGACGTCAAGCGAGCGTTGAAGAAGGCGTATGGTGAAGAAACGAGTGACACGGGCAAAACACAACTCAAAGCCATACTCGATAACATTGAATTGGCCGAAAAGTATCACGCTCCCGTGTGCCAAGATACTGGCACGATAATATTCTACGTCAAGGCTGGGGCTATGGTCAAGAACCTTGACAAGATCGAGTCGGCGGTGATTAGCGCCACAAAGAGAGCTACGAAAGAGGTTCCTCTTCGCCCGAATGCCGTCGACCCCTTCAACGGAAAGAACAGTGGAGATAACACAGGTAGATATTTGCCTGTTCTGAACTGGGAGATAGTGCCTGGCGACAGTCTGGAAATGACTGTCATGACTAAAGGCGGAGGTTCAGAGAACGTCTGTCAGGGAGGAATGATCGTTCCTGGCGAAGGGATAAAAGGCGTGAAGAAATTTGTCCTCGATGCAGTCATCAAAGCGGGGGCTCAGCCATGTCCTCCGACCATTCTCGGCATAGCGATGGGCGGCGGGGCCGATGTGTCAATGAAACTGGCAAAGAAAACTCTTTTGAAACCTCTCAGCGAACACAACTCTGACCCGGACATCGCGAGTCTGGAGAAAGAGATCTTCGACGCAGCAAACATGACGGGAATAGGACCCATGGGTTTAGGAGGAAAAACAACTGTCCTTGGGGTGCACATCGACTATGCGTTCAGACATCCAGCTTCATTCCCGGTTGCTGTCGTCTTTAACTGCTGGGCGTCAAGACGTTCTGCGGCAAGAATCAACGCAGACGGTTCTGTTGATTATCTGACTCATAAATTGAAATGGTGAGGTGAAGAAAAATGGCAGTGTTCAAACTGAAAACCCCTATCTCCGAAGAACAGATTCGGAAACTCAAAGTGAACGATGTCTTGTACGTCACAGGCACAGTTGTTACGGCGAGAGATCAAGCTCACAGAAGAGCCTTGGAATATTTCAAAGAAGGCAAATCTTTGCCACTGAACCTGGATGGACTGGCGGTGTTCCATTGCGGACCAGTCGTCGCGAAACAAGGCGACAAGTGGATAGCGGTGGCTGCGGGGCCGACAACTAGCACGAGAATGGATCTTTTCGAAGACGAATTCATCAAAGATTTCAATGTTCGAGTTGTGATCGGTAAAGGCGGCATGGGAAAGAGAACCACGGATGCAATGCAGAAGTATGGTGCGGTATACGGTGCTTTCACAGGCGGCGCTGCAGTGCTGGCAGCAAAGGCGATAAAGAATGTCAGAGGCGTCGAATGGTTTGACCTTGGCGTGCCCGAAGCGATGTGGATTTTCGAGGTGGAGGAGTTTGGTCCGCTCACGGTCGCCATAGACTCTCATGGAAACAACCTGTTCACCGATATACAGAAAAGTGTTGAAGAGAACAAACAGAAGATCTATCAGAAGCTGGGCATAGGTTAGTTAGCGAGTCTGTATCTCCGTCAACTTTTTCTTGGTCAATCCATTTTTCCGATTAGTATTGTGGGTTATGTTTCTTGTATCAGAAGATTTAATATTCTACTCAACTTGACTTGAAAGCGGGAAAGAAAAGATGTTCAAACTGCATCTGAAAGACAAGATAACCTTAACAGGAGTCATAGTTCTGTCGGTCGGCATAGGTCTACTGCTATTCACTTTCATCAGTGCCTACGGTTTTCTAGCACAAGGTCTTTCTATACTCACTTCTTCTGATCTCGCGCAGACTTTTGGCGATGCTCTTGCTCCACTTATTTCAACTAGCATACGAATCATGTATTTGGGCGTAATGGGCTGGATAGGATCGCTTCTAACGATAAGAGGGGTCACCCTGCTCACTCAGCAGCGTCAGACATCTTCCGTTTCTGCACAAGAGAAAATCGTATCCAAAGAAACAGCCAAAGAAGAAGTGAAAGAGGAAACCAAGGTAATTCCGGAAGTCAATAAGGCAGAGAAACCCGAGACTGAGACCAAGAAACCAGAACCAGAACAGACTAAACCCGTGACACAGCCTGACACGCAGCCAAAACCAGAATCTGGGTCTGAACCTAAGCCATACGAGCCAGAAATTATAATGCTTCCACCGAAAACTGTTGAGCAAATGGAACGAGAGAAGCCGCAGACCGATAAAGAACAGAAATAGTCTCGAGCGGTCTCTTGTCAAAAACTTCAACTACTAGAAAGGGAGCAGCTATGAGAATACCAATCCGAGTAATAGGCGTTGCCACGACCGTTATCTGGGCGTTTCTCATCCTTTTTTCTATCACAGCAATCTATTCTATGAAGGATTTACGAGTCAACCTAGGCCAAATGCAGATCAATTCGGAACAGGGCAATCAATTAGTCTTGTCTTTTCCGGTGTCAATTGTAAATACGGGCTTCTACAATTTAGATCAATTTAACGTCTCAACCGTTGTCTTCAACGCCAACGGGTCTAGGTTGGCACAAGGTTTCACTTCTGTACCTATTGTTCTGCATGAACAAACAGTGAATGTCACTCATGACATGGAAGTGAATCTTACAGATCTGGTAGAAAAAAATCGGGATATGCTGTTCAGCGACTCTGAATTAACGGCGAACATGAGTGTGAATATGAGAGCTGCTGGAGCAATTCCAATACGGGCTTCATCAAACATAACGATACCTTGGGGCGCTCCATTTTACAACCTAGTGGTAGGTAATCCCGAGTTTTCAGCTTATAATTCAACTTATTCCCGCGTGGTGGTGCCGGTGAGTTTTGAGAATCATGCGTTCTTCAACTTGACTGGGTCGGTACGACTGCGCATGTACGACAATTCTAACACGCTCTTAGCGCGAACTCGGATAAGTCTTGACGTGTCTCAATATTCTCTTTACAAAGGCATTGTGGAACTCTTCGTTCCTTTGGAAGTAACATCCTTCGTCCACTTTGAATTGTTTTTTGTTCTACCCTTCCTCAACTTTGGGCCTTTGGTGGTGCCTTATGGGATTTGAACATACGAGTGTCAAGAAGAAGTTGCGAAGAGCTGCGTTCACGATATCCAAAGCAGCTATCAAAACGGTGATAGTCTATGTCATTTACGTTATAGTATCCCAGCTTCTGGCGCCGGTTTCGCCGTTTATTCCAAGTTTGCAGGGGATGCTTCAGACTTTCGTGGTCGTGTACGTTGCCTTGATGATTGTCAGTGACCTAACTTCGGGGACGGTTTTCCACTATATATTTGGGGCGGCGAGGTGCGGCTTTGTAATGGCTTATCTAATAATTTCTTTTAACAGTGGAATATTCGATTACACGTTTGGGAACTTGAGTCTGACGGTCGATCTGCGAGTGTTTCTCGTCATCGTTATGCTGCTTGAAGTTTTGGGAATGGCCAAGTCGATGATACAAGCGTTAGATTTTGTGAGCCAAAGAGCAGAACTGATACCGATACAGTAGGATCATTTCTTGGGCTGTAGGTCTAGAGTCATCACGTAAGAATCTTCGCCGTCAGCGTAGTATCCGTGAATCGTACGGCTCACCGCCAATCCTAGTTGTTTGTAGAGGGAAATGCCTTCTTGATTTGTGACTCTGACTTCTAGGAAACACTGTTTGGCGCCATACTGTTTCATGCCTTCTATTGCTTGTTTGATCAATGCTTTGCCTATGCCCTTCCGCCTGTGCTCTGGCATTACGGCTACTGAAACGACGTGTCCTTTTTTGACGATTCCGCTGAAGCCCAAATTTGAGAGACCAACTTCGACGCGGCACATTATGTATCCGACTACTTGAGCATTCTCTTCTGCGACGATGAAGGTTTCAGGGTATCTACGGTATAGGTCAACGAAAAAAATGTCAGTGTAATTTTCTGGCAGGCAGACCATGTTTATCTTGGTGACGCTTGCTAGGTCATTCATCGTGAACTTTCGAAGCTCGTAGGTGCCTTGCACTTCTTTGTTCTCCGTTAGGTGTCAAAGCCTAGACTTCACTGTGGCTTAAACACTTTTCTCAATTCACTGTTACTTCACGTACGATTCTTTTATCTGCACTTTGGTTTTTTCTGTATTCATTGCTGCTTGAAGTCCTAATGGTAGCGGAAGGTTGGGTGTGTAGTGCCCGAAATCCATTCCTGATATGATTGGAAAATCGTACTCTCCAACTATCTCCAAGACCAATTCTTTGATCTCCCTGGTTCTCTCGACTATTTTGGAGCCTGACTTGCTTGAAGGGTCTGGCACTTCGCTTCTGAACTTGCCGATCAACATGCCTTTCGTCTTGTCTAGCAGTCCTGATTCTCTGAAATGAACTAGTTTTGCATCGAGTTCGTCCAAGGGCTGTCCTATCGACTCCCAGAAGAAAATTATATCTTCGTCTATTTTCGGGTAAAACGGCGTTCCGAGTAGCGTTTCGGCACTGTTGATGCTTCCACCGAACAGCCTGCCTTCTGCCTTACCTTCTTGCCACACTTCCCACTTGGTAAAAGCTGGGAGTAACCCCAACGGTTCAGGGTTTCCTGTGATCCTGAAAAAAAGGTCTGTTTCATATCTCGCTTCTTCGCTTTTCATGTCAGCACCGAACCCGAAGACCACATCGGTCTGATGAAGCCCTGTTAGGCTGGTTTTGGCGAGAAAGGCTATGTGGAAGGTTGTAATGTTGCTCATACCGGAGAATATCTTGGGGTTTTTCCTAATCAAGTCATAATCGAGATATCTCAACGTGCGGATAGCTACGGATCCGCCGAGAGCGCAAATGATCGCTTTCACTTCTTCATCCTTGAACATTTCGTTTATGTCTTCGGCTCTTTGACTGTCGGTTCCCGCCATGTATCCCATGTGTGCAAGTTTGACAGTTTTGCCTTCTTTGACTTTGAAGCCGAACGATGTGAGGTTTCTGATTCCTTGATCGTACATTGTTTGAAATTGCGGTGCAACTGGGTGGGATGGCGCGATGACGCCTATTGTGTCGCCTTTATTCAGTCGCGGGGGCTTCAACAGTCTCATTCTGTGCTCCTTCTCCGGTTGGCGCCTTGACCTCAGGCAATGTGTAGCTTCCAAAAGGCATCGTCCAAACTTTAGCGTTCTTTTCTGCGATGGTAAAGGCTTGGTTCAAGGCGTCGTTGACGGCTCGTGCAGTTTTCAATTTAAAGACTGTCGTCGCATAATAGTCTGGCATTGATGAGACTAGAATTATCGTAGCTTTTTGCATTGCCTTGAGGTACAAGTAGGCTTTCGCGCCTCCCATTGTGAAGTTGCGCTTGATTTCTCTCTCCACCGTCTTCAGTTCTTGGAATTTGACCATCCAATCATAGAAAGTCTGGTGGCCATGTCCCTCGGGCAACTCGGCAACCAGAATGATGATGCCGCCGCGTTTGACGATTTCGAGAGCGTTGTCGACAGCCTTGTAGGCTTGGTAAAGGTTCACGTCAGCGGGGTGTCCGCCTGGGCTCACGACGACAATATCTGCGCGACGATCCACCTGCACACGACACATTTCATCGACGAGTTTGACACCTTCCGAAAAAACCTTGTCGACATCACCAGAAAATGCCTTGACTATCTCGTGTTTGCTGTTCATCACAACGTTCAAGCAAAAATCCACTCTGGTGAGTTTTGCCGCTTCCATCATGTCTTCGTGGACCGGGTTTTCGATCAGATTGCCTGTCTTAGAATGCGGATCCAAGAGCATTATGTGATTATGTTTTGCCGTTTCCTCGCCAGCGATTCCAGGCAGAATGCTTTTTCTTCCGCCACCGTAACCCGCATAGTAGTGTAGGCACACGTCTCCAGTCAGGATTCTGACGTCGGCTTCCTCGAAGGTGCGGTTCAAGAAGACTTCAGTTCCGTACTTATTCGTGGTTCCGACCTTGACCAAATCCGGCGCTTTGCAATCGTGATTGATGATTTTGAAGCGGTTAACGATTGCTTCTCCAAGCAGACCAATCATCTTCTCATGCGTAACTGGTTTGTGTGTTCCGCAGGCAACTATGATCCTTATGTTTTCATCCTTGGTTCCAGCTGTCTTCAATTCGTCTAGTATCGGAGGAATCATCAGGTGGCTGGGCGCGGGTCTCGTATCATCGTCTATGACTATGGCGACTTTGCTCTCTGGTTTGGCAATTTCGCTCAATCTCTTGGATGCAAGGGGTTCTTGTAGCGCCCGTAGGATTTCAGCGTGTGGATCGGGTGCTCCCGCCTTCTCTTTGGGTTCCAAGCAGCCCAGATAATTTCGAGTCGGGATGCGGACGCATACATCAGATTTTCCGTAAGGTAGCCAAGCGTCAACCATTCATCATCACTTGAACAACTCAAACACGTGTTCTGAAATTATTAAGCCTTGTCAATCAGATGAGATTGAAAAGAATAAATTGGTTTTTAGGCGAATGGGTTTGTATCATATAGAAAAGGATTAATTCATGTTGATTTCATATTGGGGAAGTTCAAGGTGTGATGACCGTGAAAACATATCTGACCCTCTGGTTCAGCAGCGAAGGTGCGGGACCTCTGGAAATTGTTGATAGACTTCGTTCTTTAGGTTTTAAACCAATGAAAGGCTACCACGATCAGATTTACGATTGGGGCAGAAAGGTTGAACTCGAAGACGTTCTGCAACTTACCGATCAAGTTCATCACACACTCAAGGGATTGAACGTTCTCTACAAGATCGAAACTGAGTGAAGAGCGCTCGAAACACATCTGACGATATTTTCCTAAAGAAAAACCTAACAAGGTTGAGTTGGAATAAGTTCTTAAGACCCGAAAAGCACTAAGTAGAAACGCTGAGGTAATGGACTTGTCAATCAACAAGAAACCTTCAAAGAACGAGATTTATTTCACTTGGTTCAACAAATACAGTGGTGTTACCGTCAAGACTCCATCAAAAACTGTTGTGATAGATCCGGTGGATGTCAAACCCCGTGACTTCAAAGTCGTCGACGCCGTTCTGGTGACTCATGAGCATTACGACCACTTGGACCAGAATCTTGTGTCAGAGTTGCATAAGCTCACGCAGTGTCTGGTAGTGGCTGATCCTACATCTTTTCGGCGGCTGCGAAACGTGATTCCGGCGGACAAACTGCAGGAAGCGAAGCAGGGTTCCGAGGTCAAAATTGGGGAGGTTTCAGCTAAAGTTGAGAAGTCCAATCATCCGCCTGCTGCCACGCCGATTTCCTATGTGGTGGCCAGTGAGGACGGTCTGAAAGTTTTTCATACCGCTGATAGTCTACCGTTTCCTGAAATGGTGGGGATAGGTGAAAGAGAAAAACTGGATGTTGTGTTCTGCACAGTCGGCATTGCACCTGGAGCTTCTCCTGAAACTGGCGTGGACATTGCAAGGTTGTCAAAACCTAAGGTGGCTGTACCCTACCACACTGGTTCAACCGACGATCAGAAGCGTTTTGCTGAGCTTCTGAAGAAGGATCTTCCGAAGATCACGTGTTTGATACCTGAGACAGGCAAGATATATCAGGTTTCCAAGAAGGCTTGAAAGATTGAGTCCTGAAGCGAAAGACCGAGAAATGAAAGTTGAGACTTGCAAGATTCTTGACAGGATAGGCGCCGTGAAGTTCGGCGCTTTCAAACTCACTAGCGGGAAGATGAGTCCCTACTACGTTGATCTGCGAATAGTGCCGAGTTTTCCTGATGCTTTCCAGAGAATCTGCGACATCACAACAAGATTCGTTAAGAGCGAGATCAGAACAGATGGTTTCGAGAGGATCGCGGGTATTCCCCTCGCGGGAATGCCCATTGCGGCAGTTGCTGCTTTTAATCTGAAGAAGCCGTTTCTTTACGTGCGCAAAGGTGCTCGGTTGCATGGTAGAGAAAGAAGAATTGAAGGTATACTTGCGCCTGGAAATCGCGTATTGCTGATAGATGACCTTGTGACAACTGGTCTATCGCTGCAGAAGGCAGGCAGATCAATTACCGCTGAAGGCGGCGTGGTTGAAGATGCCGTCGTGCTCATAGATCGTCAGGAAGGAGGCGCGAAGAGGCTCGAGAAGAGCGGCATAAGACTTCATGCCATGTTGAACGTGACTGAAATGGTTCAGACTCTGCATGAACTTGGCTCGATCGATGAGGAACAGTTGAAAACAATCATGAAGCAAGTTAAGAAGAAATAAAAAGAGGCAAAAGCTAGAGATTATTCATAGAAAATTAAGGCTTGCTCCTCCAAGATTCCGTGGAGCTTGTAAACAGCATCAAAAACGTCCTGTTCTTTTTTCGCGCCGGTACAAACAAGCTTCCCACTGGCGAACAATAGAATTACAACTTTTGGCACGCCCATTCTGTATATTAGACCTGGAAACTGTTCTGGCTCATACATGGTTTTTCCAAGCGTGTAGGCTGCTTTCTCCAAGTCTATCATGCCTCCAAGGCTGGCGGACGCGACTATGTTTTGGATCTTCAGTTCAGGCTTGCTAATAATTATGATTCCGCCTTTCTTGAGTTCCTTAATGACCTTCATGACTGCCCTGCGCGCTTCTTTTTCCGATTTTGCTCCAGTGCACACCATTTTTCCAGAGTTGAAGATCAGTGTTGCCGTTTTAGGTCTCTTAAGTCGAAAAACAAGACCTGGAAACTGTTCTGGGCGGTATTCGACTCCCGGATAGCTCTTGACGACGGCGTTTAGGTCGACTTTTTGATTGAGCGTTGCTGAAGCGACGACATTTTCGATGTGTATTATGGCTTTGGTTTTTGGCATAGAGCATCCTCTTCTTGTTACTGAAATGCTTATATACCCTTTATAAAACCTTAGGTCGGCAGATTTTCCGTTAAGCAAGTACTTCTCACTTTCGCGCACGATTGGAGTTCCAGAAACTCTCTATTCGTTCGCCGCAATCAGATGGATTCCTGACGGTTATCATCTCTTTTTGATAATAGCCCGGAAGTTGTCGTTTGACGTGGGGCTCGGTGACGCGTTCGTCCAGCATCACTATGCAGCCTCTGTCTTCTGTTGACCTATGAACACGCCCGCAAGCCTGAATGAGTCTCAGTATGGCTGGGGTATAATAGGCGTAGGTTCTCCCTTTCCCAGGAAACTGCTGTTCGAGATAATTGATGAGCGATTCTTCATAGGCATTCCATGTTGCCAACGGTAATCCCACAGTCACGACGCATTTGAGGATGTTTCTGGGGTAGTCCATTCCTTCACTCAGTTTGGCCCCCATTACTCCGTAAAGAATGTTGTTCGACGAGCTTCTCAGCTTCTCAATCACCTCATTTCTTCTCGTGTCCTGTTCTTCCATAATCGTCCTTCTATCTGTCTTAATCAGCCCTGCAACGTTACGCATCATCCCGTAGCTTGTGAAGAAAACTGCCAAATTGCCTTGAGTAACCCATGAAACGGCTTCAATGTAGCTCTTCCATTTTTCAAGCATCACGTCCGTTCTCTTCTTAAACTCTGACGACACGTCCTCAGCTGCCAGTATGAGCCTGTTCTCCTGTGGAAAGGGAGAGTCAAACTCTTTCAGACAAACATTGTCTGGGCTGTAGAGCATCAGGTCTCTGTAGACGGTTGGCGGAGACAGAAAACCGCTCATGAGAACCGCTCCTTTTGCTTCTCTCAGAACTGGATCGATGATTTCTCTTCCGTCAAGGCTTCTGACTTCCAACGCAACCCGACTATGCCGGTCTCTTTCAATCAGATGCACATGTTTTGACCCAACATTGCTGAAAAAGCTCTCCATAAACGTGCCGATTCGATAGTTGTAGCTCGAAATCCTCTCGGAACCGGATTCAAGCCGCTTCTTTTTCACATACTCCCCGTATTCTTGAAGGGCGCTCGCAACTTCGGGACCCGACACATCGTTGTTGGCTACAAACAAATCGCTGAGTTCTTGAGGGTTAAGCAGCTTCAGATCTTCAGCCTTCAAAATGGATTGCGCACGTTGAAAAACCTCTTTCATCAGAACTTGCAGATGCATTTTGACTGATGTAGACGATTCATGTTCGAAAGTCTCGGTTTCCTTCAAGGCTCTTTCAACCGTGCCCCCAGTCAACTTGTCGGAAAGCAATTCTCTGGCGAAGGCTGGCAGGTTATGAGCCTCATCAACGATCAAGAAGACATTGGAAAGGTCAACTCCGAAACTCTTGAGTATCGATTCCCTAATGGTCGGATCGAAGGCGTAGTGGTACGTTCCGAGAAAAACGTTCGCCTTGGGTAGAACTCTCTTCAAAGCTTCGTAGGCGCAGAACTCCCTTCTGAGCATGAACTCGACCGACTCTTCCGGTGAGAGAATTCTTCTTGCACAATCCAGAGCCAAATCTTCCGTCTCTCTCTCCCCTCTCAGAATGCTCATATAGTATTTACAGAAGGGTTTAGCGGAAGATTCGCAGTTCCCTTTTAGTCTCTTGCATTCCTCGAAAAAGTCAAAATAAGACAGATCGCCCCTTTTCTTCAACGGACACATATCTTGTTTGCTGAATAAGGAAACGCAGCAAAGATCTGTCGAGAGCGCCCTCAACTCCTTAAGATATATATGCAGCTGGCTTCTGGTCCTGAAACAAATCATCAATCTGTTTTCTCCGAGCTCAGGCAAAAGCGCAAGCAGCGACGCAAGGGATTTGCCGATTCCACAAGGGGCACTTCCAACAAAAATCTCTTTACTCATGACGGCTTTCTTGGCTTCTTGAATAAACTCCATCTGATCTTTTCGCATCTCATAGTTCTCAGGAAGCACGCTGCTCTTCGAAACCTTGGGTTTTACCCTATAACCCCTTCTTCTTAGAAGCTCCAAAGCCTCGCTCTTGGGCAGCAAGAATGTCCCACAGTCGCGACAAAACCGATTGTTTCCGTATTCTTCCGAAGAGTATATCTTACCACAGGTGCGGCAGGCGTAAGATGAAGGCAACTATTTCACGACAGAAATATGCTTCAGACTGTCAACTTATACTTTGTTGGCGCGCGCTACGAATAAGGTTCTACAAATACAACACTGGGTCTTCAATTGGATTTGCTATGCGAGACTTCATAGAGGATCTTAATTGTCAACACGGGTTGGAATAGGCTAGAATTTTGTTACGGAAAACAAATAATGAATGTTATAGCATATGTTTTGTGTTGTTTTCGAGGATGGGGGTGATGTGCGCTATATGAAGATCTACAAGGTGGTTGTTTCGAGTAAACGCAGAAAGATTGAGAGCGCCATAAATGAAGCTTCCAACGATGGATGGGAAGTCCAAGAATTCGGGTATGGTTCACTTGGTCTAGTCGAGTTCTGGGCTTTATTGGTCAAGGAAGATTAGAACTATTCGAGGTGTTCCTTCCAGGCTTTTGCAAGAGTTCATAGAGAGAGTCGTAAACCCGAGTTATCCTAGCGCGCGCTAAGCCACCAATTTTTGGTTGCCTAATCTCAAGTATTAACTGCTAACAAATTATGAACAGAAAAAGGGTTTGAGGATTTTTTGAACGTGTTACCACAAGGACGGTATTCCTGGTAGCCCAAGCGCCACTAGTATTGCGGATAGTATAATTGTTATGATCCAGTAGATCATCCCCGCAATGATAGCTATCACCAAGCCCTTAAGCAAACCACAGTCAAAGAAATGTGTGATCAATGCAAGCCAAACCACTATCATGATTAAGGTTCCAAGTATTGTTCCAGCCCAAGCAGCCCAGCCAGCCCAATTAGTGAGAAAGCCAATGACTGCACCAATTACTACTCCCAGAACTCCAATCCAGAGAGCGTCGGTGAATTTTGCCTTGTCTTTTCCTACAAACCATTTTCCAACAATCCACAGTATCGGAGCAAGTATTACTGCAGCTACAACAATCTGTATCGCCAGAGGCAAAAAGTCCATTTTGTTCTACCTTCGTTGTCTAGGTTGGTCTGCGTTTCCTTTTAAGTCTATGGTTACTCTTGCGCTCGCGCTAGAATCTAATCAAAAAAAGAAATGGGTTCTGAATTAGATCTAGTTCTTCTTTGCTGGTTTTTTGTATTTCTCGTAGGCTTTTGCGGCTTCAGGGTTTAGTGGTCTAAGTTCGGTTATCACCCATCGCCTTATCACGACTGTCGTCGTTCCTGGCTTCACTTTGCCTGCAATCTTGTCGACGATCTTTGTTGCGTGTGCATCTTTGGCTCCAGCTTTTTTCACAGAAGCTTTCAATTTTGCCTTATTGAAATTCTCAGAACGCTTCTTCACTTTAACCAAAGAAACCACTGCAGATGCATATCTTAGATGTCAACTTAAGACTTTCCACACACAATGGTTCAACGCGCTCGGCATCGGCGAAGCGCACGCTATTCTGACAACAAGTCGATCACGTTGGTGTCAAGTGGCCAGAACACATTGATACAGAGAGAAAAAAGGGCGTTGTGCAAGAGATTTCGCCGCTTCAGGTCTCTAAAGCCTTAGGTGCGTCCATTTTTGTTTTGGATGTGTTTTGATCGGTTAGTCTAGGGCCAATGCTTGGTTCCTTAGAAAGTGATATTAGCTGTACCGTGCAATTTATGAAATCGTCTGCAAGCAGAATGAGCGGTGAAAGAATTGAAAAGAACTATTTTGATGTGCATAATCCTTTGTTCCGCGATTCTGATGTCTAGCGTGAAAATGCCTGTAGCCCATGCTTCGATAAACAATTACAACTGGATTGGTCCTATTACCCGGAACAGTTATGACGTGTTTTATGGCACGTCGATAACAGCGTATGAGGAGAATACGACTGCAAATCTTGTTGTCAGCGTTTCAAACGACTACCACAACGCTCAACTAAACGTCTCAGCTGTGACTGTGGGTTTTGACTGGGGCACAAACTATACTTCTGCCGAATGCAGCACCAACAGCCCATTTGTTGTCGCAAGCCTTGAATCGCACGTGTTTTCTATAGACTTTACGGTTCCTTCAGCACTATTCGTATCCAACCTTGTTGTGCACAGCTACACGATCTACGTTGAACACGTTAACAGTACGAGCGGAAACAAAGCTATAGTTGGTGGTTGGACAGTCACTGGCGACAGTTTTGCTGTCTTCACTTCTGACCAAAAAGACGCTTACACATACAAAACAGAAGTTGACGCTTACCCATCCACGCCTATCGGCGGAGTTCCATTCTTAACCGCAGAGGCAAGAGAATTGATCGTAGAATCAAGCGTCGCCAAATCAATCGCGAGTGACTTATACATGCGAGGAGATTTCAACAGTGCTAAACAGAACTACCTGAATTCGTTGAATTTCGTTCAACAAGCCTATTCAAATGAAACTGATAAATGGTCAACTTTTGAAAACGCGTTTGTCAACATTCTAAACGGAGGTAGCACCCTCTTAGCCTTCCAAGGATACGCTTGGCTCCTGTTCGGAATAGGCTTTCTATTCATGGGTATCGGAGTTTTGATCTACCTCGCCAGAAAAAAGCCACAATCAAAACCAAACCTCCCCCCTTCCTAACTTTTTTTCTGAAGAAGATCATGTCTATAACCGAATCGACACGCTCGAAAAGTCTGAGGTAAAGATGATCGTTCGTGAAAAATCAGGTCGAATGAAGTTTCATTTTCTACACTTGTGACGAAATACGGTCCGTAGGCATCTCAGGTTTGTCTAGTCTGGTTTTCTGTTTCAGGCATCTTTTCTATGTGTTCATCGGGGTTTGGTGTCTTCTTACCCATTATCAGCGGTAGGATAAACTCAACGACAATCAAGATGATTATGAGCGCCACTATCAACAGTATCCCCGTTGAGTTGCGCATGTAGAGTGCAAGCCATCCGATCCAAGGAATACGAAGAACAACTCTTCCAACGAGGTTACTTGCGGGTATCGGTTGATCAGCCCCCGGGTTTCCATCTCCTTTCGTTACGAAATACGTCACCGTTCCATTCGCTGTTATCTCCTGAATGGCTCGATGGACGATCAGTTCATCTCCGGACCAAGAGTGAAACACGATTATGTCCCCTGAATGACCCGTCAAATTCAAAGGAGCCGCGTAGATGTCTTCAGGTTTTACACCTTGGACTATTATTAGGTCTCCAACCTGAAGGGTTCTGTCAAATGGGTGGTCCCATCCGTTTGAACCTGGCTGCATGCACATGCTTCCTGAAGCCACTGCTAACATTGGATAATCCGTGTTTAATACAAATCGTGTGCCGTACCAAAAACCAAACACAATTCCAACAATTACGAGAATCATGATGACTGTCTGGAAATATTCGTTTTTCCAGAAGGGTTTAACATTTGAAGACGTCAAGCAATGACCTTCTATCTTGAAAGCTTGTCTGGTGAACTACGCGTAGCGCACTTTAAAACTTAACGCTCAGAAAGATGAAAAAGAGGGGGGACGAGTCAGATCAGCGGTAGTATGTTTAGATCTTCTTTTTGCTGAGGACTTGTCGGAACACTTTGTGGTCTTTCGGGCACTCGTAGAGTCCGATTTCCAGTTGAGTTCTCTTGCCTGATTTGTCCGGTCGCCCAGCCATCGTCCAAGTCTTTTTCGGTTTCGATACTTCAGTTCCACATTTTGGACATTTAACCATCCAATTTTCCTCCTGTCCATTTCAATATCCATGGTTTTCATGTGATGGTGGATAAATAACTTTCCATAGCTCGGCACTGGAGCAGTTGCTTCAAGGCCTTACGTGAAGACGTTTCAGTTGAAAACCATCAATGGAGCAGATTTTTCACAGGAGGCTGCTGAGAACACGAGTTCCGAACTGAAAGTGTTTTATCTAAAGTCATTCTCCATGTGTCATTTACAGGGCTGGTGAAAATGGACGAGGACATAGTTGACTATGCTTTGGACTGCGCTATGAAAAAGAAGATTGAGTACGCCGAGGTCAGGGGATCGAGTCAAATCGCCGATGGTATAATGCTGAGAAACGGTAGCCTAGAAGCCTACGCCACAGCAGTTGACAGTGGGCTCTGCGTGAGAATAATGGCAGGCGGCGGCATCGGTTTCGCGTCGACAAACAAGTGGTCAAAGGAGGAAGCCAGAACGATAACGGACTTAGCTTTCAGATATGCAAAAGCTGCGAGAAGGAAAGATAAACTGTCTTTTGCCAGGAGAAAAAGGCGTCAAGGTGAAATGGACTGTCGAACAGAAAAAGAAAATCGAAAACATCCCAACCGAAGACAGGGTTGAAGCTCTAATGGAAGTCAACAAAGGCTTGGCATCATCTGGAGTAAATATCCCAGCTACAATGGCTCAGTGTTCAATCTCGCTGATCACAAAGTATTTCGTCAATTCAGAAGGCTCGCGCATATCCTCTTTCGTGCCCAAAATCGGCGCTTACTGCTTCATAACGGTGTCCGAGCACGGAAAGACGGAACAGGCTTACGAGCAGTTTGGTTATAGTGGCGGTTGGGAAGCATTTGACAAGTTCAAGATCTCTGAGAAAATAGTGCACGACGCACATGTCCTGAAGGACGTCATAACGAAGGCGAAACCTGTCAAACCTGGCAAAATGGATCTGATTTGCGGTTCGGAAGTTGCGGGGATCGCTGCACACGAGTCTTGCGGGCATCCGATGGAAGCTGACAGAATCCTGGGACGTGAAATGAGTCAAGCTGGCAGATCCTTCATTTATCAAGGTGGTCCCTACTGGATTGGAACGAAAATTGGAAGTGAATCCGTTACTGTCGTGGACGATCCAACCGTCGCGAACAGTTACGGCTACTATACATACGATGATGAGGGCGTCAAAGCAAGGCGCAGATTCCTGTACAAGAACGGTGTGATAAACGAATTCCTGCACAACAGAGAATCAGCCGCAAAACTGGATACTCGAAGCAACGGCTCTTCAAGATCAGTCAACTACGACCGAGAAGCTATAGTGCGCATGGCAAATACATTTGTCCTTCCTGGAAAACTGAACGAGGAAGAACTAATCGAGGATGTCGACCACGGAGTTTACATGAAATCGTTCACCGAATGGAACATTGATGACAAACGGTTCAACCAACGATACGTAGGCAGAGAAGCGTATATAATAGAAAAAGGCGAATTGCAAGGGACCAATAGCAAGGCCAGTTATCGAAACCACAACTGAGAAATTCTGGACCTCAGTCGACGCGGTTTCAAAGAAGGTGGAATTTGATGCAGCAACGTGTGGAAAAGGTGATCCTCAACAGGGGGTTCCAGTGTACACAGGTGGCCCATGTCTCAGACTGAGAGGAGTGTTTGTAAAATGAACGACTTGTTAAGTAGGACAGAGGACATCGTTAAGAAAGCGAAGAAGCTGGGTGCTGACGAGGTCATTGCCAAGACGACTATCGGCAAGTACCGCCAACTTCGTTTCAGCAAGAACCAGATCGACATCACTGTGGCGTGGAACGATTACGTGACTGAAATCGTGTTAGCGTGGAAGAAACGAGTTGTCGCGACTCTGATGCATGATTTCGTGGATGTCGATAAGGGTCTAAGAGCAATTGATGAAGTTGGCAAAGGTTACAAAAGAGAGCCCGACGTTCAAGGGATTTGCCAAGGGCAAGTTCCATTATGCCCCAAGCAAGGCTGACAAGAAACTGAAGGAACTGGAAAACCCAACCGATCACGTCTTTGAAGCCATTGAAGCCGCAAAGAAGGAAGCTGGTTCAAAGATCGACAGCGGAGGCATTTTGTTCTCAAAATACGAAGATGTTTACATGGTCTCGTCGGAGGGACCGGTTGGCACGGACGCACGTACAGCTGTAGAGCTATCAATCAGGGTTTTCTCCGAAAGAGAAGCTTCTGGACACGGAGTTGAATGCAGTTCAACATTGAAAGGTTTTGAACCGTCCAGAGCCGGTAAGAAAGCAGGCATGATTGCAAAACTGGCGAAGAATCCTAAACTCGGTGAAGAAGGTGTCTACGATGTGGTGTTTGACCCTCTGATCTTCGGTTCACTGCTTGGCGTTTGGGGAGGAATGGCTTCAGCGTTTTCCGTTATGACTCAAACATCGGTGTTCGTTAACAAACTCGGCATGAAAGTTGCACCAGAGTCTGTGACATTGAAAGACAATCCAGCTGCCTACTCGATGTCTAACAGAGTTTTCGACGACGAAGGAGTTCCAACTCAAGAAAACATTTTCATCGATCACGGCGTTTTAAAGACCTATCTCCACAACACTTCAACCGCGAAAATATTCAAGACAAAGACAACCGCAAACGCTGGCATAATCAGTCCGGGTCCTTGGAACATTGAACTCCAAGCTGGCGACATGGGTAAGGATGAGCTTTTTAGTGAAGTGAAAAAGGGGCTTTACCTGACCAACACTTGGTACACGCGGTTCCAGAACTCTGCTAAGGGCGATTTCTCAACTATTCCCAGAGACGGCATTTTCCGAATAGACAAGGGCGAAATCAAGCAGTCTCTGAAGGACCTGAGAATAAGTGACAACGTGATGACCATGCTTGGCAACATTGTAGCAGTTTCAAAGGAAAGGCAGCACGTGCATTGGTGGGGTGAAGTTGATCCTCCTTGTCTCAGCGCCTATGTTCTGATGAAGGGTGTGCACATAACCAAATCCAAATAATACATTCTTTTTTCCTTTTTCGTGTGTAAACCTCACGTTCTGACGACTTCATAGACTTGATGGTTCTTCTTCTTCTTTGGGACAATGCTTTTACCTAGGATTCCATGCTTATTCCCATTGCCACCGAAGGTCAGTCAGCGTTGAAAGAGTCTCCTCAAAATGCTTTTGATTTGCTTGTTAAGCCGGTTCGAAGGCTCATTGAACAGAAGGAATTCTCGAAGCCGACTGAGCCTCAAGAGAAGACCATTCCCTTGATTCTTCAAGGCAAGAACGTCCTTCTGATTTCACCTACCGCAACGGGCAAAACTGAGGCTGCTTTCCTGCCGGTCTTGAGTATGCTCCTCCAAGGGCAGCAGGGTACTCCAGGCATCAAAGTTCTGTACATTACTCCGCTTCGGGCATTGAACCGCGACATGCTTGAGAGGCTTGAGTGGTGGTGCAACAACTTGGACATCAAGTTGGCTGTACGCCACGGTGACACCGAAACCAAAGAGCGATTGCGTCAATCGAGGATACCGCCTGAGATTCTTATCACGACTCCTGAGACGTTGCAGGCTATTCTGTCAGGCTGGATCATGCGTCAACATCTGCAGCAGGTGCGGTGGGTCATTGTTGATGAAGTTCATGAGATGGCGGACAGCAAACGCGGAAGCCAGTTGGCCTTGGCTTTGGAAAGGCTTCGACTGATGATCGGGCGAGATTTTCAGTTGATAGGTTTGTCTGCAACGATTGGCACTCCCGACAAAGTAGCCCAATTTCTGGTCGGCACTGAGAGGCAGGTCGAAATCGTCCGTGTGCCTGTGGCAAGAATCATGCGGTTGAAAGTCATATTTCCAAAGCCGGATGAAGATGATGTGCGATTGTCTTCTCAGCTCTACACTCACCCCGAAGTTGCAGCCAGGTTACGAATCATCAAGAATTACATCAGTCAACACAAATCAGTGCTGCTATTCACCAACACTCGTGCGGTTTCTGAGGTTTTGGCGAGTCGATTCAAGGTTTGGGACATGGATTTTCCCGTCTCCATCCATCACGGTTCGCTTGCGAAGCCTTCTCGTTTGGCTGCTGAGAAAGGTTTGAAGAGCGGCGCATTGAAGGGGCTCGTTTGTACGAGTTCTCTCGAGTTGGGAATTGACGTTGGCAGGATCGATTTGGTCATTCAGTACATGAGCCCAAGGCAGGCGACTAGGCTTATTCAGCGTGTCGGTCGCAGTGGACACAGTGTTGGAAAAACTGCTGATGGCATCATAGTTGCATTGGATTCTGATGATGCGCTTGAGTCGATGGCAATAGCGAAGATGGCTTTGAAAGAGGATTTGGAGCCTGTGGGCATTCCGCCCAAGCCTTACGATGTGCTTTCTCATCAGATCGCAGGTCTATTGATCAAGAACAAGCGTCTTGGTTTCGGAGAGATAGTTGAAATCTACAAGAAAGCTTATCCTTACGCCGATTTGAACGAGGAAGATGTTGAGCAAGTATTGAAGTACATGCATGGCCGTTTTCCGAGGCTTGCATGGGTTTCCTTCGAAGACAAAATGGTGCTGCGACCAAGGCAGTCCAAGGCTCTGTTTGAGTATTATTTCGATAATTTGTCGATGATTCCTGTGGAGAAGCAATTTCTGGTCGTTGACGAAACGAACGATCAGGCAATCGGAGTTTTGGACGAAGCATTTATGGCTGAGTTCGGTAAGCCCGGGACAAAGTTCATCATACGTGGTTCGCCTTGGATTATTCAGACTGTTTCGGAAGAGAAGGTTCACGTCAGACCCATCGATGATCCCACTGGAGCTATTCCAAGCTGGATTGGTGAGGAGATTCCTGTTCCGTTCATGGTTTCGCAGGAAGTAGGTTTGATCAGAGGATTTGTTGAGGAGCAGTTCAGGAAGGGCGCTTCTACAGAAAGAATAGCAGAGAAGCTAAGTGAGAAGTATCCAGCGGACAAGGATGCGTTGTTGAGGGCTTTGAACGAAACGATTGAGCACGTGAACGCTGGTTTTCCTGCGCCAACCGATAAACGGATCATTGTGGAGGATTGGAAGGAGTTCGTTCTGATCCACTGTAACTTTGGTTCCCTTGCCAATAGGGCTCTTGCGTTGTTGTTGGGTGAGTTGCTTTCTGACAAGATGGGTTTCACAGCAGTTGTTCAGCATGATCCTTACAGGATTTTTGTTCAGACGATGGGGAATGTGAAGGCTGGTCAGGTCGTCGCGTTGTTCGATGAAATGAAGACCATGTCGCAAAAAACTGTGCAGGACAAGTTAACCAACGCTACTTTGAAGACTGGTTTGTTTAAGAGACGGATGATTCATGTGGCGCATCGTTTCGGTGCTTTGCAGAAGTGGGCTGATTTTAGCAGTGTGAGTCTTCAGAAGTTGGTCAAGAGTTTCGAGGGAACCCCTGTCTATGATGAAGCCTTGAAAGAAGTGTTTACAAAAGATTTGGATCTTGAAAGATTGATTGAAATTCTTGGGGCACTGCGAAAGGACGAGTTTCACGTTGTTGAAGTCGAAACGCGAGGTGTTGCGACTCCTATAGCTCGTTTGGGCATTGAACGCATAAGTATGAAAACAGATTTGATTCCGCCTGAAAGGATGCGAGCCGTGCTGGTTGAATCGGCGAAAGCAAGACTGTTGTATGAGACAAGCAGTTTTGTTTGTACGAATTGCTGGAGTTACAGTGAGCAATTGAAGATCAAGGATTTGCCTGATAAACCGAAGTGCCCCAGATGTGGTGCTTCAACGATTGGAATCCTGAAGGTTGACGAAGAGACAGTGTTGCCGCTTGTTGAAAAGCAAGGTCAGAAGTTGACTAAAGCGGAAGAGAAGCTTCATGCCCAAGCTTTGCAAACCGGCAAGTTGATTGAAAAATACGGGAAGGCCGCTGTGATTGCCTTGTCCGCGAGGAAGGTTCAGCCATCAGATATCAGGGCTGTTCTTGAGAAACATCCTAAAGTGGATGACCAGTTCTATGAGTTGGTCCTTGAGGCTGAGCGCAAAGCTCTGAGCAAGAGATTCTGGTAAGTCTAGTTCCTGGAACTTGATTCTGTCGTTCTTTGTTAGTCTCGATAAACAAGCTTTAAATCAAGCTGCAAACTACTTGAGCCTGAAAAGCACGTACGGTTAGTGCGAGGAACACATCTTGGAAATAAGTCGAAAGAAGCTTCATGACGAGATTCTTGAACGGATCAAATACGTTAAAACCTGCGTTCTGGCTCGAGAAGTCTGTCTGCTCGTCCGTACAAACCGTGCGGTCCTTGAACCTAAGGACGTCAAGGAGATTTGTATGTCAATTTCCAAATTGTGCAAGGAAGAGGGTTGTGACGAGCCCAGTGAAATGTGTCGCAAAGCCGCTGAGGCTATAAGTGCAGATGATGAAGTGAGATATCTTGATTTGTGTGCCCAAAGTTGTCTGAAGTGCGGAGAAGCCAGGCAGCCTCAGCCTAAGAAGGCGACATATGTATCGTAAACGCGTAAAGTCTTTAAACTAACATGGGCATTTGCTTTAACAAAGCGTAAAACATCGAAAGAAGGCACGTTGAATTGTTCATTGCGCCTTTTGTTCCCAGTCCGCCTCAGGTCGTGCGTGAAATGCTAGCGTTGGCTGAGCTGAAAGCTGGCGAGGTGTTCTTTGATTTGGGTGCGGGCGATGGCAGAACTGTATTGATGGCGGCAAAAGAGTGTGGCGCACGGGCTGTCGGCGTTGAACTCAGAGAGGATCTTGCAAAAAAGGCGTTGAGCACCGTTTATGAGCAGAGTCTTCAGGATCGGATCACAATTGTCAATGGAGACATGTTCAAGACTGATTTGACTTCGGCCGACGTCATTTTTCTGTACTTGACGACCAGTGCGAATGAGAAAATCAAGCCGAAACTGGAGTGCGAGTTGAAACGGGGTGTGAGGATTGTTTCTCATGATTACGAGATTGTTGGCTGGAAACCCTTGAAGGTCATCAACTACTGTGAGAACCAGACTCTCGGGTTCCCTTCACACACGATTTATTTGTACAAACGCCCCTAGTTGAAGTGCATGTTAACAAAATCTTTCAAAACGTCGTTCAGAGTTGCGTGGGTTGACACCGATGCTGCAGGTGTCGTGCATTACAGCAACTACTTCAGGTTTTTTGAGAGAGCTGAAGAAGAATTTTACGCTTCTCTAGGCTTCACTTTTGTAGATATTAGAGAGAGTGGCCTGTGGTTTCCGAGAGTTGAAGCTTGCTGTCAATACAAGAAGCCATCACACTACAATGATTTGCTAGAAGTTGTGGTTTCCGTTGAGGAGTTGCGGGAAAAAGTCTTGAAACTGGGGTTTGAAGTAACCAACAAGTCCTCAGGAGATTTGCTGGCAATCGGACATCTGGTGATCGTGGCGGCAGACAAGCAGGCGGGGAAAGCAACGAAGATTCCTTCGAACATCTTTGAAAAGCTACGCCCTCTTGCGAAGCAGATTTTATAAGAGACGCTTATTCTTGAATCTTGCCTAGTGACGTATAATTTGGATTTTGTTCCGTGGCGTTACGTTGCAAACTGGAAATGCATTCAATGCGGGGATTGCTGTAGACTGTACAGCGTAGTCCTTAATTTTCATGAATGGTTAGGAATAGTGAAGTACTTCGGTGCCGAACATACGGCTTCGGGCTTGGATAAACTGTTCATAAGGCGAAGAACTGATGGTTCGTGTGCCTTCTTGCAGACTGGCCCGTACGCTAGTTACTGCGGGCTGCAGAACATGAAGCCCAGAGCCTGCCAGATTTGGCCTTTCAAGATTCTCATGAAACCTCAATATGGTTTGCCTAATGATGCCGCCTTTTCCTTAGGAAACAATAAAGTGTTTGTTTACGTCGATCCTGCGTGTCACGGTGTGAGGTTCGGGACACCTACGTACGAGTTTGCGAACTCTACGTTGAGGGAGTTTGTGGAGATAGCCGCTGGGCTGCGGGCGCATCAATTGAAAACAACCTCAAACATTAACTCGAATTTCAGACTGCTCTAGATTCTCCCATAATACGCACGCTTTTGAACAGAATTCCGCCACAGATCTAATAGTGCGAGATTTTGCTAGCGCCAGAAAAGTTATTGTTTCCAAGAAAAGTATCAAATGTTTGCACTAGCTTGGTGGAGGAGGCATATCCCAAGAACGCCATGATACCCATTGGTTGAACGTTTCGTTTGTTCCGTCTGAGCTGGAGACTTCGATTCGATAAAAGAAATACCATCCAAAATCGAAAATCTTTGTTGTCGTCGCTGTTTCTCCAGGCACAATGACACCGATTATCTTCGTCTCCACTAATAACAGTCGGTCGGGCACTTCGTTCGTGGAATTGGTGAAACCTCCAGACAATTTCACAATTACGTTTGTCTGATTTTTACTTCCAGTGTTTTTAACTGAGATATTGATGTAGGGGGCGGGTTTCTCAAGTCCAGCTTCCCATTGAGGCATCGTTATAGGCTTGACTTCAAAGACTGTCTTCGGCGAGTTATTCTGGACTTCGAAGTAGGCAACTGTTGAGGCGACAACAACTGCTGCTAAGAGAATTCCCAATAAGAGTAATCGTGATCTCTGCATCAATCTCCCTAGAAAATAGAACGAATTTTCGCGCTGAAAAGAGTTTCGGCAATTCGTCTCGGAACTTCTTGGTTTTATCTCACACGAGAATGTCTTGTGCCAAGAAAGAAGATAGGAGCCAGTCTAAACAATTCCAGTTTTTCTCACGTGGGGTTATTATATCCGATTGAGTGCTGTCTTGTAATCTCAGTATACTGGTCGGTGAATACTTTGGCGGATATGAAGATCGGTGTTTCCATGCTTTACACTCTTGGTCAGCCTTTTGAGGCAATGGTCAAGGCGATTCCTGAAAATGACGTGAAATACATCGAGGTTGTCGACGATGGCTATCACGCTTTGACTAAGAAACGTGCCGAGGAACTGAAAGAGTTTGGTGTTTCCCATGGTGTTGAGTTCACGGTGCACGCGCCTTTTGCGGGTATAAACATTGTTGTCCAGGACCGAATCATATTGACTGCCACTTTGCGCAGACTCAAAGACTCTATCATTAATTCTGCTGCTCTAGAGTGTAAAATGTGGATTTTCCACCCTGGTCTCATGACTGGAATAAGTTACTTTCATCCAGAAGGGGACTGGTTTCAGAATTTGGAGTCTGTGCGTTTGCTCGTTAAGTTCGCTGAGGATCAGGGAGTCAAGATAGGCGTGGAGAACATCATGGAACCGTTCGTTTTGAAAACCGTTGGAGAGTTTAGGAGATTTTATAGTGATTCCGGTCTGAATGTTGGTTTGGCTTTGGACACGGGACACGCGAACGTTACCGGTGAGTTGGAAGGTTTTCTCAGAGCTTTTCCAGACAAACTCGTGCACGTGCATGTTCACGATAATTTGGGAAAGAATGACCAGCACTTAGGCATCGGATACGGAAACATCAATTGGCACAGTTTCGCAGAGCTAATGAAGATGAGCCGTTTTGAAGGAGTGCTGATGATAGAATCGATCGAGCACATATCAGAGAGTATCCAGAGGTTGAGATCACTCTTCTGAAAAAGGAATTTCTATTTTCATGAAATCTTCTGCGATGATAGTGTTCTTGAATGTCTTTTTAGCTTGGTTCAATAGTATTGATGGATCGGCGTACCTTGCACTTATGTGGGTCAATGCCAGTTTTTTCACTTTGGCTTTTTTTGCGGTCTTGGCAGCCTGACTCGGTGTTGAGTGTCCATCCTCTTCAGCTCTGTCTGCCAAGTCGTCGCCCAAAGTCGAATCATGTATCAGCAGATCTGCGTTTGTTGACAATTTTACGAGAGTTGAAAAGGGTCGAGTGTCGCCTGTATATACTATTTTTCTTCCTTCCCTCTGTCCGCCCATAACGTCAGTGGGTTTGACAGTTCGACCGTTAGGCAGTTTGATTTTGTCGCCTCTTTGAAGTCTTGACCACAAGATTCCTTCTGGAATATGAAGTGCTTTGGCTTTCTCTGGGTAGAATCTCCCTGGGCGTGGTTTCTCAACAAATGCGTAGACCAAACCTTCGATCGAATGGTTTGATCGCACTGCACGAACGAAGTATTCGTTTTCGTCGCACACGATTCCTGCCTTTCGAATTTCACGAATTTCCACAGGGAAAGTGAGGACGAACTGGACAGTTTCCCTTATGCTTTCAAGGAACCTTGCTATTCCAGGCGGTCCATAGATCTGTAAAGGCTTTTCGCGGTTGAGAAGTGCCATCGTCTGCAGTAGCCCTGGCAGACCTAGGACATGGTCGCCGTGCATGTGGGTTATGAAAACCTTCATTTTCTTGTTGAAACCTGTTTTCGCTGTAATCATCTGTTTCTGGACGCCTTCGCCTGCATCGAACATTATTTGTTCGTTTTCACGCTTGATCAGGACAGCCGGCAAACTCCTTTTTGGCGTTGGGATGCTGCCTGCCGTTCCGAGGAACGTTACTTGAATGCTCATGGTGTCACGCTTTTTCAAACACTGCTATTTCTCTTGTAAGTGTACGGTGTATGTATACAAAGTGCGATTCTACGTGCCTGTAGCCTGATTGTTTTGCAATTCTTTGTATGTTCAATGTCTTGGGTGTGGCTATGCATATTCGTTTTCCTTTTTCCAGAAGCGGGTGAACTGCTGGAAGTACTTCGGTCACTATCTGTTCTGTCGTGCTTTTCATGGTAGTGGACGATCTTCCGTAGGGTGGGTCGCAGACCATACAGTCTGTTTTTCTAATTGGCGGTTTTCGAGCGTCTGCTAACATTATTCCTTCAGCATCGATCTTGAAATGGGTCAGATTCTTGATTGTTCCTCTCACCATTCGGCGCTTGATGTCTGAGCCTAAGATTCTGCAGCCGATGAATGCGGCTTCGATCAGGATACCGCCTGTTCCTGAGAAGGGATCAAAGACCAGTTCGCCTTCTCGAGGTTTGGCTAGGTTGATCATGCATCTGCCTAGTTTGGCAGGCATTGCCGATGGGTGGAAAAAGGGTTTTTTTCTTGGACGCCTTTCAACGAAGGGTGTTGCAGGAATTTCAGCTAGTTTGAGTCCGAAGACCAGTTTTCCACTCGTGAGTACTCCCAGGAATGTCTTTTCGGAGTTGCGGAGTTTGACTCTGGTGTTTGGGTTCTTGTGGAGTATTATTTCTCCGAGTTTTTGTTCGAGTTTCATTCCGTCAATCTCTGCGGAATGCGTGCCTACGTGTTTTATGCGAACCACGAATGTTTGGTCTTCTCCAAGCACTTCTTCGAGGTGCGTTTGCTGCAGTGTCTTGACTATGGTTGTGAGTTTTGCTTCGCAGATGAATAGTTCTATTGCTGCGAGTCTGGTGAACGCTGCTCGACGTTTCAGCGCTTCTGCACATTCTGGGTCAGATTGAATTCGAAAAACCTGATCCAATTTCTCAATCGTTTGGTATGGATAGCCTTCGGTTTCGAGTATCGCTTTGAGTTCAGAAACAGGTAGATCAGGATGTTCGCCTGAAAGGAAGAAGAAGAGGTTTGCCACTCTTTTGCTCCTCTTAAGCGAGGACTTTGCTTAGAAGCGGTGCGATGGAAACTTTGCTAACTGGACTCGGAACCGCGTCAGTTCCGATAATCTCTTTTGCTCCGTTTTCGATTATCTTTTTCTGTGAATCGCCAATCAGGAGTGGGTGGACGCAAGCCGCATAGATTTTTCGTGCGCCTTTGTCTTTCACGAGTTTCACGGCTTTGGCCATCGTTCCGCCGCTACTTATGATGTCGTCGAAAATTATGACATCGCGGTTTTTGACAGGCAAGGGTTTGTCTTCCAGCGTCACGTTGCCTGTTGCGACGTCGCGTTTTGATGATATATAATCGTATCCTCCGTGTAAGATGTTGTCGGCTTCTTGTGCAACGCCTATGGCTTTCTTTCCCATTGATAGTGAGAGCGCTTCTTGTACGAGTTTGTTTGTTTTGAAGTATTCAGCCAACAATGGTATGGCTGACAGATCGAGCACTGGGTTTTGAAGGTTTTCAGAACGCTCGGGCTGTGAGCGTTGACGGTTACTATTCTATCCACTCCGCAGCCTGCAAGGATATTTATGATGGTTTTTATGCTGAAGGCTTCGCCGGGCAGGAAACGCTTGTCTTGTCTGCTGTAAGCAAAGTAAGGAACAACCGCTGTTATGCTCCGTGCTTCCATGTCTTTCGCGTTATCTGCCATGAGCATCAATTGCAGAAGCCTTTGGTCTTGGGGAGGGCTTGTTGTCTGAACAATGATGACATCTTCATTCTTGAGTGACTCGGTCTCGAAGCGGAGATATGATTCTCCATCTGGGAAGGTTTTGAGAAAAACTGGTGTGACTGGAATTTTCATGATTTGGGCTAGTTTTTGACCCAGTTCTTGGGATGCTGGTCCAGGGATTATCTTCACTGTCTATCGCCGTGTGTACAAGCATTGGCTTGGGCTTTTTATTTTTTGCCAGTCGCTTTGAACTTGTCCAGTAGCTCTTTGGCTCGATCTACGCGGATTTTTCTTTCTTGCACCATTTTGGCGGCGATGACGTCGATTTGTTTGCCTTGGGCTCCTGCCATCACAGCTATGTTTCTCGCGTGCAGAGACATGTGTCCGCGTTGTATTCCTTCACTTGCAAGGGCACGCAGCGCTCCGAGGTTCTGTGCGAGTCCAACAGCCGCGAGGACTTCGCCGAACTCGTTTGCTGACTTGACTCCCAGGATTTTGACGGCTATTCTGGCTATCGGATGGGTTTTCACCGCTCCGCCTATCAACCCGACCGCCATCGGTAGTTCCATAGAACCCACAAGGTCTCCGTTGATGTTTTTCTCCCAAATTGAAAGCGACGTGTAGTGCCCATCCATAGCTGCGTAGGCATGACCTCCAGCCTCGATGGCTCTGTGGTCATTTCCTGTGGCAATTATCACCGCTATTATTCCATTCATGATTCCTTTGTTATGTGTTGCCGCTCGGTAGGGATCGGCTGCGGCGAAGGCGTAAGCGTTGACGATGCCGTCTACAACCTCCTCTCCGCCAACGGATTCTTTGGGCACAAGGCAAGAAACGCGGACTAACCGTTTCACTGCAAGGTTGGAGATTATTCGCAGGTAGACGCGTCCAGTTGTTATTCTTTCTATTAGTGGGGCGACTGCTTCAGCCATTGTGTTTACAGCGTTTGCGCCCATGGCGTCGCGGCAATCGACATACAGTTCGGTTATGAGCATGGGTCCTTGTTTTGTTTGGATGACTTTGACTTTCAGATCACGCGCGCCTCCGCCTGCGTTCACGAGAACAGGGTCTTGATCGTTGGCTTTCTTGAGGATTTCTTCTTTCGCATGTATGACTTTCATTCTTGCAGCGTAGGGATCCTTTATGCCGACGGCTTGGATTTGTCCTATCATTATTGGCGTTGTGCTACTCGTTTGGAAGCCGCCACCTTCGCGGACCATTTTTGCCGCGTAGCTGGCTGCGGCGATTACTGATGGTTCTTCGATGGCCATGGGAATCAGGTAGTCGTTTCCGTTGATGAGGAAGTTCAGTCCTATTCCGAGTGGAATTGGGAAGGCGCCGACAACGTTTTCTATCATACGGTCGGCAACATCGAGCGGTAGTGAACCAGTGTTTTGGAGGAGGGTGGCTTCTTCGTCTGTTAATCCCGCGATTTCTTTGATTATTTTCAGCCGTTCTTTTGGTGCTAATTTGTAGAAGCCTGATATAGCCGATGATTTGGGCATGATTATTCCTCTACTCGTGAGAGAAGAGATGAATGTCCTTTTAACGTTTAGGCGAAATCGAGCCCTAGAGCTGACGAACACGCTCTTTCAATCAATTGCAGTAACGGTATCGAGTTTGAAACAAAGAAAGAGTGAGAGTGGTGACTAGTTGCCCTGTTGGTTTTAGCTGTTTGGTACTATGTTGAAGGGTAGCACTGCATATGCGTGTGTGCCAGTTGCGTTGATTGCTTCATAACCTACCATTACGTTAAGTGTAAAGTTCGCGTTAGTGAAAACATCACTTTTCAGTACTTTAACTGTGACATCCGAACCTGAGCTTGCAAACGTGCTGTTGAACAGATCGTCTCTGCCTATGAGCTCGCTGCCTACACTCCATTCTTTGGGCAACAAAACTGTTGTTCGCCCTGAACTTGTATCGAGCAATAGCATGCCTTTGAACTCTAGTGCTACTGTTCCCTGAATTGTTGAGAGCGTGGCGTTCTGAAGTAGCCTTTTGAAGAACTGAGGACGATTGCATAACGTTTGTAGCTCTTTGAGCTGGTCAGGAGACATGTTAGTGATGTTGGATATGAATGGTTGCATGTTTTGCAAGTTTGTCTGCTGTTGATCATCGCTCGCGTTGTTACCGTTGTGTGTGTTTGCGTAGACGAATACAATGGCGCTTAATGCCAACAAAACAATAGCAGTTACAGCGGCTATCTTGAGACTCTTCCTAGTATTTTCGTTCATTCGTTTCACCTTGTCGTATGTAGACGACAAACTGTTCGGCGTTTATAAACGGTGAGGATGATTCGTCTATGCCTGTTCGACAAGCTTGCAGATCGGAAAGTTTGCTGTGTGACTGTTGATTAGAGGTACAAAATTGTTTAATTCTTACAGAACTAAACAGTTGGAGTGACTGGACAGGCAGATGTACTGTGATCACACTTGAAGGGCTGAAGGTAGAAGCAAAGGAGATTCCTACGAAGCAGCTTGCCTCAGCATGGAAGACGCTCAGCGTTGAACCGTTCCCAAAGGTGAAGGCGTTTCAGTTAGAGGACAGTGATTTTGAAAGGATCATTAAGCGGAGGAAGTGCTGGGGGGACGTGCGGAGGGAGCTGATGGAATGGGGAAGAGTTCTCACAGTCAGAGGAACCGACGCCTGTATATTCAATGCTGACGAGTTCCCAGATACTGACTATGTTATCTTGATTCGGGCGAGCCCGTATCACGGTTTTACCCAAATTCTCAAGCACGAGTTGCGTCATATTGCTAGGGGAGACCTGTAAATCCTAAAATGGAATCCGGCTAGTGAAAATCCATGTTATCCACGTCAAATTTGAGTGGGTGGATCTAGCATTTCTACGCTTTTCCATAGACTGGGATGGCTGCTCCACTGGTGACCTTGGACTCGTCTGAGACCAAGCACAGAATCACTTTGGTTATATCTTCTGGTTTGACCCATTTGCTGAAGTCCGCGTCGGGCATGTTTCGTCTATTAGCCTCGGTGTCAATGGTGCTGGGCACGATGCAGTTGACGTTCATGTTGTATTTCTTGACTTCTTCGGCTATGGTTTCAGTTAATACAAGTACACCCGCTTTGGAGACTGCGTATGCACAGTTTTTCGCTCTGAACCTTTTTTCGATTGCCTGTCTTGCGGAGATGTTGATGATCTTTCCATAATTCTGTCTTATCATGTAAGGTAGAGCTGTCTTGCAGCAAAGGAACGCGGATTTTAGGTTGACGTTCATCATGAAGTCCCAATCACTTACTTTCAGATCGGCTACTTCTGCTCCGCCCGTGTGCGCGCCGACAATGTTAAGAAGAATGTCAATGTGGCCGTGTTTTTCGAATGCTTTTTGCATGAGGTTCTGTACATTGGCTTCGTCAGTTACGTCGGTCTGGATCTGCATTAGTTTCTCAGAGTGTTCGCCGACGAATTGGTTGAGTTCCTCTTGTTTTTCTGTACTGCTATAAGTTGTGACGACGCTTGCATCTTGTTCAAGAAGAGCTTTGGTGGCGACTTTGCCTAGTGCGCCTGTTGCCCCTGTGACGACGGCAACTTTTTCTTTCAGTGACATGAAAATTCCTACATCTACTTTTCGTGCCCAATGATATATTTCGATTGTGATGCGGAACAGGACGCCAAGTTCATTGAATCCTCTAAAGATCCAGATTAGATGTTTCCTGTTGCGACATAGGATATCAACCATCCTAGCAGTGCAAGGACGAAGAAAACGAAGAAGCCTAAGGCTATTGAGGCTTTTTCCTTCGTTCCGAACTTTGTGCCAATCCCTCCGAGGCAAGATTTCCAGAGTAGCCCTACGAGACTGAACGGGATAAAAAAGAATAGTCGGATCCAGAATATTTGGGTCTGATAGTTGGCGAGGGCCTGCCTTGCCGCTGTAACATCGGTTACGCTGATAGTTATTGATGGGATCAACATATACAGCGCAATCAGACCTGTGATCCCGAAGATGATGTCTGCGATGTATGCGTATCCAGTAGCTGATGCTGCCGTGGCAAACGTCCAACCACTTCCGCTATCGCATGTGATTTTGACGAGAAAAGATTTGATCAGCCAAAACGCTAGAAGCAGGAATACGGCGATTATCGCGCCTATCGCGATAGATGCAGAGAGGAAACCATAGACTTGGGTGACAATACTGCTGTCGCCTACCAACTGGATTTTTTGTAAGGCAACGCTAAGGACGATAACAAAAAGGATGATTTTGAGTGTGACGAGGATAATCGGCCCGCCGTAATCAGGGGCACGCCCTATATCTTTCATGGCTTCGTACGGCGAAAAAACTAGTTTATAGAAGCGTTGGAGCATCGAATATTTCCTTTCGTATGTTTCTTCAGGTGGTGGGATCGGTGTCGACCACGCTGATTGCGGTGGTTGCGGTTGGGCGAAGTCAGAGTATTTTATGAGAACTTTTCCACAGTTCTTGCAATATTTGTCCGTTTTTGATATTGACGCACCACAATAGGGGCATTGAGAGTTTTCTTGTTCGTTCATCCTCTCGTGATCACCGTTTGTTCGCTGCGTATATTTAGCATTTTCTGGATGACGCTTGGCTCGTTTGGTTTTTTTCGATGGCTGGTTCGGTGGCTTACGGGGAAAGTTCTTATATCGTTTTAATCGGTGATTGATGTGTCGGAGAGAAGAATTTGGTCAAGAAAAACGAAGAAGTCGAACGGTTGCAGAATCTTCTTGACTCGACTATGGAGATGTGGGGTGCTATGGTCGGGAGTATCATCGCCGAATTTATTGAAAAGTATGGCGATGAGGGTAGGAAGCTGGTCAAGAAAGCCGTCTACAACGTCGGCAAGTGGCAAGCTGAGAAAACCGCTAAGAAACTTGGTGCCTTCAGAAAGGGTGCTAAATCTCTGGCAAAATACGGATACCCAGTTGAAGGTGCTATAGTCGGCGACAACGCAGTTTTCCGGTTGGAACATGCGAAGTTGGATGAAAAGAATTTTGATTTGAAGGTTAATTTCTGTCCTTACGTGAAGACTTGGAAAGAGTTAGGCATTCTTAAGCGCGTGCCCGACTTATGTGACCTACTTACTGAAGGCGACAACGGCGTCAGTGTGGTTTTTGCCCCGAACATGTTGATGACCCTGACGAAAAGCATGTCGAAGGGGGACGCATACTGCATCTACTCATGGAAAGAAGTGAAGTCAAATGAGAAATCGAAACGTCGCGTCAGATGAACATCTAAGCTTGACCTTTTAGCCAGCCTCTGATCCCGAGTTCCTTGACGGTGATGCAAGTCTGTTCAAGCTCGTATGATTTGTGTTCGCCCGTTTCGTCGATATATTTGATCTCAGGGGTGAGTTTGAATTCTCCTTTTTTCTTGGGTTTCAGTTTTAGTTCTATCTCTGCTGTTTCAAGTGGTGCGAATCTTCTTCCTTTGAGGCTGAGGCCTGAGTCGCTCATTTGGGTTTTCTCGGGTTTTTCGACTACGTCGAATCCTTCAGGAATCAACCGTTCGATGCCTATTAGAAAGGCCGTTTCCTTTCCTAGGTTGGCCAGTTGGATTTCCAAATTGAGGGTTTCACCGACAACAAGTTCTTTTTGATGGGTCACAAGGTTTGCTTGAATGAATGCTCGTTCGAACTTTACGAGACCTATCGGTTCCTCCACGCTCATTCTGGGCGTCGATATTATGTGAGTGCTGTTCATTTCTGTTGGAACGACAAGCAGTTCTCCTAGCGAAAGGGCAAACTCGCGTTTCTCTCTCATTTTGGTGAGAAGCTTCAGGACCTCATCTTTTCGGCCAGTGTAATGGGCTCTTTCGAAAAGATCGACTGATCTTTCCAAACATTTTTCTGCGAGCAGATAGGTTTTAATCTTCACGTTGGCGTCGACTTCTGCTTCCGCGTTGGTCACGTAGTTCCTTGCGTCTAGCAGCATTTCCGTGGCGCTCGTCCATACGGAAGCACTGTCAAAACCAGCCTTGAGGTAGCAGTCTGCGGCGTTCTCAAGGCACTGTTTAGCTCTTAGGAAGTCGCTTCTTTCCCTTGTTGCTTCAAACACGGTTCCATGTTCCAAAGCTTTGCAGATGGCGGCATTTCCAGAAGCTAGCATTGCGGTCTTGTCTTTCGTGCTGTGTTCTTTGGCTTTCAGAAATAGCTCGGATGCTTCACGGTAGAACTCTGGCGAGAGCTTTGTGTCGGCTGTTTTCATTTTTTGCCAAGCGCGGCACATAGAAGCGATTTGTTTTATGTCTTTCTCATCTGGTTCCTTCTCGAGTATCGTCTCAAGCGTGATGGCTGCTGATTCATACTTTGCGGCGCTTTCCGAGTGGTTGCCATTTCTGTCAGCAATTCTTGCCTCCTCCACATTCGTTCTTGCAATGCAATAGTCTTTTCTTTGAAGTGATGCTTTGCAGAGTTCATTTGCTTTTTTTCTCTCGTCTGAACGTTCGATTTTGTCAGTTTCTTGCTCAAAATTTCCTCGAGCTTCTTCGAAGAGGTTTGCTGCTTTGTTGAAAGCTTCGATTGATTCAGCGTGGTTCTCTTTTCTGCTCAGGTCTTCTCCTGTTTCGAGAAGTGACCATGCTAGAAAATTTGAAGACAGGTGACTCCATAACTTTGAGGGTTCAAGGATTGCTGCTACTTTTTCGTAGTGTTTTGCTGCGTCAAAATAGTTTTCGTGCTCGTGGGCGGATTTGGCTTTTTCAATCTCGCCCCACGCATTCATGTAACTGGCGTAGTCAAGATAGAATTCCGCGAAATGAGGAATTCTTTGAGACGCCTCTCTGTACTCGACAAAAGCATTTCCGAAGTGTTCTGCCGCTTTGATATGTTGACCCAGATGATCGCAATTAATTGCCACTTTCCAATAAGATTCAGCGGCGCGGCTTGGCAAGTTTATCCTTTTTGATAGTTTGGCTTCATCTTCATATGCTCCAATTGCTTTTTGCACGAGTTTCTCATCTTTAGTCAATAGAAAAAGTTCGTCTAGGATTCCGCCAAGAGAGTCTTCGTAGGCTGCCACAGCCGCAATGTTCGTCGGCACCGGGCGAGACTGAATCCATCTCTTGCAGCTTGCAACACTCTTTTCTATGTCGTCTGCTGCATCTTTGAGCAAGACTGTTTTCTTTTCGTTCTCGTTTTCAACCTTGAAAAGGTCTAGCTTTATGAGTCCTAAATAGTTCTTGTTCACTCCGGTCAACCAATCATTTGATGGAAACGTTGTTTCTATGAGAGTAACGATTTCATTTCTGTAGAGTAAGGCTTCTTCAAGTAGCTTCCTTTTCTCATCTTTATCCACTTCGAGATTAGAGTAAAAATGTAATGCCTTGCTGAGGGCATGGAGAGTAGAACCCAATGCGTCGTTAGACCCTGAGCGCTTCGCATGTTCCAGTCCTTTCCGCCCTGCTTCCACCGCTTTTCTCAGAATCCTTCTTCTCTCATCTGGACTGGCATCGACGTCAGATCCTATGGTCGAATAGCTTTCAACGTAGAAAAGATAGGTTTCTGCTATGAAGTAGTCTTGACAGATTGGCTGGAGGCAGTTTATTGCGTTCTCTGAGTATTCGATGATCTTTATATGTCCGTTTTTCTTTTGGTCAGGGTCTGCTTCCCTCATCATTTTCGCATCTGTTACGAAGGCGAGGACGTAATAGGCAACTCCTCTCAAGTAATTGTCTCTCCCAGCAGTGCCTTGTTTCAACATCTCTTCGGCGTATCGAAAGGCATCTTCGACCTTCTCGGTGAAGATCATTGTAGCAAAGGCCGCTGCCCAGTTAGCCATGGCAATCAGGTAAGAAGAATTTGTCTGTTTTGACAGTTCAAGCGCTTTCTCTGAATAGCTAAGGCTCCTTTGTGAGAGTTCTTTGCGTGCTCTCTCTTCTTGTTCTGTGAAGTTTGCTGTGTACCAGTTCAGTAGGCTGGCAGTGAAATACGCTCGGAGTAGCTCGTTCTGATCTCCGAGTTTTGATAGGACGTCAATTGCGTCAAGGCCATAATTGACGCCTTCTTCTGCTATTTTTCCTAATTCTTTCCAGTCAGATGCGACGCAAAGTCTTTCAAAGAAACAAAGCAGCAAATCATTGCACATTTTTCCGTAGTTCAATTCCTCCGTTGCTGTTTTGTATTTTTCCAAGCTTTCTTTTCCTAGTCTAATGCATTCGTCGAGCATCGCTCTCCTCTCGAGAGGGGACGATGCTAGCCATGAATTGACAAAGTCAGCAAGTGCTTTGCGTTGGGCCTTTTTTCCTTGGCTTTCGAGCGAATCGCCTTTCTCAAGTAGATCTGCCGAACGCTTGTAAGCTTCTGCTGAAGAGCGCCGAAGTTTCAGAAATTCCTCTACGCTAACAGCTTGTCTAGATGCGTAGTTGTAACAGAAACCAATTTTCTCCCACACATCCGCAATGAATGAAGCGTCCTGCGATCCAGACAATAATATCCGCTCATAAATACTCGCCGCTTCAAGCCATTCGTACTTCTGCTCGTATGTCTTGGCTTTCTCAAAGAATTCTTGTGCAATGAAAGTCGAAGACATTCCCCATCAATTCTAGATGTGTAAGGCGTATGAAAGGGTTTCGCAGCTTCGATTCAAATGAGATGCTTCCAGATCGGATAAGCTGTTTTTTGAAATCTTTTCTGCTAAAGATCGTTCTTAGAGACTAGAGGGGCTCGGGAGTGCTTCCGCAACCCAAGAGGGAGAAAGGAGTCGAAAAGGGGATTATCCTGATTCGCGGGTCGCACTCCCTTATTTTTCTTATAGGGAATTCACTATTCATAAGATTTAGTTTGTAACACATGTTCGTGCAAGTAGTGTCAACATTGTTGTCTTAGAGAGGATTTTCTGAGCGGCGTTTCTATAGTAGTCTGCTTTTTGGTAGGGTTATAGCGTTTATTCCTAGAAGTTTTCGGATTTCTTTTGCTAAGGTTTCGCCGTAGCGTACTCGGCTGTTGTCGGTTATTACGAGTTTGGGTTTTGATTGACGGACATATTCTAAGAGTCCGTCGAAGTCGGAGTGATCGCTTAGTGCTGCGAGGTACTCTTTTTCGCCTGTTTGGCGAATAGCCGTGTAGAATTCCCATCCGCTGACGCTTATGCGGAAGTTGTCGAGGCCGATTTTGTTTTTGCTGTGCATATGGTAGAATCCTATATAGGGTGTGTTTTTTTCGAAGAGTTCGAAGGCTTCGAGCTCCGTTGAGAGCATCAGTTTGCCCAAACGCATGCCGTGTTTTTCGCACACTCTGCTGATGTGGAACACGTTTTCTGGTACCACGAAGGGTACGTTTATGTTGGCATTGTTGAGGATTTGCATTACTTCTTGTATTTTTCCGTGGTAGCCAAAGACATAGACTGGACCTTGTTTCAGTCCCTTGTCGACGAGTGAAACAAGCATGTTTCTTGCTTCTTTGTGAAATCTACGTCTGCAATGCGGGCTTCCATATGTTGCTTCGATCACAAGGATGTCTGAATCAAGTACAGGAGTCTCGTCTATACGGAAGTCACCTGTAAAGACTATGCGCCTGTTTTCTTTGTCTTCAACGCATACTTGTGCTGCACCGAGGATGTGGTCAGCTTTATAGAGGGTTATTCGATCGTCTTCATACTGTATTGTGTGGTTGTAGTCTAAAGATTGCACGTGTCCGCGTTTGAGGTAGCTTGGTCCTTGCATGGCGTCGATGAGGTCCTTGGTGGGTCTGGTCATGAGAACTTTTTCGCATTTTCTGAGGCTTTGGGGTAGTCCCTGCATGTGGTCTGCGTGGGCGTGCGTGACAGCTCGTAAAGGACGGTTATCGTCATAGGCATCACATGCTAGATGTTTGCCGAGAAGCACGGCACCGTTTGCTGTTATCGTTGCTTTTTCTTGCACGTCCACACCTTTGTTTTGTTACATGCGAGTTAGGTATTCGATTATTTCCTTCGGGTTTTCGGTTCTTATTTCGACTCTTATGGGTCCGAGGGGCGATTCACTTTGTTCTTGAGAGAAGGAGACATGTCCTGCATACGCGACTTGTTTGTTGAGGCAGAAGCTTAGTATTTTCCTGTCCATTCCTTTGAGGAAGACGGTTCTAGCTGCTGCGCGGATGTGTTCGCGTTGGAGCAGGTTGTGGAATCTGGTTAGTGCGTCTTGATCTGATGTGTCTGCTTGGATCAGGCTTCCTTTGTGTTGTGGTTTGATTTGCGTGTTCATGGGGCCGAACATTTTTTCTATTGCTTCGCGTACTTTCGGCTCGGTTTCGGTCGGGTTGATTTCGGCTTCGATGTGTATGGTTATTTTTTCCATTTTTGCTCCACTTTTTCGAGGGTTTGCCTGATTTTTTGTTTGGTCGTTTCCATTGGTCCTTCGTTTATGATTATTTCTTCGGCCATTGCTATTACGTTCCCTAAGCCAACGCTGAGTTCTCGTGTGTCTCTTTCGTGGAATGTCTGGTAGTTTTTGGCATCGTCTGGTCGCCCTCTCTTGTGGAGTCGGTTGTACCTTGTTGTGGGCGATGAGTGTACGGCTATTAGTGTGAATTTGGCGTAGTGTTTTTGGAATTCAGTTGTCTCATCGAGGCTGCGTATACCGTCTATGAGAATTTTTGGGTTGTGTGTTGCCGTTATCTTGGGTAGGCAGCGTTTTGCTATAGCGGTTGGTCCTTCCTTTTGCCTCAGTTCGAGCATTATTTTGCCAGTGTTTTCGGGCGTGCTTTCGAGTGCTTGACGTTTGGTTTCTTCGCGGATGACATCGCCCATGGTGATGATTTCGTACCCTTTTTGACGGGCGATGTTCACGACTAGAGATTTGCCTGATCCTGGCATGCCTGTTAAGGCTAGGACTAGTTTGTCGACTGTCGCTTTCTCCCGTTTTGGTTTTGAAGAGGAGATAGTTTTTTACAGTTAAAAAGCATTTATGAAATGGAACAGTCAAAAAGTGTGGAGTGTCATGTATGGAATCTATTCGAAGTTTTCTCGCTTTCGATATAGACAGTGAGGTTGTGATGAAGAGGCTAGTGGATGTTCAGGGGTTATTGCTTAAAATTGGTGCGGACCTGAAGGTCGTTGAGCCGCAGAACATTCATATCACGGTGAGATTTCTCGGCAATGTTTCGGAGGGGACGGTTGAGAAGATTTTTCTGGACATGCAGAAGTTACAGTTTACGCCGTTTGACGTGAAGATTCACGGTGTTGGTGCTTTTCCAGATGTCCGGTATCCGCGTGTAGTTTGGGCTGGTATTACTCAGGGAGCCAACGATCTCCGTCAGATTTTCAGTCAGTTGGAGCCACACCTGCAGGCTTTGGGTTTTGCGCCTGATCCCAAGGGCTTTAGTCCGCACTTGACGATTGCGCGGGTTAGGTCTGGTCGGAATAAGGTGGAGTTGGCGAAGTTCATCACTGATAACGTGAATTTTGAGTTTGGTGTTGTGCACGCGAAGTGTTTTAGGTTGAAGAAGAGCGAGTTGCGTCCGACGGGTCCTGTTTATTCGACTTTGAAGGAGTTTTGTCCTCCGGGTTGAAAGGCGTTTTGATGGATAAGATGGAGACTGTTCTTGCTGTTGTTTTGAAACGGGTCACGCCAGGCGCTGCTGAGCGGAAGAAAATTGGGTCGTTGGCGAAGAAGCTGGAGAGGAAGGTCAGCCGTGCGGCGAAGCGCCTAGGTGTCGACGCCACCGTGCGCGTTGAAGGTTCGGTTGCCAAGGATACGTGGTTGAGTCGTGAGCCAGATGTTGACGTGTTTATGCGTGTGCCCGCCAGTATTCCACGAGCTAAACTGGGCGAGGTTTGTTTGAAGGTTGCACGAGAGGCGACGAAAGGTTCTAGGCAGGTAGAGAGGTTTGCTGATCATCCCTATTTGGAGGCTTTTGTTGATCATGTGCGTGTGAATATTGTCCCGTGCTATGATTCTAAACCCATGAATTGGTTGAGCGCTACCGATCGAACGCCATACCACACCGATTTCATCAACAGGCGCTTGGACAGCGTCATGCGGGATGAAGTTCGGTTGCTGAAGAAGTTCATGAAGGGCATCGGTACGTACGGTGCGGAGATTAAGACTGGAGGTTTCAGCGGTTACCTGTGTGAGTTGTTGGTTTTGCATTATGGGTCATTTTTGAGGGTTGTTCAGGCGTTTGCTGGATGCGAACGAAGGTTAGTTATTGATATTGAACGGCTTTTTGAGGGTAGACGAAGGGACTTGGACTTGTTGTTTCAAGAAACTCTCGTGGTTGTTGACCCGGTCGATAAGGCTCGGAACGTTGCCTCTGCTGTGAGAAGACAAAGACTTTTTACTTTCGTTGCAGCTTCGCAGGCATTTTTGAAGAATCCGCGTTTGGATTTCTTTTATCCGCCTAACACGGTTCCGTTTTCTCTTGGCAAGATGAAGAGTGAGTTGAGAAAGCGTGGTAGCGTAATTGTCTTTGTCAGATTTGGCAGGATCGGCGTGGTTCCTGATGTTTTGTGGGGTCAGCTGTACAAGAGTCAAAGATCTTTACGGAAGCTGGTTGAATTGAATGATTTTCTTGTTTTACGTGATACTCCATGGAGTGATGAGAAGGGTTTGAACTTGTTTATTTTTGAGTTGGAGACTCGTTGGGTTTCATCAGTCAAGCTTCATTTTGGACCGCCGTTAGATAGAGTGGTAGAGTCTGAACGGTTTGTCGCAAAGCATTCAGGCAGATCAGGAACCGTCTGTGGACCTTATGTTGAAGATGGAAGGTGGGTTGTGCTGGTCAAGAGGAAACATACTGATGCTTGTGAATTGCTTGAACAAAAGTTGAAGGACGGCGGCAAAAATGCAGGCGTGGCTGAAGGGCTTTCACACGTAATGAAGAAAGGTTTCGGCGTGTTTGTGAACGAGGAAATTGCCGAGGTTTATGGCAAAAACAAACTGTTCGCCGCATTTCTGACGGATTTTCTCGCTGGTACGCCCAAGTGGTTAGTAGCCGCTTAGGGTTAAGATTATGAGGGCTATTCCGAGTGAGAATGTGTATAGTGCGAAGTAATGAAACTTCTTCGATCTAACTGCTTTTGAGACTATTCTAATGGCGACATAGCCCGCGACCATTGCGATGACAATGGCGATTAAAACATCTATTGTGTTTATGCTTGAGACAGCTGCGGCGAGTTGTCCTCTGTCGTGGAAAGCTTCGACTGCCGCGTCTCCGATTATTGCTGGGATCGAGAGTAGGAAGCTGAATTTGAAGGCTTGGTCGCGTTTTAGTCCGAGCAATATGGCGGTTGAGATTGTGGCTCCGCTTCTTGAGAGGCCTGGGAAGATAGCTAGTCCTTGCGCGATGCCCATTATCACCGCTGTTCTGTAGGAGATGGTTTGCACTCTTTCTTTTCCGATTTTCGAAATAAAGAGATAGCTAGCGCCGATGAGGAAGGTTATCCCTATCGCTAAGAGCTGTAATGATGAGTTTGAGAGAGTGTTTTCGAGGGTTTCCACGTAGATGAGTCCGATTATCGCCGTAGGAATCGTTGCTGCGACGATTAGGGGTATCAGTATTCCATATTCGCTTTTGAAATCTAAACGTACCAAGGCTTTGAGGATGTTGTAGACATCTCTTCTGAAGTAGAAGACGACGACGATGAGTGTTCCTAGGTGGAGGATCAGATTGAAGAATGGCGTGGTTGTCAAGCCTAGAAAGTGTTCTGCGATTTTGAGGTGTGCTGTGCTGGAGATCGGGAGCCATTCGGCTAGGCCTTGGATAAGTCCAAGGATGGCTGTTTTGATGAGTTGATCGAGCATCTGGATTCCCGTGTTGTTTTGAAAGATGTATGTTTTGCCTATTAATTGTTTAGCAGTTTGACAACAAGGTCTCCGATAAGCGCAGAGAAACAGACTTTGTTGCAGTGGCAGTTAACTCAGTCGAATTGGAGTTTGATTCCGCCGATTTTTGGAGCGAGCCAATTGTAGAGTACGGCGACGATCAAGCCTTGCAGCAGTCCGCTTATGAATCCTGCTATTGGAGCCGTGATTACTGCTCCTATTCCGAAGAAGATTCCTAGATAGGATAATGATGGGCCAGTGTAGCTAGGGCTTGATGTGGCGACTTGAAATATCGTTGCCCAGAATGCTGCGGCAATGATTCCGCCTATAAGACCGAAGACCGCTCCGATTGTTCCAAGCATCAACGCTAGAGGCATTGCAGGTATTCGGGTTATTGTTTTTGTTTTTTCTTGCGTCATAAAGATGCACCTGAGAATTCAAGAATTGGTTTCAATTCCTGCGGTTATAAGCGTTTGGTCCATTGGAAACCGTTGGAATGAAGGTGAGTTCTTATTATCCTTGTCTGATTTATTAAATGAGTAATCGATTGTTCCGATTATGTAAAAAAGATTTCAGATGTGCATGTAGACGTTGTCAACGTCGAATTTTCCGCTTTGCATTTCCTTGTCGATTTCTCGCAGAAGCAGAATCCGTTTGTATGTCGGTGGGTGCGTTGCAAACAGGTTGTTTATTTTCATTCAAGTATTCTTCGCCTCTTTTTCCATAGCCAGCTCAAGTTCTCTTTCGTTTAGCACGCCGTCTTTGTCGAGATCGTATTCCTCTTTGTTGCAGAGTATGTCTTGGCATTCCTGCTTAGCGAGGGCTGGGTCGCTGATGAATAGAGTCCTTGCACCGTGTGCAGGATTGGGCGAAAGCGACAATCCATAAGATATTTTCGTCAGAGCACTTTCCAGTTCTCTCGGCTGACTCGTCAGGTAGGCAGAATAGGCATCCGCATAATTTTCTCTCAGACGACTCAGTCTCATAACGCACAGTTGTGCAATCAGATAAGCAACATAGGAGATTGCCGCAGAAACGAGTATCGTTGCCCAAATGAGTCCAGCTCCTTTTCCTCGACCCCGAAATCGACCGTATCGCATGGCGTCAAAACTCAAACGGGCGATCAAGTAGGCAAGCAAAGGAACCGCTGCTAGAGCAGTCATAACGAGATAGTCTTTGTGGTTGAGATGTCCCAACTCGTGTCCGATGACACCTTCAACTTCGGTTTGATTCAGCTGTTTCAGCAGACCAGAATTTATTGCCAGAGTTGCGCTTTTTGCGGTTCGTCCGAAGATGAATGCGTTTGGTGTTTCATCTTGAGCGATGGCGATTGACGGCGTTGGAAAATGGCTTTTGTCTGCAAGTTTCTTGACGGTGTTTTCTAGCCAAGGGTTTTCGCCGGGATGCAAATAGTGAAGTTCCATGCCGGCACAGACAATTGATGGTCCGATAAGATATTCGACGAAAATGAAGAAAGCTGAGCCTATCGCTGCCGCCTCATACATTTCTAGCACGGGCAATTGCCAGAAGATGCTGATTATGTACATCAGAATCCCGAGGAAGAGAGCGAATACAATTCCGACCAGCAGAATGGTTGCAGTCATTGTCAATTTGAGAGTTGACAGACGAGCCACTTGGATTTCCTCTCCTCACACTAGACTAAACTCGACGGGTAGAATAGTTAAAGTTTCGTTTTTCATGAACCGACGCCTAGATTCTGTGAGATGGCAAGCATATGTTTCGATGCATTAGCGCTCAAACGCAATTTGGTCCTCACGTATGCTTTGTTTGCTGGTCTTCAGCACAGGGATATTTGACAGTTTGTGGAGGGAGTATTCTTTTATACATGTCTCATGTGTAAATTGCTCGGTGTGACTCTTGAGCTTTGAGTTGACCTCTGAACAGAAGATGATTGTAGCAGCGGCCTGTGACATAGCGAAGGATTTTGATCCTGAGTACTGGCGGAATAAAGACAAGAATCACGAGTTCCCTGTTGATTTTTGGAAGGCGTTAGTTGACGCTGGTTTTGTGGGCATGGTCGTGCCTGAAAAGTATGGAGGAGGCGCGATGGGAATGTCTGAGATGCTTTTGGCAATGGAAACCTTGACGTCTGAAAGCTGTGGGTTTGCTGGGACGTGGTTTCTGTGTCTTACCTCGGTTTTCGGGGGTTTGTCCCTTTGCAAGCACGGAAATGAGGACCAGAAGGAGAGATATTTGCCGAAGATTGTGAAGGGCATGGAGTTCTGTCTAGGTCTCACGGAACCAGATGCGGGAACGAACACTCTTAACATTCAGACCACAGCGGTGGAGAATGGGGACGAGTATGTTGTCAATGGACGGAAAACACTTATTTCAGGTGCTGACAGAGCCAAGGGTATGGTTTTGGTCACGAGGACGACTCCTCTGGAAAAGGCGCCGAAGAGGACATTTGGTCTTAGCCTTTTCGTTGTGGATTTGCCCAATCCTACGGTAGAAGTTATTCCTATTGAGAAGCATGGTATCAACTATTCGAAAAGTTGCGACGTATTCCTAAGCGATCTGAGAGTTCCTCGAGAAAATCTGTTGGGTGAAAAGGACAAGGGTTGGTATCTTATACTTGACACTCTGAATCCTGAGCGGATTTCTTTTTCGGGTGCTGCTGGGGGGTTAGGACTTCTTGCGATGAAGAAGGCAATTGAGCATGCTAAGCAGAGGAACGTTTTCGGAGCTCCTATTGGCTCTTATCAGGCATTGCAGTTTCCGCTTGCGGAGGCGAAGGCGAAGATTGAAGCTGCTAGGTTGTTGACGTACAAGGCTGCGTGGCTCTACGACATAGGAATGCCGTGCGGTGCAGAGGCAGCTATGGCGAAGGTTGCGGCGGAAGAAGCTGGTTTTCAAGCTGTTTTTCATGCGATGCAGACTTTTGGAGGTTATGGTTACGCTGTGGATTATGATGTGGAGCGTTGGTGGCGAGAGGTGAATCTGATCAGGCTTGCGCCGGTGACTCATCAAATGGCTCTCGCGTTTATAGGTGAGCATGTGTTGGGTCTGCCAAAATCCTACTAACGTTTCGGCTTTCATGGTTTCTGGAGCCCTTTTGATTCTGGCGAAAGCGTTTGGGCGACTTGGAGTGGTGTTATTTGGACTACGAAACCAACCGCAAGTTTTAAGGATTTGTTGGACACATTAGATATTGGGGATGTTGAGATTGGGGAGGCTATTGGGATTATGTGTTATCTTGATTTCGATTTGTGTTCTGTTAACTTCTTTATTCCTGCCTGTGAGTCTATCTTCGCAACCGCCGATCGATTCGAACAAATTGACTGCCGGTGAAATCGGTTGGGGTCCGGTTGACGCTGATCCTGTGTTCGCTTATGATACCGCAAGTGGACAGCTTATTTTCAACGCATACCAGAACTTGATTGCTTTCCATGGAGAACAGTATTATGCGTTCGACCCGGTGTTGGCAACGAACGTGCCGACAAGACAAGACATAACATTAACCGTTACTAATTCTTCCGTAATCGGTTTAGATCCAACTGGTTCCACTTGGACAGATGGAGCAACCACCTACACAATGACAGGGTGGACTGACGAGTCGCTGAATGGTTTCCACTCAGGTGACGTTGTTCGCATGACTGATGGAGTTACATGGCGCACTTGGACTGCGGACGTGGTCAGCGGCGCTTCATCTTTGACGATGCAGTTGTGGCGAGGCGCGTATGTCTTCAATATTCATACCAGTCCAACGATAAACTTCTATGATTCCAATGGCAGCGTTTACGATACCTTCGGCTTGAAGGACGCGGTCTATTGCTTGCAGAGATTGATGGTTTTCGACAAACCAAGCTACCCGCCATGGATGTTCGACAAACCGCTTTTTGACGTTAGAGACCACACTGGTTGGACCAACTCAACTGTGATGGAGCTGGCTCATTTGGTCAATGATGCAATTGTTGGTGATTTCGGTGCTAACACTTTAACCATTAACGTTGGTTGCAGGTTCCCAGACAATGCCTTTAAACAGAATCTTGCAAACACTTGGGGCTCAATCTACAGCAGCAAATACTTCATTGACAGGGGCAACTGGGACGGAAACCTGTTCGAAACAACTCTGTACGGTGGACCAGAACCAGACTGGTGGGTCCTTTGGGACAGAGAGGGTCTCGGACTGAAAGCCTCGACTCTGCACGCAGGAACAACCGATGCAGGCTTGGATGTGCCTGCACCAACATCATACTGCGGATCAGGCCCATACTACGTGCAGACCGTTGACTCCGTCGCCAATAAAGTAGTCTTTCAGAGAAACGTAGGCTTCTGGATGGGTTGGCCAGCACCAGGATGCAGCAGCCAACTCGACACGGTTGAGATAGATTACATCGCTGACCCGAACGACAGAAAAAACAGTTTCTTAGCGGGCAGCCTTGACACGTGCATTATCACACCAACCATGGGTTATGCACTTCTCGATCCCTTCACAAAGCAGCCCATAAACCCGAATATTAAGACAGTCGCGTACCTAGCTCCCACGCTAACGTTTGACTCGAACATGTTCACATTCGTAATCTCGTCAGGAAGCTCATACGTTGGAACAGGAAGCTTCCCCGACGGTATTCCATTGGACTTCTTCAACAACACCCACGTCAGAAAAGCATTCGCCTATTCATTCAACTACACAAACTACAGCAACCAAGTGTTATACGGAGAGTCAGACTACCGTAGCAACTTCTTAGCATCTGGCTTATACCCAGACTACTACAACGCTACTATGCCAATGTATTACGAAAGCATGGCACATGCAGAGGCAGAACTGAAAGCCGCAATTTTCAACGGCACGAGCGTGTGGAACAGCGGTTTCACTTTTGACCTAACATACAACACAGGAAACACCCAGAGACAAACAGCCTGCCAGATGATCGCGAGCTTCTTCCAAGCTCTTAGCACATTTGACGGAAGAAGCGGTCCCGCGTTCAAGTTGAATGTCGGAGCGATTTCTTGGGCACAGACTATCAGTGACTACCTTGCCAGCGCTCTGCCGATGTTCGACATTAGCTGGGTGGCAGATTTTGCTGACGCGGCGGATTTCTGCCGACCATACATGTACAGCAACGGAGATTTTGCATACTATCAGAATTATACTGCTGATAACGGTTGGGGCAGCACCAAAGATGCTCTGGTGGATGGAGCAGTGTTAACGCCGGACGGCCCGGCAAGACAGACGCTTTATCAACAATTGCAGCAACTCTATTACAGTGATTGTCCAGGCTTCCCCGTACCCAATAAGCAGGGCAGGTTCTGGTGTCAGTACTGGGTCAAAGGATGGTACTTCGATCCTATGTGTCCAAGCCCGTACTACTACACGATGTGGAAAGCGGATGACTGCTGGTACGACGTCAGCGGCGTTACTCCGGGAATTTCTGACGGCGTCGTTAACATGAGAGACATAGCGTGGATAGTCATGCACTTCAACGCGAACCCTCTTGATCCGAAATGGGTCGGCGTGTACGGCGCAAATGGTTGCGTAGATCCCTATAGTGATCGCGTTTGCAACATGAAAGACATAGCAGCCGCAATAGTTCACTTCAACCATAGAGCCAACACTGGAACACCGTAGGCCAATGCAGTCTCCATGTTTAAGTGAGATCAAGAGAATATGAGATGAAGTTCTTTGAAGCTGTAGTGTCAACCGCAAGTGATAAGAATTGGTTTGAACTCGTTAGAATCTGGGGGGCTGGAATGAGGAAGATTTTAGGATTATGTGTTGTTTTGGTTTTGATTTGTGTTCTGTCTGTTTCTTTGTTTTTGCCGGTGAGTCTGTCTTCTCAGCCGCCGATCGATACAAGCAAGTTCGTTGAGGGCGCGGTCGGTTGGGGGCCTATTGACGCTGATCCTGTGTTCGCCTATGACACTTCAAGCGGGGAGCTCTTGTTTAATGCTTATCAGAACCTGATAGCCTTCCATGGTGAACTGTACTTCCAATTTGATCCCGTGTTGGCGACGAATGTACCTTCTAGACAGGACATAACAATGACCGTTGCTAACTCATCCACATTAGGTCTGGATCCAGTTGGCTCATTGTGGACGGATGGAACTAATACCTATTCGGTTACGGGTTGGACTGACGAGTTTCTGGACGGCTTCCATTCCGGCGACATTGTTCGATTGACCGATGGAACGGCGTGGCGCACTTGGACTGTTGACGCGGTTAGCGGCAGCTCCTCTGTGACGATGCAGTTGTGGAGAGGCGCCTACGTCTTCAATATTCGTACGAGTCCGACGATTAACTTTTATGATTCCAATGGCAGCGTTTACGATACTTTCGGCTTGAAGGACGCGGTCTATTGTTTGCAGAGATTGATGGTTTTCGACAAGCCTGGTTATCCGCCTTGGATGTTTGACAAACCGTTGTTTGACGTGCCAGATCACACCAAATGGCTCAATTCAACAGCGATGGAGCTGGCTCATCTCATCAACGACGCGATAGTAGGCGATTATGGCGCTAACACTTTGACGATTAACGTTGGTTGCAGATTTCCGGACAATGCTTTCAAGCAGAATCTCGCAAGCACGTGGGGTTCTATTTACAGCAGCAAATATTTCATTGATAAGGGCAACTGGGACGGATACCTCTTCAACACGGCGAGATATGGTGGACCGATGCCTGATTGGTGGATCGATTTTGCTAGTCAGGGCTCAGGTCTCAGCAGCAGTGGTTTGCATGCGGGAACATCAGATGGCGGGTTGGACGTACCTGCACCAACGTCGTACTGTGGTTCAGGTCCATACTATTTGAAGACAGTTGATCACGTCAACAACAAGGTTGTTTTCCAGCGAAACCCAGACTTCTGGATGGGTTGGCCAGCATCAGGATGCAACAGCTACTTTGACACAATTGAAATAGACTATATTGCAAATTGGACAACGAGGAAAGCTGACTTCTTAGGCGGGATCATCGATTCATGCGCTGTGCCACGAGGCAACATGTTTGAGCTCATTGATCCAGTGACAAGACAGCCTACCACGCCAACGATAAAGACCGTTTCAAACATCGTTCCGACGCTGAAGACGGACATTTTCATGTTCACTTTGGCGATCAACAACGCAAGTTCATACATCGGAACAGCGAGCTTCCCCAACGGCATTCCATCTGACTTTTTCAACGACACGCACGTCAGAAAAGCCTTTGCATATTCGTTCAACTACACAAACTACGGCAACGAAGTGTATTTCGGCGAGTTCGATTACCGCAGCAACTTTCTAACACTCGGTCTTATACCCTGACTACTACAACGCCAGTGCAGCGCCAGCGTATTATGAAAGCTTGTCACAGGCAGAGGCAGAACTGAAAGCAGCAATTTTCAACGGTACAAGCGTGTGGAACAGTGGCTTTACGTTTGAGCTAACTTTCAGCGGGGGTGCTAGCCCAGGACAAACAGCCTGCCAAATGATCATGGACTTCTTCACCGCTCTAAGCACGTTTGACGGAAGAAGCGGTTCGGCGTTCAAAGTGAACGTCAAAGAGATCACTTGGTCAAAGACTATCAGCGACTACCTCGCCAGCAACCTGCCGATGTTCGACATAGCATGGCTCGCAGACTTCGCTGATGCAGACGACTTCGCTCGGGCGTACATGCACTGTAGTGGAGCATTTGCCTATTACCAAGGCTACACTGCAGCAAACGGTTGGGGCACATTGAAGGACCAGTTGGTGGACAAAGCAATGATGACACCAGACGGTCCTGTGAGACAGGCGCTTTATCAGCAGTTGCAGCAAATCTATTATAACGATTGTCCAAGCTTCCCCCTCGGAAATCCGCGAGGGAGATACTTTTGTCAATACTGGGTTAAAGGGTGGTACTATAACCCAATGTATCCAAGCCCCTACTACTATACAATGTGGAAAGCGGATGACTGCTGGTACGACGTTAGCGGCTCGACAGTGGGCGTCTCAGACGGCGTAAGCGCAATGAGAGACATCGCTTACCTCATCGCTCACTTCAACGCGAAGGCACCTGACACGTCGAAGCCTCTTGACCCCAAGTGGGTCGGCGTGTACGGCGCAAACGGTTGCGTGGATCCATATGGCGATCGTGTTTGCAACATGAAAGATATAGCAGGTGCAGTAATGCACTTTGGTCATAGAGCTAACACTGGAACGCCATAAGACAGCAGTCTCTACGTGCTTTTTTAGTTCAGCTCTTTTTTATAATTCATATACTGTCGGGGTTACGCTGATGCACGCCTAGAACTGGTGCAGAATGTTCCTGATACAGATTCTTTGAGATCTCCTCGCTGGCTAGGTCAGTTCGATTTCTTCGCCTTCTCGTAGCAGGAGTATTTCTGTTTTTGATTTGGCTTTGACTTTTTTCTTGAAGTCTTCGCGGTTTGTTTCCCAAGAGTGCATAGGCATAACGGTCCTGGGTTTGATACTTATGGTAGCTTCGGCGGCTTCAGTATTGTCCATAGTGTATTTGTCTCCCGTAGGAAGAAGGGCTAAGTCTATGTCGTGAAGTTGGTGCATTTCTGGTGTGAAGTCGGTGTCTCCGGCGTGGTAGATCGTTTTGCCTTCGGTTTTTATGAGGTATCCTACGCCGTATCCTTTGGGATGCCAGGGTTTTCCTGTCGGTTTGAACCGTTTGAGGTTGTATGCTTCAACTGCTTCAATGGTTATGTCTTCCACGGTGATTTTTTCTTGAGGCTTGAGGATTTTGACGTTTCCTTTGATTCTTTTGGCGCAGTTTTCTGGTGCTATGATGACAGTGTCTTTTTTAGTGAGTTTTTGAATCTTTGGGGGGCTGCAGTGGTCGCCGTGGTTGTGTGTGACGAGGATTATGTCTGCTTTTTCGGTGGTTTCAACTGTTTTTCCGTACTTTTTGAGGCGATGTAGATGACTTTGTCTTTGGTTTTGATTTGGAAGCTGGCGTGTCCCAACCATCTGACTTTAATCGTCATTCAGACCACATTTTGCAGTTGTTGAGTGAACAATGCATATAATTCTTGAGGCAAGCTCTTTCATGCATGCATAGTGATTATGAATTTTCCATCTTGTTTTGGTCTTCACAAAACTAATACCGCGATTTTCTTCTACAATGATTTTGAATGCATGTCTAGGTTGAAGAGACGATGTTGGGTTTCGGGGAAAAGAAGCGGTCAACTCAAGATTTGCGCCAGTACGTGGCGAAATTTCGTGTAGAGTATCAGAAGAATCGTTTTATTCAGGTCTGGCGGGTTATGGACGCCAAGACGGTTGGGTTTGCGACCTTGATTGCCATGGAGTGGGCTAAGCAGGAAAATGCAGATTTGCAGGATGTTATTGAAATCAGCGAAACAGCCCCGTGATCGAGCCTAAGATAGGCGAATGCGCTAATTCTTGACTGGTTTTGGCGAATAGTGAGTTGTTTCGGTTCTTCGTAGATCCCGTATTGTCGAAGTCCACAAAACTTGGAATTGGTGCGAGGGAAAAATTTTAGGTGCGCCTAAACATTTATATGGGCGCGCAAGCACAATTTAGGTGTGCCTAAAAAGGCGGCGCCAATATGTCAACTAAAAGCGTTGAAGATTATCTGAAAGCATTGTACGTTCTTTCTCGGAACAGTACCCTGATTGCGACTAGCGAGGTTGCGGAATACTTCAGGATTGCTCCGGCCAGCGTGACTGAAATGATGAAGAAACTTTCGAAGAAAGGATATGTGGAGTATTCCCCGTACCAAGGGGCTCACCTCACCAACAAAGGTTTCAAAGTTGCGGAGAAGATCGCTCGAAAGCATCGTCTATTGGAAAGGTTTTTGCATGATGTCTTGAAGATACGAAAAGACAAGGTTCACTCGGAAGCTTGTGAGATGGAGCATGGTCTGTCTGATGAAGCTGAAGAGTCATTGTGCAGGTTTCTGAATCATCCTGACACGTGTCCTGATGACGAGAAGATCATTCCAGCGTGCAATTTGCCCTTCTCTAGCTGTGAAGAATGTGTGGCTACGCATAGGAAAGGTTTGGAAGAGGTGGGGAAGAGAGGCGAGAAGTTGGTTTCTATTTGCAGTCTCAGAGAGGGTGACCAAGGGAAGGTTTCTTTCATAAGAGGGGAGCACAAGGTTCTTCAGAGACTTTTGGATATGGGTTTGACGCCTGGCACCAGCCTAAGCATTGTGAGAGTTGCGCCGCTCAAAGGACCGATCGAGGTTGGTGTTAGAGGAGCCAAGGTTGCACTTGGACAAGACATCGCCGTGAACGTTTTCGTTGATTGTTTGCAAAGGCATGAGCAAAAACATCGATGATTTTGTATGGGGTTGCATTCTGCGAAATCGTCTCGCGAGAAGACAATTCGTCGTGACGAAACGAATGAGGTCGACCATCGAAACCTGACGATAGCCCTAGCTGGAAATTCGAACGTTGGCAAGAGCGTCGTTTTCAACCATCTGACGGGTTCAAGTCAAATCATCGGCAACTGGCCTGGCAAGACGGTTGAGCGAGCTCAAGGCGTGCTTAATTTTGAGGGGCGAAAAGTCGTGGTCGTGGATCTGCCAGGCATCTATTCGTTTTCGACTTTTTCGATGGAAGAGATCGTTTCAAGAGAGTACATAGCTTTCGAGCATCCTGACGTTGTTATTAATGTGGTTGACGCTTCTGTTTTGGAACGGAATCTTTTTTTCACCATTCAGCTCATCGAAATGGAAGCACCTCTTGTCGTGTGTTTAAACCAGGTGGACGTTGCTAAGAAGAAAGGTATAGTCGTTGATGTGAAGAAGCTTGAGCAACTGTTAGGCGTTCCTGTTGTTTCAACTGTCGCTGTCAGGGGAGAAGGAATTTATGATCTTACCAGAACCGCTGTCAGAGTCGCTCAGAGCAAGAGGCCAGAAGAGAAGATTTGCCTCAAGTATGGTGCAGAAATAGAGGAGAAAGTGGAGAGTCTTGCTCAGACAATTGAGTCAGCAAACATGAGTTTGGGCTATCCGGCCAGGTGGGTTGCCATAAAACTTCTGGAGGGTGACTCGGAGATCAAGAAGCTAGTGAGCGCGCGATCTGAGAAGGTTGTTCATGAATCTGACGTTTTGGCTGCGGAGATTTCTCAGGTGCATCGTGAAAAATGTTTCGCGGTGATCGCTGCGGAGCGGTATTCGCTGGCTAACCGGATTGCTGCGGACGTCGTTAAGCAGAGTGTGGTTGAAACGACGTTTTCTGAGAGGCTGGATTGGTTGACTACTCACAGGGTGTTTGGGTACGTGACTTCTGTGGGAGTTGTAGCGGGGTTGTTGTTGTGGACTTTCGCGATTGGAGGTTTTCTTTCCGCTTTGTTTTCGGACGCACTCAGGTTTTTGTCTCCTGTCAATCCGACCTTTAATGGTTCGCTAGCGGGTATTCTTTGGAACGGTGTTTTCGGTGGTTTGGTTGCGGGAATTACTTTGGTTGTTCCTTATGTTATACCGTTTTACGTGATGTTGGCTATGATTGAAGATTCTGGTATTCTTACTAGGGTGGCTTACATGATGGACAGTGCGATGCACAAGATTGGGTTGCATGGGAAGGCTTTGATTCCGTTGATTTTGGGTTATGGCTGTAACGTTCCTGCTATTCGTGGATGTCGGATTATGGAGACGCGGCGTGAGCGTTTGTTGGCGGCGTTTGCGATCACTTTTGCGCCGTGTGCAGCCAGAACGATATTGATTCTTGGTCTTGTGGCTGCGTTTGTGGGTGCTGGGTGGGCTCTCGGGCTTTACGCGGTTGACATTGTGATCATCTTTGTGCTGGGTAGGATTGCTTTGAAGGTTCTTCCGGGGCAGTCGACTGGTCTTATCATGGAGATGCATTCGTTCAAGGTTCCGTCTTTGTCGGTTATAGGTAAGCAGACGTGGGTTCGGACGAAGTCGTTGATTTACATTGTTTTTCCAACTTATGTTGTTGGAAGTGCTTTGGTTCAGGTTTTGTATGCGGTGGGGGTTTTGAAGCCTATTAGTGATGCTTTGTTTCCGCTTACGGTTACGTGGCTTGGTTTGCCCGTGCTTGCGGGTATTCTTTTGATTCTTGGTGTGGTCAGGAAGGAGTTTATTTTGTTGGCGGCGGTTTCGGTTTTTGCGACGACGAATCTTGCTCTTGCTTTCACGCCTGTTCAGTTCATTACGTTGGCTTTGGTTGGCATGTTGTATCTTCCTTGTCTGTCGACGATCGCGGTTCTAGTGCAAGAATTCAAGTGGAAGGCTGCGGTTGTGATATCTGTTGCTAATCTTGCCACGGCGTTGATTGTGGGTGGAATAGCGTTCCGACTTCTTTCTCTTGTTCTTTAGAATAATCTGCTTGCACAACTCAAGAAGATGGTTATGGCAAGATTGCGGAAAGAACCGCATTTTTACGAAGTGGCTTGTTGGTTGTTTTTTGCTTGAGGAATGGTTACGATGAACTTGGTGCCTTTCCCGATTTTGCTTTCGAACGTGATTGTTCCGCCGTGGGCTTCTACTATTTTTTTGCAGGCGGGCAGCCCGAGTCCTTGACCTTTGGCTTTTCTTGTGAACAAAGGTTGGAAAATGTGAGGCTGGTCTTCCTTAGCTATTCCTATGCCTGTGTCTTCGACGCTGATTTTCAAGGGATCCAGTTTCTCCACGGCGGTCGCTTTTATGGTTAGTTTTCCGCCGTTTGGCATTGCTTGCACTGCGTTGGTGACTAGGTTGATGAACACTCTTCTTAGAAGGGGCGGGTCAATTCTTGCTTTGGGAAGATCCGGAGGGATTTCTGAGATTACTTCGATGATTGAGGGGATAGAAGACGCTCTTACTGCTTCTTTTATTGGTCGGTGCAGATTTGTTTCAACGAAGTGCGGAGTTATTGGGCTGGCGTAGGCGTGGAGGTCTGAGACTATTTTGTCCATGTATTTCACTTCCGACCTCATAACGTTGAACGATTGTTTCAATTGCTTTTTTTCTTTGGATTCCAGGTGCATAATTTTCAGGTTCTCTTCTGCTACGGCGATACAGCCTACAATTCCTTGCAGTGGGTTTCGAAGGTCGTGGCCCACCATGGCTGCGGTTTGGCCGATTGCTGCCAATCGTTCGCTGGTTCTTAGTTTCTCTTCCAATTGCTTGCGATCGTCAATGTTCGCTACGTAGATGCGTATGCGTTGGATTTCTGGAACGAGGTAGAATTGCTGAAAATACCAGTTCCCACTGATATTTGCTTCTCTGTTGCATGTTCGTGGCTTTCCTTTTTTGAGTGTCGAGACTATGTTTTTCCAGTCTGTAAGGAATGGATGGTTTGAACCCAGTTTCTTGAGATCCGGGAACATGTTTTCTGCTGTCCGATTGAGATATTGAACATTTCCATTAAAGTCAACTTCAAGGACGGGATTAGGATTGAGTGCAGGGAAAGAGGCTAATCTTGCAATTTCCTCTTCGGACTTCTTGCGTTCGGTGATGTTGCGGGCTACGTGTACCGCGCCGATATTCCGTCCTTTTTCATCTGGCAGTGGTGTGGTGGTGACTAGGAAATCGCCTCCGAGTGCATCTTCATGCACTTCTGCGGTGTGTTCACGGCCGTCTCGCAAAGTCTTTTGATGGGGGCAGAAATCAGGCGGTAGACTGGTCCCGTGTACGCATTCGAAGCATTTCAGCCCGATGCATTGTTCAGGAGTCAATCCCAGTTGATTTGCCATGGCTTGATTTATTCGGACGATTCGATGTTCGTTATCCAAGATAGCGATTAAGTCTGGGATACTGTCGAAAGTCTGTTTCCATTCGAGGTTCCTATGTTGAAGAGATTCTTCGGCTTTTTTGCGCTGGAAGATGTCGGTTTTTCGGGAGCCGAGCCTTTTTGACCGAGTGACCATGATGGGTTCACCTTACTAAATCGAGCTTAGGTTTTGTTGCGGTTTAGTGTTTGTTTTTTTCTTCGGAGATCTCTATATGTTCGATCACGATTACAGCTCCCAGTACCACTCGGTTGTCTATTTCTCCGGTTATCGAGATCTCAAACTGATCTCGCACTGAGACCCACTTCTTGTGCAGGGAGGCTACTTGAACTCCGTTGACTTCCATCTGATAATCGTGTTCTGTGAAGTTTCCGTAGATGCGCATGAACTCAACGCCGTTTCTTTCAACCCAGTACTCTTCTCCGATCAGCTTGACAATTTTTTTCTTGATAGTTCCCAATTCCATTCCGGTGTTGTCATAGAAAGTGAACTGTCTTCGGAGTGAGAATAATTTCCCTTCTATGTGCATCAATTCGGAGCCTGTAGTGCCGATGACGACGAACTTGGCTGGAAACTGAAATAGATTGCCGTCAGCCTCTCCCAATTTGGTCCCGGTAGCGTTCTCTAGGTCATAGTGTTCGCGTATTGAGAGTATCTTTTTCTTCAATACGATGTCCTTGATTTCAAGGAGAGAATTCACGTTGCTCATCTTGCTCACAAAGGAACAGCGGGGTACGTGTAAATAAAAACGTTTGTGCCACACAATCATTCATGCAACGCAAGGTTAGAAGTTGCATTTTTTTGAGTAGGTGCCTTTGGCGAAATAAGTGGAATTCGAACCTTTAGTGGTTTAAGTCCCGCGTCTCGTGTTCGGCAGAGTTAAATGTTCCGTTGACCTCTGTAGGATATTGAGGATTAAGGGTTCTTTAGGATTTTATGGTGGGAGATGGTCGCAGACTGATGAGACGCTGGATATCTGCGGTGATCATCTTTCTGATAGTGAGTGGATCTCTTAGTCCCGTATTTCTAGGTAATCTGAATGTCGCACGAGTTGTTGCTGCAGATACTGTGTCAGCTGCTGGTGTTTCTCAATATGCGGGTGGCTCTTCGTGTTCTTTAGCAAACGATTTTTATTCGAGCAACAGCCAGTTTGGCGGAGTCAGGGGTTCTGATGAACTTGTTTCAGTCGATGGAAACTCAACGGAACTCGTTATTGGGGTAAACGAATTTCCAAATGCAAATACGAGTGTCGCGGAGACAGTTGAAAAGTTTGGAGGAAAAGTCACTAACACAGTTGCAGCCAAAGACAGAGCCATTGCACTAGTCGCAGAAGTGCCTCAGGCCAACGTTTCTCTATTCAGGGAAGAGATATGCAAGAATGGTCTGGCGCGATATCTGGAGCCTGACGTGAAATTTCAAGCCCTATTCGAGCCCAATGACCCGAAGTGGTCTTCTCAATGGGGTTTAAGGAAGGTTGAGGCAAACTATGCATGGAATACAACGACTGGCTCAAGTTCTGTTCTGGTGGCGATAGTCGACACGGGAATTGACTACACTCATCCTGATTTGGCGTCTAACTATGTTCCGCTTGGTCGTAACTGGGTTAACCGCGGTTCTCCTAGCTACGTTGATGATCCTCTGGACGATTGTGGTCACGGGACTCACTGTGCCGGGATAGTAGCAGCCGTTTTGAACAATACCGTGGGCATAGCTGGTTTAGCTCAGGTCCATATTATGGCTGAAAAAGTCTTGACCTATGATGGTATTGGCTATGAAGATTGGCTTGCAAACGGAATTATCCATGCTGCAGATGAGAACGCAAGCATAATTAGCATGAGCTGGGGTGGCTATATAGATAGTGAGTTAATTCGCGACGCAATCAAGTACGCTTACAGCCATGGCGCGCTACTGATTGCAGCAGCTGGAAACAGCAATTTGAACGCCAGGTCATATCCAGCAGGTTATGATGAAGTCGTCGCCGTCGCGGCTACGGACCAGAACGATGGCAAAGCTGAATTCTCGAATTATGGCGACTGGATTGAGCTCTCGGCTCCAGGAGTTGACATTTACTCGACTATGCCCACTTATCACGTGTACCTGAACGATTTAGGCTATTCTGCGAACTACACCTCTTTAAGCGGCACATCGATGGCCTGTCCCTTCGTTGCTGGTGTGGCAGCATTAGTCTGGAGTCGTTTTCCAAATGCAAGCCGTGACTGGGTCAGGGCTCAGTTAAGGATCACTGCAGATGATTTGGGGGCTCCAAGATTCGACAGTTACTACGGGTATGGAAGGGTTAACGCGAGAGAAGCTGTTGAACAAACCCCGTCTAATCATGATCTTCTCATATTTGATTACGAACAGGCAAAATACGTTCAACCAATGGATAATGTTCGTCTGAACGTGACCGTTTTGAATTTCGGGGCAAGTGACGAAAAAGACGTAGCCGTTCAGCTTCTTGTAGATGGAAATCTGACAGATTCAGTGCTCATTGGCAGTTTTGTCAGCGGCACTTCTGTTACGGTTAGCCTTTCGTGGAATCCCTTGATCGAAGGGACTTTCAACGTCACCGTGTATTTGCCGCCAGTCTCGGGAGAAGTGGCTGATGAATACAACGTGTTGACCACGACTGTTTACGTCAGAATCCCTGTTGGGAGGGTTCTTTTCGATCAAGACCCACGTGGTCTGTACATAGGCTATTTCAGCACGTGGGTGGAGAATCTCACTAACAGTGGCTACGTGGTCGATTTATATACGGCAGATAGTCTGATTACGCCAGACGTTCTAGCGAACTACAGCATTTTTGTGACCCTAATGCCTGGCATGCCGGGATATACTCCAGAGGAAGTATCGGCGATACAGGATTTTGTGATTGATGGCGGTGGTTTTTTGGTTGTTGAGGTGAGTGGTGACTTTGGCACGGCCTTGACAGGATTCGCTGGGATAAGCTGGGGTGACACTGATCACACTTGGTCAGGATACACGGACAACATAACTTTGCACCCCGTGACTGACGGAGTGTCTTTAGCGTACTTCGGCTACCCGGTCAAACAGTTGTTTGTCAGTTCACCGGCGATAGGACTCGTCCGGGACAATGTTGGGCAGGGTCAAGTTGCTTTGGCTGTTTCTGAGGTGGGAGCAGGAAGGGTTGCTGCCTTGTGCGACATGCAAACTATTGATGATTCCGACATCGGCTATGCCGATAATCTTCGTCTTGCCAACAACCTGATGAGTTGGCTGTTAGGCGCGAGGTATGAGCATGAATTGTTTGTCAGTTTAGAAGCGCCATCTTACGTTGAGCCTGGTCAAGGCACTCTTCTAAGTGTGACTGTTTACAATGAGGGATTGAATAATGAAACGAACGTTGATCTTCAGTTGCTAATTAACGACTCGCTCGTTGGTTACGCTGCTATTTCTGAACTCATGAATGGGACTTCGTACACGTTGAGCTATCAATGGAACGCTCCGGGCGTCACCGCTGTCTACAACGTGACGGGGTACGCGCCTAGTTTGCCAAACGAAAACATAACCGTGGACAACGTGAAAACCGATTTTGTGAAAGCTCAATATCCACTTATCACGCCAGTCGAAGGGCAATACGCGAACTATTTTACTGACTATTATAATGCGTCAGGAAGCTTGGTATGGAGTTTGTCTTGGAATTTCACTTATCAAAACTATGTGGCGCCACACAGAATCAATGTGTCATGGATCCACGACGATCCCTACGGGATTGTTTTCACGTCTAACATGATTGTGGACACTATGGATAGGCGTGTGTACAGTGGCGATTGGTTTGGCTCATGGTATCTCATGTGGATCGAAACAAGCATAGACATAGGTTCAACGGTGAACCTGTGGGATGCACCGCACATCGTCAATGCAAGCAAGCGCTTTGATGCTGCTATTGATTGTTGGCAAATTCAATTCGACTACGTGGGCAGTCAATACAAACCTATGTATGATAAAGTGTCAGGGCTGATGATAGAGTGTGAATGGAAATCTTACGCCCCTGCTGGTATTTTTCCGTACGATCATGAACTGGTTGAACTGGCTGAAACGAATGTTCCAATAGGCACTGGCAGCAGAGATGTCGCGGTTGTTGATTTGCAGTGTCCTCGAACCGTCGTCAGTAAGAACAATGTTGTGCCCGTTAACGTAACCCTTGAGAATCAAGGTGTTTCTGCAGAAACCTTCAACACTACCGTTTACGCTGGCTCTGTGGTCATTGCAACACAGACGACGTGGTTGGCTATGGGAAACTCCGCCGTACTGACATTTGCGTGGAACACCACTGGCTTTGCTTATGGAAACTACACGTTGGAAGCCGTGGCTGAATTTTCAGGCGATATGAACGCATCAAACGACAATTATGTTTTCAGCACGCCGGTTCACGTTGGAGTCCCAGGTGATGTCTCTGGACCTGTACGAGGCTCCTATGACGGAAAGGTCAACATGCGTGACATTGCGTATCTGATTTTGCTTTTTAATACGAGGCCGAACTCGTTTAACTGGGACGCCAACGCAGATGTTAGTGGGGACGGAGTCGTTAACATGAGAGACATAGCGATAGCCGTCCTCCACTTCAACCAACACGAATAAGTGAAAGTTTACTCCCAAGGGTTCTCGGCGAGGTTTGATAATGCTTATTAAATGGATGGGGAGTTTGAAGGCATGTTGAGGTTTGATTGAATGAAGATTTTGGTTGTTTATGATACTGTTTCTCCTGCGAAGTTGACGATGAAGGTTGCGGAAACGATCGGGGCAACGCTGAAGGAGAAGGGGTTTGAGGTTGATTCTTATTTTGTGAAGGACGTTGACAAGGCTATCGTTGGAGGTTATGATTGCTTAGTTGCTGGTGGGCCAACGATCTATCTTAGGGCGTCGAAGGGCATAATGGAGTTTCTTGATGGTCTGAAGGGAAAGGAGTTTTCTGGGAAGCGGGCGGCTGCATTTGACAATCAGCTAGAGTACATGCTGAGTGGGAACGCGGCGAAAGCGATTGATGGTAAGTTGAAGAAGCTGGGTTTCAAGACGGTTGCACCGCCGTTGGTTACTTATGCGGAAGGGAAGATGAATGAGATGCACATGAAAGACGGGGAGCTGGAGAAAGCGAAGAGTTGGGCGCTGACTGTCGCCGACGCGCTTTCCAAGTAGAGCCCATTTGTCACAGTCCATTTTTTATTTGTGAATTGGGTTTGCATGCGTTCTTCGCGCGGATTTGCTTAATTTCATCATTGAGGTTTAGTCACAGTTTGTGATGACGTGTTGAGACTCAGCTTTAAGAGGATGGTTAATGCTTTTTGGATTGATGTGAGCGGGTTTGAAAGCTAACAGGCTGAACGGTAATGTTTTGATTAGGGATTTTCGTAAGTCTGATTTGGATGATTTGCTGCGTCTTTTGCCCGTGTGTAATGCTGAGGAGTTTACAGCCACTGGGTTTGATCCTGATCATGTTAGGGGAATGGTTAACCGTTGGTTCGGGTGGGGTGGCAGGTTTTTGTTCGGATTGTTAGGGTTGTTTGGGGCAAAGCCATTGAAGTTTCTGGCTGCGGAAGCTGATGGCAAGCTTGTAGGTACGACGATGGTTGAGGATAGGGGGAAATTGGGTTCGATTTCTGTGGTGATGGTTGATCCAGATTTCAGGAGGAGAGGGATTGCCACAAGATTGATGACACGTGCGCTTGAATATATTCGCCGGAGAGGAAAGGTGAGGGCTGTTCTGGGTGTGCTGTCGACGAATGTTCCTGCGATGGACATGTATGTTAAGTTGGGATTCAGAGCTTTCGAGCATTCTGTTTATTTTGTTGGAGAAACGGGTTCATTTGTCGCACCTGTAGACGTTGATGAGGTTGTGATTAGGCCGTTTCGGAATGATGATTTGGATGAGGTTTACGCGCTTGTTGTGGCTTCGGAGGATCCTGTTCGGTTGAAGATGTATGATTTCAGGAAGAGCAATTTGAAGACGCGGTTTCTGGCGCGTTTTTTCCGTACTTCGAAGGAAACAAAGTTTGTTGCAGTGTCCAATGGCGATGTTGTTGGGTATGCTGAGGTTTCATATACAACTCCTAACGAAGTGGGCAGGATCGGCTTCATACACGCGAACGTCGAGGGCAAGAAGTTGGGCGTCGAGAAACTGCTTGTGAATGCGGCTCGACGCGTGGTTGAGGCTGCTGGTGTAAATAGGTTTCGCATAATCGTTCCTTCAATGCAGCAGGAGTTGATTGAGACGGTGAAGGCGTTGGGGTTCAAGGAAGCTTTTGCGGTTGATGGAATGGTGGCAGAGTTTTCCTGATCTAATGTGATGCGTGTGTTACCACGCAACATTACCAAAACTGTTACCTTAGCCCTTAGGGGGGAGGATCAGTTACGTTGGCAAAGGTCCGTCAGTGCTTGTGTTTTCTGAAAGACTAATTAGTGTTTGATTATTAACTGGTTGACAGTCTCCTGGTGCTTGAGTATGAGTAATTATCCGGTTGGAAGCAGTGAAGATCGAAAAATGCTGAAGGAACTATCGACTGAGAAGTTGTTGGATTATTTCTTTTTGCAGATCAGAAACCTGTGGCGAGTGGATGGGCTGTATTTCTTGGGTATTGAGAAAAGGTTTGGGGCGGAAGCGGCAACGGAGATTGATGCGGGTGTTTGGGATGCGATGGCTGGGATTGAGGCGAAGATTTTGCAGAAAATGTTTGGTGTAGGCGAGAATCCTGACGTGCCGACGATTATGGATTTGCTGCGAAAGTCTAGTTGGGCTTTGGATCAGCCGTTGAAAACGATTGAGGTAAGTAGCAAGCGAGCTGTCTTAGGTATCGATCGCTGCAGAACGCAGGAAACACGTTTGAGTAAGGGATTGACCGAGTTTCCGTGTAAGAATGTGCGGTTTGGTTACTTGAAGAATTTTGCGAAGACACTGAATTCGAACGTGAAAGTCAATTGTCTGGTTTGTCCGCCGGATGAGCATCCGAAAGATTCTTGGTGCAAGTGGGAACTGACGTTCTGATTTAGAATTTGTTTGAGTTTTTTGCTTCTATGTTTGAATGATATTGCTTGATATGCGGTGCGTGGCAGTGCCTCACTTTTTCATAATTGCATGCGAGTTGTCGCATCGGATCTATTGAGTGCTGTTGTTTTTCTCTTGATGTATGTGTTTCTGAGCTTTTTGATCGTGTCTGCAAACTGTGCTGGTTTTGGGATGTCTAAATCGATTTCTAACTCTTTGCAAAGGATTTCAAGAATCGTTTCTTCTAAGATGGATGCGGCTCCGAGTATTTGTCCTCTTCCAGAGCCTAGTATATTTCTGAGCTCTGTGGAAAATTCGCCGGGGTTTGCAGGGATTTCTTTCAGGCTGCACCCCTTTTTTTCTAGGTAGTTGTAGACTACGCTGGTGTTTATGTCTCCGAGAACGTATCTGAGAGTTTTGTCGATTGCCGCCGATAGCATTTCGTCGAATTGTTCTGATTTTTTGTCTTCTTGCTTAAGGGGGCGGTTTTCGCACGCGTGTTCGGTCAGGGCGTTGTCTGAGGGTGTTCCAGTTTGGCTGGAGACTCTGCTCTTGGGTTGCTGCAAACTCCGTCCTCTGTGATGGTATCTCTTACGCGTGTGACATACTTATAACATTTTTACTTTCGGCACCTTTTTTAGTGTTTCATTTGCCAATTGTACAATAGTGTGTCTCATTGCTGACACGCGAGTTTTCTTATTGGATGAAGCGTAGCAGTTGTTCTTGTCAAATGTAAAAGGAGGCGATTTTGTGAAACTGAAAGCTCTGGCGTTGGTCTTAATGGTTTTTTGTGCTTCATTCGCAGTCTGCTCTGCAATTGTGGTAACGCACTTCAAAGCGAATATGCCGAGGAATGATTTCGGTGACTCTGTTTCCTTGGTTGGTGGAGGCGGCGGGCCGATAATCACGCCGATGGGACCCATTGACACGCCTGGAGGACCTACGTAAGGATTAAGAAGAGAAGAGTGCATCTAGAGTAGGTTTGTTTGAGGCTAGGTAGAGGATTATGCGCAGGGAATTGACGACTCGTGACGTTGAAATGTTGCGTGCTTTGTGGGAGATTGGTCCACGTAACCTTTCGAGAGTCGCGCGGGCTCTGGGGATCAATCGCAGAACGTTGGAGTCGCGGATTGAGCGCATGAAATCTGACCCCAATTTTTTTCTGAGGATGCACACGTCGGTTTATCATACGAATATTGGTTTAAGGAAAGCTGTGGTTTTTTCGGAAGCGAATCCTGGGATGGAACAGCTTCTTTTCGATTGCCTGCTCATCAACAAGTTTTGGCTCTATAATTGTCGATCTTACGGACTGGGCGAAGGTTGCACGGCAATCTATGCGGTGCCGGTGGAGCGTTGTTCTGAGCTGGAAGAGTTCCTGCACGAGTTGACTAACTTGGGAGTGGCCAGGAGTGTTGACGTTTATTGGTCCACGTGTTTTCAGGGTGGGCGTATAACGCATGACGGGTTTGATGATGGTCTTAAGAAGTGGGTGTTTTCTTGGGACGATTGGGTGAATGAGGTTCAAAAGCAGGAGACTGATTTGCCTTACACGTTGGTTGAGGCGGATTCTTATTTCAATTATGCGGATGAAATCGACATTAGAATGCTTGAGAAGCTTGAAGAGGATGCTACCAGAAGCCTCACTGAGATAGCGAGAGATATGGGGATTAGTCGTCAGTTGGCGCGTTTTCATTATAAGGAGCATTTGGTCGGAAAGAATCTTATTGAAGGCTACGAGGTTTTTGTCATGCGTTATGGTAGCGCTCCTTCGGTGATGGTTTACTTCACGATAACTTTTCCCAGTCACGAGACTTTTGCTAGGTTCGCTAGATCTCTTTTGGACAAGTTTTTCGTGCTCACGATGGGCAAGAATCTTCGGGAACACCGTCTCATCGTGGAAGTGTTTCTTCCGCCCGAAGAGTTCAGGAATTTCATCGGAGTCCTATCAAGGATGGTGAAGTTGAACCTTGTGAAAGGGTACAAGTATGCCATTCAGGATTTGGGAATAAGATGTCGGCAGACGATTTCGCCGCCGCTTTTTGATGGGGAGTCGTGGGTTTATGACCATGGAAATCAGATGGAAACGTTGCGCCAGAAGGTTTCAGACTTTTCTCAACAGAGTTTTAAGATGTTAGGTTCAGGGCGCTGAGGGACTGTTTTGAGGTGGAGGTAGGCTTCGCCCACTCTTTTTCTCGTGGTTGACTGGTTCACGTCGAGAAGGCATGAGATCATTTGGATTGTCAGTCCGTAGGAGCGGAACAGGCGCCAATACATCATTCTTCGTCTTAGCATGGAAATGTTGCTTCGTTTGCCTCTTAGTTTGTCGTAGATGGTGGCTTCTTTTTCAAGGATGGATTCGAATGAGGTTGTTTCTTGGATGGAGTCTTCATTATCCTGAATCTTCTGCCGTTTGCCTCTTTTACCTTCTTTCTTTTGGGGATTCCGTTTTGAAATGATGTGTTCGGCGATGGTGTGGATTCGGGTCCTTCTGTCTGGTTTGTGCCTGCTCCTGATGAGTCTGTTTAATTTGCTGGTCTCTTTCATCGCGTTTCTTCTCATTGTCGGTAAATTGGAGGATTTTTACGTTTGAAACTGTTCTAAATATGCGCAAAGGGTTTGATGACTAGCGGAACGTTCAGGCTGACGTGAAGTTGTCTTTTGAGTGTTTCAAATGAAATCTGCTCCGCCGACATGGGCATCTGTAAGAGTGTTGTCCATATTTATGTTTTTACTTTCGGCAATATTGATTGACACTTCTCGTCAATTGTAAAAACCTGCGCGGTTACGTAGTCAAAAAGAACAAAAATGCCGTTATGGTTCGGCAAACGAGTTTCAAAGGCATATCGCTTCGCGAAGGAGATCTAAAGAACCCACATCGATCGAACATAGTGTTTTATCCTTGAACGTCCTTAAGACTCATGGTGTAAATGGGAACTTGCAGCGGTATTTTCGGATTTTGACTTCTATTTCTGCGCAGAGGAGATCGTAGGTTTGAGCAGGCGTAGAATGTTTGATAGGCTCGAATGCAATGGCTGCCAGTTCAAGGGAGGAAGTTATTGTTGGCGGCAGTGTCCATACAACATTTGGAAGAGAGAGGAGTTTTGAGTGGCGCAGTTCTTTGGATGAAACACTATTTTGTGTTTGGGCTACGGGTTTACTCAAGCAAGCGCGTTAATCCAGTGTTTTCGCCTGCCTGCGCAGGACTGGTACAGGAAATGCTCTATTAATTGCCGACCAAGCGTTACTTCTTGGCGTCTTTTGCCATTTTTAAGAGTATTGCATAGCCGATTACCGTGATGAACCCTATAAGTCCGAAGATACCCCACGTGAGTTCTTTGTTGGCTAGTGCACCAAAAATGCTGAAGGCTAATTGTGCGCCGGCTGAGCCTCCTATACCGAAGAAGAGTCCAAGCATTGCCATGTATCTTCCCCTCTTGTCTGCTGGCGCGAGGTTTGCAACGAAGCCGGAGCTTGCGGGCACGAATATTATTTCGCCCAAAGTCAGGATTACTGCCCCTACTATGAACTGTTCAAAGCTTCTTGCAACCATAAAGTATGAGAAACCTGCGGCGTAGAGGAGCTGAGCGACTATGAAAGCTTTTGTTGGGCCGATTCGTGTTGCGCCCATTCTGATGGGAATTTGCAGAGTCACCACCATGGCTCCGTTGAGCGAGAAGAGAATTCCGAAGATGTACGGTTCAAAACCGATGTATTGAATGTATACGGAGAGCAGTCCGTACAGTTGCGTGTACACTAGGTTTGTCAGGGCTCCCATGAAACAGAAGAACACGAAAAGTTTGTCCCTGAAGATCCCAGCAAACTGAGAAAAAGAGATTATGCTGATGATGTCTTTGGGTTTAGACTCTTTGGTCAGCAGCACGAGGCCCACTGTGGCTGCAGCAGCGAAGATAGCAGCGTACAGGAATAGCACGGAATATCCATCTTCGCTCGCTAGGATGCCGCCGACAAGCGGTCCAACCATGGTGCCCATGTTGCCTGTCATGTAGCCTAGGCCGTAGACTTCTTCGCGTCTCTCAGGCTGGACCAAGTCTGCGATCATTGCATTGTAGGCTGGGTCATAGAAAGCGCCTACTATGTTGGTCAGCGCATACAAAAATAGGAACTCGGGGTAACTGCGGGCAAAAGCGAAGGCAGCTACCATGAGGCACTGTGGAATTAAGGAAGCGATCATCATTGTCTTTCTTCCAAATCTGTCGCACAGGCTTCCCGCCGCTAATAGAGTGAAGGTGTAACTTAGGCCGCCTATCATGAGCATGGAGCCAATAAGGGATGAATCAAATCCCAACCCGCCGTTCTCGACTTTTCCGTTCAGAAACATGGCAAGATACGGAAACGCGATGTTTCTCCCGAGCGAAAAAACAAAGCCCAATGCCAGCAAGAGATAAATCTGCACGGGGAGACCCTGAAAACCAGCCTTGGACAAGGCACGCAGAAACCACTGACCGACGGTTGGAGTGAACCTGTTATTAACGTGCTTATTCATTGCGTTGTTCCTCTTTTCAGACTGTGCCAAGGCTGGGTGTGAGCACAAAGGAGTCATAAGCGATTGTTAAGAGTCTTTCCCTCATTACAAGCCATTGACAGACTGGCATTAGTGGTCTGCCGATCGTTCCCCGCGCCTTCGACCGCGTAGCCTTTTCAGAATTGTTTTATTAATGTGAAAAGAAAGAGGTTTGACTGTGGGAAGTGGTGCAAATGGAAAGAACTGTGACAAAGGTTCTGAAGAGTAGGCCAACTTTAGAGGGTGCCGGAGTCAGGCTCAAGCGGGTTTTTAATGGTGGTGAGGTTCGGTTAGTTGATCCTTTCCTGCTTTTGGATCATTTCGGTTCGGATGATCCTGAGGATTATTTGAAGGGTTTTCCTTGGCATCCTCATCGCGGGATTGAAACGGTTACTTACATGTTGACTGGAGAGGTTGAGCACGGCGACAGCATGGGCAACAGTGGAGTGATCGGTTCTGGTGACGTTCAGTGGATGACCGCGGGTTCAGGGATAATTCATCAGGAGATGCCTAAGAGGTATGAGGGTTTGATGCAGGGTTTTCAGTTGTGGGTGAATTTGCCTGCTAGGAAGAAGATGATGGCGCCGAGGTATCGCGGAATAACTGCAGACCAGATTCCAACGTGGGAAAAGGAAGGAATCAAACTCAAGGTCATAGCTGGAAACGTTGAGGGAACGCAAGGTCCGGTTCGGGATCTTGTAGTGAACGTCGAATATTTTGATGTGGAGTTGAAGGCTGGAAGCAGGTTTGAACGGGCGACTGATAAAGGCTTGACTGTTTTTGCTTACGTGATTGATGGGTCAGCTTACTGCGGTAGCACCATTTTAGGCGCTGAGAATTATGCGCTCTTTGGGAAGGGTGACCGTGTTGCAATAGGAACGAAGGAGGGGGCTCGTTTCTTGTTCGTGACCGGTAAACCGTTGAATGAGCCCGTGGCTTGGGGAGGACCGATTGTGATGAACACTGAGGACGAGCTGGTCAAGGCGTTCGAGGAGTTGGAGCTAGGCACCTTCGTCAAGAAGGGCGGAGCAGTGAAGGCGTCGAGAGAATTCTACAGAGGCTAAGAATAGTTTCATGTATAAGCTCAAAATGTTCTTTTGAGAATTTGACTGTCGTCTTGTGTTTGAGAGGTGAAATTCAGTAAACAAACGTTATAAGGCACGTGAGATGCTTTTTGAGAAAAGCACGTATGGTTTGTTTGAGTCTGGTATGAGGGGATGGGGTTAGCTGACAATCGTTGTTGATGATGCGGGCATTGGTGATTTGCTTTTTGGTGTGGTTATTGCTGCTTTTCGCGTTGAGACTCAAGAATTCAGGTATGATGTTATTGACGTTAAGTATTTTAGGTATCCGCGGTTTCGGTCGAAACAGTATCTTGAGCAGGCTTCCAAAATCGTGTTTCAACTGTTAGATAAACTTCAACTGAAGGCGGATGAGCGGATTCAGCTTTGCAGGGGGTATGTTTTTGATGAGGCTGTGGCTCGTTTGAGAGAGGTGTATGGTGATCGGGTTGAACGAGTCGTTGTGACCGGTGAACCGCAGAGATTGACGGAGACGGCGTATCTCGATGAGATTAGGAATTTGGGTTATGAGCCTGTGGCTGAGAGGGATGAGAAGAAGGCGAAGAGTTTCTTTCATATGATGAATTGGTTGAAGATGAATCCGGATAAGCTGGTTTATGCGAAGACTGGGTGGCCGCGGTTGCAGAGGTACAACATGTTTAGGTCTTATTGTCAGAGGCGCTCGAAAGAGGTTGGAGATGCTGTTTCCTGAGTTTGTGAGGTTAAATTATTATAGTTGTTAGTTTACGTGTTGTTGATGTTTGAAGGTGAAGAGAGTGGTTGGGACTCGCGGTAAGATCCTGGCTCTAACGGTTATCGTAGCGCTTATTGTTTTGCCTTCTTTGGCTCGTGCCGTTAACTACAGTCCGGGTGTCAAGGTTGGGGACTGGATAAAGTATGGTCAAATCACTTTTACGTGGACTGGGAACGGGACTGAACCTTCATATGTTACTGATGAAAGGAACTTGGATTGGGCGAGAATAGATATTACAGGCGTAAGCGGCTCAGTGGTCACTTTGAACTCGACTGCTCACTACGTTAATGGCACTGAGACGTCTCAGAGCAGTAGTGAGGATGTGAATAGCGCTACGTATTTGGGGTCTACTTATCTCATTGCCGCTAACCTGAATAATGGAGAGATGCTTTCGCCTCAGGCTGGTTCGCCGACGATAAACCAGACTGTTGGTAAAGCGTATGCTGGGGCCGGCAGAAGCGTCAACTTGATCAATATTACGACGGCGTATCAGAATCAGGATCGTTATATTCACGACTTATTATGATCAGAACACTGGGGTTATGGTTGAAATGTACATGAAAACGCCCGATATCACTGGTTTGGCGGCGACTACTGGTACGGTTGAGATTTCGATGGTGGCAACGGACACTAACATGTGGGCGCCAATTGGGTATTCGTACATAGCGGTTTTCTCTGGTGCTTGTGCTGTTCTCTCGCTTGTCTCTTTCTATGGTTTACGACGCATCAACCGCCCAAAAACAGCGAGTAGTTAAGCGTCAACAAAGAAACAGATTCCTGAACCTATAGACCTGACAGAAGAAGAACATTCAAAGCTTATGATGGAATAAACAACGTTTTCAATTTAGGATATGAAATTCTGTCTTGGAAAGTTCAACATGCATTGATCAAAGCAAAGCTTGAATGTTATCTTGGTTTCTTGCACAGCATAGCAAAAGGAAAGCCTAGTTTGGTCTGTGACTTCATGGAATTATATCGCTATTTGATTGATGATTTTGTTATTCAGTTTTGCAGAAAGCTGAAGAAGAAAGATTTCACTGTAAAGTCTGAAGACTTTTCAGCAAAACAGAAAAGGCAAAAGAGAATATCTGAATGATCTTCCAGACTCACGGTCTTGTCAGTGATCTAAACCTGTTTTTCCAGAGCAAAGTGAAAATGCCTAGAATGAGAATGGGTGAGCAACAGGAAATTGAAACATTGATTTCAGAAGAAGCTTTGTTGTTTGCACAGTATCTGAGGAATGAGAAGGACAGTTGGATTCCGAGAATTCCAAACTTGAACTGATCCTCATACTAGCTGGGTGCTGTTGCTGTCCACAGCCACGCATTGCCTCTCAAGGATACTAGTCGGACTTGGTAGGTGTATCCCTCGCTTATTGAAGACAGCGTTATGTTGTATTTTACAATGTTGTTCGCTGTGATGGTTGAGGGCAACGTCGGGTTTACACTAGTTTGGTTGACATTGTTTACCAAGATTTCCGTGATGGTCATAGGTGTGTCTAAAATGTTGCTTACAGTTATCATAATTCTATTATTGGTGACATCAAAAGTCATGCTGGTTATATTGACCTGCTCTGTGATCGGCGGAGGTTCGACAAACGAGGCTTCTATCCACCATTCTAGTACAGCAAAGCTGACAAGGATCGCGACTACGATTAGTGTGCACGATGCGACTATGATGAATTCTCTTTTTCTTATGTTCATTTTTCCTTCTATCCGTAACCAACACATTCTAGGTCGAATTCGCTATTAAATCTTACGACTTAATATAACACCTGGCGCGCGCTGATAAAAATCCTTATCAGAAAAGCTAAAGTCATGCATGCCCTTGCTAGGTTATTATGAGTTTAAGTGTCGATTCACTCCATAAGATTTTGAAAGACAAAACGCGAAGAAAAATATTACTTCTTTTGAACGAAAAAAACGGCTTAAGCTACGTAGATTTGATGAAAGCATTAGAAATTAACAATACAGGAAGAATGAACTACCATCTGAAAATTCTTGGCAATCTCATATCAAAAGATGAGAATGGTCGGTATATGCTTACAGAAAAAGGCAAACTTGCAACGCGTCTATTACAAGAATTTCCCGAAGACTATATGCAAGAGTATAGGCGATGGATTCCAGCCATTCTAACTGTCTATACGGTTCTTGTTCTTGTAATGGGATTTCTCGCCTTAAATCCACGATATATTCAACAATTTTTCTTAACAACCGTCATTGCTGTCGCCGTTGGAATCCTTTTCCTTGCATTGATAACATGGAATCAAAAATTCAGAATTAAATTTCAAAAAGTCTTTACAAATTACTACACAAGAACTGAAAAACCATCTTTCTCAGTTTCTAGAAGAATGCTCTCATTAAGCATCATCTTGCTAGCGTCAATCCTCACGTTTCTTGCTTTCTACTATTATGATCCAATTCTGCTGAACAGCTCACCAATTTTTGTCTACATAATTTTTACATTACTAATCGCGTTTCTGATCACGGTTATGATTCTAACTATATCCTTACTGAAGACAACTCTGAAAAGAATTTTTACGTTTGTTGGGTTGGGGGTAAAGGTAAAGTTTTATCCCGCAAACGAGGTCATGTCGTCAGGGAATGCATCGCTTTCGCAAAACTTCTGAAAAGTGACCCGTCTATTCTTCCTTCTGGCTCCATTGTCAATAACCCTGAATACTTCCAATCATTCCTGATTCTGTTCAAGGTCACATAGAAGTCGTAAACTGAACGTTTCATAATCCACCCATTCTTCTCCAGACTCCCTCGCAAATGGACATTCACAATGTTCCTGACGATTGATTCAAAAGCATCTAACTCATCGTACATTGATGCCCATCTCAAATCCATCGTCACATACTCAAAAGACTTGACCAACATGAATGGAGAACAATGTTCAAGATGGGTGGGAATGTTTTCAACTGATGCTTTGACCTTTGGAAACTGACTTGCCACACTCAGAAACATGTTCTCAACATTACACAAATCGAAACTCTTCTTCCAGGTGTCCCAAAGATGAAACACACAAACCTCTGCCCTCAAGCTTTCAGCAACTAGCAACGCATCATAAATGGCATGTTTTCCCTTCGCCCAATCTCGTTCTTTCTCCGAGCAGAGATAACTTCCGACATCCCTGCTTGCGTGAACAGAAAGAATTGGCAAACCCTGACTTTTTATTAGTTTTACGATTTCTTCTGCAGTGAACTTGGGAGTCTTCGTCCAATCAGCCCAGTCCGTATCGGTTAATGGAGCATTTTCACGGTTCCATTCTGGTTCAAGCTGCAACTCAAAACCATCAACCACTGCTTCTTTCAAAACCTTCTTCATCACTGCGGTCGTGCCGAGAAGGTCATAGTATTCTATATCGCCTAACCCTGCAATAGGCGCACTGGAAACGGAAATCGGATTCTTCATGAGCGCCGCAGTTCAATTATTCTTGCAGACTCAGTTTATAAGCCCGATTCCAGCCTCCAGTACAGAAAACACCAAATCGGTTGGTTGGGGTAAAGTTTTATCCCACACATGCTGTCTTCTTGTTTCTGCTTTCAAGATTTCTTATATACAGTTTTTCTACTGACTTGCCTATACATGAAGAGATACGCAGCGATTAGCATCACTACCCAAGCAATCAACGATGCCAATCCTAAATAGACAAACCCATAAACAAAGAAAAGAAGCGTCGGCACCATCGTCACCAAACAGGCAACCAAAAACGTCAAGTAATTTGCAATCATTGAAAATCCTGTTTGGGGCGGGATAGCTGCATAAAGGGTTGAATGCGTCGTGTACCATTGTGCCAAGAAGTAGGACAGTTCGACTACAACATTCATTATGAAGAGCGTGATTTGAAAGAAGAGGCTTGTCTGGGTCTGAAAAGTAAGCAGCAGGGTTATTGCGGTGAAAGTGAAACCAGCAGCAAAATACAATCCACCAATCAGATTTGACAAAATTCCAGTCCAATGTGAATAGTCATTGTGCTCCTCACTCACGAGACGTGCACCTTCATCATTATGTCTCCAACTAAATTCTTATCACTTGCGGAAAACTGTGTTAGGGACAAAACTTCACTCCCAAAAACCAAACTTATGACCCAGACTGAAGCTTCAGTTCTCTTTTCTTCATTTCATTATAGAGATATTCGAACTCTACATACCAACTTCTATCGTTGGATTCTTTTCTAACTCCCTCTACAATAGGTTTCACTTTGTTCCATGTCATGGTGACTGGGAGATGGCTCACCAATTCAGGGTCTACCAGTTTCTTTTGGAGAAGTAAGCCCATGATGAGAAAACTGTTTATTACGGACAGAAGTGCTGCGTTTTCAGGGTTGTCAGAAAGGTACGCTCCATATTTCTTCTTGAAGTCATCGTAGTCTGTGAATTCAAGGTTCCACACTTTCAACCATGGCTTAGTCATTTCTTCGCTGACCCAGCTCGTGTACAGTCTCATAGTCAAATCTGTTTGTCTTACTTTGCTTTGATGACGAATATCCAGAACATAGTAGATGACTCCTACTAGTACGCCTGCTGCTGCGACGATAGCTGAAATCTCTGTAATGCCAACCATTCTTAACCCCCAGCAAATTGCCAATCAAAGTAGTCTATCTCGGTTCAGCTATAACTTTTCTGCAGCGTAGTTTGGTTGGTTGGGGCAAAGTTTTATCCCAAACTCAGAAAATTCTTAATCTCTCTACCTTCTAACCCGAACCTGTGAGCAATCATCGAGAAAGGCTTTTCCCTTTCTTCCACAAGCATGAGAATTAGTTGGCAAATCTTTACGCTATATCAACGCTTAATACTTACTCAGTGTGTTTTTTCGGAGGAGAGGATTGGCATTGGCAGATAGCGTCTATGAACGGCTTGCAAGAGTCTTGGATCAGCTGCCTAATGGTTTTCCTAGAACATCCTCAAATGTTGAGATTCGAGTTCTAAAGAAGATATTCTCTCCTGAAGAAGGAAAGATTGCCAGCCAATTAACCGGATTGACTGAATCAATCGACGTGATAGCTAAGAGGATCGGTCTTTCTGTTGAAGAAGCGCAAGAGAAACTGGTCAAGATGGCTAAGCGTGGGCTGGTTTGGTATGAGGATGTGAAAGGAAAGCCATCTTTCAGGCTTGCACCTTTCGTAGTGGGCATCTTTGAAGCTCAATTGGAAACCATGGATCATGAGTTGGCTCATCTCGTTGAAGAATACCTTGCAAACGGCGGTGCAGTCGGCATTATGAAGCCTCAACCGGCATTGCACCGTGTTATCCCTGCTCAGAAAGCCGTGAAGACCGAATTCATTCTTCCATATGACGAAGTCAAAGAAATACTGTTAAACTCGAAATCCTTCGGTCTCCGCGATTGCGTCTGTAGAACTCAGCAGAAGTATCTCGGTCACAAATGCGAGTTTCCACTTCGAACGTGCCTCTTCTTCTCAGAATATGAGCGCCCTCCCCACAGATACACCATCAGCAAAGAAGAAGCTTTAGCGTTTCTTGACAAAGCCGAAGAAATAGGCTTAGTCCACACCGTCAGCAACGTGATGAAAGGTATGGGATACGTTTGCAATTGTTGCGGCTGCTGCTGCGGTATTCTCAGACCAATCAACGAGTGGGGCATAGAAAACAGCGTAGCCCACGCTAACTACACCGCCACAATCGACCCAACCCAATGCCTCAACTGCGGAACCTGCAGAACCAGATGCCAAGTGCACGCAATAACCGAAAAAGACGGAACATCCGTCGTAAACAAACAAAAATGCATAGGCTGCGGACTATGCGTAACTGGCTGCCCAAACGACGCCGCACATCTCCGACGCAAACCGCCAAACGAAATCATTAATCCGCCAGAAACCTTCGCTAACTGGGAACACGAACGGCTGCACAATCGAGGACTAGACAAATAGCACATAAAAACCTTGGCGCGCTAACCTGAAATGGGGCTATTTTATCACCAATACTGCACAGTGAGCGTGGTGTAAGACTCCATCAGTCACGCTTCCCAAAAGCATCTCCCTAATGTGACTTATACCTCTGGCCCCTATCACGATCAGATCGAATTTGCCTTCATTTGCAGCCCGCACAATTTCCTGAACGGTATGCCCTTCCACAAGCATCTTTTCGATCTGAACCCCTGATGCACTGATCCTATGTTCCCCGTCCTGTAGAATTCTGTTCCCAGATTTCTGGGCAGCCTCAGTAATTCTAGCAAGATCGGCGCCTGTAAAGATCGGTCCGCCTGAATAGCCAGGTGCGGAAGGCTCAGGCATCATGATAGGCTGCACTGAATACACATTTATCAACGTTATCTTCCCGGAGGACATCTTCGCTATCTGAGCCGCTTCTTCCAAAGCTTTCAAAGAATGTTCAGACCCATCTATCGGAACTAGGATTTTCTGAAACATTCACCATACACCCTTTACAGAATGTTAGTACTTCTTATGATATATCTCTTGAAAAACTTTTGGAAAAATGTCAACCCAATTGCGCGCCTCGGGAATGCTTCTTCATCCAATCCAAAGCATAGAATTCTGCTTTAGACTCGTGGCATATTCCGGAGACATTGTCTTTCCTTCATCGTCAATTTTGACTCAGACAAAAAGCGAGACTAGAACTGCTGGAAAAGTCCAGTGGGTTCTGGTTCTTTTCTTCCTTTCCAGTTATCTCCACGCCGTGCCCAAGCAATTTTCGGGTCGAAATTAAAGTTCGTTCCACTCGTTTCTGACTGTTGAAGCCTGTGTTTCGAGAAGCACGTTCTGCAATAGACCGGCTTGCCGACTGTTGGCTTAAACGGCACAGTTGCAATTTGACCGCAATCAGTACATTTGACTTCATAACTTCTTCGCTGCGACATCCTTAGAATCACCTCTATTGACATCAATCATAATTGAAAAATGATACGTTTCCAATTATTACCCACCATAAAGCCCGCACGTGACTTAAAGCTTTCCATCAACCCGCGCCATTCGCTTCATTCAGACAGGCATTGCCGACAAATTCTTTTTTTCCAATGGCGCCGCAGGTTCTTCTACGTTGTTCACCGATCCATTCCTGCCTATGTACAATTGCTTCTCGCCTCTAAACGAAGAAGTCCTCGCATTTTCAATCTGAATCGTATCTCCCGCTGAAACCGACTTTATCCGTTCATTCCATAAACACAATCTTATCGTCCCAGTCGCATCTGCTATCAAAGCGTTCGTGACACTAGCGAGGTCTCCATAGCGAGTGTAAACAAGTTTCGGATTCGGAATCTCCAACACCTTAGCCCTGAGACTCACCTTTTTCATTCCAATCCTCAAATCCCTGATCGGAAGAACAAGCGTCCTCATGTTCTTTCTGGCCACTAACCTGCGAATCATAGAAGTATCCATATAATCTCTGAGAGGACTCCCCCGCTCCAAAAGAAACTCCCTCAACACAGAAAACTGCGCAACAACCTTGGAACCCTTCATAATCAGAAACATCGCTTTATCCTTCGTCTTTCCTCGACACTCGATCGTCAATTTTCCAGTAGTCGCTTTCCGGTCCTCTTCTGCACTGACCAAGGCAAAAAAGAATTTGTCAGGATCAATTTCATACTTCACCGAAATTAGAGCGAGATACTCGCCTGTGGATTTCTTTCTCCTCAAAGTTTTCAACTCATTCGTGAACCTTATCTGAGTAGAATGGGCAAGAAAAGCGGCAAAACCTGTTCAAAGGTTTTTTGTCAACGTTTTCTTTCGAGAATTCTACCTAACTGAAATGTACATGGTAGCATATTAAGTTGGTCCAAGCCTCAAAAAGAACACACGTCATCATGCAGACTCTTCTCATTAAAAGATGCTTTTGACTCGACCAAATAGCGTACAGTGCAGAGTCTTGTACTACAGACCTAAGTCGAAGGGAAAAGTGTGACATGTTTAAGAGCAAGACTTTCGTTAAAGTGTGGTGCAATGGTGAACGCTATGGCTCAACCCGTCACTGGAAGAATAATGAACTATCGAATAGGCATCAGAACTCAAATGGGCAAATGGTGCATAATCCAAATCACGGGCGAAGATTCAGTTTCAAAAGCAGGCCAACTCATCGGACGAAAAGTAGTTTTGAAGTTTGAGAAGAACGAGTTCATAGGTAAAATCGTGAGTCTGCATGGCAGGAAAGGAGTGGTCCAGGCCAAATTTCGCAAAGGCATACCCGGAAAAGCCGTAGGGGAAATCGTTCAAATAACCAGTTAGGGATCGCTCACTCACAGCTTGTGCTAGGACCGAGGCTCCGATTCATCCTCAGTGTTTGTCTTATTCTTAAAGAGTATCTGCGCTATTTTCTCGTTGTTTTCCTTCAGTCTAGCCATTATAGCTGAAACATGTGTCTGAATGTCTCGATGGGCTTTGTCAACACAATCGTTTATTTTCTTGCAGTCATTCAGGCATTCCATGTTGTCCTGAATGTGACACAATATGTCTTTGTTGTCCATAACGGCCTGCAGATTTGCAGTCTTTCTTCCGAGTTTATAGTTTGCCAAGGCGATGTCGTAGAACATTGCCAGAGTGGAAACAGCCATTTCAGGAGTCGTGATAACAATGATTCCAAGGTTGTCATCAATCGTGTAACCTCTGACTTTAGCGTCTCTAGGCGTTTTTTCAACAGCAAGTATAGCTGTTGCGATACCGTAGCGCTTCATGTCTGCCTTCACCTGCAAAAGATAATCATTGCTCCAAATCTGACTGGCTTTGCTCTCGATCAATACTTCTCCAATTTCCAAGTCTTGACAGAAGAATTTAACGACTATGTCGGTGGCGTCTGGACCACCCAGGGGTTTGATTTCCACATTTTTTTCAGTCAAGAAAGCTTCATTTATCATTCTCAGAAGTTCAATTTCACCTTTCTCGCCGCGCACCGAGGAAACCTTAAAGGTTTGCAACAACGTGCTCAATCCGCCCGTAGCTTTTCCTAGGTCCAGAAGGGCATTATTCAATTCCTTCTCAATCTGATCCATGTTCTTGCCTTGCTTCAATAACGATTCTATCTTTTCGGCAAGCACTTTTTCTTGTTCTTGGATTATCTCTTTCACAAAACTTTTCGTTTCTTCTCTACTCATTTTTGTCTGCTCTGCTATATTCTTCACGTAATCATCAACAGATTTGCCCATGTCACTCTTAACGTTGCCAAAATCGTTTCTTATTTCTCGAAGGACTTGCGCAACGACTTCTCGCACGTCGGCACCTATCTGCATCTGCTTGTCTATAGCTTTGAAGGCCTTGAGTGCGATGTTCAATCTCTGATCGTCCTGAAGTTCAAATAGCCAACCTCTGACTTCAGCATCAACCTGCATGACAAAGCATGGTCTGCCAATTTCCTCACAGAACTTGCCTTCGTCACCATGTACTTGGATACTTGGGCGAGCTGTTGATTGAGAAGACAATTTCTTCAATTTAGACCCCAGAATACAACCAATCATTTCACTAGAAATATCTTCAGAAGGCACGCTACTTAGCTATGATAGAGACTCTAGATTCAGACAAGAGGTCTCTCAGCGTCCCGCGTGAAGTGTTGCCTAAGATGCCGTGAAGTATTTCTTATTCTCCGCCTACTACTGATCGGCTGCTTTTGAGTGGCGCTAGAGGTCAGGCTGTCTCGCACGAGAGAAGAAAGAAGCCCGCTGAAAAGACTCCAACAAACATTGGAAAGTAACTAAGAGGGAATTCTGGGCTTCCTGAACAAACGAAGGATAACGAAGACAGAGATGCTTGCAGCCGCCAAAACGACGAAAAGCGTTTGAACCGTGAATTCTGAGATGCTGTTTTCACCATTCACATCTACTTTCAAAATGAAAGCGTCTTCATCTCCAACCCCATAACTCCTCGTGTCACCAACTACGTAGACAAACGGGTCATCGACACATATCCCATGAGAACGATCCAGCAACGATCCTCCCCACGTCTTACTCCAAGTAAGACTTCCATTTCGGTCAAACCTCAGCAGAACAACATCAAAGTCGCCGTTGCCAAAACTTGTCGTGCTCCCAGCCACGTATATCGAAGAGCTATCCGGCGTCAGCCCGACAGATCTGGTAAGTTCCGAACCACTACCTCCCCATGTCGCATTCCAAACAAGCGCACCTGTTTTGTCGTATTTCAACAGAAAAATCAAGTCGTTACCGAAACTGCTGGTTATGCCAACAGAATACAAGTAATCTGAGTCAGCCGTTAACCCAAAGGCGTCATCAAGATTAGCCCCGCCCCAGGTCCTATTCCAAACATAACTTCCATCAGTCCGATTGAAAGCAACCAGAACAGCATCGCCACCCAAAATCATGTTCGGAGCATTATAACGTCCGGCAACATAGACATAGTTATCATCCACAGCCGTTTGCCCGTTAGCCTCATCCCACCCGGAAGTCCCCCACGAACGACTCCAAAGCAACGTTCCATTCACATCATATCTGAGAACCGCAATGTCATTCTGACTAGTAGCACCAGTCGTCCACCCCGTCACGTAAAGACTATCCCCATGAACCGCGAGACCATCAACTTCATCGTAACCATGCCCACCATCCCAGATCCGACTCCAAATCAACGATCCATTCTCTGCCCAAAACTTCAGAACAAACATGTCCGCAGACGCTAAAGAAAAGTTTGAAAACGTCCTTCCCCCAACATACACGTTTTCACCAGCCACCGTTACAACGAATGCCTCATCATCAAAGGATCCAGCCCAAGAAACGTTCCAGAGCACAACACCGTCAGACGAAAGCTTTCGCAAAAACACATCCGAAGTGGAGCCTGCTATTCTGTCAAAACCAGCAAAATACACGTCGTGCTGTTCGTCAACCGCAACTCCCCAACCCTCATCAGCCCGAGGTCCACCATACGTGACGTTCCAGAATGGCCGAAGCACTCCAACCGCATTTTGACTGGCGGAAACTCTCACCGACGGCCTGATACTGACCAGCAAAACTAACAACAACAAAGCGAGAAGAATAGCTGGGACGTATGACTTACGGTTCACAAATACCTCTCACTGCTTGGACACCTTGCCAGCACAATTCAGAATTATGACGCGCACACTAATAAAAGGACACGGATAAAACGCGAACACGATCTTTGCCAAGGTTTGACTAGCGTTCGTCAACTCTATGTTTTGATCTTCTTCTCCAGCATAACCAGATGAGAAATATCCTGCTCCTCAGCCCCAAACTCCAATTTGACCACAACTTCTTCGAAACGCTTCTCGAACGTTACCATAACCGAGTTCAAACCACTCTCCAAAGCAGTCCTCACACTGCGTAAAATCTGCCCCATAACGCCCTCCGAATCATGGGCATAAACTGTGAAACTCCACCACGGCTGCTCCTTCCTGTCAGGTCTCAGATGACTAAACGACAACGAATCAGCCTTCCCATCCTTCATCCCAACGTAGAAACGATGATCCTTCCCGATCTCTTCAAGACTCTCCAGACTGAACTCCAAAGCCTTCCAATCATAAACCAAAACTCCATCAGGAACCACGCAGACATTATTCTTCAGCAGATCATAAAGCACGGCGGGCTTCACCTCTTCAATCGCATAATGAACTCGCATCGGAGGCAACATCTTCACCCCAGTAGCCCAGAACACAGCCAGCTCAAGAACCCTTGAAAACCCAGCTTTCGCAGCAATCTTCAACGACTCAACATTCCGATCACTAGTCGTGTAACGAAGCCGCCCAACACCCAAGCGCTTTCCCTCAGCAACCAAATAATCAGTGATTTCATTCGCATATCCTCTCTGCCTAAACTCCGGATGCACCCTCAAGCCCTCCAACCAACCAGTCCGACCACTTTCAATCAACCGCAAATTACCCACAGCCACAACCCGCCCCTCAACCACGACACCGACAAAATCACATTTCGGATCATTCACCCACTCATCAAAAACCGCTCCCAAATAATCATGCCCATCCCAAGTGAACCTAGAAATCTCCAAAACATCATCCCGATCCGATTCAGCCAACCTCCGAATCAACCCAGACATAACCACCCCAGCACCATCCCCCCTTATTTCACTTTTCACCCAAACACGGCTAAGACGAACCCTTCCTTAAAACCCGCTGAAAAAGCCTAGGGGGAGGGGGGGGTGTTTTTGGGCTGAAAACAGCCGAAAAAAGACTTGCTTGTCCAACGTCTGGTATGCCCAGAAGAGCCCCCTTACCAATTCCCCACAATCAGGATACCATTACTACCCAATCTGGAAGAGCAACAACTGCTGGTTCGACATCAGCAGGACTTCTGTAGGAATCTCAGATGTAGTCACAGCAATGAAAGACATCGCCTTTCTAATCTTGCATTTCAACGCGCAAGCACCAAATCCAACAAAACCCCTTGACCCCAAATGGTGGGCACTACACGGCGCGAACGGTTACGTCGACCCATATGGTGATCGCGTCTGCAACATGAAAGACGTAGCAGGCGCAATAGCACACTTCAACCACCACAGTGGACAAGCACCATAAAAGAGAAAATCCCCAAATACAGTTCAAGCGAGTTCATCTCCCGTTCGAAACTCTCGAACAGACTGTTTGAAAGCATAGCGTTAAATCACCTCTTAACAAGCACCATAATAGGGACTTTTGTAAAGGCGGGAACTGTTTGTCTATAGCCGGTGAAGACAAACAAGAACAAATCTCGGGCAACACCCTCCGCGTCTACCTGTACGTTCAAAGAAAGAAACAAAGCTGCGGCGTAAGGGAAATCCAGAGAGCCCTCGGTTTTTCAAGCTCCAGCAGCGCACACTACCACCTTGAAAAACTCGCCGACAAAGGATTCCTAACCCGAAACGAATACGGAAACTACCAAGTCAACACCAAAGCAAAAACCGGAATCATCAGCCCCTTCGTATTCATGCACGGATTCATGTTTCCAAGACAACTACTCTACGCAATAGCCACTACCGTTGTAAACGTGCTATTTCTAATGTTCTTCTGGAAATACCTATCTCTCGAAGTCCTTCTAGCTTTGACCCCAGGAATCTTGGCCTGCCTAATCTTCTGGTTCGAAACAATAAGACTCTGGCCCACCATTCCATCATTTAAGGAGAGTGTTCGATAACCCATGCAGACTGTTCGAATCTATAGATTAAAGATATCGCGCGGCACTAGACTGTTGGTGAAAAAATGAAGAAACTCTTCACAATAATCACCCTTGGAATCTTACTAATAGCACTCGCCAACATCGGATTTGTTTCCCAGTCAAACCACGCAATAGCACTCGATTCTCAAACCGCCGAAACAGTGGACACAACTGCAGAATTTTCTAACGGCACAATCGGCTCGCCCACAGACCCAGTGGTTGTATGGTACGTTTGGATAAACACCAGTGACTTCCAAATGATCTACATGGCCTGCCTATCCTACATGTATCCGCCTCCCATCATCACGTTCTTCGGAGAACATTACTGGACCGAAAACGGAACAGAAATGTTCGTAGGAAACACATTGACAGCAATGGAAGTGTACAACGACACCAACGGAAACGGAGTCCCGGATGTAAACACCGGTAACGGCACAAACGAACTATTGTACAATTACTTCGTTAACAGTTCGCAGAACTTCGCGATGACACCTATCGAGAAAACCGTCGTAGATGGAGTATCTCACTACAAATGGGGATTGCGATACAACACCGTGGACGGAGCCCTTCTAACCGAGAACCAAGCCACCAGCGCAAGAGTCATGCTTGACTACTTAGGCTCGACCTTTGATTTCTACGTACAGAACAACGTATCCTACCTGAAGACAGGTCTTGAAATGGGCAAGGTCCTAAACATCACCTCCACACCTGGCTTTAACGTTTCACTGGACGGTCTAAGTCTATCGATACTATACGGAACCACTGTCGATGCTTCCCAGTCCTACACTGCAGTCGTCAACGGAGAACCCTACAACAGCACAACCACACAGAACATGGCAGAACCCACTCAAACAGGAGAGATCAAAGTCGGAGATACAACAGCCTTCCAATGCGTTTTCGGACAAAACTACACCCTTTTCAACGATTCACAAGGAACAATCTACCCGTCGCAGTCTGCAGCAGTATCAGACCAAAGCGTGTTCGGGGGTCTGCACAGATCGGTTGATTATGCCCTAACCTATTTTGAGCAGCTGCTATCAGGCTTATTTCCACAAATAACCAACAACCTACCCACCGTCGTTAACCTCGACTACAACACTTCATCATCTACTCTACAGAGTCTGCTATCCCCAGTGGAGTGGTTATGCACTTGAACACGACCCAACATATCTGGCATATTTGACTCCGCCCACAATCTCCGAGATAAGTCTGGGTTCTCCGCCAATAGGCTTTATCGTGGCTGCCATAATCATAGGATCAGCAACCCTCCTCTTGGCTTTGCAAGATGTGAGGAGAAATCGGAAAACAAGCTGGTCAACTCATAGTCAACTAGTGTGCAACACAAACAGACAGACCTAATCGAACGCGAATACGACAAACAAAACCTTCCACAAAACCAAAGGTGACTATAACCGCGGCATCGCCGAAGACTAAAACTAGATATCCAAGAACCTACAATCATCCTTTCCAATCAAAACCACAATCATCACAGAGCCAGCCAGAGGACAAGAAGTTGACTTCCCCAACCAAATCCTGCTCCACTAAAAAACTCTTCACAGCCACCATGATTGCTCTAACCATACTCATCCTCACCCCAAAATTCTCTGTCCTCGGAGCCTCATCAACAATCCATTACGGTATCGAAAACGCTTTCCCCAATCTCACCTTCAGCACCCCTGTCGGAATCTACTCGGCTAATGATGGAACCAACAGGCTATTCGTCGTCCAACAAAACGGACTCATCTACGTCTTCAACAACTCAAAATCAACACCACACACCCTGACTTTCCTCGACATCCAAAGTCAAGTACTCTTCGGCGGCGAAGAAGGCCTCCTAGGACTCGCATTCCACCCGGACTTCACCAACAACAACTACTTCTACGTCGACTACGTCGCAGACAATCCTCCAAGAACCGTCATCGCACGATACACAGTATCAATCAACGACACCAACGAAGCCGACAACAGCAGCGAACTGAAAATACTCGAAATAAACCAGCCCTTCACCAACCACAAAGGCGGACAAATAGCCTTCGGACCAGACGGATACCTCTACATCGCACTCGGCGACGGCGGAAGCGCAGGCGACCCATATGGAAACGCACAGAACCTTTCATCTCTCTTGGGCAAAATCCTACGAATCGACGTCAACTCAAATTCAACCGGAAAAAACTACGCAATACCACCTGACAATCCATTCGTCGGAAACACAAACGGATACAGAGAAGAAATCTACGCCTACGGCCTAAGAAATCCATGGCGATTCAGCTTCGACCCACAAACAGGTCTCTTATGGGCAGGCGACGTCGGCCAAGACAGAAGAGAAGAAATCGACATCATCCAAAAAGGAAAGAACTACGGCTGGAACATAACCGAAGGCACACTCTGTTACTGGCCCATGTCCGGCTGCAACGAAACCGGCCTCGAACCTCCAATATACGATTACGGACACGACATAGGAGACGCAATAGTCGGAGGCTTCATCTATCACGGGTCACTCCTTCACGAATATCTCGGAGCCTACATTTACGGCGACTACGGCTCAGGAAGAATATGGGCACTCTGGTACGGTCCAGGAATAGTAACCACAAACACCGAACTCATCAACACCGGACTAAACATTTCGTCCTTCGGAATCGACCAAAATAACAACCTGTACTTCTGCGCCTTCGACGGCAAAATCTACAAGCTCGTACACATCCCAAACATCGAAAACGTAACCCAACAACCCTCAGGAAACAACATACCTCCAAACACCATCGTACAAATCACTGTCACAGTGACCGATTCTGCAAGCACAATTAAGAAAGTTGCCTTGAACTATACGATCAACAACTTCACATGGACTGCAGTTCCCATGAATAACTCAAGTGGAGGCATCTACACAGGCGGAATACCAGGTTACTCCACCGGCACGAACGTAACTTACAGCATAATCGTGGAAGACAACGCCAACAACTCCATAAACACAACAGAACTCGGATACACATTCCAATATCATGCAATTCCAGAATTCGAATCACCTTTCATTCTACTCCTCTTATTGACTACGATTCTTGCAGCAATTTTCCCGAAGAAATTTATCAAAAAGCGCAAAATGATACAGACATAAGCAAACAGTGACGCTAACTTGCGCACACAGTCAAGACCGCAATAATGGAACAATGTTCCGTAACCTATTTATTTGATACAAAGAAAACCGTTCTCAACATCATAAAGAGAAGGGAGATGTACAATTGAACAAAAAAGCAATCGGAGCAATGTCTTTAGCTTTAGTGATTTCACTTCTAGCCTTAGGTTCTGCAGTACTCGTCGCTCGCGCATTTCTGCCAGAAGACGTCAATCAAGACGGAAACGTCGACATGAAGGATGTCACCGCTGTAGTAGCAGCCTTCAATTCCTCACCAGGATCCCCTCGATATAACCCAAATGCAGACATTAACAACGACACTCGAATAGACATGCGAGACATAGTCCTAGTAGTCCTCAACTTCGGAAAATAAAAAAACCCTCAACCTTTTTTTCTTATCAAGCATCACCAACAGCCAACACATTCCAAGTTCTCACTCAAATCTGCAAGATGAAAATGCTATTATAAGTGAAATCAGGCTTATCCTAACCAGTGGACCCTCATTGAGAAACATCATGGCAGTACTCTTTGGGATTCTAATAATCTTCGCCAGCGTCATCATAACCGCCATCGCAATACAGTCAATGCAAAATTTCGCAGCCGGCTCATCCTTCTTTCAATCAGACATACAAGCCCAAATCCAAGGCATGACCCTCTCAATGCTCATACCGATAGCCTTCGGTCTCATTCTAATCATCTATGGCGCATGGTCCCAACAAGAAATCCCGATAACGACCCAACCAGCGACACAGCCTCAAGCCCAACAAGTGATCCAAAAAGAAGTCGCAGTCGAAAAGATCCGATGCGCCTACTGCAACACCTTATACGACGCAACACTCGACAGATGCCCATACTGCGGAGCCACACACTAAGAACAGAATCCAACGCCTAAACAAGATGACGAACCAAAAAAACCTAAACGCGCTTTGTCTATGAAGATTCTCAGCAAGAAATATACAGTAGATTTCCATTTTCGACTTCAGGAGACACATCACCTTGACTCAAGCAGAAAAGGTTCTGAAAGAAATCGAAGCAAAAACCAAGAAAAAATTTCTGCCCATCGTCGGTCCTCACAGAGGAAAAATCCTCACAGAAATCATCCGAGAAAACAAACCCAAAACCGTTCTGGAAGTCGGCACTCTAATTGGCTACTCAACGATCTTGATGGCAAAAGAACTTGAAAGCGACAGTCACATAACAGCAATCGAAATCCACAAAGAAGAAGCAGAAACCGCGCGAGAAAACATTAAAAAAGCCAACGTGCGCCCAACCATTGACGTTATAACTGGTGACGCAAAAAAAGTAATCCCCAAACTATCAGGCACACTTGATCTAGTTTTCCTCGATGCCAACAAAACCGAGAACATGCAGTATCTCCGTCTGTTCGAATCCAAACTCCACAAGGGAAGCATAATCATCGCAGACAACGCCCGCATGGACGAAGACGCAATGAAAGACTACTTAAAACATGTCAGAACTTCAGGGAAATACAGCAGCAAGTACATCCCAGTGGATGAAGACGCACTTGAAATCAGCATCAAACTGTAAAAACAGCCACACATCTATCCAAGGTTTTCAAAAGCAGGAGGAATCTTCACCCCATTGCAGAATTCCTTCTTGGTTCTGACGCTGAGCAATTCCAAAGCCTCATAATAATAAAAAAGAAAACGAAGCCCTTTACTAGTTGTCTCTAAACTCGCAAATTCCAAATGGAACCCAACAAACGATTTCTAACAACCAAACCAAGGTAATGATCCAATCGCTCAGAACTCAAATTCACCCGACACATAATCTGATTCTTCGAAGCTCCCCTCTTCGCTAATTCCAGAACTTCCGCAACAATCGAAAATTGACTTCTCCTATTCGGACAAAGATCCGAAAGCTCCATTCAACCATCCTCCAAGATGCGGAAGTCTCCTTATCGATGAGTAAGCCGCGCTGTCAGAACAACCTCAGGTAGGGCATACTATCGCGCTTAAGGGGAAAGGTCAATCTGACAGCGCGACCTCATCACATATTCTCGCCACATACTTGGTAAATAAAGACCTATGGTAGTATCCTCTAGTCAAAACGAGTTTTCTTATCAAAATCAACAAAAGATTCGCCCACGCACAACGGGAACGTTCAAACTGTGGATTATCTGCAAACACAAGTCATTACAACACAACATTCGAACCAAGAATGATCACTCAACAACTTGCGAACCCAAACTTTCACGATCAATTTGCACGTTTGAATTTGGGCAAGAATAGGGTGTAATTCTGAAAAACCCCTTAATAACCGCCCACCTTCCTGTTTGCACAAGGTGATTGAAAAGAATTGAACAAAACCTTGAAAATAGCCGCGCTAGCCACAGTAATACTCATCGCATTAGGCGCAGTGGCGTACGTATACGCTTTGTCACAAGACGGAACCACAGCCAGCTCCAGTGACCAACAGACCAGCATTGGAAACATGCCAAGCTACTTCGCAACAAACAACATCACACTTCCAGACAACGTCACAGTCCCATGGTGTCACGAAGGACGAATGCCACAAATGCGCGAAAATGACTTTGCGTTTAGCTACGAGTTCCTGCAGAACGCGACACTGTCATCGGTCAACGGAACAATAGTCACAACCACTCAAGGGCTGCTGATTCTGGACAGCAACTCCGGTCAAATCAGAATATCGCTTCCTAAAGAATGGACCGTTGGCAACGGAGTTGTAACCCGAACGAGCCTTTTCAATGGAACTTTCGCTAGCCCAGGCCAAAGCGTAACCATCGACGTGCTTGAAAGCAACGTGTTCAGCAACTCGAACTTCACCATCAACATGATGATGGGCTACGAAGCAATCAACGCAACAGGCACAACCGCCTACGCAGTGCTACCATTCAACATACAACCCACAACCTAAGCATCCCCTTTTTTTATGTGAATCACCAAACTTCAAACTTCACTAGCTTCATCCAATCATGCCATTCTGCATCCATTTTCACTGGCTCATAACCCGAAAAACAGAACGCGTTTCAGGCAAAACTCTAAACACGAACTTGTCACCTTCAAATAGTTCCAAGCCAGTCTTTACCCTCACAGGTGCAGAAAATTGGTCGGACTTCTAGATCCACTCGAAGTGAAAGGAATCACCTTCAAAAATCGCATAGTCATGCCTCCAATGCAAACTGGTCGCGCCACAATAGAAGGCGCCGTCACCGACAGACTCATCAATTTCTACACCAGACGATCCGCGTCATTAGGTCTATTGATAATCGAACACTGCTACGTCTCAACCCGAGGAAAACTAAGCTTCAAACAAATGGGCATCCACAACGACGAACTGAATGAGGGACTGAAAAAACTCGCCAAAAGCATACACAAACTCGACACGCCTCTGGTAGTACAGATATCTCACGCAGGAGCTGTCGCAAACAAACGCGTAATCGGTGAACAACCAGCAGGTCCATCAGCCACCCGTCTCAGCCGTGAATTGACCCGAGACGAAATCGAAGCTCTGCCAGAGGAATTCGCTTTGGCCACTGAACGTGCGATCAAAGCCGGTTTCGACGGAGTTGAGCTTCACGGAGCACACGGCTTCCTGCTTAATCAGTTCTTCTCACCCTTATTCAACAAGCGCAAAGACAAATACGGGGGCTCTTTGAAGAACCGAATACGCCTCTCTCTCATGATCGTTGACAAGATCCAGAAAGCTCTTCACGGTAAGCTCTTACTGTACCGGTTGGGCGCAGACGACTTGGCTCCTAACGGGACGAAGATCGAAGACTCAGTTGCCTTCGCGGCAGAGCTCGAACGATCTGGAGTTGACATCATAGATGTGTCCGGCGGCTTCTGTGGAAGCGAGCCTAAGCAACTTCGAAGAATCAAAGGTTACTTCATCCCTCAAGCCTACGAAATCAAAAAGGCCATCAAGGTCCCAGTCATCGGCGTGGGCGGGATAACAAGGCAAGATTATGCAAATAGTCTCATTCGAGACGGAAAAGTCGACTTAGTCGCCGTGGGAAGAGCATTATGGAAAGATCCGCAATGGGCAGAAAAAGCTGTTGAAACTCTGAAAGCTTGAGCACGGGAAAACGTGTGAAATCTGATATCTCCAATGCTTGCACATCGATAGAAATGCTAAATAGAACATGAATTGAACAGCAATGTCAGGATGTTGGGGAAATGAGTTACGTAACGATCTTCGGTTTGACGGCAGCAGCGCTTTCGACTATATCGTTTTTTCCTCAACTATTGAAAACGTGGAAGACGAAATCCGCCAAAGACATTTCGTTGAGCATGTTCTCAATATTCTGCGCTGGAGTTCTTTTGTGGTTAGTCTATGGGATCCTGATCAATGACTTTCCCGTCATTATTGCCAACATTTTCACATTTGTTCAAGCATTCATCATCCTGATTCTCAAGCTCAAGTACAGATGAAGCAGCACACACAAATTATTTGAATAAGGCAAACATGATTCTACCTTGTCGATTCAGAGCTGTCCGCAATGTTCAATCGAAAGCAACTGGAACACGTTTTTCTCAAGCACAAATTCAAAGACTTCAAATGGATAGATCCACAAAACATCGTTGTTTCCCAATGGGTTAGAATGAAGTGCACATTCGGCTGCAAAGAGTATGGAAAAAATGCTGCGTGCCCCCCGAATACTCCTCAAGTCGAGGAGTGCAGAAACTTCTTTCAAGAATACAAAGAATGTGCCGTATTTCACTTTCAGAAAAAGCTCAACGAACCAGAAGATAGACATGAATGGGGAAAAAACGTTAACAAAAGATTACTGAGTCTCGAACGCGAAGTCTTCTTGGCGGGAAACCCTAAAACGTTCCTTCTTTTCATGGACTCCTGCAACCTGTGCAGCGACTGCGCCGAACAAAGGATGAAATGCAAACAAAAAAAGCTAGCCCGACCCGCTCCTGAAGCAATGGCGGTCGACGTGTTTTCAACAGTTAGAAGGCTTGGATTTCCTATCGAAGTACTGCCTGATTACTCCGGGATAATGAATAGATACGCCTTCCTACTGATAGAATAGTACGCTCCGCTAGCTTTTGCTGAATGGGTCAATCAATATCGGGTGAACGACAACAGCCAACGTTTTGCAGGAACCAGGGAAACGGCAATCGAATGCCTGACCGCCTGACCCGCGAGACGATTATTGGACAAATGCACAATAGAATCGTCAATTTTGGACATATGTCTGGAAACGGAAGCAATAGTTTTATACATGTTTAGCGACATTCATTGTATTGCCCGCCGAAATTGCCGCAAGAGGTTCGCAAAATGAGAAAGTCGCACAGAGATTTGAAAAGTGATCGAGCAAAGGAATCGGATGAACCTGAAGATGAGAAAGACGTGTGGGTCTACAAAAATCTGACTCAGGAAAAGCTCAAATCATCTGGCGTTTTAGAATAGAAACCCAATCAGAATAACTTGAATATGGTTGATAAGTGATATGAACAACTTCAAAGATGCAATCTGGAAAGAGAATGTCGCCAAAGTCTCCCAGGAAATTAAAGAGAAAGAAATAAAATTCGTCAGACTGCAGTTCACAGACATAAACGGCATACTGAAAAACCTGTCAGTCAGCTCCAAGAACATAGAATACGTTTTTGAGAACGGTCAACCCTTTGACGGTTCGTCGATCACTGGGTACAGACCGATAGAAGAATCAGATATGGTGTTGTACCCTGATCCATCCACTTTTGCTGTCCTGCCTTGGAGACCAAAAGAGAAATCCTCTTGCAGACTGATATGCGACATATACACTCCCGACAACGAACGCTTCCAAGGCGACCCTAGATTCACGCTTGAAAGCACACTGGCCAAATGCAAAGAGGCAGGCATGACTTTCAAATGCGCGCCTGAACTGGAGTTTTTCATAGTTAAGGAAAACGATGGTGGAACGCCTACGCCGATTGACATGGCCGGTTATTTCGATTTCCATCCGGGAGATCTGACCGACGACCTGAGAAGAGAAATCTGCGACACAGCTGAACAGTTCGGCATAGAGATAGAGATCGCCCATCACGAAGTCGCGCTCGGACAAAATGAAATAGATTTTCAGTACGGTGAAGCATCTAAGACCGCTGACAGAGCTATCACGATGAAAATGGTGACCAAAGTAGTAGCCGCGAGAAACGGCTTTGTAGCTACTTATATGCCTAAACCGTTTTTCGGCATCAACGGATCAGGAATGCACACTCACCAGAGCATGTGGAGTTCCGACGGAACGACAAACCTGTTTTATTCAGACGATCCCGACAAGGGATATCTATCAGAGACAGCCATGCATTTCATCGGCGGGCAACTTGCCCATGGACGCGAAATGTGCGCGGTTCTTGCCTCTTGGCCGAACTCCTACAAAAGATTGGTCCCAGGATACGAAGCGCCGGTATACATAGCTTGGGCTCACAAGAATCGATCTCCACTAATCAGAGTACCTAACTTCGGAGGAAAAAAGAACGCGGCAAGATGCGAGATAAGATGCCCTGACCCAGCCGGAAACCCCTACCTCCAGTTCGCTGTTCTTTGCTCAGCTGGATTAGACGGAATCAAAAACAAGATCGATCCAGGTGAAGCCACAGAACTCAACGTCTATAAAATGAATTACGAGGAAAGAAAGACGCAGGGGAATCGTCTCACTACCGGAGTCATTGAAGGAAGCACTGGATACCATGGAAGAAAGCAAGTTCATGATGAACACTTTCGGGGAAATGGCTTTCGATAACTACATCCGCGAGAAAAGAAAAGAATGGGACCTCTACAGAATACAAGTCACCAACTGGGAAGTTGAAAGATACATCAAAAGACTGTAATCCCCACTTCTTCCTTTTACCTAATTTTGGCACACTGCGCAAATACTTATTCCAAGTTCACAAATGTTATTCACGCCAAAAGACACTGGACAACAAATGGGCTCGATCAAAAACTGCTTGGTCTATGCTCTTGTAACCGCAACTCTAATCGTGATTTTCGCGACCCCGGTCAGAGCGACTACCATGAGCTTCACCGTGCCAGCCGGTCAAGACGTAACAAGGATGTTGACGCTTGCCGTAGATGATCACGTAACGATAAAGTTCACAGTGACTGGACAGACCACGAGCGTGTTGGACTTTTACATGATTGATACACATGGAAGCGTCATAGAATCGTATCGTCAAACAGGTAACGTGAACATTGATTTCGTTTGCTCAGACGCGGGCAATTACACAATGCACTTCTCCAATACAGGTTCAACTGAAGACAAACTCGTAAGCCTAGACTATGAAATCCAACACTACATTTTCGGAATGCCAGAGATGCAATTCATGACGATAATCATAGCTGTTCTCTGTCTGCTCATGGCCGCAGTCTTCATTGCAGCGGGAAAACGTCGATAGCAAACACTAACGCATTCCACTAGATTGCGCAACATTTAATTTTCGAAACACCTACTCAGAGTAGAGGTTCCGAAATTGTCAGAAACAGCCAAAATCGCACTGTTACAAGAAGTCATGCGTGAAGCAAAAAGAAACGAAAGAAGCGGCCTCGCAATATGCATAATTGGCGTCATCGTTGCAGTCGCTGGATTCTCAACCACTTGGGTACCCAACGGGATTAACCTCGGCGTCATAGGGATCGTCGTCGCAGCGATCGGCTTTGTCATTTATCTCTATTACGGACGGGTATACCTGAGATTTGTGGGGCAATTAGCGTCGATGGTTACCAAAAGCGCGTCACCATGTCCAAAATGTGGAAAACCACTTCCTGAAGGCGAATTTGAATTCTGTCCACACTGTGGAACACCGCTGAAATCCTGAGCACATATGAACCACAAGAAAAACAGCGTTCATTTGTCACTTCTTAGGCCCAATTTGTCCTTGCCCTTCAATTCTAACGATCGGTCTCGACATAACCTCTCTAATCTGCGCAGCAACCCCCATCGGGTCATGAACCATTATCATAACCAAACCCTTTTCGTCTTCGCTCTGGGTTCGAATGACTATGTTTCCAGAATTAAGTATCCTGTTCGAAACGGATCTGACAACTTCCAGGTCAGAAAAGCCAGAAGGGGATATCATCTCAGACTTCGCTGTCAAGATCCCGAACCTCAATTCCAGACTGTCTTGTCTGAGAACATAGGTGTGCGAAGCTCTCAGCACCAGCAAATGCACTTGGCTGAATATCCATATGAGAAGAAACACAAAATTAACCCACAGAACTATTTGCAGATTAGATAACTTGGTTTGGAAAGATCTTGTTCGCTAAGTCGTACGTCAGTTCAAGCCAAGAGACTGCGGCAGCAACAATGACAATCACTACGGTCCTGACAGCAACGCCTGGAACTATCCAAGGTTTTCCTTTCCACAAGATCGAAGAAGAATCCCCGTAACCTTTCGACAAGTTGGGAAACCCAGATCGTATTATGCCAAATTGAGTATTTAAGGTGAAAAGCAACCGGTCTTTCCTGGAAGCCGTCTGGAAATATCGAGATCAACAAAGAACCGCAACGATCAATCCTTTTCTTGCAAAGACGAAGATCTTTATTCAACAAATACGGCTCTTCAAAATATCAGAAGGAGGTGGATTCGATGAAGCGAAGCGGAAGAACGACGGTGGCAATAGTTCAGTTTCCAGATAATCGAATTTTGCTCGTCAAAAGACGCACAGCACCTTTCAAAGGTTATTGGGCTTTACCAGGCGGCAGAGTTGAAGAGGGAGAAGTGATTGAACAAACAGTGGTGAGAGAAGTCAAGGAAGAGACCGGACTTGACGTGGAGATCATCAAAAAGATCGGCGAGTACCACGAGGAAGGGTTCAAAGACGGGATATATTTCGATTTTTATCCTGCATGCTTTCTCGTTAAGCCGATAGGTGGGCAAATCCGAAGGCAAGAAAGTGAGATCGAAGACATAAAATTGGTTCAACCTGAAGAGATCTCGGATAATCTTGCTTTCGTGCATTCGACGATGATACGAGACTACGTAACAATGATTCAAGATAACTCATCAAAATTCAGGCAAGTGCGAAGGACTGATCAGATATAACGTGGTGATAACCTCCGAATTTGTTTTGTCAACGAGCACTTGTGAGTGGCTTGCGTAACAAATAATAACCAATTGGACCGAAACTAAATTGATTTGTATGCCAACGACCCGCATCGGCGACGAGACGGTACTGGCGAAAACAGGGAAGACTTGGCATGAATGGTTTGAGGTGCTTGAAAGAGCTTCTGCCCACAAGCTGAGCCATCAGGGAAATCGTGGCGCTTCTGAGTAAACGTCACGACATGAATGACTGGTGGAGCCAAATGATCGCAAATGCCTTCGAGCAGCACAGTTCAATGCGCGAACAATACCAGAGACCGGAAGGCTATGAAATAAGTGTAACCAAAACGTTTCCGGTCGATGTGAAAGTTCTCTTTGAAAGCTGGTCCAGTGATGAAAAACGGCGTCTTTGGCTCCAAGAATGCCCGCTGAATGTTACTACTTCGGTGCGGAACAGATCTTTAAGGGCTCGTTGGGGAGCAAATGAAAGTAGGCTGAGTGTCGATTTCTACTCGAAAGGTGCGAACAAAGCTCAGATCGTGGTTCAACACATGAAGCTGACCAGCCTCAAAGACGCTGAAGACATGCAGCTCTTTTGGAAACAGGAGCTGTCGAAGCTTGAAGGAATTTTGAAAAAGAAGGATCAGGCTGTTTCTGAGCAAAGCGTGCGGGACCAAAAAGACTGTTCCAGAACACGAGCATGTGGCGAAAAGTTCCATAGAGGCTGACACGTTGAAAGGCGAAAACAACTATTCCAGAAAGGCTTAAGCGGTCGCCATCCGAAGAAAACTGGAGGAAATTGAAGATGCGAGTTGAGGTCAAAACCAAGAACGCTCCCCAGCCGATTGGACCATATGCTCAAGCTGTCAGGGCGGGGGACTTTCTGTTCATTTCCGGTCAAGGAGCTATTGATCCAAATACTAAAACAGTGGTCACTGGTGACATCGAAGCTCAGACAAAACAGACCTTGGAAAACATAAAAGAAATCCTCTTTGCTGCCGGGCTGTCCCTCGAAAGAGTGGTCAAAGTGACGATTTTTCTGCAAAGAATGGAGGACTTTGCAAGAATGAACGTGGTCTATAGCACGTATTTTAATGTCAATCCTCCTGCACGCACGACAGTTCAGGCAAACCTGCCTATTCCAGGTGCATTAGTCGAAATCGATGCATTAGCCTATTGTCGATAGAAGCAGATTTCCGTGTCCTTTATTAATTATCGGGTGCAGACATGTTTGAAGAGGTTGGGCTTTGAAAATGAAGTCTTTCGATGCTGATTCGGCGTATCGTTTTATGGAGAGTCTTGTCAAGGAGATTGGAAATCGGGAATCTGGAACTGAATCAGAACGCAGAGCCGCGGTGCAGATTAGAAAGTGGTTCGAAGAGATGAAACTTGAAAACGTGAGAATGGAAGAGTTCCAGGTCAAGACGAGTGTAATTGATAAAGAAGTTGTTTCGCTTCCGGACGGCACCCGACTCAAATGTGCTGCAGTGGGGAATTCATTGTCAACTCCTCAAGAAGGTGTTGAAGCCGAAGTAGTCATGCTTGAGTCGATGTCACAGGAGGCGCTGAAAAGAATCGAAGGAAAGATCGCCGCATTCTTGACGCCGGCTTTGCGTAAGAACGATTTTTCGAAAGTCGTGAAAGTCCAAGCCTTTAGCTGTGATCTACCCTTCACGTACTCCTTTGGCCCCTACCATTTATCGTTCGATCATGGCCGAATATGTTGAAAAAGAAAACGTGCCCGCTATTTCTATGGCGCACGACGACTTGCTCAACGTACTAAAGGGTCCGAAACGGCTCAAGATAATCACTGAAGTCAAGAGTGTTATTCGGCAGAGTCAAAATGTTTTGGCTGAAGTGCCAGGTGCAGTTGATGACGAAGACATCTTGATCGGGGGACATTACGATTCCGTAAGAAGCGTCATGGGCGCTCACGACAACGCAGCAGGAACTGCCGTCGTTCTGGAACTGGCAAGGATTTTCGCGGGTGAAAAACTTAATCGTACTCTGAGGGTCGCAGCGTTTGGTTCCGAGGAACTGGGTCTTCGAGGTAGCCATTATTATGCTGAGAATCCTGAGAACGTCAAGAACCTGAAACTCTGTCTAGACTATGATGTTCATGGAATACTTCTCGGAAACTTGAGCGCTACCATTCTGGGACCAGAAGATCTAAAATCGTTCGTAACCTTCACTGCGAAAGAACTTGGGATACCGCTGCAAGCTACCAGTGAAATGGGTATGGGCGGTTCAGATCACATGCCTCTGGCTTTCTACGGCGTTCCATCAGTCATGCTATCGCGAGCAGGAGGAGCTGCCCAGATAATGCACACCGACCTCGAAGACTTGCGTTGGTGTGGTCCTGAAGCCTTCGCGCCGGCTGGTAGACTTAGCCAAACACTTCTAGAACGTTTGCTGAAAGCGGAGGAACTGCCATTCGAAAAGAAGATACCTGAAAACATTGCTAAGGCGCTTGAGAAGAGATTTGAAGATTCTGGCATCAAGAAGAAATCTGACAAACCATCAAAATGATGCTTGTGGGATTTATGTCTGCAAGGAGTTGGCGGGGCAGGCAGATATTGATGCAACCTTAAATACAACAAAGGGAAAAATCAGAAGGGAACAACTACCAGGATGCAGGAGGTGATATATTGAGTGATATAAAATGCCCCGAGTGTCATACTACTACTATGGTGCAAAATCCTGATGGTACATACACTTGCCCAAAATGTCACGCAACCTATATCCCCAGCGGCTGCAAAGGGATCTTTGTCCCGGCAAGTTTCATTGGCATACACTAATTAAGCGAGGACAGGACCGACACGCCTGCCAGTAGAATCTGCATGTTCACATGCTTCACTTACGGTCCAGCGCGCTCTGTAGGTATTCTATGAAGTTTTTGTACTTGTGACTGTTTTGCCGAGAATCTTCTGAAGTCTTCGCTTGTGGACGTCACGGGTAGTGAGAGGGTACACTTCTCTTTCGGAGTAGAAGAACAAGGGGTCTTCACCGATTATGCTGGCTAACTCCTCGTCTGAGGCTACGTCAACGATCAGTACGTCCCCTTGCTGACCTATAATGTGGTAGGAAGTTTCAACTTTCTTCTTTTTCTCTAGGTCGTCAAGGAATTTGAAGTGCGCTGGGAGCAACTTTGCCCAAACCTCAACCGCGATGTTTTTCACCCTTGAGATGATTAGGAACTTCATCTTGCATCATTTCAAATGTATATGTAGAAGATGTTAATTGGCTTTGGGTTCTTGCGGCAAGCTTGCGTATCTGATTCTTTGTCAGGCAACACTGGTCGGTCCTGAACTGTAGACTGCATTGATGTTGATCGATCCAGTTGTGGTCTGCAGAGTTACGATGAAATTGTTAGCTGCAGGGTAGTTCGTCGATTGCAGCGGCGATTTGGTTCCGGAAAAGCCTTTCGTGTCAGTGTTGATTCCTCCAGTTGTGGTTGTTGAACTGATTGTGGCTCCGACATTGTCATGAATGGTCATGTCAAAGTTGACGCTGCCCGTCACAGTTTCAGCGTTTAATGTGACGTTTCCAAACATTGGGTTGTTTTGAGTGATGTTAACGTTGGTGGCTCCCGTGGTCGTTCTAACATTGATCGTGATATTTCTTGCCACTCGGACGCTTTCCCACGAGAAATCTGTGGTTCCTGTCGTGGACTGAACCAGAACGGCATCGTTGACAATTACATTGTTTCCCAAGCTTGCCTCAACTTGACCAGTTACCGTGTCCAGGTCTAATGAGTCAAAAACCACTCTGGATGAAGCTGTCATGATGATATTTCCCACGTTCGTGCTCACTTTAACCGTAAGGTTCAGGGCTCTATCGATTCGTACATCGCATATGAATTTCAGTCCGCCGGGAATAGGCCACCACGCTCCGTTTCGGTTGACCCTTGAGTTGATGAAGAGGGTGTTTCCGCTGCGCGAATAGGTTACGGTAACATTGAGCGGTTGTGATGGTGCTAGTAGTCCTACTCCGCCAATGGCGGACACGTTCATAGTCATCACGTTGCCGCCCAGATTGCCAAAGGTTATGTTGTAAGTGGCCACATCGGCACTGAGATCCAAGTTTGCAGCGTTGATTCCAGCTTCGAAAGGAACCTGTTCCAGCTGATTGAAATTGACTGATCGAAAGGGCAAATAAAAGATGCCTGCTATCGCCGCGAAGAGCAGAACAATCGCTAAGACGATAGCTAAGGTGTGAACCGGCGACCATCTTTTTCTTGGGATTGTTCTGTAAGGCGGAGGAATCGTATGTGCTGGTGCTCCGGCGACTGTTCCGCAGACTGGGCAGAATTTGGCTTCTTCGTCTAGTTTCGTTCCGCATTTTGAGCAATAAGGCATTCTTTCATCCTCTATTCTTCAGCGTTACTGCCAGGATATAAAATGGTTTCTTCTGTCCCTTCCCTTGAAACAAAGGAGGGTTTATTTGATCAAGATCTATTTCTCAAGGTCGAGACCAGCGTGTCGCCACCACCGTTTTCCACCCTTGAAATCTAGAGTTTTTTTGTAGCCCATCTCCAGAAGTTTTCTTGCAGCTTTTGTACTGGCGTGGCAGGAATAGCTTTCGCAGTAAACGACGATGATCTCCATTTTCTTGAGGTTTTGTTTGGCGAGTTTTTCAATTTCATCGAGTGGAAGATTGATTGCCCCGGGAATGTGTCCTTTGTCGAACTCTTCTTTGGCCAGAACCTCTACGAGCTTGAAATCAACTTTGTTTTCGAGCATCTCTAGAAGATCTTCCAGCGTGACAAACGTCAGTTTCGTCATGAGAAGCCCTGCTTTAAGAGTCATGGTCAATTCTTAAAAATATTTGGTGCAGATGTTTGTCGCATGGAACAGGTTGGTCTGCCTAGAGAATGATGAGAAATGGTTAAGGCAAAGACTATTGAACCGTTTCTTGAAGAAATTTCTCGATATCAGCATAGTTGGGTTCGATGCTGGGATCTTCGGAAATCCAAACGAAACGCACCGTACCAGTTTTGTCGAGGATTAGTACTGAACGTTTCGCGACAGTGTAGCTTGGTAGCCCTGCGAAGTTCTGCAGTTCTAGGCCGTAGAGTTTCATGACTTCGCGATTGTAGTCGCACAACAAAGGAAAATTGAGCATGTTTTTCTCGGCGAAAGCCCTGCTCGACCATGGATCATTGACACTTATTCCAACGACTTTTGCTTTAAAAGTGCCTAATTTGCGAGTGAGTCTCTAAAAGTGCATACTTCTCTGGTGCAGACTGATGTAAAGGCCCCCGGAAAGAACGCGAGAATGAGATTACCGTTAAGAGAACTCTTTCAAGTTTCTGCGCTTCATCTGATTGTCGAAAAGCGTAAAATCTGGAGCTTTCCAGCCCACTTCTATCTTGCTTGAACTTTTCTGTGTTGCCATTTCTTCTTAAACCTCAAGGTAAGTGGTCAGAGTGGCGAGTTTGACTCGGCACTCTTTCGCCATGGGTTATACTTCGTGAACCGATCTAATTAGATTTTGTGGGCAAAACTCATAGACAAGCGTGACTGCAAGCACACAGCAACAATACTCTCGGTTGTTGAAACGTAGAATTGAATAGTCTCTGAGAGTGTTGCAGTCGATTATGATTTCAAGCGTCATAGTGTTTTCTTATCGTTCAACAGTTTTCTCGAGAATCTTTTGCAAGAGTCCGTGGCCAACATCGTCCTCAGGGATGACTCCTGCTTTTGGTAAGCGTTTTATCACTTCAATCCAGTTTCTGTCGGTTGAGAAGACCTTTCTGAAGATTGGCAATGCTTGATCTACATTTCCTTTCAGAGCCAGTGTCAATGCGCTCCAGAAGGCTATTTCGACATTGTCTCCCGCAAGCTTCATTGCTAGTCCATATTCGTTCATTGCTGTTTCGAGATCATTTTTCTCCATTGCAGAGTCACCTGCGTTCATGTGACGGTATGCGCGGGCAATGTTAGAGCAGACGTTTCAATTCTGCGATTGGTTCTGGGTGATCTTCAACTCTCAGGTCCACGATACGATCAGTCCATGGCTTGCCTGATGATTGGGCCTTGACCACTATCATTGCCGCCGATTGTTTTCCTCGGATGTCGCCTCCGACTCTTTGTGCGGCTTCAAGTGCCGTTATCATGCGCTCGGCGATATCGCCTTTTGCGTTCTCAAAAGCCGTGGCCATTGCGTTTGGAACTTTGTCCGTGAGCATGAGGTTTGCTTGCACGCTGTATCCGTTTCCTGTTTTGTGTCCGGCAAACTCGACGCAACGTTTTCCGGTATGGACGGCTACGCAACCTTTAGCGTCTATCATTGCTACTTGGCGAACAGCTTCACCCGAGTCAGCTGCAATCAGCTCCTTCAAGGTATCAGATGCAGATTTGCCGAGTCGCATTAGTTCCAGTCCTTTGGGGCCGTATGATGGGTCGACGAATGATTGTGTCGCTACGGCGCCTACGTTTGCCTCGGCCCATGGCACGTCTGCGCCTACGCTGAACCAGTGAGACTGGACAGCGACGCCCATCTCTCCTGTTTTTGAGTCGCGGGCGACGATCGAAAAAGTGTGTGCTGGTTGAAAGTTTTTGGGTTGATTCCGATGAGGTTCGAAAGTTCGATGGCTTTTCATCTTGCTGATTTTCTTGTTTTCTGTGCACTTTGACATTGTCAAAACGTCTCCGAGAAGTTGGTTGTTCGTTTCTTTTCTTAAGGTTTGGTATGCAGCAGCTATATCAATTCGGCTGCAAATAGAATGTCCTGGGAACACCGAGTGGGATGTGAGAGTCTTCAAAACGCCTATCCGCAGAATTGAAAGCATTTCTTACTGGCTAATCGAAGATGCTGATGGCATTTATGACTTTACCAATACTGAGGTTCGAAGGGAATGGGAAGAAGATGCGAGAAGTGAACATCGTGACCCTACGAAAGATGAATGGTTGAGTAATTTATCTAATCGCAAGTGGAGTCTAAAAATCTGCAAGACTGCAAATGTGAAATTGAATCCGCATATCATGAATTACGTTGATAAAGAGACTGGATATGTATTCAAGAAGAGTTTGGCAAGGAGGAGAAAGAGGCTTCAGAGAGAAGTTCAGAACTTCGGTTCTGTCATCTGGCCTCTGATAGTCAGAGCGGAAGACTTGCAGTTAGTCGACGGATACTGCCGCTACGCAGTGCTGAAGTTGATGAACATCTCACGGGTTTACGCCTACGTTGGATTTCTGTGAAGCCTTGCAAGTGCCACTTTTCTTGGCAATGCCATTCGAAATGGCGGGCTGCAAGTGACTAATAGGATGAAAGAAGGAACAATGGCCTCCAAAACCTGAGTCGACAAAAGGAGATCTACTGTAAGGATAAGGTTCTCAAAAGGTCGTGAAAGTCTTAAATCCATCAATCCTAATTTGAAATTGGGGTCGACTAATGAAGCAAAGCGAGAAGAGAATTCTGATAGTGGACGACGACGAAAACATTCTCAAAAGCCTCGGCAGTTACTTGTCTCTCAAAGGCTACACCGTAGACACCGCAAAAACTGGCAAAGAGGCCGTGGAAAAGAGCGAGAACTGCTTTTTCAATTTGGCAGTTTTAGACATCAAGCTTCCCGACATGGACGGGACCGAGCTACTGAAGAAGATGCGAGAGACCGAACCGAAAATGATGCGGATAATGCTTACAGGTTACCCCAGTATGCAGAACGCTATTGAATCCCTTAACAAAAGGGCCGACGCGTACCTCATCAAACCCGTAGAGCTTGAAAAACTGCTAAGACTGATACAACAGAAACTGAAAGAACAAGAAAACGAAAAGGAAATGGATCAGAGGAAACTGATTACCTACATGGAAAGCCGTGACAGAGAACTGGACGAGAAAGAACGGAAAAACAAGTGAAACTTCCGAAAGAAAAAACATGGAATATGAAGGCAAAGCCGTGTCTGAAGCTGCGATTCGAAGGAATCTAGGTCCTCAGATTTTGAGAGCTATAGATTGCGGACTGCAAATACTCGGCGAAGAATCTGTGAAGCGCGCCTTCTACTACCATGTCGAAAAGCATTCGACAATGAAACGCCAAGAAATTCCGAGTAATCTTGACGCCTTCCACAAAATATTGATCTATCTCTTCGGAGATGGAGCTTTGATTCTTGAAAGACGCATGGCACGATGCCTTTACGACGAACTCAATTTGGAATTCGAAGTCAACAACGGATGGAATTTGGTTGACTACGTCAAAAAAGCACAACGGTTGAGCTAGTCAACTTTTTTTGAAGTATTCTTTAATAGGCTTCCAGTAGAACTCAGTCCAACCTTCTTTCAACTCATCAGCCTGATCCGCGGGGACATCAGAATGAACCATTGAAATCTCCGTGCCGTTCTTTACTTTCTTGAACGTCAATTCTAACCGTGAAGGTGGATATCCTTCAGGCCAATCGGTATTGACCCATTCCTGAACTATCCTCTTTCCTTTTTCTAACTCCAAGTTCTTTCCAAAGATGTAGCCATCCCAAGCTGTAAACTTGCCATCTACTTTTGCTTCAATAGTTGCCTTGCTTCCAGTGAAGGCAGAATGCTTTTTGGCATTCACAAAAGCGTCATAAACAGCTTCGGGCTCGGCTTGAACAATAATTTTTTGTTCTATCGTCGTGACTTTCATCACGTTCACTTCTTCAACACAGTGTTTGGAACACGGGTATTTAAGCACCTAGATTTTTCAAGCTTTAACAAGCGACAAAATACTGAGAGATTAGAATGTTGTATAGCGGCATGAACTACTTGCTCGAAATCCTGGTGGAATAGCGTTGTTGCTCTCTGATAAGTTCTGCCCCTTCAATTCTCACGAATGGTCTGGCCATGACTTCTCTAATCTGGGCGGCGACTTTCAAAGGACTCCTCACCTTTTCCATTTTCACGTCACTGTCGCCTTGAGTGCGAATGATTATGTCCCCAGAACCTACGATTCTTTCTGAAATCGACCTTACTACCTCAAGATCTGAAAAACCTGAAGGTGAAATCACAAACGCTTTAGATGTCAATATTCCAGCTCTGATTTCCAAGCCATCCTCTCTAAGGATGTACGAGTTCGAAGCTCTCAGTAGAAGCGGACGGGCTATGCTGAAAATTAGTGATACGAAAACTGCAAGAACGGTCCACAAAATGATCGGCATAAACAGCGGACTTGTGAAAGCTATCCCAATGAAGAACTCGAGCCAAGAAATCGCAATCGCAACAAACAAAATTCCTATCGATCTGGCGAGCACCATAGGCAAAATCCATGGTCTCCCAACCCATAGCGAACGAACCATGACATCAGCTCTCCGGAACTGGTTCTTTCTCTTTTTGCAGCCTTCCCCAATCTCGCCAGGACAAAGCTGAGATCAGAAAAGGCAAAATCATACCGAACGCTAACACGACGACGTTCAATGGACCATTCACTGTCGAAAATAGCCCATCGAGAACTGATAACCCGAGAATTAGCATCAAGATTCCAGCGATTGCAGAACCGATTGCGTAATAGAAAGCCAAATGTCTCATTCGAATTCACTTTTCACTGTTCAATTCTCCGCGTGTCTGCTTGAAGAGCCTTATGAAACCAGAATGCAGATTGAAAATATCTAGAAAAAAAGGGTAATCAGCGGGGAGACAAAAGAACTGCCGTGTCTTGTCCAACAACAATGTCAGCAGCTGGTTCTCTTAGTTCTCTGAGGCGGTTCTCAACGGTTTTACAGACGTGTGCTCTGACTTTTTCATGGTCTGTCGAAGAAATTTCTCCTAGTTTTCGCGCAAGTTTGGAGTCGCCTATGGTTTTCCCAACCCAGTTTTGAAAATCGTTTCTTTGAAAATGGAACAATAGGCTCTCAGATCTTGCAGATTTGACCTTTTCAAGGAAATCGGCGAGATTTCTGGCAACTTCGCCCGTTGGTTTATCGATAGCTTCGTAGAAGTAGAAGGCCTCAGGATCTTGGACCGTTCTCATGATCTTCACTGATTCTGCATCGAAGCGTGGATTGATGCTGGTTCTTATTCTCCTGTTTCTTGATGATGTTGCTTTTTTCATTTGTTTGCACCGTTTGGAATAAGCGTTGACTTGCATCTTACGACTTAATAAACATTCCCAGCCAAGTGTACAACTCATAGACAGACAAGCCTGCAACGAAATGCTTTTTATCCAGTATCCAACAAATCACTCGTTTCAATGGTAAACGGCAAACTCAAATCCGAACTCACACTTTTCGACGTTACAAACCTCGTGGTTGGCGCCATAATAGGCGCTGACATCTACGTCGCGTCAGCTTTCGGAGCCCGCCTTGTCGGCCCATTCTCACTGGTCGTATGGGTCATCGCAGGAGTTATGGCCGTAATCATCGCTCTCTCTTTCGCTCAATGTGCTTCTCTTCTGCCAAAGGTGGGCGGACCTTACGCTTACGCTCATGCTGCGTGGGGACCTTTCGCTGGCTTCATCGTCGGTTGGTCACTCTGGTTGGCAGAATGGATGTCACTGGCCGTGTTTCCGGTCGCTTTCACACAATATTTGATGGCTCTTCCTTTTCTGTCAGGTATTAGCTTAACTCTCCAAATAATAGTGAAAATACTGTTCGTGAGTTTCCTAATACTCACAAACGTCGTAGGAGTCAGAGCCGCAGGAAGAACAAACGATGTTTTAACGATTGTGAAACTTGCCCCTCTAATTTTCTTCGCTTTTATCGGAATAATCTACTTTTTTTTGAACTTTGGAACCGTAAATGCAAACTATTCGCCTCTCGTTCCATTCGGTTTCAGCGGCTTCGGTTTGGCACTCGTTCTCATCTTTTGGGCTTATGCAGGTTTTGAAATCTCTACAATTCCGGCGGAAGAAATCAAGGAGCCTGCAAAAACAATTCCGAAAGCAATCATCCTTGGAATTTCGCTTGTTGCCATCTTCTATTTGGTGACGAACACCTTGCTACTAGGTGTCATAAACTACGGAAATCTGATGTCAGACAACACTCCTGTAATATCAGCAACGAAAAGCGTTTTAGGTTCAGTTCCGACCCTCGCACTGATCGGAGGACTGATCGTAGGAATTGGTGCTCTAGTTTCTGTTGCAGGCTCCGACGAATCAGGAATGATAGGAACCTCAAGACTCGGGTACGCGTTGGCCGCAGACGGCTTGTTCCCACGGTTCTTTGCCAAGATTCACCCGAAGTTCGGAACTCCTTATCTAGGAATATTCGTTCAAGCAGCAACCGCATTGATAGCAGCCATAATCGGTAGCTTGGACACATTGATAGCCACATCAGTGCTTTTCCTCGCCATTGCATACATCGCAACCTGTGCATCGATCTATTTTCTCCGCAGAAAAGGTCTGACCTCTCAGTTTCATTTAAAGGGAGGTATGCTAATTCCAATCTTGGGAATAGTCTTCTCAGTTTACTTGATCACTCAATGTACATTCATTCAGATTATTCTGGGGGTTGTTTTGCTTGTGATCGGAATACCGATGTACATAAAGTACTCACCCAGAAAAGAGATCACCGAACTTAAACAAGTACTCTTATCGCCTGAGGCAACGATGAAACGAGCGGAAAGACAGGAGGAAAGGTTCTTGGCGCACGTTCTGCAGCACATAAAACACTTCTACAGGAAAAAAACGAAGGCCCAAAACGCAGCCTCTGAGAAAGCGAATTGAAGCTACTTATTCGCGATTCATAAATGTTTAGAACATTGGTTGAAGTTGTTACAATCAGGTCGAAACAAGTTGAACACGAGAAAACGCAAAGATTCTGGTCTGATCCTCAATGTTCCAATTGAGTTGGCACGGGAGATATTCAGTGAAAGCGGCGATCTGCCGGTAGCAAAGTTTCCTGCCATAATCGCTCTGAGCGAAAGCATCGGAAAAGCTTTGAGATTAAGCCGCGAAGAAAAACAGCAACCAAAACCAACGATAACATTCAGAACCAGAAAACCAACTGTAACTCACAAGAAAATCGAGTACCCACTCTTCACACGTTAGAAAAATGTGCGATCAATCCTGCTTTCGTTTGTCTCGATAATTCAATTAATGTCTTATGTTTGTAAGTATCCTCCTGACTCTTCGTAAAGTTAATTTCCTTTGTTCTTCATTTTCAGCTCAATTCACACTTTTGACAAGGCGTGTCTGCGAAAAAACGACCCTTAGTAAGCGGTGAGTATCTCACCAAAATAAATCGTGTGAAAGTCATCCTTATGATAGAAGGTCTCCTTTACTTTGTCAGGCACAAGTTCAGGGTTGACTTTGAGCTTGTGGACGACGCGACATTCATAATGAAATTTGCACTCCTTGATTACTGGAACCTTAACTTTCTTTCCTTTAAGCAGATGAAGCTTGGATTCTTTGAACTTGTTATGATCTCTGCCGCTGACTTCGCCGCAGTGCGCAGCGATTTTCTCCATTCCTTCGCTCGGTACGTTGACTGTAAACTCATCGTTGTCTTCTAAGAACTCGTGAGTAAATCTCGAAGGACGCACGAGAACAACGAAAATCTTCTTCCTCCACATTACTCCGATAAAGCCCCATCCTATGGTCATCACATTGGTTTCTCCATTCTTTTTGGCGCCTACCAATAACAAACCAGGATCTTCAAATTTCTGAAGCGTTTCAGCAGCAAATTTCTCAAACATGATCGATCCTCGGAGAATTATGTTTGTATGTTTTAAAAAGTCTTCTTACGTCGCCTTTTCATTCAAGTTTTCTATCCAGTCCATTGTCTTCTGAACAAGTTCGTCCTCTTTTCTTCTGTAAATGTGGTCTGCGGACTCGATGATCAGCAAGCTTTTGGGTTCGTTTGCCGATCGGTACACTTCTTCGGCCTCGTCTACACCAACTATTTCATCGCTTCTGCCGTTAACAACCAACAGCGGTATTCCCTTTAATCTGGAAGCGGCTTCACATTCGTTCAAAGTCATGAGTTTCTCTCTGAGATTCTTCGGTCGTAGCTGTATCCCGTAAACCTCCATCTTGAAAAATCCTGCAATTCCTAGGGCGCTGTCAACTTTCGACACAGCGAGAAACAGTTGCAAACCCAGGTTGCCATTCTTGTTCCTAATGAATTTCCTGACGTTGTAGTCATGATTCTTAGGAACTGACCATAGCGCAAGACCTTTGACTCGATTCTCATCCTGTAGTGCATACAGCGAAACCGCACCGCCCAGACTGTGGCCAACTACGAAAATTCTATCAGTTTGAACATCTTTTCGTTCTGCGAGATAATTCAAAGCGCATTTAACGTCGCATTGTTCTCCGAACCCATAATCGTACTTTCCGGTGCTTCTGCCAACACCACGAAAATCAAACACCATAGCTACGAAACCATTGGCACACGCTGTTCTCGCGAGTTGCGCGTAGATCTTCAAAAGATGAAATCCCCTTGCATTCATACCGTGACATATCAGAATCGCAGGTGCAGGCGAAGTGCTTGGGACGTAGACTTCTCCGTAAAGTTTCAAGTCGTTTCCACATTGAATCCACGTCTCCTCAATTTTCAAACTTCAACCAGCCATGTCTTGCTAGATTCTTTATTTATGATATTGAATCCGATTTCTCCCTACCTATGCATAGCCATCCTCTGTAAAAGGATTTTCCAAAGAGCGCGCGACACGTGCGCAGGATTGGGAAGCTCTATTTCCCATCTTTTTTGTTGACGAAGAAACCCTGATCATCGTATGTGTATGAGGAAAAAGCGGAGGCATTGTTCGAAGGGCGAACTTGATCGTTTGATCGACGAGCTTGTTCACCCGTTGTCTGATCGGAACCATGAACTCATGATTGTGGACGCTATGCTTCATGGTTTGGTGGAGCAGAATCCTCCCGAAACGGTCGTCAAGTACATACATTACAGCCTGCCGAAGATCATCAGAGAGAGAGCAAATCACGATAATCAATTGAAACGTGCCTGCTACAGCGCACTATGTTTATAAGGTAAATCGACATGTTTTAAGAAACATAACGGTGAGCAAAATTGAAAGTATGGCAAAAAATCCTGATTGTCGCCGTGATAGCGACGGTCATAGTAATTGCAGGAACCGTAGCTTACCTACTATTATCTCCAACTCCACGCCTGATGATATCTACGACGTCAAGCCTCTACGACACAGGATTGCTCGACGAGATAATCGCACAATATCGCGCAACTCATAAAGTGGATATTTATTTCTCCGGGCAATCCACCGGAATCGCCCTTGCAAATGCGGCATCTGGACAGGCTGACTTGGTTCTAGTTCATGCTCCGTCGTCGGAATATCCCTACCTTGCAAATGGGACTTTGGTCTGCAGAAAAATCATCGCTTGGAACTACTTCACGATAGTTGGACCGAGCTCCGACCCTGCCAAAATCACAGGCAAGAACGCCTCGGAGGCAATGAAAAGCATATTGGCATATGGAAGAAACCAAACAGGAACGATAGTCTGGGTATCTAGAAATGACGCTTCTGGCACCTATTCAAAAGAGACAAGTCTCTGGAAATCGGCGGGCTACAATTGGACGATTATTTCAAAAGAGTCGTGGTTCACAAGCACAGGTCAGCCAATGGGCGCAACATTACAGGTGGCAGACCAAAAAAACGCTTACACACTCTCAGACATAGGCACGTACCTCGCTTTTTCACACAGCGGCAAGATCTCTCTCGCAGCGCTAATAAAGGGGCCCGATTATTCTCTACTCAACGTCTACAGCGTTTACGCAGTAAGCCCACAGGCTATCAGTAACGTCAGCTTCAGCGAAGCAATAGCCTTCATAAAATGGCTTGTTTCGGACACAGGTCAGCAAGTGATAAGCAACTATGGTACGGGAAATTATTCGCAACAGCAGTTCTACGGTGCCGTTCAGCCATTGAAAAATGATAGCCCACAACCTGATGTTACATGGATAAGGCAATATGCATACTTCAACGGCACAGAATGTCCAAAGCAATACCAAGATGACCATCCTGAACTGTATTCATAGAGGCGAGACGATTGAACGAGATATGGGATGGTATAACAAGAGCCTTTCAACTGATCATTTCTGGCGATCCAACAGTTTATGGCATCGTCTTCCGCTCCTTGTTTTTCTCCGGAGTTGCGGCAATTCTTGCTGTACTCTGGGCAACACCGATTGCAATGCTGCTAGGCTTGAAGGACTTTCGAGGCAAATCTATAGTCAAGGGTCTCTTGACGACATTGATTGGCTTGCCCACTGTGGCTCTAGGCTTGTTTCTCTGGTTGATTCTCTCAAAGGCTGGACCGTTGGGATTTCTAGAATTGCTCTACACTCCAGGAGCGATAATCTTAGGTGAAGCACTGCTCGTGACCCCTCTAATCGTCAGTATCGCAACTAATGCCATTGAAGGTGTCGATCCCGAAATGATGAATTTGGCAAAAACCCTAGGCGCTTCTGAGTCTCAAGCTTCTATTGCGGTTTTGAAGGAAGCGATCAACGGGATCGTTTTTTCCGACGTTGCCGGTTTCAACCGTGCGATAGCAGAGTTGGGCGTAGCCTTGATGGTGGGTGGCAACCTTGCCGGTTTCACTGATGTACTTACGACGGCCACTTCGAGTTTCACGGCACGCGGCGACTTCTCAACGGCCATTGCCCTCTCCATAATTCTGCTTGCGATAGTTTTTGGCATAAACCTTATAATAGTCATGGCCAGAAACCCTCGAGTGCTCTTCATCCTCGGCAGAATGCCTCAATAAAGCACCAATGAACCACGTGAACTAAGGCGCCAAAGAAATGATTTTTCTTGCAGAATTAACTAACTTGACACAACGCTTCGGCAGCAAGATCGTGTTAGAAAATATAACTCTGCAAATTGAGGAAGGCAAAGTTTTGGCATTGCTAGGGCCTAATGGATCTGGAAAAACCACTCTATTGAAAGCCCTGGCTTTTCTCTTGAAACCTAGCAACGGAGAAATCAAGTTTCAAGGTGAAATGGTCACCGACAAAAATTCAGAAAGGATGCGTTTGCAGAGTTCACTCGTGTTTCAGCGAACCGTGCTCTTCAGCTCTTCTGTATTCGACAATGTTGCCTACGGTTTAAGAACGAGGAAGATGCCGAAAACCGTGATTGATGAAGAAGTCAGAAAGACTTTGAAACTCGTGAAATTGGAAGGATTCGAGAAACGTCAGGCCAAGAAACTCTCAGGCGGAGAACAGCAGAGAGTGGCGTTGGCCCGAGCTCTAGTTCTCAGAACTAAGCTTCTCCTCTTGGATGAGCCGACCGCAAATCTGGATCCTAAGAACGCTTCCATCCTTGAGGAAATCATATCCACGGTCAATCGTGAACTCAAGACGACGATCGTTATGGCTACTCATAATATGTTCCAGGCGAAGACACTGCCTCATCAGATAGCACTGATAGATAATGGAAGAATAACTGAAGTTGGAACACCAACACAGATCTTCGGCAAGCTTTCTAAGAATTTAGCCCGGTTCGGAGCCATCGAGAATACTTTCGCAGGAACTGCGAGAATCACCGACGCTGGCACAACGATTGTGGACGTCGGCAACGGGGTACAGATCGAATCAGTGCTTGACAGGCAAGGTGAAATCACCGTTTTCATAAGCCCTCAAGACATAATCATCTCCAAGAAGCAGGTAAAATCCAGCGCTAGAAACGTGTTCAAAGGCAGAATCAGTCAAATCTCGGATTCAAACACGTTCGTCAACCTCACAGTAGATGTTGGGAAACTATTCGTCGTTCAGATAACCAAGCCCTCTTTTCATGAGATGGCTCTTAATCTGGGCGATGAAATTTTCATCATATTCAAGGCATCAAACGTCCAAGCCATGTAGATCGATTGAAGCTACTAGATCAAATTAACAATCCTTGTCTTCCATTATTTGCGTTGGTGCACGCGCTATTTGGCAATTACGACTTCAGTGGCCTTGACAACTGCTTCCACTTCGTCACCCACCTTGATCTTCAAATCCTCAACAGACTCACATGATATAAGCGCTGATATCTCAGCAGGTTCAGTCACTTTGACCTTAACAAGGGCTATTACCCCGTCCTTCTTGAGGTGTGTCACTTTGCCCTTCAAATGGTTCCTCGCACTAATCTTCCTACTTATCACCTTTTCCGATTCTTTGCCAGAAACGTACGTCTCCACATTACTACTTATCAGACTGTACTGACTCAATAGAAACTGGCCTAACTCATTAAGTCTGGCACCACCTCCACCAGCCTTTCCACCTTTAAACGTTTCAACGACAGGTTCGCCGACGATGCTTCTGACCTCATTTAGGTAGTTCCAGACATAACGATAAGACATACCGAGTTTTTCCGCAGCCTTTGAAATAGACTGTAATTGAAGAATCTGCTCAAGAATAGCGGCTCCACCCTTGCCCATTACTCGCTTTCCTTCGAACTCGATCCACACTTTGCACGAAGGCTTAAACTTGGCACGTCTCTGCATTTCATAGCGCAAGTTATCTTATCCTGTTTATAAGATCTCTCTTACAGCGCGCGAATGATCGGAAGAACGTTGCCAACCTGAAATCTTGAAAGAGCCGTTCTTCTTTCGCAAAGCCCAAATGACCGTGGCAATCGCAATCAAAGTCACAGTTGTGAATATTGAAGGCGGAAATTCTGGCACGGTTGGGCTCAACACCTCGACTTTTGCGACGAGCTTAACCCAGTAGGTTGAGTTGGTGGCCAACCCCTGTTCAGGTCCAACGATCGCAAGCCTCAAAGGACCATCCGCTGAGGGCACGTTCTGTCCATTGAAATAATATGCAATGATTGGCGTCAACGACTGGTTATGCTGCACGTCTGATCCAGTCATGTTGTCAAATGTGATAAAGTCGCCGTTTACTTGTTCATAAGTGAAATTCATCGTGTAAAAGTCCCATGCGGTAATCCGAACAGTGTCGTTGCTCTGAATTCCTCCAACGAGGTTGCAGAATGTTATTAATGAAATCCCTGTGTAGTTGCCATAGTTCTTGATTGTGCCGACCTGATTCTTGAGACCGCCATATCCATTATATGAAGGAAGGTTTTCAATGTCAGTGGAATTCAAAATCAAGGTTCCGTTTGTTCCCATGATGGTTAAATTCATCGGCGGAAGGTTTGAGGCTGGAAAGATGGACGTTGCTTGTACGATAGAATGAGGTTGTTGAGAAAATGCAGTGCTCAAAGCGGTCGATGTTAATACAAGTAAGATCAAAAAGGCGACTTTCGAATGAAACACCTGCCCACATCCGCAGGGTCGTTTCTATCCGAGAAGGTTCTTAAATGCCTTTCCAACGATCCTGCAACGTCAATGATGGAAAATGGAAAGTCTCCAGAATTAAATCCAAGTGTCGCTGAACTGTCAAGCAGGGATACGCGCTGTGGAAAAATGTTATTACTTCTTCAGCCGTCTATATTACAACTCAGTGACGCTTATGTCTGCCAAAAAAAAGAGGACAAGGCCACAACCTGTCCACCCACCTGAGCAACCTGTAACCGAGCCTCCTAAACAGGAGCCAACGATATCAGAACCGCTGCCACAGACATCAACTGAAAAAGCTTGGTTTAAATTCTGGCCCGAAGGTGTTCCTAAACACATAGACTATCCCGAAGTTCCTCTCTTTGAACTGCTGCGAAAAACTGCCAAGGAGTATCCTGACAATGCTTCGATAGTTTACTTTGACAAAACGATTTCTTATCGAGAATTGGACCACTTGTCAGACAAGTTTGCCACTGCACTGGCTGGTCTGGGCGTAAGAAAAGGGGACAAAGTTGCTATTTTCCTGCCCAACATTCCTCAATTCATAATCTCATACTACGGGGCAATAAAAATTGGCGGCATAGAAACTGCAATCAGCCCATTATACAAGGAACGCGAGGTTGAGCATCAACTAGTCGACTCGGAAGCCGAAACCATAGTCGTTATGGATGCACTCTACCCTGTTCTAGAAAAAGCTCTGCCTAAGACCAAAGTGAAGAATATCATAGTAACCAGCATGAAAGAGTACATGCCCTCAGCAACGGCTTTTCTGGGGTCTTTGTTGAAGAAAATACCTTCTTACAAGGTTGAACGCGCTTCCAACATCCATTTCTTCCAAGAACTGCTCAAGAAATACGAGGCTAACCCACCTAAAGTTGAGATCAACCCCAGAGAGGACCTCGTTGCCCTCCAGTATACAGGCGGAACCACTGGACTTTCAAAGGGCGCGATGCTGACTCACATGAACCTAGTTTCGAACGCTGTAACTTGTGCAGAATGGCTGAAAGGAACGAAGAACACAGAAACCTTCCTGACTGTTCTGCCCCTCTTCCACATTTACGGAATGACAACGGGAATGAACACGCCGATCTACCTGGCAGGCAGAATGGTCATGCTCCCCCGTTTCGATGCGACAACCACGTTCGCAGCTGTACAAAAGCATAGAGTAACAATTTTCTGCGGAGCACCTACAATGTACTCGTTGCTGCTGAACCACGCCGATTGCGGAAAATACAATCTCAAGTCAATCCGCTTCTGCATCTCAGGATCAGCACCATTGCCGCCTGAAATACAGAAGAGATGGATGGAAGCAACAGGTGGCGTGCTCGTGGAGGGGTACGGACTGACCGAATCGTCGCCTGTTACGCATTGCAACCCTCTCGACAAAACAATGAAGACTGTGAAAATCGGTTCCATAGGTCTTCCTTGGCCAGATACTGACGCCAAGATAATGGATATGGAAACGAGAACCCACGAAGTTCCGGTTGGCGAAACTGGTGAACTTGCTGTTAAAGGTCCGCAAGTCATGAAGGGTTACTGGAAGATGCCTGAAGACTCGGTTGATGTTTTACGCGACGGTTGGTTATTCACAGGTGACATTGGAAAGATGGATGAAGACGGCTACTTCTACATAACCGACAGGAAGAAAGATTTAATCAAATACAAAGGCTACAGCGTGTATCCGAGAGAAATTGAAGATGTCATCTATGAGCATCCGGCGGTCAAATTGTGCGCCGTCGTCGGAAAACCTGATCCGTTGGCCAGTGAGATTCCTAAAGCTTTCATAGTATTGAAAGAAGGAAAAACTGCAACGGCCGAAGAAATCAAGGAATTTGTCAACAGCAAAGTCGCACCCTACAAAGCCATACGAGAAGTCGAGTTTCGGAAAGAACTGCCTATGACCCTTGTAGGCAAAGTACTCAGAAGAGTTTTGCAAGAGGAAGAAAAGAAGAAAGCCCAACAGACATAGCACAGAAGCCTTTTCTTTCGATCAAAGTACTGGCAGATTGACAAAGGTCTTTTTTGGGCTGAAAACAGCCAAAAACACCCCCTCCCCCCTAGGGGTCCAAAGAATTCGAGGTCTCAGTTTAAGTCTGTTTTCCGAGGTGGTAACTGTTGCGCTATACTGGTTCGTTGATTTTCTTCCCAGTCTTCTTCGTCCACTCAGGAATCGTGATGGCGAATTGTTTCTCAACTTCAGGTCTGTGAATGCTGTTGTAGGTGCAGAAACTGCGGATTTTGCCGTCAGGTGTGGCATAGTGAATTGCGCACTTCTGAACTCTGTCGAGGTCTATGTTCCAAACGTCTTGGAAATGCATTATTCCGATCATGACGATTCTGCGCATTAGCTGACCTAGAGCCTTGTAACTTCCATGGGTGATTACGCCCGTGATCAAGCTGCGCACGAAATCGTTGTTTGCCATTGGTAGAAGCTTTACCATCTTCATTTTGGCCATGGTCTTCTTGCCTTTCGCTCCTGTATAATATATGTCCCAGAACACTTCGGCAAACTTGTCAACATCAACATAATTCATTATCGGCTTGTAAGAACCATCCTTGTCAACGATCAAGAATGTCGCGGCACCGCACATCGGATGCATAGTAAACTCCGGGTAGACTCTGTTTTTGACCTGACCCATGCCCTTCGAAATCGGGACAGGCCAGTTGACTGGTCTCCAGTCGAAACGTCCGACTGCACCGTTTGTTTGCTTTTCAATTTCATTGATTGTGTCTGGAATTGTGATTCTCATCTTGCGCATCTCTTCCTTCCGTGCTTTCCCGGCCATTGAAACTGGTTGAATGTTGATGCATCGTATTACGTCGTGGTTCTTTACAGCGAAATCTATTATTTCCCCGATGTCTTTGTCATTCACGCCCTTTGCGTAAGTGACCACTAGTACGATGGATTCCAACCCAAGTTTTCTGGCGTTCTCCAAAACCTTCATCTTGATCGGAACCATGCCTTCTCGCGCCCGAGTTTTCTTGTAGATCTCTTCCCTCAACCCATCGAACTGCAAATAAAGTGTGCTCAAACCAGCGTCAAGCAGCTTCTTGAAGTATTCGAGATCTTCGGCGATGCGGATTCCATTGGTGTTGACCTCAACATGGGACATTCCAGCCTTCGTTGCCTCCCTGATCAAATCAGGCAAATCGTTCCTCAAAGTCGGTTCGCCACCGCTGAACTGGAGAGAATTGCAAGCCCATGGACTGTTGGATCTTAAGAGTTTGATCATATCAACGATTTGGTTGTAACTCGGTTCGTAAACATAATTCGTGGCTCCAACATACGCGAAACAGATTGGACAAGCCATGTTGCACCTGTTTGTGACGTCAATTATCCCCAGAATCGTGGGCGTTTTGTGCTGTGGGCACACGCCGCAATCAAACGGGCAACCTTTGACAGTCTTTGTGTGGGGGGTCTCCAAACCGCTACCCCAGTATTTTGAGTTGTACCAGTTGTCGTAGAACCATCTGAAAAGTTCAGCGTCTCCCCAGTAAATGTCCTCAAACTTTCCGTGCTCAGCGCAAGTCTTCTCAAGGTAGATGACACCTTCTTCTTCGTAGATCCTCATCGGGATTCTTTTCATGCATTCAGGGCAGAGACTCGTTGAAAAAGTCTCGAATTTACCAGAAACCTGAGTCTTAGACATATCCTGACATCCAGATTTTATGTTCACTACGTAGACTGAAAGCCGTTTATAAAGCATGAAGTAACCAGAGGCACACTGAGTACGTTCCGCGGAACCACCAGCTAAGACGGCGCACCATTAAGAGACAAGATTTTATGCGTGTCCTTTAACATCAAGTAAAACGGAAAACCGGCTGCAAACATCACCGCCGCCAATCCGCAAGGAATAGTAGCGTCAGGCTGTGTCGCGTTCCACACAAAGCTTCCGATGTTCGGTCCAACAGTTGAACCGATACCGTTGAGAGTTTGGGTTACTCCGGAAACTCTTGCCCATCTGTGTTTCGGAACGAGGTCCATTAGCCACGCTGAAATCGCGGGCGAACTGATGTTTCCGACAGCACTTACCCCGCCCATAATCAGAGAAAATTCCAAAAGTGAATTGCTGAAACCCAACAAAGCTATCAGGGGCACACCAAGAAAACCAAACAGAACCAGTGGCTTCCTGCCAAATCGGTCAGCGAGTTTACCTCCTGGAATCTGAACGAGTCCAGTTACCAAACTTGAAGACAAGGATATGACAAGTCCGTACTCTGCGGGCGCTGCTGCCAATTTGAATAGCAACATGCCGTTTAAGACTGGATTGACGAAACCGTTCAGCAAGCCATTAAGTATGTTCGTAATGCCGAAGATGACTACGACACGTCTGAGTCCCACATGAGACTCGGAAGCAGACCTTGCAACGTTGTCTTTTCCGATTTCGTCTTTTTTCCTAAGATCTGTTTCCTTAATTAAATAAGATGCGAACAATCCAGCAATGCTGACCGAGACAGCAAGAATGAATGGCATGTATAGGTTGACAAACTGCGCCATGGAACCAGCCAACAAAGGTGCGGCAATCCCAGCAACTATCCAAGAGAGATTGAAAACGCCAAATGCCATCCCTCTCGAGCATTGTTCACTGCAATCTGCCACCAAGGCCGAAATGGCCGGACTGGAAAAACCAGCCGCAAAAAACATGACGAAATTTGCCAAGTAGAGAAAATACAGGTTCGGCGCTGCTATGAAAAGCGCGCAGCCTAGGGCAAGCACTCCAAAAGACAATGTTACCACTTTCTTCTTCCCAATTGCCTCCGCCGTGAATCCTCCAGAAAAATACCCAATCGTAGCCGCTGCAGATCCTAGAGAAAGTAATATGCCCAACGCCTCCATCGTGGCATTCTCAACATTCCCAACGAAGGCTTTCGTCAAATAGGCTCTGGAAGTGGGAATCAAGTTAGTTGAGAACGTGAAAAGAAAATTCACGGTCCACAACACTAGGAAGATCCTGGACCTGTAGTTGAAACCATTGCTCACGCCGCTCTCCCACTCCTTTGTTACGTTTCATCTAGACGCGAATCAAAAAGCCAATCAGCTTAAAAAGCAAAACTCACCTGCAATAATCACAATTTGTGATGCTCTGCAAACACGTAAACATTGTTGAGGACCGAGACATCCCTGTTTCTTCAGCTGCTGCTACGCGTCCAAAGCCCGCTAGTTCTGTTGCTGACTTGATAGGGTTTATAGGATAGGTTACAGCAACATTCAAAGGCAAATCTAATGCGTTTCACAGAGCTACTCAGTGCCTGCTTGATCGTCTTCCTCTTTCTTTCAGGATCAGCGACGGTGAGTCTTGGGCTCATGCGAATCGTGCCAGTAAGGTCCCATTCCGCGAATGCCCTGCCGATAATTCCGAATCTTCAATCTGAAAGCACCCTGCATGAATTGGCAAAAGACCGAACACGATTATCGCAAAACGTTCCAGCGAACAATGTTCCTTCCGAGCAGACGCAAATGGAGCGCCAGTGGCAAGGTTTTCATTTGCAATTATCCACTCGGTCAGATGCGCCATCAGCCATCGTCTCACCTAATGCACCTCCTCCAGTTGCTTGGGACGAACAGCTTGGAATGAGTTTCACTCAAGATTTTACGAGTCTCTCCTATAACGTCACTGCGATTGAACAAGCTGACGTAGATGGTTATGGTCCGGCTTATCTGGTAAACGGGCTGTCAGACAGTGGTTATTGGTATCAAGTGGGCCTTTCTTGGAATTGGCCGAACCTAGGCAGTGGCTACGTTCAAGGCTTCCACCTGAACTATGAAGTGTTCAATTCTCGCGGAAATTCCATATTTCCACGTTCAGGCGGCGGTGGCCTCGACGATTTTGCGGGAACCGTCAATGGAGGTGATACTGTACTTTTGTCATTGTACTTCTCTAATGGGAACGTGATTATGTACGGATACGACTTCAATACTAATGCAAGTGCTCAAGAGAGTTACACTGCGGTAGGAGCATCACGTTTTGTGGGGACACCTAGTTCGGTGACGAATCTGAATGGGTTCTTTACAGGGTTGATGACTGAGTGGTACCATTCTTTTGAGTACTTTGGAGACGAAGCTCCAGTGCTCTATTCTAATCCAGCAGTTCCGCTTTCTTCCGGTTGGATGTGGATAGGCGAGTTTGATCCTGACAACGGAACGAGCCTGTTCTCCGCAAGTACTCCCTCTCCCGTCTCTTATTCAAACCAAACACAGCTTCATTACTTTTCTTCAAACGGTGCCACGGAAACTTCGAACGCGTACAGTTTTATCACCGGAACGGCCAATTTAGTTACGATAATCCTGAGCTACTCGATTGTTGGCGGGGGCACTGGTTACGTTCCTCCAGCGTTGACCTATTTCTTCGGCGGCACGCAGTATGATGCGACGCTCTCAACATCTCCAGCAACGTACTACGTTGATTCAAACAGCGTTTGGAACGCAAGCAACCCGCTTTCTGGCTCATCCTCGACAGAAATATGGGGCAGTAATGAAACGACAAGTGGCGTTGCGGGTTCCCCTCAAACAATTAACATCGTCTACTATCATCAATATCTTATGAAGCTGGGCTATGCCGTTTCAGGAGCTGGTGCTGGCTATTCTGCGCCCAATGTGACGTTTGAGCAGTTTGGCAATACGTTTCTCGTTGTCCCGCCTGCCAGCGTGTTCATTGACGCGGGATCACAGTGCCTCTACCAGAATCCATTGCTTGGTTCGAATTCCACGATGAGGTGGGAAAATGCGTCAACCGCTTCAATAACGGTTTCCTCTTCAACTAATATGAGTCTCACCTATTTCCTTCAGTACAGCTTCATCGCCTCATTTTCTCTGTCGGGTGGCACTGGATACACTTCGCCTTCGCTCTATGGAACGCAATTTGGCGATGCTTACGCCCCAGCTTTGTCGGCAACTCCAACGACCTATTGGTTAGATTCGGGAACATCATGGTCTGTTGACAACGTGCTCTCTGGTTCCGAGAATTCCGAGCATTGGATAATCACGGCAACCGCCTCGGGAACAGTCGACTCTCCGAGCACGCTGAGCCCAGCCTACCTGCATCAATACGACATCAGCATCTACGTTTCCATAGTAGGCTCCGAGCCAGCTTACTTTCCGCAGTTTGATTTCGTAAACAATGGTTCGGCTGAGTCAATAACTCTTTCAGGGAGCTCTCAGACGGTTTGGGCAGACGAAGGAACAGCGTGGTCGATTAGTCCAAACCCTCTCATTGGCTCAACATCGTCGGTGAGATGGGACACAGAGGATATCCTTTCAGGAACCCTTGCAGCCGCGTTAACGATAAACCCGACGTACTACCATCAATACGCGGTCACGGCTTCATATTCCGTTTCAGGAGAGGGCAGCCCTACAGCACCCATGATCACATCAAAACTCTATGGAAAGACGAACTCCTTTTCTGTAGCGAGCTCACCTACGACGCACTGGCTCGACGACGGTGCCTCTTGGACTTTAAATAATCCGTTGCCAGGCTCTTCTGCCAGTGAAAGATGGTTCACGAACCAATCATCCATATCTGGAACAGTATCCTCAACAACTACGCTTTCTCCTGTGTTTGCCCATCAATTCTACGTAGACATAGAATCGAATGCGGTTGCAGGAGGCTTGATTACCCCTGCGAGTGATTGGTTCAACGCGGGCCAACAAATTCAAATCTCAGCTGTGCCAGACTCGAAATGGCAGTTTGAAAATTGGAATGGTTCGGGAACGGGCTCGTACAGCGGAATAGTGAACCAGTCGAATGTGACGGTGGACTCGGCAATAGTCGAGAATGCTACGTTCTATCCAGGATTGACGATAAGTGGATCAGGCTTTGGAGCAGTGAATTACAATTATGGCAGCAATTCAGGTTCCGTTTCGACTGATTCTTCGAAGGTTCTGTACGTGCCATTGAACACAAATGTTTCACTCGCTGCGAACCCTTCATTCTACGTCTTCCAGTTCGAACAATGGTCAGGCGCGGTCAATTCGAACGCTCATCAGGTATCGATCATCGCTACAGCCCCGATAGCTTTGCAAGCCAATTTTGGCTTCAACTGGTTCAACCTAGTCATAACGATTGCAGTTGTAGCCACAGCTCTAGCCCTGCTCGTTAGATTATTGCTTTCAAGGAAGAGAAACGCAACGCGTTCCTAGCGCGTGCTACTCTAGCGTGCAGAAGAACGTTAATTTTTTCCATTATCAAAATGTATATGAAACCCAGCTCTCGCACTAGACTCAAGAGAGGACTGTTTTGCGACTCAAAGTCAAGGTCACCGGCATCGTCCAAGGCGTAGGCTTCCGCCCGTTCACTTACCGAATAGCGGTACAACACTTGCTGACCGGATATGTCAAAAATCGAGGAGATGCCGGAGTGGAAATTCTGGTAGAAGGAAAAGAACTGGACATTCGAGAATTTCTTCGCGATCTACATGAAAAAAAACCGCCTCTCGCCCAGATATATGAAACGATCACTTCGAACCTCGAAGGAAAAAATGAGTATCGCAGCTTCACCGTAGAAAAGAGTTCAAGCGAGACTGAATTCTCTGGCTCAGTCATACCTCCAGATGTAGCCATCTGTGACGACTGTCTGAGGGAGCTTCGAAATCCCGAAGACCTAAGATACGACTATTTCTTCATCACCTGCACAAATTGTGGACCACGATTCACCATAATCGAAAAACTCCCGTACGACCGAGAAAACACAACCATGCGTGAATTCCCACTGTGCGGCTTCTGCTTGAAAGAGTACAAAAATCCCCTCAATAGAAGATTTCACGCGCAAACGGTTGCGTGTCCAGAGTGTGGACCAAGCGACTATCTTACAACTGCAACCGGCGAACCCGTAAAACATCATGATCCTGTTCGCGAAGCAGGACGATTGCTGTCAGAGGGCAACATTCTGGCAATAAAAGGATATGGCGGTTTCCACGTTGCAGCATCGACAACCGAGGACAAGCCGCTAGCCAAACTTAGACAAGTTAAACACCGTGGTCAGAAACCTTTCGCGATAATGGCTCGAAGTGTTTATTCAATCAGAACCTTCGCCGATGTGAACAAAATGGAAGAACGCCTTCTGACTTCTCCTGCGCGTCCGATCATTCTGCTGAACAAGATTGACAAGTATTATCTCTCACACCTTGTGGCACCAGAATTGCATAATGTCGGCGTAATGCTTCCGTACACAGGTCTGCATTACATGCTTTTTGACAAAGTCAAAGACTCCTCTTTCGTTATGACCAGTGCCAACCCGCCGAATCAACCGATAATAAAGGAAAACGATGAAGCACTGAAAAATCTGGGCGGGACGGTAGACTATTTCCTGTTCCACAATCGTCAAATTGCCCAAAGATGTGATGACTCAGTTGTGCGCGTCCACGGTGAACATGCAGCTTTCATAAGACGGTCCAGAGGGTACGCACCTGCTCCAATATTGTTGAAAGAACGTTCAGAACGAAGCGTTCTAGCTTTAGGAGGAGAACTAAACAACACCGCTTGCATACTGAACGGTGACAAAGCCTTCGTCTCGCAACATATAGGTGATGTAGAGAATGTGGAAACGAGAGATTTCCTTGAAACAGCAACAGAGCATCTCATCAGACTAACAAACAGCAAGATAGACACGATTGTATGCGACTTGCATCCTAAATTTACGACAACCACGCTTGCACGTGAACTTGCTGAAAAGAACGGGTGGAAACTTGACCAAGTCCAGCATCACTTTGCTCACGTCACTGCATTAATGGAAGAGCATAACGTCAATGAAATCGTTGGGATATGCTGCGACGGATATGGTTACGGACTTGAAGGCGAAGCATGGGGAGGAGAAATCCTGCAGTGCAGCAGAGAGCAAGCTGGCTTCAAACGTTTGGCTCACCTTGAAAAACAACCATTGGTCGGCGGAGATTTGGCAACTCGTTATCCATTGAGAATAGTTGCAGGCATACTGTTTGGCAAAATTGAAATCGAGGAATTCCTGCAGGAAAACCAACGATACTTTCCGCACGGAGAGAACGAAATTGAAATCATTTTGCAGCAACTCAAAAACCGTAAAGGTATCACTGAAACGACAAGCTGCGGAAGAATACTTGACGCTGTCTCAGCCGTCCTTGAAGTGTGTTGCGAACGCACCTACGAAGGTGAGCCTTCCATGAAACTCGAGTCTGCAGCACTGAAAGGCAAAGATGTTTTGAGACTAAAACCAATCATCAAGAATGAGATTTTGGAAACGACTCCGCTAGTACAGGAGATTTTTGAAAAACGAAACAAGTACACGAAAACGAGACCTCGCCTATTCCGCACACATTTACTTGGCTGATGGGTTGTCAAGGCTGGCGATACGGCAGGCGCAGGAAAAAGACGTTGATACAATCGGTTTCTCTGGAGGAGTGGCTTATAACGAAATATTGGTCAAAGCCATGCGAAAAACCATTGAGGGTTCAGGCATGCGCTTTCTCGTGCATGAACGCGTTCCACCTGGCGATGGGGGCTTGTCTTTTGGTCAGGCAGTGGCATCAGGATTTTTCAGACTTTAGACCATAATCGATTTATCAGACTCTCCAATCGCATAACTGATGGTACAAATGTGCCTTGCTATTCCCGCAAAAGTGATTTCACGCAAACAGGACATCGCCCAAGTAGACTTCGGTGAGGGTGTCCTCCGAGAAATAAACGTCACGCTAGTCGACGCAAAAGTGGGCGATTACGTCTTGGTTCATGCTGGCTACGCAATTCAGGTTCTAGACGAGAAAGAAGCCTTAGAAACACTAAGTTTATGGAACGAAATTCTCGCTGCTGAACCCCAAAAACAAACCACCCCGTAAGGTGACGGCAAATAATGGCAGAGAATCTGAGGTTCAGAGACCCAGACCTTATGAAGCGCTTGTCGCAGAAGATACTGGAAGCTGCGCCGAAAGAAGGCACAGTGAAAATTTGCCACGTCTGCGGGACACATGAATGGACTATAAATCATTTTGGCCTCAGAAGCCTGCTGCCGAATAATGTCGAAGTGATTGCAGGTCCAGGGTGTCCAGTGTGCATCGTCCCCGCCTCAGAAATAGATGAAGCTGTCCAGTTGGCTTTGAAAGGAATAGTCATCACGTGCTTCGGAGACCTTTTCCGAGTACCTGGCTCGACTATGTCGCTGCTCGAAGCTAAAGCCAGAGGCGCCGACGTTCGAATCGTCTACAGCATAGGCGACGCGGTCAGAATGGCCGAGAATGAGCCTCACAAAGAATTCGTGTTCTTTGCGGTGGGCTTCGAGACCACATCACCTTCAACGGCAGTGGAGATTTCGAGAGATCCGCCTTCGAACATTAGCTTCCTAGTCTCACATCGGACTATTCCGCCGGCGATGAAGTTGCTCACTGAAATGGAGGATCTAAGCCTCAATGGATTCATAGCGCCTGGGCATGTCAGCACTATCATAGGACTCAAGCCGTACGAAGTCTTCCCTCAGAAATACAGGATGCCCGTTGTGGTCGCTGGGTTTGAACCGGGGACATTGTCGGAATGGGGAAGATCTATACAAAGTGGAGCACAGAAATCGTGCATGCAGAGGACATTCCTACCACCTTGCAGCGCGCCTTCAAGATGGCCATGCAGCCCCCGACAGGACCGGTCCTCGTTTCCATTCCACAAAACGTTTTAGAACAGCACTTTGACTTTCAATACAAGCCCAATACAGTTGTCTATCCCAGATTAAGCCGGACAAAGCAGCGCTTGGTCTTGCCCAGAAGATTCTTCAAGAAGCAAAGAAACCTTTCATTTTAGTCGAGAGCGGTGTGGACCGATCTGATGCCTTGGATGAAGTTGTTCGTTTTGCCGAGCTGACCGGTTCTCGTGTCTATCAGAACTGGATGTCGGACGTAAACTTCCCTGTGAGCCATCCTCAGTATCTCGGGGATCTGGACCCGACCAGTCCCCAGGCCAAAGGCATTTTTGAAGAGATGGATGTCCTAATCGGGATTGGCTGTTCTCTATTCGCCCAGGGTTTTTCAACCCTGAGCCAACCCTTCCTTCAAATGTTAGAATTATTCAGATCGATGAAAATCCGTGGGAGATCGGAAAGAACGTTCCTGTGGACTGCGGTATTCAAGGCGATATTAAGGTCGTGTTGGCCGAGTTGAACGAATCGATTGAAAATGGAATGTCTCCGAAGGAACGCAGGGAAGCGAAAGGGAGAGCCGAAGAAATCGCACAAGAGAAGTCTAAACTGGAACATCAACTCAGCATTCAGATTGGAAAGGAAAGGGATAGCGCGCCAATATCCATCTCCCGCCTAATGACAAA
>CAWJTU010000014.1:0-5615 GCA_963845885.1 Candidatus Bathyarchaeota archaeon
ACTTGTTCTGAAGAAGCAGTGTTTCTCTGAATCAAAACCGCTCTTAATCCGACGCTTTTCGGTCCCTCGATGTCGAGTTGGGGAGTGTCCCCAACGAACAGGGTTTTCTCTGCACGCACATCAAGAATCTTCAAGGCTCTCTCAAAGATCTCTCGACTAGGTTTCCTTTTATTGATGGCCCCAGATATCAGGATCACGTCAAAGAATTTGCTTAGACCGAACTTGTCAAGAATTTCTGAAGCAGTTTCGGAAATGGAGAGGTTGGAGACTAGACCCAACTTGTATTTTTCACGCAGTTTTTTCAATACGTAGACGGCATCATCGTCAGGATGTACGTATTTCACGAATTCATCAGAAAATGCGTGAGTTGCTCCAGTTATCGTTGGGTGTGAAGGTTCAAGAAGGTAACCGAATTTCTGCAGAGTTCGGGACACTCTCAGGTTGAAATGTGGTTCTTCTAAGCTCTGAGCAGAGTCCTCGTACAGTTTGTCTCGGACTTTGAGATACGTGTTTAGAAAATCCTCGAATGGAATCTTGACGCCTTTCGTTGCGAGGAATTGATGGAGTTTCTTTATTGAAGGCATGTAGTATGCGTCGTCGTTTTCTATCAAGACTAGGGTGTTGAACAGGTCGAATAGGACAGCGTCAACCTTCATTATCAGTCTCTTCAAATCAACATTCCTTCTTGGAGATAAAAAGTATTGTGAAATCAATCGTCGAGAGGACATGATTCCTTCTGATTTTCGTCTCCAGTGTTATAGTGGGAAAGTTTCTCTGGAACAATTTACCGTCAAGTTATATTGTATATTGTGTCATAATACATCAGACCAATCATGAAGTGCTCTCTCAAAAACGAAGAAATTCGTTGGGAAATCATGAAGGCAATGCTTGACGAGTTCCCCTTTTTGAAAGAAAAAGTAAGAGAGTATCTCGAACGTGCCGTAAAACAATAAAGACGGGCTCTATGAGCTTTCACTGGCGCTTCGCAGAAACAGTTTTCGATGAACCTCTTTATCAGATCAGATTCTGATTTTTCCTGAGCAGATGAGGAGGAGGAATCCTGATTCCATTTTTGGAACTGGTTTCTCCTTCCGTCTTGAGAAGTTCATTTATTTCACGATAACGCTGCAGAAAGTCTAATCCCTTGTCCGTTGCCCGGTAGTACTCCTTATCGTTCTCAAGAACTTTCTCCAAGAGACTGATTCTCATCATGAATCTGAGATAGTCATTAAGCTGAGTGAAACTCAGGTTTGCCCGGTACATGACCTGCGTTTTCAACGAGCCATCTCGGGCTATCTCGATTATTTCTGCGATTATGAAGAGCTTGTCTCGTCTTTTTGCGGATGGATTGTGACCCCATGGATTCATTTTCTATACTTCTCCTTTAGAACTGTTTTCTGTAATAGAACGAGACATGGGCTGTCTTAAGGCGTGTTTCGATCGCATGTTTATGTCGGAAACTGAAATATTCTCTAGAACAAAATTCTAGAGCCAAGATAGACAACAGCGCACAATTTATCTTCCCCAATATGAATGATTTCAGACAGGTGATGCGATGCTTATAGGATTGATGTCTGACACGCATGATAATCTCCCCATGGTTGACAGAGCAGTCAGGAAACTCGATGAGCATAAAGTTGAGCTTGTTCTTCACGCCGGAGACTACGTGGCCGGATTCGTAATTCCAAGGTTGAAGGACGTGAGGTGCAGGCTGATAGGTGTTTTCGGCAACAACGACGGAGATCATGAGATTCTGAAAAAGAGGTTCAGTGAATACTCAAACATGGAAATTCGGGATGTTTTTGCGGAAATACCTATTGACGGGATGAGAATAGCACTACTGCATGGTAGCAACAAAGAGCTTCTGGAAGCTATAATCAGAGGCAACAATTTTGATTTCGTTGTGCACGGACACAGCCACACTGCAGAGAAACGCCACGTGGGCAAGTCACTGGTTGTCAATCCCGGTGAAGTCTGTGGATATCTGACGGGCAAACCTACGATCGGTCTTCTTGACACGGCTCAACGGGAAGTAAGAATTATCGAAATCTGAGGCGTGTTCTTGAAGACACAAACATACTCAGTTTCTGTTGAACGGTTGCCTTTTTTCATTGGCCAATGTGAAGAGCCTCGTGAGTTCTTTGTCGCTTGCGCCTTTCCTCAATGGAGTCAGAAGATCCAAGAGATTGTCATTTCTCATTAGGCATGGTTTGAGTTTTCCGTCGCTTGTAACTCTCAGCCGACTGCAGTTCAGACAGAACTCCGTGTTTTCGATTGGACGAACAGTCTCAACTTTCACATTGGGCAAGTAATACACGTGGCGGTTCTGCATGAATCTTCTGGTTTCAACCTTCAACGCCTTCTGTTGCAACGCATCTTCATACTGATCCAGAAATTGATGGTTGGCTTGATAGAAGGAGTTGCTGACGTTAATCGATTCAAGCTCTATCAACTGAAGAACCGTGCTGGTTTTTGCTGCAAACTCGATCATGTCTCCAACCGCCTCATCGTTTATGCCTTTCAAAATCAGCATGTTCAGTTTCACCGGGCACAGTCCAGCTTCAACGGCAGCCGTCACTCCGTGTATCGCGTCATCAATTGCACCTCCCGTGAGTTTATGGTACACCGTGCCTTCCAAGGCTGGAAGGCTGATGTTGACACGTTTGAGACCAACTAGGTGCAATTCTTCTGCCAGATTTCCCAGCATCGAACCATTCGTTGTCATGGACAAATCCATCAAACCGGGAATCGCCGAAATATTCTTGACGATGTCGACGATGTCTTTGCGCATGAGAGGCTCCCCGCCTGTGAGTTTCACTCTTGAAATTCCGAGGCTTACTGCTACGCGCATTATTCGCACGATCTCTTGGACACTCATTTCCTCATCGTGTTGTTCTGGCCTTCTTTCTTCTCCCTCACCGTGGCAGTATGAACAACGCAGATTACATTTGTTCGTGATTGCTACTCGTAGGTTGAGAAGAGGTCGACCACAGTTGTCAATCAGAACCATCGTTATTCCCGGATGTGCCTAACGCTTTGATGAGACGCGTCGGATATAAGAATTACTTGGTTATCTCATTGGTTTCGGTGATCCAACAGACACTTGATTGCTTCTTCCAAGTCGTCGGCAACCTTAAGAATTGAAGTTGCCCAGTATTTAAATCAGTGACATCTTTGGGTTCATCCGAGATTGAAGTTTTCGTGTGTTCCCACAGTAGAGACGTTGATATTGGTCATTATCGTGAAATGTCTCACCATGTGCAGTGTGGTTTAGCTCGGTGGGCTTACGGGAGCCTCGATTCCCAATTCAAGGGTCGAATACTCTCCGACAGGGATATTCAGGCTCTAGACAAGATTTTCGAAGCAGCAAAAAGAATGAATTGTGAAGTAAGGGTGTACGACATGTCCCACATGACTGAACGCTTGAAAGCGTGGAAACGGGGGATTCTCACTGCACCATCGGTAGTCATAAACGGAGTCAAGTACCAGGGGCTGGACCAAGTGTCACAGGCAATTGCTTCTGGGCCGAGCCCATAATATTTTATTCACGCGTATGCTTCACGATGTGTGCTGCTTCAGGCAGAATCAGTTTTTCCATGCACAGTCTGACCGCGTTGGGCGACCCTGGAAGACAGAAGAAGACCTTTCCATTTGTCACGCCTGCGGTTGCACGCGAAAGCACCGCGCTTGAGCCAATCTCGTCATAACTCAATCGTCTGAAAATCTCCCCGAACCCGGGCAAGACTTTTTGCAGGAAGGGCATCACCGTTTCGATTGTTACGTCTGATTGGGCGACGCCGGTTCCTCCGCAGAAAATTGCGGCATCCACTTCGGGTGATGCGAGGATCTGCTCTAGACTTTTCTTGATCAGAAAAGGGTCATCAGGAATGAGTTGTTTTAGAACTATTTGATGCCCGTTGTTCCTCAACGAATCTTCGATTATTTTTCCCGAAACATCTTCCATTTCTTGATGCTTTTCTGATTGATGATAACGAGAAGTGCTAACAGTGAAAATGCCGAATCTCAGTGTTGCGGGAGCCTCAGCCTTGTGTTTTTTGACGCTTTCACTCATTCTTCTACCTGCTCTTCTTGATTTTTTCAACAACATGGATGTCTTCAATCATTGTGGATGGATATTGCCCCTTTCTGTCTTTTTCGTATTGTTTGACCATGTCCCATACAGTTAAGAGAGCTGCCGCCGTTGCGGTCAAAGCCTCCATTTCCACGCCAGTCTGAGCTCTCGCCTTCACTTTCGAAGTGATTCTGACCACGTTCTTTCCTTCGGTCTTGACATCCACTTCGACATTTGTTAACGGTAACGGATGGCACAGAGGAATCAATTCGCTCGTCTTCTTAGCAGCAAGTATGCCTGCGACCTTAGCCGCATGACGCGGGTCTCCTTTCGCGATTTTGCCTTTTTCAATCAGTCCTATGGTCTTGGAGTGCAGTTTGATTGTTCCTGTTGCAGTTGCCTCTCGAAAGACCTCAGGCTTGTCAGAAACATCAACCATCGCCATGTTTGTTTTCCTTCCACTTTGTGTTTTGATGTTCCCAAACGTCAATAAGGTTTTGCACTGCTTTGGCTTTCGCAGATTGCTCATTCATTCTGTATAGACGTATGCGTCCGAACATTTTATGCTGAACGATGCCTTCGCCTTCGAGAGTTCGAATGTGTTTGCTTGCTGAAACGTAGTTGATTTTGAGCCGCCGCGCGATTTCGGAAACGTTGAGCTCGCCCATATTGTTGAGAACAGTCAGAATCTTCATGCGTATTTTTGAACAGAACACATCTTCGATATTCATTAGTTCCCGCGCTCCTTTTCGAGCAGACTTTTCAGCTCTTGCTCCAATTCATGTGCTGGAATTCTCGGCAAAGAGATCGCTGTTGATCTTCCACGTGAACCCGAGCCTGAGACTTCGGTTTCAATTATTCCCATGTTTGTGAAGTCCTTCAGATATTTCCAGAGTTGCGTGTGACTGTTTGGCGATGTGTCAAACTCTTCGCACGCGACCGTGTACGCCTTTTCGGCTTCGGTCAGCAAAACGCTTGCTTTCTGACTCCCCTTGAAGAGCCGTGCTATCGCCAGCAGTAACAGTTTTTCATGGAATCCAAGCGCTGCCAGGTCGCTTTTTCGCATAGCGGGGATTATGCTTGAGACCGCTTGACGTACACACTCAGGGAGAACGATGTTTGAGCCTTCGGCATCCGCGTATTTTCCGGCACGCCAAAGCAGTTCGATCCCAAATCTTGCGTTTCCATTCTCTGAAAAAGCGAGCTCTGAAACGAGTCCAACGGTGCCTTCGGGGATAGCTGAAGGCTTGAATGCTAATGAAACGCGATCGTTCAGGATGTCTATGAGCTGCTGTTTGGAGTATCGTTGGAGGTCTATTATGTTGGACTGTAGAGTGCTTCTGGTGCTGGCGTCGAGTTCATCGATTGCTTTAAGGTTTCGCATGATGGAAATGAGGGAAAGTCTTTGGGGTTTGTTTTGCCTCATCTCTTGCAGGCGTGTGAGTTTGTAGATTGCTTCCTGACCTTCTTTCTCAACGAGACTTTCGAACTCGTCCAAGCTCAAAATAGAGCATATTGTTAAACGAAGTGTAGACATAAACAT
>CAWJTU010000015.1:0-152477 GCA_963845885.1 Candidatus Bathyarchaeota archaeon
AGATGAGTACGGCATACGTTTTGTTAGATCACGAGTGGCAGGTGTAACTGAGGACCCAAATACATCCAATCTTCACGTTCATTATGTCGAAAACGAAAATCCCAAGACCGAAGAGTTTGACATGGTCGTCCTTTCGACTGGTATGCAACCTCCGAAAAACGTCGAGAAATTGGCTGAAAACTTGGGGATCAAGCTCAACAAGTACAAGTTCTGCAACACAGAAGTCTTCTCGCCTATGGAGACATCAGTCCCAGGCATATTCGCATGTGGCGCTTTCAGCGCTCCAAAAGATATCCCTGAAAGCGTTGCACAAGCAAGCGGTGCAGCAGCGAAAGCAATGGGCATAATTGCCTCTGAAAGAGGCACATTAGTTTCACTGAAGGAATATCCGCCTCAAAGAGACGTCAGTAAGGAAGAGCCGCGCATCGGTGTTTTCGTGTGTCACTGCGGCATCAACATAGGCGGCGTGGTGAAAGTTCCAGAAGTAGTGGATTACGCAAAAACTCTGCCCAATGTGGTCTATGCTGAGGCTAACCTTTACACATGTTCTCAGGACACTCAGAAGCTCATCGCAGAAAAAATCAGTCAGAACAAGCTCAACCGTGTCATCGTAGCTTCATGCACGCCTCGAACTCATGAACCATTGTTCAAGGAGACGGTACAAGAAGCTGGGCTAAACCAGTATCTGTTTGAAATGACGAACATCCGCGACCAGTGCAGTTGGGTGCACATGCATGAGCCTAAAGAAGCAACGGAAAAGGCCAAGGACCTCGTTCGATCGGTTGTTGCAAAGGCTAAGCTTCTGAAACCCTTGGAGAAACCGCTCATAAACATAACGCCAGTAGGTCTGGTGATTGGAGGCGGCGTGTCTGGAATGACGGCCGCGTTGGAGTTGGCGAAGCAAGGTTTTGAAGTTCACCTCGTTGAGAAAGAAAAAGAACTGGGCGGGCACATGCGAACAATTCAGTACCTGCTGGAAAAGGAGGACATTCCGAAAAACAAGCTGGATGCTCTCGTTAAGGCTGTTATGGAGAATGATAAGATACATGTTTGCACGTGTGCGGAAGTCGTTGACGTTTACGGTTTTGTCGGAAACTTCAAGTCGAAGATAAAGCAGCAGAACGGCAAAGAGAAGGAAATCGAGCACGGCGTGGTGATAGTTGCCACTGGCGCAGTTGAATACAAACCTACCGAATACCTATATGGCAAAGATTCGAGAGTGACGACGCAGCATGAACTCGAACAGAAGATTGTCAAAGGCGAGTTCCAGGCGAAAAACGTTGTCATGATCCAGTGTGTCGGTGCTAGAAACGAGGAGCGACCTAACTGTTCTAGGATCTGCTGCGGGCAGGCAGTGAAGAACGCGCTGAAGATTAAGGAGATAAGTCCTGACACAGAAGTTTATGTTCTTTACAAGGATTTGAGGACATACGGTTTCAAAGAGGATTACTACCGTGATGCTGCGATGAAGGGCGTTCTTTTCGTCAACTATGATGATGATAGAAAACCACGGGTTACGAATGAGAACGGCAAGCTGAAAGTTGCCTTCTGGGAACCAGTGATCAAAGAAGAAGTTGAAATCGAACCGGAGGTCTTGGTTTTGAGTGCAGCTACGATTCCGAACCCAGGAAATAAGCACCTGGCAGAGATGCTCAAGGTGCCGTTGACAAAGGACGGTTCCTTCCTGGAAGCACACATGAAGCTGAGACCTGTGGACTTTGCGACGGAAGGCGTGTTCCTGTGCGGAATGGCGCATTCTCCAAAATACGTTGACGAGAGTATTGCTCAGGCTTGTGCTGCTGCTGCCAGAGCGACGACGATACTGTCAAGAGACAAGATTGAGATGGAAGGAATTGTCGCGAATGTGAACGAAGATTTATGTAGTGGTTGTAGAGTTTGTGAATACCTGTGTCCTTACGGTGCAGTTGAAATGAAGGATAAGGAAGGAAAACCTATTGCACACATGATTGAAGCTCTGTGCAAGGGTTGTGGTGTATGCGCCACGGCTTGTCCAACCAAGGCCGTCACGATGGGGCACTTCACAACTGAAGAAATACTTGCACAAGTCAAAGCTGTGTTGGTGGAGGTCAAGGCATGAGCGACAAGGATGGGTTTGAACCGAAAATAATCGGTTTTCTCTGCAACTGGTGCAGCTATGCAGGAGCAGACCTAGCAGGAGTAAGCCGAATACAGTATCCACCCAACATAAGGATCATACGAGTCATGTGCAGCGGAAGAATCGACCCAGCTTTTGTCTTCGAGGCTTTTAAGGACGGTGCAGACGGCGTTCTCGTTGCGGGTTGTCATTTGCCCTCTGACTGCCACTACATCAGCGGAAACTTCAAGGCACTGCGACGAATCACGCTGCTCAAGAATGCGTTGAAAGCGTTCGGAATCGAACCAGAGCGTCTGCGACTAGAATGGATTTCAGCCAGCGAAGGCGACAAGTTTGCGACAGTGGTTCGGGACATGGTTGAAGAAATAAAGAACCTTGGACCAAACCCAGTGAAGATCATGGAGACTAGAACATAATGACCGAAAAGAAGTCGATAAAGGCATCAGAGATCAAATCTGACTTCAAATACAAGATTTCCAAAATGCACGGCGGAGAGAAACTGATGCGATGTTTCCAATGCGGAACATGCACGTCAGACTGTCCAGTCGCTAGGTTCAGCGACACCTACAGGCCCAGACAGATAATTCGAATGGCTCAGCTTGGATTGAAAGATCGAGTGCTGGACAGTGATACGTTGTGGTTGTGTGCAGCATGTTTCACGTGCACCGACAGGTGTCCACAAGACGTGGAAGTTGCCAGCGTGATACGCGTATTACGGAACCTGGCAGCCGAAGAAGGACACATACCGCAAGTGTTCAAAGACGAATGCGCAAGCATCCTTGAATCGGGCTACGCTTACAGGATTCCAGAGCTAAGGTTGAAGAAAAGAGAAAGCGTAGGATTGCCAGCTTTGCCGAAGGGCAATCCAGACAGCTTATGCAAGAGTCTACGCGGCGTTGATTTTCTAAAGCATGTTGAGAAGAAGGGTGACTGAGAATGGACTCAAAAAAAGTATCTTATGTTTCTCGGCTGTGCAATTCCTTACCGTGTGTCTGCGTTTGAAATCTCGGCACGAAAGATACTCGCAAAGCTGGGCGTTGAGCTTGTTGAAATGCCCGAGTTCAACTGTTGCGGTCTTCCGTTAGACCCAGTCAGTCACGAGATGATGCTTATCTTGGCAGCGCGAAATTTGGCTTTGGCAGAAGAGAAGGGTTTGAACATCATCACTTTGTGTCCAGGCTGCGCGGGGACATTGAAAAAAGTCAACAAGATGTTGAAGGAAGACAAAGCCCTGTGCGACGAGATAAATTGTCACTTGAAGGAAGCTGGGTTAAAGTTTAAAGGAACCGTGGACGCGAAGCACTTCATGCAAGTGCTGATGGAAGACGTCGGACTCGACAAGATAAAGAAATCGATCGTCAAACCACTGACGATGGTAAAAGTCGCGGAGCACAACGGCTGCCACATCCTCAGACCTAAAGAGTTTATTGGGTTTGATGATCCAGAGGATCCCAAGATGCTCAAGGCGTTGATTGAAGCTACGGGTGCCACTTGTCTAGATTATATGGACGAGACTGAATGTTGTGGCGCGCCGAGTGTCGGCGTCAGCGACAAAGTTGCTCTGCAGCTTGCTAGGGATAAGCTCAACCACATCAAGCAGGTTAATGCAGAAGCTCTGGTAACCATCTGCCCATTCTGTCACATAATGTATGACACAAACGAGCTTCGAATCGAGAAAATGTTCAATGAAACCTACGGCATTCCAGTACTGCATTATCCACAGCTGCTAGGATTGGCGATGGGTATTCCTCCAGAAGAATTGGCGTTTAACGAACTTCGTGTTGACAGTTCAAAAATACTTAAACAAATTTGTGAGGCTAAGATAAATGCCTAAAGAAAAAATGAAACTAGGCTTTTACTGGGCTGCAAGCTGCGGCGGGTGCGAAATCGCCGTCTTGGACATAAACGAAAAGATACTCGACGTTGTAAACATGGCCGACATTGTCTTCTGGCCAGTTGCAATGGACGTCAAGTACAAAGATGTAGAAGCCATGCCTGACAAGTACATAGACGTGTGCTTCTTCAACGGTTCTGTAAGGAACAGCGAGCAAGAGCACATGGCAAAGCTGTTGAGGAAGAAGGCCAAAACACTTGTGGCATTTGGCTCATGTGCGCAAGAAGGATGCATCCCAGGGTTGGCAAATCTTCACGATGCAAAAGAAATATTCGACACAGTCTACTTCAACAACAAATCTATCGATAATCCAACCAGCGTTGCCCCCAAAACATCATCCAAGGCCAAAGAGGGCGAGCTTAGACTTCCAGAATTCTATGACACAGTGAAAACGCTTGACCAAACGGTCGACGTAGATTACTATCTGCCGGGGTGTCCGCCACCTGTGAAACTGATATTGAACGCCGTGGACGCAATTGCAAACAACAAGTTGCCTCCGAAAGGAGCCGTCCTTGCCCTCTGAAGTCCGTTTGCGATGAATGCCCGAGAAAAAAGGATAATAAACGCATAAGCAAAATCTACCGCGTTCACGAGAAAACTCCAGAACCTGAACGCTGCCTTCTGGAACAGGGAATAATCTGCATGGGTCCAGCAACGAGAAGCGGTTGTGGCGCACAGTGTTTGAATGTCGACATGCCTTGCACAGGCTGTGGAGGACCATGTCCGAACTCGCCCGAACAAGGTGCAGCGATGCTCAGCGCATTAGCTTCCATTATGGGTTTGGAAACAGAACAGGATCATTACAGCCAAGAAGACGTCGAAGAACTCATGAATCAAATCAAAGACCCCGTCGGCACATTCTACATGTACTCTTTACCATCTTCGATACTTAGAAGAAAGGTGATGAAAAAATGAAAGAAATAACAATAGATCCAATCACCAGACTAGAAGGACACGGAAACATCTCGATATTCCTTAACGACGCAGGCGAAGTAGAAAACGCTTACCTGAAAATTCCCGAACTAAGGGGCTTCGAACAATTCTGCGTAGGTAGAAGAGCAGAACTCATGCCTATTCTCACCACGAGAATTTGCGGAGTCTGCCCTGTTGCACATCACTTTGCATCCGTGAAAGCCTTAGATGCAGCATTCAACGTCGAACCACCTTCAACAGCAAAGAAACTCAGAGAACTCATGTACGCAGGATACATCATTTACGACCACACTCTTCACTTCTACTACCTCGGCGGTCCAGACTTCATAGTAGGTCCAGATGCGCCACCAGAAAAGAGAAATATCCTCGGCGTCATCGAAAAGGCAGGAATGGATGTCGCCAAAGAAGTAATAAAACACAGAGCTTACGGTCAAAAGATAACAGAGATTCTTGGCGGAAAAGCAACTCATCCCGTGTGCGGATTACCCGGAGGAATATCAAAAGCTCTGAGCGAAGAGAACAGGCAAGAAATAGAGAAGATGGCAGCGTCGTCACTTGATTTTGCTAAGCTCACGCTCAGAATATTCCATGACCTCGTGTTAGGCAACCCCAAGTATGTCGACATGATCAAAAGCGACGCTTACACGATGAAAACCTATTACATGGGGCTAGTCGACGAGAATAACAAAGTCAACTTCTACGATGGCAAAATCCGGGTAGTCGACCCGACCGGAAAAGAATTCTTGAAGTTTGAGACCCAATGATTACGCTACGCAAATAGGCGAACACGTCGAAGAATGGTCATATGCCAAATTCCCCTACCTCAAGAAAGTCGGATGGAAAGGCTTAACCTATGGTCCAGACAGCGGCGTATACCGCGTCGGTCCATTGGGAAGATTGAACGTCTCAAACGGAATGGCCACGCCACTAGCTCAGAACGAGTATGAAGAAATGTACAAGACTTTAGGCGGCAAACCAGTGCACGGAACACTCGCTTTCCACTGGGCGCGACTAATCGAACTGCTTTACGCAACCGAAAGGGCTCTGGAATTGGTAAGAGATCCCGAAATCACAGGAACAAACATACGGGCAAAACCAGGGGAACCGGGCGAAGGAGTCGGCGTGGTTGAAGCTGCTAGAGGCACCCTCTACCATCACTACACGCTTGATAAAGATGCTTTGATTAAGGACGTGAACATGATCGTCGCAACAACTAACAATTATCCAGCGATTTGCATGTCTGTCCGAGACGCAGCCAAAGGTGTAATCCATGGTGGCAAAGTAGATCAAGGATCTCTCAATAAGGTGGAAATGGCATTCAGAGCCTACGATCCATGCTTCGGATGCGCCACGCACTTTGCACTCGGCCAAATGCCACTAACGATTCAAGTATTTGATCACGACAAAAAACTGATCACAACCGTCAAAAGATAGTTGAAAAAGAAACAGTCCCTCAACTTCTTTTCATCATTGTGGCGATTTCTGATGCCAGTCAAAACAAGAAGTAACAGTTCTCAAAGCCTCAAGAATTGGCTAGACGGAGCACACAAAATAGTTCTTGCAGGGATCGGCAATCCTATACGTAGAGGACGATTTCGTCGGCGTCAAGATTGTGCAGAACTTGCAGGATAGAGTCTCTGAAAGAATAATGTTGATTGAATGCGAAACAGTCCCCGAAAACTTCACGCAACAAATAGTCGACTTTGGTCCAACGCATATACTCTTGGTAGACGCCGCCATTTTAGGTCTTAAGCCTGGAAAATGGAAACTCGTTGAACCACAGAAATTGACGAATCTACCCGCATACTCGACGCATATGCTGCCGCTCAGAATATTCTGTGAGTACCTTGCAGAAGCGACAAAAGCCCGCATCGCTTTACTTCTCATCCAGCCCAAAACAGCAGATTTCGGAGAGGGTCTATCAAAAGAGGTCACAGTTGCCTCGCAAAAGATCAGCGAGATTTTGCTGGAAGCTTCATTGAAAAGCCTCTAGTCTTCCTGAGACTTTTTGTCCTTTTTCTTCCTGCAGAGTGTTTTCTGAAGTCTCAGTTCATCTCTGACCGGCAGCTTGCCAATACCGCTGGTAACTTTGCCGTGTTTCAATGCAATGACGTTAGGCTTCACTTCAAAAATCTGGAAACCGATCGATTGGTAGAAAGCTAAAGCTGGCAAATCATCATTCGAAGTTGATACTAACAATCTCTTTTTGCTCTTTCCCAGTGAATTGCTTTCGACCATTTCCACTAGTTTCTTCCCGACGCCAGAGCCCTGATATTCAGGCAAGACTCCTAAGGTCACGATCAAAGTTGCATCGTCTATTTCTGCGGTCGAGATAAAGCCGATAATCTTCTCCTTTATCTTCGCTACGTAGCCTGGAAGTTGTGAAATCATGAACCTGAGGTCAAAAGTCAGCTGAATGTCTTCTCCCCAGAACCTTTCTACGATTCCATGGATTTCTTCTTGGTCTTTTGATGTTATTCGTCTTGTTGCGTAGCGAAATGTTGTTTTCTCTATACATTCGGGACAGATTGTCCTGAATCTCACATGGTCGAAGCAAAGTAGGTGTCCGCATGAACTGCATTTGTATACGGCGTCTCGTTGGCAGTGGTGACATTTCATAGTTCTCTCTCCTCTTTTCTATGTTCTGTCAAAAAGTATATAACAACAGAGCTTTGTATTGCTAGGAAAGTTGAGGGAAGAAGGCAAATGTGTGTGCTGGGAAAAGACAAATTGAAGGAACTTATTGAGAATTACAAGGTGGTTTATCCTTATGATTATAACCTTCTTGACGGCGACGGCTACATTTTGACAGTGAGAGAAGAAACGACTCTTCACTATCTCGAGCATAAGAACCTTATATCACATGAAATCGTTTTCACTCCGCCAAATCTCGTCGCTCACCTTACGGCCAAGAGCAAGTATGGGCGGATGGGATTATCGTTCCTGAACGCTGCGAAAGTTCACAGCGGTTTTGTAGGAAGGTTGGCTTTGGAGCTTGTCAATCTGAGCAACGACCATCATCCTATCACAATCAGACGTGGAGATCCGTTTATGCATATGGAGTTTGTCACGAGGGAAGGCGAACCGTCCCCATATATGGGCGAGTACCAGTTCCAATACTTGCGAGAAGAGGAAATGCAAATGTATCTTCCCATTCTGAAGAAAGTCTTCCCTAACTACGATGAACTCGCAGAGATCTGGCTGAAGAACAAAAGATTACCACCTTAGACCCTCTTCAAACATGACGAGAATGAGTTTCAGCGTCTAACATATTGTAATGGGATCCCCAAAATACTCGACTCTTCAGCAGAGTTGTATCTGGGTTCTTCTGTATAATGTTTAAATATCGCTTCTCAGGTAAGGCAAGAGGGAATAAAAATGCACGCGAAGAATTACAGGGCTGTGAAAGGACAGAATTACACCAGGAGAGAGTTCATCAAGGGTTTTCCTCAGCCCAAAATAACTAAGTTTAGTATGGGCGATACAAAAAACAAGTTTGAATATGAAGGCAAACTCATATCCCTTCAAGCGGCTCAGATCCGCCATAATGCTTTGGAAGCTGCGCGTATAGCCACAAACCGTTTATTGATGGAAAAACTTGTCAACAACTACCAACTGCAAGTTCATCCTTATCCGCATACAATACTCCGTGAAAACAAGATGATTTTCGGAGCACACGCAGACCGTCTTCAGGATGGTATGCGCAGATCTTTCGGAAAACCAATAGGGACAGCAGCGCGGGTGAGGCCAGGTCAGACGATCATCAGCGTCTTCGTCAATCACGATTCTGTGGACCTCATGAAAGAATGTCTGAAGCGCGGAAGTGCCAAACTTCCTATGCCTTGCAGAATAGTGATTGAAAAACTCGGAAATGAAGAGGCGAAAATCGTTGAGTGAAATGAAGCAAGACTTGGTGTTATGGTTTGAAAAACTAAGAAAAACAGACATTCCCTCCGTTGGAGGAAAAAACGCCAATCTCGGAGAAATGACTAGTGCAGGGATACCTGTTCCTCCAGGATTTGCCATAACCGCTTACTCATACAAGAAATTCATTGAAGAGACTGGCATAGCCCAGAAGATCTATGAGATTATCGACGAAACGGTGAAGGACAAGAATGATCCCGCGCAGTACGAGGTCGCTTCAAAGAAGATTCGTGAACTCATCGAATCAACATCAATGCCCAAAGAGATTGAAAACGCCATCAAGAATGCCTATGAGGAATTGAATAGAAAACTGAACATAAAAGATGTCTTCGTGGCCGTTAGGTCAAGCGCAACAGCAGAAGATCTTGCGGATGCATCTTTTGCTGGGCAACAAGAGACTTTCCTGAACATTCGAGGAGTCAAAAGCTGTCCTTCAAAACACGGTAAAATGCTGGTCAAGTCTGTTCACTCCTCGGGCCATTTTCTACCGCAACGAGAAAGGTTTTGCGCACGAGAAGGTCTTCATCAGCGTCGGGGTGCAGAAAATGGTCAATTCTCGCGCAGCCGGTGTCATGTTCACGTTGAATCCAGTAACTGGCGATCAAGACCAGATAGTTATTGAAGGCAACTATGGCTTAGGCGAGGCCGTCGTGTCTGGTTCAGTTACACCTGACGATTTTGTGGTCAGTAAACAGTCGATGAAGATTATTGAAAGACGCCTTGCCAAGAAAACAGTTCAATACATCAGGGATCTAAAGACTGGACATACGGTACACGAGGAAGTTTCTTCCGAAATTCAGGAGCTACCGTGCATATCTGATGAAGAAGTCTTGAGACTTGCGCAGATGGCTGTGCGAATCGAGGAACACTATCGTAAACCGCAGGATATTGAATGGGCAATTGACAGAGACATCGCTACTGCGCCAGAAAACACGTTCATTGTTCAATCACGCCCTGAGACAGTCTGGAGTCAGAAGCCTGCAGAGATCGTGGCTCCAGGCGCAGTCACGGAAATGAAACCAACTCAGCTGAAGGTCACAGTCAAAGGGATCGCCGCTGGAAGACGTGGCTTCGGAATTGGCATCGCAAGAGTTGTGTCAAACCCGCAGGAAGCTGCCAAAGTCATGAAGAAAGGCGACATACTCGTTACAGACATGACAAATCCTGACTATGTGCCTTTCATGAAACTTGCTGGTGCAATAGTCACTGACAAAGGCGGAGTAACTTGTCACGCAGCAATCGTAAGCCGCGAACTAGGCATTCCATGTGTCGTAGGAACCGAAAACGCGACTCACTTGATGACGACCGGAAAGGAATACACTGTTGACTCAAAGAGCGGAGTAGTGTACGAAGGCGCGCTCGCAACGTTGACTGCGCAACTTTCTTCAGCTTCAGGTGTCTCTTCAACTTCAATGGCAATGAGTGGTGGAACATTGCAAGCGGTACCAACAACGGCAACGAAGATTTACATGAACCTCGGTGTTCCTGAAAAAATCGAGGACTACAAGGATCTGCCGTTTGAAGGCATAGGATTGATGCGCACAGAGTTTATTCTTGCCAGTTACATTGGAACGCATCCAGTTGAATATGTTGAGACGGGAAAGAGCCAAGAATTCGTCGACAAACTTGCAGACGGAATATCAACGGTTGCAAGGGCTATTCAGCCACGTCCAGTCGTTGTTCGCTTCAGCGACTTCAAGACCAACGAATACAGGGAATTGAAAGGCGGAGAAAAATATGAAATCGTTGAAGCCAACCCGATGCTCGGATGGAGGGGCTGCAGCCGTTACATAAGTCAATGGTATGAAAAGGCGTTCAGGCTCGAGTGCAAAGCAATAGTCAAGTGCCGAAAAGAGTGGGGTTTGAAGAACGTCTGGGTTATGCTGCCAGTGGTTCGTACTTTGTGGGAAGCCAAAGCAGTGCTTGAAATCATGCGACAAGAAGGTCTGGAGAGGTCCAAGGACTTCAAGGTGTGGTTCATGGCTGAAACACCGTCGATTGCTATCCTCGCGGACGAATTCTCGAAACTTGTTGATGGCTTCTCAATCGGATCCAATGACATGACCCAAGGCATACTAATGATAGATAGAGACTCAGAACGTCTGGGTCTCATGGGATATTTTGATGAAAGAGACCCCGCTGTCGAAAGAATCATTGCGCATCTCATCAGAGTCGCTCACGAGAACGGAGCCACAGTTTCGATTTGTGGAGAAGGGCCATCAAATCTGCCTGACTTCGCAGAGTTCCTCGTAAAAGTCGGAATCGACAGTATTTCGGTAAACAATGACGCTGTAGTTGCCACAAGAAAACTCGTTGCAAGCATAGAGCAAAAGATAATCCTTGAAAAACTTGCTGATCTCAGCGAAAAAGCTCAAGGGCACACAGTCCGAAAACCTGTTCAACCTTGGGAATGGACGCCTTAACCCTGTCAATTTCTTACTCTTAACACGAATTGCAGGCATTTTCAGACGTTTGGAGTCTATGTAAATGAAAAACTTTGACTTTGAGGAGGAAAGGGTCAAAGAAGTAATCGTCAAACTCGGAGCAAAACGCGTACTAATTCAACTTCCAGAGGGTCTGAAACCTGAAGCCCCATATATAGCAAAGGCGATCGAAAAACTCGGGGTACAATCACTGATTTCTGCTGACCCATGCTATGGCGCATGTGATTTGGCTATAGCTGAAGCCGAAAGTCTCGGCGTGGATCTAATAGTCCATTATGGTCACTCGAAACTAGTCAAATATGAACGTGTGCCAACGCTATACGTCGAAGCACGTGCAACTATTCCCGTGAACTCCGCAATTGAAAAGGCACTCCCTTTGATGGCGAAGTGGCACAGAATTGGGCTCGTGACTACTGTTCAACACGTACAAACATTGGATGAAGTCCGTGAAATCTTGACTCACGCAGCTAAAACTGTCGAGGTAGGTGACACTAGGCGACTGACCTATCCGGGACAGGTTATTGGTTGCGACTATAGTAACGCCGTGTCGATTAGCAAAGATGTTGACGCTTTCTTGTTCATAGGAGGCGGTTTGTTTCACGCCTTGGGCGTTGCACTTTCAACTTCCAAACCGACCATTGTGGCTGATCCCTTCGAGGAAAGAGCTTTCAGTGTTGTGGATGAGGCTGAAAGAATGCTTAAGCAACGTTGGGCCATAATAGATCAAGCGAAGAAAGCGAAGATCTTCGCGGTGCTCGTAGGAACTAAACCTGGTCAGAAACGATGGGATGCCGCATTGAAAATTAGACAGACTCTGGAAGAGACTGGCAAGTCGTCTTACATACTGACTGCGAAGGAAATAACTCCCGAAGTTCTCATGGAATTCCCTACGATAGAGGCGTTTGTAAACACGGCTTGCCCACGTGTATCATTGGATGACGCTGTCAGATTCAGAAAACCTGTATTAACTGTCAATGAGGCACTCGTCGTTATGGGAAAGTTGTCTTGGGAAGAGTTATGCAAAAAAGGCTTGTTCGAAAGCTAGACCTTGAACTGATGCTTTCGAAAGTGGAGCCCTACTCCAAACCCTCGCCTGATCTTGAACAATACACAATTTCTATAAACACTGCAGCAACGATGCTCTACCTCGCAGCGTACTCGCACAATAATATCGTTAACAAGAAAGTTGTCGATCTAGGCTGCGGCACTGGCAGATTAGCTCTGGGAGCAGCATTCTTGGGTGCGAAGGAAGTTGTGGGTGTAGATTTAGACAAGAACGCGATAGGAATAGCGTCTAAAAACACGGTGAGGATCGGTCATAAGCGAAAAGTGCAGTGGATCATATCTGACATTGACTCGATCAGGGGACATTTTGACACCGTGCTTCAGAATCCGCCGTTTGGAGTGCAAAGAAGAGGAGCCGACCGAAAATTCATAATCAAAGCTTTGGAATTGGGCAATGTGGTTTATTCTTTCCACAAAAGACCCGATTATGATTCCGGACTTGAAAGGAGGCTGAAAAACAATAGCGACGGTGTCATGCAAGTTTCTGGCACATCGTTCATGGAAAACTTTGTTGAGGAAAATGGTGGGAGGGTGGATTCAGTGTACGCTCTATTGATGACAATCCCACACATGTTCGGTTTTCACACCGAGAAGAAACATGAATTTGTTGTCGATCTATACGTTCTTCGTAAGAAATAACGGGCCAATACCAAACAGACTCTCGAAAGGCGTTCACTCTCTGACGAAAAGGTTTATTGATAAGCATAGAAAGTACAGTTATAATCGTTAGCAGGCCACGATGCTCTGCCATACCGGCATATCTGGTGTGCGAGTCAACATCTGAGAAAGTGGTTTAAGAATGAATTCAAAATCCAATGAACAGAAGACGGGCCAACTCGTCGTGCCAGGTGAACGCCTTGGCGTGATCGAGGAATTTATACCGGATGCAGGCACTTTCGTGAAAGACGGGGTAATCTACTCGAAGGTTGTCGGCAGAGTTCTTGTTGATCTTGTTCACAAAAGAGTCACTGTTCATCAGTTGGCTCAAGCTGCAAAAGTTCCGATTACCGGAAGCACGGTGATTGGGCAAGTTTCAAACGCTCAATCTGACACTGCAGGCGTCAGGATTTTCGAAGTCAGCGACAAAGGAGTAAATGGGGCTTTTGTTGGCATCTTGCATGTTTCAGATGTCGCCATGAAATACGTCGATTCGATGTATGATATATGCAAGGCCGGAGATATCGTGCGAGCCACAGTTATTAGTGAGAAGAACAGAACGTACCATCTTGCGACTAAGGACAAGAACCTGGGGGTTGTCTACGCATTCTGTTCGAACTGCGGAGCTTTATTGGAACCGAGACGACAAGGCATGCACTGCCCAAAGTGTGGACGCATCGAAAGAAGGAAGATTTCATCGGATTATGGCAAGGGTCTGATTGAACGTAGAAAAGGTGACGTTGAAATTGAAAGTTAATGTTGTGAAGAAAACTCGGAACGAGCTTAAGATTGAGGTTGAAGGAGCAGGCCACACCATTGGTAATTTGCTGCAGAAGAAGTTACTGGAAGAGGACGACGTGGACTTGGCTGGATATGACATTCCGCATCCTCTTGCGTCAAGCTCCACCATCTACATCCGCACGAAAGGCAAAGTGAAACCTGAACAAGTCCTTAGGAATGCTCTTGAAAAGACGCGAGAAATGAACAAAGAGTTCGGCAAAGTACTCGCTAAGGCTCTCAAGGAAAAGTAATTCTTTCCTTTATAACTCTCAAGAGCTTGACCAGACCTTCTAGTGGATCCTTTTCTTTCGTTATGATTCGCACGCTCTCCTCAAACCCTATCAGATCACTGAGCCAAGCATAAACTAACAATGCTTCAGCAGCATCGGCCAGCGTGTGTGTTGACATTCTTGAAGGCAATTCGTCTCGCAATCCAGCTCTCCTTAACGCTGAGGAAAGTATGCTGCCTTTGACCTTAATACCAATAGGTTGACCCTTTTTGTTTGACACGGCCAATGAATAGATGAGATTTGCATATGAATCTCCAAGAGAGGCTAGGCTGTGATCGGTCAGTACTTCTCCTAGACATTTGCGTCTCCAAGGAAACAGGATAGACTTTGCTAGTTTTACCAAGTTTCAACCCCGATAATAGGTGTTCAGATTAAGCTTATAACGCGTCTTTTTAGATTATCTTGCAGAGTGAGGAGTGTTCGGTCTGTGAAGCAATTTCACATCATCAAGCCGGAAATCCGTATTCTTGGAGTGGATGACGGCGTTTTTATTCCTCACTCAAAAGGTTTCGTTCCAGTAATTGGCGTCGTTTTTCGGGGTGGCTATTGGCTTGATGGATTGCTGAGTACGAAGATCGAAATCGATGGGTTTGATGCGACAGAGAGAATTGCCTCTATGATAACGAGCTCATCACACCAACGTCAACTGAGAGTGATAATGTTGGATGGCGTTACATTTGGAGGTTTCAACGTAGTTGACATCAAGGAACTCAACGAGAGAACGAAACTCCCAGTTATCGCAGTAACTCGAGATAGACCTGACCTTGAGGATATTAGGGTTGCGTTGAAAAATCTTCCAGACCCCCAGAAAAGGTGGAAGGCTCTTCTGAATGCTGGGCAGATACTCGAATTGAGCACGAGGAGCAGAGACGAAAAAGTGTACGTTGAAATCAGTGGAATGTTGGAAGAGGATGCACGGAAGATCGTCAAGTTGACCTCAACCCGTAGCAGCATACCTGAAGCCCTTCGGGTCGCTCATCTAATCGCTTCAGGTCTGGGCAACATATAGTTTTGCTACTGATCGCGATGAAGAAAGATTTAAGAGGGACAATGCTAAGGCTAATGAAACGACAACGGTGAATCATTCTATGGAATTCTGCCCAAAGTGTGGTTCCAGACTTGTTCCAAGAAAGACCAAAGGAAAAGAAGAATCCTTGATGCTTGCATGTCCCAAATGCGGATACAAGAAACATGCGTCTAGCGGAAAAGTGGAACCCAAGGTTGCGAAGGTGATCCAACACAAACCGCAGCAGCTTGTGGCAGTTATAGGCAAAGAGGAACAGAAGCTGAGGACGTTGCCAACAGTAAGAATCGAATGTCCAAAATGTGGAAACAACCTAGCCTACGTCTGGCAGGTTCAAACTCGAGGAGCAGACGAATCCTCAACTCAGTTCTTGCGCTGCACCAAGTGCAGTTACACGTTCAGAGAGTACTCATAAACTCTGCTTTCAAGGCAAGACGGTTTGAGTTATGCTGAATCTGAGAGAAAGAGGCTTCTCTGAAGCCTTTCTTAGAAATGATTTGGTTCTCCATTTCCAAGTCTTCCTTGCCTCTAGAAAACGACAGGAGAAATAACAGTCTGCTAGAGAAGTAGTGGTACGCTATCCACTTCCACCACCACAACTCAGTTTTTCACGAAGTTTTCTTCAAAAGACATAATGAATTTTCGGGAGTATGAAACAACGTAGCATAGAAGGATTTTTAAACATCTAATGAAAATCATCAACAGGCTTGTTTCTGTAGGAAGAAGTCCTCATGAAGAATATACAAATGAAACTGATTTGTGAACTTATCAAGAACAGCCGAAAAAGTGACAGGGAACTGGCAAAAAAGATAGGGTTATCTCAACCAACTGTCACTAGGATGAGAAAAAATCTCGAAAAAGAAGGCGTTATCAACTACACCGGATCTGCAGACCTTAGAAAGCTGGGTTTTGAGATCGTAGCAATTTCATTTGGGAACCTCAAGAAAGAAGCTACTTCTGAAGTCACAGCGAGAGTAAAAAGGGGTCAAGATTTTCTGAAGAAGCATCCGGAGATCATCTTTTTCACTACGGGAAGTGGCTTCAGTTCAGACAGAGTAGCAGTCTCTATACATAAGAACTATTCAGAATATTCCACGTTCATCAGTGATCTAAGAACAGACTGGATGGACATAATAATGGTAACAGGGTCTTTCCTAATTTCGTTGGAAAATGACAATGTCCTCAGACCAATATCACTAAGATACATAGCTGATTGTCTTGAGAAAGACATTTCGGCTGTTCCAGCCGAAACTCGATAGCTCTTCTGCATTTGATTTAGTCTCCAAAATCACGTTAAAGATTCAAAACATGACGCTCTGTAAACCTTTTATGCCCGTCTCACAATATCCTGTAGAAAGGTGACTGAATTGTTCAAGCTCAAGATCGCTGACGCTAAGCTCCTAAAAGACCTGATCAGCTCGATCTCAATTCTGGTTGACGAGGCAACGTTCAAAATCGATCCAGATGCCCTCAGACTACGAGCAATGGATCCTTCCCGAGTTGCGATGATCGATTTCGAATGGCCGAAAACTGTTTTCGAGGAATACGTGTGCACTGAACCAGCCAAAATGTCCATCAACATCGCAGAACTTCTCAAACTGCTGAAGAGAACGGGCAAGGATGAGACAGTGGAGCTTTCTCTGGATGAGAAAACTGGAAAACTACAGGTTGCAATGGCTGGGAGATATGCCCGAAACTTTACGATGCCCACGCTTGAAGCTTCAGAAGAAGAGGTTCCTACACCCAAAATCACTTTTAATGTGAAGGCTAAAGCGACGACGGATGGACTGAGTCAAGCGATTGAAGATGCGCAACTTGTCAGCGACCACGTGCGAATTGAGGCTGATTCAGACAAGATTGTTTTCAACGCTTCAGGCGATCTGATGGGCGCCACAATCACATTGCAGAAAGGAAGCGACGCTCTGCTTGACCTCGAAGCCAAAGAACCTCAGAAAGCAACCTTCAGTCTGAGCTATTTGACAGAAATAATCAAAGCTGCGTCAGCAACATCCGATGTTTGCACGCTTGAATTCTCATCAGACATGCCAATAAGACTGGACTTTCATCAACCAAAAGAAGGAAAACTAACCTTCTTCTTGGCGCCAAGAATAGAAACAGAGTAAAATGACCAAAGAACCCAAATGTCCTCAGTTAGATTCACCAAGAACGATATGGTCAAGTATCCTTTTCTCAAGGAAAACACAGAGTACGTGAAGAGACTGAATCTGAAAATTGAGGACCTTGCAAGCCCTGAACTCACTGCGGCTCTGGCACGCGGAGAAGAAAGGGTCGAAGAAGCTATTCTGTATGCCATCGTCGATAGAAAAACCCGGAACGAAGAGATTGAAATCCTGTCCTTCCCTGCTGCCATAATGCTATCAATTGCAACAGGAAACTCGTTCATACAGAAGAGGTATGCTCTTGCCGAAGCAAAACGAACTTATGAAGACCTAAAGGACGAAAGTGTCGAACGGATCCTCGGAATTGCTCGCAATCTGGGATGGAGACTGACGACCAATCGCGCCGCGCAGTCGCACCGGGAATTCTCGGTGGACTTTACTGATTACCTCAGAAACGCAGCACATTTGCGTGACAAGAAATGGAAACTCGTGAATCGTACCATGAATAGAGGGAGAGGTTTTCCTATCAAGAAATGAAACCGCAAGGCTGTTGAGCGAAGAGGTGCGTGGAAACATTGAGAAGAGGTTTGAATTGGATGACCTTCCCGTTTTTCCGAAGAAGATTATTGAAATCGCAGAGAAAATGAAGAAACTTTCAGCCGAAAAGATTGGCAGAACAGAGATTGAAGAAGTGCCGCAGGTAATGGTGGAATCAGCTTTTCCACCATGCATAAGCGCACTGTATCTCGCGTTTTCGTCTGGAAGGCACATCTCTCACATTGGAAGATTCGCATTAACGTCATTCCTCGTAAACATCGGAATGCCGGCAGAAAAAGTAATTGAGCTCTTCAAGAACATCTCGGATTTCAACGAAAGAATGACACGTTATCAAGTAGAGCACATCGCCGGTGAGACAGGTTCAAGGACGAGGTATATTCCTCCCAAATGCGACACTCTGAGAACTCATGGAGTGTGCATTAATTCTGACGAACTGTGCAGAAGAGTTCGTCATCCGTTGGGTTACTACAGAATTAGGCTAAGAAACGAAAAAAACTCACACTGAAACTAGATTGGCTTGTAGCATACCTTATATATCAAGTGTGCTAAAATGAACGGTAACACAAAAGGATAGATGTTTCTTGCCGTCTTCGCGTATTGAGGGTGATCTCAACTTCAATTCAGAAGTGGGTATTATGCTTCCGACATATTGTGAGGCGGCAAACATCGAAAAACTGATTCTTGAACTGGAACACTCTGATCTTAACGCGTCAATATTGGTCATCGACGATTCAAGTCCAGACGGAACAGCAGACGTTGTAAGGAAGCTTCAGGAAGAATTCAATAACGTTCTGCTGCTCGTTCGAGGCAGGAAATTGGGACTTGGAACAGCAATTACAGACGGTTTCAAGGCATTCCTTTCAATGGAGCACCCGCCTAAGTACATAGTAACGATGGACGCGGATTTTTCGCACAACCCTAAGGAAATCCCGAAGCTTCTGGTTCCTGTGAAAGAAGGAGCCGACTTGGTCGTGGGAAGCAGATACTGCCCAGGAGGAGGCGCAATAGGTTGGGGTGTTGGTCGATTTCTTATTAGCAAAATGGCCAATCTCATAACGCGTCTCAGAATCGAGGCAAGAATATCTGATTACACCAGCGGAATGCGGTGTTATTCCACAAGATTGGTCAAAGGCATAATAAACGACCTTCACAGTCAAACCTATGAGATTCAGATTGAAACCATAAGACAAGCAAACGTTAGAGGCTACAAGATCAAGGACGTGCCAATAGTGTTCATAAACAGGAAGAAAGGCAAATCCAAACTATCGATAAATGAGATCAAAGACTTTCTCACCTACATTTTCAATTTCAACCGAAAATACTAAATGCTTATCAGTCGAGATTTTGAGTCTGCCGCGACATCGTAAGAACTCCACTTAGCCGATGTTCTGTAATCGTCAGAGTGACTGTAATGAAAGCGATCAAAGCAATTTCAGCAAAGTTCGAAGCCTTTGACAATAAATGGCCGGCAAGAACTTGGCCCATTCACGCAATGTTTCTGGGCTACGTAATAGTCCTCAGCACGGCATCTTTGGTAAGGCACTTCTCATTTCAAACGTCGGCGTGGGATCTCGGGATTTTCGATCAAGCGTTTTCCAGCACCCTGTCTGGACGACTGTTCTATTACACAGCTGAATTATATGCAAATCCAGGAGGCTCGATTTTTGGAGTGCATTTTAGTCCAATACTCTTTCTCGTAGTTCCATTCTATGCCATGTTAAAAAGCCCAGCTACACTGCTGGTAATACAATCCGTTGTGGTCGGTGCAGGCGTCTATCCTGTCTTCCTGATAGGACAACACGCACTAAAAGACAGAAGACTCGCCTACTATTTCTCGCTCCTCTATCTCGTCTATCCGCACGTCTATGGCATCAATATTTTCGATTTTCATCCAGATGCCTTTTTCGTTCCTTTCGCCTTGTTTGCTCTGTACTTCTTCATGAAAGGAAGTTGGAAACCGTACCTCGTTTTCTTATTGTTGGGGTTATCGACAAAAGAGTTCATGGCGATAATCTTTGGCATCTTTGGATTGGGAGAATTGTGGATTGAGAGAAATGAGATTGCAGAGATATTTCGATCTAGAAGCCGCCCTTCTAAGAAGGTGCTAATAACCCTTGGAACGATAGCTGTGTCTGCGTGCTGGTTTTTCGCGGCCAGACAGATCATCAGCATCTTTAATCCCAATCCGCCTGGAGGCTTCGTGCAAGGTTCTCCTTGGTCCTTACTCGGTTTTGCACCGTTAGATCCATCTTCATGGTTCCATCCAGGACAGATCAGTCTGCTGCAAGCAATCAGTTATGATTCTCAATCCAAACTCTTCTATCTGTTTACGATTTTTGCTCCACTTGGATTTCTGCCTCTTTTTCGATTTGGTTGGTGCGTTGCCTGCTTTACCTTGGATTGTCGTGGCGCTTCTATCGAATTATCCTCCTTACTATCAGATAGGATTCCAGTACTCTGCCCTAATTGCTCCTTTCATGATCATCGCAGCAATGGAAGGATTTGGCAGAGTTCAGTCGCTTCTCAAGACCGATTCTCGTCGGATGAATAAGCTAGTTCGGAGGTTATTCTTTGCTTGCGTTCTCATTTCTCTTGTGTTGACTTTTCAGAATCTGCCGTCGAGTCTTCAAACAATCATTAGTTCGCACGATCAAAGGTTGAACAACCTGATCACACAGATTCAGACAGATTTTCCGAATGCCTCGATACTCACGCAGTACAATCTTTTTCCACATATTTCTGAAAGCCTAAACTGCTATGTTGTTCCCCCATTATTCCCTGCTTTCAACAAGTCATACTACTCAGAGTACGTTCAATCTCTGTTCGACATGAAACCGGACTTCATAATTCTAGACCTCAATCCTGACGCAATTACGGATTCCTTGAGAAAGACATACCTCTATTCATACCAGAATTTAGAAAGGCTTTCAAGCGAATATGGGTTATATGCTTCTTCCGACGGCATCTTTGTGTATCAGCATGGCTATCTTGGGCAGCCGACTGTTTATGAACCATACATCTTGACTTTGAAATATGACATTCAAATAGATGCCAACTCTGCCCTTTTTAGCCTCGCCTTCCCACGAGGAACGTATCAGGTGACGTTCGAAATGAAGATTCCTCATCTGAGCTCAGGGCCGGCATGCATTGCACAAATAGCACAGGACAATACGATTCTTGCATCAGAAGGTCTGAACGGAGAATACGGACATAATCCTTTATTGCCGCAGGCTTTCAGCCTAACCATAAATGTTTCAACCTCTAATAGTGAGGTTACTTTCTCAATACTTAATCCGACAACGTCAGCTGACGTATATTTGAAATCGATAATAGTGTCAATGCAGACTTTGCAGCAAAGTTGAGGAGTACGTTACTTGAAGCAACCCAAGATAGCTATCATAACGAAAAGCATGCTCGTGGGCTATGGCGTCGATGAAATAGTCAATTTTCTGGCAAATGAACTCTGGCAGAAAGGATTCGATATTACAGTCGTCACGAGTAAGAACGAATATGTAAATCACAAATACAAGACAGTTTCTTACACGGTTCCAGTATTGAAGCCTTTGAACGAGTTTTGGGACAGCAACTTCTTAATTGATCTTCGTTCTTTCTTGGTCTTCAGAAGTGTATTGAGTCAGTACGACGTCATAATAACTGTAGATCCCATGCATGTCGTAGGCGCTCTTAGTAGAATGCTCTTCAGAAAGAAAGTTCTGATGTATTATTTCGGGGTGCCACCAATGCGCGCCTTGGACTCTTTTACGAGAAAAGTCGAATCAGTTCGACAGAGTTTTCTGTGGAATTTGTCTTTCTGTTTTTCAAACAGTTTAGTTGCAAATAGCTTCTACACGAAGAATCTTGTTTATCCGCTTCTTCGAGAGAGGGTCAGCATAAACTATCATGGCGTCGAACATCTTGTCTCTGAGGATAAGCGAGCTGTTGCACAGCTCAGGGAAAATCTTGGTGTTAGGGACAGAAAGCTGATTCTTTCAGTTGGACGGTTTTCCACTCCCTATAAAGGCATGGCTGACGTCCTGAGACTGTTCAATCTTTTGGGGGAGAAACACCGAGATGTCTTTCTTCTGCTTGTGGGCAGAGGTTCTGTCAATGACTTAGGCATTCAGAGTCCACCCAGCAACGTGAGAATATTGGTGAACGTGCCTTTCGAAACCTTGAGAATCTGTTTTAAGGCTTGCGACATCTACTGCACATGCTCTAGATGGGAGGGTTTTGATATACCCCTCGTAGCTGCGCAAGCGAACGGAAAACCAGTCATAGCCTACAACGTAGGTGCCCATTCCGAAGTGGTGGCAAATGGGGAAACTGGCTTCCTTGTTGGCAATGTTGCTGAATTTCTTGACCGTTTGCGTTTGCTTGTCAAGGACAATGAGTTGCGAAACAAGATGGGCGAAGACGCCAAAGCTGCAACTCGCATATTCACTTGGAGAAGAAGCGCGTTGAATTTCCAGAAAATGATCAACCAATTGTTGTCCGAGTCATGACTCTGCTTCGAGAATCCTATGAACCCCAATTGTTCGTTATCGGATGCTTTATCCGTCCGAGCCCCAAAGAAAGCTCAAGACTACCGTTGTACATATATTTCTGAATTTCTCTATCATCTATCTTTCTGGATGCTTGAATCAGAAGTCGCTTTTTCCATGTTTCTCTGAAGTTTTTTAAATTCCACAGGAAACCATCGAAGACGGCAAGCTTCTCATTCAAGCCTCGTCCATTAAGAAGGAGCCAAGCTCCAACAGCTGCCTTCAACGCCACAAGTTTCGGAGCGAGTTTCAGCAGAGTTCCTGAATCGTAGTTTTTGATCGCTGTCGTCAGCCAGTTTCGTTCAAGAAGCGGAATCATCGGTCCGTTCGACGCTCTCCACTCGTGATAGATTCTGGAGTGTGGAACATAGAAGATTCTATATCCCTTCAGTCTTGCTCGCCAACACCAGTCCAGGTCTTCACCGTAAAGAAAATATTGTTCGTCAAAGGATCCGACGTCTTTCCACGCGTTTTTTCTGATGACTACGGCACCACAGTTAGCATAAAAAACCTCTTCGACCTTCTCGTATTGTCCGTTGTCTTTCTCTCCGTTTCCGCGATTCCACCCAGAACCGTAGATGTCGCATTTGCCTCCAGCAGCATTGATCGCGCTGGTGTTCTGCATGAAAAGCATCTTTGGCGTAACGGCTGACACCTCATCGTCGCCGGAGATGTAAGGCATCAGCTCATTCAACCAGTCTGGCTCCACCTTGACGTCATTATTCAGAAGAACGATGAAATCGCTCTCAATCTCCTCTAGCACCATGTTGTAAGCTTTTGCAAATCCATGATTTCTGTAATATTCGACGATTTTCGCTTTTGGGAACTTCTGTTTAACAGCGAAAAGTGACCCGTCATTGGAAGCGTTGTCAACGACAACAACTTTGAAATGAGGATAATTCATTCCAAAAATCGAATCTAGACACTTATGGATGTGTTTTTTTCCGTTGTAGTTGAGCACTACAATAGTGACTTCTGGGAAATCAATTTTCATTTCCCCACTTTTTTGAATTGCGGGTTCGTATAGCACGTATTCAACCATGAGTCCATCTAAACCTTGCTGCGTGTCTTTTTTCTTGCATTGGAGTACTCGTCAACCTTCTTTTTGCTTTCGATACTCATTTAAACCTATTCCTTTGTGATCGTCCTTTCGATTTAGCTTAATGGTCAGAAATGAAGGCGCGTCATTTTGTTAGAAACTTAAATAGGTGTCCAAGCACCATTCAAGTGCGAAAATGTCAGCAAAGACAAGAGATTTCATAGAACGCAAATTTCTTGCATATTATTCTGAGTGCTTCAGTGAAGTAGGGATACCAAGTAACTTTCATGAGAGAGAGTGTGCTGCTCTCATTTTCAGAAACAGAGCCATGGTCAGACACAGGAGTTTTTTAAATCCAGAAGAGTTCAGGTCCTTCTTGTGTGATGATGTACCGTCAGATGTTTACTATTCAAGTGCGTTGTATGAGCAGCCCGATGCCCAGGAGATGAGCGCTAAATGTTGGACTGGAGCAGACTTGATTTTCGATATCGACGCTGATCACATACCTACTTCGTGTAACAAGATTCATGATGAGTGGACTTGCTTGAGCTGCGGTTTCAAGGGAAAGGGCGAAGTTCCAGAAGGATGCCCATCCTGTGGAAAAGAGAAATTCGAAAACAACACTTGGCCCTGTGAAGATTGCCTAGGTTCTGCAAAAAACGAGACCATCAAACTCCTCAACATTCTCATGAATGACTTCGGTTTTAGCGAAACAGACATCCATGTCTTCTTCTCGGGTCATCGAGGGTTTCACGTTCACGTGGAAAACGAATCAATAAAACCTCTTGACACTATGGATCGCAAGGAGATTGTCGACTATGTTTGCGGATTCGGTCTTGATCAAGAATCACACTCAGTGGACGCAGATAGAATCGCAAACCTCGATTTGAAAGCCGTCGGTTGGCAAGGACGAATTGCGAGAGGAATTTATGAGACGATTCTGAACGCAAGGTTGAATGATTACCATAGGATGGGCCTGAACAGAAGCATTTCACAGGAGATGATGAAGAACAAAGAATCGATTCTGAAGAACTTCAGAGAATCGAAACCTTGGACAACAACGAAAGGTCTAGGTCCCCAAACTCTCAAGAAACTTGTAGAACATACAATACTATCACAATCTGCGAAAGTAGATACAGTAGTTACCACAGACATCCACCGCCTGATAAGAATGTCTGGCACCCTTCATGGAAAAACAGGGCTCAAGAAGATCGAATTTCCGATTTCATCCTTAGAGAAATTTGATCCTTTCAAAAGCGCAATAGCGTTCGAGCAAGATAGTGTGGACGTCCTTGTGACTGACGCTCCTGAGTTTCGGTTAGGTGACAAGAAGTTTGGACCCTTCAAGAACGAAAAAGTTAAATTGCCAACAGCGGCAGCGTTGTTGCTCCTTTGCAAGAAAAGAGCTGAGGTAGCAGATTAGCATGTACGAAGAGCTTTTTGACACATGGAAACTTGAACTTGAAAAAGACGAACTGGAAAGGCTCCCCTCAGATTTCTTTTCCCGAATTGCAGAGTTCGTTAGGCGACAAAGAGAAGAGAGCCGTATGTTGGAGAAGCGAGCAACAAAATCAAATTTACTCAGCAAAGAGTTGCGAAATACGAAGCGCATGGTACAACAGCTTGTTCGCACGCGCTATCGGAAAATAATCAAAAAACTGGCTATAGGAGATCTGTTGCCGCTGGAGCTTCTGACACCTGAAGAGAGAGCCATCTATTCCACCGTGTCGCCTTTCGCCGAAGCAGCTCGATCTCTCGCCAAAGACGTCCTGCGAGGTCAATTACCCGCGATGAGAATCGAAGTAACTCGTGCAAGAGCTGCATTGCGCTTTCTCAAGGAGGTTCCAGCAATCATGGGGGCAGACATGAAAAGTTATGGACCTTTCAAAATTGAAGACATATCAACTCTGCCAATCGAGAATGTGAAGATTCTGATAAAACAAGGCTTGGCTGAAAAGGTGGAGGTTGTTTAGGAAGTCACTGGCTAGGCGATTCCAGCTTCGGTAGAGAATTGCTAAGATCCAGTTTGTCTTCTCTGTTAGTTAGTCTCCCCCACAATGCCCTGCTACCAATTATTAGAAGAGGATAAGATATGATCCAAGACATAGAATACACCATGCCATAGAGATTGTGAAACGTATTCCAATCACCGCCATTGAGGTCGATTATGAATATGGTTGCTATCCGCAGTGCATTGATGAAGTAAGTGACAGCGGCTCCAAAGATGAAGTACACCACCCTTTGTTTCCAAGGAATACCGCTATTCTTAAAAAACAGGGGAATAATAGCTGAAAAAATAATCAGACTTTCGATGCCAGAACACACCCATGCCACGGGATGCACAGAAATGTGCCCGTAGAGATCTCGGACAGTCAGTACCGGCAGAATGCCTTGATTAGGGATCAACACCATGGCAATGCTCGTTTTGTAACCCATCATGTTTAGAACACTCGCTGAAAGCTGAGTTGTCGTCGGGACCAAGATCTGAAATGGCGTAAAGCGCCCCCATGGATATAGAGTGTCGATCATATAGAGTGCCCCAATTACTCCTAGGAAAATCATTGAAACAGCAAAGTTTGAGATTTGACGAATTCCATAGTACATTGAAAGAATCAACGTGAAAAGTCCGGTAAAAACAAGATATTCTACGAAAAGCGGCACAAACTGCACGAAATCAGGCACGACACCGTAGCTTCTTGCCACCTCCATTAATGCGCTGTTCAGACCAAGGTAATTGGCTGCAATGACGTACAATATCGGCAGTGCAACAGCCACAATGAAAACAACGGTCCTGGAGGATTTGATTTCAGTTAGTCTGTTCCCCGTAATTCTATCCCAATTTATGAGTATTTCCATGAACAAGAGCCACATGAAGAAGAAATAGAAGGCTCTTCCTTTCCACATTAAGTCATATGAATCTGGATAAAGAACATATAAGATGACAAAAGGAACGATAAACGCTATGATTGGAACCATTTTTTTCATAGAGGGGCTTACTTGATTGACAACAGACAGCAAATTCCCTTTCAAAATCGTAATTCGTTTGTAAGTGAACAGAAAGTCCCGCATTCGCTGCTTTCCCAGCTGATTTATTCTCGGCGTTTCAATACAATATTTATCTCTGATTTAAGAATGACGTTTGTGCTTCTAGAATGTGTTCGCTATCTCCCCAGAGATGAAATGCCTGAAGATTATCGAAGCTGAACAATGTATCAATGAAGATAGCGGAAAAAGTATAAGAACGTGTGCCGCTTCCTTTATGCAAAGCTGGTCGTGAATGAAGTGAATGTTCCTAAGGAAGTGAAGACGTACTGTCCAAGGTGTAAACAGCATCAAGTTCATTCCGTCACTCTCTATAAGGCTGGGAAACGCAGGCCCATGGCCAAAGGGGAACGCCACCACAGTCTGCGGGAAAAAAGGGGGTATGGTGGGCAGAAATATCCGCTTCAGAGAGAGTTCGCCAAGACAACCAAAAAGCAGACGATTAAATTGAAGTGCAAAGTCTGCGGGTACATGCGTCATAAAGATGGCATTCGACTTAGAAAGCTGATCATAGCATAATGGGAGGGGAAATCATGACAGAATGGGAAAAACTTATTCCGAGACCAAGGAGCAGTTTCGTTCGGGTCAAATGCCTGAAATGCGGCAACGAGCAGATGGTTTTCAGCAGTGCAGTTAACAAGGTAGTCTGCAATGTTTGTGGAACCGACTTGGCAGAGCCCTCGGGTGGAAAAGCAAAAATCAAGGGTGAAGTAGTCGCCGTCTTCGAGTAGGTAAGGAAGAAGAATGTCCTTAAAGAAACAGGAGTGGCCTGAACCCGGCGACCTAATAATAGCCACGGTGGACACGGTCACTGATTACGGCGCATACGTGAAGCTTGACGAGTACGACAAAAGAGGGTTACTCCATGTCTCAGAGATATCTTCTTCTTGGATTAGGAACATCCGCGATTTCGTTCGTGAAGGACAAAAAGTAGTTTTAAAAGTCTTGCGCGTTGACCCAGAAAAAGGCCATATTGATTTGTCCCTTAGACGAGTTACAAAAAGAGAAAAAATCGACAAGATAATGGTCTGGAAGAAGGAGAGAAAAGCGGAGACTCTGCTGAGAGCGGTTGCTGAAAAGACAGGTTTATCGGTTGAAGAGATTTATGAAAAAGCTGGCAAGGTGCTGGAAGAGCAGTTTGGCTTGTATGATGGATTCGAGAAAGCAGTGAAAGAAGGTCCAGAAATTCTCACGAAACTGGGCATTCCTGAGGAGATTGCCAAAGCTCTGGTTGACGTTGCGCAAGAGAGAATACATATTTTGATGGTCAAGGTGAAAGGCACTGCAGAACTTCGTTGCGGAAAACCGAATGGTGTGAACATCATCAAAGAAGCTTTTGCCAACGCCCAAAAAAGCGAAAAACTCGGGAATGCAAAGCTCCGATTTTATGTGATTGCAGCCCCGAAGTACAGCATCGAAGTCATGGCTGAGGACTACAAGCATGGAGAAGAAGTTTTCCAGAAAGTCGCTCAAGGCTTGGTTACCGCCGTAACGAAGGCTGGAGGACAAGGATCTTTTAGAAGGGAGAAATAATGGTGTGGTTGCTCAGAAAATGCGAAAAATGTCGCAACTACACTTTGAAAGTTGACATTTGCCCATACTGCGGAGCAATGGTGCGCATCCCTCATCCTCCAAAGTTTTCGCCTGACGACAAATACTTGAAGTACAGAATGGCCCTGAAACGGGAGAGTTCAAACGAGTGAAAGAAACTTTCATCAAAGAACTAAAAAAAGTAGATCTTGAAAATCCGATTCTTGTGGAAGGGCTCCCTGGACTTGGACTTGTTGGAAAGATCGCAATTCGCCATTTGATCAAGCAATTGAAAGCTGAAAAGTTTGCCTTTCTTTATTCACCTCACTTCCCGTATTTTGTCATCGTCAGCAAGAAGGGAAACGTTCGCCTTCTCCGTGGAACATTCTACTATTGGAAGAACAAGAATAGAAAAAACGATCTCATTTTCTTTACTGGAGACAGTCAGGCGCAAACCATTGAAGGTCAATATGAGATCTCTGACCGCATACTGGACTTCGCTAAGCAGTATAAGACTGACCTGATCATCACTATCGGCGGATACAGAATGGAAGCCAAAGACAAACCTAAAGTCGTTGCGGCAGCGACGAACCCTGAATTGTTGGACAAAGCTCTGAAGGCTGGCGCTGAGGTGAGCCCAACGGGAAGCCCGATTGTGGGCACAGCAGGTTTGATTCTCGGGCTGTCGCATTTCAGAAAAATTGAAGCGTTATGTTTGCTGGGCGAAACTAGAGGTTATCTGCCTGATCCAAAATCAGCCAAGAGCGTCTTGGAGATTTTACAGTCGATGCTTGGTTTCGATGCGAATTTGGCTGGATTAGATGAGGAAATTGCCAAAGGCGAAAAGATGGTCACGCGTCTTCAGAAAATTGAGGAGAAGAGAGCTATCCAGGCTGAAGAAACCAAGAAAGAAGAGGAAAAGAAGGTTACATACATTTCTTAGGCGAAGTAAGTCGCAGCTAGGTTTTCTTCAAGTAACCCTCTCTAGGTTCATATATTGTTCCTTCCCGTAACAATTGCGACAACAGTCGATCGGCTTCGGCTCTAGAGATCTTGTATTTTTCCTCAAGCTCCATCTCCAGAGCTTCTTTTTCAGCCATTCCAGTCTCTTTTTCCATTTCAATCAGTGCAGACAGGATTATCTGTAATCTGTCTCTCATGCTCTTCGATCGTCCGGTCATTATGATGTCTATGTCTATCTTGTATGAAGAAAGGTCGATTCCAACTTCTTCCAACGATCTCTTCATGATAGCGATCGCGGCTTCAGCGTCTTCAGCTTGCACTTCTTTTTTGAGAGCAGCGCGCGCCCTGGCTTCTGCGGTTCGCACTAATGACTCAAGTTGACGTGCAGTAATGGCGACGGGCGATCCTTCGGCCTCGCTGGCTGAACGCATGGCAAGGTAAAAATCGTTTATACGTTTTAACGCGTCCGTTGTCAAGACTGGTTTGAAACTCTTCGCGTAACTGATGTATTTGCGTAGCAACTCTGCTGGGATCGGCGGTTCCACGGGGCTTGAGCCTTTTCTGTGCAATTCAAGTATATGCATGGACATTTTGCTATCTGATTCCTTGTTTGGCACATCTCTCAGCACGAAGATTAGGTCGAACCTAGATAGTATCGTAACGGGCAAAGATATGTTCTCGGCGACCGTTCGATGTGGTTCGTACCTGCCCAAGGTCGGATTGGCAGCCGCAAGTATGGCAGTTCTTGCGTTTAAGGTTGCGACAATACCTCCTTTTGCCACTGAAACCGTGTGTTGCTCCATAGCTTCATGAATAGCAACTCTGTCTTCTGGCCGCATTTTGTCCATTTCGTCAATGCAAGCAATTCCTTTGTCAGCCAAAACCAATGCTCCAGCTTCTAGGCTCATTCCACCGCCTTTCTCACGAATTACTGCTGCCGTCAATCCTGCAGCCGTCGTGCCACGTCCTGAAGTGTACAATCCGCGCGGTGCGATTCGTGAGACGTACTGTAGAAGCTGGGATTTTGCAGTGCCAGGGTCTCCAACTAGGAGCGCGTTCATTTCGCCTCTTATTGTTATGTCTGGCAAGTTTTTGCCTACTCCGCCAAATAGAAGGTACATTATTGCTTCTTTGATGTGGTCGTATCCATAGATTGACGGGGCGATGGAGTTTATGATCTTCTGATGAATCCACGGATCCTTTGCAAGTTCAAGTATCTTTTCTTCCTCCTCGGGCGAAGGCATGGCAGTCTCAGGTTCCTTGCCCAAGACTTCGATTGAATTGGCGTCCAAGTGAAGCAAGAATGTTCGCAGTTTGCCAACTCCAGGAAGCGTTGGTGGCTGAGCTCGCACTTGACCCACAGCTGAAACATCATCGCCAGGTCTGGCAACGTCCACGATTTCCTTTCCAACGAGTTTGATGCTTAACGTCCGAGGTAACTGTCCAGGAGGCAAATCCTCTGGTCTTTCTTGAATGCGCAGGTCCTGAGAGTCTATGAACGTTGATTCTTCTTGAACAAATTCATATGGACCTTTGGAGCCGCATTCCGGACCACTGCACGCAAAAGGTGCTTTGAGAAACGAACCCGTTTGGTTCACAGGAGTCACCGTTCCACATCTCTTGCACCTGAAGGCGCCTTGCATCACCATTGGACGCACTGGAGAAGCGCGAACAACAATGCCCTCAACCATAACTATCTTGCCTATGTGCTCCGAGCCCAACTTCCGAAGCGGCGCAGCTTCCAACAGGCGAACTAGTCTAACGTCGACTAGTGGAATTCTATCAGCGTATTCAGGATCTTCTATTTGCAACTGAGCGTAAGCCGCGTTGCTGGCATGTTTCAGATATTCATCAGGCCTGTCAAGAAGCTCTTCTGCCAATTTCTGGTCAAAGGCCAACAAGTCCTCAAAAGCGACGACAAGCGAAGTTTGGGCACTCATCGCCATCTGTGAGAGTCTCTTGCGGTATTCTTCAGTCTTGAAAAAGTTTTGAAAACGCTCTTGCGGATCTGAGATTTCGATTTCCTCAGCCATTTACGTTAACCCCTGTTTGTTCGAGTATTCTGGTCTTCCAGCTGTTGATAACTTGGAACAACTGCTCGTATAAGAGTCTCTCTTCCGCCGTTAGGTTTCGCAGAGCGCTTTCAGTTTGAGCAGGTGCGGAGGCGATGGAAACGATTTTCTTCATTCGTGAATTTACGATGTCTTTAGTCAGATGATCCACCCTCTCGTATTCCCTCATTCTTTCTGGGTTATTTGCTATACCTTCCCGTAATTCCACGAGGTATCGGCGAAGCTTCGGATAGAAGTCTTCAGAAAGCTTGGATATTTGCCCAGCCGTCTGAACGCGTTCTGTCCATTGAATCTTGCTCAGCTTCGTGGCGTCTAGGAGATTCTCAGCATGAAACCGTGCGATTCCAGATTTTGCAAGCTCCGTGGCAATCCAATAACTGACTTCGTACTCGTTGCCCTCTTCAAATGGACCAACAGTCAGTCCTGCGAGCTTGATTTCGGGGCAATTCCTGTTTGCCGTTACTTTGATCAGTGAATTCTCGAAAATGAAATCAAGATCCTGAATTCTCGATAATATTGGTTTAACCATCTCTTATCCCCTTTCAACCCTCGTACCTGAGAGGCACTTCCAACGCAGATATAGAAGTAGCGGTTTAAAAGTTTAGTTCGAAAGTAGAACAGACTTTGATAGCTTCAAATTGCCTTGTTTTTTCAAACCAAAAAAGAGGTAAGGAGGTTTTCCGTTTGGTTAAGGCCAAAGGCCCAGCGTCTTTATTGCATCAGCGACTCTGCCAACGCCTAGCATTAGAGCGGCAATTCGCATGTTGCATTTTTCTTTCTTGGATAGTGCATACACATCATTGAAGGCCTTTATCATTTTTGCTTCGAGTTTCGTGTTGACTTCTTCCAGTGTCCAGTGTTCTCGCTCTAGATTCTGAACCCACTCATAATAACTAACCGTTACACCGCCTGCGTTAGCTAAAATGTCAGGTACGAGCAGTATTTTCTTGTCGTAGAGTATGTCATCTGCTTCAGGGGTGGTTGGTCCGTTTGCACCTTCTGAGACTACCTTTGCTTTGACTTTGTCTGCGTTTTCTTTTGTAATAGAGTTCTCAAGGGCAGCAGGTATGAGTACGTCACATTTCGTTTCGAGAATTTCTTTGTTTGTAATTGTCTCTGTTCCTTTGAAGTTTATGACTGAGCCTGTTTTCTGTTTATGTTCGTACACTTTGTATGGGTTCAGCCCATCTTTGGCGTATATGCCTCCCATTGAGTCGCTTACTGCCAGGATTTTGCCGCCCCAATCATAGGCTATCTTGGCTGCGTTCCATCCAACGTTGCCGTAGCCCTGAACTGCGAAAGTGGCGCCTTTGAATTTCAAGCCTATTTGTTTGCTTGCTTCTCTGGCACAAATGTCAACTCCCATGGACGTGGCTTCGTTTCTTCCTTCTGAACCGCCGATGGTAATGGGTTTTCCTGTCACACATTCTGGTACGGCGTAGCCTTGGCGCTGGCTGTAGGTATCCATTATCCATGCCATTGTCTGTGAATCAGTGTAAACATCAGGTGCAGGGACGTCACGATACGGGCCGATTAGGTCGAAGATCATGCTCGTATAACGTCTTGTGAGATTTTCCAATTCGCCTCTGGACATTTCTTTTGGATTGCAGCAGATGCCGCCTTTTGCTCCGCCGTATGGAATGTCCATAACCGAGCACTTCCACGTCATCCACATTGACAGTGCAGTGACCTCGTCCAGAGTTACGTTTGGATGGTATCTTATGCCGCCTTTGTATGGTCCTCTTGCGTCCATGTGCTGCACTCTCATGCCTTGGAAAACTCCGATTTTGCCATGGTCCATTTTTATAGCGACTGTGACCGTCAGAGATCGCTTGGGGACTCTGAGCATTGCGTGTATTCCGGGATCAAGGTTTAGTTTTTCGGCTGCGAGTCGTAGCTGTTCTAATGCAACACCATATGCTGTTAGTTCTTTTCCCATAACAGTCTCCTCTATTTGCGGAGACTTTGCACTTAGAATCTAGAATTTAAGGTTTACCCTAAAGAAAAAAAGAATGGAAGGAGTACTATTCGAGTATCCTTTCGACTGCGTCTTTTTCGAATTCGTCTGCCATCGGTATGCCAGTGACTTTCGTTGCCCTTTCGGAGAGACTCATCAAGTCGTTTCTGCTGATTAAGTCCAGTTTCCATTTTCTATTGCCTGCCAGAAGTTGCTTAAGTCCTACTCCGACTCTATCGGTGAGATAAGTGTAGACTGCTACTGCTTCCCATGGTACTTCTTTGAAACGCTCACCGTACATTCTTTTCAGTTCTGGTGCGGCGATGAAGAATTTTTCAGGCGTCCCTCCAAACTTGTCTGCAAAAGCCTTAGGTAGTTTGCCTTCGTCTGACAACTGCTTGAAGTAACTTCCTTTGAAAGCCGCTGTTATCGGGGAGCGTCCCATCAAGACAGCTTTTATAAACGGTCCGTTTCCGAAGTTGCTCATTGCTATGGATTTGAAGATGGATGTTTCTTCAATGAAGCCGCCAGCCATGATAAGATCTGGAACGTAGCGCCCCTTCTTCTTGAGTAGTTGTGCACATCTCAGAACTATTGATTCCAAGTACACCGTCGGAATGCTCATTTCGTCCATCATTGGCACCGGGCTCATGCCTGTTCCGCCTGCAGCGCCGTCAAAGGACACGTAGTCTATTTTGGCTTCTGATGCTATTCTCATTGTCCATGCAACTGCTGAAGGTCTATACGCTCCTGTTTTTAGTGTTACGTGTTTGGCACCTTGTTTTCTTAACCACTCAATGTCTTCAATGAAGCTTTTTTCTTTCGGAATTCCAACCCTGCTGTGTCTCTCAAAGGATTTGAACACGCCGTCTTTGAATGCCTGTTGAACTGCTGGGTCCTCAGGGTCTGGGATTACTACGTAGCCTCTCTTTTTGAGTAATTTTGCTTTTTCCAGGTCTCTTACGCGAACTTCGCCGCCGATCGCTTTTGCTCCTTGACCCCATTTTCTTTCGATAACGTTCACTTCCAATTTGGAGATTGCATAGACATCGACCCCTAGTCTTTGGTCTTCAACGTTTGTCTGTACGACGATATCTCCGTATTTTCCGTCCCAGAATTTTCTGAAGAGGTCAACTCTGCGCTTCAGTTCTTTTGAGGAAGTCACTTTTCCGTTTGTAATTGTTGCTTCTGCGTCCATGCCGCAGACGTTTTCTCCGACAATTATCGATGCACCAGAGATTGCTGCGCCTACTGCCAGTCCTTCCCAATTGAGTCTTGCTACGTCAGTTGAGCCGAAGGCTCCGTTCAAAATCGGCACCTTTAGAGGTATGCCTCCGACTTTCGTTTCAATGTTGACGTTGGGGAAAATTGTCAGATCCGAGTTTGGTTCGATTCCCTCCGCTTCGAACAGGCCAGCTTGTATGTTAAAGTTTGACCAGTCTAACCCGAAATCTTTGAGTGCTCCTGCAGTGCTGTAGCCGAATTGTACTGGTTCTGGGTACAGTGCTTCTCTTCCTCTGAACGCTGATAGACTTATTTCGCATAGGAATGGGCAGTCACGGATGCAGATTGGGCACATTCCGCTAGTTGGGCTTGTGTCTTTGACCCTCGTTTGAGTTCCTGTTGTCGATTTGCCATTCAAGTACGAACTGTTTTTGTGTACACGCTCAGTCATTCAACTCACTCCTCTAGTATTTCCAATTTTTAGAATTAGATCATTACCATAACATGCTGCTTTTAAGTATTTACCTGAAAGACCTATTCTATGAACATTCGTGAACATAGTGAAAGTATTGTCAAGATTCGATTCTAAAGTTCGATTTTCAGTCCATCAGCCGAATATTCATGGCGTTGAAAAGTTTTGTAATCATACCGGGCGCCGGCTTTCCTGACTTCCAGAAACCTCTTTTCGCCTTCTTTCGTCAGATCGATTACGACCTGCGTTATATGTTCTATCAGAGCGCGGAACTCTTTGGGATGAGCATTTTTCGCTATAGTCCAGTATGCCAGAGTTTGGTAGGCGTAAAGCGCGGGGCACACGTGACTGAAGAAAGCTTTCACTGCTTCAGTACCCCAAACATGTTCCATTAACGATAGGCTGTTGAAAACTAACCGTGTTCCGGGCGTGACAAATTCTCTCTCAATTCTCCCAAAGAATCTGTGAAACTGTTCAGGATCTTTTGAACTGGGCACTCTTCTGATCCAAGCAGGCGCCTTGTCATAGAAATCCACGAACACCAATTCGCCTTGACCAGAAGATTCTGAAAAGCAGTCCAACACCAGCAATTTGTTTTCCCACCCTTCTGGGAGAGTCTTGATCAGGTTCTTCAACTGGAGCACTAGTGCCTGCGGAGGGTAGATGAAATCAAGATAAAGCACCTGATTTCCTTCCACAATGCCTTGTCTCATGAAATTGTAAAAGAACTCTCTCGCAAATGTTGCCGATTCAACTTCCCATACGACGTTCTCACCTAAGAAAAGTCCGCCTTCCAGCAACTGGTCCAACTGTGTTATGCCTGTTGATAGCTTTTTCTCTATGTCATTTTGCATGGCAGATCTGCATTGCTTGTTTGATCGGCAACGTTAAAAATGTTTAGGTGGAGCATTGCTGTTCATTCATGAACATAATGTACATAAGGTTTCTATATATGAACATTGCATTGGTTATCTCACGGAAAAAGGTGAAAAACAGATGTTGAATCCTATTGAACTTTCAGGGCGAGAACTCGGAATGATAAAACTGATGACTGATTTCTTTGTTGAGAAACCGGAGCTGACTGCAAAGATAGAAAGTTACACAACCGCCCACTATGCATTCGTCACAACATTTTCCGAAAACTTCGGAATTCCAGAAGCGGACACGTGGAAAGCATTTGAGGAACTGCAAAGGAAAATCAACGAAACCGAATACATACAAGTTGAAGCGCCTAGGCCGATTAACAAGTGGCTTCAAATGTCAAAAGAGGAGATAAACATGCTTAGGACCATTATTGACTACTTTTCGGCAAACCCAAAAATGTTCCCCGCTGGCTCATTTACCTCCAAGAGGTCTGAATCAATAGTAGAAGCGTATGTTTGGTTCTTCGGAAGTACTAATGGCAACGGTGAAGTTGCGAGGGAGAATTTCCAAAATTTGATGGAGAAACTGCAGACAGCTTTGTCGCTCAAGCTGGAGACGCTAGTGCCAATAGCAACTACGCCAAACCCTTACGAAGCAGTCCTGAGATTGCTCGACATAGCTTCGCAGAAACTGAAGCTCGATCCAGGACTGCATGAGATGCTCAAGCGTCCGATGAGAACAATAATAGTCAACATACCGATAATCATGGATAACGGAAGCCTGCAAGTCTTCACTGGATATCGGGTACAATACAATGATGTTTTGGGTCCCACAAAAGGAGGCATTCGCTATCATCCTGATTTGACGCTAGACGAAGTAGTTGCGCTCTCAGCATGGATGACCTTCAAAACTGCGGTTACAGGACTGCCTCTAGGCGGCGGCAAGGGAGGAATAAGGTGCAATCCAAAAGAGATGTCTCAAGGAGAGCTTGAAAAATTGACGAGAGGCTACGCACGCGCCATGGCAAGAAATATCGGGCCAAACTATGACGTTCCGGCGCCTGATGTTTACACTGATTCGCAGACAATGGCATGGATAATGGACGAGTACAGTGACATAGTCGGCTACAATGCTTTCGGCGTGGTGACCGGAAAGCCTGTGCATGTTGGTGGTTCGCTAGGTAGAAACGAGGCGACTTCGCGTGGCGTGATGTACACTATCATTGATGCTGCAAAACACTTGGGTCTCGAACTCAAAGGCGCAACGGTTGTGGTTCAAGGATACGGGAATGTTGGATTCCATTCGGCAAGGTTGCTCAACGAACTCGGATGCAAAATAATCGCTGTCTCTGATTCCAAAGGCGCGATCTACAATGCGAAAGGTCTGGACCCCGTTAAAGTGCTAGATCACAAGAACCAAACGAGTTCGGTTGTTGGCTACAAAGGCAGTACAAACATCACGAACCAAGAATTGCTGGAACTTGAATGTGACATTCTTGTCCCGTCAGCATTAGAGAACCAGATTACTATTGCAAATGCGGGAAAAATCAAGGCCAAGATAATGGCAGAAGGTGCAAATGGACCGACGACCCCCGAGGCAGATGAGATACTCTACAAGAATGGGGTTTTTGTGATTCCAGATATACTGGCCAATTCAGGAGGAGTCATCGTCAGCTACTTCGAACAGGTTCAAAACCAAATGAACTACTACTGGACGGAAGACGAAGTGCGAGCAAGATTGCAGAACACTATTGGCACTGCCTTCAAATCAGTTCTCGAAGTTGCACTAACGTATAAAGTGAATATGCGAATTGCAGCCTATATAAACGCGATAAAGCGAGTGTCTGACGCGATGTTCACGCGAAAGAACATGGCTTTCATGACGGCTCCAAGCCAAAAGGCATAACCTCCTTTTCTTTTTTTTCCTTCAGTCTGTCTCTCATGTACATCGATCTTTTTTTGTGAACACACTTAATAGAAGCCAGTCTAAACCATAACACGGTGGAGACTGTGTCGATACATCTTCATACGACGATCACGAAGAAAACTAATGAAATGCTTGATGAATTGTCGAAGACCTATGGCAGCAAGAATCGTGTCATTGAGCAAGCACTTGAGACCATGTTGAGAGTCGAAAAAGTTGGGTCATGTGAAGATTGCGCGATAAAGGCGAAGATGAAGGAACAGGTCAACCTCAGAGAAGCTTTGGACCTAATATCCATTGGGAAAAAGACTGTAGATAGTTTGTTGGAAGTGGCTCTCGGTGACAAAGCAATGCGTGATTTCCTTGCAGACCAGAAGGAAGAAGCGAAAAACACCGTCGAAATATTGAAAGGTTCCGTGACGTGGGAAAAACCTTCTAGTTTCAAGGCGTTCATGATAATTTTGGGAGAAATAAGAGACCTAACGCGTATTTTTGAAATTGCTTCATACAGTGAAATCGATAGTACTGTAATTCTTAGACCTAATTCTTTTACCCGTCTGCCAGAAATTGTTGCTCTTCAAATAGCAACTATTCTCGAAGGTCTTCAAATCTCGTTTGAGATGAGATTGATGGGAGAGGATGTTGCTATCAAAATGATACGGCAAGAAATGTACCCTTTTAAGCGAAGAGAACTTGGCGAAATTTTGAGTGAACAAATTGAGAAGCGACTCTCAAGTTCTGTTCCTGGCTTGTTCAGAAGCACTTTGATGTTAGTTGGGCCAGCATTCATGAGCTGGGCTGAGAAACACCTCGAAGAGCCTATAACTGACTTTGGGTCATTCCTTGAAGATCTCAGGGTCGCGCTGGGCGGAGGTGAACTTCCATCTGAGCCTAAAGAATTCGTGAATAGCCTTCTTACTGCTTTCGTAAAGATGAACTGGTTCAAACAAGCCAAGACACTGAAGGATATTGACGACAAGACTTTGGAGATCGCGTTTCAATCTACCACACCATCCGTTTCCAGACTGAGTGTTGTCATGCTGTCCGTTGTTCTGGCAGCTCGAGGTTGGAAGTTGCTGAGGTTTACAGTGGAGCAAACAGCAGTAAATGCAACGATTAAGTACGTTGGTTTGGAAGATCAGAGTCTTCAGGATCAAATAGTTGAAGTCAGTCTCTATCAGACAATAGGCAAGCAGTTCTTAGATGTCATTCCTGTTCCACGCGAAGTCTTCACTTCATTCGAATCCAGAGTTTATGATTCCAATCGGGAGAAATTCAATGAGACGTACCGAATTATGGGCCTCCGCGTTTCAAACGCTATCAGAATGCTTGCAAGAAACGATCCGGATAAGATCAAGAAGTTGGCACAGAATTTCGTATTGAAGAACGTGACGTCGATTCAATCAGACGCCGAAGTTCGATTTGTTGATGATGAACATTTCACGTTGATCTTCAAGAAAATTGACACTTTACTATTAAGTAGTCAACGTTCCTTAATTGAATCGATATTCAAGGAACTTGGTTACGAGATTCAAGCAACCGCTTTCCAGAACCTTCTCAGTTTCAAACTTAAACGACTTGAACGACCGGTTTTAGAACCAGTTCCTCGCAAAAAGCTGATGGAAGCATTGATAAATGAAATGTCGGCTAACTCATGCGATGAAGCTTTTGGGAAAGTCAAAGAACCGCTAGATGAAATGTTCCCCGAAGATTATCCGTGGACTATCAGAGAGGTCGGTGAAAGAGTTATCGATATGTATCGAGAGCTTGACGTTGAAGCTGAGATCGAATACTTCGAGGGAGGTTTCACTCTCAAGTACAAGACATGTCCATACTACACGCTGGTCAAATCGGGACAAAAAACTTGGCTCTGCACCCTTAGAAAAAGAGTGTTAGACTATATTCTCGCAAGGGTTTCTCATGGGAAAAAAGGGAAGATAAAAATCATCAAATCTCTCCTCAAGAACGAACATCCTTGCGAATACGCAGTATTCTTGACGGGCTTCCTCGAAGAAGAGTAGAATGGCATCGATCTCATTCAAGTGTATTGCTGAAATGTTAGGTGTCTTAGGTTTGTGTCAGGCTGAACTTGCGGAGCACTTGAATGATTTCGCTGGTTCAATCTTGTTCTGAACTGTAAGCGTTTATTAGCAGTTCTGCATTAAAGAAATCAATTGCGGAGACTTACACTTTGAGTTTCGAGATGTGGGCAGAAAAATATCGCCCCAGAAAATTGGAAGACATGGTGGATCAGAAAGAAATAGTTGAAAGGTTGAAGAGCTTCGTCAAATCACGGAACGTGCCGCACTGCATTTTTGCAGGACCCCCAGGCACCGGCAAGACCACTGCCGCATTATGTTTGGCGAGAGACTTGTACGGCGACGTTTATCGAGAGCACCTTATGGAATTGAACGCGAGTGACGAGAGAGGCATAGACGTCGTGCGCGAAACCGTAAAGACTTTTGCAAGAGTGAAGTCAATTGGCGAGATCCCTTTTAAGATACTCATTCTTGACGAAGCCGACAACATGACTTCTGACGCGCAGCAGGCTCTCAGACGTACGATGGAGCGTTTCACAGAAACCTGCCGATTCATACTATGCGCCAACTACAGTGGAAAGATAATAGAACCGATACAATCTAGATGTGCACCTTTCCGCTTCACGCACCTGCCGAGAGAAGAACATGATTGCTATCTGAAAGATATCTCTTTCAAAGAGAAGGTGAAGTTGACTGCAGAAGGCCTGGATGCAATATTCGAGGTTTGCAGTGGCGATTTGAGAAGAGCGATTAACACTCTTCAATCCGGAGCTTCCATGGGGAAGCCTATAGATGCTAAGGTTGTTTATTCAGTAACCGGAAAGGCAAATCCTTCTGATATTCAGAAACTGTTGAAGGTTGCGATGGAAGGCGATTTCATTGAGGCGAGAAAACAGTTGCGTGACATGGTTCAGAAGTATGGAGTGGCTGGAAGCGATATAATCCGGCAGATACACTCAGAGATCTTCAGAGCGGAGATGCCTGAGAAATGGCGAATCAAGCTTGCTTATGTTTTGGGCGAAGTTGATTTCAGATTGGTTGAGGGTGCCGACGAAGAAATACAGCTGAGCGCTTTATTGGCCAAACTGGTTGAAGCTGGATGCGAATTGAGGAATTCGAAATAGGTGCTGAACTTGTTTCGCGCTTGGACGGTCAAGTACAGACCAAATTCTCTGAAAGAGATTGTCGGGAACGCCGAGGCTATTAAACAATTTGTGGACTGGTTAGCGTCGTGGTCAAGAGGTGCTCCTAAGAAGAGATGCGTCTTCATCTACGGGCCACCGGGTATCGGGAAAACTGTGGCCGTTGAAGCTGCTGCGATTGATTGCAGATTGGAGTTTGTCGAGAAAAACGCGAGTGATTATCGAACCGAAGAAGCCATAAATCATTTTGCAGGTCTTGCTTCGCAATATGGTTCTTTGTTCGGCGAGAGAAGGATCATACTCTTAGATGAGCTTGACGGTCTAACTGGAACTGCGGACCGAGGGGGCGTTAAGGCGATAACGGAGATCGCAAAATCGGCGCAATGCCCTCTTATCTTAATCTCGAACAATGCGTATGACCCGCGTTTTACTAATCTGCGCAACTACTGCCTGCTCATAGAGTTCAAGAAACCTGCAGCTGGAGAGGTTGCAAGACTTCTCAAGCACATATGTGATGAGGAGGGAATTTCAGTCGACGAAGATGCTCTCAAATTCATAGCCCAACGTTCAGGAGGGGACGTGCGCTCAGCTGTGAATGATCTACAAGCTCTGGGTCAGGGAAAGAAGAAACTGAATTATGATGAAGTGTCATGGCTTGGTTATCGTGATCGCCAAGATACAATCTTCAACGTCTTGCGAATGATCTTATACGGCAAGACTTCTTCAAGCGCAAAAAGAGCAATGGATATGTCTGACGTTGACGCTGACATGCTTTTCGAATGGATCTACGAGAACGTCCCAGCACACTTCACAGATCCTCACGACTTGGCAAACGCGATGGACGCATTGGCCACGGCGGATGTTTATCGCGGCAGAATTCGAGCTACTCAGGATTGGAGTCTAATGCGTTATGTCGTAGATTTCATGACCGTGGGAGTAGCAATGGCGAGACAGAATACTAAGACCTCAGGTTGGATCCCGTTCAAGTTTCCTACCAGAATTCAGATGTTGTCTAGATCCAAAGCCGAACGTGCAGAGCGACTGAGAATAGGGGGTAAAATCAAGCGTCATTGTCACATTTCCGCGGTCAGAGCCTCAAAAGAAATTCTTCCTTTCTTAAGAATAATATTCAAAAACAACGCAGAAATGGCGGTAGGACTTGCAAAGTGGCTTGACCTGGATGAAGAAATGATCGAGTACATGACTGGAAGCGAAGAGAAAGCGAAAGAAATTGTCAAACTGAAGGGTTGATGAAATCAATCTTCAATGTATCTTGCTACCTTCTATAATGTCTTTTTCTGGCTGCAGAACAACAACATTGCCTTTGCTGTCCTCGGCTGCGAATATCATGCACTGTGATTCCACGCCCATGAGTTTTCTTCTCTGTAAATTCAGTACGAAAGCGCATTTCTTTCCAACGAGGTCTTGAGGCCTGTACCACTGCAACAACCCTGCTACAGCTTGTCTCTTTTCAGCCCCGAAGTCAACGATCATCTTGATCAGATTTCGTGATCCCGGAATCTGATTTGCTTCCAATATCTTGCCTATTCGGAGGTCGAGTTTTTGGAACTCTTCAAAAGGTATTTCCATCCGCAGCAGTCACCTTTCCGAAGTTCTGATTTGTGGTAAGCTATTAAGTCTTGCCTGCTTTCCGTTTTCGGTTGATTCTGTCTAATGCTTCCGCAACGCCTTCCCAACCTTCGACTGCCTTCGAATTCACAATTTCGAAAGCTTCCTTCGAAGTCATACCGTGAAGCTCTTGTCCGTGACTTCTTCGCGATAGATAAGCTGCCGCATTAAGGACTTCCCCGTTTAATCTTGAGTCAGTGAAATCTGCCAAGTGGCAGACCAGAGCTTCGATCGTTCGTGGTCTTGTCGGTCCGTATTCTCCATGATGGGCAGCAACTATGTGGATCAACTCCAACGGAAATCCTCTGCGCACAAGTTCAGCTGTAGCTATTGACAAGTGATCTAGAAAATCCGCAATAGGTGTTGAGCCGTAAAATCCTTCTTTATCAACGGTGTACGTTTGAGGTTTGAAAAGATCGTGAACCAACATCCCTGCCACCACTAAGTCGCGATTGACTTTGCCTTTGTACGTCTCCTCTACAGAATCACATAAAGCCAGTGCAATATTTGAAGAAGAAACAACATGTTCGATGTAACCTCCTCGGTAAGCGTGATGGTGAGATCTTCCGGCAGGAGCAATTTCGAGGGGTAAGCCTGAAAAAACCTTTCCGTTTACTTCAAAGGTCGGGTTCTCAAGCAGTTCCACAGTTCTTTTGCGAAGGGACTTATCGTTTATCTTATTCACCAGTTTTCTCAGTTGTGCATTCAACAACGTCGATCACTCAACACTTCTTGTATATCGGGTAGACATATTGATTTTCCTTTTTTCATCATTTGCCATCCTGTGTGCAAGCACAAGCGGTTTTGGAATCGGTTCTGGATCCATGCAATGTTTTACTACTTTGATTGCTGTTTCCAGAGAGATCATATTGCCGACACTGACGTACACCGGCTTCATGTTGGGTTCTTTCTTGACCTGGGCACCAATTGTCTCGCCGTGATCTCGAAGTGGGGCAAGCTTTTCGTTAAATTCCTTGTCGACCGTACCTGTAAGAATGTTTTTGGCAACTCCGATCGTAGGTTTTTTCAATGCAAGTCCAAGGTGGCACGCGAATCCGCACCGGTATGGATGAGCATATCCATGTCCGTCTACCAAAAAAATGTCTGGACTCGTCTGTAGCTTATGAATGCACTGCAACGTAGGCGGGAGTTCTCTGAATGAAAGCAGCGTCGGAATGTAAGGAAAACTTGTCTCAATGATAGTTGTCTGAGCTTCTTTCATTTTCAGGGCATCATAATCGAGAACCACAACAGCAGCAATAGAAAGGTTATTGGTGTAGGCGACATCAACGCCTGCAACAGTTTGGATTATCTCAGGAATACGGTCTTCAAAAACCACTTTCTTAGATAAGGCAACTTGGGCTTTATGGGCTCTTTCTGCTGAGAAAAAAGATTTGAGTCTCACATTATCCATTCTTTCAGGTCAGGCTATTACATAATCCGGTCATCGTGCTCGTATGCGTTTCTCGAACCGCTTCAATTGCTTTTCAAGTTCGTTTCTTCGAATTTCCTGAGTGACATCTCCGCGTGTCGTCTCTATGAGTTTTCTTGCAATGTCGTTCTTCCTTCTCAATCCTGAAACCAGCATGTAGGATTCGTCCAGACCCATTAGTTCAGTGTAAATCTCGTCCATTGTTCCTAAACATTCCTCTGCTTTCTTGAGGTCTCCTTCCCGCAAGGCATCAAGTGCAAGCCTTCGGCATTCGCCTATCACATCAGCTAGTCCAAGTACATAATCGCTGGATGGCGCGTCAATCTCCTTGGGAGTTATGAATCTCATCTCTTCAACCAGTTTTAGAAAAATGCTGGCCTCAGAATACTCCTGAAAAGCCGCACTGAACATGCCTGTATAAATGATTTCTGGATATGAAGTAGAACAGTCCCATAACTTCGTGAAGATCTTACTTGCCTCTTCAAGTTGTTTTTCGGCTTCTTTCATTCTCTTCTGATGAATTAGAAGTATCGCCTGTTTTGAGAGGCTGGTGGCCTTTCTCATTTCGTTATGAGCTGTTTCCCTAAGGTCATCCTTCTGCTTGAGTTCTTTTTTTATGGCCGCTAGAATGGATTTCAGCGTAGTCATGCATCCAACTTTCCTTGCGTGTAGAATGTGAGTAATAAGAATATATTGCTATGTCCTAGTAATATTGCCCGATTCGCACTTTCTATCCGGAAAATCTCCCGCTATTCAAGGCGAGTGTCTTTCCATTTCTCCACTAGTAATTTCGTGTCTCCAAGCTTGAAGGCCACTTTCACAAATACAGAATCTGAGTCTTTGAACGGAAACATGCTGTCCTCTGCCAAATCCTTCGGCAAGTAGATCAGATATTTTCCGTCTTTTCTTCTGAATAAACGTCCTCTGCCACCATTAACCATGCGTTTACACCTTGATGCAATTGAAGGTATAAGGTTACGGCTTTAAGCTGAAGAAATATTTAAGGTTTATTCTCGTTTGATTCAACTCAATGGGCACATGTATGAATGGGAGTATATGAAAGTTGAATTGATTGCAATCAGCATCAGCCATTTCCAAACCTTACCGCTTTTTCAAGTCTACTCAAAAGAACTACACGGCTTTCTATTGACTCGTCAATCAGATTGTAGCCTGTCTTTTTTGCTAACGCGCCAGAAAACTCCCTTATCTCCTCATGGCTGGGCATGCCTTCAAAATCCAGTCTGAGCCTCGAAAACCCAACATACATGTAGGCTTTCACTTCAATGTAAGTGGGATTCGCTTTTTTTACGAGTTCACTGTAACCAAAAGTATTCTTCAAATTTAGGTTATGTACGGAAGTTATGCGCATCACTGTCGGACACTTGAAATTACGCAGATTTTTCAGCGTCTCATTCAATCGTGTCCAACCTCCATTTACTTGTGGGCGGCAAACAGCTCTGTAAGTTTCTTCATCCGGAGCACACACGGATACGTACAATTGTGTTGGCTCGTATTCCAAGCGTGCCAATGCCGAAGGAAGTGTTCCGTTGGAAACTAAGAATGTTGTAAATCCCCTGTTGTGGAAGGTTCTTAACAATTCGCCCAAGTTCTCGTAGAGCGTTGGTTCGCCTGCAAGACTTATTGCGACATGTCTCGGATTCCGCGCCTCTATATGTTTTCTCAGATTTGTCCTTGAATTTCCACCGTAGCCTGTCAGAATCCTTTTCTGTGCGTCAAGGCATCCATCAACAATTGCTTCAGGAGAGTCCCAGCTTGGAAGTGCCATTTCGTTCCATGCGGTTTTGAGATCCTGGTTTTGTGCTCGCCAGCAGAACAAGCATTGTTGAGTACAGTAGAAAACGGCGGGTGTCATCTGTATGCATTGGTGGGTTTTTATTCCATAGAATTTCTGTTTGTAACATGATCTTTCACGAGTGAGGCTTTCGTGAAGCCATCTACACGCTTTCACCGCTGAGTGCTTACCTATGAAATGATACTTTTGTCTTTTCAATGCGTCAATTAAAACAGGTGGGACAATTGACTCCACTATTATCGTCCTTCGTGCGACCCACTATGCGAATACTGGAGGAGCAAGTGAAGCAATCTTATCGCTCGAAACAATATTCAACTTGTTGAAATTCCATGCTAAGCTTGGATACGTCTTTGCACACGCTTTCAGGTTTTTCTGCGTCCATTATTGTTCTCTTGAAGAGTTCGGCGATTCTAAGCATTTCAGATTCCTTCATTCCGCGGCGCGTAGCCTCGCAAGTTCCAACTCTTATGACACAATCAACTATTATGTTCGCATTTTGAAGTCTCTTGGCTATGCCTGTTGCTTTTTCAAGACTTCCATAATCCAAAATCACTTGATGTGATCTGGTGAAACCTAAATGACCTGCAATAACTGGAAAACCGTAGTCATGCAAACTCTTGGCCAGAGCGCTCGAGTTGCGGACGATCTGCGATGCGTAAGGCTTGCCGAATTTCTTCATCTCCGCCAAAGACAATGTTAATGCTGCAATTCTGTTCCAGTGAGCGTTGTCAACGAACGCGGGGTAGATTTTTTCTTTGAGTAGCTCGCCTGGATCCTTGTTCCCCAAGATGATTCCTCCTTGTGGGCCAAAGAAGCTTTTGTGGGTCGATCCGAAGAGCAACTGGGCTCCTTCTCCTAGTGGATCTTGAAACTCGCCTCCGGCAATTAGACCCAAGACATGTGAACCGTCGAACCCGACGACTGCACCGTTTTCCCGTGCTAATGCAGCGAGGTCTCTCACCGGGTGAGGAAAGGTGATCAAGCTTGCCCCGAAGATGACCATTTTTGGCTTTGCTTTTTCTATGAGGTCTTCTTGCTTCTTCGGTTTTTATGTTCATGTCTTTCTTTGAAAACGGGAAGGCCACCGCTTTGAGTTTGAGAAAGCCTGCTAGACCTTTTTCCCACATGCCTGGGTATCCGCCGTTGTCTGGTGAAACACACATAATTTTGTCATTCTGTTTAGTTAGATTGGCTAGAACGATTAAGTCTGCGATGTGTCCTGAGAGAGGTCGCAAATCAGCTGTTTCAGCTTTGAACAGTTCCCTTGCTAGTTTCTCTCCGTATTGTTCGATCTCATCTGTAAAACGAGTGCCCATGTAGAAATGGTCTCTTGCTGTGTATCGGTGGGCCAAGTCTGATGACAGTAAAGCTCGAGCTGTTGGGCTCATCACGTTTTCTGATGGTATAAGATTGAGGCATTGTTTTTCTCGCCATTCTTCATGGTTTTTTACCAAGCCGATGATCTCTTCGATCATTTCCATCACTTGTTTTCGAGTGGTCAATACTATCGATCGGAGCGGTTAATTCGCCTTTCGGCTATTCGGAATGTTCCTTCAGGAATTCGATTTTCACGGTCTAATGGAGTGGTAGAACGAATGAAACAAGAAAAGGGGCGAGGCCCAAAATCACAGGGAAGGGGAGACCTGGGAATATTCCCTTTCTTTCAAGCATCTTGAAGGCTATAAATGATCCAGCAAGTACTCCTAAAGCAGAGAGGACGCAGAAAATGGGGTTTGCATTTGCAAGAACCAAACTGACAAGCATCGAATAGAAAGTCAAATCGCCCAAGCCAATCTGAACATCCTTGAAGGGCAGGCTTAATCCTCGGAGTTTCTCGAGTCCGCCTTCGGCGATCTTTCCGACGGGGCCTCGGAAAACAGCATAAACGTCGTAGATTGCTAGTAATATTAGAATTAGCACGGCGCTTAGCGGATCGATTGACATGCTCAAGAATGCGCCCAATGCTCCACCGAGTAGCAAGACAGCAATGCCGTGGCTTGCACCTTTTCTTCGGAAAATTACGAAATCAAAGATCACCGTTACGACAATAGCAAGAGCCAGAACCAAGAATGGTGCGGATGCAGCGTCAAGAATGGACAACAAGGGCCAGAGATAGACTACAGAAAGTAGGAAGGTTGCTGCTGTCAAAGCAAATCCCGTGATTAACACAATCACTTTCAATTGCTTGCGTTTCAAGAGCAGATACAGAATGAAAGCGCCTACTGCAGCAAGTACGACAAAGTAGATGCCGTTGCCTAGCGATCCGGCTAAGCCTTCAGGGAATGGGGTAACTGGGTACGTTTCTGTTTGAAGAGTCTGACTGAAATATGTAAGTGCAAGTCCAACTACTAAAGTCGCAAATATAGGTAGCAAGTAGATTGGTCGGGCCCTAAACTTTTCATTCAACGTGTCTCCCTCGATCTCCCAATGCCTTTTCAACTTTGATTGAGCATTTGGTGCAGAAAAAGGTCTTTTTCACGTCTGTTTCCAGAATTGAGTTTGAAAAATGCATTACGCAGAAAGGATTGGAACAGTGCATAAGCCCCAGTGTGTGTCCGATTTCATGCACTGCCTCTTTGGCGCTTCTTTCGTCAAACAACTCTTCATTTGAAGGTTGATGATAGAATTCTGGTCTAAGTCGCCACAACGATATCAATGCCACTTTTCCAGGGTGTTCCGCCTCTCCAAACACAAAGTTCATGGTAGAGGTGAAGATGTCAATATCAATGATTCCCAAGACGTGGTCAAATTCAGGCTTGGTGGCAGCATATTCTTTGATCGCCGTTAAGATCATGTCGGAGCGATACTGGTTTCTACCTTCGTTGAAGGCTCCGTCGGGGAGGGAGATTCCTTTCTCTATGATAGTAACGATTGTTTCTGGAAAAGCAATGCTCAAAGTTTCCTGAATTCTGCTAGTTGTCTCTGACTTCAGTTGTCCGACGGGAAGAATTCCAATTCTCATCGCTGTTATTCTCTCTAGAGTTTGAATTTTTCGCCCGTTTTTGGCGCAACAGCTTCGAGACCCAGCTCACTTCTTGCCCATTTGGCTAGAAGTTCACAGTTTCCTTCTGCACCGTGAACTACGTAAACCTTTGGTTTTCCACCGAGTTTTCTTAGAGCATCCTTGAGCTCGCTGGCACCGCAATGTGATGAAAAATCGAAATGCTCAACGCGGGCTTTGATCCTTCTCATCTTTCCGTCTATGACACATATACCTTTTTCAAGCAGTTCTTTTCCAGGCGTTCCAGGAATTTGATAGCTCACGAGGAAAACCGCGTTGTCAGATTTCTTGCCAATCTTAGAGATGTAGAAGACTGCAGGTCCGCCCTTCAGCATGCCAGCTGGTGAAATGATGACACCGGGCATCCTGGTTGCTTTTCTGCGATCCCGCCAACCTTCAACCCAGGTTGTTGAGTGAATTGCGTCGGAAAATGCTCTTTCATCTCTGAGGAATTGAGGATAGCTCATCATTACTCTGCTCACTTCGCGAGCCATTCCGTCAAGAGTTACAGGATATTCAAAGTGATGAGCTGCCAGAACGCAGGCCAGTTCTTGTGCTCTTCCCACGCCGAAGGCTGGAACAAGCACTATTCCACCTTTTTCTACAACTTCGGTACATTCGTCTACAAATCGTCTTTCCAATTCTTGTCGTCCGGTGTGATCTTCATTTGCATATGTACTTTCAATCATAACAGCGTCCAGATCGCCATAGTTCATTTTTGCTCCCTCGAGTAATCTCGTGTCGGTTAGGTTGAAATCGCCCGTGTAAAGAATTCTTTTACCTTCAGCTTCGATCAGAGTTTGCGCGCTGCCTGGGATGTGTCCCGCATTCTTGAATTGGAATGCCATGTCTCCAACTTTCTGTTCGGTGTTGAAGTCTATGTGTTTGCTGTTTTGCATCATGGACTTCAGCTCCAAGTATTCGAATGGTAAGTAGTAACTGGACAAATGGATGAAGTCGGAGATAAGAAGCTGACTTAGTTCAGTCGTCACTTTATTTGCATAAAGCGGTTTTTTTCCTTGGATGTAGAATATCGGAATTGCTCCAGAATGATCTAGGTGACTGTGGGACAGTATTATAGCATCAACATCTTTTGGAGGTATGTGCATGGGAAAGCCTGGTTCATTATCCAGCATCGCGCCGTAGTCAAGCAAGACCTGAGTCTTTTCTGTTTTGACAGTTATTGCTATTCTGCCAACTTCGCGGGTGCCGCCCAGAAATCCGATTTGCAGCTGTCCCATATGTTTCAACCGCTTTTTCAGTTAACAAGCCCTATGCTCTTTTAAAAACGTATTGACTTGCTGATCGAGAAACTCTGGGAGTCTGACTTCTAACTGCATTGAGAACTAAGCGAATTAAGAGGATTGCTCACTCCGAGGACAAAATTCGGTGTAAAATCAAGGATATTTTCTTTCCATCAGTTACTTTCATATTGATACCCTCTAACTTGATATTCTTCTTGGTACACGCATCTGCACAAGATTTCAGGATCGAAGCATTCCAACTATCAGGATCATAAAGCAATACGATCCTTTTGTGATTTGTGCGGAAAATGTACCGTGCTACCTCGTCGGCAACATAGTTCGCAGTTTCATCGTCTGGAGGAACGACGGTTTCATGTTGCGAGAGTGGATAGACCTCGTCAAGTTCAAGCGGAACTACTCCAAAGGGCGCAGCATAGAAGCATGTTTGCACCCTTTCAAGTTCTGTCTTATTGTCTTTTTTAAGTCGGTCTAACAATTGTTTGAATGTAACTGATTTATGGAAAGGTTTTGATCGCGTTTCAGGGACGAGCAGCAGAGTATCGGTTCTACGTGAAGCGTATCTCTCTTCCATTCTTCTTTTGTGTCTAGATATCTCTGGTCTCATCAGACTGTTTGAGTCAAAATAGAAGTGCCCACTGTTTTTGGAGATGGGATCATTCTCCTCAAGGATTTTGCTGTAGTTCTTCAATTTTCTCAATGCTTGAAGAAGCGATGGATGGCAATGCGCCCGCATCTCTACGAGTTCCCAGAGTCTCCCTTCTTTGACGGCTTGTTTTATCCTTTTCAACTCTGCAGCACAGACGTAGAGGTTGTGTTCAGCCAAGAAAACCATCCTTTCTCTAGGTTCCAACTCTAAGATTCTCTTGGGGTCTGTTGCTGCACATTTCGGGCAAGTGCACGGAAAGTAGTCTAACTCATCAAGTCTTGATGTGCCATTCTCCATCATATAGCGGTCTTCCTTGGCGTACAGCATGTATGCTGCCGAATCAAAAAGATCACAACCAAGAGCTACTGCTAAAGGGAACATGAATGGATGTCCTGCCCCGAAAAGATGCAGGGGTCTATCCACAGGCAGGTGCGCTTTGGCAGCCATTATCATGTCAACCAACACGTCGAATCTGTATCGTTCCATGACTTCCGTAGGGCTTCCTAGTGCATGAATTTCGAATGGTAGTTTGCCCATTACGCGTGCTGATTTAGCAACAAGATCTAGGTACTTTCCTCCCTGAACTGGACCTACCCAAAGAATGTCTTCTCGGTTTTTGTACTTGAAAAACTCTTTAGCTCTCTTCAATGTTTCATTCACAGTATTGTTCGCGTGTTCTTCTGTGACTTTCCAACCTGTTGGAATGTCCAGGATTGTTGCGATGTCCGACCCTATCCTCTCTTGATAATCCACGATCTCCGCCGGAGTGACTTCTACATCTCCATAGACTAGGATTTGATACGCGCCGGAATCAGTCATTATTGTTCCGTTGAAATCCAGAAACTCGTGCAATCCATCATTCTTGGGTTGTTTCTCAATGTGTTTCTTCAGAATGTACGCGTTTGTTATCAAGGCTTGAAAGCCAAAATTATCTGCAATTTCTTTTGGAGAAATCAGTTGAGTGTAAGGATTGACTACAGGGAATAGTAGAGGAGTTTCAATTGTTCCGCTCTTTGTTTTGAGTTTCCCAATCCTTGCAAGCAGGTCCTTGTCTTTGGTTTCAAAAGACATCGTTGAGCCTTTAGACAAGACTGGCAACCACAAATATAAAAAACATTCATCAGATACATTCTCATCGGTCAAAGTGTGGTTTAGATGGGTTTGAGCAAGATAGTTAAAGAAGAGATTTCCGGCAATGTGGCAAAATCGTTTGTTGCACAAATCTCTCGTTTTCACAGAATTCAGGCTTCAACCATGTACCATGAAGCCGCTGAATACGTGAAGAGTGAACTAGTCAAGATGGGTTTGCAGGACGCTGTTATCGAACAGTATCCTTCAGACGGAGCAAAGAAGTATTGGACGTACACGTCGCCTGTCGGCTGGACTGTGAACAGTGCTGAACTGCGTGTCGTCGAGCCTCAGGATGAATTGATGGTCTTCTATGAAGACACCCCTCAAAGTCTTCATACCTGCAGCAAAGCAACACCCTCGGAAGGTGTTACTGCTGAAGTGGTTGACGTTGGATCTGGAACCAAGCCGGCAGATTATGAAGGGAAGGATGTTGAGGGAAAATTCGTTCTGGCCACTGGAAGAGCTAGACGTGTTCATCAACTGGCTGTTTATAAGTATGGTGCTGCCGGCGTTCTGACCGATGCTATTACGTATGAAATACCGGACGTTAGGGAAAGTCTGGACATTCCAGATGCACACGCCTACCAATCGATATGGCCTACAGCAGTCGAGTTGTCGAAAGTGAAATTCGGCTTCTCTCTGAGCAAACGGCAGGGAAATCGTCTGAGAGGTCTCCTGAGAAGTGGGAAACAGGTTAAGATGAAAGCGAAAGTAGATGCTCGGTTTTTCTCAGGAAACTTGGAGGTTGTGACCGCCACGATTCGTGGATCGTCAAAGCCTGACGAAGAGATCTTTTTGATTGCCCATCTGTGTCATCCGAAACCAAGCGCTAACGATAACGCTTCAGGAAGCGGTCTCTTGCTTGAAATAGCAAGAACAATCGTGACTTTGATTGACAAGAACAGGATAAAACGTCCTTGTAGGACGGTGCGTTTCATATGGGTTCCAGAAACCTTTGGCTCGGTGGCTTATCTAAGCCGTCATGAAGATGCTTCCGGCAAATTGCTTGCAGGGATCAACTTGGACATGGTTGGGCAAGATCAGGATCTGTGCAGATCAACGCTCAACCTTGATCGTACTCCTGATTCACTTCCTTCTTATCTAAACGATTATGTTTTCAGCCTTATCGAGAAATCCGTGAAGGAGTTCGATCAGCCATCTGCTTTTGGCTCTTCTTCCACTTTCAGGTATGGCATAGGTGCTTTCAGTGGTGGGAGCGATCACGCGGAATTTACAAATTCGACTGTTGGAGTACCTTGCATAATGTTGTTGCAGTGGCCTGATCTTTTCTATCACACAAGCGCGGACACAATCGACAAGGTCAGTGCGAACAGTCTCAAGCGTGTTGGTTGGATTGCGACTGTTGCCACTCTAACACTTGCGAACGCGAATGAGGAAGAAGCATGTCTCTTGGCGGTTCAAACTGCCTCGCGAGGCTTGGCGCGAATTGAAGAGGTCGTGCGCATAGCTTCTAACGAGTTATTCGAGAAAAAAGATGACGCGAACGTGAAGGATAAGTTTGGTCAACTGGTTAAGGAACTCGTCGCCACAGCGGATAGTTATCGGAATAAGATCAACCATGTCACTTGGCGAGAACAGCAGGCGACTAGATCTGTGACAAGGCTTGGCGATAGTCTTGAGCTGCAGGCAATTTTGGACAAATGTTGCCTAGACATCGTCGATGCTGGACACAGGGCATCTCTAAGACTGGAGGAGATCCTAGGTATTGTAGCAAAAGCTTCAGATGTGGCTCTGGTAGAGGCAGTAGTCGATAAGAACGTTGAGTTGAAGAAACTCGTGCCTCAGAAACTCTTCAAGGGTACGCTCAGTCTTGAATCATTGAAAGAAGGGCTGGGTGAAAAGGAGTTCGAATGGTATCTGGATATTGATGACAAAGATGCGGAATTCTCGAAGAAGGCTTACGAGATTCTGAATTTCATGAATGGAAAACGAAATCTGTACGAAATTCAGAGGGCTGTTTCAGCTGAATACTCTGACACCGACCCTGAGCTTGTGCTAAGATTTGTGAGGGATCTTGAAAAACTGAAACTTGTATCGCTCAAACAAGCATAATTCAGTTCTGCTCCGTGAAAAACACTTATAGCATTATCTTTCTTCTACTACCCGTTCAGACAGGTAAGGGAAAAATCTGATGGTCTGCATATTAGAAATGAGCATGAAACCGAAACTTCACGAACCTGTGTTGATCGAAGGACTGCCTGGGATAGGTTTCGTTGCAAACATAACGGCTCTGCATCTGATTCATGAGCTTAAAGCCCAGCGTTTCGCAGAGATTCATTCGTCTTCTTTTCAGGATCTTGCAGTAACTACTGACAAAGGAGCGACGCTTTCTCCTTTGAATGAGCTCTATTACTTCAAGGGGAAAGAAGATGAACGGGATATGATAATCTGGTACGGCAATACTCAGGCTCTGACCACTTTCGGGCAGTACGAGCTCTGCGGACGCGTTCTTGACCTTGCCAAAGAGTTCGGCTGCAAGTACGTTATCACTTTAGGTGGTTTCAGACAGGAGGAAATCAGAACAGCTCCTCAGATCTATTGTGCTGCTTCAGACACTGAAACTCTGGAGGAGGTTTTGGGGCTGGGAACGAAAATCATGGTTGGGCAAGTGTTCGGCATCGCTGGCATCATGGTAGGGTTGGCAGGACTCAAGGGGTTAAAGAGTTTCTCGTTGCTTGTTGATACGCTGGGTACTCATCCTGATGCAGCTGCCACGCGTGTTGCGCTTGGTGCTTTGAACAAGTTTTTGAAGATGAACATTGACCTTTCAAGAGTGGATGCGGCTGCTGAAGAAACCAGCAAGATACTGGAATCTTTCGGATTGATAAGGAATGTTGGAGAAGAAAAGAAGAGAGAGGAACAACAGTTCCGTTGGTTTATTTAGGTTTTTCCCTTGACTTCGCCCATGAACAATTCGTAAACTTTTTGTACACGTTCGGCAGCTGGACCTGAGCCTTCCACGACGCCTTTTTCAGTTATCTTGACTTTGTCCATAACCCAGATGAAGCCTTTGTCCTCATATAATCTGACCATGGTTGGAAACACTTTTTCCAATCGTTCGGCTAAAGCTTTTAAATCAAAAGGTTTTTCGACAGTGAATATTTCTGCTACGATGCTTCCGTTTAGGAAGATTCTGTGCATGATCCTTCCTTCCTCGTCTTTTGCCTGTGATAGACAAAGGCTGAGATCGTCTGGGTTAATTCCAATCAGCGATCCGCTGAATTTCTTGCCGTTTGCGGTAATTACTATTACGTTCTTGTCTGCCAAGGCTGATACTTCGGTAAAGTATTTTCTTTGCGCCACTGACAATTTTGAACCTCCTAATGGAATAAAGAATCTGTTGAACGACTATTTTAGACTTTAACAGAAAAGAAGAGTCTTTACGATTGGTTACCAGCGCGTGCTCAGATCAATGTCCTCGGACAGGAATTTAAGATCGAACGGTTCGGTGATTTTTATGATTTTCTGATAGTTCGAGGTAACAGTGGTTCAGCTTCGCTGCTCCACATCTTGTTTAAGGAAAACTTTACTTTTAGAGGGCAAATCCGCCTTAACCATAACATTTGGACCGACCCAGCTGTCGTTGCCAACTTTAACTCCTGGCATGAAAAGTGCGTTTATACCTGTTTTGACGTCGTCTCCCAAAATCACTCCGAGTTTTTTGCGTCCACTGTCTGTTATTTTGTCTTTGATCATCATTTTGACGGTTTTGGCGTCAAGTCGATAGTTTGCTGTAATTGTTCCGGCTCCAAGATTAGATTCTTCACCGATGACACTGTCGCCTACGTAGGAAAGATGACCAACATGGACTTGATCCATTAATATACTGTTTTTGATTTCGCAGGCGTTTCCGATTCTCACTTTCTTGCCAATGCTTGTGAAAGGTCTGATGTAACAGTTGGGTCCTATGTCGCTTTCTTCTCCTATGCAAGTGGGCCCTTCGACGTATGCCCCAGAACGGATTCTTGCCGTTTCTGCTACAGCAACGTGTCCTAGCAGGTGCGCTCCGTCTTCTATGATGCCGTCTACTTTTGTCTTCATCCTGGTTAGGGCCCACCGATTCGCTTCAAGCAGATCCCACGGTGTTCCAATGTCAAGCCACTGCTCCTTAGCGATTTTTGTCGCCGTCACCGTTTTGTCGTCTTCTATGAAAAGTGACAGGGCATCTGGAATCTCAATTTCCCCTCTGGGTGAGGGCGAAATCTTTTTCAGTATTGAGAATATTTCTGTTGAGAACGCGTAGATACCTGCATTTGCCAAGTTTGTAGGAGATTGTTCGCGGTTGGGTTTCTCAACAATTCGCTTGACCTTTTTCTCGTCTTCAAGCTCAACAATGCCGTAGTTTTCAGGTTTTTCTACGGGGACTACAGCCATTGTGGTCGCTGGTTTCTCTTTCTGGTGAAGTGTGATGACTGCTTTTATGGCTTCAACGTCGAATAGCAGATCTCCGTTCACGACTAGAAAATCCTCTCGCATGTAAGGCTCCAAGACACTCACAGCGTCACCTGTGCCTAAGAAACCCTTCTGCTCAGCGTACTCGATTTTCAGTCCCACTTTGTTTCCGTCACCAAAGTGTGTTTTTATCGCGTCTGCCATGTAGTGAACAACAATGACCACTTCTGTTATTCCCGATGCTTTTAGTGCGTTGAGACTATATTCTAGAATTGGTTTTCCGCCCACTTTTATGAGATGTTTTGGTCTCGTTGCTGTTATTGGTTGGAGTCTTACTCCTTCTCCTGCGGCCAGTATTGCGGCTTTCATTTAGTTCACTTTCCTTGAGGACTGCTTCACCAACGTAATGCCTTTGTCCATTATGCTTCTTGCTGTTTTTAACGATTCACCCTCGACCGTGATTCTAATCAAAGGCTCGGTTCCTGATTCTCTGATCAGAATCCATCCATCTCTCAATGATATGCGAGTGCCGTCTATATTCGAGATTTCAGTGGTGCTTTTGAAGATGTTTTGGATGTTTTTACTGACTTTCCTGATAATTTTGCGTTTGTCCTCTACATCGATTGAAATGCTCTTTCTTAAGGTGTGGTATTCTGGTGTTTCATCAATCAATTCTGTTAATTTTTCATCTTTTTCTTCGAGGACTTTTAGGATTAATGCTGATGAAAGAATTCCATCAGGGCAATAGTGGAATGTCGGATGTATCCATGCCCCGCAAGGTTCTCCGCCAAACACTGCCCTCTTCTTTTTGATGGCCTCGGAGAGATAGACGTCGCCGACTTTTGTCCTCAGTACTTCTCCATGATTTGCCTCAACCATCTTTTCTATGCACATTGAAGTTTCCACGTTTGTGACGATTATTCCTCCGCCGTTTTTTTCCGTTATGTATCCGGCGTATGCTGCAAGGACGCGATCAAAATCAGCGAAGTGTCCGTTCTCGTCTATGAATGCGACTCTGTCGCCGTCGCCGTCATAGGCAAGACCCATATCTGCATGCAAATTTCTCACCGTATTAGCGAGAGGCTGTAAAGACTCTTCGTTCGGTTCAGGGCTTCTTCCTGGGAAGAATCCGTCTGGTTGTGCGTTCAGAGTCGTTACTTTACATCCCAGTGCCGTTAAGACAGCTGGAGCCAGTTTGTAGGTAGCCCCACATCCCGGATCAACAATCACGTGCAGCTTTTTGCGAAGCTCGATTGATTTTGTTATCATCTCAACATAGAGTTGTGCCTGATCCGCTGGTTGGGCTTCGCCAATGTTCTGCCAATTCACTTTTTTGAATTGTTGATCGGATAGGATTTTCTCGATGTCGTCTTGTTCTTGTTCACCGTAAGCAAGACTGTCGCGATTGAAGATTTTGATACCATTGTACTGAGGCGGATTGTGAGAGGCCGTAATCATCACCCCTGCATCTGCCTTCATCTTGCATGTCAAGAAGGCCAGCGCTGGAGTGGGTAGCGTTCCCAATGTTTTGACGTTGACCCCGCTGGAAAGAAGTCCAGCGACCAATGCGTTTTCAAGGGTTTTGCCTGATGTTCTTGTGTCTCTTGCTACAAGTGTGATTTTTGCTTTTGAATGCGTTCCTATGGCTCTGCCAATTTGCGTTGCAAGTATTGGGGTTAGTTTGTGGTTTATTAGTCCGCGGACACCTGAGCTGCCAAACAGTTTTGTCAAGTTTTCACTTCTCGTTGGGCTCTGAGCTGTTTAGTGAACAAGATTGGTTGGGCATTTAAAAAGTAAATGACTTCAGCCTAGAATCAAGTGAATGCAGATCCATACGATGTCTCCGATGAACAATGCTGTGAAAAGCCCTGCTGTGACAAATATCAGCATTGGGAGTCCGGGAGTTGCCCATACTCCGTCTTTGATGGTTCCTGAATTGATTGCTTTGTCGAGTCTATCGACTATCTCGTTTCTGCCTTCATCTTTGGGCAAAATAACCAGTTTTCTCTTGTATCCCTCATTCGTATTCAGTTCTATGTCTTCCATCGGATACACGTGCCACTTTTCTTTCAGTTTGTTTATCGAGGCTTTGTAGCCAGTTATTAGTACGAGAATTTTCTTTCCTATGGATTCTCTACCTTGATTGCCCTCGAACAAGCCTCTGCGTGTTCTCAGTCGCCATACCAAGTTATACAAAAGAAGTACAACCGCAGACAATGCTGCGAACAGCACAGAGTTGCTGAATACGGTGATGGGGAAGATCAAAGTGGATATTGGTGAAGGATTTCCTGCTAATGGTGTCAACAAAGTATCAGGATAGAAGGGGAGGGCGAGCGCGAGACACATGAGTGCTTTTGCGTCTGCGCCTCCGAAGCCTCCTGCGTAGAAGAGGAGGATTGAAAAGGCTACGGTTACGGCGACAGATATGCCATAGAATATCAATTGTGAAGGGTAGAAAAAGTACAGTTCTGGGAGGGTGAGCGCCAAAGATAGGGGGCCTAGTAGAAGCCATACCTTGTCGCTGACTTCTCGGGATTTGTAGTCGCTCCAGGATGCGTAGAGGAAGAAGACTATTACGACAATGGTTCTTGCTGCGTCGAGTATTTGCACGCAGTGCACCTTTGACAGTGATATCGGCGAAGTACTATATTTCTGTTTGATCACTGATTTTGGAGAATTGCTTCAGCTTTCTCTCGGATCACATAGAAAATGAAGTTGCTGTGCTAGGGTTAGCTAACTGGTGCTTGGTCTGTCCAATCTAATATTAGTCCACTTGAAGTCAACGTTTTGAAGTAATAGATCACACTGCTTGTCCAGTTATAGTCAACAGTGATTCTCGTAGGAGTTGGTTTGGAGAAACAGTCGCTTGAGTTATTGTTTGGTTCACCAATGTTGATGTTGAGTTCCCAACGTACAATGCGGTCAGTGTCGTAGCTTGCGTTCCAGAATCCCCTATGTCAACGTCGATCTTCAGCGTGCCAGTTCTGGTTGTAGAAGTTCGTGTTTGCTCTGTAGATTATTACCTCTGCTCTGGTGGCTGGCGTTGCCCATGTAGGTCATTATCCAAGCATATGTTACGACTATTGCGGCTACCGCTATGACAACTAGTAAGAGAGTGGCCAATATTGGGGATATGGCTTTTCTCGATTTGATCATTCGTTTAGTCATTTTGCTCACCTTTGTTTACTTAGGGAATCTTACTACTCGATATTTAACCCCTGCGAACTTCGAATCAACATTCAAAATAAACAACGTTTTCCATCTCCTTGAGTTTCAGGCTAGCTGGTGCTCACCGTTATTATCGGCAAGTTTTCGACGCTTTTCCAGAGCTCTGCAACGCTGGCTCCATTGTTGTAGATTGGGCTTGTTCCGTCGAAGGTCGCTATTGCGCCGGTCCAAACAACATCCAATGCATTGGTAAAGTTCACTGATTTCATTGTACTCACTGTTTGAAGCGCGATCAAGTTTCCAGTGGAGTTGGTTACGCTTAGAGCGCCTGTCGAGTTTCCTGCAATGCTGTCGAACGCGTAGAGCTGTTGATTTCCTGCGTCGGTGAACATTATGCCCGCCCCTTTCGTGCCGCTTATGAATTCGCTCCAATGGTGAGTTGATTCGGAGGCGGATTTGTTGTAGAACAATCCTGTGGCAGATGAGACAGTTGGATAGCCGCCGGAGATGCCATTTTCAGTTTGGGGTTGACCTGTTGGAACTGACAAGCTCACTGGGCACAGATCTGTTATCGTCCTGTTTTGCTGAGAGCTTACGAACATGAGCCTGAGCTGATAGGTATAGTAGGAAACGTTTGCAGGCAACGTTAGAACTATGTGGGCGTATACGTTGGGGCAATTAGGGGCGCCGCCTGCCCATTCTGCTTCTTGCTGCACGATGTCTCTGATGGTTCCATTGTATATCACGTACGCGGCTCCTGCACCGTAGGTGCTGCTTTGTCCGTTAATTCGCATCAGAGTTGCAACCGCGGTTGAAGTGCCTTGAGTTGATGTCACTGTTCCTCCGTTTATTGTCAGAGTCAGATTGCAGTTGTTCTTCAAAATTCCATTCGCAGGGTTGTCTGTGAAATACCTGTTTACGTAAGCATAGGGTGTTTGAGTGGTTGTGTCGCTGCCGTTCCACCATACTGTGACTCTGGTAACATTGGGATCTGCTATCAAAGCAATCAGGTTTCTGCTGCTGAATACGCTTGCGTTGTTTGTGAGTCCTAGCGGGATCTGGTAGTCAGATGTCCAGTCTTCGGTTTGGAATGGCACTTCGCTGCTGACGTTTGCAATCGTTTCGTTGACATGTAAGGCTTTTACGGGAACAGGTGGTATTGGTTTTGCAAGCATGGTCTGTTGCAGAGTGCTGCCTAACCATCGCATTGTTCCGTTTTGCAGAAGTTCAATGACGATCGGGCTGCTTGTGCTATTACCTACAGATAAGCCTGAACGTAAAAGTGCCGTGTCTACTTGCCAGCTGTTTTGGCTGGGATCGTTTGTTTGTGTTCCGTCTTTGAATCTTATGGTAAACGTGGGTGAGTTGACGTACTGCGAAACTGAAACGTTGTTCCATCCCGTTGACAAGTCAGAAAATAAGTTGAGCCACGTGGACCCGCTTCTGACATCTACCCTTATGTCCTCTGATGCCATAGCGCCCCCGTAGATGCACAACCACTGATTTGTATCAGTGTAGTTGACGTTTGTCCATTGTGCCTCTATGTCGAGTTGACAGTTTTGCGGTGTTCACGTTTGAAGGAATTGAGCTTCATACACATATGCAGTTCTAGATTGACTTTACCGTGATTGTTGTAGAAACGGAATCGCATCTTAGAGACGGATGTCTCCGTGAAACTTGCGTTCGTCCATGCCGCCCATGTTCCACTTCCACTGTATACGTTCGTCCAGCTGCCGTTGTAAATATCGAACTGAATCTGGTTCAGGTTGTTGTCGGACCTGTCGACATAATAGCTGATTTGGTGGCTGCTCATCGCATTGATGTCCAATGTCAGATATGCACTCCAGCTCTTGGAAGAAACAGAGATTGAGGCTCTTGTCGAAGTGTTGTTATCATAAGCATTGCCTGGATTGGTCCATCCGCATCCTTCGTAGGTGATCGGCGAAATCCATGTCTCAGGGACGCCTGCAGTAGTAATTGCCTTCCGTGAGGTATCCATTACGCCATCTGGTCCATTTTGCATTGCTGTGAAATTACTGTGCGTTCCCATGTTGGGGGAAGAATCAACGTCAGAAGAGTTGTTATCAACGAAGTGCTGCTTAAGCGACGATGTGCTATTGAAAGTGTTCCAAGCCAAGTTTATTGCGTAGGCGCTGTACGATGAGGCGACTACGAGTATTCCTCTTTGATCCTCGACTTGGATTAGGTAAGAGTTCACATCCACTCCTGACGGTATATCTATCTGGTATGTGCCGTTTGAGTAGGATGTTGGCGTATTCGGAGGCTCGATGAGATGCCAAAGAGAGTCATTTGCTTCATAAGAGTAGAATTTGAGGTTTGATTTGTCCAAATTTACCAGTGGTTCGGTTCCATCTTTTGTGATGCTCAGAATTGCCTGACTGTTGATTGATGGCATGACTTGGACTGTTAGACTGCAAGAGGTGTCGTAGGCGATTCCGTAGATTCCCAGTCCTTTGAGGTTGTAGCTTACAGACAAGTCTCCGCTGCTGTAGCTCACGTTAGAGTACCAGTAAGTGTAAAGTTTAGAATTCGTGACGTTAAAAGATGCTCCCCAGTCAGGATGCATGCTTGCCGTGTACACTAATCCACTTTGAAGGTAACCAGTTGCAAGTTGTGTTGCATACGTCTGGTTTCCGGTACTTTTCAACACTGAGCCGTAGTATCCAACAGTGAAGCCTAGAATTTGCTTTATTGCAAGGTTGGTTTCGTCTATCGCGCTCTGAATCTGAGGTTGACCATGAATGGTGCTGCTGCGTATTGTCGAGTAGGTCACCACCACCGTTGTTATCAGTATTACCGCCACAAGAAGAGCAGCTATGATTGAAAACTGTCCTCTCTTGTTCATCTGCTAGGTGCCTCCCATCTGTCCAAGTTGAAGTATGACTAGTTTTGAGGTACCAGTTGAGGTGTAATCAGAACGGTAAAGTCGAGGTCTGTAATACTGAAGAAGTCCTAAGGCCGTCAATCTTATGTCAGGTGTTCGCGTTAGACCCAGGGCCAAGAAGGAACCTGATGGTGGATGCGTGAAGACTGCCCCTGGAAGGTAGCTGCCTGAGGGATCGAAAATGTAGTTTGACACGCTAAGGTGATAGGTTGTAGTTATCGATGAGGGCAGAGCCCTGCTTGCCTTTTGATAGTATGATGGATAAATGCCATAATAGTTGCAGTAGTATATTGCTTCTGAAGAAAGATAGACGCTTCCAGCCAAATCTGCCGTAATCCAGTTATTGTTATAGACGTAGCTCTGGTTGTCGAGGCCTTCGAGAAAAGAGTTCATGCCGGCTGCTCCGACCAGTTGCATGCCATAGATTCCCCATGTGTTCTGACTGCTCGGAAACAGTCCTGTGTTGCTGACGTAGTAGAGTGGGTAGCCTACTATGCTTGCGAAGGTCCAATTATATTCCCTTACTCTCTCTCCTAGAATGTAGCAGTATTTTGCATAGGAATCTTGTGACCCCATTGTTGAGTAGTTTCCTGAAGGCACTGGGACAGCTTCTCCGCAAGTGTTTATTATAATGGCGTTGGAAACGCTTTCAGAAGGTGAGGTCGAAATGGTTTTGTTATCAAGAATCTGTGCAAATTGTGTGGTGTTCTGAACCATTATTGTTGATTGGAAGTATGGTGAAAGGAGGTCGTACAAGTCTTCTGCAAGTTTCTGTGTTGTGTATCCTGTGATCCACCAGCCGTTAGTGTCGCTGCAGTTCAATATGTAGAGTGTTCCACCTTCTCCGTGTTCTCCGACTTTTTCAGGCGTGAAGCTGAATGTCACGTTGGAAGAGGCGACGAAATAAGAAGATGATCCGGTGCTTACGCCTAAGCTTTGAGCGTCCGAGATCGAGTTGTCTATTTGATAGAGTTGAGTGCTTCCTGGCACAACGTCGTATACAGTCAAGTTGTAAACCATATTTGGCGGAAGAGTCGCGGAAAGAGCAACTTGCAAGTCGGTCCATGATGAATCGGCTGAGGGCTTGAAGATTGTCGTACTCAGGTCGTGCTGAACATCCAATTGCTGGAGTGTTGTTAAGGCTAGTCTTTCAAGACTAATGGGCGAGACTTGGCGGGGTGACGGTAAGACTGCGAAGAACGACGATATGACGAACGCTCCTGTGATGATGATGATGACGAGCAATATTTCAATTGTGCGCATCATATTAGCCGATCACCTGAGATCCTTGTAAACTCCACAGTGCAAGTTTTGCCTGATATGCAATGCCATCTACTATCACTTGACGAATGTCCGTGGCAATCCATTCTCTGCCTGCAGTAGTGTCTCCAAAGACTATGGGAACGCCATGGAACTTATTCCCCAAGGCATAAGGATAAAGCCGCCTTCGTTGGTACTTTTTCTGTACGTGATTACCAGAATTCCAGGATTGGATGTGGGAATTGTGAGGTTGCCGTAAGGCTGTCCATTGCCGTAGTTTACCTGGCCTGTGGCACTGCCCATTGGCATTTCACGAAGTGTGAAGTCTTCGGTCAAGATAACGTAGGTGGCGTTGTAGGTTAGGTCAGCGTTGGGTGGTCCAAAATCGTGTATGTCATAGCTATGGGCCAAGATCACGCTACCGGATCCAAAATCGTTCACGAATGGAACAATGTATTGCTTGTCCGATGAAACGCGTTGATTAGTAACCTACACCTGTGAGTCCGCTGAGATGGGCGTACACAATCAAAGCATATGCTGCGTTTGGATCTTGGATTTGAGGGAATGGCTTGAAGCAATGCAAACCCTTTTTCGTCCGTATACGTTTTTCCGTACGATATTGCGTAGGATGGAGTGTTACCTTGGAAATCCGCTGTGAACAAGCAATAGCTGAGATTAGCCTTTGAGAGAGGGAAGCCTGCTCCTGAAACGTTCACGGTCGGTACACGCTGGTTGCTCAACAGACTTTCAGAGACTGAGACAGTGATTACTGGTTGGATTGTGAGTTGAAAACCAAAGGAATTGTTTGTTCCCAACAACTGTCCAACCGTAGTGTAGTTTAGTGCTTCGTTGTAAGGTACCAGTAGGAAATCGCCAAATCCCATGGTTATGTTGCTGTACCACGTGTTCGTTTTTGAATAGTAAACAGGAGTGCCTGTCAGTGTGGTCAATCGCATCAACGAGAATGGACTGAGTCGTGTATTGAGTGAATTCAGGATCTTGTAGCCCAAAGCTTGAAGGAGTAGTCATTGCCTGCTCCCCAGTAGGTTGGGTAGCCTGGGTTAAGCATGATGTTGTCCAGCATATCCGTGCACTTAGATGCGATGTAGCTGTGTTGCTGGTACAAGATGGCTGTTTGTATCGTTTGGTTGAATAGAGTGATGAAGAGCAGCAAAGCCGCTAGGAAGACTGTTAGAGCGACCATGTGATCGATTGTGGCTTCAGGCATTTTTCATCATTCCTACGAGTCAAACCATATGGCTACTGTTCCGTTAGAGAACTTCTGAGCCGTCACGGCTGCTTGCGTGGAATTGCTCTCGAAAACGGAGTTCTGCCCCCAATTGACATTGGGTCCAAGCGTTACGGTTGCGGTCACAAGCGTTGTTAGTTCCGACTAGAGTGACTTTGATGTCCAGAACGTTGCTGGAATTGGGGGTTGCCGTCGCGGTTGGTCGTAATTGGGCTGTTGCCGTGTAGAAGAGGTTCTCAATGAAAGGTGGCAGTCCAGGAGAATACGTTGCTGTTCCAGCTTGCATGGTTGCATGGTTAAGTGAGAAGTACAGCTGTTGAATGGTACTTGAAAGATGGCTTGCCACATCTTGAAGTGCGAGGTTTCTGCGTGAGTTGACCCATGTGTTCATCAGCCAGCTTGCAGTGAATGGGAAGAGGAAGATCTGCAGTATGAGTAAGGGAATCATTATCATGTATTCGATTGTTACATGCACATTTTTTTTCCTCCTTGTGTCGGCTAGCCTTGCAGTCCCAGCGACACGATCACCTCACTTGTGTAGAACTGTAAGATTGATCCTGCAGGAACCTGAATCGTTTCTTCTTGACTTTCGAAACGGAAGAATTGACCGTCAAAACCTTGGCTGGTTTTGGGGAAGTCAACTCGGATCTTAATAGTATTGGAAACTCCGTTCGTAGTCGCGCTGACTGTCTGTTCCTTGAAGCGTCATGGATTGTGAGAGACGAGGACTGTTGCCAGGTTGAAGAAGTGGAAGGTAGAAGTTGAAGTAGTTGGTCGTTGTGTTGCCGGAGGTTATTGTGGAATTCAACATTCGGATTGACGGAGCGACTACTATTCTTATGTAGTTGCCATCAATCATGGGAACGACTTCAATCACAAAAACGCTGCTGACTGGTGCAGAGGTTCCAGTCTGAAGGAAGGAGGTGTTCGCGGGAAATACTCGTTGATAATAGTCATTTCCTAGGTTGTACTTGTTCGTCGGCATGTTGAAGAAGAGTACTCCAGTAGTATAACTTGCGATTGGATTATCGTCTATGAAAACCGTGTAGTTCAATGCGGGGGCCTCAAAGTTTACTTGTCCATAATTACTTGCATATCTGATTGTCTGGGTGCGCCCGATGGTCCATGATACGTCATCGAGTTGAAGTCCAGTTGTCTGCATGAACTGTTTCGCGGCATCAAACTCGTTTTCTGCTATTCGCTGCTGCAGGTAATTGTTCGCGAAAACAACCGTGACCAGCAACATCACAACTACGGCACTCGTGATTATGGCCGTGGAAATCGCAGGGCTAATTGCTCTTCTATCTTTTCTAAGTCTTTGCAACAGGTTCTTGGCTGTTGTGATTTTCATTCCTCTCCCTGTTACAAGTGTACGAACAAGGGGACCAGCTTGGCGGTCACGACAGTTATTATCACCAGAATCGATGCGTGCTTGAACCCGGCTCCAATAGACTCTTGGCTGATCTTGCCGGCTACTATGCCGATCATGTAGCTGGAGAATATGCATGACAGATTGAATATTTGTTTAACTGACTCCATTTCGGGCGTTCGGTGTTGTCGGAGCGCTAAGTCCAAGGGTGCCGCTGGTGAAACCCAGCATCATCGTTGTTGTGGCAACCAGAAGCAGAGCAGCGAAGTAGGGCATTATCACGTATGGGCGAACTGCCATCTTCTTTTCTTTTTCCACTTCTTGTGTTGTGTTGTTAAACCTGGCCAGTGATTCTATCATTGCGATCGTGCCACCGCCAACGTCAACTGTTTCAACGAGCAGGAACATGACTATTTGAGTCATCCAGCTCTTCGTTCTCCCGATGAAGTCCATGATGACTTTTCTTACGGGGATTCCCCATGAAATCTCTGAGCTTATTTTGCGTAGCTCCTTGGAGAATGAACCATACTCACGGTGTGAAAGGCTTTCAATGCATTTTTCCGGTGACAATCCTGTTTTTCTGACTTCTGTTAGGTCTCTGAGAAAACTGTTGACTCCTAATTCGGTTTGATCTCTTTGGCTTTGGTATTTGTTGTAGACCACAGCCGCTGGTGCGGTGGCGATGAAAAGCGATATGGCAAGTGCTACAGGTAGATCGATGATTGGACCGAAGAGGTTGAAGAAGTAGAATGTGGAAAATACTGCCGCGCCTATCAAGCTGCAGACCACGAACACTTTGTAGGGTCGCATGTCTGTTACGGGTGTCTTGGGCTGCATGCTATGTGCCAGGTAGATGAACATCATTGAGAGCATTGGGCTTAGCAGAAAAGTGTAAAGAATAACTCCTGAAGTTGATCCTCCTCCGCCTCCTGTGCCTGAAACACCGATGTTTTCTACACTGAACATGATGTAGAAGCAGAGTGACATCATCACGTTTACTATTATGAAGGTTTCAAGTAGCATACCGAGTCTTTCAGCCGCTGCTTTGACCCTTAATGCTCTGGCTTTGAATATGTCCTCGGCTTTTCTTTCAAGGAAGTGTCCGATGTCTCCACCGATTATCACGGTCGATGCATATCCTGAAAGAAAATCTTTGAAGATGTCGAGAGGGTTTTTCTTTGCAGCCTGCTCGATCGCTGTCAAAGGGTCTATACCAAAGATTTCCACGTCCTTAATTATTTCTAGGGCTTCACTTTTCATTCCAGGAAGCAGATCAACTTCTGCGAGTCTTTTGAAACTGGAATAGGGTGCAATTCCACCCGAAGCCATAACGCTGATGTAGGACGCGGCAAAGGGCATTTCTCTTTCAAGGTTTGCCGATCTATCGCCGGCTCTGGAAATTGGGACCAGGAGAAACCCGATCATTACATAGAAAGGCACTGGTATAAGGAAGATTATTGGCATTAAGCCGGTAAGTAGTACGATGATTATTGCAGCTACTGAAATGGGTATGGTGAGTGTTGCAAAGAAAAACATTAGTGAAATGTACGTTTCTGGATAAATTTTGATCTTCGCTCGTTCCAAGTAATCTCTGAACTGACCGACGCGTCTAAGAATTGACGGTGCTGTTTTCCCGAAGAGACGGAAAGACCATGCCTCAAGTGTTTCCAGATAGGGCAATTGGTTTAACCTCCTCTCCGGCTAGAATCTTTTCGTAGATTTGTTTTGGTCTCGCGTAATATTCCGCGATTATTGCTGCTACGTCCTTGTAGCTTCTTATGTTGCGTTCGCGCATCCAATGAAGTATTGATTTACGTTTCTCGATTTCTGCAATGATGTCTTTTTTGGTTAGGCCTAACCTTTCAGAAATGGTCGATAGCATCATGCTTTTGTCCAAAGTCTGTATTTGTTCGTCTTTTCCGGGGTTCCACTTGAAGATTGGTCTGTAATCTTCGAATTCAGCGATTTCACTGACGGTCATGACACGTCTGAAAGCTTTTCTTTCATTGTTTTTGACAAGGTGTACTCTTTGGATTGATAGTATGATGTTCATCAATGGTACGTATGCTGGTGAAATGTCCATTGGTTTCTGTGTGAGTCTTTTTATTGCTGAATCCAGGTTTTCAGCGTGCATGGTGCACATGCCTCCGTGTCCTGTGGCTAAAGCTTGGAATAGTACATAGGCTTCTTGTCCTCTGACCTCACCCACGATGAGGATGTCGGGCCGATGTCTCATTGAGGTTTTTACTAGATCGAAGAGTGCTACTTCGCCAGTGCTGTCCCCGCCTAATCCATAGCTCTGTCTTGCGATCAATGATACCCAGTTGTCATGAGGTAGGTTGAGTTCTGCCGTTTCCTCTATTGTGATGATCTTGCTGCCTGGCTTGATCAGACAAGCCAGTGCGTTTAGCGCAGTGGTTTTGCCTGCTGCTGTTCCACCTAGAACCATTATTGATGTTCTGTACTCAAGGCATTGCCAGAAATATGCTGCCATTTCTTCTGAGAATGTGCCAGTGTTAATCAGGTCTATTATTGAGTAGGGATCTTCTCTGAATTTTCTGATAGTGAAAGCCGTTCCGAAGGGAGTGATTTCGCGTCTGTAACAGACTGCTAGTCTGTGCTTGCCTGGTAATGAGGCGTCGACGATCGGGAAGGCTGAGCTCACGTGTTTTCCAGCCATGTGAACAAGTTTGACAACCATGTTGTCAAGTTCTTCGTCTGTCTGGAATTGGATGTTCGTTTCTATGCTTTCGTAGTGGCTGTGCCAAATGTAGACGGGTTTGGTTACACCGTCGCATGAAATATCTTCAATGTTAGGGTCTCGCATCAAAGGATCGATTTGGCCGAATCCGACTAGGTCTCTTTCTGCATGATAAAGGATCTTGTACCATGAGACGTCTGGAAGCCATCCTAGGCTGATGCGGTATTTGTCAACGATTTTCTTGGCTTCATCAGCAAAGAATCTTCTCGGATCAAGGATTTCTTCTTTGGGAGATTCGATCTCTGCCAGTAATATTTCTAGAATACGCGTGTAAACGCTTCTTTCTAGGGGATCAAGCTGTAATTCGTCGAGAATGTATTTGAATTCTCCAGTTTTTGGGTTTTGTGCGATGGCTACGTGTGCGAAGGGTTCGTAGAGTGGGTACTTCTCCATTATTTTGTATCCTCTGGGAAGAGGTTTCGGTGGTGGGGTGGGGGTGGCCACTTGTTCTGTTTTCTTGAAGTTGAGTCTTATCTTTACTGTTTTTAGTTTCGCAAGTTTTCCTTTGAGACGCAACTGTGTCATTGTTGTTCTCCTGTCCACTTAGTGTTGAGTCAATACAGTCTATTAAATATTACGTCTCACGAGACCTTACTCTGAACCTTCATCTTCCTTGGAAGAGAAGACCACGACCTTCATCTTTATCAAGACGACAATGATGACGACGACCGCTATCGGGATTGCAATGATCAAGATTAGCAACCATGGAAATCCTGCTTCTTGCGGCACAGCGTTAAGCGTGATTTGTGATACCTTTTCTTCGTATCCAATTCTGTTTGCTGTGACTGTCATGTTGATCGTATTCGCTGATGTTGAAGGTACATTGACCAAGAATGTGCCCGTTCCAGTCGCGTCAGTGACTGTTGCTGACTTGCTGACCGTTCTCGAATGCGATTGTTACGATAGCGCCTTCTGTGGGACGTAAGATCTTCTTTGCAGGTCACGTGAATCGTAATGACCTCAGTTTGTCCAGATTGAACGGTTGAGGGCGACACTGAGATTGCGAAGGTTCTGAGTTTAACCGTGACATTAAATTGATCCGTGTTTTCGAGGTATCCATCTTTCGTTCCGATCGCTGATATGGTAATGTTGGTTTCTCCAGCGACTTCAGGCGCTGTAAAGGTGAATGTGGCATTTCCATTCTTGTCTGTAACTCCTAGTGTCGGAGCGAAAGTTCCGTTCATTCCAGAGACTGTGACATTTGCGTTCTCGATTGGATTACCACTGTATCCCACGTTAACCGTGACGTTGATCTGTCCTCCTGAATAGGTGGAATCGTTGTTTGCAATGATTTGTACAGTAAGTGTCTTTGGAGTAACGAGAAGGATGACTTGGTTTTGAGTTGCGACGAATCCGTCTTTGGATGTCATAACGGTGATGGTTGTGTTTATTCCGTCGGGAGCGACTGTTTGTGGAGCTGTGAAGGCGAATCTCGCCGTTCCTGTGAGGTCAGTGTATAATAGTGCATTGCTGAAGTTGCCTCCTGAGTCAGAAGATACCGTGACCGTGGCGTTGGTTACGACAGCTGAGTCGGATGTGACGATTGCTGTTATTGTTGAGGTGTCTTCCGAAAACACCGTGTTCGGATTGGCTGTTACGGTGAGAGACAACAGTTTCGGTTCAATGTCTATGATTCCTTGACCGGTTCCGTCGGCGAACCCGCTTTTACTGGCTATCGCCGTCACCGTGGAATTAAGTTGGCTCATGGTTAATGGAGCCTGGTAGGTGAAAATGGCTGTGCCATTAGAGTCTGTTATTCCAGTCATAGGGGTGATTGTGCCTGAATTCGATGACACAGTGAGGTTAGCATCTTGTACTGGATCATCAAAATTGTCCGTAACGCGTACGTTTACTGTTGCGTTTGCTTGGGATTCTAATGTTGGCGGTTGCGGAGAGACTTGCACTTGCAGCGGTGAGAGAACTCTCACATATGTATGATCAGATCCGTCGGCGTATCCCGACATTGATGCTCTAGCAATTATTCTTGCGTCAACAGGTTCGGTGACGGTTGGTGCTGTGAACTTGGTTGCAAAGTAGCCGTTGGCATCAGTGAGTCCTGATTGAGAATCAAAGGTTCCTCCTGCCACAGAGAATAATGAGACATTTGCGTTGGCAACTGGACCTGTGACAGTTGAAACGTACACGGTTACCCATGTCTGACCGTTATATGCGATTGTTGAGTTGCTGACTGTGACTGATGTTTGGAGCGGTGCTAGATTGACTACGTTGACTGTTGCGGGAGCATGGAGGCTCCACCAACCGACATCGTCTTGAACGATCAGAAATGGTTGATAAGTGCCTGCAGTAGCGTACGTGTGATTGAATAGAGATAGTGTTGTCCAGCCGCTGTTTGTCGTGTCGTTGAAGTCAAAGTAGTAGCTTTCAACGATGCCGTCGTCCTGTGAATCTGTGCCCACGAAAGTGACTGTCTGACCGACTGCTGCTGTAGCTACGTCTGTCCATAGAACGGCCATTGGTGGGGTGTTGGGGAATATGGAATATGGGAAAGTGTGCGCTAGGAAGGGCATGAATTCAAGGTTGACTCCATCTCCACCGACGGGGTTGCCTTTTCCATGCGGGTTTAGCCATTCGTGTTTGGGTCCTGTTTTATCTCCCCAATAGTTGTGTATTGCGTTGACAACGATGTTGTGGCCGGTTTGTAGGTCGACGCCGATGCCGTTTTCGTAGATGTCGTTGAAGTCTAGTTGTTGAGATCCAGTGCCAGTGTAGTAGACTCCGATGGAATTTGCGTAGATGTAGTTTTGAGTGATGTGGGTGGTTATGTTGGACTGAACTAGGAATCCGTAGTTGTTTGTGGTAATGTTGTTTTGAATGATCTGAGTGTTCGTGAATGCGTCTGCTTCGAGAGCGATTCCAGCGTGAGTGTTGTTGCTTATTAGGTTATTTTGAATCTGTATGGTTCCGGTCAAATGGTTTGAAAGGGTTAATCCATTCGAGTCTGAGTGTATGAAGTTGTTAGTGATCGTTACTGGATTGCCGCCTGAAATCTGGATAGCGCTTTCGCCGTTGAAGGCAAGCTCGCAATCGGTGATGTTTGCTGCTCCTCCATTTATCACGATGCCGTTCCTCAAGTTCGATTGGATTTTGGTTTCAAGAATTTCAAGTGATCCGCTTTGAAGTACTGTGCCGTTGGTTGCGTATTCTATTGTGCAGTATGTGAATGAGGATTGTGTGCCGGATATCGAAATCGACTGCCAATGGTCTTGACCTGTGACATCATTGGTTGTGAATCGGATTGTCTTTTCTGGGGTTCCCTGTGCTAAAATTCTGCCCAGGATATTTAGCGAGAAATTGCCTCCAAAACGTACCTCAACGCCAGGCTCGATGGTTAGTGTAACGCTTGGATTAACGATGATGTTGTTGGTCACGACGTATGGGCTGTCGACGAGCGTCCATAAGGTGTCCTGCGAGATGATTCCTTCGATATTTGTAGCTTTCACGGTTGGGAGGACTCTGTATGCAATGTTGAGGAAACCAAGGGCAATAATAAATAGGATGATATACGAAGTGAGTTTGTTTTTCATGTTCAGCATCCACTTTAAGGTTGAGTTTAACTATCCCTCTGACGCTTTGGTCTTAAAGTGTTATGAATCGTGAATTCATCTTCAGAATCCAGCAGGTTGATTATTGGCTTTTCTTGTCCGGGCAAGAGATTTAACAATGTGCAAGAACATGGTAAGAGCAAAGAGGTGCATTCATGAAGAGTTTTGCGGCTTATGCTCTCGAAGGTTTCCCTATGGTAAACGCGGGAGACGACATTGCCAGAATAGTCCTTGACACTTGCAAGAGAAACGGTTTCGAGTTGCAAGATGGAGATGTTGTCGTTGCCGCCCAAAAGATCTTCTCAAAAGCTGAAGGGAGAGTGATTAGAGTCAGAAACATTGTTCCTTCAGTTAAGGCTAAGAAGCTTGCCAAAGTTATCGGGAAGAGTTCGAAGTTTGTGGAACTCGTTCTTCGGGAAACTAAGAGGATTTTGAAGTCTTCGCCTGAGATTCTTCTGGTTGAGGACAGGCGAGGATTGGTTTGTATCAATGCTGGAATCGACAAATCGAATATTCAAGGAGACGAGAACTTCGCTCTCCTGCCTGAGAATCCTGATCTTTCGGCTAGGAATTGTTGTTCTAAGTTGGAGAGTTTGAGTGGCAAGAGGTTGGCGGTTGTAATTTGTGATACTTATAGTCGTCCTTTTAGGCGTGGTCAAGTGAACTTTGCGATTGGATTTTCTGGTTTGAGTCTGTTCCGAGATTATCGTGGGAAGAGAGATCTTTTTGGACACGTTTTGAAGGTCAAGAATGTTGCTGTGGTTGATGAGATTGCTGGTGCGGCTGAGTTGTTGATGGGGCAAGGTGATGAAGCTAGCCCTGTTGTCATAGTGAGAGGTGTCAACGGGCCTTTTAGGCAGGAGTCAGACTTTAGTATTCGTGATTTGTTTATTTCGGAAAGTGAAGATCTGTTTAGAGGAGTTCTGTGAGAATTTTCTTGGACAGCCCATTTCTTTTTGTTCCACTTGTTCTGTTGGTTGCCTTCTGGTTTCAGTTGAACTACTCTGGCTTGAGTTTCCTTCATATGAGGTGTTTTGGAAAAGCAGTAAATCTCAGTAATTTCATAATGGACACCCATTGGAATAGCTGATCGATCTGAAACCTGAACAGGTGTCTTAGTCGCCTAACCATGAAGTAAAATCGCCAGATGCGTCAGTTCTCTTAATTTCGCAGCGATTGATTTCTCTTGATGTCTTTCGAGGGGCGCGCGTAAAACTGCGCCTGTATCCACAGGTTTAGGTCATCTTTTATTGTTTTTATTCCTCTGTTGGTTTTTCAAAGCTTAAACTGCTTTGTATATAAATGCTCAATGCGTCTGCTTCCATGGAAAACCTTTTAAATCTGAGGTTGACAAACTATAGGAAGACCATATTAAATGAGGAAGAATCAAGTATGAAAAAATCTATTATTGCAATATTGACAGCGACCATTATCATGCTATCAACAATCGCACCACTAGTTTCCGTTCACGCTGCAAAAGCAGCAGATCCAACAAGTTGGTACACTACTGTTTCAGGAAACCTTGCAAGCGACACATACTCTCTGTATCCTTACGATGCTAAGAATCTGACTATCGGCGTTTCTAAATTCGGCGAACTGATAAACCCATACACAAACTTGGGTCTTTCATACGGTCCGGAAAACATGGACCCATTCGCTAATGAGCAATATATACCTGAGTTCGAATGGAGTCAGGGTTGGCTGATAAATCTAACCTACACCTATGGAGACGAATACCGGAATGTTTGGGCTTTCGCACTGTTCAGTGATGTCTATAGCCAGAATAGCATCGGAGGCGACTGGATTCAGGCTTCGAAGGCTGACAACACAACAGTCCTTGGAGGCAGAAAATTCGGTGGAACACGCTACAATAGCGGCAATCCTCTTCAGATAGGATATGTTACAACAGCACCATTAGCGACACTCTATGACGGTCCGAGACAATGGATTGGACTATCAAGAACCACGATAGGCGAAGACGCAAACACTCCGTTAGTCGGTGTGTACCTGACCTTCGTTTTCAACAAGGACACCAAATATGTCACCGTCTACAAGGACATTAAGCTGCTCGATGGAAGAAAGCTCACGGGCCCAATCCAGGTTGAATTCAGCAACCGAGGAGAATGGGACCTTGGATCGACCCAAGCACCCCCGGTCTATGCAGAATTCTTCACAGAGCGAGACACAGCGTATTCATATGGCTACCACCCGTACTATCCATACAACGCATACTATGACTTGGCACAAATGATATCGACCGAGCCAGAAGGATATGTAGCATTTGCGGCATACTGGCCATCGCCCATTTCAGAGCAGTTAATTAACATACAGGATATTCCAAGAAGCCAAATCCTAGGTTCATTATCAACGACCACCGCTACCTATACTGGAGACGGAAATGACAAGACGTTCTCAGTAGGTGAAGGCACCAATTATCCAAGCGCCACGGAATACCCACATGTCGATGTGACTGGAAACGCGGTTTGGCAGAATGACCCGATGGTTTTCGTCAACGGCTTCAAAGTACCTAAAGATCCAGTTGCTCAGAATGGATACCAATGGAGTGGGCAAACAGTGACATTCAACAACGCTCCAGCACCAGGCACGACTATATGGATAGTCTACAAACAGCACATTGCCAACGAAGAAATGATCGGTGAGCCAGGCGTACCATACACTATCGCAGAATGGGACTTTGACCTGAGCAACGTCAATAAGACAGCTTCATCGAACATGTTCCGAGCAGTCACAGTATACGGCATCACTGACAACCACGATGCATCAGACGATAATTTTGGGCAGTTCGGCGACCAAGTTGACAGAGAAGTCAACTACATGTTGGACCAAGTCTTCAACCCATGGAGTCTTCACAATGCAGTTGAAAAGACCACAGAAAGATGGGTTTGGTTCGGCTTCCGCCGAGCAAGATGGAGACTGGTCTTCCACAATGCCATCAGCAACACAGTCATCATGGCCTTACATTGCTCAATCTCCAGTTCTGGCCGTACCCGATTACGCTTGGGATCAATACAGCACTTTCTCTGAAAGAGTCATTGACCTCAACACAAGTACACTCTGCTATAGAACTTCACGTGCAAACGATCTTGTGGCAGGAGCATCTGAAACTTACGACTTCGAAGTAGTGGACGGAATTGGCTACATCACAGGTCTAATTCCAACCACTATTACAAGATACTCTACTCAACAGACACATATAGTGACATGATGACTTTCGATCTTACGCACAGCGTGTCAGGTCTTACGGGCTTGGGCACATTCAACTGGGGATATGATACCATAGATACAGGAACATTCGTTGACCAACTCAACGTTCAACACGATGTCTACGTTGATGACTTCAGTTTCAGCATCACGAATTCTACAAACATGCCTGTCGAGAACTTGACATGGACCTACGATGCTCCAGCGATACAATGGGAAGCGAATCCATTCATAGTGCCAAATGAAGTAGATTATACTGAACTTGAAACAGGAGCTCAAAACTTTGAAACTGTCAGCAGGACAGCAGGCTTCGATGGAGTGGCAGCACTTCAGTTCAATATCGCGAACCTTGAATTGAACTGGGAAATAACTCCGCCATACGATGCAAACTTCATGAACCTCCGAAACGTCTACATCGACGGTTGGGACTTTGACGTTGTTCCAACGTTCACAGTTAGCTATGGCAATTCTACAGCACACCCCGCACTGGCATTCACGGTTTCAGTGACGATCAGCTTAGTGCCAGACGGTGAGAGTGATCTCTTATTCTCAGAGTACATCGCTGGAAGATACGAGCTGGGAGTAGTTGGCAGAACACCACCAGCAGCGTCAGTCGACTCTGCAGGATTGTCAATGATCTCAGCCGCATTGAAGGACAAAGGTCTCGAATACGGCATAGCTGCTGAAGACATGTACGACTCAGTGACCGCAAACCAAATGCCATATGTCATGAGCAAGATCGGAGAAGGAAACACTGTTAGCGACTACTATTACGGCGGAAACGACTTCAGAACAGGACTTAAAGACGACTGGTGCACAACTTGGCCAGTTTCAAGCGCCAACTTGGTAGCTTCAGGAGGTCCGCTTGCAAACTTGCTCGCATACTATGGAAACGACTTTGCAACAGCGTTCTATGGCCTAGGTAGCTTCACAAACGGAGGTATACCATGGTTCAACGCGATTGTGCCATTGTCATGCTGGAACGCTACAGCTGAAGGATACACAGACACGAACACAGTAGGCTACGCAGTGGTCTCAACGTTCATAGACCTCAACGGCACAGAAGTGCTGATGGTTTGGGGCAACTGGGGCAGAGACACCTACTACGCTTCACAATGGTTCTACATGGACGGCATAAAAGAATTCCAATCGTTCCCCAATGGTGTGAACAGCATAGTGCTACAGATAAACTACAAGCTGAATCCAGACGGCTACAAGCCAACCGGATACACTGTCAAAGAAATGCTGGGCACGATAAGCGAAACAGGGATGTACGATCCTACAGCTTTCATGACTTCGCCTCTTAAAGGCGGAATACACCCAGATCCATAACAAACAACCACCCTTTTTTCTTTTTCCAGTTTTTTCAATTCTTAGTACGCAATTTCGTGGATTCCAAATGTTGAGTGTAGGTTCATAAAAGCTATAGATGGTTTCTAAGGGTTCATGGTTTGCTGAGTGTCTGACATGTTGAAGTCCAGGTTGCTTAGGATTTTGCGTTTAATAGTGCTTCTGCCGGTTGCGGTGTTTACTTGGACGATAGGATGGAGCATGATGTGGATTGGCTCCAAGAAAGAGGCACATGCTGAAAGACGCATAGATGTACCGGTCGCCTTGCGAAATGATGATGACGTAGTCTTGGTTGGAAATTCTGAGAATATTTGCTCGATACTCAATGACGAGCACGATTAGAACGAACCTCGACATCTTTTGAGCATTTCTCAGAGAGCATCTTCAAGATCTTTCTCGGAACTTCCCATCATCAAATGATTTTCTCAAGTCCTTCTTGCATAGCGGGCGCCTACTCCAGTTTAGCGAGTTGAGCCGTGGCCATGGAGGATTTGGCCGAATGGCGGTCAACACGAAAGATGTTCTTTGATCGCACTCATATTGAATTTGCTGACTACGTGTGGGTTATGGTTTTGCTTGATCCTTGTTTTCCGCTTCCTTTGTTTCATCAGAATTTGTAAAATCATCTATTGGCCTAACGCTGCTACTACGATGGGCGCGGTTAATGTATTTGTGTTGTTCTAATGGACAAGAATGTTTATTATTACGCAAGACTTACGATTTGAACGCGCGCGCTCATCATGTTTCGCACAAAAATAATCACATTACTATCTGTGATTTCGTTAGTTATTACAGTAAGTGTTGTCAACGTTTCGTCCACCGTTCAATCAGCGAAACCATTTTCGAATACAGGAGCTATAAAGGATAACATTCTCGTGGGAGTGTGCATGCATCCTTGGGACGCGATAACTCCTCACTTCAATGATGATGAATACTTCAGTCTTCTTAATGAAATTGGAGTTCAATGGATTCGAATCGACATGGGAAATCCAAACAATCAATGGGACATCAATCAAACGCAACTTTTTGTTAAACAAGCAAACATCAGAGGAATCCATGTGCTTGGTATACTTGACGGAGTAACTTTTGATGACAATCCTAACTTCTCATTAGATAATTGGAACGCCTCAGTCCGAATGGCTTTGCAACTTTTCGGTAATGAAGTGGATGCTTGGGAAGTCTGGAATGAGCCTAATTCCCCTTCAACTGCCCTCGGTTATATGGATGGGACTCCCCAGCATTACGTTGATATGCTTCAGTCGGCTTACACGACAATCAAATCCATGTTTCCAGAAGCGTCAGTCATTTTTGGGGGAATAGCTCCTACAGAAAATGGGTATGACTTTGTGAATAGTTGTTGGAGTTTGGGAGCAGGAGCTTACTGCGATGCCGTGGCTTATCATTGCTATAGCCAGTATTTGTCCACAAGTACAATTCAATTGCCAGAAATTGCTTCGCTTGTGAATCCTAAACCAATATGGATTACAGAAGTAGGAGCCGATAGTTTACAATTCAATTTAACTGGCCAAGCGCAGCAATTGATAACACTTCGAGATTATATTTACAGTTTGGCAGTAACCTGTCGGATCCAGAGATCTTTCTGGTACTGTTGGATGGACGATGCAGTACCTGGGAACGCAACAAATGTTTTGGGGAATCCATCTAGCAGTGAAGACTTTTTTGGATTAATTACGGTTGATTTGCAACAGAAGCCAGCCTACAGTATGTATTATTACGGTTGATTTGAAAGGCGCGAAATCAATGAAGGTACTGTTCTTTGCACGATCCGATACGTCCAAAAAATGCTGAGAAAGGTTACTATTATAACAAGAAGAATAATCAAGATTCGTTTTCTTCTTGACTTCGAAGATAGCAAATCTGTCAATGTTTCACTACCTAAAGGACATAGCAGGAAAAGAACAACTGCTATAATTCTTATTGGATATAACAGTCCATTAAAGGCTAGGCCCAAAATACAAACAAACCCTAAAGGCAAGATCATTCCGACAGTTAGAAAGGTAGCTTTGTCGTAAAATAGCCAAGAAGAAATTCGTGACCTGTTTAAACCATTAGAACTATTCCGCCATGTTTTGACAATACTAATAAGAAAAAGGCTTCCAATGAAAATAGGAACTATAACAAAAGAGATTAAATCTAGTAATGGCAGTTTTAGGAATGACTGCAATCCAAGCGAATTAAATGTATCAGGGTATTGTCTCCCCGCCAGAATAATGGATAGGAGTGCATTAATCCAGTCACTGACCCTAGCCTGATAAACAATGAAACTATAAGCGATCCAAGTGACACTTGTAAAAATGGTTAAGAATGGAAAAATCCTGATATCAAGATCGAAGGAGCGACTTCTTTTGCTTATTGAAAGAAACGCTACACCCAAAAGAGTCAGAACGAAATATATCACAGTCAAGTGATGAGAAAGTATCATCAGAAGAACAGAGACGCACAATAATGACAAAGTCTTCCAACTTGTCACCTTCTGCGTTGCCAACTTCAATGTTAAGTACAGTGAGAGGAGGAAAAATGCTCCTCCCACTATTTGTGGATTGTAAAAGAGAGTTAGTAACCCACCCTCAGACGAGAGAGAAATCAGCCCGAAGAGTAAAACAGCCAATGAAACATCTTTCTTGTTGAGTATCATGCTCGCAATTAGATACACCAAGTAGGCTTCGATCAAATAGATTGGTACCGCTGCCCATTCAAAGAATAAGTTTACAGGAACACCTGCCCTGGTAAAAATGTAAGCAACCAGAAATGAAAACGGCCAATCATGAGCATAAGTACCAGGGACAAAACTGATCCCCTGATGCAACCAGGACGTTATTTGAGGAGCATAATCCACCATCGCATCATAATACAAGAAGTTTGTCAAGCTTACATTCAGGACGATCCGCATAGTTGTTATGAGAAGACCTGAAAGGAGAACACCCACCTTGTTGGCTTTTTCTCTCAGATAACCCGCGTACAGAACAGAGATTACTAACAGGCCTGTTCCTATCCAATAAGCAAATGGGATTGTCTGAAAAAAGAAGAACTCGCCGCCGGGTATGTCGGTGAAATTGTTACCGATATGCATTGATGTGAGGGAAACAATTGATATCAAGAAACCTGTGATACCGACAACTGCGCCAAGGACTAGTCTTTTTTGTGAAGATGCCATTTTGAAGATGGATATCTTAATCACTCCAATGAATCTCCAAATCCGAACGCTCCATCAGTTCAAGCGCGCGCGTTCAACATGGAAAGCCTCAAGCGTTCCAGACTAACAACGCGCTTTCGAAGCTGCCTCGGATTTCTTGATCCATGCAATTCATTCTTCTCTCGAGAAGTTTCTACACTATTTCTCTGTATACCTCTAATAATCGTTCGCTCACTGTGTCCCAGGAAAAATTTCTCGCAAATTTCTGTCCATTTGAACCCATGCTGGTTCTCATGTTACGACTGTTCAACAAGAGAAGGATTTTGTCAGCAATTTCCCGCATTGTTATTTCTCTTAAGAATAGGCCAGTCTTACCTTCCACAATAATGTGTTTCAATCCCCCAGTCCAGCTTGCGATCACTGGCACACCGGCAGCTTGGGCCTCTAGAGCCACGAGACCAAATGATTCATAATCGGAGGGAACAAGGCACACATCCGCGATGTCTAGGGCTTGAAGTTTTGTCTCTTCATCGGCGTTTTCAATGAAAATGACCTTGTCGGTCAAATCTAAAGATGTTGCAAGCTTTTTGCAGTAGGATAATGAACCATAGTCAGCACCTATCATTATCAAACGACTGTTTGGAAAGTGTTTTAGCACTATTTTGAAAGAAGCTATCAAGAGATCAGGGTTTTTGTAGTCTATGAAACGCCCAATGTAAAGCAGTACGTTCTGTGGATTTCCTATAGCCTCTTTCAATTCGTGACCGTCTGGCAAATTGCTGAAGTATGTCCAATCCACCCCATTTGGAATAATTCTAATTCTATCATTGGGAACACCAAAATACCTGTGGTATTGTTTGGCGTAATCTTCATCGAAAGCAATTACTTTTTCTGCCATATTCACAACAAGCCTACCTACAGTTGCGCCATAAACTTTGTCAATAAGAAGAGGGAGGATTCCCATGTAGTCTAGTTGCAATTCGTCGTGACCTGTGAAGACAAAAGGTGTCTTGTTCTTAACGTGCGCCAAGGCTGTGAATTCGTTGTTGCTAAATCTGTACGTGTGTGTATGCATTATGTCGAATTTGTCAGCGTTTTCGAGCAACCATGAAAACATCGATGGAGACCAATAATAGGATAAAAGCTGCGCTTTGGATTCAAATCTTAGTATCCGTACACCATTCCGATATTCTTCTGAAGGCAAAACCGGTTTCATCGGTCTGATGACCAAATGCGGTTTTTGATAAGCAATCCCGTATCCACAATCTCGAATGTTCATAGAATTAAAAACAACGACTGTCACCTTATGTCCCATCTTGACTAATGCTTCAGAAATCCTAGCTACATGAAGTTCAACTCCGCCTCTGGCTGGATAAGTTCTTTCAGCGATTTGAAGAATTTTCGTCCTACCGACCCCACACGGTTTTATCAAAAACAAAGGACTAATTATTAACTGTCAACTTTTTTGTCGATTCTAGTCTTTATGAGCCGATCGAGAATCCTTTCCAAATCGTAAGCTAGTTTTTCTTCGCTGTAGTTGGTCTTCGCATGGTTGTAGCCGTTCCACCCGATTTCTTTTGCCCGAGCAGGGTCTTTTAGGAGTTCTACGGTGTGTTTTCCGAATTCCTTAAGATCGGAATAGACTATTCCTTGTTCAGGTCCTGAGATTAGCGAGACTGTGCCTGGCAAGGGTGTGGCTAGAACTGGTTTGCCGCAGGCGAGATATTGCGCTATCTTTCCAGGCATAATGTCTCTGGTCACATCTAGAATTGGAAATGGGCTAATGCAAATGTCAGCCAAATTGATATATTGCGGTATTATGCCGAAGGGCTGAAAACCCGCCAATATTACGTGTTCCTCAAGTCCAAAACGGTTTGTAAGTTCTTTCAAATTATGCTTCAAAGGTCCGTCCCCGACGATCAAGAGCTTTGCTCTTGGGACTTCAGCAACTACCTGCGAAAACTGTTCCACATATGAATCCAGACCGCAGAATTCAAACAATGTTCCGACAAATTCTATGATCCTGTCATCGCCCGCCAGACCGAGGTTATCTTTTAGTTTTTCTGAACTGACAAAAGGACTGAAACTGTTCATATCAACTCCAAAAGAAAGGAATTCGATTTTTTCTTTGTCTGCATTCATACGTAAGGTGTAATCAGAAAGATTCGGAGATGCTGGCAGAATTTTGTCTACGTGGCTGTAAACCCATGTCTCAAGTGAGAATGTGATAGGACTTAAGAAGCCATAAGGATAAGGAACCAACTCATGAAGTCTGTCCAGAGATCTGAAAACCACGGGTATCCCGTATTTCTTGGCGAGCCTAATTGTTTGGATTCCGTTGGTGGAAACGGAGTATAGAACAATTGCGTCTATTTTGTATCGTTTTATCACCATTTCTATTGCCAAGTAATGACTGATTAGGGCGGATGCGAGTTCGACCATTGGAATTCTTATGAAACCTGGTCTAACGATTGTCACTGAAGACTTTGAATTGGCTCTTCCAGCAACGTCTCTCAGCTCTTCAGTCCTAAGAGAGCCAAGGTCAAAGAGGCTTCTTTTGGGCTGTTTCCGCGGAAAATCAATTATGAAAACATTGTGACCTAGAATAGACAATGATTCTGAAAGATTGTGGACGTCTAGTACGTACGTTTTTTGCCAATCTACTTCGACAACAAACAGAACGTTCAATTCAATCACCGTGTTTGAAAGCAGATTGAAGTGTTTGGAGCTTCGTGTACGACTAGGCGATGGTTGGTATAGCGGATGAGAGATAACGCACTCAATTTTAAAAGGTTTGTTGTTTCAACCTCAAGATCATATATTCACTTGAGAAACGAATCGAACCGCTAGTATCCCAAGACTATCTTTGTAACTGTAGCGCTCACGTTTTTCTTAATGTATTCAGGTGGTGCAGCCCATACATTGGGAAAACTGAGGACTGCTTTCACGCAGTTCAGTATAGACTCTGGATCTGCACCAGTGATTATGTTACTTCCTGCATCAATGGTTTCGGGTCTTTCAGTCACATCTCTGAGAGTAACATTGGGTATATTGAAGATACAGCATTCTTCTTGAACGGTCCCACTGTCTGTAAGAACACATGCAGCGTTCTTCTCCAAATGCACAAAATCAAACAGCCCTTGGGGTTCCAAAGCGCGCACTCCGTAGTCCTCTATAGCCAAGGAGTTCTCATTGAGCTGAGATCGCGTTCGTGGATGCAAACTGCAGACGACAGGGATCTTGTATTTCTCAGTGAGTACACCAAAAGCCTTAACGATACTTTTGATACGATTTTTAATGTCAACATTTTCAGCCCTATGCATCGTGACAAGAAAATATTTCCCTGAACTCAAGTTTAGACGTTTCAATACGTTACTTGCTTCAATCTTGTCCTTGTAGTAGTCCAATATCTCCTTGATTGGATTTCCTGTCACGAAAGTGCGTTGAACCGCAATTCCCTCTTGAAGCAGATTCAATCTGCTTCTCTCTGTGTAAGGCATCAATACGTCACTGCAATGGTCTATTACACGGCGGTTCACTTCTTCTGGAACTCGATCATCGAAGCAACGGTTACCTGCTTCCATGTGGAAGACCTTGATGCCCATCCGTTTAGCTACAAAAGCAGACAATGCGCTGTTTGTGTCTCCAAGAACTAGCAGGCGATCAGGTTTCTCTTTGGCAAAAGCTTGTTGGCATGAAGAGATAATCTTACTAATCTCTTCCATTGAACTGCTTGACTTGCACTCCAAAATATGATCAGGAACTCGAAGGCCCAGTTCTTTGAAGAAGATTTCGTTCAAATTCCGTTCGTAATTTTGGCCTGTGTGCACCAAGACATGGTCGCACAACTTGTCCAGAAGCGGAATCACGCGGCTCAAGCGAATAATCTCCGGACGAGTACCTAGAACAGTCACAACTTTCATTGCATCAACCTACTCGTAGACGATTTGATTTTCCACTATTAAATGGTGCTTTTCCAGCAAGCTTCTTCAGCTCTTCTCTTGGCATTAGATTGTCTTCGGAACTAAACTCTTTCGTCTAGCGCACGCCTACACAACTTTTACAACTTACGAGTTGCTCATGCATCTAATTGTTTCTCTAATGCTGTCGACCTGCCTAACATTGTGACTTGCGCGCTGCGCCAATTATTTTGACGAAATTCCTTTCTTTCACCGAATATCTAGCTAGGTGACTTCCAAACGAAACCTTCCTGTTGTCAGTATTCTTGCCAATTCAGTATCCCTCCGATGCCTCAGGGAAATGGAGCATAATGCTTTCTGTCAGCATTCTGTTCAAAATCGTGAACCCGTCTCTCACCCTCAGTTTCTTCTTGCCCACTCTCGGTCTATAACTGATTGGGATTTCCACGATGCGGAACCCTTGTCTCTTTACAAAATGGTTCAGTTCAGCTTCAACGTCAAAACCCCTTGACTTGGGCTTCCAATCTTTCAATATTTGCCATCTCACAGTCCTTAGACCTGTCAAAGGATCCTGCAGGTAGACGCCATCTAACAGGTTCTGCGTGAACGCTAGAAGTCTGTTTCCAATACAGAAAACGTCGCGCATATCCCTCAAGCCCCAATGATCTGGCAACCGGTTTCCACATACCATTCCCACGTCCGGATTCTTTTCAAGGATGCTGATCATCTCGGGTAGATGCGCCGCTGGGTAAGTATAGTCAGCGTCGATGAAAACTACGTATTGACCTTGGAAAAACTTGGCATGTGCAATTCCCACTGCGATGGCATCCCCCTTTCCTGAACCTTTCTGAGTAATGACTTCAGCGCCCATTTCCATAGCAATCTTCGATGTTCTATCAGTGCTTCGTCCGTCAACAACCAAGAAAGAAGATCGAACGAGACAGGCTCTCAGCTCAGTCAGCGTAGGCCCTATACCCGCTTCTTCGTTCAGAGCAGCAACAATAACAAGCGGGCGCACATCCCTAGTCTTTTTGAGTGACCAACTCTCAATGCCCTTGTTATAGATCATTGCAACCCCTTCTTCCTTTCTGCAGACCCTGACCGGCTAGCAGGTTTGCGAATCTGAATGAGTTGCTGGAACATGTTGATTCCTTTCAATTGCTTTCTGTTCGAGCATTCTGTCTGTCGTGAAAATTCTTGTCAACTCTCCCTTCTTGAGCGGGCCTTGAGCACATCCGCCACTATTCCGATTCGGTCTCGATGATACTTGACAATGCGAACCCAGATCAAAGTCCTTTGCAGATTGAACGTTGTTGACCTATTCCATTAGGTCGAGTCGAACTGGTTACAAGCTCCCCGCTTTCCAGTCCCTTCCTACAGGAAGTGGATATGAAAAGTTCAAACGACAGATGGCTCCAAGACTAACCTCTTTCGCCTTCCTCTTTTCTTGCGTATGTGAAAAGAGTACGATTCTCTATTAATATCTAGCTGTAATAACAATCTATAACATTAACACTGCAGGGTTGTGTCAGTGTTACGATTCAAACGATTCACAAAGCTCAACCCGGGCGGTTCGTAAGGAGATTCATTGATGCGATTTATGATGTTCAGGCCAGCTACTCATTCTCGATCTAGCTACACAACGCGCGCAAATTGACAAAACAAATATCACAGTACCTCTAAGCTCTATATCTCAATCAAGATCCAAATGAAGGAATCCAATGAGCAGCTTCACGCCTCTGTTTGAACGAATTCGTGCGGGCTTAAGGTCCACATTGGACTTTGCCGAGAGGGAGGCTGATCGACTCATATTTGTTTTCATAGCGTTGTACACGATTGTTTTTTCAGGATTCACAATTTTCATGTATTTTGGCTTCAAAACATACGCTTGGGACCTCGGCATATTTACGCAATCATTCTGGACAACAATAAACCTGGGGAAACCTCTTCACTACACGCTTGAAACATACGTGAATACATCGCAAAACTTTCTCGGCGCGCACTTCTCGCCAATACTTTTTCTGATTGTTCCGATCTACGCTCTTTTCCAGTCTCCTATGACTCTTCTTGTCCTGCAATCATTCCTGGTCGGACTTGCCGCGCTCCCCTTATACTGGATTGCAAAGAGCAAACTTGACAGCAAATTATGGGGGCTGACCTTCGCCGCCTCATTCCTGTTGAATCCTGCCCTCCAAGGCATGAACAGCTTTGATTTCCACGTTGAAGCGCTTATCCCCCTCTTTTTCTTTTTTGCCTTCTACTATCTCGACAAAGGTCAATGGATCAAAGGCATAATATTCTGCTTGCTTACGCTTTCAACGATAGAATTCGCACCGGTATTGATCTTCTTTCTCGGGCTGTATTTTTTGCTCAAAAAGAATCTCTGGGAGCCCGCAATCAATATGAGAGCTTCGTCTAAAGCGAATATTTATACCAATGGCACTCATCTTGCTGAGCATCGCTTGGTTATTTCTCGCTTTCAATGTAATTTACGCAGTTAATCCTATAAAGTCCACATGGCTACCTGGAAATTGGGATAATTGGGGCACAAGTCTCGGTGAAATTGTTCTGAACGTAATCACGAATCCGCTCAGAGCCCTAGAGACCATGGTCAATCCAATGGAAAAAGTGTATTACTTTGTGCTCATCGGCGCTCCCGTTGTCTTCATGCCGCTTCTGGCTCCGTTGGAACTGATGTTGGTCTTGCCATGGGCTCTCGCAGCATCCTTATCTCAGTATTCACCCTACTTTCAACCCTACTTTCAATACTTCGGGTTTATGGCAGCACAGATATACATTGCCGCTGTTTTTGGTGCGAAAAGATTGTTCAAAACCGATGTGAAACTGCAAAGAAATCTGGCTATTGAGAAAAAGTTGATGGCGATAATTCTAATCATAAGCTTTGTTTTGGCGATCGCCGTGAGTCCGATAGGCTTGCCAGTTCTGACCAGCAGGCCAGTCGTAATAGATTCGCATACTAATGCACTGGAAGAAGTCATAGGACTGGTTCCGCTAAACGCTTCAGTCGCTACACAAAATGACATCGAACCGCATCTTGCTCAAAGAGAGAACATATTCGTGTTGACTTGGCCCATGATTATGAACGTCGATTACATTCTGCTTGATTTATCCTCCTCTCAAATCCTCTACGGTCCTCCACTAGTCAAATTCTCTCCAATCCAAGCACTGCACGAGATTATAGATGGAGGGCAATATGGAATAATGGCGTACGCGGACGGCGTGCTACTGCTTAAGAAAGGATATTCTGGACACTATTTGCTTAATCAACCATCACAAAAAACATTCAGCTATCAGGACCTAACCGTGGTCGACCCAAATGCCGCTGAAGTTTTCGATGAATCAAGTAAATCAGGAAATGTGATACTTCACAGACCAACCGATAATGTCGGTCTGATGTCCTATGGACCGAATGCCTGGTTTTATAATGGAAACTACACTGTTACTTTCCGACTGAAAGAATTGTTGGAAGTGCAGAACGTCGTAGTGGACGTTTTTGCATCTTCCTGGAACTTTACAACGAACGTTTGGTCTAACACTACGTTGACGACAAAAACTCTTAGTTCGAGCGATTTTCAAATTCTTGGGAAGTGGCAGGAATTTACTCTCAACTTCAAAATAGAAGGTCTCAAAAGATTAGAGTTCAGAGAATTCTGCTGGACGAACAACTCTTCCCTTTCTCTGGACAACATCAAAGTCGTACAGCTGGCAGAATAAATGAAGAGATCGTATTCTTCTGATTCTTCGACCGCTGTTGAACGTCAACTCACGACCAAGCATCAGTATAATGAAAAAGCCTTCAAACAGTCACAACTCGCCCTGTCTAAGACGGCAGTACAGTTTCTTTGCCTTCAAGCACTCAAATGGGCAAGCCGAGAAACCAAAGAAGATTTGTGCGACGGGACCAATAAGAGGGCTGTTGACGTAGGTTCGGCTTATGGTTATGTTACAAGCCTGCTAAATCAGCTGGGTTATGACTGTCTTGCATTTGACATTTCGAGATACGCCCTGAACGTAGGAGAAGAGGTGGATCGCGTTCAGGGAGACGCACAGAGACTACCCTTTAGAAACAATTCGGTCAACGTTATCACATGCTTTGACACGATCGAACATTTGAATTATCCTGCTATGTTGCTGGAAGACAGTTACCATTGTCTCTGCAAAGGTGGAATTCTCCTTGCTGAGAATCCCGTGAAGAATCCCATAGACGTAGTCTCAGACAGAATTCACAGGATGAAAGACATTCACCCATCATTGCTGACTTGGAGCCGGTTCGAGAGTCTCGCACTAAAAGCTGGCTTCGACATTTTTGTCCATGGTTTGCTGCCAATTCCTTTCCAGCGATTTCCAGTTTTTGGAAGGTTCATTGAAATTAGAGTTCCAGTGCAGACGGCAAGAAGAGTTCTGTTGTTGGCAAAAAAGAATTAGGTCTAGAAAAAGATAAGACAAACGCAGGAAACAAAATTGAAAATAGCTATGGTCGTTGAGCGCTTTCCGCCTGATATAGGAGGTTCAGGCGTAAGGTTTTTCGAAATAGCGCAGCGGCTTTCTCTAAGACATACGATAGACGTCTTTACACTTGGGCAGAATGTCGCTGCCAATTCAACACAAAATTACAACGTATACCGTTGCGACCCAAACCGATTAGCTCTTGCGAAATTGGGCGGGCTTAACAGGGTAGTTGATCTCACCTTCTCAACCTTTTTTCAGTCTCTGTTTCATTCACATGACCTCGTGGACGTTGATATCTGGCCATTCATTCCCTTTCTCTCCTCAAAAATAGCGCGACCTCATGTGCCAACAGTTATCTCTTGGAATGTTGTATGGCCGTTTTCTTTTCGAAAAACGATTGTCGGTCCGAGTACCGTTCTTGCTCGGTTATGTTCCAGACTGAGCGACTACAATATTGCCGTTTCAGATTTCGCCAGAAAAATACTGCTTGAACATGTCAGGATAAATCCCGAAAAGATCAGCGTGATTCCAAATGGAAATGATGAAGCATTTTTCAAGAAGAAAATACAACCACATCAAGGTCGTATAATATTCGTTGGACGACTTGAGTATCAAAAGAGGCTTGACTTACTTTTGGAAGCATTCAAGATATTTAGGGAAAATGTGAGTTGTGCAGAGTTTCATATCGTCGGATCTGGTCCACTTCGTCCCGAGTTGCTGAATGCTTCTCACAGAATTGAAGGCGTTTATCTCCATGACTCGGTTCCTATTGAAAACAGAGATGAACTTGTTTCAATGTTAAGCAAATCTTGGGTGTTTGCATCTGCCAGCGAGTTTGAGACGTACGGGATGTCAATATCTGAGGCCTCAAGTGTGGGATTACCAGTAGTTCTCACGAGAGCACCAATGAATGGCGCAGTCAATGGAATTATAAAGCATGAGCGAAATGGATTGATTGTGGATCACGACAGTCCGAAAGCCATTGCGGACGCATTTATTAGGCTGTACAGAAATCCTGATCTCTGGAAACATCTTTCCACTAATGCGAAGAAGCTTGCAGCATCATATTCTTGGGATACTGTTGCGAACCGTGTTGAAGCAGTTTATGAAGCTGTTTTGAGGGGAAGAGTTCCAATCGACAGAAGCGGTGCCTGCTCAACTTGAACTGATTTTTCAGGAAATCCGCCGAGTGTATGAAGCCACTTCTTCACGTAGATGCTTCTGTCGTATTTCGATGCTTCTTTCACGGAATTCGTTCTCATTTCCCGTTTGTATCCTCGTTTCCAGATGTTTACTGCCTTGTCAATGATCTCTCGATCGTCCTTCGCAAACCATCCACAGTATCCGTCGATCACGGATTCGCCTGGTCCTTGAGCCTTATAGGTCAGCGTTGGGGTGCCACACGCCATACTTTCCACCGGAATGTAGCCGAATGGTTCATGGGTGAACGGGAAGAACGTGAAAAGGGCGTTGGAATAGGCGTCGATGAGTTCTTCGGAAGAAATTCTTCCCATAAAGTCAACATTTGTGTGATTGACGAGCGATTTCGGAATGAACGGAGCTTTAGATCCAAAAGCTTTGATGCGAACTCCTCGGTCCGCGAGTGTCTTGACGACTGAGAACTTCGTTTCCTTGCCAAAGTAAGTCAAGGCATAATCTGCGGACGGATGAGATGTTTTCATATGAAAAAGTTTGCAGTCGATTGGAGGATATATTATATCACTGGCTTGAATTCCCCATCTTTTATACATTGAAGCACAAAATTCTGAGTTGGCCACGCAGAATTTCGAATTCGCGCCCATATCTCTCACAAGTTTTCCGTCTGCAAACTCGATCATTGGCCTCAATGCCTCGTAAACAAATCTGTACGGTGCGCTAAGTTCTCCCTTCATATCTCTCAGAGCTGGTGATGTAGGCCCCTGAAGATACCAAAAAACAGAGGGCAAAACAATAGTGTGAGAGAAATTCACTGTGACGCACGGTTGGCCGTTAACACGTTTCGAGTTTAAACTGAAGAATGCTTCGCGTGCCCACGTTTCAAACCATAACAGAGAAAGTCCTGAATTCTTCGCAACTAGCTTGGCCTTCAGGTTTACAGGCGTCATGTTTTTTCCTCGCAAGTCGTTTTCAACGGCTTGCGACATTAAAGGCGAGATGACAGATACATCGTGTCCCCTTGCAACCAATTCGCTTGCGAGATAGATCGCAGGTCGAATGGATCCTTCTAGATCCATCATTATGTCGCATGCGATTGTATAATCCATACGTCTCAGCTGCCGAGGCTTCATATTGACATCATTTCCTGTTTTTATAATACTTTCTATTGTAAAGATGTGTTTAGTGTAGCTAAAAGTCATGACTGTGCCTTTCTCCGTCGCATATTGATCGGATTGATCAACGAAGAATTCGAAGGGATTTTGCAGCTGGTTTCCAATAGGCTTTTCTATTTGCTGAGTGCTGTAGTAACGCAACAATCGCAAGGATAGAAAATAATGACATCGACGCCGAATGAATCGCCTGCTGCACCATTATTTCAGCAAACGGACTTTGAGAAGATCACTCGCGTCGTGACTGAACAGTTTCAAGTCGAAGAATCCCTGATGGAACTCGGTCTCCCGACCTACTACCTAAAAGAGCATCAGGAGACGAAGCAACATTTTCTCAAGCTTCTGAAGAACTTGGATTCCATGAACCTGATAGCGTTTCTTCGAAGGACAAACGGCAGAATACTTTTGAAAGTCGTCCCAAAACCACCCGTCCGGAAGAGTGACATACGCTGGAACTGGGTGCTATTGTTCGCAACGATCGGCACGACTCTTCTTACTGGCTATATACTCTCACTTGACTTTGTGGACAGAGGATTGATGCCCAACCCATACATCGGAGCTGCAGCCTTCACTATTGCCATAATGACAATTCTGGGTGCCCACGAAATGGGACACAAACTGACTGCTAATCGAAATGGGATAGAGGCTACTCCGCCATATTTTATTCCTGGGCCACCGCCAATCAGTGGCGGTTTTCTGGGCATTGGAACTTTTGGAGCGGTCATAATGCAGAAGTCTTTGGCGCCCAATAAAGACGCGTTGTTTGACGTCGGCTCCAGTGGTCCAATAATCGGTTTCTTACTGGCACTTGTGGCAACCGTCGTGGGATTGTATTTCTCTCCAATCGTACCCAGTACAGGAGAAGTCGGTCTGCCAGTGCCATTGATTTTCGAGCTCATCGGAATATTTTTCATCAGCATTCCTGCCAACCACGACGTGCTTCTTCACCCAATCGCCTTCGCCGGCTGGGTCGGCATGATCGTCACAATGCTGAATCTTCTGCCTGCCGCGATGCTCGACGGAGGCCACGTCGCTCGCTCAGTCCTTGGAGACAAAGCCAGAATGATTCTGACGGGCTTATCGATTCTGATGCTCATAGTCGCGGGCTTTTGGCCCATGGCTATTCTGGTGCTTTTCATGTCGATGTACCGGCATCCAGGACCTCTAGATGATGTTTCGCCCCTTTCAACTAGAAAAAAACTTTATGCCGTTGGACTGGTCGTTGTGTTCGTCCTGTGTTCGTATTTTCAGTATTTCCTTTATTTCTTGATGCAGCTTTTTGGTCTTTGAAATATGGATTGTTAAGCTGTATTGTTGTTCTACGGCTGTACGGCAAGGTTTATTAAATATTACGATGCTAGACAATCTTGTAGAGACACACTGTGAAAAATCAATATGGAAAAAAAAGTCAATGAAGTGTGATGCTGATGAAAGGCGCGATAATCCTGTTGGTATTCTTCGCGTTATTCGCAGCTGCGTCTCTGTTGATTCCGTCGCCTATGTTTCCAGGAAACGTTCTCTGCGGTCTGATCGGCGGAATCGTGTTGGATGACGTTAGGTACTTCAGCGCATTGTTAAATGGGGTTCTCTACGGCGGAACTCTTTGGTTGCTCTTCACTGGTTTGAGCAGAAGACTGACACAAGAAAAATAGGCAAGAACGACAAAACGATTGGGCTAGGCTTCTGGTTGAGACATAAAGCCTACAAGTTTAATCGTGGTTTTGCACTTGTTGCATATTATGATTAATTCAGCTAGCTCGTCGTTCTTGACCTTGGTGTCGGCGATATGATAAGTCTCTTCTGACTCGTCGTCAGGAGATATGACAGATCCACATTTAGGACATGAAAAAGCTCCGTCGCCGTCGATCTTCGTCAGATCGATCTCGTAAGCCATGCTTTTTTTGACTTCTGCTTTTTTCATCATTTTTCAGACACATCTTTTTTCAGCGATTTCTTATTGTTTTCCATGGTTCTTCAGGAATATAATAACCGTTATGAATTGTCAATTCATATTAAAGATAATTGGGCATCATATAGCATAAAAGTTACGCCATCGGTCCTTGACTTTGCCGTGTTGCTGATCAATCCATTCGACCTATCATGTGCGCAAACTTGGTGTGAACAGGCTTACTTCACAATTTATATGGGTTGAGTATAAGAATAGAAACTGCGTCATCAGTTTGAAGGAGCCATTTCGATTGAAATATGACCTAATCGTCGTGGGTGCTGGTACAGCGGGATGTCTGGCCGCAAAAACTGCTGCAGAAGCAGGTCTGAATGTATGCCTCGTCGATCGCAAGAGCCGCGAGGATATCGGAGAAAAAGTTTGCGGGGACGCTCTTGGCGAGCACCACTTGAGAACCTTGGGTTTGGAGAAGCCGCAGGGCGACGAACTTGACAAAAGAATTGAAGGTATCAAGATTTATTCACCTGACCTCAACACAGTTTTCACTGTTGAACACGAAGATTTCGTCGGTTACCTGTTGAATAGGCGCATGTTTGGACAATGGTTGCTGCGGAAGGCGGATGATGCAGGTGCAACTCTCATGGATAAGACGCAGTGCACCGAACCACTCATAGAGAAAGGTTCCGTCGCAGGAATCTCAACAAAGAACATGAAAACAAGCGAACACGGAGATCTGAGAGCAAACGTGGTTTTTGATGCTAGCGGCTTTGTCGGCGTCGTACGAAAGAATCTTCCGAAAGAAATCGGAATCGAAAACCAAGTGGCAAATAAGGATGTTGAAGCGTGCTATCGCGAAATCCGTCAACTAAAACAAGAAACCCAAGAAACCAGTTACTGTGAGATATACTTGAATCAAAAAGCGACCCCAGGTGGCTACGCTTGGATCTTTCCCAAAGGCGGTGCAAGAGTGAACGCAGGACTGGGCATTTGCATGCGCGGTGACTTTCCAAACCCTAAAAACCAATTCTACAAACATCTTTTGACCAAACCCTTGTTTGATGGGTCATTATTACTCACAAGCGGCGCATGGTACGACCCAACACGCAGGCCACTTGACAACATGGTCGGAAACGGTGTAATAATAACAGGCGACGCTGCATGCTTGGTCAACCCGATCCATGGCGGAGGCATAGGACCTTCAATGATCAGCGGCTACCAAGCTGCGAAAACTGCTACCGAAGCCTTGGAAAAAGGGGATGTCAGTCGTGCGTCACTATGGCCATATAACAAGCGTTACAATGACTTATACGGAGCAAAGCAAGCAAAGCTTGACATTTTCAGAATGCTGCTCCTAACTTCACGTGATGAAGATCTGAATTACGGAATGCACTACCATCTCCTGACCGAAGAAGACCTTCTTAAAGCTGGGATGGGCGACGAGTTCCATTTGAATATCACTGAGACCAGCAGAAGAGTCTTCAGAGGACTGAAAAGAGTGAATTTCCTCAACAGGCTTCGTCTAACAGTCAAATACATGAACCGTGTCAAGGACCATTACGCACGATATCCTGATACGCCTGCGAATTTTGAAAAATGGCGCATGGAAACTGTGTCGCTGTTTAAGGAAGCAGCCTCAAAAGTAATGAAGTGAGAAACCACTCCATCACACATTCTTTTTCTTGTTTCATTAAATCTGGACGTGTCTTTCATGCGTGTCGCGGTGCTGGCATCGGGTGGGAAAGATTCAGCCTTGGCTCTGTACTATGTTATGAAAGAGGGATACGATGTTGCCTACGTCGCCACGATGATTCCTTTGCGGGAAGACAGCTGGATGTTTCACTATCCAAACATACGACTGATAGATCTATTCGCAGGCGCAGTCAACATTCCGTTGGTGAAAGCTGAAACCTCGGGTATCAAAGAAATGGAAGTTGAAGACCTCAAAAACTTGATCAAAACACTCAACGTTGAGGGCATCGTCACTGGAGCAATAGCTTCCAACTATCAAAAGGAAAGAGTTGACAGAATCTGCCGGGAGTTGAACCTCAAATCAATCGCACCGCTCTGGCATCGCGCCCCATTTGAGTTGCTTCAAGAGATTGTGGAGTTGAAATTCGAAGTGATCATCATAGGTGTTTATGCTCACGGTTTTAGCGAAGAATGGTTAGGAAGAAGAATTGATGGGAGCATGATTCAAGATCTGTTGAGGCTCAACAGACAATACGGTATTTCCTTGGTTGGCGAAGGAGGGGAATACGAGACGCTTGTCCTCGACGCGCCTTTCTATCGGAAGAAGATAGAAATCCTTACAGCAAAGAAAGTTTGGAAAGGACAGAGCGGAGTCCTTCTAATCTCCGAAGCAAAACTCGGAAACAAATGAAAATCTGGAAAGGTTTATTTTAGTGCTCGCTGCTAACAATCCAAGCTATTGGCGGATAAGGTCCGCTGGGATGTAGCCTACGAGGCTGAACCGTAAACTAATGATCAAGGTGAAATGAATGGCGTATAAGTATATTGCAGAAGCTTGGACTAAGCCTGAAAAATCCTTCGTGGATGCGCTAAATCATCAGAGAATGATCGAGTGGCGTAGACAGTCGGTAATTATGCGAATCGACAAACCTACGAGATTGGATAAGGCAAGAAAACTTGGGTACAAGGCAAAACAAGGTTTTGTGTTGGCCCGCGTGCGCATCAGAAGGGGTGGCTTGAGAAAACAGAGACCAAAGGCCGGTAGAAGACCGAAGAGAATGGGTGTCAAGAAGTTCAAACCCTCAAAGAGTCTCAGACTGATTGCCGAAGAAAGAGTTGCAAGAAAGTTCCCGAACCTCCAAGTACTAAACTCCTACTGGGTAGGAGAAGACGGAGTCTCGAAATGGTTTGAAGTGGTTCTGGTCGATCAGCATCACCCGTCCATAAAATCTGACAAAGACATCAACTGGATATGCGAGAAGCAACACACCAAAAGAGTCTTCAGAAGCCTAACGAGCGCTGGCAAGAAAGTCAGAAGTCTCAGAGGAAGAGGACGTGGATCCGAGAAAGCGAGGCCGAGCATCAAAGCCGCATGGTCAGGAGAAAGACAATAGAATGACCGCCAGACCGAAAGTCTTCAAACGGAAAGAAGAACAAACCCCAGGCAGAGGGTTCAGTTCGGATGAGCTGAAGAAAGCAGGATCAAGTTTGCACGAAGCCGTCAGACTTCACATTGCAGTTGACCCTCGAAGAAAAACAGGTCACGATGACAACGTGGAAACACTCAAGATTCTTCTTAAAGAAAGAAAAACTGCGGCGGAGTCAAAGAAACCGAAAGGAAAATCTAAAAGTTAGGTTCGCCCTTAAGGACGACTAGTGATGCGGTTTTGTCTTCAAAAGCTCCAGTTGGATACATAGACATCAGGGTTCTGGTGCATGCTACTGAAGACGTCGAGAAAGTTGTGACCGCGGTTCGGCATATTTTTCCCCCGGAGTCAGTGGATACGGTAAGTCTCCAAAAGACCAACTTGACCGGTCACCATGGCAACCCTATAATCCTCATTGGAGCAAGAATCAAAGACAGAAAAGCCGTTCAAACCATCTTTGCCAGACTATGTACGGGGCTCAGCATGTTGGACAAGGAAACGCTTTCTAGGGAGATTGAAAAGCACATGGAGAGAGGTAACCTTTTCCTCAGATTGGATAAACAGTCTGCGTTTATGAACGAACTGAGACTGGGTTCGATGGATCCGATTCATCTCCAGATACATTTCAAAAAACACAGTGAGGGTGAAATTCTGGACGTGTGCAGAGAATCTGGGTTGTTGCCATGAGAAGAACTCTACGCAGACTTGCATCTTTGCGCAAACGTCAAAGAATCTTCCCAACGTGACAATCTAATTGGGAAAGCTTCTGCCTTGGGCTACAAGCTAATCGCAATCCCTTTGGCGTACACATCAGCCGAGCAAGAAGTGAAGCAAGTTCGGAATGCGTGCGAAGATGTGAATTTGGATTTTGCATCACGTGTAGACCTGACGTCTCGGTCTCCTGAAGAACTCTTAAGGGATCTAAGGAAAGTTAGGCGCAGGTTTGAAATTGTCGCTGTCATGTGCTACTCCAAGACAGTAGCGAGGCAGGCTGCCAAAGACCGAAGAGTCGATCTGTTGAATTTTCCTCAACCCGACTTTCGAAGAGCCTTTTTTGACGGCGCTGAGGCTGAATTGGCTTCGACCTGTCTATCTTCGTTTGAGATTGATGTAAAGCCTCTTCTCTGCTGTGAAGGGCCTGTGAGGACGAGGCTGTTGGCAATCCTGCAAACGGAAGTTAAAATTGCCAAGGCTCATGCCGTTCCCATCATAGTCTCAAGTGGAGTTTCAGAACAGTTGTTGATGCGCAGGCCAACTGACTTGGCAGCAGTGGGAGCCCTTTTCGACTTACAAGGAGAGGTTGCCCGCAAATCTGTTTCGGACAATCCTGTGGCGATCGTCAAGAGGAACAGAGAGAAGTTGAGCTGGCGATTTGTGGCCCCAGGCATACGCGTTGTCAGGAGAGGGAAAGGCTGCTGAAACGGGTCAAACGGCGATACTTGGCACTCGCAATTGAAGGTTGCGAATCTTGCAGCCAAGACGAGCTAATGGACGCGGTTTGGGGTTCCATGACAAAACTCTATGGTGAGCACGGAGTGAGTCAGATCAACCTCAAAATGATCCGTTTCAACGCAGAAGAAAACTCTGCTGTCGTTCGCGCAAACCACAATGGCGTCGACATGGTGAGAGCTGCGTTGGCTTTGATAACGAAAATCGCTGGCAAACCTGCGTCAGTTCATGTGTCAAGAGTTTCAGGGACTCTGAAGGCACTTCGAGAGAAATTGAACGCGTAGCAGTGGATTCGTAACTCCTTTCGCGCGCGCGGCTCTGGAGAGATATCAAGGCTGATGCTTCAGCTAAGGAACTGGCTGAGCTTGACAAGCAAGTTGATGAAAAACTGGCTCACGCGGATTAGGAAAGCTCTTGCGCATGTTCTTTCTGTCCAAAACAAAAAACCCAGCAGAGCTTTTTTGGCTCTCTGTTAAGTCAGATATGGTGGTATATCCTCGGAAGGGCACGCTTTGCTAATGCTTATGGCGCTGAAGAAGCACTTGCGCTACAAACTAAAGTGCGCGCCGCCAGTTTCTTAAGACAGCATGATTCTGGCAAAACAGATATAGTGGTTCCTGTCCCTTTCCAATTGTCATGACTACACTGAGAAGGTTGTCAATGACTAAATTACCATCTATTTTCAATGCCCTAAGACGAGGTATAGCGAGAACTATTGATTGCGTCGAAAAAAACTCCGACAAGGTAGTATTTGTTTTCATATTTTTTTACGTTGTTGTTTTTTCAGGGTATACGATTTTTATGCATTACGTCTTCAAGACTTACGCTTGGGATCTGGGCATATTTACGCAATCATTTTGGACAACTGTGAACCGAGGCAAGCTCTTTTACTACACAGTTGAGCTTAATGTAAATCCAAGTGGAAGTTTTTTTGGGACACATTTCTCACCAATCCTTTTCCTTGTACTCCCCATCTATGCCATATTCCAGTCTCCATATACTCTTCTTGTTTTGCAGACTATAGTGCTAGCCTTGGGCGCGCTGCCTGTATATTGGATTGCCAAAAAGGCACTCGACGACAAGCTATCAGCGGTTGGCATGGCCGCTGCTTATTTGATCTATCCTGCTGTTCAGAGCGTAAATTGTTTTGACTTTCATACTGAGGCATTCATACCTTTGTTCTTCCTTCTAACATTTTACTACATCAGCGAGCAGAAATGGTTCAAGGGACTACTTTTCGCTGTACTTACGCTCAGCACTATCGAGTTTGCACCAATTCTCATAATGTTTCTCGCCTTCTATCTGATTTTGAAGGATGCGGTCAACAGAATTATGACTAGACAGTGGATGCCTTTTCTGAGGAGGCTGCTATTCCCAATAATGCTTATGATTATTGCGGTCGCATGGTTCTTCTTGGCTTCTTACGTTGTGGATGTTGTCAATCCTGTAAAGAGCACAGGTCTCCCAGGAAACTGGACCTACTGGGGATCGAGCCTTTCAGGAGTGGTGGTGAACATCATCACTCACCCTTTACAAGCCCTTGCTTTTATGGCAACACCCACAGACAAAGTTTTTTACGTGTTTGGTCTCCTAGCTCCTCTTCTTATTCTGCCCGTTTTTTCTCCCGAGATTCTTTTTGCCCTTCCATGGTTAATAGCAGCACCACTGTCTGAATATGGATTCTACTACAATCTCTACTTCCAATATTCCGCATTTGCCATTGGTCAATTGTTTATCGCGGCGATTTTTTGCATTAGAAGATTCTCTTTCCTCAACCATGATAAGCGGAAGAACTTCAAAATACAAAGAGTCATAATTTCTTCAATCTTGATTGCGAGTTTTCTTCTGTCAGTGGCAATAAGCCCAATCGGTCTTCCAAGACTCGGCGCGCGTCCAGTCAACATTACTCCACATACGAACCTTGTTCACGACATCTTGAACATGGTTCCAGGCAACGCCTCAGTTGCAACGCAGAATGACATTTTCCCTCATGTGGCGCAACGAGAAGATGCATATATTCTCACATGGCCAATGCCGATGGAAGTTGATTTCATACTTGTTGATATGAAGTCTTCTCACTTCTATTCCCAGTCAGGCTTCTCATCCAACGTGACAGTGGAGGAGGCGCTTGAAAAAGAGGTTGAAACTGGAAACTACGGTCTTCTTGCCTCCGCTGACGGTATCTTGTTGTTCCAAAAGGGGTATAATGGTCCATTAACACTCTTTGATCCGCGCAAAGATGTTTTCGGTTCTGACTCTCTTTTTGTTTTAAACAACTCAAAGATTCTAGGAGACCCGACGAGTTCTTCGGGAAAGACGATCGTACACGAGGCAGGCGACTCGCTTGGCGTCATATGGTATGGACCCTATTCATATTTCTTTAGTGGAGAATATCAAGCAACTTTCAGAATGAAGACTAATTCTGAGAGCTTACGTTGTGTTATTGATGTAGCCAATTCAGGTACTGCTATCAGTTCGAGGACAGTAAACTCTAGCGACCTAAAGCCTCTTGGCGAGTGGAACGAAGTGACCTTGGATTTCAAGATAGATGGTGTAGGACGGATGGAGTTCAGAGGGTTTTGTGAATCCAACAACACGTATGTATCTCTTGACTATGTCAAAATTACGCAGGTAGGGTTGTAGCGCGCGCTTCGAACACTCTTTCTCAGCTATGAAACCCTTAACGAGCTCAGGCTGATCAAGCATACGATTCTTCGCCAAAGAGTAAGTCTATTTCTCACAGCTTTGATAGTTGACTCAGCATAGCTTCTTTCTTCATAAACCACGATGTCGCAAACACTTTATCTGTCTGGGACGCTGCTACAATATGGGGGATGATGTCGCCGTCCCAGTCGGATTATAGAGATGAAGAACTTATGACGGACAGACCCCATGAATCAGTCTGATTAGAAGTCAAGTCACTGGACGTAATCTCTGAAAGATTACGAAGATACAAAAGCTTGGAAAGACAAGCGGAGACTTTTGTATTCCATTTGGATTTTCTGAGAGAAGGGAAATGTGGACAACTAGGACCTAATGCGACGGTATTTGCTGTTTAGTGGGCTCATGGAAACCTTTGACTTGTCTATCCGTACAAGCAATCAACCATTTTGTCACAAGTAAGACAGTGTTCAGGAACAGGTGTGCCTTTTGCGCGTTTGTTGAGAAAACCGAAGAAATGATCGCATTTGACTTGATTATCTATGTGAGAAAGCTTTGGATCTGGAAAGAGTTTCGGGTTTCTTTTCTGTTCATTTCTCGGGGTGTTTATGTCATACACTTTTGTCATACAGTGCGGGCATGCTCCGTAGGTCTGGACGTGTCCAGGCGTGGAGACTTTTGCCAAAATGGGCTTCTGGTACGTCTTGCCACAGCCATCGCACGTCAGGGCTTCACGCTCTGGCTGGTGAGGACAATCCTCAAGTTTCCATGAACCTGCGTTTGATTGCACTTTGTTCACCGTTTCGACATATACAGTGAATCTTAATATTTAATAAACGTTTTTGAATATGCGTTCAACAAGAATACACATGCCAATGTACGGCACGTCGAATAATTCCATCTTTGTGATGAATTTCAGATGAGTCATTGTTGAATAATTCGTTCTGAACAAGTAAAGTTCCAGATTCAAATATGAATTGTTCGACAAGCTTAAAAGCAGGGCGGAGAATACTTTGTTAACGGCGTCTTCGTACGCTAAGAGGAGAATGGCAGCTTCTTCCCCATCTCCTTTCTCCCACTACCATTCTCCTCAAAAATCGGATCAGCGGGCAAGCGCAGCATTTAAATCTTGTGTGGTTGATCCTTTTGAAAAATCAGGTTGGTTTTGGTTGCGGTTGATGGTGGGCCCGCCCGGACTCGAACCGGGGACCTTCGCCGCGTGAGGGCGACGTCCTACCAAACTAGACTACGAGCCCTCTTCAATGCTTTTCAGTACGACTGTTGTTATTCAGGATTTGAAATACAGTTTTCCCCTTCATAAAGTCTTTCTCAATTAGGTAATAGACGAGTAGGCGTGAGGTCTCTTGGGCAAAGCAAGAACTGATGAATATGTGGGAGATGGAGAAAAGATTGACTGGATTTTGCTTGGTCTATTCTTTGTGATTTGCGGAGTAATTGGTTACGCAATAATGCGATTCTTTTGATCATACATGCAGCCTGTTGTGAAACAATGTTCCGCAAAGTTTTTCTATGCATGACCACGAGTAAACTTTGGGTGCAAGTCTGGGAAGCTTATAAATTCTCCCTTCTCCTTTCGACTTGATATCCCAAGTCAAAGTAAAGGCTTGCACCCTGCTTACCGATAAGCGGTTCGGAAAACTTAAAAATACTCTGTGCACCTTCTTTGCATGTTAGTGCCGAGGTAGCTCAGCCTGGGAGAGCGCTCGACCCATTGCTGCTTTACAGTGGGGGCGAAGCTGAAGACCGAGTCGTCGCCGGTTCAAACCCGGCCCTCGGCACACTTCTATTTCTCAAATAAAGCTTATTCTATGACCTTTTGCGAATTTTAACTGAAAATCTACGAGTTTGTTGTTTTCATTTCCCTTGATTTTACTCTGGGGTTTGAACCGCTTCGGCTCTTGACGGTGGGAAAAAGAGATGATTGTGTGTTAGCGCGCGCTCTAGAAAGAATTTGAGTAGAACAGTGTGCATGCGCACAAGGGAAAAAAGGTTTGCAGGCTGAGCCAAGCTTGCGATGAAGATTCGTCTAGCACGTGTTGGTAAGCTCGCGTTTACTTATGCACGTTGGACACGAAGTGTACGACAAAAAGGTGCCCTTGATAAGCCATGGGTACGAATATCACCGTTGAGTCAATAGTGCCGCCGTCTTTCTTCTTCCAGGTTACCTCTATGGTCGAGCCTATCATCTTCTTCATTGCGTCCCAGTACGCAGACGATACGGTTTCTTGGCTCTTCTCGGTCACGTATGGATCTAGAAATCCTTTGATGTCGGCCCATTCTTGTGGCGATTTGAAGCCTAGAAGAGCGGCCAATCTGCCGTTGCAGGCTTTGTGATTGTCGTCCAAGTAGATGTCCATTGGCTGCTCCGATGAATCAAGGATCATTTTCATTTGATCGTAAAGCCCCTTCACCAGCTCCTCATGGTGTGCTTCTGGCGTTTGCAGTTTTTTTGACATATTTTTTTCACCTCCATCGTCATCTTGATAGAATTATTGAGTGTTTTCTGCTCTGTCTCGAGACTCAAAAAAGGAGAGAAATCTCAAGTGGACTTTTATGACGCGCCACATGATTGATCTATGCGTCCTTTATCATCTTCATCAGTTCCGATTTCGGGGTGTTCATCATTTCAGGATGATGATTCTTCGAATGCAGCATGGCGTGGTCTATGATGTCATTTTCGCCCCATGGCGTTTTCACGTTCCATCCGCATGCTGGGCATGTGAACATCCTCATTTTGCCTTTGCTCATTATATCACCTCCAGTGTCATCCATGAGTCACATGAAGTTGACTGGAAGCTTGCTTCTTTCTCAGCTGTCTCAAGCCTTTTTCTGTGAGGCATTTGCCGCCGGTCGGACAGTATTTTTGAGAATGGTTGGTGAACAACTTGAACAGAGGCTCTACTGTTTCGCGGTTCAGTGAATAGATGCGCTGCTTCGCCTTCCTTTCTGAGAGGACAAACCTGCATTTTTCAAGAGTTTTCAGATTATGAGATATCATGCTTTGTTCTTGCTTTAGAGTTTCCGCGATTTCTGTGACACTTCTTGACCTATCGCGCAGAGCTTCCAGAATGGCCAGTCTTGTTGGATTTGCCAGAACCTTAAAGAACACATAGCATATCTTAGATATTCCTCGCTTCATCCACGTCAGCTCATATGACACATTGTTCATATGACAAATACTTCATACTTATAAGCGTTTCCAGAGATCCACGTCGTTCTTCAAGGGTTGACAAACAAGAAGCAGTGCACCCGACGGCTCAGAAGAAAGTGGCGATTGCGCGCTTTGACAATCTCCCGAAATTTCAACGATTGGAAAGGAGCGCGGTCTTAACTAACTGCGCTGAGGACGGTTTATTATTTCGATAGAATGATAATGAGACATGAAGAACAGGTTTTTGTGGGTACTTCTATCCGTTACCGCCGCGATTAATCAGCTTAATTAGGTTTGAAGACCGTAACACTTTGAACAGAGGGGCGCCGACAAAAGCGGCGCCCAGGGCAATGGTTGTTCTTTCAATCGGATAAACGATCGTCAGACCCACATACAGCGCTTGCCACCCTCCCTGTGGAAGTGGAAGGATGCCTGCTTGCGCGCTCAGCAAGTTTGTAAGAGAGCCTGAAATCTGTCCGGTCAGAGTCGATGTTAATGAAATTATGAAAAAGGAAAGAACCAGTTTTTGATTGTTATTGGTCTTGACGTTGTTGATTGCCATTGATCCTAGTGGGGAAACTAGGATTAGGAGGCCGATTGTTTGAAACCACATCGACAATGGGAAAAGCCAGAAAGGTCCGATGGACGGGTAGAAACAGAAGAACACGAAGAACAAGAAGTACAAGATAACGCTGAGAACTCTTTTGCCTCTGCTCTGCAGTCCTGCAATACAGGCGGTGGTTATGCCGGAGACGAAGCTGGGTGGGTAGAAATTGCCAACGAAGAATGTGATTGTTCCTCCCAAGGTGGCGGACAAGGCTCCGAGGTATGGTCCGAGAAGGAAGCCTATTATGGGCGCGGTGATTGCGGCTGCACTAATGCTTTTGCTGGGCATGCCCAGTATCTGAAAGATCGGGATGGATCCGAGAACTGCATACAGTGCCGTGAAGCATACAATTAGTGCAATGTCTTTTGCTGTCAAGTTTAACTTGGGCAAGCTACCGCCCTTCTTGAGTGGGATTCAGTTGTTTGAAATGCCTTATAAATCGTAACATGTTATTCCCTACCATCATTTTGCTCTCGGTTTTCGGCTAAGAGGGTCGTATGTTGCGGAAAGCACGCAAGTAATTTCTATCTCAACCCAATAACAATCAAGGAAAAAAGGGGGATTTGCACGTGATTTCTCCTTGAATCAATGGTTCAAACTCTGCCCTCTGCACCAGAACTTCCTGCAAGAAGCAAGAAAGCCAGTGGCTTACTCTTTTACGCGATAGGGTTTTAACTAGTCAAGAATACATGAATTGAAAAGAGAATGATGCGATGTCTGCTGCCCCAAAACCTTCGTTTCCAAAGAAGCTTCTCTTTTTCATCGGCATTGGGTTGTTTACGTTGGTTCTCTATCTTTATTATTTCGTGGGTACAAGCAACATTGCCGACGTCATAAAAAGGGCCGACCTGCTGACGTATACTTCTGCTTTTGTTGCTTTCGTATTAGGCGTTTTGTTCTCTTCATTGACTTGGCGTAGTCTGCTGAAGAATCTGGCTGTGAAGGTCAAGATGAGACGAGTGTTCACGTTTATGTGGGTCGGAATGTTCTTTGATGCAACTGTTCCCGAACCTGGTTGGTCTGGAGATATTTCGAAAGCTTACATGCTTGCTAAGACTTCTGACGAAGATACTGGGAAAATCATTGCCTCGGTCGTGAGTCAAAAAATCATCGGGATGGGGGTCACAGTTCTGGACCTTATTCTGGGCTTGGTTCTTCTGGCTCGTGGCTATCTGCTTTCAAGAGGTATTCTGATATTCATAGGAGCTGTCCTGTTTCTGACTGTCTGTTCATTGGCAGTAGTCTGGTACGTGAGCACTCGATCGAAAGCGACAAGCAGAATTCTAGACTGGCTGATAAAAGCGGCTTCTTTCTTGCGGCGAGGACGATGGGATCCCAAAGAGTTCAGGTCTGGAGCGGAGGAGTTCTTAAGCAAGTTTCATGGAGGCATCCGTACATTAAGTGCTAAACCGATGGCCCTTGTTAAGCCAACGTTGCTTTCTCTCGTAAGTTGGGTTTTTGACGTTTCAGTGGTTTTCCTGGTTTTTGCTTCTTTGGGGTATCCAATTCCGGTCGATAAAGTGCTAATCATCTATGCTTTGACAGGGAGCTTGCAGATAATAGGCATCTCTTTTGTCGGTTTTACCGAGGTGATCATGAGCGGTGCCTACACTGTGCTTGGTGTCCAACCTGCGTTGAGTCTCTCGGTCACGCTCTTGACTAGGGTAGTGACTCTTTGGTTCAAACTTGTTGTGTCATACGTAGCGTTCCAATGGGCAGGCATGAAAATACTCGCCAAGCCACAAATACACTCGCCAACTCCAACAGCATAATGAGCTATGCATGGCAACTCCAAAAGAACGGCTCACCTAAAACAACAATAGAAGGTGTAGTCAGACGACTAGCGGGCGTCCTGTGACTGTTCTTTTTATTACTGCATCGCGAGTTCCACACCGGGTAACTTCTTCCTCTCGTAGATTATGTCAGTCATTTTGGAGAAGCTTGTGATCCAGATCAAGTAGATCAGCGCCACGATAATCCAGACGGGCAGAATCTCCATGTTCCTAAACAGGATTGAACGTCCTGCACCGACCAAGTCCATGAGGCCAACGTATGACAATACAGCTGTGCTCTTTGTCAAGGAGCAGAACTCGTTTGTCCATGCGGGTATGACTATGCGGTATGCTTGGGGGAGAATTACGTGGCGAAGCGTCTGAGCTTTTGACATACCTACGGACAGTCCTGCCTGCATTTGGTCGCCTAAAATAGCTTCCATGGCGCCTTTGATGTAGCCTTTCTGGTAGCCGGCGCTGTTTATTCCAAAAACAAAAAAAGCCAAAAGGGCATGATCAATCTGAAGATTAAGCAGCGTTGGCACGGTGTATACTGCAAGAAAGATTTGCACGAACAGTGGGCTGCCCCTGAAGAATTCGACGTACACGGTAATTGCTGCCTTGACGGGTTTGTTGCCGTATATGTCGCCAATGGCGAGCAGCGTCCCCAATCCCAAGCCCAGCAAGACACCGAACAGCGTGATTTCTACTGTTAGGATTAACCCGTCAAGGATCATTCGTTGAAACATGGGATTGAGGAGCCATTCAAACATTGTTCATTCCCTGGTGGTTCGGTTTATGATTCTGTCCATGAATCTCTTAGCTCGGTCTGTGTTTGGCGCGTTGAAGAATTGCGATGGAGGCCCGGTTTCGAGGATTCTGCCTTCGTCGTAGAATATCATTTCTTCTGCCACTTCGCGGGCAAAAGGCATCTCATGGCTCACGATAAGCATGGTTTTGCCTTCCCTCGCCAAGTCGCGGAGCGTGTCGATCACTTCGCCCGTGAGTTCTGGGTCTAGCGCTGATGTGGGTTCGTCAAGCAGGATGATGTCTGGGTTGCGGGCCATGGCTCTGGCTATGCCAACGCGTTGGGCTTGTCCTCCTGACATTTGGGAAGGGTACTTGTTGACGCAGTCGCCGACTTTCACTTCGGTGAGGGCCTCTAACGCGCGTTTGCGGGCTTCTTCCTTAGGCAATTTTAACACCTGACGAAGAGCTAACTCAACATTGCCTAGGGCAGTGAGATGTCGAAAGAGGTAAATGTGCTGGAAGACGAACCCAATTCTTGCGCGGGCTTTGTTGAGGTCCACGCCTAGTTTAGTTAATTCTTCGTCTCCTAGGTAGATTTGTCCTTTGTCTGGAATGTCGAGCATTGCCATGCAGCGAAGGAAGGTGCTTTTTCCTGATCCGCTGGGTCCAAATATCAGTTTGATGTCGCCTTTCCTGATTTGGAGTGAGACGTCTCTTACTGCCTCCACTACTAGTTTGGTGTCGCCGGAGATTTCGCCTTTCTTGATCTTTGGTTTGCCGTAGCTTTTGTACACGTGTTTTGCTTCCATCACGCAGTCTGACATTTTTCTTACAACCCTATGTGTTTCTTTCTTCTGTTTCCCGACCTATCAAGCCAGAAGGCGATGGGAAATGTTAATGCAATGTAGAGAACAGCAGACAGCACATAAGGCGTGATCCTGTCATAGGGTGGGGCTCCAGCTAAGTGTACTGCGCTGTACATTAGATCCACCACGGCGATGACATAGACGTATGCTGAGTCCTTAATGAGCAAAGCGTATTCGCTGCCCAGCCCTGCCGTGGAGAAATTGAAAACTTGAGGAATCATTATGTGCCAGATTGCTCTCCACTTGGAGAGACCAATTGACATGCCAGCAATGATCTGCTCATCTCCGACGCCGCGAATTGCGCCCCTGTAGATTTGAGATTGGTTTGCGCTGCTTCTCAATCCTAGTACGAAGCACGCCACGAAGAAGGGGGTGCCGAACGGGAATGGGAAAATCGGTCCCAAGCCAAAAAAGAAGAGGAGCAGCAGAACAATTTCTGGAATGCCGCGGAGAATTTTCTCATAAGCATCAACTATGAAACTGACTTCTTTTTCGTAAACTCTGATGAACGCGAGGGGTAGTCCGACTACTATTCCTATCAGAAAAGAGATGATAGAAATGGAAAGAGTGACTGGCACTCCTCCCAGTAGGATGATGAATTGTTGCCAAACGTCCAAAACTAATCACGCTGGTCTATGCATGCCATTTTGCTTTCAGCTGGTCCACTGTTCCGTCGTAGATGAGCTGAGTGAGTGCGCCGTTCATTTTGTCGAGGAGCGTGGTGGAGCCTTTTGCTACTAGGAACGCAACGGGGTAGTACGGGTGCTTGTACACAACGCCTGCCTGTTTTCCTTCCGATTGGAACTGTACTATCCAACTTGTGGTAATCGGTGTTTCAGCATATACTGCCTGCACGCTTGGGTTGCCGCTCACCATGTCTAGGAATGGTGATGCTGAGTCACTCCAGGTGTGGATGGTTACGCCTGCTGCTTGAAGCTCATCTTGTTCAACGTTTCCAGATTGCACTCCGACAGTGATGCCCAAGTTCTTAAAGTCTGCAAGTGAGTTTAGGGTGGTTATGTTCTTGGCGGCCATGGTGCTTTGAAGCATTATGACTTGTCCTTCTGTGGTGCTGTGAGGCAGAGTGAAGGAAACTTGGTCTAGTCTTTCTGGCGTTACGGAGAAGCCACTTACACCCATGTCATACTGGCCATTCTGCACAGATAGTATGATGGTATCGAAACTTACGTCATGCCACTCAATGGTCAAGTTGAGCTTATCTGCACAAGCTTTTGCGAGGTCGACTTCGAAACCGACAATTTCATTGGTGACGTTGTCGCGGAACTGATAAGGCGGCCATGTTGCGTCTGTGCCAATTTTGATGACGTGTGTTTTTTGGATGTTTTCCCAAGCGGTGTCGGAGACGGTTGATTTTTGGGGCATGAGAAAAGGAGCCGAGACCAACCCGACTGCAAAGCCCACGACGAGCATTATTACGACCAGAGCTATAGTCAAAGGTTTAGCCATTTTTCAATTTCCTCGTTGTTCATATTTCATTGGTTTGTGTATTTAAGTCTAAGTACAGAAGCATATTTCTTTCTTTAATTCAGATTTTTTTCCACTTTTTTGTTTTTGACACGCGCGCTTATCGACGGACAGTTATTTAAAGAGACAATTTCTAATTGACTTGGGGCGACAAAATGATGATGTACTGGTTCGCCAACAACTTGTTCAATCCTATCCTTAAAACCATCCTTCGTTCACCTTTTCGCTTTCTGCTACCTGAGAACTGGGTGATACTGACTTACACAGGGAGGAAGACGCACAAGAAACGCTCACTGATCTTTCACGTCGCGCAGTACAGAGATGAGTTTATCGTTGTGCCTGGGTGCTTTGGTGAACTACCAACTTGGTGGCGCAACTTTCGCATAGAGTCAAAGGTCGACCTCTTCTACAGGGGGAAATCAATGGAATGCCTCGCAAGGGCAATCGAACACGATGAGACAGATGCGGTGCCTAGGCTTGCAGAGTATGTGCGAATTTCTCATGCGGACCGCTTGGGAATTACGGCTGAGACAACGGAAGATAAGTTCAATGAGTTGGTGACCGCGGCGACCAAGACTTATCCAATCGTGGCCATAAGACCGCATTCAAGTGTCAGCGGCTCCTAGCGCGCGCTTAATTGAATGATGACAATGCAGATCTTCTCGGCGACATAAGCCTTTCCCTCATTTGTTCCCTGAAAGTCTCCTCAGGAAAGAGTAATGGCAAGCTCCCATCGCCGTCGGAAGCCAAGTATGCTTTATAGAAACATACATGCGTCAGCTTCCTAGTAGTCTCCTTGCGGTAAAGGCATATTCTCTCCTCATCCTAGGACGACGGCGAAAGTGAAGGGATGTGATGAACGTGCTTTGCAAAAGTGATGAAAACGAGAAAATCATATGTCTCGATAACATCGGGATATATCAGACCCAAGAGGATTTATCAAAGTCCTCGTAGTAACCATCAAAGTTGAGAAGCCGCAAAAAAGTGACGTGAGGTATTGACCGAAGAAACACATGGTATAAACAAGAAAGACATCATCGACCAAGACCAAACACAAACGACACCTAAAGAATTACTTAGCAATAACGGCAGGCGTGAAAATACTTGCAGGGACAAAGCAACCTGACGGTAGCATACGATAAGTGTTTTCAAAACTTGCCCATCAAAAAATTACACGTCATTTCTTGACAGCTTCGATGATTATTGAATGAGGTATTCTCATGTGCTTCTTTAGTGCTGGGTATTTTGCTACGCCTCGGGCTGTTGGCTTAGGTTCAAAAAGTCTTGCAATAACAAATCCGTTCTTGTGCAGCGTTTCGAAATAGTCGGTCAGAGTCCTGTGGAATGATGTTGTCTGGAAGGGCCTAACAAGTCTCTTCATGTTCCATGGGACTTCCGACTTTGCGATGCCAAAATATCTGTTTATCTCGAGGTGACCTGGCTTTTCCTCTGCGGAGTTGTCTGCCATTTCTTCATCTTTCCACTTTCCGATTGGTTCTCCTTTTATCGTGTCACCATATTCAAAACATGGATGAGTGATTGAAAAGACAAATCTTCCGTTCTTCTTGAGAACTCTAGCAACCTCCGAAATCGCGTCCACGTATCGTTCAATGTCCATGAGTGCCATGAAACAAGTCACAATATCAAAACGCTTGTTCTTCAATTCTTTCAAATCAGCTGCGTCTGACACGTAATACTTTATACCTAACTTGTCTGTTTTCTCACTTTGCCTCGCCTGTGTTATCATCCTTCTCGAAAAATCGACACCCACAACGCGGGCTCCTTTCTTAGCCAAGATTCTTGTGTTATAGCCTTCGCCGCAAGAGAGATCGAGGATATTCTTGTCTTTTACGTTTCCGATGACTTGGAACATAGCAGGGTTGTTCATCTCATTCCTAAAATAGTCCTTCCCTTCACGAACAAAGTCGGTCCATGAACTAGTTGCATCATCCCACTCCTTTTCCAAACCATCCTTCCTAGGCATAACTATCGTCCATCCTAAATCGAGAGCTCTATGCCAGGTATCTTCTTCCTTTTTCAGCTACAATTTCACCGTCTTTGAAGATTTTCTCTGCCAAATTGACGCCGTAGTGATATGAGAAAAACTTGTGGTTGGGAGCGTCAAAAATCACTATGTCTGCCTTTTTTCCTTCTTCCAGACTTCCTATTTCTTTGGCTCTTTCTATCGCGTGAGCAGCGTTAATTGTCGCAGCCGTCAGAGCCTCTTCTGTGGTCATCCGCATCTGCAAAATGGCTATGGTCATCATCATCTGCATCGATTCACACATGTCTGCTGCGCTTAAGTCCGTTCCCAATGCGACAGGCAGACCTCTGTTGATTATGTCTCTCGCCTTCGCGTAGGTGCCTAAATAGCAGAAGGGAGTGGTCGGCAAAAAAGTTCCAATTATCCCTTTTTTGACCAAGGCTTCGATTTCTTCTGGAGGCGTGAAAATCAAATGATCAGCAGAGACCACATTCAATTCCGCGCCAAGCTTCGCTCCGCCGCTATGTGCAAGCCAGTCAGCGTGGATTCTCGGTTTCAGACCATACTTCTTTCCCTCTTCAAGTATTCGCTTCGACTGTGCCACATTGAAGTATCCTTTCTCGCAAAAAACGTCACAGTATTCGGCCAGCTTTCTTTTGGCAACTTCTGGTATCCATTTCTTGACTATTTCGTCAGTTAACTGGTCAACCTTGGTCGCATAATCGATAGGGATGCCTTGAGCCATAAACGTTGATATTAAGTCGATTGGATGAGTCTCGTTAAGAGTTTTGATTATTTCAAGCTGTCTGATTTCGCCTTGAAACGTCATTTCATATCCGCTTTTCGCTTCTACAGTCGTCGTACCATGGATCAGCATGGTGTCAAGTATGTGGGTGGTTTTCCTTAGCAATTCTTCTGTTGAAGCTTCCGCAGTTGCTCTGAGAGTTGTGGGCATGCCTCCTCCTTTCGCTTTGATTTCCAAGTAGGGAACGCCTTTGACAGCCATTTGTTCAAGCTCTTCTTCTCTTGAACCTCCGAAAACTAAATGGACGTGAGGGTCGATAAGTCCTGGTGTTACGAGTTTTCCTGAAGCGTCAATGACATCGAATCCTTTGTCAAGTTTGTCCAACACCTTTTTTGTAGAATCAACTGCCACAATTCTTCCTTTTCTTACAGCGACTGCTCCGTCCTTAACTATCCGAAGATCATTTAGTGCTTCATTGGTCTGTGGCTTGTCACTTTTTCCTTTCAGCGTTACAAGTTCGTTCGCGTGGACGATTGCAAAATCAGCCTTCACCATGAGGCGAATGTCTCCTTCTATTACTTTTAAACGTCTAGATACTTTTTTCTTTCCCACTCGTGTACTGTGAGGTTGAAATCTTTCCATTCTTTCGACTTGATGGTTATGAATTTCTCAGAGAAAGGTTTGCCCAATGCGTCTTGTAGGCACTTATCTTTGGCGAATTCTTTGAGTGCTTCTCCCAAGTTTGAAGGAAGCACTTCTATGCCTTTTTCGGTCCTTTCCTTTTCGCTCATCTGATAGATGTCTTCTTCAACGGGTTCTGGCAGATCCATTTTTCTCTTGACGCCATCTACTCCGGCAGCTAATATGCCAGCGAAGGCAAGGTAGAAATTACACGATCCATCCGTTGGTCTGTACTCGAGTCTGGTGCTGAGTCCTTTGCCAGGTGGGACTCTGATGAGCACTGATCGGTTGTATTTGCCCCACGAAAGGTAGACAGGAGCTTCCCAGCCGGGTACCAGTCTTTTGTAGGAGTTGACTGTTGGATTGGTCAGAGCTGCCAAAGCTTTTGAATGAGCAAGCAGGCCGGCAATGAAACTCAACGCCGTCTTGCTGAGCCCATACTTGTTTTTCGGGTCGTAGAAGATGTTTTGAGACTTTTCACGGTCTATTAGACTGACGTGAGTGTGGAGTCCACAGCCGTATCCGCTGTGGAACGGTTTGGGCATGAAAGAAGCGATGGCTCCTTTTCTGGCGGCTGTGAGTTTCACTAGGAACTTGACGAGGTAGATTGTATCTGCCATGCTGAGGGCATCTTTGTAAGCCAGATTCAACTCTGACTTTCCAGGGGGGACTTCATGATGGTGTTTTTCAACGATTACTCCAATGCTTCTTAGGCTTTCGGCGATTTCGAGTCTCAGGTCAGCGCAATGATCTGCTGGAGGACTGGCCAAATATCCTGCTTCATCGAAAAGTTCTATGTTTCCGCATTCATCTTTTTTGAAAAGGAAATATTCTATCTCGCTGCAGGCATTGTACACGACTGAGGATCCTAGAGTTTTTTTGGATTCGTTCACAACTTTCTTGAGGATGTATCGTGGATCGAATTGAAAGGATTTGTTTGATTCTGCCTCATACATGTCACAGATGACTTGTGCCACTCTTTGGGAGAAAAGATTCGGTGGCAGTACGACAAACGAGTCGGTGTCTGGTTTCAGTTTCAAGTCGCTTTCGCTTATGTCCAACATGTCCACTGATGAACCGTCTGTGTGCATTCCCTCTTGGGCTACCTTTGGGAAAAGATCAGTTGGCACCCATAGGGAATGGAGAGTGCCTGATAAGTCTGTGAACTGCAGGATTACCTCTTTCACATTTTCTTTGTGAGCCAATTTGGTGATTTCTGGAATCTTCATTTTGAGTCCCTCAGTGCAAATCGCGTGTTCTTTCTATATAACTTTGCGAGAATACTCCTCTCGTTCGTACGATCCTGTGGACAACGCGTCGTTCGTGTAAACTGGTTTAACGCCCCGGAGGTATCAAGATTTATATTTTGCACGACTTAGAAGTCGTTGAAAACATCTTAGGAGATCAGGTTGATGCAATTGGAAATCAACGGTGTACCGATCGATGACACGTTTTGCGAGACCTTCACGGTACGAATCGCAAGAATACTTGTGACATCTGTGAACCGGAAATGGGCATACGAATCAGCCATGGAAGCCAAAGGACTTGGCAGATCAGCAACGATCCCACCTTGTGAAGCAAGTATAGAGAGTGAGGCAAAGCCGAGTGAGACTCCTGACCACAGACCGGGGTTCATAATTCAGTTCTTGGACAGAAAAGCAGACCCCTTGAAAGAGTGGTTCATAGTCAGGATAAGAAAAGGCGTCATGCCGTATCCCAAGACCAGCGTCTTCGATGCTCTTCCGAAAGAGATGACGCAGGACTTCGTGGACATCAGAGGCACCATGATACAGACCTTCGGCGACGGATTCGAAGAGGAGACTGATGCTTTTGGAAGGCACGTCTTCAGAATACCCAGAATGGATGGATATTTCAACATCGAAACCAGATTCGGGATTGCCAAGGGTGTTGCTGGAGGTATGTTCCTTATTTTCGCAAAATCAGACGAAGCTGCTCTCGATGCGGCGGAACGCACGCTTGAGAGCATAAGAAACGTTCCTTGCGTGGTTGGGAAGTTTGCTGCCTCAGGGACCAAGATTGGAGGAAGGAAGTACCCGAATGCCATAGCTACGACTAACGATGCATACTGCCCAACTCTGATAGGTAACCCACGTAGCAAGATCCCTGAAGGTGTGAAGTGCATTTACGAAATCATAATCAGCGGGCTCAGGCTAGAAGACGTGACTAAAGCATTGAAAATTGGAATTGAAAGCGCCACAAAAGCGGATGGAGTAATGAGAATCAGTTCGGCTAACTATGGTGGAACGCTTGGGAAGGGCAGGATCTCGCTACATGATCTTTTCAGTCCCGAAAGCTGAATGCGACTGGCAGCTCTTTTCTTTGCCAATGCGCACGGAACATAGTGCGATTTGGCCAGTAAGAGGAAAAACCTTGGGTAAGTGTCTAGACATCTAGCGCGCGCGTTGCTAAATCACATTGCTTGTGTCAATTTCTGATTGCCTTCGGAGCGGACTCTGACTGCATTCTTTCTTTGCACGCGCGTAATGAACAAGCTGCGTGGGATATTATTCTTTATCGCCGTGTTTTGCTGGCAATGATTCAAGTCTTTTCTTGAAGGATGCTGCTGACTGGTCATCGGCGAGTATGTATAGAAAATCTCCTTTTTGCAGTTCAAAGTTGTCGGTCATATTGTGAATTATCTCGCCATTTCGGTAGACCAGTAGCACGGGATCGCCTCTATCTATGTCTCCATACTTTATTCCTTGAGAAGTGATTTCGAATCCAACGACGTATTTGGATTTGAGCTTTTCAGATAGAACGATGCCGGCCACTTCATTGGAAATTACCGAAGATGCCAGCATTTTTCCTATTAAGTCGTAGATGGGTGCAACTTTGTCTGCTCCTGCAGCCTTGGCACTTTCTACTAGCTCCTTATCATTTATGATGGAGACTGCATGGATGTTTTTGTTGAGCTTCTTTGCGGTCAAAACGGCAAGCATGTTGTCTCCGTCGTCATCAAAGGTGGATATTAGGTAGCTAGCTTTCTCCACCCCAGCTTTCTTAAGAGTCTCATAAATGTGTGTAGTCGGTCCCCCCACAGCCGTTATTCCATCCTTTCTAAGCATTTCAAGTTGATCGTTTGCCTTTGCTATGACAACAAACTCCAAGCCCAGCGACTTCAAACTATCGACAACGTACTTGCCTAGGAATTTGTAACCTACAACTATCACGTGATTCTTCATTCTATTTACCCTCCTTGTTGTTGTTTTCTCAGCCCGCAGCTCGCTCTTCAGAGCAACCGCAAATGTCCCTTGGACGAGAGAAGCTGCTGACCCTACGCTGAGTATGAAAACTACTATTAGAAGAGCCTTTTCAGAAGCTGGCATAGTGACGATGCCAGGATTGTAGATCCCTATAGTCGTGATCGTTGAAACAGCTCCAAGAAGTGCAGTCAACAGATCCAGCCCCTGATAATACATGAAAATCAAAGCTCCAAAAACAAACATCGAACCCAGTATCGAAAGTTGAATCCAAACAGATTTGACAATATAAAACGGGGTGTATACCACAAGATCAAGCAAATCTCTTACTCTTCTCACAGCAATTTCACTGCAAGGCGTGTCAGTTCTGGCAGACTTCTCAGAAATTGATTAGGTTGCTCCATCCATAAGTGGATTGCGTTTTGCACGTAGTATTGCTAGAAATTCTCTTTGAGACGTGCACACATAACTAGGATAGTTTAACCGCATTGTGTTAATCGGAGGCGATTAGAAACGAGCGAGAATTCCATGGAAACTCGCGCTTAAATAGCGCAAGCTACGTCGTAAACCTCATTCAGATGAAACTCGTGAGATAGAATCGATGTCCGCCGCAGATGTGGTTGGCATGCTTTTCGACGGCGTTGGTCATGTTAGCCCCACACTATACGGCTTGTTGTTCTTGCTTGCCTAGTAGTATAAGTTCAGAAAACCGAGACGCCCGTGCCAGCAAAGGCTCAACCTCGTTTTTTTAGTTATTCGAGTCACGCGCAACAGGTTCGCATTAGATTTTACGGACGGTGACCTGAATACTCAACGCACCGCTTTAATTGTGAGAAAAGGATTAAAGGTCTCTTCTCAGTTCTGGTTTCAATACGCAGAGTTAGGGTTAGGAGTTGTTCCAAGAGATGAGCAGAATCATAAGCCGTAATAAGTACTACTATCTGCTCATCGCTGGTATAGGAATTATCGCGTCTGTTTTGACGTCTGGAATGTACCTTTTGTACACGAGTATCTGGAATCCGGTTCTTAACATTCTGAAGGCTTCTAGCTGGTACTATTTTCTGTTCGCTTTTCTCGCGCTCGTAGCGTCATTTGCCATAGTGAAAGTCTTTGCTGAGACCAAGAGCACTGGGAGCGGTACTCATCTGGTTCTGGAAAGATATCACCTGAGCAATGGCGAAATAAGCGTCCGCGACACGATTGCCAAGACGTTTGCCGCGATTTTCACCCTAGGGTTCGGAGGCAGTGCAGGTCCTGAAGGCCCAAGCTTGCTTATTGGAGGAGGCGTAGCATCCAACGTTTCAAGACGTCTGGGAGTTCGCATATACAACGTTAGGAGAATATTCATCGCTGGAGCAGCCGCAGGTCTCGCTGCCGTGTTCAGAACGCCACTGACAGGTATTCTCTTTGCATTGGAGATTCCCTACAGAAACGACTTGGACATGGAAACATTCATTGAGGCAATTGTGGCCTCGATACCGGCATACATGATTTCAATACTCATTTTGGGCAGTGAAAGGATATTCGGAAACACAGTTCAAGCACAGATCTCGTTGAATGAAATACTTCTTTCTCTGGTTTTAGGTTTGATATGTGGTGGGTACGCCATCTTTTTCACCAAGGCGTTTTCTGGTGGCGAACGTCTGAGAGGCTTAATCAGAAAGAAGACTGGAAGTATCGGTGTAATCGCATTAGGGCACGGTTCTTTTAGGGTATAACGGGCTATTTCTCAATTTACTCTATTGGGGTTGGCACGCACTTCGTGGATGCAATAATTAATGGAACAAGTTTCACTGTTGCATTGGTGCTGGCGATAATTCTGCTCAAGACATTCGCTACAATAATTACACTGAATTTTGGAGGAAGCGGAGGTCTATTCTTCCCGACCATCGTAATTGGCGCGGGCATTGGCTTCCTCTTTTCCAGCTTAACCGACATCAACTTCAAGATTATATTTGTGGCGGTCGGCATGGCGGCTCTACTTGCTGGGACACACAAGATTGTTTTGACTCCAACTGCTTTCGTAGTCGAAACGCTGGGCGGAATATATGCTATACCCGCTCTTCTTGCAAGTGGAGTCAGTTATCTAGTCTCAGGGAATGCGTCTTTCTATTCTATCCAGCCACGCACGAGGTTAAAGGCCGAAGAGCTAGCCTTGGGAAAATTCTACGCAAAAGCCAAGGTCTCATTCCCTGAACAGCTCAAAGGTATGTTCGCCGAGAGTTTCATGACTAAACAACCAGTTTCGGTGCTTGACAGTTCAACAGTAAAGGAGGCCTTGGAAGCCTTTGAGAAAACACGATTCCGTGTTCTGCCTGTCGTGGATGATCATCAAAGAGTCGTGGGCGCAGTGACCCTTGAAGATCTTGGAAATATTGATTCTCGACAAATGGAAGAGCATCTCTCAGAGAGACTCATGCGCAAACCGCTGATCATAGCCAGGAACACAAGCTTAGAGCAAACCGCGGACATGATGATAAAACGCGAAGAAGATCATGCATTCGTTGTCGATGAAACTGATCGCATCATAGGTGTGGTCGCAGGCATCGACGTGGTTAGAAAGATAATGGAGATCTCAACTGTTTAACCCAACGGTCCTTGACACGCGCGTCAGTATAACTAATTTACTATTACTATCACCAATACGGCAAACTTATAAGTAATCTTCTACATAGTAGCTTTTGGCGCGTTTTTGTTTAGCGCCAGGGAAGGACTGTGACCCTTTCATATCCTTTGTACTTCCTCAGAAGGGCTAAAGTAGAGCGGTATTGCTAGGTTATTCCACCCTTTCCTTCCCTATCCATTTACGCGAGAGAGCGTGTGCGATAGCGCACGCGATTGCACCACAGAACAGCGATACTCCAATTGTCAATTGACATTATATCACTCACACTAGATTATTTTTCGGTTTTTTCACGTGCCACGAAGACTATTTGTTCTAATGGTCCTTGTTTGGCTTTTCTCCTTTCTTTCTTGCGCGCTCTTTTCCTGCGCTTCTTCTTTTTACTCTTTTTCTTGAATGGCATTTTTCCTCACTGTATACAGTACAGGAATACTAAAAAGGTTTACCTATTGCCTATAACAATAGCAAATTACAAATATTAAAAGAGACGAACTGTCCCTAGGTGTCCCGATGGGGTTCATTGAGGACTTGTCAGACTTTGTGACAGCATCGCAGGCGTAATTCTGAGTCTGTTCGGCTTTATCAAAGCACTAGTACGTCGCATCTTTCGTTGGTTTTCTGACGTGCGTTAAGTAAGATGCTGTGGCTTCACAGCATAGGAACAAGATGGAGAACATTATACTTCTCCATTTTGTCAACCACGTGTTAGCGCGTGCAATTATAATTTCAGTAACCAATCAGGAACTCGCCAGCGTGCACATCATAAAGGCTGAATCTCTATGATGATTTTCTTCACTGCTAATTCACAGATCTTTCTAATTCCTCTCTTGCCACTTTCATAGCTGACTTTTATCAGGTTTGTTTCCTGGAGTTTGCGAACTTGCCCACTGACGTATGGCTGGCTTAACTCGAGCCGCTCGGCTATCGTTGAAATATCCAGATGTTCTTTTGAGAGCAACTGCAACACTCGTAAACTTGTCGAGTTTAACGCGTCAGCAACCTTTAAGGCGTCCTCACCCGAAACAACAATCTCGTCAGACAATACGGACAGCCCTAGTTCCCATATGAACTTCTCAAGGATTTATAACACTTACGGGGTTCCCGATTAATATACTCATTTAGAAATATTTATTACTGAATTCTGGTTAAGCATTCAATATAGCAAAATAGAAGTGGTTATAAGCAATCGTTTATATTAATTGCAATCGCGTTATAACAACGACACAAAAACTGAGGAGAAGCAGAAGAATGCCGAACAAACAAAAAAAGAAGAAAGAGCTTCCAAAAAAGTACACGAAAAACAAGAAATTAGCCTAACTAACCCAGACAGAATCAGGCACAGATTATGTGAAGGTGAGTTGTCGTGGGCATAAGGTAGCAAACTTGCAGGAAGGGTCCTGAGAAAATGGTTTTAGACTTGGCGCTGAGAGCTATTGTGACCATTTGCATTTTGGTTTTCTCAGCGAAGGTTCTGGGGGAACTTTTTTCAGGGTTCAGGATTCCCTCCGTTTTGGGCGAACTGTTTGCAGGAGTTGTGCTTGGACCCTACGCTTTGGGTTCAATCATAGTTGTAGGTGGCACGCCCGTAATAGAGTTAAACGAAATTGTGCTCGTATTTGGGGAAATCGGCGGCATCCTCATATTATTCGTGGCTGGTTTAGAAATGACTTTTACCGATTTCAGACGACTCGGTTCATCGAGCTTTTTCATCGGGACCGTTGGCGTCATAGTTCCGTTCATCATGGGTTATGGTTTTTCATTGCTTCTTGGGCTGAGTGTTGGCGCTAGTCTGGTTATTGCCGCTTCCTTGGTTGCGACAAGCATTTCCATAACTTCACTGGTTATGCGAGAACTTGGACGCTCTAGAACTGTGGAATCAAAAATCATGGTCAGTGCCGCGGTTGTTGACGATGTGTTGGGGCTGGCTATTTTGGGCGTCATCGTCTCTTTTATCTCAAATTCTGCCGCCATAAACCCGTTAAACGTGGTTCTGACAGTGCTGGAGTCTCTCATATTATGGCTTGTCCTAGTGGTGTTGGCCTCGATTATTCTTCCTAAGCTGATTAACTTGACGTCGCGTGGAAGGTCGGAGGAAACTGTTGAAGCCGCTGCCACCGCATCCTGCTTCGGGGCTGCAGCCCTAGCTGCATATATCGGGTTATCACCTATCGTGGGCGCCTTCGCCGCTGGAATGGCCGTGTCAAGTTCGGAAGCCATTGACAAAGTGCGCGACTATGCAAAGAAAATAAGCACAATATTCTCTCCTGTTTTCTTTGCACTTGCAGGCGCTGCTTTCAACATTCGAAGCTTCATAACTTCCGATTTGGGCTTCTACGGTTTCTTCCTATTACTGGTTTCGATAGCAATCTTGAGCAAGATGATTGGGTGCGGTTTGCCTGCAGTTCACTTCCTGAAAGACAAAGATAAGGGGCTCAGGGTGGGCATCGGGATGATTTCTCGCGGAGAAGTCGGGCTAATTGTGGCTGGAGTAGCCATTACAGCGGGAGTCATCAGCCAAAGTATATATGCCGCAATAATCGGCATGGTAATGATAACCACTGTTCTGCCACCAATACTGCTGAAAAAAGTATATGACAACGTTCCGCCCGAAGAACCTGAAGAAAGAGAACCGCCTGACTTGGTACCAACATATCCACTTTAGCCTAATATCGCGCGCGCTGAACAGGAGCATGGGTGTTATGACGAACATAACAAAAACGAGTAAGGCAGAAAAGGCGATTAACGAAATGCCACGTGGTTTCTGGATGAATTCTAGAAACATTGCCAAGAACGCCTGCTTAAGTGCTGGGACCATGTCAAAGTATCTTGTGCGAGCAAGGAAACGAGGACTAGTGGAGAACAAGCAGGTGGTCGTCAGTTCTGGTCGAATTCACTTGTGGAGACGCAAAACCTAGATTGATGGTTTTCCGCGTGCGCTCTTCTCTTTCTAAAATATGATTGACGACTGTCTCGTTAAATGCGAGCATGGAACATTAGCTCGCGTCTCCAATGGGTACACGAACGTGGCTCATGTATTCGAACGGACGTTTACAAGGCAAGAATGATGCTTTTCGACCGAATGACAAATTAAGAAATTGGTCATTGATAACCGAATAGACTGGACAGAGAGCCAAGAAGCATGTTCAGAGCAACTCCGATGAAACGATTCTGGATGGCAGTGCCCACGGGTTATGAAGATAGTGCTCTGCGGAAGATTGGCGAAATGGGCGCGGTTCAATTTACAAGAGAGGCATTGTCCGAACGTGCTTCAGGATTGGATTCGACAGAGGTCCAAACGAGGTTTTCTAGGCTTCGTGACAGACTCTATTCTGTTTCACAAAGAGTGAAAACTGAAGAACATCTGGCAACGACGGAGAAACTGCCAGAAGCTAACTTGGAACAAATCAGCTCGTTTGTCACAGAAATCGAGAAAGAACTCGATGAAATAACGAAAGGTCTGAATACGGCTGAAACAGAAAAAAAGAGCCTGAATGAGCTGAAAGAACACTTGAAACTCCTAGATTCAGTCGGGCTCACGGTTGACACAATCGGAACCTTCAAACACGTTTTCGTGAAGGTAGGCTTTCTAAATAACCTGCGATTGAGCAAGCTAGACGGATACACGTCAGGAACCAGCGTTGTATATGTCGCAAAACCGGGAAAAGACAGAGACACTTTTACAGCCCTGACCGGTTCAGTTGAAGATCAACCTTTCTTGGAAACGACATTGAAGTTACTCAATTTTGAAGAATTCAATTTTCCATCTGAAACAGACCCAGACCCCAAGGCGGCACTGGACAAAACTGAAAATGCCGTACATCTCAAAGACGAGGAAATTCAGGGCGTCAGAAATCGGCTTTCGAGAATGAGAGAGAGGTTCGAATCTTTTGAGCCTCAAGCGTTCGGAACTTTGCAAGTAGAAACGATGAAGCGATCCTTGCTTCGAACCAAGAAGAGGAGTCTGATTGAAGGATGGATCCCTACTAGCAAGATTGATGCTATGAAACGTGGGATCGAAGAGATTGTACCCAAAGAAGACGTTTACCTAAAACTTGAGGACCCGAAACCCGTTGACAAAGTGCCTTCGAGTTTCGAGAACAAAGGCATCGCGGGACCTTTTTCCATTTTCGTGAACATTCAAGGTACTCCCGGCTATTTTGAGATCAACCCAACTCCAATCTATGCTGCTCTATTCATCGCGATGTTCGGAATAATGTTTGGAGATATGGGCGGAGGATCAATCTTCATATTCCTAGGCTATCTGCTGACGCGCAAGAAGACTGGCCTGTTCAGTTTCTCTCGAAATACCACGCGAAGACTCGGGCAGATAATAATTTGCTGCGGCATTTCTGCCATCTTTTTCGGTTCTCTTTACAACGAATTCTTCCTGATGGAAATTCTTCCCAGAACGATACTCAATCCCTTGCAGAATTTTTCACAGATCATTACTGTCGCGCTTATTTTCGGTGCTGCCCAACTGGTTTTGGGTTTGGTTCTGAATATTATCAACAGGTTTAGAAGACGTGAATTGCCGCTGGCAATTCTGAGCGGACGCGGGATTCTTGGTCTGTTGTTCTACCTGACAGGAATAGTCCTGGCAGTCACTTACCTGAGAAGCATGGATTTCGGTGTCTTCGTGCAGCAGGGCACGATCATTTTCTCTATAATTGCAGTGAGTAGTTTAGCTCTGATTTTTCTCTATCCTTTGATCGAATCGCGGATAGAACACAAAAAGGGCAAGTTCTTTGATCAACTCGTAATGGGATTCGGCGAAGGGTTTGAAATCTTCTTGTCCTATCTGACAAACTCGGTTTCATACATACGTTTGGCAGCTTTCGCAATTGCCCATGGAGCGTTGGCTTATGCCGCAACGGTGTTCGCCGGAACAATTGGGAACATACCCAGTCTTCTCTTTATGAACGTCATCGTCTTCTTGATTGAAGGGTTTGCAGCTTTCATACAATCTACAAGATTAATGTACTACGAGTTTTCCACGAAATTCTTCATAGGAGAAGGCACTTTGTACAGGCCTTTCAGGACAAAGCTTGAAGCAAAGACTTAAAATATGAAAATCCATTTTGTTATGGGGGTAAAACCTGTTGGGTAAGAGGAAGCAAAAGAAACGGAGTGCCGCGCAAAACATTTTGCGAAAGCGGACTTTCATTTTCGCTCTTCTGTTCGGAATCGCTATACCAACTGCATTGTTTGCCTTTTTGACACGCAGTCTGGTTTTTGGTTCAGTTCAACAGAGTCAAGCTACGATTCCAGCCGAGTTCTGGAGTCAATACGGACTGGGCTTAATTGGAGCTGCGATAGCGGTTGCCGGATCATGCTTAGGTGCGGGAATCGCCATATCTGGGGCGGCTAGTGCGGGAATGGCGGCAATAGTTGAGAGACCAGAAACGTCTATTTGGGTTTTGATATTGGCTGGTCTTGGAGAAGGTGTCGCAATTTACGGTCTTCTGATCGCAATATTGATTATGGGTAAATTGCCTTCCGTCGTCTAAATGAAAAGAAGATTCCGAGTCTTTTCTTCATTTAACCCCATTTGCTTGGCCATGCTCAGAGTTGTTAAGTTTCTGGCTTCTTTAAAACAGAGACTGAGATAGGCAAACACGTAGACCAAAGAGTTAGGTTTTCTCGTCATGGCTGTTTCGGCATTAGAATAGACGTGTCGGGAGAAGGAGTTCTCTATTTCTGTAAACATCTTTTTCTGGAACAAATCAACTGCTTCTCTTGCCAGTTCGACGTAATCCTGCCACCTGAGTAACTCAGGTATCGTTCTGTATTGTGCGTCAAACATTGGTTCGATCATGTTCTTTTGCAGCCGGTAATGAGTTTTCATGATCATCTCGTCGAAAAGTTCGCGATCCATGTTCATCTGTTTGGACGCGAAGACAAGGAGAAGATTCTTGAGGTCTATTTCGGTTCCAATCAGTTGTTCGATGTAGTCTTTGTCAGGTAGATCTTCAATTTTCTTCCAAAGATTTTGGTAGTATACGCTATCGGTGGTGGCTTCGAGAATCAAGGGGTTACTGTATCTGTTGTAGAGATCCAGTTTGTCCTTCAGTACGCTGTATGGAGTCTCGCTCAATAGGTAAATCATTTCTGGCATGTTGCGAGCTTCCAATAATGCTGGAAAATTCACTGTCTGATATTTCCTGGCGATAGGGATCAGCTGGTTTTCATTCACTCGGACATTTTCGTGCTTTGATCTTATTGTTTTCTTTAGATTTTCAACCTCGAGTTTCCTGTAATATTGCTGTAACGCGTCGCCTATTTTTCCGCTTGCTATTTGTAGAATTGATGTAAATCGATCAGAAAGTTTCTGGTAGACGATTTTCTCTAGCAGATATGCGTTCACTTCTTTCGGGGGGAACTTGTTTAGATCGGTCGAATAGTCTCTCTCTGATAGGAGATTTGTCACTCCTTCATTGTTTCCAACTTTGAGCAGCCTGACGTAGTCGTCGGAAGTCAACAAGTGACGCTTGAGACCGTGAACTCTTGTTACGAAGTACACAATCTTTGGAGATGTCAGACTTTCTCCCTGCCTATCACATTTCTAACATGTTTGGTTCTGCTGAACTCCTCTAGATCCTCGTCTAGCAGCAATTCCTCAATGTATCTGACTTGTTTTTCGGCAGATGGTATGATCACTCTTTCGAGAGCGTTAACTTTTCTATTTATTCTCAATAATTCATTGGCTATCCTTTCAATCTCAGTCTCGATTTGAGCTACGTGCAGTAGTTCATCAATCAAATCTCTCATGTCATTAGCGATTTTGTACAATTCCATGTCTTCGATCGAATCTATTCGCGGTTTCTCTTTGACGGTTATTTTGGGTACAATGACACCCATAATCGAGATTGGTCTGACTTGGATTTTGATTTTTGAAATCGATAGGGAGGTTGAAGCAACGTGTTCGTAACCCAGGTTTGCCGTTGCTTCTTTGAAGTCCTCGTAGACTCCTGTGAGGCGATTTTCAAGCTTTTTTCTTCTGTCAAACTCTTTGATAAGGTTGTTGAGTTCTCCTACTAAGCGATCTCTCTTCACTTTCAGAATGTTTTTTCCGTCAGTGACCAGTTTAAGGTTGGTTTTGAGTTTTATTAGAGCTCCTCTTGTTGCGGTGACTCTGCCCGTGAGTGACATTCTTTCCCTTCGTTATTTTTCATGTTTCGGGAGGTATTTTCGGAGGAATTCTTCGCGTATTCTGACAAGTTCGTCCTCAGGAAGGATAGAAAGGGCTTCCCATGCAATATCGAGGCTTCTCTGAACGCTTCTGTTTTCGTATTCGCTTTGATTGACAAAATGCCTGTCGAAAGCTTCGGCGAACTTCAGAAAGCTTCTTTCACGGTCGCTTAATTCCATTTCACCGACGATTCGTGCCAGTTGTCTTGCTTTCACACCCTGAGCATAACTGTCGTAGAGTTGATCGGAAACGTCATGGTGATCTTCTCTGGTCTTGGTGCCTCCGACTCCTTTCCTCATGAGTCTGCTGAGTGATGGCAGGACATTTATCGGCGGGTAAATTCCTCGAGAATTCAAGTCTCGGTCAAAAAAAATCTGTCCCTCAGTAATGTAACCTGTCAAGTCAGGGATCGGATGGTGAAAATCTCCTCCTGGCATCGTTAGAACAGGCATCTGCGTCAAGGATCCTTTTCTTCCCTCTATTATTCCTGCTCTTTCATAGATTGATGCCAGATCGCTGTAAAGATATCCCGGGTAACCAGCCTTTCCTGGAACTTCTTCTCTTGCGGCGCTGAGTTCTCTGAGGGCTTCTGCATAGTTTGTCATGTCGCTTAGAATGGTCAAGACGTGATAATCTAGGTCGAATGCTAGGTATTCTGCTACGGTTAGGGCGATTCGAGGTGTGAACAGTCTTTCGACTGCAGGATCGTTGGCAAGGTTCAAGACCAGAACTGACCTGTCGAGAGTGCCTGATTTCTTGAGTTCATCGACGAAGAATCTGACTTCATCATTCTTAAGGCCTAGAGCGGCAAAAACAACTGCAAAATTCGTTTTCTCGCCTAGAACAGTTGCTTGTCTGAGTATTTGTGCTACTAGTCTGTTGTGTGGCAAACCGCTTTCTGAGAATATTGGAAGTTTCTGGCCTCTGACCAGTGACATCATTCCATCTATCGTGGAAACTCCGGTCTGTATGAATTCACTTGGATATACTCTAGCTTTAGGGTTGATCGGTGAACCGTTAATATCCTTCAATTCTTTCGAAAAGATTGGTGGCAACCCGTCGATTGGATCAAACTTCCCGTTGAACACTCTGCCCAGAATCTCTTTCGAAACAGGAATTTGGAAGGAGTTTCCTTTGAAACTGACAACGCTGTCAATTTGAAGTCCAGTCGGGTCTCCAAAAACCTGGATGACGGCCAGATCCTTGCTCACTTCAAGGACTCTGCCCATTCTCTCTATTCCGGTGGAACTTCGGATTTCAACTATCTCATCGTAGCCAACGTCGCCAGCCCCTTCAAGGAAGAGAAGGGGACCTTTGATTTCTCTTACGCCTCTGTACTGCTTCCCTTGTATGTTTTCGATTAGTTCAGCCACTTGACCAACTCCATCATTGTTCCTCGACCACGTAACGTTTGCTTACGGCTTCCAATTGCTCGTCGATTTCTCTTTTCACTCTCAAGATCTCTTCTTCAGCTTTTTCAGACTCTTTGATTCTTCTAACCAAGGATAATGCGGGCAGGTCAATGATTTCTCTCACTGGAATCTGTCTTTTCACTAGAGCCTCTGCCTTTTCATAGAAACTGAGAATCAGATTTAACAAGAGGATTTGGTTGGGCGGGGTGTAGTAGGAGTCAATGTCATAGGCATTCTGTCTGAGAAAGCCTTCTGTGATTAGTTCTGTTGTGAGTAGTATGAGTCTTTGTTCGTCTGGCAGAGCGCTTTCGCCGATTATTCGAGCTATCGATTCCACCTCTGCTGACTCACTGAGTAGCCTGAGTGCAAGCGCTCTGAGTTGCATGAAGTTCCGCAGTTCTCCTCCCCATGTTTTTGACAGTCTTTCGATTTCTCCACCGAAGACTCGAGCCCATCCCTCTTCAAGCTCAGGAACGTAGAGACTGTAGCTTTTCAACCAGTTTATTGCAGGAAAATGTCTTCTGTAAGCCAACTCTTCATCGAGAGCCCAGAAAACTCCAGTGAATCTCAGCGTGTGAATTGTCACTGGTTCATTGAAGTCTCCGCTTGGCGGTGATACGGCTCCGATTATTGTAACTGAACCTTCTCGATTTGGTTTTCCTGTCGTTTCAACCATGCCTGCCCGTTCGTAGAATTCAGCGATTCTGTCGGGCAAATAGGCTGGATAGCCTTTCTCTGAAGGCATTTCTTCGAGCCTGCTAGATATTTCCCTTAGTGCTTCGGCCCAACGACTTGTTGAATCTGCTAACAATGCAACGTTGTAGCCCATGTCTCGGTAGTATTCGCCGATGGTGATTCCTAGATAGATGCTTGCTTCTCTTGCCGCGACGGGCATGTTGCTTGTGTTGGCTATTATTATCGTTCTCTCCATGAGAGGAATTCCAGTCCTGGGATCCATAAGTGTTGGAAAATCTCTGACTACATCACAGATTTCGTTTCCTCTTTCACCGCAACCGATGTAGACAATAACGTTCGCATCGCTCCACTTAGCGAGTTGCTGGAGCACGACCGTTTTTCCCGTGCCGAATCCGCCTGGAATACATGCTGCGCCGCCTTTTGCAATTGGAAAAATCGCGTCAATGACGCGTTGTCCAGTGATTAAGGGTTCGCTGATAGGTAATCTGTTTCTGGAAGGCCTCGGCGTCCTCACAGGCCATTCCTGCATCAATGTGACTTCGATTTTGTTTTTTTCGTTTTGGAGCGTTGTTACTGGTTCGACAACTGTGAAGTCGCCTTCGCGTATGTCTGTGATTTTTCCCTGGACGCCTGGAGGTGTCATGATCTTGAGTTTGAGCATTCTTGTTTCTTGGATTTCACCTAGAACGTCGCCTTCTGCAACTGAATCTCCTTTCTTCTTGATTGGGTTGAAATGCCACTTTTTGCGTCTGTCAAGCATGTTGATTTTGATGCCTCTTGATAGAAAGGGTCCTCTGAGCGTCAGAATTGGTTCGAGCGGTCTCCCAATGCCGTCCAGAACGTTTGTCAGTAAGCCTGGTCCCAATTCTGCAACGAGTCTGTGTCCGGTTCCCACAACTTTTTCTCCAGGTTTGACACCGCTTGTCTGTTCATAGACCTGAATGGTGAAAACGTCTTCGTTCAGCCGTATTACTTCTCCGACTAATCCTTCTCTGCCAACCTCCATTATCTCGCCCATGCGCACGTCCTTGATTCCTGTGGCTACGACGACTGAACCGCTGATTCTTTTGATTTCGCCTTCTCTCATTCTTCTGAACCTTCAAATAGCATTTCGAAGATTTTTTGACCCGATTCGTTTCGGAAGGTGACTGTTCTCGCTTCCAACGTGTTGTTGAAGATTTGTTTCTTGTCTGTTGTTTTGATGATGGCGCCGCCAACAGTTTCTATTGTTACTTTTCCAATCCTTAGTCGTGCTTGTTTGCTTTTCACGGAAGAGACCTGTTCTTCCATATGTTTCAGGTTCTTGCTCACAAATTCCTTGTCTCGTGAATTTGTCAGAACTTCAAACTCTGTCCCGCTCAGTTTGGTCGTTGCGTCGACGATTAGTTTGCACAGGCTTTCAGTATATTTCTTGTCGTTCGCGAGGATTTTCCTCAATTGTTCTTCGGCCTTGGTCATCGTCTCTTCAAAGAGGCCGAACTTGATGTTCAGAATTTTGTTTTTGCTGTCAGTTTTGGCTTTGGCGAGATCTCGCTCCTCTTTTTCATCTAGTTCTTTTGACTTCTCTTCCATCTTTTGACTTCTGATTCTTTCAGCTTTTGCTTGCGCTTCCTTGATTGTCTTTTCGGCTTTTTCTTTTGCTTCTTCGATTATCTCTTTGGTTTCCATCTCATGAAGAAAATCTACTTGTGACTTCAAGTTTTCCACGTCGATCATTCTCCGAGAATCGTGTTGATGATGAATGAAATTGTCTTCTTCATGTTCTTTTTGGCGACTTTTGTTAACGTCTCGATTTTTCTTTCTGTGTCTTCTTCAATCGTCTTCTTTTTTTCCTCGATTTCAAGTGTTCTTTTCTTGAAAAAGCGGTCGTAGTCTTGCTTCTCTGTTTCTTGAAGGATCTTGTTCGCGTCTTCTTCGGCTTTTTGTATTGTTTTGGTTGCCTCTTCGCGCGTTTTTGCAAGTTTCTGTTCGGCCTCTTTTTCTTTTTGAACGAGATTTCTTATTTCTTCAAAGGACATTTTAGTCACCGAATTTCAGTTTTATTCCGAGACTCTGGCTTACGAGTTGTTTCAGCTGGTTTTCTCTCTCGCCGAAAGTCTGCTCCAATCCTGGGACGACTACAAAAATCGGGTAGAGCCTGTGTGTTGTTAGGAGGTTGTTTCTCAATTCTGTCAATTTGAATGCCACATTTTCGGTTATCATAATTATTTTGTATTGTTCGTCGGCGACTAAGTCGCAGACTTTTTTGGCTGCTAATTCATCGTTTGGTTCTTCGACGGTGTCTACTCCTACGAATTTGAATAGACTTGTTAAGAACCTGTCGCCGATCAAGACGATGTCATTCATGTGACTCCGCTGCGAGTTGAAATGTGACGCGTCGTATTTTATAGCTTTTTGGCGTGTGGCTTGTGTCTTGATGACTGTGCTGGTGGTTCTTGTCATGGTTTTCTTCTCGTCCATTTTTATTTAGCTACGATCTTGTTTTGTTACCAATAGGTAAGATTATATATTACCCAACGGTAATTACGTTTTGGTAATAAAGGAAGCGAGGAACAAGTGAAACTCAAGCTTCGGTTAGTCCGGGACGGAGAAACGCTCTTTGAAATCCCCTTGTCCCCAGAAGACTGGCCCAAACAGACGTTGGAAGACGAATTCAAAGCCAGTGAGGAAAGTTTCAGGCAGTTCTCGAAGATATTCACAGCTCTATCGCATCAAACGCGTCTGAGAATGATGAGGGACTTGATGGAGTCTGAAGATCGTTCACTGAGCTTCGCTGATTTCATGCAGGATCTGGATTTGAACCCGAAAATTGTGTGGGAAAACTCGAGGAAGCTGGAGGAGGGCGGCTTGGTGGAGAAGACTGGGAGAGGTAGGTATGCTTGTTCCGAGTTCGGCGGGACGTTCATGATGTTGAGTTTGGCGTTGCGCCGTTTGATTGAATCGATTGATGAAATGGAAGGAGAAGAGGGAGGTGAGTAATGTTGTCGTTTGATGACGATTTCAGAGACATATTCGAAGACCTTGACTTATTCAAGCTAATGCGAAAATCTCACAGTGAACTGGAGAAGATCCTTGAAAGAATCCAGAACGGTGAAATAAAGGGCACTTGGGAAGTCAAGAAGATAGACGAACCAGACATGAAAGGATACACTATAAAAGGGCATTTTGGACTGGACGAGTCGTTGCCATCGCTTGAACCTATTGAGCCTTTGAAGCCTTCGAAGAGACGACCGTCGCCCGACAAGCTGTTTGGATTGCCGAAAGCTGCGTTGAAGGAATCGCGTGAGCCGTTGGTGGACATTTTTGATGAGGATAAAACTGTCAAGATGTACGTTGAACTGCCTGGTGTCGAAAAGGATGATATAGACTTGAAGTTCACCGAAGGATTCATCGAAATCAAAGCCAAAAACTTCTACAAGAAAATCGAATTGCCTGGCAAACATCTGGTGACGAATGCCGCGACGACTGAGTACAAGAACGGTGTACTGCACATCATTATTCCCAAAGCAACTCGGCTTCGCAAAGAGGACGAAAGCAAGCTTAAGGCTGTCTAAAAACTCTCGGACCTACTGGATTGAGCGACGTTTTTGTGACCCAAATCTCTTAAATAATGGCTCTGTAAAGGAAAGGTGGGCGCGCGTAGTCTAGTTTGGTCTAGGACATCAGCCTGAGGCTTCGCCTCTGACTCTTTTTTGATTTTGGTCATATTTTTGCCTCTGATGCTAATATAATGGTCAAATTGGGCTTAAAAGGCTTTCATTGTCATAGAAGATTTATCCATAAGTGGTATCTAACGGTTACACCTTTTGTAGTTTGGGGAAAGGAATTGCTGAAGCGAGTATTTTCTGTAGTTCTGTTTGTTTTGCTGGTAACAAGCATGTTAACACTGGCATTTAACGTTCAACCAGTGCGGGCACAAGGAACCATTTACATACGGGCTGACGGAAGCATAGACCCACCGACAGCGCCTATCTATACCGCGGACAACATTACCTACACCTTAACTGACGATATTAGTGGTTCTATAGTAATCGAGAGAGACGGCATCATGGTTGACGGGGCGAGCCATGTCCTTGAAGGCACAGGAATTGGCAGTGAGTATGGAACATTCATAGTTGGAGTGCTTTCAACTGGAAGAAGCAACGTAACAATCAAGAATATGATAATTGAAGCATTTGACTATGGCATTCGGCTCGAGTATTCTGTAAATAACAATCTTGCTGGAAACAAGATAATAAATGACTTGGATGCCATTTTCCTTGCCAATTCTTCAAATATCATTGTGTGTGGAAACAACGTAACAAACAATTAACCCCGCTGCAGACCTAGACCACAGCGGTCGAGTAGACATGAGAGACATAGTCATAATCGTCCTCAACTTCAACCAACACGAATAGTTGCACCCTCTACACGACAGCGAATGCTTGTCAAAACAGACGCAGACAATGTGGACCGATTTTCTGTAATATAGTATGAGGAAGAGCAGAAGCCTTTTCTGTTTTTGAGTTCTAAACAACTAGCTTTAAAGAGGTATCTCTAAAACAGGTTGGCAAGCATGTCTGACAAAATCGATGGTAAATGGAAAACTTGGAACCCTGTCATCGGTTGTTTACACGGCTGTAGCTACTGCTGGGCGAAGAGATTCGCTCTGGAGAGACTTAGCAACACTGAAAAGTACAAGAACGGGTTCGCGCCGAAACTCGCAGAAAATGAACTGAACAAGCGTTTCAGAAACCAGTTTGTCTTTGTCTCTGACATGGGCGATCTCTTCGGCGAATGGGTACCCAAAGAATGGATACTGAGAGTCATTGAGGCAACAAGAAATTCACCATCAAGCGACTTTCTGTTTTTAACAAAAAACCCTAGTAGATACAAAGAATTCGTTCATCTGTGTCGAAAGAACATTGTATTGGGAGCAACAATAGAGACCAACAGGTCAATACGACTTTTCGAAAGCTCCGCCAGTGGCTGAAAGAGCAAAAGCTATGATTGATTTGCAGTATGACCGAAAGTTCATTTCAATTGAGCCCATAATGGATTTTGATCTTGAAATATTTGCCAAATGGATTGAAGACATTGCACCGATTCATGTCGCTGTGGGCTATGACAATTGGAACAACCGTTTGCCTGAGCCTTCTTTGTCAAAGACTTTGACAGCTCATAGAAAGATTAAAGGAATTTACAGAAGTCAGAGAACGGACGTTGAGAGAGGCATGGCGTATTTCCAACGCTAGATAAACACTTCGAGTGAGAACTATCTTGACTAAATTCATGTTTGACACAAACATTTTCGGCAAGATACTAAAGATGAAATCGCCGTATGACTTGCTCGCTGGAAAACACGAATACTTCGTTACTCATGTACAAAGAGATGAATTGGAAGCGACCACTGATGATAGAACAAGAAGCCAATTGCTGACGGTCTTTCGTACAATACCTCAAAGTGCAATTCCTACGGAATCAGCAGTATTTGACTTTTCAAGATTTGACATGGCGAAGTTTGGCGATGGCTTAGTCTACTCACATGTTTTGAACGAGCTCAACAAAAGAAAGCCGCTGGAGCACGAGAACAACATCAAAGATGCACTCATAGCCGAAACTGCTACCAAAAACGGTATTCTCTTGGTTACTGATGACAAAGCGCTTCGAGAGGTAGTCTTGAAGACGGGCGGTCTAGCAATAGATTTCCCAGCTTATGAACGAATAATCCGACAAACATGATTGCTCCCACATTGTTCATAAAGTCAAAACAGGGAAAATCCCATATAGAATATTATATGGGAAAAACCCGTTTTTGACTTCAATCGAAACGTATGCGCCGTCAACAGACATTAGTAGTTCAAGCACAAACGAGAAAAGAAGGCAAAGAGTGTCTATTTTCATTTCAGAAGAAGGCAATAATGTGGGTTACAAAAGAGGAAAGACAAAGAGAGGAACTGAAAAATTCTAAGCCTGATAAAAAGAAAGAAAGAGAAGATAAGCGAAAGAAGAAGAAACTCGCTCGACTTGAAAGACAACAGTACGGGTAAGCTGGGCGCGCGCGCTTTCCCACAAGCTCGCTATCCGATAATTCTTTATAGCGAGTTCAACTATTCAAACAACGTGGCGGTTTATGCCCTATTCGCTCTTTCAAAAGAGCTATATCACGGTTCTTTTTGGCGTCATTTTTCTAGTTCTCAGTCTTCTGCCTTTGTATGCCTTTCTTCCTTCGTGCCTCTACTGGGAATCTAGACCATATCTCGCGAACGGCCAAGGCATGAACCAAGCCTTGGGCTTCTTCGTTAGTGGAACCTACGTTAAACTCGACATAGAAGTATCTGGCGGAGACGGAAGGGTGTCAGCTCAGGTGTTGAATGTCGGACTAGGCAATATCACCCAGCAGGCAAGCGTTGATACGAACGGCTTTCTTGCCTTTGAATCTCCCAAGAATGATTATTATAGTCTATACTTGCAGAACTCCTACGGCTTCTTCTCCTTTGGTCAAGAAAATGACAAGGCAGTTCTAGTCAAAGTGTACTACTATTTCTATAACTACATCTTCCTCGCACTTGGGATTGCAGTACTGGGGCTAGGTGTAACCCTGATAATCAATAACGAACTGAAAAGAAGAGCAAGGAACAGATTGGCACCTCCGCCACGATAAGGGCGCGCGGAATGGCGGTTGGTGTCTTGAGCTGGTTGGTTGCGTGTTCTAAACAGTAGAACGATAAGTGTGATCGATCAAGTTACAAGAGATTCTGACTTGAGGTTCAAACATGAGTGAAAGAATCTGGCTTTTTGTGGCTGTCACAGGACTTTTTCTGAGCATCGTTGGAGTGTTTCTTCCATGGTCAAAGCAAGGACCGCACCTGAGAACGTTTACACCTGACCTTCTTAATATAGTGTATGGATACGAACTCTTCCTAGGCATATACGCACTCGTAGGTTGTGCTATTGATGGAGCTTCCATACTTTTTTTCAAGATTGGGCTCAAGAGGCTCTGGTGTTCTGTAATGCTCGTAGGTGGGCTTATCACACTTGTCTGCTCACTAACATGGATACTTGCTCCAGGTGCCGTAGCCTCAAGTTCGTTCATATACGGAATTCCCGCTGGATCGATCAATGGAGTACACATATGCTTGATAGGTTCCATTCTCACCTCAACTGTGTCCATTCTATACCGTCTCCAAAATCGCACGGACGACAGATCAGGCGTATCGTCTGGAACGTGCGAGCGAGCCGAACGGCTCACGAGTATCTAGGCGCACGCTTTGGACCAAACTTGAATCTTGGAATTTTCCACTGTTTCTAGTCTAGTTTGGGATTCCACAAGCCAAATATGTTTGTCTGAGTTGTTCTCTAAGTGATCTCTGCGTAGCGGGAGAGGGAAAGATGAAATTATTGATAAATGGAAGGTTGTTTGTTGCGGTCTTAAGTATTGGGTTTTTGATGAGTGTGTTATTGATGGCTGCTCCGACTAGGAGTAGCACTTTGGACGTAGGTCAGTATGATAAATGGGCGGACGTGAGCGGTCCGACTGTAGGCGTTCCAGATGGAACAATTAACATGAGGGACATTGCGTATGAAATCGCGCTTTTCAACACTCATGGGGCACCGATAAACAGGTCCTCCGTCATGTCTTTGGAATATGACACTGGATGGATAAACATCACAGACATGTGCGGACAATATTTCAATGTGACTCACAACCTGAATAGCACAGACCTAATCGTGGATATTCAAGGAAAAACCACTCTGGACAGTGGACCACACCAAAAATATTACGGTCTAACAAGCTACACCCAAGGATGGAGCAAAACCTACGGCGGACCCAACGATGAAACGGCATCGGCTTTGGTACGGACGACTGACGGAGGATACGCGCTAGCAGGCTATACGTATTCATTCGGCGCTGGCCAATCTGATGCTTGGCTAGTGAAAACTGATGGACTGGGCAACATGGAGTGGAACATGACATACGGGGGGTCAAGCTATGATTTTGCGTATGCTTTGGTGCAGACGACTGATGGTGGATACGCACTTGCAGGCGCCACAACTTCATTTCGGTGCTGGTACTGGTGATTTTTGGCTTGTGAAGACTGATGAAAATGGAAACATGCAATGGAACAAAACGTACGGAGGTCCGTACAGGGAGGATGCGTATGCTTTGGTGCAAACTAGTGATGGTGGATACGCACTTGCAGGTTTCACAGGTTCTGGCGGTAATGCTTGGTTGGTGAAGACTGATGTAAGTGGCAATATGCAGTGGAACAAAACGTACGGAGGGCAAAGCTATAGTTTGGCGTATGCTTTGGTGCAGACAACCGATGGTGGATACGCGCTTGCAGGAGCCATAGGAAATGGCTATACTGATTTTTGGCTTGTGAAGACTGATTCAAGTGGCAATATGCAGTGGAACAGGACATATGGAGGAACAAACGATGATGAAGCCACTGCTTTGGTGCAGACAGGTGATGGCGGATAGCACTTGCAGGCTGGACGTACTCATTTGGTGCTGGCAGTGATGATTTTTGGCTTGTTAAGACTGATGCATCTGGCAACATGCAATGGAACAAAACATACGGAGGTCCAGACAGGGATGATGCGTATGCTTTGGTGCAGACGAGTGATGATGGATATGCGCTCGCAGGTCTCAGATGGTAATGCTTGGCTGGTGAAGACTGATGCGAGTGGCAATATGCAGTGGAACAGAACATACGGAGGTGCAGGCGGTGGGAATGCATATGCTTTGGTCCAGACTCGTGATGGTGGATACGCATTGGCAGGAGCCAAATATTCATTCGGTGCCGTCCAATCTGATGCTTGGTTGATGAAGACTGGTGTTGAGTCTGGTTTGGCTTGGGTCGACTCCACAGCGAATACAATCACGCTTTACAGAGGATTGACTGACGTCTACTGGAATTACGTGCGAGTCTATATTTGGAAAGAAGTCTAGCAACTAGTTTCCCACTTCTTTTTCTGGTTTGCAAGAATGATCTTGCAAGAGCCATAGACTCAACGGCGTATCGTCTGGAACGTGCGAGTGAGCCGAACGGCTCACGAGCCAACGTGTGCAGAAGGAAATTGAAACTCTAATTTCAGAAGAGGCTTTACTATTTGCACAATATCTGAGAAAAGAAAAAGAAAATTAGTTTCCAAGAATTGCTTTGCCACCAGAACCTTCTTGCATAAGGATTATACTTGAGTCTGCATAATGTATTATGTGAGAAGTCGGCAATGCGTAACAGAAATAAGCTTGGCGATGCCATTCTTGATTTTGCTGTTCTTTGGCATTGCCGTTCAGAACCATTAGTGCATATGCGACTGAGACCTGCAGTTGTGAAAGTGGTCAATCCCTTAACTGGGCATGAATGGTTTAATTTCATAGCGGAGAACAAGACAGATCGGAGACACTTTTGTTATCAACATACAACTTTTTAATGTCACAGATTTAGGATCGGCTCAAATCATGTTAACGTGGAATCAAACGGTGCTTAATTATTTCGGCCTAAATGTTCCACCTAACGCCATTTTTCCTGAACCGATTTTTGACCCTATTATTAATCCAAGATGTCTCTGTCCCAGGTCGGCTTATCTATGGTGAGGCTTTTAGTCCAGGACAACCCTCGTTTACTGGAGACGGAATACTGTTCCAGATAGAATTCAAGATTGTCGCATATGGAGTAACTCTTTTGCATATAGGACCCTTACCCGAGCGATAACACGTTTCTCACAGACATCAATCTGCATGATATGTCATTTACGACTGTGGACGGACATTATGTTTTACCGTATTCTGCTTTGAAGGGAGACGTCAATGATGATGGTGTAGTTAATGCTACAGACATTTCTTTGGTTGTCGCCGCATTCAACTCATATCCAAACATGTTGAGATGGAATGTGTTCGCAGACTTGGACGGAAACGGTCACGTTGACATGAGAGACGTTGCAATAGTCATACTCAACTTCGGTAAACACGCATGAAAAAGGTCAGAATGCCTTTCTCTCATCCTTTTGTGGATTTACGCATTGCTTGTTTGTGTCTGTCTGTGTCTGGTACTGTCTGTCGTGCTTGAGGAAGAAAGAGATAGAGAAGTAGAGAAGAAGAGAAGATAATACGTAGTTAAAAAAATATTGTTGGGGGGGGGAAGTTTTATCCAACGCGCGAAAGTTTGTGAGGAAGTGGTTTTGATTGTCTAAGAAAGAAAGTGGGGTTATTTGCGTTTTCGGAATTGTTTTCCGCCGTCTTGGAATGTTCCTGTGACGTACTCGAATCCTTCTTCTATTAGTGCTGCTGATTCTTCGGTGTATTGTGCTGTTCTGCAGGTGTATTGTTGGGTCTTCGTCCAGTACGATTGCTCTTATGTAGTGCATCGTTGTTTCTAGTTTTTTGTGCCGTAGGTGTCTCATCACTGCTATTGGGTCGCGTATTGGTAAGTTGAGATAGAATTGTGCTCCTGAGTAGTTGCGTAGGTTTTTGCATGGGATTTTGTCTAGTTCTGGTTTGTATAGTTTCTCTGCTGTTCTGCGTCTGTGTGTCATATCCATACTTGGCTTATGGCTTGTGGGTTGTGGGAATGGGTGTTCTTCTCGTTGTGCTTGTCTAAGTATGCTTTGAGCATTTCGGCGGTTTGTGGTTTGAGTTTGTAGTGTGCCTGAGCCGTGTCCTTTGCTCCTCGTATGCGTATTATCCCTTGTTCTTCATCTATGTCGTTTTGTGTTACGTTTTCTAAGTTCTGTGGGGATTGCATCCTATTTCCGCTAGGATTGTAAACATTGTTGCGTATCTTTTTGAGGCGTTGTTTATGATGGCGTTTACGTTGTCTGCGTTGTCGGTATGAGTGGTGCTTTTTCTTCGACTTTGTAGTATGGTTTTTTCCACTGGATTTCGTTGATTTGACAGAATTTATCATAGGCATATATCCAACGGTTTTTGGTTGTCTGGTGTCTATGGGTCGGTTGTTTTTGTTGGTTGTTGCGTGTGCTATGTAGTGCTTGACATCTTCGGGGTCTAGCAGATTCGCGTGTGTGGGCTAGTTGCTTAAGCGCATATTCCATATGTTTAACTGTGATTGCGGTTAATCCGTTGTTTTGCCATTTTGATTAAGGTGTTGGCTATTCTGCTGTCTATTTCTTGGGCGATAGGTTTTAATTCTTGAGTGGTGGTTTGTTGGTTCGTGGATTTGGGCGCGCGTAGTCTAGTTACGAGGTTTATCGTCTACTTGGGTTAAATCTTGGCTACTCAAGTGTGATTCCTCGCTACAATGGTCTAGGACATCAGCCTGCCACGCTGACGACCCGGGTTCAAATCTCGGCGCGCGCACCATTCTTTCTTTCAGCGCAAGCTCGATTTGAATTCTATTGACCTTTACGAAATTCGTGCCGCGAGTTGCAGACGTTCGCTCACTAATATACGGAGACCTTGGCTACTCCTTTTACGTTAAGCAGTTGTTGAATCAATTCTCCAGGGATCTTTTTCTCGGCAATCAGCGTCAATTTCGGTTCAGGCGAAAGCTCCGGATCATCCACGATTGCCTGTCTAATGCTTAACCCATTCTTGGCCAAAATCAGCGCCGAATATGCCAGTATCCCGGGAATTTTGGCGTCGACAGGCGTTATTTCAACCACTCCTAGCCCCAGATGCTTCGCAATTTCCTTCAGCGAATGTCCCGCCGACCTTATTCCCTCGAATATCTCGCGCAGTTCTCGGTTGGATTCTATCGCGTTCAACGTCTCCTTGACCGTTCTTCGGTCTACTCCGGCGGCTCGCGCGACACGAACAGGAGGAATCTCGATTTCGTTGAGGTAGATTCTGCCCTTTCTGACGCCTAATCCATTTTCTATCAGTATTCTTGAAACTTGGAGCCTTTCAGGATGTCCTTCGAAATATTTCTTTACGTTGCTCCACATGCTCCGTCTTCCTTCATGTACATTTCTGTGCAATAAAGTATAAATATGTTCGTGCAATTAAACTGCGTCTAACGCAGCATATACGCACATAAATGTACTTCGGTGAAGCGAATGGTACGTACCAAAAGAGAATTCGTAACAACTCTGAAACAAGACGAGGAGCCAACATCGTGGTACAACATTCAGGCAGACCTCCCTGAACCACTCCCACCTCCACTAGACCCCACGACCATGAACCCGATAAATCCCGCGATGCTCGAAAGAATATTCGCAAAAGAACTTGTGGGACAAGAAGTCAGCACCGAACGGTTCGTCAAAATACCAGATGAGGTCCTTGACGCTTATTTAGGGCTTCCACGCCCGACACCGCTGTACCGTGCGTACCGACTTGAAGAATTCCTTAAGACACCAGCACACATATACTTCAAATGCGAAAATTTCAGCCCGACGGGCAGCCACAAGACCAACACAGCTCTCGCACAGGCTTATTACAACAAGAAACAAGGCATCGAGAGACTCGCAACCGAGACAGGAGCCGGACAATGGGGAACAGCGCTGGCGATGTCAACCAAACTTTTCGGCTTAAAATGCAGAATCTACATGGTCCGGACAAGCTTCCAACAGAAACCGGGCAGAAGAATAATCGCCCAAATATACGGCGCCGAAATGTTTCCTTCGCCAAGCGACCAAACAAACTTTGGCAGAAAACTCTTGAAGGATAACCCGAACAACCCTGGCACTCTTGGCATAGCGATCACTGAAGCCGTCGAAGATACATTGGCTCATGACGACACTCGGTATTCTCTTGGATCAGTCTTGAATCACGTTTTGATGCATCAAACAATAATCGGGCTTGAAGCCAAGAAGCAATTTGAACTCATCGATGTCCAGCCAGACGTGGTCTGCGGATGTATAGGCGGCGGCTCAAACTACGGCGGCTTCTGCTTCCCATTCATGGCGGATAAGCTCAAAGGTAAAAGCGAAACCGAGTTTGTTGCTTGCGAATCCAAAGCAGTTCCGCATACGACTCGAGGCGTCTACACCTACGACTTTGGAGACACGGGCAAGATGACTCCGCTGATCAAGATGCTGACAATAGGGCACGACTATGCTTGTCCACCCGTCCATGCGGGCGGATTGAGGTATCACGGGATGTCGCCGCTGATTTCGTACCTTATCCACAAAGGGTATGCAACGTCCGTCGCCTATAATCAATCGGAGATTTTTGAAGCCGCAACGACACTCGCGCAGACTGAGGGTATGATCACTGCGCCAGAAACGGCACACAGCCTCAAATTCGTCATAGACGAAGCACTGAGATGCAAGAAAAATGGGCAGAAGAAAGTGATAGCTATGAATTACAGCGGACACGGACTGCTTGACCTGTCAGCATACGAGCAATATTTGGCCGGAACCCTCATCGAGTACGAGCCAGTGAAAATTGAAGTGCCAACCTTCGCCACGAAAAGGTGAAATCAGCTGTGACCACGACTGTCCTAAGAACCGAAAACGCTCCCGTCAAGATCGTCCTTTTGCCTATCAATGAACTTAGACCCCATGAAAAAGGTTCGCCGATGTACTTAGAGCTTCTCAGACAAGAAATCCAGAGAGACGGTGTGTTGAAGTATCCGGTGGTTGCGGACGAAAAAACACGTGTCATCTTGGATGGAATGCACCGTTGGCTGGTTCTGAAGAGCCTCGGTTACGAGTCCTTACCAGTGATGCTTGTTGATGCTTTTATGAAACCTGCAATTCGCGTCGGGCGAAGAAGAATTCATCGTTACGAAAGCGATTTCAGAGGAGAAATCTCCGTTGAACACGTGATCTCAACAGGACTCAGCGGAAGACTGATGCACCCTCGTTCTACGAGGCATTTCTTTCCGTTCCAGAAACTTCAGCTCATCAACTATCCTTTGAACTTGATCAAGAAAGGTGCACCTTGCGACGTCTCACCGTACCTTGCCAAAATGACCCCGGAAGAATGCAACATTGCAATCAGAGACTGGCTGGAAGAGATTTCCGAGGAACTGGAGTTCCTGAACAAACGCAGAACAGAGGTTGAAAAAGAGAGGGAAGATTTCCTGAAACGAATTGGAGCCAGAGAAAAGAACTATTCCCTTTTTATTTCTTAATATTAGTACACCATTATGTGGATGGGAGATGTAGCAGTTCCAGAGTTTTTTCCCAAAGACGTTTTTGCATTTCTCTGTCGTTCGATGCTGGCGAGGTCTCTGTTACCTGCATTTTTCGGAAGCATTTTCCTGTCACATTCTTGACTTCATTTGAAGATGCCAAGTAGACAGATGTTTCTGCGCCTTTTCTTGCGGACGTTTGGAGGACACGGACAAGTTTGTACGAGATTGCCTGACCTAGACTGCCAGTATTTTTTCCGAGGTTCGTAGCAACGAAGCCTGGTTGCACAGCGTTCACTGTTACTCCTGTTCCTTCTAATCGTCTGGCCAGTTCGTAAGTGAACATGAGGATCATCATTTTGGCGTTGCGATAAGCCTGCATTCCGTTATAATTTTTTTCTGCTTGCAGATCGTCGAAGTCGACTTTGCCTGATTTGTAGAGTCCGGAGGTCAGGTTGATGATTCTTGACGGTGCGCTGGATTTCAATAGTGGTAAGAGTTCATGCGTGAGAAGAACTGGGCCGAGATAGTCTACAGCGAAGTTGCGTTCAAAACCGTCGACCGTTGTTTGTCGATTGTTGATGACAGCTCCTGCGTTGTTTATGAGAACGTCGAGTCTGTCATATTTGGCCGCGAATTCTTTCGCGAAGTTTCGTATCGAGGTCAGAGACGCGAGGTCGCAGATCATGAGATCTGTCATTCGATTTTCTGTTTTGTTGATGATTTCATTTTTGGCGATTTCGCCTTTTTCTTGGTTTCGAACTGCCATGACAAGTGTAGCGTTCATGCTTGCCAATGCCAGAGCTGTCTCTTTTCCGATGCCTGAGTTACTACCGGTTACGATGCAGACTTTGCATTGCATTTCGTCCATTTTGAATCACTCGCTTGGAACAACGTCTAACGTGTATTGTCTAGAAGGTGGTCTTTGTGTCTCTCAAAAATCTATCTGTAAGATTTTGATAGAAGTTTCTGAGTGTCGAGACAAAAGAAAAAAGGGAAAGAGGTCTGTAAAAGTTGTGAGCTTGTTTAGATCTTTTTCTTTCCTAGAGTTGATCTGAAAGATTTTCCGCAGTGTTCGTAGAGGCCGATGGTGAGTTCAGTGCGCTTGCCGCTTTTGTCTGGTTTGCCAGCCATCTTCCAAGTCTTCTTTGGTGTAGCAACTTCCTTTCCACATACAGGACATTTAGCCATGAATATCCCTCGTCAATGAATACATATGATCTACATAAAACATTTTCCATTCATGCCCCTCCATGAATCGCTATGGAGCGCGCCGATGAGGTCTTTGAAGCTCCTTTTTCCATGGTTTTGATGAATTTAGGCAAGATTTTGCACAGTTCACATGTGTCTCTGACGATCAAGTCTGGTTTGATTTGACTTTCACGTAGGTCTTCAAGTGTGTAGAACTGTGAAGGCAAGAAGATGGTCTTCATACCAAGGGCGGATGCTCCGCCTATGTCCTCTTTTGGGCTGTCTCCGACATAGACCGTTTTTTCAGCGCTTACTTCGAGTCTTTTGAGTGCCTCTTGAAATATCTTCGGGTTTGGTTTGCGCCAGCCCACATCTTCTGAAACCAAGACGGCGTTGAAGAACCAGTTTATTCCGAGTTTCTTGAGTGCAGCGAAGATGACTGGCGCGTACGTGAAGTTGGAGATCAATCCTAACTTGAAGTGTTTTTAAGATTTGTCAAGAGTTGTGTGGCGCAGGGTTTCAATTGGAGTGAGTTCAAGTAGTCTCGAACGAAAACGTTGACTGCAGTTTTGAGTTTGGGGTCTTCTGGTTTTGTTTTGAAACCCAGATGGTTGAGAGCGTCTGATATCCAAACGGTATTTGTTACTTCTACGAGTTCTTGGTATCGAACGAGACGATATTTCTCGTTTGATTTGCTGTATGCTTCGAGAAAATCTTCTTTGCTGACTTTGAAGCCTTCTTTGAAAAGTGTTTCATACAGTTTCAGTTCCGAGGCTTCGAGACTGAAGCCTTTGAGGTCTGTTAGTGTTCCGATGAAGTCGAAAATGACTGCTTCGATCTCAACCAAACTCTGAAACCTTCCGTTAGTGTGTATTGATGCGTCTGGAATGCCGTTTCTCAGATAATAAATTTTGCTGGTCTTCAATGGTTCTTCAAAGCAGAATGTGGCGTTAGAATCTAGTTGGGATCAAGGATTTAATACTTGATGCTGGTATCTCGATTGGTTTAGTCGGGGTTTCATTGAAAGAACGGACGGTTTCCATTGTCTCGTTGATTGCGCTTTTCATTTACGGAACCGTGGGTTGGATTCTTTCGCGTTTTGCTCAATCTGAATCGTGGCGGTTTATGCTTGCTTTCTTTCCGCTTATTGTGGTTCTAGTCGGCGTTGCTTTTCTGCGGCAGACAGGTGTAGTCATGGCGATTGTGGGTTTGGTCGTTGCAATTGTTTTGGCGATACTTGAGTTTGGCACTCCGACTTATGTGGCGTTGGGCGCTGCGGGTGTGGGTTTCATCAAGAGTTTCGGCGTGTCAATCTCGAGTGTGGCGACGTTGATGATGATTTATCTGATGAAGGAAACGGGTGCCTTGTCAACTGTTTCGAGTGTTATAAAGCGACAGATGGAAGGCAATGAGGTAAGAGCCTTGTACATTGGCATGGGTTTTGGTTCTTTCCTCTCTTCGTTGGGTGTTGGGGCTCCTGGTCTTTTTCCGCCCCTGCTGGTTGCGATGGGTTTCAGTCCTGCATCTTCAGTGGCTATTGCCGTGTTGGGTTACAGTCCAACGACGAGTTTTTCTCTTCTTTCCGTGCCGATAACTCTTCCATCAGATGTGAGTGCGGGTCTGATTGGACCTCCAGGAATTAATCCTTTCGAGTTTGCTTACAAAGTCTCGATCTTTTTGCCCATCATATCAACGGGTTTTGCTTTTGCCATCCTGTGGCTGATTGGTGGAAAGCGATCCATGCGCAAAGGAGTGGTTCCTGCTGTGATCAGTGGGGTAGTGCTTGCGTTGGCTTGTTTGGCGAGTACGAGTCTCGATTATTTCACAGGTGTAGAATATGTTCCGTTGAGAGTTGTCGGTGTTGTGGGCGGTGTCTCCGCTATGGTCGCATTGTTTGTTTATAATCGGTTCGGAAAATCGCGAGTAAAAAGTGAGAAACCTGTGGATTATCCTTCGAGGAATGAGATTTTGCGGTCTTTTTCTCCTTGGATAATTCTAACCGTGCTTGCAGGTATCGCCAGCATTCCAGTGGTTGGCAAATGGCTTTCGGATCTTCCGGGGAATTTTGAGAAGATCACGGTTTTTGCAAATCAGACCGTCGATTTGGACCTGCTTTCCGCGATTTATACTTGGATTTTTGTTGCGGTTCTTTTTTCATTGTTCACGCTGAAACCTACGAGACAGCAGGTGAAGACGGCGATGATTGTTTGGCTCAAACGGTTTGCGAGTCCTTTTCTGGCGTTCAGTCTGTACTTTTGTGTCGCGTTTGTGATGGCTTATTCAGCGATGGATGTGGTTAACGGTGCGTTGGTTCCGTCGGCATCGTATGCGCAGTTGAACATGAACTTCATATTGGGTTCAACGTTGGCAGCGGTTTTCGGAGTAGGCTATATTTTTGTGGCGGCTTCGTTAGGTTTGTTCGGGTCGATTGTCGGTGGTTCTGAGACCAGTTCCAACGTGCTTTTCTTGAAGATACAGAAAACTGCGGCAGATGCTATTGGGCTTAATCAATCGGAGTTTATGACGGTTTATGGGAGCCATGCGGTGGCGGGAGGCATTGCCAGTGCCGTAACTCCCGCGAAGATAAACAATGCTGTTGTCACGATCGGTGAATCGCATGATTTGGAATCGCAGATAATGCGAAAACATTTGCTGATTGCATTGTTGTTAACGATAGTCACAGGCGTGATGACGGCAATTTTCGTTAACCTTGGGCTGTGACAGCCTTTCTGTTCCTTTCTTGCGTGTGTTTTGAAAACAATATGAGTTTGGAAAAAACATTGATGTGCGAGCATCAAGATCGTGCGCAAGCTAGATCTTTCGGCTGATCTCCTTGACCTTACCTGCAAATGCAGTTTTTTGAAGCTTGTCAACCTTGCTTAAGGCCGCTTCAACCGTTGGGTCGTATGGGATTCCGCCGAGAAAATTCAAGTGTAATGTTTGGGTTGATTTCTGAATTTCCTTGGAGTCATCCATTTTCAAGTTTTCCAAAATGCCAATCACAGGGATTTTCTGCGAGTTTAGAAGGCTGACGAGTTTTTTGACTGTTTCAAAGGCTAATTGTGAAGGTGTTGTGACAATGAGGAATCGTATGTTTTTGACTAGTCGTATCAGATCTAGTGTTGCGTCGCCAATTCCGGGCGGCATGTCCAGAATGAGATAGTCTAGTTTTCCCCATTTTGTGATAGCTAGTAATTCTATGAGGGCGTTTGAAACGTCCATGCCTCGTAATGGTGCGGCTAGGTCGCCTGAGTAGTAGATGATTGACATGTATCTTAAGCCGCATGTTAGTGGTGGTATGATGCCTTTGTCTTCTTTTGGTTGTACGCCTTCTATTCCTAGGATGATGTGGGTCGATGGGCTCGTGAAGTCCAGGTCAAATAAGCCCACTTTGAAGCCTTTCTTTGCGAGCGTTAGTGCGAGTGTTGATGCGACTAGGCTTTTGCCGACGCCTCCTTTTCCGCTTGATATCGCTATGATCTTTTTGACGTCTTTCATTCTTTCTTCTATGACGCTTGTGCGCGGATCGACCATGTTTTTATTTCTCTCCCTTGACGGTTTGAAGTGTGATGCCGCGTCCTTCTAGTATTTCAAAGTCGGGGCTGCCGCATTTTGGACACTTGATATATGTGTGAGCGATTTCGGGTACAAAGTGTATGGCTTCAGAAGCGTTTGAATCGAGTTTGCTTTTGCTGAAAACCCACGTTTTTCCGCAGGCTCGACAGTTTAGCTTGGCTTTTTCTGTGGTTATTTTGAATTTGGCTTTCTTCAGTCTTGAAGTCTTTAGTTGTGACAGTGCGAATTTGAGGATGCCTTTTTCCACTTGTTGAAGTTCGCCGACTTTTATTTCCACTTGCGTGACTTGTGTAATTCCTTCTTTTTCAGCGATTTCCGTTGCAGCGTTAACTATGGCTTCGGCTAAAGCCCATTCGTGCATAGAAAATCGTTAATGAAGGTTTGATTTAAGAGTGTTGCACTCTTAGAAAGAAGATCTTGATCAGGGAGTACGTTTTGAGCGACGTTTGTGACGGAGGAGAACGTGTTTCTTTTCTAGGTTTTCAGGAGTCTATATTGGTGGTTTTCGCAGTCTATCATTTCGTTGTCGAAGAGCTTGCGGAGGGATTTGAACACTTTCTTCGGAGTTTCACCGCTTGCTTCTGCTATCTCGGCAAGCGTCAAACCTTTCCCTGCCTTTTTCAAAGCCGCAACCACAGCCTCATCAACCTTGTTGAGTTTCGCCATTTTCTATTCTCCTCTTCTCTGCCCGGTTTTAAAGTCTATCAGGCAAGTTTTCTTATAAATTTTGTCAACACCCTTGAAGATGAAAAAGCAAGTTTGCTTCAGTGTTTATAGATTGGAGAACGTGGGAACAGACCGCTAATGAAAATGGAAGATGACTGTTCTAACGATTCTCAGACCGATGACTTTGTCCTCCACCAGTCGCTTTCATGAAGTTGTATGTTTTTTGTCCTTTTCGCAACAGCATGAATAACCCTGTCTTCGTCAAGCTCGACACTATCTCGTTCTCTTTCAGATGATGGTCACTAAAAGACAATATTCCATCTGATTCCAACGCACGATGCAGTTCTTCTAATACGCCATCGGGATCTGTCAAGTTATGAAAGACATCGTAAAGCAAGACCCTGTTCATGCTATCGTTTGGTAGTCCAGTCTTGCATTCTGAAAGAATTGTCTCCACATTCGTCAGCTGTTTCTTTGCAACGATTTTCTTAACCATTGCGATAGCAAGAGGTTGGATATCCAGAGCATAAACTTTCCCTGATTTTCCAACCAACTCAGAGACAATTGTTATGTAGCTTCCAGATCCACAACCATAGTCCAGAACGCTAAACCCCTCTTTTATGCCTACTTCCTTCACTATGTCCTTGCGTGGTTTGAAGAAATCCCGAATCTTGAATGTGAAAGCCATAGTTTTGAAGCCAAGATTGGACATTTGGCAGTCCTCGATCAATCTGCTGAATCCTTTCAGTTCAGCTATAACTTTTCCGCAAAACCAAAGACTGCCCGTCAACCGTCGTATGCGGACGCGATTATCTCAAGTATTAATCTGTCCAAGCTTCAGCCATTCTTTTCCCAATCATTCCGTCAAGTAGAACGGCAGGGAAGAAAGTCGCTATCGCAGTTGCTATTCCTGGAAAAACAATCTGAGGAAGTACTACCACGGGCAGATTGACGAATAGTAAACCCAAAAACATGGAAACCCATCCTGGGACTAGCATTACTGAAATCTGAATCGGAATTCCCCATATCACTCTGGCGATCAAAGTATTTGCCAGTCCGACAACAATGATGAGAAGAGCGATTCCTAATACAAGACCCCAGAAGGACCCAAGAAATATACCAAAATAGCTTCCAAATACTATTAATCCTGCTACGGTGAACACGCCAACGATGAGCAAAGCAGTGGCGAGGAGCTGAAAGAGCAAGCCGTGTGCCACATATTTGAGTCCATTCATGAATGTCGAACGTTCATGCACTGCATCCCAGAGTTTCTCACTTAGGGTCATGATTGTGAGTGGGAATCTCTCTTTGCTTCCGAAAACTGTGATCGCTGGAATCAATGCAACAACGTCAACGACCGCAACGGTAAGAAGAATCAGATTTTGTTGAAACAGTTTTGGAGCTGTGTAGGCGAAAATGTTGGCGTACGCAATTCTGAACAGAGCATTGCCCGCGTTTGTCAAATTTGTGATTGCACTGAGACCATTGGATGGGAAGATGAAGAAGGTGTATGAAAAGTAACCTACCGTGACTGCAGCGGCAAGGGTCATGTAAACCCGTGTACGCAAGCGAAAAGTGTTTTCAAGTGCGAAAAACAGTGCCATGCTGATGACCATCACGAGAGCAACTGTCAAATAGTATGGAAAGGAGCCGCCAGAAATTAAAGTGAAAATTACGGTTGCGGATGCAAACCCGAACAGAATCGCAAAGGTGAGTACCAATGGTTCAAAGTCCTGCATCAGTTACCCTTTCCCTAGGTTAAACAGTAAATGTAAGCAGAGATTTTAGTTTTTCCATTAGTATGTAAGCAACGCTGTAGGGGGTGTGTACATAAGAGCGCGCGCTCTTCGGATTTGGCTTCATGTGAATAATTCGTCAGATAGTTAATTCTGGGTTGAAGGTTGCTCTTGTATGAATCTGAATAGAACAGCCTGAATTGGGTGTATACAGGATTCAGGCTATACAGGTATGATTTGGCATGATCAGGATGAAGAGGAATGGCAGATTCAAGTTCAAATTCAATATAGGGTATATACGTATAATCGGAAACGAGCATACGGTCGCGTCAATTCCTTTTCAAAAATCTATCATAGGATGGCTGTATCTTTTTGGAGACGTCTTTATTTTTTCTTATTTGCTTTCTTAGCGCATTGGGCACTGCAATATTTGTTTTTGTTATCTAATGTCGTAAAGACTTTTCCGCAAATTGAACATTTCTTTTGAATGATTCCCATTCAGTACACCTCATCACTACAGTTACAATTCAACAAATATAAGATTGCGTTGGGTGGGGTAAGGTTTTATCTCAGAAGAAAACACACATCTACAAACGGAGGGTTGCAGATGAAGGGCATAGTTGTTTATGACACCTCCTACGGAAACACTAAGAAAATCGCAGAAACCATTGCAGAGACACTGAGAGAATCTGGAATAGAAGTTGACCTCTTCGACGTTAAAAACGTAAAGAAGTCAAGCGCAAAGGACTACGATTTTCTGGTTCTCGGTTCTCCAACCCGATTCGGCACAATGAGCTTTGCAATCAGAGGTTTCTTAGGCAAGGTGAAGACCGAGGAATGGATGAGCAAGCCTTTCGCAGCCTTCGACACTGAAAATCCTGAGAACATTGAGAAGAAAGAATGGAGCGCAGCCGAAAAGATTGCTGAAAAGCTCAAAGATAAGAAGATGAACCAACTGTTGCCAGCTATGAAAGCCCTTGTGTTGGGGCAGAAGGGACCGCTTAAAGAAGGCGAAATCGATCGGACAAAAGACTATGCAAGGGAACTCGCAATTAAATTGAAGGAAGAAAAAGTCTGAACGCTGCCAGAAAAACAAGAACAACCGTTAACGCAGCCGCCTCATTCCTCTTGCCCGCGCACCTCTAGCGCGCTAAGAAGTCCAACAGCTTCAACAAGAGGTGGATTGACAACTCAGAAATTTCTTTTGACTACGCAAAAAGGTACCAATTGAAGTCTTTGAGTGACTTCTGAGGAATGTTGAAAGAATGGTGAAAGGTAACAAGTGGAAATGCGCGCGCGTATTCAATGGAAACAGTTATTGTGTGTAGTTTGAAGAATCTTTGATGCCGCTATTTCTTAGATTTCAAGGCTTCATCAAGAAACAAAATGGTTCCTGCAACCATAGCGCCGATTATAGCTCCAAGAATTTCAAGCCCACTAGCAGGCCGGTGCCCTATAGTGGCGCCAATCAAAAATCCATCACATGTTGCCAGGATTACTCCTATAAGGGCAAATTCAATCTTCAAACTTTACCCCCGAGACACTTAATAGGGCTAAGAGAGGATTCTTGTTTGCCGGTGAAGAGATGAGTGATCCTAGACTTGTTAGATGTCAGAAATGTGGAAAACCCTTAGGCTACGTAACCGTGTTGGCGAAAGGGTTCACATCATTGGTCCAACCTCTTCGAGACATAAAGGTAGTCGCCGTCTGTATCGAGTGTTCTCAGAAAGAAAAATGACTTTGGATCTTGAGTTGAAGAGGAAGATCACGCGAGGCGTCAGATGGAGTGACTATAAACAAATCTAAGTAGAATCTATCCTCATAATCTTGTTGTTGGGATAAAGTTTTATCCAACCAACCAACGTCCGGAAAAATTATATCCGTGTATCCTCATAAACTACATTTCACCTTGTTCTTCAACCCTTGTCCCCTGGTAGTCTCTTGTTTTTGACTGGGTTACACCCTCACCGTCCGTCAGTTCTCGGGGGGCATAAAACTTTTCCCCCCAACCCAACCCAAACCAAACCACTTCGGTGCTTAAATGAGCGGGAATTGAAGGCTTTAGTAAGTCGGGGAGATGTTGTCTTTTGGTGGAGACATTGAATATCCCCACAGTTAAACTCTACGTTAAGAGCCTCGAAAAGCCTGTTGGAACGGAGAACATCGTCATAGACAAACCAACTGTTCAGATGATAGGAGGGCGATCTGGATTTGTAATTCGGACTTTTCCAACTCATGACGTTAAGACCGTGACAAAGTATGAATATGAACTTCCAGAGGAACAGGAACATCTCATCGAAATCATCAAAGAAGTTGCTCTTCAGTTTGGTCTGAAATTAGAAATCATAGATGTCGGCAGGGAAAATGTTCTTCACAGAGCAATTCAGAAAGAATTCGAAAAAATAAGGCTCTTCCCAACGCTAGTAAGCGATTCAAGCATGGTGCTGGAAGGAACATCGACAAAAGAACAGATAGAGGCTTACTTGTCCAAAGTAAAAAGGGCATCTCAATCTTAACCATTACAAGCAGGATAAAACGCTTCTAATATCGCATCTAGCATGAAAGCCCATCAAAATCATTCGGGTTGGTTGGGGTACAGTCTTATTATCCCAACCCAACTAAAAACTTACCTGCTAACGTGCGCTTCATATTTCTACTTCATAAAAGACTTATGCCGCATATAGTAAAAATTCAAGATTGCCCAGCTGAGAAAAGCGGAGATGCAGTGATTGAATGAAAACATCCTAGTTGTGGACGACGACGCAGATGTGAGAAAGAGCCTTTCTATGATACTATCCCAGGAGGGATACTTGGTTGAAACAGTGGAGAATGGCAAACAGGCGACTAAGATCTCCGAAAAATCACGTTTTGACATGGCCCTGATTGACATTAAGCTGCCTGACATGGAGGGAACTGAGCTTCTCCAAAGGCTGAAGAAAAACCAGCCCCACATGGTCAAGATAATCATTACGGGTTTTCCGACATTAGAGAATGCTATGGAGACAGTTAACGAGGGTGCCGATGGATACATTTTGAAACCTTTCGACGTGCAGAAATTGCTGGAGATGATCAGAAAGCATCTGAAAAGGGAGACTGCTGAACATGTCAACAATTGGATGGAATTTGATCAAGATAGAGCGCGGAAATCTGGGTCTGATCGAAACAATGATGTTAAGCGCAAGTCTTTTTTTGAATCACAATAGACCGAAGAAGCCATTGGATGGTTGGACAAAACTTTACCGCATCTTGGTTATCTGAGCAAAAATATAACCGAAACTAGCGATGTATAGAATGCTGGAGCGAGGTTTCAGCCATGTCTCTGTCCAGCGGGGTAGTCAAGAAGTATTATGACGACAAGAGTCCAGCGTATGACGATTACTCTCGGCAGTTATGGAGTAAGGTCTATGATGCCGTAACTTGGAAGATTACTGAACCTTACGTTCCTAGGAGTCCGCAAGCAGTAGTGTTCGATGCGGCTGGTGGAACGGGGAAATGGACGATTCCTATTGCGAAATGTGGTCCTCGGGTAATCCTGGGAGATATCTCCGAAGGAATGCTGAGAGTGGCGAAGGAGAAGATAATTAAAGAAGGTTTAGCAGGGACGAGTCGAAGTCAAAGAATGCGACCTGCGAAAACTAGATTTTCAAGATGAAACGTTTGACTTGGTATTCTGTGAACACGCTCTTTGTTTCATCAAAGAACAAGAGAAGGTTATCGAGGAGCTGGTCAGAGTTCTGAAGAAAGGTCATCCCATAATAGTGACTGGTCAAAATCGTTATGTGATGTCCATTTCTTTGGTATCGGAAGATGTGAATTATGCTTACAATGTATTGTCGAAAGAAAAACCGTTCTTTATGCGAAACAGCCTGAATGTCTATACATTGTCTCCTGAAGAGTTCAGGTTGATGCTTGAAAGCAATGGTGTCAGAATTGAGAAGATAGTTGGAAAACTATTCACGATGCCACTGGGTCTTTCAGGACAAAAAATGATTGCTGAAGACTACACCAAAGAATTTCTCGAGAGAATGATACAGATCGAACTTGAACTTGCTGAAAAACCCGACTCGGTATGTCTGGGTTCACATCTTCAGGCTATAGGGTTCAAGAAACCGTAATCCCTAGCCACCGTGCTTCCGATTTTCAGAGGAAAGTGACATGAGATTTTGGAAGGGTTGATTAGAAGAATCTCGCTATGATATGTCACCGTTGTTGGCTGGACAAAACTTCCTTCCCGAGACATTTATTAGGGCTAAAAAAGGGTTCTTCTTTGGCGGTTTAGAGATGAGTGCTC
>CAWJTU010000016.1:0-125401 GCA_963845885.1 Candidatus Bathyarchaeota archaeon
CGGCGCACCTGACGCAACGCCCACTGCACGCATCCGAATAAGGGCAATTTCCCCTTAACGATGGGGGAATTTGTTGAGAAAGTGGAACACGAAGTCTCGGAAGAGGATAAGACCAATCTTGACTGCGAATTTGCTGGATCTTTGTTATCCCGTTACTTCCGTAAGGTTGAGCGTCATCGTCTTCCCATCTCGCAATCTTCGTTGCAAAAGGCAAGATATCGAAACGAGACAAGCTGAAATGTGGACGCGTGCATTTGAGGTGGCGTAGCGCTCTCGCGTTTCATCCAGTTGTTGTGGTCAGGTTGCAGTCGCACTTGCTGAGTGCCCCTTGAAGCAGTCTACGTTGAGGTGAAAATTTGTATTAGGAAAAGCTTTGGGAAGGCAAGGACAAGAGTGCAGGTCCAGGCTTCATAAAATCTGTTGGAATGGAAGGCGTGACTCTATGTACTCATGGAGTGCTCGGCGAAAGGAATGGGACGCGCCAAAGGCGCAGACCTCAACATCCACGTGACTGCTGTCAGCATGACTCCGAAAGGGTAGGCGTAGCGAAAGACCAAGGAGTGCTCAATACCATGACCGGCGAAATGGGTGTACTCAAAGGCTTTGACCTGATGAAGATGGCAGAAGGCGGCAAGCCCGGAGCAGTGGGCCTGTGGAGCTTCATGACCATGCCAGAGAAACTAGGCTGGATGAACAACCTAATCGCAGTCGCCACTTTCGAAGCGCTCGACCCAATGTGGGAACAGTTCAACTTGACAATGTACGAATGGAAGTAAACGCCCAAGCGGACGAAATCAGTCCACCTTTTTATTCCCTTTTTTCAGCGAGTTTTCTCCTAACTTTTCAGTCAGCATGGCAAACATGAAATAGCAACGAATCTGAACCTAATCTTCCATATTGGAAAGAAGTTTCTTTACGCCTCGAATGCAGTAAGAACGCGTGAGCAAGAGAATGACTGTGCCGACGACCACCGTCGAAATAATGGTCAACAAGATTGATCCGAATGATCCTCCGCCCAATGGCGAGGAGAATCCAGTGGCTAGGTAAACTAGCAAGGGGGCGAAAGTCGCCAGAGTCGATAGCCCTCCGATGATGAAGGCGATAATGAATCCTGTAACTGAGAGGTATCTCGCTCTAGGTCCCACGGCAAAATTAGGGTAACGCGAACCAGCCCCAAGACCTACATATCCTTCTATGAATACATTGAAAACCACCGCAACCAAAGTAGCCAAGAACACCAACACCGCAAAAGGAGCCAGAAACTGCAACAGCAGAGCAATCACCAAAACTGCCACGCCTGAAAAAACCCAGGAAAGAAAGATCTTCCCCTTCACAAGTTCATCAACTGAGATAGGAAGCATATAGAGGTTAGCGATCGATCTTCCCTCCTGCCCTATGGAAATGGAGGAGAGTATCATCGGAATGATAAAGGATGTTTCACCGAGAAGAACCAAACTCACGCCCGACAATGCCGTCTTTGGACTCGCTCCACTCGTCAATACGGGGAGAAAGGAAGCCACCACAACCAACACTGGTATAGCCAGAAACCTCGCCATATCCCTCCGCCTCACAAGCGACCTCAACTCCTTCAAAGCCAATGCAAACGCTGTCGGATCCAGCCACCAAAAAGATTCAGCCTTGGGAACGTAGACGGTTGAAGTGGACACCGTAATAGTGACAGGCACCGGCGACCAATACTTCGCCCTGAGTCTAGCTGCACCTTCAAAAATCACCAACGTGAACAAGAGAGAAAGCAATGAAAACGCGGTCGTCCTCACCGCGTCGGGAACAAGGTAAGACGCAACGGCAACCGAAGGCCAAATCACCGGCACAAACCAAGCCAAATTGACGCCGGCGACAATGCTTGAGAGCGCGATATAAAGAATGTAAGGGTTAAAAGCTATTTGCACTGCGACCAGCAACACGACAACGAGCACAATGCGAAGGATAACACCAAATCTTCCGCTCTTCTTGTAAAGACCAGAGGATAACCGGTTCATCACCGCCCTCAACGCCTCAACGAGCACAGCCCCCCAGATGAAGGCAACGAGGGAGATAGCGACGAAAAAGGGAACAACCCAAAGCATACCAAGGCTCAAGGCGATAGGGACAGCGACCCCAAGGCTCATGCACAGAAGCGGCGAGTAAGCGAACTCCAATGAAAAGCTAGAGGCCACAATGTACTCATTCGGAGACACCGGAAGCCAGTTCACCGCTTCGCTCGTAGAGAGGCTTGTGGTCTGCCCAAGCTCAAAGAGTATACCCCCCAAAAGTACAGCCGAAGTAAGGATAACAGGCAAAACAATGAGCGCCTGCATTTCAAGCGTTCGAACGGCGCTCGCATATTCACTTGGAATCAAAGGGAGCACATAAGAAAGCAACCCTAATGGAGCCAAGAAAACGATTGCATCTAAAATGACCAGTGCGATGGGCTTTGACCAGAAACTTCTGCCCCTACGGCTGCTAGCTCTAAAATAGGATTTGTATAGAACACTCGCCAAGCTAAGGACGGTTGACCAGTTCAAAGCTTCAAGGCCTCAACAATTTTCTCAGCGTCTTCGCCGCCAGTGAGCTTAAGGAATATGTCCTCCAACGTCGAACCAGGCATTCCCGCTTTGGACCTCAACTCCTTCACTGTCCCCTCAGCTATGAGGCTACCTTCATTCAATATCGTAATCCTACCGCACACAGCCTCCGCGATCTCCAACACGTGAGTGCTAAAAATAATGGCAACACCTTGCCCAGCGAGGCGCTGCAATATGTCCTTCACAATCCTAGCCGATCGCGGGTCGAGACCGTTCAAAACTTCATCCAAGATCAAAGCCTTTGGCCTGTGAAGCAACGCCGCTGTGAAAGCTATTTTCTGTCTCATACCCTGTGAGAAACCGCTCATGACTTCATTGATATTATCATGCATTTGCAAAGCCTGAAGAAGCTCATCAACCCTCTCCCGCCTGCTCTTCAGGTCGATGTGATATGCCGTGCCCACGAAGTCAAGGTATTCCGAAGCCGTCAGGTATTCGTAGAGATAGGGAAATTCTGGAACATAACCAACGAGCTTCTTAGCCTCAACAGGTTGCCGCAGCACGTCCACGCCACAGAGGCTTATCTTGCCGTGGTCGGGCTTGACTATGCCCATCACCATCTTCATGGTGGTGCTCTTCCCGACCCGTTCGGACCAAGAAGACCATGGATTTCCCCTGGTGCCACGGAGAAAGTCAAGTCTTTTACTGCAACCTTGTCACCGAAAGATTTCTTCACAGATTCGAGCGTTATTCCTTCCATTCGCGTCCCAAGCCTTTCCTACGTTCTTAACCAAGTCGAAAACAATTAATCAGTGCTTATTAAGATTGCCAAAGCCGATTTAGCATATGTCCAATGTTCGCACATCATCTAAATCAAGGAACTGGCTAAGACTCTGTGAGCCTTAAGACAGCTTCGGAGAACTCTTGAAGTTCCTTCTCGTAATCGCCATGCTTCAGTTCATTCTGTTTCAAGAGCAAATGCGCCATAACCTTTTTCCCAAGTATCGCTTCGTAGTCAGGAATCGCCTTCTCGTTCCCTTCGCCTGCGGCACAAACCGAGACGAGAGCAAATCTGTTGAATTTGTCCTTGTTTTCGGAAATGTATGTCCTGATCGGAGGAGGTATATTTCCTGCCCAAAACGGACAAGCAACAATCACAGCGTCATAGGCGCTAGGATCTTTTTCAATCGGTACGATCTTAGACATTTCTTTATTGCGCGCGGCGCGTCCACTTTTCAAGAAACCCAAAAAGCCTTTGCGGTTGACCGTGTCAACAATCTTTTCGATGTCACAATTGAGTTTTTTCTGCAGTTCATAAGCTATCCTTTCGTTGTTTCCAGTTCTACTGTAATACGCTATCAGTATTTTCATTTCCTTCACCGATCACTCTCAAGCCAGAGAGTTATTGATCACTTTCACTTCGTTCAGCCCTCGAAGAATTAAACCTATTCCCTCGATCCGCGGATGACCGTCATGTGCCTGTGGAACGTTTATCCCGTTGGTCAGCAATCATATAGAACATAATATCGCGAAACAGAGGAGGTAAATGAAGCAAATGTCAGAAATGACTGCTTACTGCGGTCTTCACTGCGACGAGTGTAAAGCGTTCAAGGCGACTCAAACAAGAAACATTGAATGGAAAAAACAGATAGCCAAACACTGGTCTGACCAAGGCGAAATCAAGTTCAAACCAGAAGACGTTGACTGTCACGGATGCAAATCTGACACGATTTCAGGCTTCTGCCGAAAGCTCTGCAGTATCAGACCCTGCGCACAAGAAAAGAAAGTTGAAACATGCGCCTACTGCAACGAGTATGCGTGCGAAAAACTGAAAGAATATTTGTCAACCGACCCAGTTGCCACAAAAAACCTTGAAGACATCCGGAAAACTCTGCAAGCCCAGTAGCGTACGTTCTTCTATTTCTGCAGAAAAGGTTATTGCTAGTCAACTACTAAATTCAGAATGAGCTAACCAGATTGGCCTATCCAACGGAACGTCTAAAGATCAGGATGAAAAGTGGGTTCAGATAGTGGTTGCAAGCGAGGAGAAACAAGACAAGCATTTTCCGCTGTTCGTACATGATAACGTGTTCAGAAGACTGTTTGATAACCCACGCAGTTTCTGCTCCTATGTCGCAAAAGGTCAAGTGGTTGTCGATCTCGGCTGTGGACCAGGTTTCTATACCCTCGGTTTAGCCGAATGCGTTGGTCCTGAAGGAAGGGTCTACGCAGTTGACTCAGATGAAAAGGCTATCAGAGCGATAGAAGAGAAAGCGAATAAGCGCGGCTACCACAACATCGAAGGACATGTTTCATCCGCCTCTGACCTGAACTTCCTAAAAAACGGGTCAGTTGACTTCGTTCTCGCCAACGGATTGCTATGTTCGATGGCACCCCAATATCACGAGCCCACCGTCAACGAAATCAAGCGTATCCTCAAACTAAAAGGACGGGCATACCTCAGTGCGGCCAGAGGTTTCTACAGCTACATGAACAGAGCAGAATGGGAAAGCATACTTGCGGGATTCAAGGTCGAGCAAAGGGGCAATGGTTTCAGCTGGGTCTCGGACAGATGGGCATTAGTGTCTACAAGACCAGAGTAAGCAAATGCGCTTTGTTTTGACTGAATGCGCGCAGACCCAAAACCTCGAAATCTAGCTTGGATTGGGTTCTAGTTGCCACCGATATTGCTGCAGCGCAACATTCACATCGCTTTAGCTAGCTCCTCGATGCCAGTATGATCAAACAACCCAAAACTCCTTTGGTGTCCCCGAACCCATTCGCGCTATATGTTTCTGGTAGAAACCTAGGTTTACGTGGCGAACCTAGAAAGGTTAGTATCTACCGGGGCTACTCAGCAACTCGCGCTTTTGGATCTTGTGGGATGGGTTGTTAGCCTCCCCCTCCTAGGTTTCAATGTATCATGAATATTTGGATCCAAATACGTTGGGCTCAAAGCGCGTGCTAATAGGAAAAACGTTAAGTTCGGACGAGTTTACAGTCATCCTTTGTGGAAGTTCATGTTCACTAAAAGGGATTTGTTCTTCCTGTATATTTTGGTCGTTGCAGGTTTGTTATTGGTAGACGTTGCTTTTTTTGTCTATTTGCAACCTGCCCTCCGAGACGGTCAATACGTCTTCTTGTTCTTGGGAATAGGCGTGCTAGTTTACGGCGCACGTTACATCCTGACCAAAAAGGATTCAAAACCTTGACGTGTCGCTTCAAAACAATAGAGGAATGAACCTTTTAACATAGCTTTTTGCACGCGCGTGTTTCGTTGCAAGTTTTTAAGTGAACATATGCAAACTAAGCCTTGGTGCAAGTCGGTTACCACAACCTGTTGAAACGCAGCCGAAAAACACGGGTTATCCTATCGCTGCCGGTGTCATGATCTTTGGCATGATACTGAAATGGCAGTCTCTATGATCAATCGATCAGCAGGCTGACATATTGAACATTGACATATTATATATTACGATATAAGCACTACTCACAACGCTGCCCAAATCGAACGATTTGCCCTGCCCAATCGTTGTTGCAGTAATCCCGCAGTCTCATTGCTTAACTAGTCGAGATAGAATTGTTCTACTGTGGAGAGCTGCTCAGTGACGAAACAAGAGAGCATCACGATCCCGCTTCACAAACCCAGAATTCAAGAAAAATTGTTCTTTCTATTGTCGGGCATAATTGTAAGCATCCCACAGACCGCGTTCATCAACGGAGTCCTTTTGCCCTTGGGTCCAACCGATTACGCAATTTGGCTATCGGTGGTGGTTATTGCTCCTCTGATCGAAGAATTTTCCAAAGCCTTTCCACTATTCTTTCGTCACGCCGAAACCGAGCGTTCCATCTTCGTTCTAGGTTTCTTGGTTGGATTGGGATTCGGCATCGTCGAATTCGTGGAATACGTGGTGCTTTTGGGAGCGCCGATAGTTCTGAGAGTGCCCGGGATCTTCTTTCACGCATCCATCACTTCAATCGTGGCTTTTGGCATAGCCAAAAAAAGAACGTTCCTATATTATCTACTTGCGGTGGCTTTGCACTTCTCGAATAATTTGCTAGCGGTTCTTGGACCTATCTGGTATCTCGGAGGACCTGCAGTAATCGGTGTGGCATACCTGCTGTCATACTACTTCTATAGTAAAACTCGAGAACGCATGATTCCATTCTGACCAGTCTTATGTTCTACATCGTCTGGAGAATGATGCTCAGAGCGACAGCATTATTGTATGTATCATCTCTGGCTGAATACAGTAGAGTCACAGTTTTTCTGCGCTTTTCTTCGCTCAAAATATTATATAGCAATTCTTGCTTATCTCTCAGTTCTGCTTCATATCTTTTCTTAAACTGCTCCCATTTCTTAGGGTCATGAGAAAACCATTCTCGCAACGCGTCACTTGGCGCGATTTCCTTCAGCCAAAGGTCCACTTTGACCTTGTCTTTTTCGATGCCTCGCGGCCACAGCGTGTCGACGAGTATTCTGAAACCATCCTCCGCGGCTACGGGCTCATAAATCCTTTTTGTTCTTATCATAGAGATTCACGACCGATTAAATGAGAAACGCGCGGATGCTCATTCGGTCTCCATTTTGCCAGTATGTTAGTATTATAGCTTTGTGATTTTTATCACGGTCACCGGACATGAGGACTCTGCGCTCTCAGCATCGTTGATCAATTCGTCTTCGAAACTTCCAGTCGATTTTCCGTTGCTCTGTCCACCGACAACCTTTGACTTTCCATCACTGTCACTCTCAAAATGCGCGGAGTCAATAGTGTAGCATGTCGAGCACGCTATGCACCCGTCTCTGTCAATCTCAATCTTGTACTTCAACCAAATCAACTATCGTTGAAACGTATAACAATAATATACTTTTGAATCTTGTTATCCACAATTTCTGGAACAGACTAAGGCTGTTTTCTCAGAGACGTTACGCTTTGTGATTCAGTTCCCGCGCATTGATGTCTTCCACATATCGCGGGCGTGAGAACTAGGCAGCATGTGCATTTTAAACAGCTACCATGCACACGAATCTAGTCGTAACAACGTTTTCCTCAGAAAGCCACACGTGCATGCGCAACGATAAATGGTTGGACCTATTCAGATAGTTATTTGTCGACCCTGAAATGTTCGTACCCGAGTTACCCACATTCAGAAACCTTGCAAAAGAGGACAAACCCCTACTGGACTCGTTCTTTCACGAGATTCAACCCGAAATATCGGAGTTGACATTCACGAATCTGTTCGTTTGGAACAATTCTGAACCGGTCCAGCTTTCACGTTTCGAAGAAACTGTTCTTCTTCAAAGAAAGAGAATTCGAGACGGCACAACTTTCATGCTTCCACCTTTGGGACGACAAGTAATAACCGACCTGATCAGATCACTGATGCAAAACCCGAATTTTCACCTTCCACCTCTCTACGGAATCACATCTGAGCAATCTGAATTGCTCAAGAATGAAGGCTGGACGATTAAGCCCGAACGTGACGACTGGGACTATGTCTACAGGGTCAGCGACCTGGCTGACCTTCCAGGCGACAGGTATCACTCGAAACGCAACTTCATTGCCCGATGTCTATCCGAACACGACTGCAGATACGCATCCATCGGGCCGTCAGAAATCAAAGATTGTCTTCAACTTCAGACAAAATGGTGCAACCTGCGCAAATGTGGTGAGGCCCCAGGTCTTGAAGCCGAAAACTACGCGATAAGAACACTTTTCGAAAATTATGAATATCTTGGTGTAATAGGAGGCGCTGTCTACGTTGACAGCAACCTTGAAGCCTTCACCGCCGCCGAGCCTCTAAACAAAAACACATGTGGTCATCCACTTCGAAAAAGCCAATCCTGAGATAGAAGGCTTGTACCAAGTCATCAATCAATGGTTCTGTCAAAAAGCATCTGAGAACCTTCGAATTCGTGAACAGAGAACAAGATTTGGGTCTGCCGGGTTTGCGAAAAGCCAAGCTAAGTTATCATCCGAATCACATGGTGGAGAAAAGTATCGCTCAGCTGTGATGGTCTAATCTCAGACTATTATCAGGACACTTTGCTTTGGCTCGCGTGCAATCATGAACTGTTGTCCTAATTGATGATCAAGACCTGCCGTTCATAACAGATATTTCTCAAGATTCCCAAACAATCAAGAGCAACAGTGATACGATTGAGAATTACTCCAGCGGGCAGAGAAAATACTCCTAATCCTAGCCCTGATTACAGTGACCTCTGCCTTATTGATTAACCCAATAATCAGAGTCAGTGCTGGTTATACGCCAGAGTATCAAATGTATGTACATAACTTCATCAACGATGGTGTTCTCGGAAACTGGACTTACATGGAAAAACCCTTCTTCCCGGTATTCTGAGTGATTCACAGGTGCCTGTAGGCCAAAACTACAGTATAGTCGTCCCACTTCAAGCTAACCACCAATATCATGCCTACCTGTATGGAAAATGGCTGTCAGACTTGGCAAACAGGACAGATTATGACGTTTACATCTACGATCCAAACGGCACAATGGAGGGCTATCACACTGCATCTCCAATCGATCTGGGAACAGATCCAAACGATCCCTTCTTTATCCCGCAACAGACGGGAAACTACACTTTTACAATAACCAATGACGCTCGAGAAAGCAACGCGGCTGAGCAGGCGACTTTCATGATAATAGAAAACATCGAAACCAACGCTTGGCACGAGTGCCAAATCGAAGGAAAAGACGATAACAATTTGCCCCAGTACCAGACAAGCTGGGCATACGAATTCACGACCAACAGCTCTCAAGTGCAAGTCCAAGTTAAAGTTCCAGACTCGCTGAACATGTTCGAGACCAGACTGTTCCTGATGGCGACCAACGCCTCCGCTGGATATGCGACGTTGGGAGGCGTTCCTGTGGCTTCAGAATCGGGACTGTATGGAAACAGAACAGGCAACATAGGCGGGTACGACACCGACAGTCAGGGATATGAGGGAATAGCCTACGCTACTTCTGACAACTTCGGTCAGGACATGCTTATCAATCTCAACTCGACAGCTGGAAGAAGCCTCTACCACTTGGTCTTCATAGGCGAGGAAGGCATGGGCAATATTGATTTCATAGTGAAGACCTCTTCAAACGAAGGATTGTCACCTGTTGGAAATCCTGACAGAGTCTTTCCTGACGACAGTGCCAACATCTCGTATGTATCCACAGAGGTCGACCTAGTCAATGCCACGCTTCACTTTTCGCCAGACAATTGGCAAACTAGCGCGACAGTAACAATGGGCATTCTGGACGATAACCGAACCTGTAAGGCTACTATTCCGCCTCAAGAACCAGGAACACAGGTTTTGTACAGCGTCGAGGCCACGGATGTTCTGGGAGGACTACTCGTTGCCAATGGGAGTTACCTAGTTGGACAAGCTGAAAGAACCTATTTGGACAAGCCTACATCCCCTGTTTATTTCAATGAATCCCAGATTGCAATAGGCAGAGAATGGAGCATAATCACTCCTCTCGAAGCCAATCGCAGTTATCACGCTTATTGTTATGGCGAATATATCAACAATGGCAGCGATCCAGTGACAGATTATGACATGTATGTTTATGACCCCTCGGGACGTATGGTGGGTTACCACACTCAGTCAGCTGGTTTGCCGCAGCATCTTGGAACAACTGTCGGCGATCCTTTCTTCGTGCCCCAAATGACAGGCAACTACACTTTCGTCATATCTAACAACCCGTTTGCAAGCAAAGGAGCACAACAAGCAACGTTTATGATAATCGAGGATGCTGAGTGCAACGTTTGGAATCAACGATACTTGGAAGGAATGGACGCCCAGAGCATGCCCACTTTAAACACTTCTTGGTCTTACGAATTCATAACTGACAGCCAAAACGTGGAGGTATACGTAAAAGTTCCAGTAACCTTGGACATATACGAAGCTAGGCTCTATCTAATGACCGATCCTACTTCAAAAAACCAAACACTCCTGAACAACATTCCTCTTGCATGGGAACCAGGACTCTACGGTAACAAAACCACTGGAAACCCAGTAGTCGGAGGCTACAACTTAGACAGCAAACAGTACCGTGGTGACGCGTATGCAAGCTGCGAATTCTATGGACAAAGCATGTATCTGAACTTTACTTCACCTAAGAACCAGACGATGCTGTACCATCTCGTCTTCATAGGCGAAGTCGGCAATGGCACAATTCAATTTCTGATAAAGACAGAATTCAATAAGGACAACTTGGCCCCAAGTATAATTCCTGGAAGAGTACCTCCGGAAACCAACGCCACCGTCGCTTACATCTCAACGATTGAAAATCTGGATAATGCCGTTCTGAAGTACTCGATCGATGATTGGCTCAACCTGAACACGACAACCATGGAAATCTCGAACAAAACGTGCACCGCAAATATTCCTGGACAAGAAGCAGGCGCTATTGTTCAATACAGGATTGACGCAGTTGACTCGTTAGAAAATGCGATGGCCGCAAACGGAAGCTACGCTGTGAAGTATCTTTCAACTCTGAACTTCACGTCAATTCCAACGGGCGCAAAGCCTGGAGATAACATAACAATCACGGGGATTCTGACGCCAGCGGCTAAAGACATGTTCGTCACGATTCATTTCCTCTCGTCAAACGACACGCAAGAAATCGTGTGCACGACGCTTGATGACGGTTCGTTCTCGGGCAGTTTTGAATCCCAAACAACTGGAACTTGGCTTGTCTACGCGAGCTTCAACGGCACCGCAACCATATATGAAACTGAAACGCCTATGGTAACACTGAAAATCGAAGATACCCTGCTGACAAAGTACTCATTATACATTTTCGGAGGATTCGGTGCAGTAACCGCCGTCGGAATCGTCTTGTATATCAGGAAGTCGCGAGCATAGCCGACTGAACAGCATGCGAAAGCAAGTTTGAAAGCCGTAGGGTATCCGTGTGCCCCGTATCAGAAATCGACTTCTTTCTGTATAATGCCCGAAGATATCTTGGATACTTATTCTGAATTCATTAAGACTATAAACCAAAGCCCATGATTCTATGTCAACTACGCGTAATAGCGAAAGGAAGAGGCAATTGAAAAACTGAATATCCAACTCCCAAGGACAACAAGCCGAAAGTTGCCTCAGACAATCACAGGAGAAAGCATAATTGGCCGTAACGCTGGAAAAAAGAAATTCCATGCCAGTCATATCTGCTTCTATTCAAGCGAAAGCACTGAACGCCGAAAACGTAACTAACATCGCGCTCAGTTTTCTCAAAAGAATCGGAAACAAGAGTGGACTGAAACCCAAGAGGGTGACCTTAGAAGAAAACCTGTACGTTGTTGAAGTCGAAATGAAAAAGTTCTCGGCCGTTGTGCGAGTGGATTCAGAGTCTCATGAAATAAGAGGGTACGAAATACAACCCAAAGCCGAGGAATCATCGCCTCTTTCGATTTCTCCGAAAATACTCCTAGTCATATTCGGTATATCTGCAGTCGTTCATGTTCTCATGAATTTCGTTCTGAAAATGGTAGGCTTCTAAACTGCTCAACGCGTATGTTCTGGGTAGGTTGATAATGAATTTTCGAGTTTACTAAATAACTTGGCAAAACTTGAAAATAGGGGAAGGTTGTTTCTTTTACTGCTTCGATAATTTCTCAACCATGTCGAGAACTTTGAACTCTTGCCGTTTTTCAGGATGTTGAAGCGATTCGTATATCTGCAGAGTTTGCTTCGCTGCTTCTCTCCAAGTGAAGTACTGAATCACTCTTTTCCTACCGTTTTCTCCCCATTTCTTGGCTCTGTCGGGATCGCATAGAACTTCTTTTATTCCCCATGCAATGTCGGCAGCGCTTCCACCGTTAACGTGTACGCCGTTCTGGTCGGGGCCATGTGGGATTACTTGTTCTCTGAATCCTACTGTGCCTTGTGCTCCAACGATTATCGGTTTACACATGGACATCGCTTCTAGACTCACGATTCCGAAGGGTTCGTAGACTGAGGGGAAAATGCAGACGTCTGACGCTGCGTAGTGCAGAATACGTTCTTTTTCTGGAACGAATTCGAAACGGCAGGCTACATGTCCGCTTATTCCGAGTCTTTCCGCGGTTTCGACGATGTCGTTCTGTTGCTCACCCTTTCCCAAGATGACCAGCTTGGTTTTTGGATATTCGCTCAGAACCATTGGCATCGCTTGAACAAGGTTTGTGACTCCTTTGACCCAGGTGAGTCTTCCTAAGAAAAGTATCATTTTTTCTTCAGGTTTTATCTTGTACCTGTTTCGTATTGCCTCAACTTCTTCAGGTCTGCAAACGTCTGGACTGTATTGTTTAGGATCCACACCGTTCCAAACGACGCTGATCTTTGAATTTGGCCATCCGTGTCTAACCAGATCTTCTTGCATCGCATGGCTCACAGTAACGATTTTGTCCACTTTCTCTGATGTGGCCCACTCAAGGTGAGAGACGACTTCCGAGCCTGGTCCTCCCGCTCTCCCCCATTCAGTGCTGTGGACGTGAAAGGCCACTGGCACCGAAGTTTCATTCTTAACCATCAAGCCTGCGACGCTGCTTAGCCAATCGTGAACGCACACTATGTCGTAGTTGAGTCCTTCTTTCTTTAACATGCTGTTGATGAATTTTGATGCGCTGAGTATGTTGTAGATAAAAATGTCGTTAAACATTCGAATGTTTGTTCCCCATTTCTTCAAGTCGTCGACGACGAACATTGGAAAAACGTTACTCGCATCGGCAACTAGTGGTCGGTGAACTTCAACTCCCTTCATAATCTCTCTGGTTTTTAGGTTTCCAGGGTTAAGCGTGAAAACCGTCACGTCATTGCCCATGGAAACGTATTCACGAGTTATGTACTCTGCGTAAGTTCCTAATCCTCCGACAAGTGCTGGAGGATACTCCCATACGAAGAAACCAATTCTCAACAATCAACACCTTCCAAACAACATTTCCTATAACGCGTATACTCAAAGTGTGTTAGCAACTTAGTTCCTCTGGTCAAATGCAGAGTGCAATGGATAAATCAGTTATGAATTCACAATCAAAACTGAATCTCAGCCTCTGCAGCCGCTTGGCTTTGGGAAGTTGTGGTTTCTATGCAGTTGGAGTTGCTGTTGCAGTCGTTGGAGGTGTGGTTGTCGGCGGTTTCTCTACTGTTGCTTCTGGCTCTTTGGCGTCTTGTATAGCGTCATTTCTAGCTGCTGATGGTATGATTTGGATTTTTTCCTGCATCGGATGAAGGAGATCTGGCGGCGGGTACGGTGTGTTCAAAACGGATGAAAGCACGTAAATGGCGCTGAAAACGTGCTGGTAAACAGTGAAGAGAATTTGTGGAATCTTGGTTTTCGGGTTTACTTCCAGCTTCTTTCTTATGTCTTCAGCACTTCCTTCCATTGTCACGGTGCCTGCTACAGTGTATTTCACAACGTTTGGCTTGGTTGTTATGCCGAGTTCAAATGAAAGTGTGGCTTGCCCGCTGCTTTTCTTTTGTTCATCGAGTTTTGCGTTGATATCAAAAAAGAGTTCTTCAGATGAACTCCGCAGGCCTGATCTCTCTGCATGCAAACTCTCTAAGTTAACAGTTACTGTCACGCCGGCGACGGAGTACTTTGGGCAGATAACTAGTCCCCCACACTTTTTCAACCGTTTTTCGTATATAACGTTTCTAGATGTTTTCGAACCCTTCGACACTCAATCAATGGTTTTTCCAGTCTTATTCCCCTTGGACGTTGGCGTCGATGAACAATCCTGGAACAGATATGTCGGTTATGAAACTGAAAGCCTCGTTGCCTTGAACGCTGTTTTTGGAACGAATGACTATCTTGCAGGGAACATCATCCTTGATCAGAGTTATGTAGTTGACATTCTTTCCAAATCCTATTCGCTCGAGTTGCTGAGTTCCGCTCTTGAATTTCTCAAGTCCCTGTATCTTGCTGCTGATTTCTTCTATAGCCTCGAAGAGTATCTCGGCCTGGCCTTGTTCAGTCGTGCAGAGTAGTATTTCGCCGGAACTGACCCAGCAAGAAGGTGTAGAACTCTTGCCGTTTCCTCCTCCTTTTTTTCCGTTACGAGTCTCAGGCATCTTTTTCGCAGCGCCCCGCATGTTCTTCTGTAAAGACGCTGATTTCTGATACCACTCTTCATTTTTGCAGTTCTCCTCGCAACTGCGAAGCAGAGATCCGAGCCATTGGCTGTAATCCTCGTACAAAGCTCGGTATTGATTGATCTGGTCGATCAGATAATCGTTCATTTCCTTGAGATTACTGAATGTTCGAATTTCGGTTCCCATCACATCACATCTGAATTCTTACTCTTTCGTGCTGTACCTTCCGATTCCCAAACGGTCCGTTCCGAAGGGAATGTGTTCTGAGCTTCGATGCGGTTCTACCCTTGATGAAGGGGTTCTTGCCATAATAGAATTTGTATATCCTAACTGCTACGTACTGATTATCGGCTTCGGATGATTGGCTTGTGGCAATAGACAGTTTGATCCATCTCCCATTGAGTGCATTATCGAAGGAAGTTCATTCACGTCTATCGAGGACAATCTAGATTGAAGACGAATCCGCTTTTTCATTGAACGTCTATTTCTGAGATCCTGACGGTGTTGGCAAGGAGAGAGCCTTAGATATTTTCTGCATTTCCTTAGTAATCGCTGACAAGAACTTTATTCTGTTCTCGATTTTCTTCTTTTGTGCGCCGGTAAACTGTTTGAACTTTGGCATCACGTCTTCGATGACATCTATCATCAGATCGCGGAGCTTTGGGTCACTCAAGTCTTTCAGTTCCATTCGCCCATCCTCATAAAGTAAAGTGAGTTGTCCTGTTGCGTCCAGACTGGCTTGTATTACAGTTCCCATTTCTTCTGGGAGAACTGATGTAGCGATGGGTATAGATTGAGTGAAAGGTTGCATGAGTCTCAGCAGCGACGCGAAGAATTCGGCAACCAGCAACTCTTCTTCTGATGTGAGTTCAGTGATTTGACCGATGTCGTCTTCCACACTTTTGAGCGAATCGACGAGTTCTTGAACGGAAACTTGGGATTTCTTGTCTGATTTGGAATCTGCTCTAATCTGAAACCCCACTTGTTCCTCTTTAGTTCTAGTGTCGTCGCTCATATTGGTCAATCGATGCTAGTTCGTTCTAAAGACAAAAGCACTTGTATGTGACGATGCGCGACACACACGTTCTATTTAGGAATCTTCCATTGACTTATGTTGCCATGGTTTTCTGCACGAGGAGAGAGTATCGCAAGTCTTAATACGTAATATTTATATTTTGTTCCCAAACCTATACTACCATAGGTGCGGCGTTCTCTTGACCTATGGGCATCAGGGACTGAAAGACAAGGCAGAGGAGAGTAGAGTACGAGAGGTAACGTCCCTTCGACGTGACAAGTTCAGAGTAACGGTTTCAATGAACAAGGCACGTCCAATGTCCAAGTCCCCGCTTTATGACAAGTATGATATCCAAAAATACGATCTCCATCCAAACTTTAGTTTCCAACATTTGGACGACATGATTCCAAAAAACACTCCTGAATTCATTGACAGCGGGCAACATTACGTGGAACGGATAACTCGTGCAATGTATTATTTCAAACAATGTTCGTTGATCGGACCTTCAGGCACAGGCAAGACACACATAGTTTATCTTGTTGCGGAACTTTGCGGACTGCCCATTTGGGAAGTGAACTGTGGTCTTCAAACATCTGCATACGATTTGATTGGACGATTCATAGGCTTAGGCAAAGAAAACTGGGTTGATGGGTTATTGACACAGTGGCTTAGACAGGGCGGCATAATGTATCTGGATGAAGCGAACATGATGAAGCAGGATGTTGCGACAAGATTAAACCCCGTGCTGGACACGAGAGGGCACCTTGTGCTGAACGAGAAAGACAACGAGGTAATAGAGAGACACAAATACGGATACTTGATCATCAGCATGAACCCGTACTCTGCGGAGTTCGCGGGAACCAAGCCTCTTAACGCTGCAATGCGACGAAGAATGGCTGTTTGGATCAATTTCGATTATACTAGCGTTGGCGAAAAAATATCGCCTGAAGAAGTGAAAATGTTGATTAAGAGATCAAAGGTGGACGAGGACCTTGCTTACAAAGTCATCCAAGTTGGTGCAGAACTGCGAAGACAATACAAAGCAGGGGATCTACCGTACGGTCCTTCGCTTGGCGACCTGATTAATTGGGCTACCATCATCCACGATGGCAACACTGCGAATGTGGCTGCTGAAGAAACGATAATCGCTTTAACAAGTGACAATGTTGAGGTGCAAGACGACGTGAGAAGAGTCATAGAAACAGTCTTCCCGAAGTCTTAGTGGTTTTGCTTTCAACGGTTCTCAGTGATAGGCCTTGGGCTTTCAAGAATATGCGTGGAACTTGTCTTTTCAAAAAGACGATCTGAAAGTAAAACTACGCATCGACGCAAATATTGAACTGCCCAGATTTTCATTGGATGACGCGGGATTCACGGTGAACTTTCCGGTGCCCCGCGTGGTCGATGAAGGTAAAATGTCATACTTGGGGTATGAATTTTCGAGAGACCAAGTGGGAAAGGCGAAGGTTGGAAGGTTGTTTAGAGCGTCTGTGCTTCATCTCACGACGCACACTTTGGCTCCAATATCCAGTGGAAAAATAGCGTTGTTTGCATCAACTCGGTCATTGTTAGATAGCTTTTCAGAATCCATTGTAGGCGATCTCTACGTGAACGCTTACATCTCTGCGCTCTATCCAGACAGGTTGCCTGATATCGCCTACGCCAATTCACTTGCTTTTTCAAGAATGAAATCTACTGAAAGAATCTTCAATCCTGCCACGCGGATAATGGCGGCAATGCTCGCAAGGTTCAGCATAGGAATCGTGAAGGGCGGTCTGTCATTTGAAGAAGAGAAGACATTGAACCAACTCAACTCAGTTCTGAGCGCCTTAAGAAAAACGATTTTCACTTCATTTTCTGACAAGCAGATAAGCCTCGAAGAAGCCATGACGGAAACAGCTCACAAAATAATGCAGGGGCTCGACTCCTATGGCCCTTTTCTGGAAGCTCCGTCATTGATGTACACTGAACAGATAGGTCCATGCAGCGTGTTCGCGCGTCGCGAAATGCCTTCCGAGTCTGAGGTAGAGAGTGTGTTCAGAAGGTCTCTTGAGACTCTTGGTTGCACGCGGCCATTGGAAGGGACCATGGATTCGTATTGGAAGAAAGAGAGGGATATTGAAGCTCTGCAAGCTTTTGATTCAGAGATTCATGAGAGAGATCGACAGGAGAAGATACTTTCCAAGCTCAAAGAATACATTGTTGGGACAAATCTCAAGTCTGTTGAATTTCCGGAGGAAGATTACACTCAGTATCTTAGGGCAAGAACGTTGTTGGCAGGTGGAAGTCGCCGTCTTCTAGACAGTTTGAGAGTTGCTCAAGACGCGTTGGATGAAGATCCAGGAAAAGAAATGGGGCAATTGGATTTGACGTCGGTCATTCAGGCCATTTTGAGCAAAAAGCCTGCAACGGACGTTTTCTTCAAGGATGAGTATCTGAGCAAGAGTTATGCTTGGTCCATATTATTCGATGCGAGTGCCAGCATGTACGTCAAAGGGGAATTCGCAAGGGCTTTAATGATGGTTGTTGCTGAAGCGACGAAAGAGCTTCTGATGGATCCGGGTTCATGGACGCTTTATGCGTTCAGCGACCGTTTTCATGTGTTGAAAGATTCTACAGAAGCATATACTCAAAAGGTACGTGCAAGGATAGGCGGACTCAAGTTTCAGGGTTTAACCTACATGCCTGATGCCATTCAGGTTGCTGGGCAGATTCTTGCGAAGAGGTACGACGAGCAGCGGTTTCTGATTGTTATTTCAGATGGTTGGCCTTATGGTTACGACAGCATTCCTGAAGCTCTGAAAGAGAGCATTGCAGCAGTTCAGAAGAAGGGCATCATTATCATTGGAATCGGAGTCGAAACCGAAAAAATGGAGTCACTCTTCAAATTGAGTTCTCCGGTGTACACGCAGAAGGATCTCATTAAGAAATTCTCTAGGATCTACACCGATGCTTCGGCAACGGCACTTGAAACGTAGAGAAGACTGTTTTTGATAGGAAAATGGACCTGAATTTCAGATTCAGATTCTGAAGTCGTAACCATGAAATATATAGTTAATCAAAATCGGAAGCCTCGGTTCCCACGAGAAGGCCGACAGGTGAACATTTGAATGGAACTTGCTGTAGAGCAAAATGATGACCTCATTAGAGTCTATGACGACAAGAACGAGGTCTGGAAATTTGTAAAAAGAGATCGAGGCGCGAGCAGACAGCTTTTGATGATTGAGGAGACTCTTTCACGCTATGGTCTCCTGAAGAACGAGATTAGAGTGTATCTTTACCTTGCTCGGTTCGGACAAAAGAAGGCGGGAGAAGTTGCAGAATCCATTTCGCTTCACAGAACCGAAACTTACAGAATACTGCGGGATCTGGAAAAGAAGGGAATTGTGTTCTCGGTGTTTCGAAAAACCGCTGAAATTCACTGCAGTTCCGCTGGACAAGGCAATAGACCTGTTAATAGATGCGCAGAAAATGAAGATTCAGCTCTTGGAAAAGGAAAAGGCAGGATTGGTCAACATTTGGCAATCGATGCCGCAGCCAAAAGTTGAGAAAGTTAAGAAAGAGATTTTCCAGATTTTGGAAGGCGGTCAGCAAATAGTCCTTAAGGCCAATGAACTCTTGGAGAGATCGAAGAATGAGTTTCAGATCTTTGCTCCTAGTGAGTACCTGGCGCAGTTGTATCATGGTGACTTCACTGACAAACTCGTGAAGCGTTTGGGAAAACTGAAGATAACTCTGCTGACTGATAATTCGCCGAAAAGTAAATTCTTCCTTGAACAGATGAAGTTGCCCCGTCAGAACTATCGCGTAATAGACGCTGAAAACTTGCCTTGCTTCATGATTTCCGACGGCAGAGAATTGTTGATGGCTGTTGAAGAGAGCGAGACTTACGAAGAAGGATCTGGCAACAAAAAATCCAAAACTGTTGCTTTGTGGACAAACTACACAGCTTTCGTTTTTACTTTGCAGACGCTTCTTTCAAAATTACTCGAATCAGGAAAGGCAACACAACAAGTCTACATCAAACAATCGAATTGATTGACCGTTTCGGTGTACAACGTCACCGTCGGTCTTCTTCTTTCTCCTCTTAAAATAAGCACCCAAGATAACTGCAGTTGCGACAGCCGCTATGCCTACGCCAACTGATCCGTAAAGCACTGGATTCTGGAAGAAACTGTTGTCATTGACGTTGACTTTGATTCTTACAGCATAGAAGTCATAGAGCCCGTTTCCGATCGAGTTCGTCCATCCGACCATTACAAACTCCGATTCAGCTACCTCATGCACGTAATAGGCTTCTTCATACTTTTCTCTGCCTTGAGTGCAGCTCCAGAGAACGTTTCCTGCTTCATCGATTTTAAACAGCCAGAAGTCTCTGTCGCCTTGTCCCCAGGAGAACGTGAATCCTGTTATCGCATATCCTCCTGAACTCAAACCAGTCACGTCGTAGAGCATGTCAAAATCCGCTCCACCGTACGTGTTCTGCCACAAAACATTGCCATCCACATCGGTCTTGATCATCAAGGCGTCATCGTCTGTTTCTGGAGAATGCTTGTCGCCGACGATCAAATACCCATTTTCTGCTTTTGTGAGTGCGGTAGCTTCTTCACTTTCTGCCGCTCCGTACGTGCGGCTCCAGATTAGCGTACCGTTCGCGTCTATTTTGAAGAGCCAGACTTCGTATGCTCCGCTTTCGCTTGAGTTCGTGTACCCAGCGATCACGCATGAGTTGTTTTCAGCAGTCACTATCGCACGTGCGGCGTTGTCTCCGGCTTGGTCATACGTTTTGTTCCAAGTGATGTTTCCGTCTGAAGTTGTCTTGACGACCCAAGCCTCGGAGTTCGTGCTTCCCGAAGGATAAGTGAATCCGGCGAAAACGAAGCCTTCATCTGTTTCTGTCGCCGATAGAAGCTTGTTGATGTTTGGTCCTCCGATCGTGATGTTCCAAATGACGTTTCCTTCTTCATCAATTTGTGCGATCATTCCATCCGAAGCGCCTGAAGCGGAAAACGTGTTTCCTACCAGCAAGAACCCATTTTCAGTCTTTATGACGCGTCTGAATTCGGTCCCGTTGCCCTCGAGAAAGGTTTTGTTCCAAAGCATGTTGCCATTTGAGTCTATCCTCACCATCCAAGCCACAGTTTCCCCTGGAAATATCGAAGTTGTAGATCCAACTATCAGGAAACCGCCGTCTCCAGTTTGCGTAGCGTAAAAGGCTCTGTCATCACCACTCCCTCCATAGGTTTTCTCCCAGATTAGCTCGGTCGAAGATTGTCCAACAGGGGAGGCTAAAGCTGCTGGTACCATCGTCTTTGAGCCTGAACATGTCGATGCGATAGAAAGCATGACGATAGAAAGACAAAAGAGCAACACGATTGCTCTCGAAAACCGATTTCGGGACCATTTTTTGATTGATTCTGTCTTGGTTTTCTTGTTCATTCTTGTCTGGCGCATATTTGAAGCCAAGTGTATTTTATGATTATCGGTTACAACGGAGCCAATTGCCTGATGTTTTCTTCGTTGCCTCAGACAATAGTGCTTTTTGTCCTTTAATGGGTGCTATGTTGGGATGTTTTCAGGTTTGATCTAAAGCGCACTGACTCGAACTAACATTCCATGATGGATGACAGAGACAAGTCAAAGTGAACAGAGCGGGATTATTCGTGTTGGTTGAAGTGGAGTATGGCTATGGCTATGTCTCTCATGTTGCAGACGCCGTCGTTGTTGACATCTGCATTGGGATTCCAGTTGGATGAGGTTGGTCTGGTGTTGAATAACATTATCATGTAAGCGATATCTCTCATGTTCGTAGTTCCATCATAAACTCCAGGAGTTGCGCTTGAAACGTCTCCTGGAACACCAACATGAATAGGGATGCCGCACGTGCAGTTGTTGTTCGCAACATCCGTTTCTCCGGGAACAATGTCGGCAACGACTTTAAGAGTGCAGTTTCCATAAGCGAATCCGGTTGTGTTCCAGACGAAAATTTTAGCCTGGTTGCTTCCACTCGTCAGGCTGAACACAAAAGCGGCTACAGTGGTCGTGTTGGCGTATGTCGTCACGTTGAAGTTTTCGGGGAAGTCGCCTTCGTCTGTGACTGTCACGCTTAAGTTAGTGCTATAGCCTTGCCCGACAATGGTTCTTGGCGACACAACATTCGTGACGGCTACATCATGAAAGGGCGCACGTGTCGTTAATGTCTGAATTCCTGTCGATGCCCAGTTGCCATTCGTGTTGTTTGCGAACCATTCATAACCTACGACCGTACCTACTGTAGAGTTCAAAGTCTTCGTCACGTTTGCCCAAGCCACAGTGCCGCTCAGACCTACTGCGGAATCGTTCTGCCAACTGCCGGTATTATTTGTTGAAAAAATGAACGTTGCAAGTCCTTCAGGGTCGATCCAGCGACAGGTAAACGTGCAAGGCCAGTTTGCGACTGTACTGTCAACACCTATGCTTGAGTAAGTTGGTATCGTTGCCGGTTGATAAAGGCCGAACATTATTTGTCCGGTGTCAGTTGCCGTTTGATTGTTTACCCATAACAAGCCAATGTTGTCACCGAGAGTCATTGTGAAGGCGTTTAAGCGGCCATCATCTGTGCCGAAGGCGGTGGTTCCAACTGCGATCTCAGAGTTTGTTTCATTCACTACCAACGTCGGGTCAGTATCCCATACGCCGTTAATGTATTTCTTGCAGCGTATCGTGGCTGTGTCGTTAATCCAAAAGAGTCGCGTGTTGCCGTTATATACGTTGAATGAAGGGGACGAATAGTCTCCGCACGTGCTCTCTATGATTGTTTCGCTGCTCCATCCACCACCCATAGTACGCTCGACAAAAACCAAGTTCAGCGATGTGGACAGAAAAACCAGATATATGTTATCGTTTGAATCTGCAACTGCTGTCCTGTCCCAGGATTCGTATCCCCCGAAGTATTGCTCGTACACTTGGCTTGCCGTGCACATTTCCTGAGGCTCCCATGCAGTGCCGTTCCACAACTGACCGTAAATCTGACCGGTGAAGGGTGGATTATCAAGAAAGTACATTACGTAGATTTGACCGTTTGAAAGCGGAACCATGAAATCGTTTGTATAGTTGCCGGTGCCCACGTTTTGCGGAAAGCCCGAAGCGGTCTGCCATGTTCCGTTGTTAAATAAGTCTTTCCAAACGTACATCTTAGTGTCCGAAGCATTGAATGAGCGGATGGGTTCTTGCACGTAGCCCCAAGAAACCCAGGGACAATTGTTCGAGTCAGTCGTCGCGTAAAAGTCGCAGGTGCCGCTTGCTTTTCCTACTGAAAGGGCGTTAAAGACCAGTTGCCAGCTTGGTGTGACCCATATTATTGAACCGTCTGATTCGGGAGTCCCCATGCGGTAGAAAAGCTCATTATTACTCCTATAGAAAGCTTGCAGATACCCATTATTGCTCAGAAACACGTCTACATTTTCTCCCGAGTTTTCAGTAAGACCTGAGGCAAGCGTGATCGGAGAGGTCCAAGAAACTCCATCCGTGCTGCTCGTGTAGTACATAGTGGAGGTTGGAAAATAGCTCTCTGTGGGATAATCTCCGTCAATGTAGAAAAGCCAGTATCTCCCCGCAGCATAGAATGTTTTTTCCTGCCATCTAATTGCCTCGAACGAAGTGACGTTCGCCACAATATTGCCGTTGACAGTACTCCCATCAGTTCCAGTATGAATTGTTCCGTCCGCCCTTGTCGTTTGCACATTCAACGCGCAGGCAAAAGTGGAAGTCAGAAAAATGATTATCATCAATGCCGAAAATGGGCTTTTCATCCTTCCCCAGTAACTCACTAATGTCTGAAATATCTAATAGCCTTTTCCACGCAAAGTTCTAGAAGCAAGTTCTCGCCAGAACTTGCAAAAGTACGCACTTACTGTCGGTTGCTGCTGAGTACCTGTAATAGGTTGCTAAAGCTTCTTTTTTTATTTCTCATAAAAGTCTAGGGGCAAGGAATGAACCGACTAACCAAAATCTTTGAGACCGCTGAGAGTAACGAAGAACGTGCTCGATAAATTTCGGTGCAGGTCTTCAGACTTGAGTGCATGTGACGTTGGCCATTGCGAATATGTTTCGCATATCATGGATCTGCGCTGAAACTTCAACTGGTTGCTGAGAGTATGCGTGGAAAGAAATCGAGTAAGTACCGTTCCCGAAGTCAAGAACCGTCAGATTGTTGGATGAATCAACGCTGAGCCATAACCCATCTGTTTGGTTCAGATAGAACATGTCAATTTCATTCGCGAGTGCAGGACCGTTCTCATTATAGACTGTGCATGTGACGTTGACAGTTTTCTCTTCGCCGTCGCCTGTGCAGACGCCATCAATTTGCAGGGATGTGGTTACGTTTACTGCGTATTCTGCATGGTAGTTTTCTGTGGGTCCTGACGAATTGATTGAGAAGCTGACGTACGTGCTTGAGACGCCGGAACCGTTCTGTCCCCAAGAAATCCATGTGCCATTTTCATAAGGTGCGGAGTTGAGCGTTGTGAAAGAGAGGTCAGATTCTGCGCCATAAGTCATTGTTCGGAGTTTGGATGAAAACGTATTCAAGTTTTCGGTAAGGACTTCTGTGATGCCGTAATTTGAAATGTTTGCCAATGAACTGATCATTGTGTTTCTGGCGCCGAGTTTTGCCATAGAAAAGTCAGAATCACTTAGGCTCTGAGTTTGAACTGCACTTTTTTCCGTTTCAAGAACGTAGTAGACAGCTGACAACAGGAGCAAGGTTATGATGAGGGCGGTCACTATCAGAGCTTGGCCCGACTTTCCTCTGTTGCCGCGTTTGACTTTCATGTTAGCTCACAACCGCCAATTGTAACCGAATGATGTAACCAGAGTAGCTTGGGCTTTGGCTAACACATAGATAGTCAAAGGAATAGCTTTCTTGGTTGATGGAGCTTCCGCTGCTTATTGGTATGTCATTCAGTGCGACGTTGTTTTCGTTGAAGACCGTGAGGTTGAACCATACTGTTGGAGGCAGCGCTGATTGTACACATTGCCTGATTTGAGTCCAGCTGCCGTTTTCTATCAGTTTAGAAAGGTAACCGTTGTTATCTAGTGTCAACAGGACCTGTTGGGCAGTTGATGAGAGGTTTGGGTCATTTGCGTTGTTGACGGTGCTTTGCGAGGGTATGAGCGTCAAGACGGAGAGCAAAAGCATTGAGGCAAAGAACGCTTCTATGACGCGCACTTGTCCTCTTTTGTCGTTGAGGAGCCTCATGGATTCACGTCTCCGAAGTTTATGGTAACCTTGTAAAGTGTGTCCTTGATTGTGGCAATGCCACTGAACGCGTGACTTTCAGAGTTGTTGAAGTTGGAGCCTGTTTCAGAGGGAACTTCAGGATACGTTGTCCATTCAATGAAGTTGCTAGATGAATTCGTTCCAGTCACGACGAGCACGATTGGGCTGGCGTCAAGCATTTTTGGAATTAGGCGAGACGTGTTTGAAACTTCGGTAAGGTCGGTTTGGTAACTGTATGAGAAAGCTTGGTAGCTTTCAATTGTCGTGTTGCTGGATTTTGGACTCACGTAAAGCGTGTAGTTCAGCGGAGTTAAGTCAAGAAAAGTCTGATCAGCAAGTGGTTCGTTGGATAAATGAGCGAAGAGTTGAGTGTTACAGGCGGTCATCATTTGGTCTTGAGTGGCTCTTGTAAAAGCGATTACGGCTGCTGTTCCGTTTGACGTGTTTGGTATTTGGAAACTCACGTAACCGATTCCGTTCGTTGACGTGCTGTTGTAAACGTCTTGCACGAAGTCTTTTGCTATTGCGTAGCAATGTAGGAGTGCTGTTACTGGTCCTGAGTCTTGGTTAACCGAGATTCTGAAAGTGTAAACTGTTGAGTTTCCTTGGCTGCTGTTTGATGCCAGCGAGATTGTTACATTCATTATTTGTGAGATCGAAATCTTCACGGCAACGTCGGTTAGTCTTGCAGCGCTTAGAATATCCGTATAGGATAGGGCAAAATCGTTCTGGGGGTTTAGCCTAGTGACCTTGTCCACATCGAGTGTGGTCGGATACTGAGAATTGGTGTTTGCCAAACCGAATTCACTGGGTTTTATGTTGCTGTCGGATCCCCAGTTTGAGGGTGTTCCGGTTTCAGATAGAATGCTCTCGTAGAGTGTTCTGAGGTATGTTACTTCGTTCAGGTTTTTCCAGCTGTTTATCCGTGTCATCATAGTTCCTGTGACTGAGATTGTGGCTATGATGACAACTGCGACCATTAGAGTGCACGCGAAGAAGGTGTCGATGGAAATCGAAGGCATGTGCGACTCTTCCTATTTCATTGCTGGCATCGTGAAAAGTCCTGCAAGTAGCCACTGTGAAAGTACTAGTGATAGGTAGGCTGTTGCCGCCAACAGGGCTGAGTGTTTGAAGCCTGCTGCGAGGCTGCCTTCGCTTATCTTGCCTATGAAGAACCCTGAGATCCAGCACTGCAGAATGATTCCGACTGAGAACAGTTTCATTTGGTCTTGCATCGCTGCCACTGCGACGTTTGTAAGGCTTGAGCTTACCACTGTGGTCATGAGATAGGTTGTTAAAGCTACGATTGTGGTTGTCACGGCGATCAGTATGCTCCATACGAAGGCTAGTATGATGTAGGGTCTGAGCAGTTCACGTCTGCTTACCTGCAGTTCTCGTTCCTTTTCGCTGTATTCCGAGAGTATTTCCAGTGCTTGAGTGGAGTTGCCGCCGATTTCTATTGTTTCAACCATCATGGCGAAGTTCACAACGACGAACCAGCTTCGGATTTTTCTGCGGATGTTTTCGAATGTTTTTCTGAGAGGAACACCCCACTCGATTTGGCTCTGGATCAAATCAAGAAATCTTGAGAAGTATCCGTAGTCTTTGCGTTTCGTTGCTTGAACGATGCTTTTCTCTGGTGATAACCCGATCTTCTGTGATTCGGTGACGTCTCTGATGAAGCTCGGAATTGAATCTTCAGCGTTGTAGTTTATCCTCGAAATCTTGTAGTATTCAATTGCTGAAGGTAACGATATTGCAATCAATCCTATGGTGAAGATTTCGGCGATTCCGATCGGCAAAGCGTCGGATACGCTTGGAATTGCAATGACTGTAGTCAGCACTGCGCCGATTACAATTGCGAGGATGAGGGCTTTTCTGTAGATGTCTTGGAGATTTTCGAAGGGGCTCCTTTGCATGTTATGGGCTATTAGGATGAATACTAGAGAGAGAAAGGGCATTAGAAGAAAGGCTGTGAGATATGCTAGTGTGGGCGAGATGGAAATTGAGCTTTGCCCTAGCATCTGCATCAGATTTGTTGCAGAGAAAACTACGAAAAGTATGTAGGCACATAGCACAACGATCAACATGACCGAGTAGGCTTCAACCAGTGTCGCAATTTTCTCTATTTGGCGTGTCATGGATATGTTGCGAAGCTCGAAGATTGATTTGAGTTGGCTCCTCATGTAGTCGACGAGTTTTCCTCCGCTTCTGACGGAAGATACGAAGCCGCCGAGAAAGTTGCGATAGGGTTTCGATTTTGTTCTTTCGCCTCTCTCGGACATCACGGTCAGAGGGTCTTTTCCCATGACCTCTACTTGCCTCGTTACCTCGTCTGCTTCCTTCTTGAAGAATGGCAGGAAACTTAGTTTCCTTAGTCTTTTCCAACTGTCGTAGGGTGATATGCCTGTGGCCGCCATCAGAGTGAAGATCATAACAGCAAAGGGCAGTTCATGTTCGATTCTTTCTTTTTCCTCACTTGTGGCACCGATCAATCGGCCAAAGATTTTGCCGAGGATTCCGTTGAGTATTGACGTCTAGTTTTCCCCCTTGGGCGCTTCTTTGTCGATCAGTTCAGGTATGTTGAGGGAGTTGGTTAGGGCTTTGTGTACGCTTCTGAAATCTCGGAGGTTTTTCTCAACCATTTTCAGAAGTATCTGTTTTCGTTTTTCAAGCTCCTGCATTATGACGCTTGTGGGAATGTCAAGGTTTCTCGCGATCTTTGCGAGCAGATAGCTTTGTTCCAGATTCTGCTGGAAGGCATCGACTGAAGCCGTCCACGAGAAGATGTCATGGAGTCCTCCGGTCGCGTCCAGTTCTGATATTCTCACGAATTTGCGTGTTGAGACTTTTCTTTCCATGGCAACGAAGCTTGGAATCTTGACTTGCTTTACTACTATTACGCAGTTCATTAGGGGAATTATTGAGGGTGGTATGTTCATGGGTGGCTGGGTTAAACGTTGGACTGCGGTTTCAACGTCTTCGGCGTGCATTGTACATAGACCACCGTGGCCGGTGGCTAATGCTTGGAAGAGAACGTATGCTTCCTCGCCTCTGACCTCTCCTACAAGGATCAGAGCGGGGCGGTGTCTTACGGCGGATTTAATGAGGTCGTAGAGGCTTACTTCCCCTTCATTGTCTCCGCCGAATCCTGGTCTGGCTATTGTTGATACCCAGTTTTCTTGGGGCAGGTTTATTTCGGCGACTTCTTCGACGGAGATTATTTTGAAGTCGGGTTTTATTAGACATGCAATTGCGTTGAGCGCCGTGGTTTTTCCTGCTCCTGTGGGGCCTACGATCATTACGGAGACTTTGTTTTCCATGAGAAGCCACAAGTAGGCTCCTACTGTCTCGTCGATTGTTTCGTTCATGATCAAATCGACTATCGTTATTGGGTCTTCTCTGAATTTTCTGATTGTGAAACTTGTTCCTGCAGGCGTTGTTTCTTTGCCGAATGATACTGCAAGTCGGTGTTTTCCTGGCAGGGTTAGGTCGACGATTGGGTGGGCTATGCTGACGTGTTTTCCTTGTCTGTGCACTATTCTGGTTACAAAATCGTCTAATTCTTCTTCATTTTCAATGGCGATGTTTGTGCGTACGCTTTCGTATTTTCTGTGCCACAAGTAGATCGGTTTGGCCACGCCTAGGCAACTGATGTCTTCAATGAATTGGTCAGCCATTAACGCGTCTATTTTGCCGAATCCGATCAGATCTCTTTCGAGGTAATACAGTATTTTTCGTTTGCCGATCTCGTTTATTCCTTCCAGGCTTTTAGCATGGTCTTCCATTATTCCTGGAAGCTGTCTGTGGAATGATTCTGCCAGCGTTTCTTCTGCCATCGGTGCCTTAAGCTCGTACTCGAGTATGTTTTTCAAACGTTTGTAAGTGTCCCTTTCTTCTTTGGTCATAGCCAATTCGTCGACAACATACAGGTAGGTTCCTTCACTGTCATCTTGGAATATCCACGCGTAAGAGTAGGGAGGTTTCAACGGATAGCTTTCTACTTGAGTGTATCCTTCAGGCACTCGAGCGCCCTGAATGCCTAAATATCCTATCAGGTCTTCTTCGGAAGTCTGTTCTTTTTGTTCAATCTGTTCTTTTTTCTTTCCGATTTTCACTTTAACTTCCTCCAGAAAGTTCCAAACAAAGTGCGGAATCGTTCAGATAGCAACTTAGAGCTGGAAATCCGGCGCCACTTACGAATGTTCCAGATGCAGAAGCCATCGAAGGAATGTATGTTCGCTGCTCGCTTGATAGTGGATTTGTTCCGAAGCCGACGTCGACCCAGCTTCTGAAGGTATCATTGTCCAGTCGAAGCCAATATCTTTGATTTCCCACCGAAATAGGTATGTTCAACATGACATTGGCCGTGAGGTTGTTTGTCTTTACTATCGATACGAGTTCAAACCCTTCCGTGGCTACGGAGTCTGCTATGTTCTTCAGTTTTTGAAGATCTGCTTGATTCTTCACGTTTGCGATAGACATGCTTGAGGCCATAATGAGCAGGGCGCCGACTACCATGCATGCAAAAAGCGTGTATACATAGCCAGGAATTATCGAGGGCATAGTGCTAGCTCACCCATCTGTCGATCTGAATTTTGGTTAGCACTAATTCGACGTTTATGATCGCGCCGTAACTGGTGCTGGAAATGGGAATGGAGACTTGACCGTTGGAATCTGCAGAGTTTGCAGTGACTAGCAGCGTACCCGGCTGGTACGAAACGTCATAGGTTGTGACTGTGTCTTCAATTGATTCGCATGTTATTTTCAGCGGAATTGCACCCATCAATTCGATTGTCTGAGAAGAATTCAGATTTACAACGAAGATGCGGATGTTGTTGACTGTTTTGTTGTCTTGTGTTCCAGCGGCAATGACAGAGATTGTTGGACGGTATTGAAGGACAATTTCTGTGTGTTCAGCGCCCTTTCGAATGAATAGTTGAGTCATGCTGTTGCCGCTTTGATTGACTATGCCGCGACTGTCTCCTCTTAGGAAGAGTCCTGTGTCAGCGGTTTCTGAGTAGGGGAGTTCATAGACGATCCATCCAGCTGTGGAGTTAAACAGGGTTGCGGAGATACTGTTGTTATCTGTAATAGTGATTGTCAATGGGTTGGCGAATGGTTGGATGTTCAATTGTCCGCCACAATCCTCGAAGTCGAGTGTTCTTGAAGAACTTGTTTGCCACAGGATCGAAGAAGCGTCTTCGTCGAGACTCATCATATTCTCTCGTGCCATTGAAACCTTCAACGATTGGCTTCTGGCGCCGATTCTATCAACTGCAAAATAGTAGGTGAAAGAAACTATGATCAGGGTGGAAACGAAAAGAATGAGAAAAGTGACTGGAATAGCCAAACCTCTGTTAGAATGGTAAAGTCTTGCGAATCCACGAGCTCGGTGGTTCCGGTTCAATTTATTGCCTTCTTTCCAGTCGTGTTCTTCCTCAAATGATTAATTCTGTTGTTAGAAGTATGAGAGCATGTGTGTGTACGTAAAACTACACATGACATACTGGTCACTCGAGAAGTTAAATCAAAAAAACAAGAGGAGAAAAAGAGAAAAAGAGGTGTTGTTATTTTAGACTGCTGCCTGTATGTTGGTTTCTTTGTAGTAAATTGCTTGTGCACTAAAGACAGATATGGCGACTGTCAAACCAATGTCGTTGACCGATATGCTGTCTGGCGAGTTGATGTATACCAATAAGGTCTGACCTGATGGTAAGACAATGTTTGTTGTCGTGTTTTGATACGGCGCCTGTGTGTGAGTTGCGCCTGCAATAGTACTGTTGAAAGCGAAGTCAGTTGTCGGTGCCGTAGATGTGACATAGTACCAGATACTCGACCATGCGCAATCTTGGCCTCTAACTGCGATCTTGTCTATCACGACGTCTCTACCGCCGGTGTTCGTTATCATGAGTGCGGCCTGTGCGAATGTGGCGTTATCCCATACATGCTGCTTCGTCAATTGGAGACTTTCTTCTTGTACTCTTGTGCTTGTTACGTTGATTGCGAAGTAGGTTACGACTCCGGCTAATAGCACTGAAACGACGAGAATGATCAGCGTTGTAACAACTGTGCTCAAAGCCTTACGATTCTTTAGTATGTTCTTCATTTTTTATTACCTTGACCAACGACTAAAGGCATTTTTGGATAAGACAATTTGTGCGTAGAACAGAGATACACATACTCTGGAATCGTTGATGAAAAGAAGGTAAATTCAATAAAAAGGTGGAGGGTTTTATGAAGAAGCAACTGCCTGTATGTTGGTTTCTCCGTAGTATATCGCATTAGCCGAGTGCAGTGTAATGCCTATTGTCAGTCCTACGTCGTTCACTGATACACTGTCAGGGTTTACAACATACATCAGCATTGTATCGCCTGACTTCAAGATCAACTCGTTGTTTGCAACGGTAAAGTTGTACTGTGTCGCTCCGATGTTGACGTAGTTGACGCCTCCGGTGGAGTTGAAGTTCGGCACGTAGCTGAGGTCACCAGTTATTGGATCGCTGAGTGTGCTATACAGAATGAACTTTTGACTGGATCCTCCCGTCTGGTTCCATGGGCAGTCTTGTCCTCGAACGGCGATTTTGCTCATTACGACATCTCTTCCGCCCGTGTTTATCACCATCAGAGCGGCTAGGCAATATCCTGGTGTGCCTGGTGTGGCTGAAGCGTTGTTCCATACGTGTTGTTTCTGTACGTGAAGGCTTTCTTCTTGAACTCTTGTGCTTACGACGTTGATTGCGAAGTAAGTGACAACTGTTGCCAAAAGGATTGCTACAACTAATATTATGAGTGTAGTGACGACTGTGCTGAGTCCTCGACGGCTTTTATGCTGTCTGATCATTTGCTCTCTTTCACCTCCCACCTGCATGACTATTCGACAAGTCGGCTCCGCAACCGTGCAGACGTTTAGTCTGGAAGGTGCGTTTCACATCCTCTCTCGAATGTGGTTTTGCCGACTTGTCGCTCGAAAACAAGTCCGTAGCAGGCTATAAATATCTTGTGTCGCACGATTTCATATTCAATCTACAGCTTGACTCCAAAAAGCAATATTGCGTTAAATCATCCCCTTTCTTGTTGCACTAACTGAATTACCAATTGATCGCACTTTTGCGGCAAATCTCAAGAACAAGATCGAACATGTGAAAACATCCTAGTCAACAATGCTTTTACAACGTTGAAAGCCTTATTATCTGACATAACTGAGAACAGACTACCATGTCCTCCCTGAGCGGAACAATAAGAAGAACAAGCGACGTACTGAGACTCGGCGCAGCAACGCAAGTCTCAGACTATGAACGACGATTCTCATCACTCGAGAACCTGTACCCAGATCTGCTCTCGGACTTCGTGAGAACAGGGTTCGATCTTGGGCAAGTGTGCGAAACTGTCAAGGAGTTTTTTGGAACATCCACCGTCAGGTTTGCAGGCATAGACGGCACAATGTATTCGCGACCACTCTTCGACCTCGTCATATTCTTCGGAGGAGCCTACGCGTCAACTGGGACAATATCTTTCGACCAGAAAGAACCTCCGAAGATAACGTATGACCTGAAGAACCTTCAACAATCAGCCGGCATATCGAGTGTCGTGCCCATCTACGTCAACGAGATACCTGAGATCGACCAAGCCTTCTACGAGGGTCAAAAATCAGGAGACGTAAACCCGAACAAACCACTTACTGACCAATCGATAATAGACAACGCGACAGTCGCAATCTGGATAATGACCTTCGCCGAATTCTATCTCGCTTACAAACTTGCCATCGATACAAAACAGGAAATTCGCGTAATCCTTCTAGACCGAAGTCTCTCCGTCGAACGCGCAAGCCTGATCTACGACACGGCCAAGCGAGAAACGTGGAAAACAAGATGCAGCCTCATCGACTACAAGTTTGGCGATGAAGAACCGCTCGACATCAACGACTTGACAATCGCCCGACAATGCGTCTGCAACAAAGCCCTGGGACTTCCGCCGCCCAGAGGCGATTATCTGGGACATGCCATAATCCAGCTCGTGAAGGAAAAAGGTCCTCTCGACGAAAAACAGTTGCTCGACAAACTGAACATTGATGACGAGAAAAGAACAAGACGCGCCAAACGCAGCTTGAAACGCGCCTTGGAATCACAGATCTTGATCGAACAGAACGGAATGTATGTTCTTAACCAGCGGTACAAAGATGTTCTTGAACGCGTCAGGAAACTCGTCATCAATCTCGGCGAGAAATTTTTCTGCTCAGACGAGTCCGCGAAGATCTCAAGCATCATGAAGATAATCAAAGACGGAAAAGAGCAATGGCTCACAACAATCGACATTGCTTTTCTCACACTTTTCACGTTGCACATGCTCATGGAAGAATGCTGGAAAAAACACATCCTACTCATCGGAATAACAAAAGACACTGCAGCCCGAGACTTCAAACGTCAACTTATCCCAATAATGCAGAACGAAGGAATCCTCAAAGCATCTGTATCAAAGGTGGACTTTGAAAAACTCCCAAACACCGACCGCATGATACTGCAGTCAACAAGCGTACTCAACCCAGAAGAAATCATCCCACCTTGGAGCTTGGTAGAATATGATTCTGCCTTTCGAACGATGATACCAGACTTTCAGAACCGCAAGGGCTTCGTCTCAGGAGCCATCAAAAATCGGATAGGTCTGGAGAAAACCTACATCAAAACCTACATTCAACTCGCTCAAGCCAAATCAGATCCTATTCTCCGCAGCAACGTTCTTCTCATAGACCGCCTCGCCTACCCAGAGTTCGACTGCAACCCAGACAATCTGGTCACGTTCCAGAGCGAGTTCGGCGGCGCAACAGAACCAGTTCAAGTAATCCTCTTCAAAAACAAAAACGTGCCAAACAGACTTCAAGACCTGATAATGACTATGCTGGTCGCGATGTCGCCTACAAGCATTCCTGAAGCCTTTGGCCATAACAAGCCTTTGTTCATAGCTGACAAAATTGCAAAATGGAATTACGGCCAATTCAAATTGGTCGTCGACTCAACCGCCGACTGGATCTTGAACAATCATAAATTGAGAAGATTCATATTCTATATGAGCACTTTCAGAGAAAGGAGAGCTTCCATTGAAGCCACAAGAAGAGAATAAGTTTAACCACACCTGTTTCACCAACTTCGATAAACGTTTTGACGGACGCCTCGCCGCAGTCATCCCCAGATTCTTCGCCGTCGCAGAAGATACCAAACTAGCTGGAACCGGCGCCAGATACCAATGCAGAATCAAAGTCGAATACCAAAAGAACCTGATGGCCCTGTTGGAAGAGGGTATGCTTGTCGCCGTCAAGAACTTCAAACAGCCCGAAGACGGGTCCGAAAGATACACGTTAATGGAGATAAGCCGAATATGGCCAGAACACTTTGGTCTTCGCGGTCTGTCAGATCATGGTTACTATCCCATGCAGTTCGAGATAATTGAACAATCAGAAGAAGACTGGAGCACAAATGACAAGACCACAATGATGATTCAGATAGACGCGATACCCATAAACTACGATTTGATCCTTGACAAACACTCCGACTTCAATTTCGTGAAAGGTTTCTCCTACCCAGTCGTTGGCAGCGCCTGCTACGTTCTCAACAGCGACATGATCAACCGCATCTACAACAAAGAAATCGCAGAGAAACTTGGAGCCGACACAACGAAAACCGTCGAAGACGCCAAAGCCGACCCCAGACTCGGCCTGATCAAAATGTTCGAAGCAAGCAAAAGCGCCATACCAATCTACGTAGACTTCGAAAAACTTGTTCGCTACCACTTCGGAGTTTTCGCCTTCACAGGCGGTGGCAAAAGCAACCTAATGTCAAACATTCTGCGAAGACTCTTGCTCCACACTGAAAACCCGAAAATCGTCGTCTTCGACATAAGCTGCGAATACACGTTCCTATTGCTGGATGTTTTGGCTGATCCGAACGTTCAATCCAGAGTAATTCTTGAAAACAGAATCGATTCACAGCAGCAATTCTTCGATTCAGTCGTAAAACCCAGAGAGTTCGAGAACGACGCTCGCACGAAAGCCGGATTAAAAGCGATAATGAACCAGAACAAACTTTCCTATTTCATAAAACCACGACAACTTGTTCCCACCTTCGGACAATTCATGGACGATCTTGATGCACAAAGAAGCTCTTCAACGGACAAACCGCACTACATGAACGCCATAGACAAGATCCATGATGCGATACGCGACTACATGGACCAGCACGGCCTAGGCGAAAACGAAGAGGTAACCGAAGACTTCGTAACCTGCATCCACGAAGTCGCCTGCGAAGCAGTTGAACAATTCAAAGTGCACGACAAGAGCGGTCTTTACGGATGGGCAACAACGAGAAACCTCGTCATCGACACCATAAAACGCAACCGTGAAAGACAAACACGCGCAACAAACGGGTTAACGGTCGAACAGATTCGAGAACTGCTCGAAGACAAAACAACAAGCCTCATATGCATCTCGATCTCCGACCCGTACACAATAAAAGATCTGGCCATCAACCTCACGCAGGATCTGCTTGCTCACAGAAAACACAAGTTCCAAGTAAAACCCTACATCCTGCTCGTGTTCGACGAGGCACAGGAATTCATTCCCAGCAACGCTTCAGGAATAGAAGCAAAATGTTCGGCACACGTTGAAACTCTGCTCAGACAAGGAAGAAAATACGGTCTCGGCGCATGCGTTGCGACGCAGCGCATCGCATACTTGAACACGAACGCTCTGCAACAGATACACACTTACTTCGTTGGAACCCTGCCACGTCCTTACGATCGACAATTGGTCAGTGACACCTTCATGATAGACAAGAACATACTTGAAAAGACACTTGAATTCGCGCCAGGTGAATGGTTGCTTTCAAGCTACATAGCCACAGGAATGGAAAACGTGCCTATCTTCATAAAAGCAGACAACGCAGAACACGAGATAGAAAAATACCTGAAAAAAGCCACGTAGAAGACTATTTCCGAATCTTTCCTCCCCTTATGAGGAGGTAGTGCCTGTAAGGTTTGTATCCAACTTTGGAGTACACTCGAACAGCTGGAACGTTATCGTTCACCACGTAAATCGTCGCAGACGGGAGAATGTCGTCAGAATCTCTTTGACCAGAGCAGAAACTATCGACGTTGCGTAACCTCTATTTCTATACTCCGCGTCAGTCGCAACGACTCCGATGTTGCTTCCGAAATCCACGAATCGAGTGTTTCCAAGTGCAACTAATTTGCCATCTTGCCTAATTCCCAAATAATATGTCTTTTCCAAAGACTCCTTCCGATCTTCTGCAGTAACGTCACCCCACCATTGAGGCTCAGCAGAACGCATGATTTCGGCAACTCTTTCTGCATCCTGAGGTCCAAGTCTCACTGGTTCGTGTTTGATCTGTAATTTCTCTTCTCCTCTGTCCAACTTCATTAGGACGATTTCGTATCTCACAGATGGTCTGTACTTTTTTGTGACGATGTCTTCACATTCAAGAGGTGCCTGCAACTCAACACTCTCCAAGTTGATATGTTCAAGCAGTTTTCCCACAGCTTCTCTGCTGCCGCGAAACTGCACAATCCGGTCTGCAAACACCAGCGCTAATCCTTCAACCTTGTTTCCTTTCATCGCTAAGAGAATCTTGGTCTGCTCTCTGCGTTCTTTCAGATCCAGAATGAAAAAGTAATAGTCAAAAGGATCGCGATTGACGTGGTCCCAGAAAACCTTTTCGAAACCGTCCTCTATGGAAACTACTTTCAAGTCTCTGTTCCAAATCTTCATACAGAACCAAAAAAGAAGTAGGAAGCTTTGGATGCTATTTAGCTTGTGCAGGCGGTGTTATTCCGCATTTCTTGAGCACGCGATTCCATTTGGCGTCCGTAGTAGTCTGGATTTGTTCAAGCATGCTTGCGTATTTCGGTGCGAACAAGTGTCTGAAACGTCCCTGCATTTGCAGATATTCCTTCACCGGCTTTTTCTTCTGCGGTGCTAACGCGATGACTTTGCTGGGTGTTGACAGTTGATACTCGCCGTTGACCGCTTCCCACAATGGAAAGATGCATGTTTCTACGGCCAATTTCGATAGCTCTATCGATTTTGAAGATTCGCTGCGCCATCCTCTTGGGCAAGGTGCAAACACATGCAGGAATGCCGGTCCATTAACTTCAATGCCCTTTCTAGCCTTCATTATCAAATCTTTCCAGTAATACGGTGACGCCGTTGCTACGTATGGCATGTCATGAGCAACCATGATGTCCGCAATTGGCTTCTTCTGCTCAAGTTTTCCAGGAACAGCAGAACCAGCTTGCGAAGTGGTTGTTGCAGCTCCATAAGGCGTGCCACCGCTTCTCTGGATACCCGTGTTCATGTAAGCTTCATTGTCGTACAACACAAACAAGAAGTCGTGTCCTCTTTCAACTGCTCCTGACAATGCTTGGATTCCAATGTCGTATGTGCCTCCGTCTCCTGCGAAGGCGATGACATCTACTTGTTGGTCTTTGATTCTGCCCTTCTTTCTCAATATTTTCAGTGCTGCTTCGATTCCAGACGCGTTCGCCCCTGCCGTTTCAAATGCCGTGTGCAACCATGGAGCTGCCCAAGACGTGTACGGGTAGATCGTTGCGGATACTTCCATGCATCCCGTCGCGTTTGTTACTATTGTTGGACCCCTCGTAGCTTTCATGACCAGCCTAAGAACCGTTGCAGGCGCGCATCCAGCGCAGGCTCTGTGGCCTGAAAGAAACAGTTCAGGTTTTTGCGCTAAGTCTTTTGCCGTGAATTTACCTTCAGATATTTCCATATTTTTCTCCTCCATTTACTCCCGTAATCCTATATAACGCACCAGATCTCCAACGCGTTTCGTCTGCAGAATCTTCTGCAAGTCTTCAAAGACGTTTTTGATCTGAGTTGGGCTTGTGTCTCTTCCGCCGAGTCCGTAGATGTAATTGACAACGTAAGGTCGCGCTGCTGCGTCGTAGAGCGCGTGTCGGACTTCATGGAATACTGCTCCTCCTCTGCCTCCGAAGCTCATGCTTCTGTCCATCACCGCAACCGCTTTTGCTTTTGACAGAGCTTTTGCAATTGCTTCAGCTGGGAAAGGTCTGTACGTGCGAATTCGAAGGAGTCCAGCTTTGACGCCGTTGTCTCTGAGTTCATCAACCATTGCTTTCACTGTTCCAGCCGTTGAACCAACACATATTGCTGCGATTTCAGCGTCTTCCAACTTGTACTGATCAAGAAGTCCGTCACCGTAGGCTCGTCCGGTCAGTTGCGCGAACTCATCATGAATTTTTTGAATCACCGTCATAGCGTTTTTCATCGCTTCTTCTTGTTGTCGTTTGAATTCGAAATAGTAATTCGGCAAAGCGACTGGCCCCATCGTCATGGGTGCATCAGGGTCAAGCTTGAACGGAACAGTCTTTCCCTCATGCGTGAGGACTACTGGAAATTGTCTAGTCTTCACGAAATCTCTGACAGTTTCATCGGCAAGAATCTGAGCGTTTTCCAATGTGTGGCTTAACGTGAAACCGTCAAGGCCAACCATAACTGGCAACTGGACATCCAAATGCTCGGCGATCCTGAAAGCTTGAATTACCGAGTCGTAGACTTCCTGCGCGTTTTCCGCATAGATCTGAATCCATCCACTGTCGCGTTCAGCCATAGCATCAGAGTGATCTCCATGAATGTTCAACGGAGCTGACAACGCCCTGTTTGCGACAGCCATAACAACTGGAGCGCGGCAGCCAGAAGTCACGAAAAGCATTTCGTGCATCAGGGCAAGTCCTGCTGATGCTGTCGCTGTGAAGACTCTGGCGCCTGTGGCGGAAGCCGCAAGACAAGCGGCCATAGCACTGTGTTCTGACTCGGTGCAAACATATTCGGTTTCAACTTCGTGGTTGGCGACGTATTCGCTGAGTTTCTCAACGATAATGGTCTGAGGAGTGATTGGGTACGCAGCTATAACGTCAACGTCTGCTTGCTTCACGGCAAGCGCAGACTGCTTCGTCTCCGTTTATTGCCTGAGTCTCTTGCTTAACAACACTTTTCATAGTCATCTTCTCCTACTCAGTCTTCATTACAATAGCTTTAGTCGGACATTCATTTGCACAAATCCCGCAACCCTTGCAGAAACTCATGTCGAACTCGATATCGCCCGACTTCTCGTTCCACCGTATCGCACAGTCGGGACAATAGATCGTGCATAACAAGCATTTTGTACACTTCTTCACATCTCGCTCTGGCGTAAAAGATTTCCAGTCTCCAGTCAAGTACGTCTTACTGCTTTTCCAACAAACGCCTGCTGGTGATAATTCTTTCCAACCCTTGTCTTTGCTGCTCATTCGGATTTTACCTCTTGATACGCTTCCTTAACTACCATGAAATTCTTCTCAGCCACATCAGGTCTAAATCGTGCCTTGACCATCTTCTCGATCGTTTCCAAACTGACGATTCCCGTCACTTTTGCGACAGCTCCCAGCATAGCCGTGTTGGTTATTGGGATTCCAAGGATCTTCAAAGAGATTTCCGATGCTGGAACCGTCCAAACTTTTCCTAAATTCGTGTTCAGAATCTTCCTGATCGCAGAAGGGGTCTCTTTCGAGTTCACTATTATGTTGCCACCCTCCTCGCTTAAACCGGCAACAACATTCACCGTCTTGAGTAAAGTGGGATCTAGCACCGCCACGACATCTGGATCGTACACTGCGCAGTGTATTCTTATCGGTTCACTGCTAATTCTTGTGAAAGCAGTAACCGGGGCTCCCATTCTTTCAGGACCGAATTCTGGGAAAGATTGAATGTACTTTCCTTCGGCGATGGCTGCCCGAGCGAAAAGCTCGCTCGCGGTCCACGCTCCTTGACCGCCTCTTCCATGCCATCTCACTTCAAGTATCTTCTTCAACGTGTCTTTCTCCATGACGCTTTCCAGCCTATTTACATGATGAACGATATACGCTTTTCTGGGAGATGATACGGTTAGGTTACTTGTGGTGGGCGGTTTTGATGGTATTCTGGAACCATCCCGTAAACTTTTGGCTGACGGGTTGATACCTAGAAAGCCGATCTTCTAATTAGAAATATTCGCACTGTTCCGATGATCGTTCGATTTCAAGTCAAGTTCTATGCAAAAAATGTGCATCAAAATCGGCAAGCCTTAAGTAACTTTGGACATGCCTAAATGGGTATGTTCCAGGACATCAAAGGTTTAGCCCAGTTTATTAGTGTAGAAAGAGGCATAATGCTTTTCGCTATGAGCGTAGGAGCAGCCTTCCTCACAAGCAACGCTTCAGCTTGGCCTTCTGCGCTTTATTTAGGCGCGATTGCTTTCTGTATTTGGAGTGCGGTCGACGCTATTAATAACGTATGTGACGTTGACTTGGATTTGCTTTCTGATCCGTTGCGAGCACAATTCACGAAAAAACTGGGAAAACTGGGTCTTTTTATTGCAGCAGGTTTTTCGGCGTTGTCACTGGCTTTAGGTGCTGCCACCTTGATTCCAGGCGTCATATTGTTTGTTGCTTTGGGTATAATGTTCGGTGTGCTATATTCGGTTCCACCCTTCAGGCTCAGGAAAACCGCGTACAAACCCGTAGTGAATTTCACAGTGGGCGCTGTCCCTGCTCTAATAGTGGCTGCCTTTTTTGGCGTTTATTCATTCAATTTTCTTTCACTATCTTTGCTCCTCGGCGTCACGACGGCAGTAAACAGCCTGTGGGAGGATTTAGCGGATTACGCTTCCGATTTCAGTAGTGGGGCACGAACCTTGCCAGTTATTTTCGGTTTCAGAAAAGGCCTTCTCATAACGATCTTCATGGGCTACGTTATGATTCCATTGATGGTTCTTGTTGGAGTGCTTTTCGAATTAAGTTGGTTTTACTATGTTGCCTTGTCTATTCTTGCCACTTTCGTTTCTCTTCGCTTACTCCAAAATAGAGCTACTTTGTTCAAGGATGAAAAAGCCGATACTGGAAAATTGTTCCGGCTAGGCGAATTGCTAGCAAAAGATTTTGTTGTTGTCGCTATTGTGTTCATGCTTAGTCTAATGGTGAGTAGTCTCCTGAGAATTAGCCCGCCCATCATCTAGAAGATCGATTGATTTCTTGAACGTTTCATGTTCTGAAACGGTTTTTTCAGGGTGTCCGACGAAAAGAAACACGTTAAAGATTCCGACAGAGAGGTAACAGAACCAAGGATAGAAGGACTTATAACTTCGTCGAAGCGTGAATCGTATTTTGAGGTGGACAAGTTCCCATACGACGTTGTACTCACAGCGGATAACACGCTGATGAGTGAATATCGTCGAAACGAGTTCCTAGGCTTCGGAACTTGTGCCCCGTCAAATTTCATTCCTGACTTCATCTACAGGCAACTCTTTTTCCCACCTATCAAAACAAAGAATTGCAGTCCATTCTCCGCCCCTTACGGTCTAAGAAAGATTGAAGCTCAATTGCTGAATGAAGGTTTCAACGTTCTAACCGTTACACCCAATCATCTTGCCATCCTGCATCGATGAGGCAAAAGTGCTGGGAATCCACGTTATGGATCCGTTTGGCTTAGGTCCCGCTTCAAGCACTCTGGCCGCGATCCTTAAGAAAGAGCCTTTTTTGGCGGTACATTTCAGGAAGCTTCTCGAAACGCAGCGGTTAGAGAAGCGAAGAAGAGAGGTCTGAAAATCATCGTTGGCGGTCCAGGAGTTTGGCAGTTCGGGTACAGGCCAAAATTCGTTGAAAAATATGGCATTGACTGTATCATTGAGGGCGAAGCCGAGACGATAGTGGGAAAAATCTTTAAGGCGGCTTTGAACGGGGAGGCATTACCTTCAGATTATGAGGTCAGCGTAGACGAAACGCCCACGATGGACAAGATCCCCAAAATAGTAAACGCGGCAGTCAATGGACTGGTTGAGATAGGTCGCGGATGCTGCAGAGGATGCAAATTCTGCAGCGTAACTCTGAGGCCGCTTCGATGGTTTCCCTTAGAAAAGATCCTTCAGGAAGTCGATGTGAACCTCGAACGCGGAGGCGGCAACAAGGGCATAATTCTTCACGAAGACGATGTCATGCTTTACGGCTCCAAAACAACTCTGCCAGATGATGAGAAACTGCTCAAGCTCCACGAGGCCGTCGTGCCAAAAGCTGATGGAATAGCTTGGAGCCATTGTTCACTTGCTGCCGTAGCGGCAAAACCCAAACTTTTCTCCCAGCTTGCCGAAATCATACTGCAGAAACAACGGTGGTGGGGCGTAGAAATCGGGCTTGAGACAGGTTCTGCTGAACTTGCAGCTAAAATCATGCCCGCGAAGGCTCATCCGTTCAAGGCTGAAGAGTGGCCTGAAGTGGTGAAAACAGGAATGGGTCTGATGCATGACAACATGCTCGTGCCTGCTTGTACTCTCATCGTTGGCACTCCGGAAGAAACTGAGAAGGACCTCATCAAGACGATCGAAATGGTAGATGACGTCAAAGATTGCAGAAGTCTGATCGTCCCATTGTTCTTCGTTCCCATGGGCAGATTGAAGGATGAGGACTGGTTCATGGAAACGGAGATGACGAAGCTTCATGAGGAACTGCTCATAAAATGTGTTGAACACGATTTTCGTTGGGTAAATGGTCTTCTCGACTTGAGTTTTGCTGGAAGCTGGAAAGCCGTTGCGATCAAACCTTTCTACAAGCTCTTTACCGCAGTTGCCCGATACAAGATAAAACGAGTCTGGTATCAATGCAAATGTAGATGACTAGACTTAAATACCTCTGAAAACCCAGAACTTGTAACTCCCTTGAAGTGCCGCCGTAGCTCAGTCAGGTAGAGCGGCTGGCTGTTAACCAGTCGGTCATAGGTTCAAGTCCTATCGGCGGCGCCACAACACTATCGGCGACCGATTTTCAACCCTGAGTTTACTTTCGTTTTCTGAAGAACTTGAGACCTTGGTTTTCGCAGATGTACTCGAAGCCCAGTTCGATCAGTGCCCCGATTTCCTGGTCGGTCTTCGCCACTTTGCAGACGTAATCGTCTGGTGCGTCAAATTGTACGAGTTGGGTATATTTCAGGGTGTTCTGAATTCGCTTGTGCCCCAGTACTTGCATGACGTGAAGTATGTCCTTGGTCTTGGCGTATTCCATAGTGCCTTTCCAGTGTCTGAGCGTGTGAAAGTGTATCTGCAGTAATCGTGGGTTTCCCATTCTTGCGGCGGTCGCTTGTCTTTGCTTTTCGAACGAGCGACGCAGGTTGCAGAGGCTCTTGTAGTGTCCGATGAATACTGTGGGAAAAGCTCTTGGAATTTGGTTTAGCATCTGCATTGCTTTGTTCGATAGTTTTGCATAGTCTTGGGTTACTGCGCTTTTCGGGCGATATTCTTATTGTGGAGCCTTCGTAGTCTACGTCTGTCCATTTTAGTCTAGCTATTTCGCCTGATCTTGCTCCGGTTTCTTTGCAGAGTTGTAGGAAAGTGCCGATGTATTTGGAGCTGGCAGCGATTAGGTCGTCGATTTCGCGTTCTGTTGGTATGAATGGGAGCTTTTCGGGTATATTGATGCGTGGGAGGATGAATTTCAAGCCGGCCCACTTGGCGAATAGTGCGTAAGCGTAGATAATGTTGGCTCTTCTACCAGGTGTCCAGTTCTGTTTTGCGATGTAGTCTCTGACTGCTTCAGGGTTCATCAGGTCAACTTGGGATTTCTCCATGAATCTGAGGATTTGTGATCTTCCGAGTATCGTGGTTTCGCTGTATCCTTCTTGCTTCAGCCACCACAGATGGTCTACGACTTTTCCTTTGACATCTGGGTTGTTTGTTGTGCTCTCCCGCGGAGCTACTTCTTGTCGGGTTTCTGTTTCTGTCAAGGCGATCGCCTTGAGCAAGTTTTCCGTCCCAGCTTCAGCTGGCAACGCATACTTGCTGGTCTCGATATTGGATCGATTCCGTACATTAGACTTGTGTTCTGAGAAGCGGTAGGCGCAAACCCTGCACACATATCTCTGAATCTTCAGTCCTCCTGCAAGATATCGCAGCCCGTCTTTGTAGACTCTGATGCTGCCGCATTCTGGACAATTTTGTGTTTTTTCATCAGATCGTTGATATTTGCGCAGCTTTTCAGCTTCCTCGGTTGTCCTAGCCTCCCACTCGTCTGCTTTGCCAAGGAGGCTTCTTATCCGAACCAGACGACGTGCGTGCCAGCCTTAAAATAAGTGGCGGTTGGAAAAAAATTTCCATAATTGGAAAAAACTTTCCAAGTGTTGCGAACAGAGCAGGCGGACGAGCCGGGAAAATTGTCTTCATAGAAAAGGCCAATACTCTGATCGTTGCTGCTCCTTCACATCTTTGTGTGGGTAAGTTCACCCTCTTTTCTCGGGTGGAGCGCGCAGACTGTATAACGATTTAGCGTATACAGGGATCTGACTGTAGAAAAAAAGAAGACTAGTACAAGAAAATTCAGCTCAAAAGATGTCAGGATAGCGCATGCCTCAACGCGTTACTGTTATATGTGTAAGATCAATTTGACATCAAGAAGATGACGATTTGCTCTTACCACGCAGGAGACTGGGTCTAACAGGATTTGAAGCATCTATTCTAACCCTAGGTGGTTGCGCTCTAGGGAACCTAAGTCAAGAAGAAGCGGACAAAGCGATAAAGCTGGCTTTTGAGTACGGCGTCAATATGGTAGATGTGTCTCCAGTTTATGGTCAAGCAGAACTCAGGCTCGCATCTTGGGTTGAGAAGCACAGAGAAAAGTTATTCATAGCAGAAAAGACTCTGGAACGAAGCAAAGAAAAAGCTGCAGCAGAACTGCAACATAGCCTCAAGAAACTCAGAACGAGAAAATTCAACCTCTATCAACTGCATGGAGTTGGAACCTTTCAAGAGCTAGAAGGAGCGTTGCAGAAAGATGGAGCGATAGAGGCTCTAAAGGAAGCTCAAGAAACAGGATTAATTGATTATATTGGGATTACAGGTCACAGAGACATGCGGGTTCTTAAAAAAGCAATAGAGGAGTTCGATTTCGACTCTGTCCTGTTGCCCGTCAATATAGCTACTATGGTTGACCCTAAGCCCGAAAATGACTTCCGACCCATCCTGAAGGAAGCCGCTGAGAGAGATTTAGCAGTCATAGCAATCAAAGCCATAGCGAAGAGCAGATGGAAAACTGGAAATAAGCAATACACTACGTGGTATGAACCTACTGACAAGAAGGAAGAGATCAAGGAGGGACTCTACTTCACCTTATCTCAAGAAATGGTGGCTAGCTATGCTCTTCCATGCGATGTTCGATTATGGCAAGGGATCTTGGAAACTGCAATAAGATTCAAGAAACTTGATGGAGATGAACAAAGAAAGGCTATAAAACATGCAACCGAGATAGGGTTCAAACCACTCTTTCCAACGAAAACAGAAGAATTCTCGTCTGAGTAAAAGAGTATTGTTCGCGCCTGCAGTACACTCGACTTCGACAACATCTGTCCATGGTGAACTGTGTCATATCCTTCCTGTTAGAGCCTTATCTACATGCGTGGGAATCAGAAATGCAGTAGTAACATGTAATCCGATTTCGATTAGCAGTCGTCCATTATAGCAATCATCATGAGCTGGTTGGAATCAGACTTTACTTCAAACCAAAATACGGTGTTTCTAGCAGAGTGTATACTCGGTTCAGGGGAGACTAGGCAACGAAAAAGAGAAGGGCAAGAAGAAAGTAAGATCAGCATATAGGGGGTAGTATACGAATCGAGTATACGCCTCATTTTGCAGGAAAAGTTATAGCTGAACAGACAGATAATCGGAGATGCGAGTAGAAATGAATGAAAAACCTTCAGGCGTGACATCGGTAGCAACATTAACATTGTTGGGTTCTGGTGCATGTTTCATGTTCTTTTTGCTGAATTTTGGTTTTCTTTTTGTTGGAGGTTCAGCAGCAAACGCAATGGGCTGGGTTGCCCCCCCGCTATATAGTATTATGTTATCTTATCCTTCTATACCTATTTCTTTCATACTGTCAGTTTATGCATTTTTCCTTTCAATTGCTATGTTTAGTAGCACATCAAAGTATGTATGGTATGCATCAACATTGCTTTGGTTAGTGACTATAACGTTCTTCTCTTGGTGGGGAGTGGCTCCAGAGTACTGTGTTGTCTGGAGGGTTTTGCCTGTCGTCTATATAATAATAGTAGGCACATTGCTTCCTTTAGCGTGTAGTATAAGTTGTTTGATATATTTCCAGACTGCAAGAGTCAAAGACTACTTTAAGATTAAAGGCTTACCAAAACATTGACACACCCATTGATTATAGCGGTCATTGCCACAAAAAAGAAGCCTGTGAATCTGAAGCTAGAGGGCACTAGTTTTTACGTTCTGCGGTAATTACAGCGTGTGTGTGTTTGGGGGTAAAGTTTTATGCTGCTGCTGCTGCGCTGGGACTGACGACTGGATTCTGGAAAATGGGCTTGCGTAGAGATTGTTCAGGTATGCAAGGGGCAAGATAGTGAGACTATTAAGAATGGGTTGTCAGCAAGAGATTGAAACGTTAATTTCAGAAGAAGCTCTACTATTTGCTCAATATCTTAGAAACGAAAAAGAGACTTGGCATCCAAGAATAGCGTTAGCATAGAAAAAGCATGGGCTAGAAATCCCATATGCTTTTCTTTTTCCTTCTTTTACCAGTATCAGAACGTTTTCTTCTCCAAGTTCCGTCTTGTGTCCTTTCCCGTTCTTTCTCCCATTTTCCTTTCTTCACTTTTGGACTAGGCAAACTCACACCTCAAGCACGTTCTCCCTAGAAGTGAATAGTCAGTAGAACAGAAAAGATTTTGGGTTGTGCGACCTTGAGCAAGAGAATTAGTTAATCAAGACTAGGAAGACCTTACTATTCAACCAGCCACGATCTTTCAGTCTTTGTCGGAACATTTCAGTATCTTCTTTTGATTTTTCAAAACCTATTACAATGATGATTTTATCAAGATGTCTTGAATAACCCTCAACTTGCCCCCAAAGAGTGTTGAAGGCACCAGCATTAGGTTGATACTTTAATTCAATCCCTATGTTGTCAATTTGTGCGTCTATCCTCGATTTTTCGTAAGCCAATTGAGTTCTAATTTGCCTATGATAGTAGGCTGAAAGATATGAGACTAGCATATTCTCAAGTTCTTTCTCATTCCTAGGTTTCGTATGAGGATAGAAAGATCTCACTTTCTCAAGAACATCTTGAAAGTCTATACCTTCACTAGTTTCCAATCTTTTCTTCTCTTCTTTTTTGCTCGGTTGTGCTTCTTGAATAATCTTCTCATTACTTTCTCTTTGCAGGGCTAATGGTTTGATCGTGCTACGGATTTCATCGTCTCTTATCATCGCTTTTCGCAAATCCTTAAACATCTTTTCATCAAGACGACCTGAACACAGTAGGAAGCCTTTGTCACCTGTGTCAAATTCGTGATCTTCATAGAATTTTGCGTAATCCTTGAAGCATTCACGCATACTCTCAGTTGAGCAGTCTCCATTTACATAGTAGAGATAAACGCGACGATATTCTGAGAGAATAAATCCTTCAATTTCTTTTCTGAGATATGTTCTCGTACCATGTTTCAATGTTCGTCTATGTACTATTTTGAAACTTTTCTTCTCATATTTCAAAATCTCTGTTTCGAGAACATCCATCACGGTACCGTTTCTACGGTTATACAAAATCAGGTTTTAAGTTTTGTGAGAAAAGACATGGGGTTTTGGGGTTTTGGGGGGTAAAGTTTTATCCAACCAACCAACCAACCAACTTCTCTACCGCTACCGACAACTAACTACTCCAATCACTACGCCAACGCCAATACCACTACCTACCTATACCTATACCTACCCACACAACACACACGCACACGGCGTGAGTGAGTATAAACACGCAACAATTGGTACCGCTAAAAAACGCAGTCAAGAATAATCTTTGTGCATAGAACCTTGTTTCAAAAGTCTAATAACTGAATCAAACGTAACGAGAGAATGTTCTTTGGGAGAAAGGAGGAGGTGATAATATGAAAATGAAACAACTTGTTATCGTTGTTGTGTTTACTTTCTGTTTGACGATGCTATTGATGATACCTTTTGAGCGAAGCACCCTGATCCATGGGCTGACATCAGCGGTACCACGCCCGGCGTTCCAGACGGATTAGTTAACATGAGAGATATAGCATACGACGTAGCACATTTCAACGATAACCTGACAGGAATATCCCGAGACGTGAACGTTACAAATTGGCCTCAAGACAGACCACTGACACTCGGGAAAGGCATAGATAAGATAGTCCTCGTGCAGCCAATGGATGGGGGCTCGGGAAACGGCTTCGCACTCAGCCTAGATAAGCCGACAGGAACAGGCTTTTCGCAGGTATTTATCGTATATGACTTTGAGCCGAAAGGCCAATTCTGGAATGTCACAGAGATTTATCTGAACATCATATGGCGAGGTGATGTAGCTGGCTCAGGGAGCAATCCTCACAATGTCTCGATGACGTTCTATCAAGGACCTAAGACACTTCAGAATGTCAATCACGATAGTATCTTTTTGAGCGAAGGTTGGGGAGAACCATTCGATACCATGCCAACAGGACCTTGGGTTGGGGAAAACACGGTCAGTGAGATCAGAACTGGCTTCAATTACACTGTGATACAGCCCGGTATGAACGCCATAAGCCTACAGCGATTTGACAACTACGGCGACCACATCTACATCTTTTCGCTAGAGATTTTCATTGAATACCTTTGCTTGAGCTAAGCCTACCCCTTCATTTCTTTTTCTTTCCATTGTGCGCGCTCATAGAGGTATTTCAAACCTTCATCTCAGACTCAGTAACGTCTTTTCATTCTGAAAAGTTTGTCTCTGCGCGCGCGCTATGTATATTGTCCATTATCTTCTGTATTAGATAGACTAACTCTCGTTAAGCTGCTTGAAGCAAGTTTTGAGTTCATCTGTAGCCATAATGAAACAATGTTGTTCAGAAAGAGAAAATAGTCTATGTATTCACGGAACACGAAGAATTTCGTTGCAGTCTAATCCTAAGGACAATCACAGAGGATGACCAACAATGATTTAGTGCCAAAGTTTTTAAGGGAAACAACTTTCTTGACATATCAAGATGTTTTCGCGTCCCTAGGTGCATCTGCTTGGATGAAAATGAGAAATTATTGGCGGACATTGTGGACAAACTGAAGACTGGCAAAGTAGTCCTTTTTCTTGGAGCGGGTTGCTCTAACGCGGCAGGAGCTCCGAAGACAGAGGATCTTGTTTCCAATGTTAAAAAGGAATTCCCAAAGATTGATCAGTCCAAAATCGATTTTATCGAGGTTTGCGATCAAGTTGTGGAATCAAGGCACTATGGACGGCCGGCTATTGAGGAGTTCATGAAGAAGGAATTAGGTCATCTTAAACCTTCAAACGCCCATATTGCTCTGCCAAGTTACGATTGGGCTGCAATATATACGACCAATTTTGATGATTTGATCGAATTGTCTTACAGAACGAGAACGGACATTCCGAGAAGATGCGTTGTGGTTTCTTCTTCTGATTTCTCTCCGATCAATTTCGCAGATAGATCTCGCATCTACATTTTCAAGCTTGCAGGGACAATTGAAGGATGGAGAACCGAAGATCGAATGGCACTCTCCAAAGCAGATTTCAACAAGAGAATAAGAGAAAGGACAATCTACCTTCAAAATTTGAAGGATTTTGTCAAAGATGGAACAGTAGTATTTATCGGTTATAGTGGGAATGACAATCTAGCATTCGAAGTCATTGACGAAGTAATAGAAATGGCTGGCGGGGTTGAAAACATTGCTCCCAGCTACATATTGTGCACAAAAGTGAAAGACGATGCGGATTGGCTTTACAAATACCAAAGGCGTCGGATGATTCCAGTCGAGTCCTCTTTTGAAGATTTCCTCAATTATCTTGAAAGCAAAAAGCAAATGATCGTTTCAAGCAGAAGTCCCACTGAAGATGAACTTCAATTGCATTTGAAAGGATGCAACCTGAAGCTTTCAAAAACCGAGTTAAAAGCCTATTTAAAATACTTTCAGATAATCAACGAAACGAACCTACACGAGCCCTCAGGTATGAAGGACGATTTTTTCAAGGGCACTAACCGACGCATAAGTGCTTTCCGCGAAAACTGGGATTTTAGACGTGATGTGTATGAGAGCAAGAATGGTTTGAAGTCAAGGGTTCTGCAGGAGCTGGCAAAAAACAACCCTCAAGACAATTGTGTTCTTCTTGTAACAGGAATTCCCGGAATAGGAAAATCAATAGCTTTGCTACGACTGGCATTTGATGCTTATCAAGAAGGCCATCCCGTCCTTGTCTTTGATTCAACGAGGAGTTCTTTGGACTTCAAGATGCTTGATAGCCTAATCATGCAAATCAACCATGAATTGCACAGCCAAAGTGGAGGAAGTATTCGGTCCGCAAAACCACTTATCATTTTTGATGACGCTTCTTCTCTTCTGTTTGATCCTAATTCAATTGTAGAATATCTCACCTCAAGATCCAGAGCTGCATTGATTGTTGTGGCTGCCCGTGACTTGAGCTGGAAGGCATGGACCAGAGAGTTGCCCATTCAGGTTCTTGCCAACAATGTTTTCACGCTGGAACAATCACTTAGTGTTTCCGAGAAGGACAGAATTATCGAGCATTTAAGAAAGCTTGAATACATTAAGGGAGGAACATCTTGGGACTATATAATAGATAGAGAGTTTGGCAACTCATTTTTTGCCACCATATATAGACTCGTGGATCCAGCAAACCGACCATTAAGCAAAATAGTTAAAGATGAATATGTACAACTGGCAGATGAAGAAAAGAAACTTTTCAGCATGATTTGTGCGATGCACAGGTTCAATCTTCAGATTAATATAGAATTGTTGGTAAGGGTCCTTGACTTTTCTTATGAGAAGTTCTACAAAACCGTCAACAGCGGTAGGCTGAAGGAAATCATAATCGAAACACAGGATCTCGAAGGTAATCTGTTGTATTCTACGCATAATCAATTGATCGCAGAGAAGACTATCGATCTCTTCTTTTCGGACCCCAACAGACAGAAAGACATATACAAAGAAATCTTGGGAAAGGTCCATTTCTCCAACGAGAAAGAGAATGAATTAATAGACAAGCTAATGGTATTCTTTCTTGGTCCGAATAGTTCGAGAACTGATCTTTCAGCTTCTCAGAAGAGAGAACTTTTCTCGACAGCATGCAGAAGCGATTGCTCAAAGAGTATCCTTCACCATTGGGGTATTCTGGAGATGGATGAGGGCAACTTTGAAAGAAGCAAAGAGCTTCTAAACAAAGCATTGGCGATGCCGAGCGCACGCGCGCTATTTAGAGAATCATACAAGGGAGAAAGGAAGCAGAACATAATAACGTCCCTAGGGATGCTCTATGCTCGTTGGGGAAACAGAATAGAACAAGAGCAAGAGGAAGATATGGCAGAAGCTGAAAAAATGTATTCTGATGCTGAAAGGTGCTTCAAGGAAGGCAGAATCTCCCTTTATCCAGCACCTCACCCGTATCATGCAGAGGCTTCTATGTACCTCAAGCGCGGCGATATATGTAAAGACGAAAAGAAGAAATTAGATTACTACGCCCAAGCCTTGGCGGTTATCCAAATGGCCGAAGACCACCTTAACCCAGTTGATTTGCAGAGATTCAGTGAGCTTGAACTAATTCTGGATACGAGGCTCAATGACGAAAAGGCCATTGAAGATGCAATCAATGTGCTAGCTGATAAATACAACAGTGCTCATGGATTCTTCCTTTACTCCACTTTACTTTTAAGACGGAGCCAGCGAGAGTCACCTGAAAAAAGATCTACTACGCTTGCGAAAGCCTTGGAGGTTATCGAAATAGGACTCAAGCGCTTTCCTGCTGATGAACTGTGTTTAATGCAGAAGGCAAGGATCTTAAGGAGAGTGTTCCCAGGGAAGCCCGGGAAGTATTATGAGGCCTTCGAACAATGGTTTAACGTTGTTGAGACTCCAACTGTGTGGCTTGTCTATGAATTGGCCGTAGCCGCATTTGAACTCGGGTATTACAAAGTTTCTTATGACAGATTCAGTGACCTTGAAAAACTCAGCAGCGGTAATAGGGGACGATTCAAATTCCGCTACTACGCGCTTGATGACAAAGAAAAGCGCAGATGTTTTGAAGGTACTATTGTCGCAATTCATAGCTTCTATGAAGGCGAAATCAGATGTGAAACGTTACGCGAACTCCCTCGAACTATTCGTTTCAGACCTATGACGTGTGAGGGGTTCGAACCTGAAATCAATGACAAAGTCTCCTTCAGCATAGGTTTCAATTATGTATCGCCGGAAGCGACGAATATCCGGAAAGTCTAAAGTCCTATCAAGAAACGCGCGCTACCTTACTGCACAAGTTTTTTTAATGTTTATATGTTGTTATCCATAAATCATGAAAAAGCGAAAAGCAATTCCAAAGGAAATTCAACTGCAATTATTAACCCATTGCGGGTATAAATGCTCAGTGCCAAGGTGCGATGTGACTGAATCTCTTGAATTTCATCATATTAACAAGAATCTAAATGATAATCGAAACGAGAACTTGATCGTCCTCTGCGCGGTCCATCATCATATTGCAGACATCGGAAAAATATCAGCCAATGCTTGTCGAACGATGAAACAAATGCTTCCAAATCTTGACGGCTTAGGTTTAACTGCCCACAAAAAGCTTTCTTTATCAAAAGATGAGTTCAGTTCATTTCTTGATATTGCTAGGGTGATATCGAAAGAGTCTTTGAGAGTAATTACAGAACAGTTTGTTTCTTATTTACTCGGGAAAAATGAAGGGTACGAATGCAGAAATGGAATTGAACCTCACGACTTCCTAGTTTCAGAAAAACTGCTTTATTGCGCGAATGAAAAGGTTCACCCTCCCCTATGGAAGATATCTGAGAAGGGAATCCTTTTCTGCAGGTTTCTCTATAGTTCACAATACTTTCTGCCTTTTCTAGCTTTTGAAACGACTTACCCCAAGAACGAAATAATAAAATGGAATTTTGAAAAGCTGCCTTTTAGCAAGAAATGAACAACTAACGAATTAGCGCGCTTCATCTCAGCTCGTTCTGTCTTTTTCCAGAGTTACAAGCACACAGCAACCGTCAGCGGTTCATAGAATATCGGCTCATAAACGCTTTCGAATATCTGTTGGCAGCTCTTTCCTCTTTCGTTTCCGTCATGTCCAGGTGATTGACGTAAACAAGGTGATGATATAGCTCGTGCAACACTGTTCGTTTCGTCAATCCTCGTTTAGTGAAGTAAGCCCTATTCTGGAAGTAGTAAGCAACGCAATGACTGCCAACCTTTCTACCGTCAAGTCTTATCCTCATCCGTCTTACACCATAACACTTCGTCAAGAAGTCAACGGCTTTCTGGCAACCCTCAAGCTCATAAATTAAGAGAAATCTCTCACGTATCTTCTTAGAAGGAACTCTAGTCCGCATGAGGGCACCCTAGGACAAAGCGGCAATCCTAGGAGGCCAAGTCGGTTTCTCGCCTCTCAGATATCCAGCAAAAAGGAAGGTCTCTTCGCTGATTAGAGTCTCAACTTCCTGCTGCGATCCACGTCGTATTCGAGGAAGCGTTACTTTGGTCTCAAAGTATCGGCTGTGACGATCCAGAAATTCTCTATTCTTTGTTTCGGAGATGTATTGTCTCTTTCCGAACTTGTTCCCAACATAGATCTCCTTCTTCAGAATGAAGTCCTTCGCCTTTACACTCTTACAGAAGTCTATGACGAAATCATCTACGAGATAGCAGTAAAGCTCTTGAAAATCGCTAACAGTGAAGGCGTTCCCCACTGTACAGAATGCAAGAACCCCAAGTAAGGTTCAAGTTTCGATCTTATCAGCGACATATGAACCTTCCAAGAGAGAATCCGATAAGCCAGATTGAGGAGATTGTTCAAACCATCATAAGCTTTGAGGGGTTCATGAATTGGCGCGTGCTGGGAGCTAAGGTTCTTAACGCTTAGTGCCTTAGAATCCCACTTGCTGAGAAGCTAAACGTCTTCTCCAGTCAATAATCTCCTCAGAATCCATAAAAGCCTAGAATCTTGAACATAAACGCATTAGCTATTTGAATCAATATACCAGTAGCTATAGCCAAACAAGCATCTAGCCTTATAATGAGAGAGATGAAGTATTATCGACATCATACATTATAAGTTATATATTATATTACGTTCGCGGGGGCAACAGGAGATTTTTCGGTCTTTATTAATATTCAAAGTGTGCCTTCATGAACAACAAAATCAAAAGAGCAACTATTAAGGGCAAATCAGTTTAATACTTCGGAGTATCCGCAGGTCGAAGAGGTGTAGGGTGCTTTTTTGAACTATTAAGCCATGTGTGTTCTGCTTAAAAAAATTAATAGATTCAGTAATTATCAAAACGAGACGAGAAAATATGATTGTACAAGATACCTTTGGAGCCAGCAAGTATCCAGTTTCCTTCAACAAATCAATCGGTCAATGACCCGAATGCGCTGGATTGCGTGATTTTTTTGGGAATGCAAATTAGGGTATTAAGGTTTCAGAGTATTAAGGTTTAGGACCCGCCTCAGCCGCGTTTAGCTTTATTGGTAGCATGAGCCTTTTCGGTTGCCAATAAGCTTCAACGCACGCGTTAATGAACTTAGAAATAAGAAAGTTGTCTGTTAAGAATAAATCGGCTTAACACTTAAGAGTCTCCGCAGGTCGGAGAGTGGTAGAGTCCATTTTTCACTGTTAAATCATGTGTTAAAGTTCTTAACTCGTTTAACAGATACAGAAAGAATCATAGGGACGTATAAGATATTATTGGCGTTTCAGACATTGCAGGAGCTAGTTAGTGTCCAGTTTTCCTCATTAAATCGACAGGTCAGGAATCAGAACATGTGGCAGGTACTAAGTATTTTCTCACGCTAATACGCGCTTGTACTCGAATCAAGGTTTTGGGATATAAGGTTGAGCTCAGATGTAATAGGGTTTTCTCTTGCTTTATTGAGTGAAGAGTTTGTCCAAAGCGAAGGTTGCAAGTTTGCTTAGGTTTACGGGTTTAAGGGAGGAGTTACTATGCCGCAAGTTTTACGTGGAAAAGAACCACGCGACTAATCTTCTTCTTCAAGCTCTTTGCCGGTTCTCAGATTGTTGAAACCAGTCGCCATTTTATCCAGCAGCTGAACAAAATCTGGATTGTAAACATAAGCTCTAACATACTTGGTTTTCCCTGACGTGTCCTTGATTCTTTCCTTATCAAGCTTGATGACTCCCATGGACTTCAGCTTTCTCAGTGCGTTCCAGTAATGCGGAGGATACTTGGGGGTAAGAATCTGTATCAGTTCTTTTTGCTGACCAGTGGATCTTGGCAACGGCAGACTTTTCAGGATCGCAGAAGCACATTCCCGATCCTTCCCTTTTTCAAACACGAACTCCAAAAAAGTAGTAACATACTTACCAAGGCTCTTTTCACTATCTGGTATAGTGCTATTACTCAAACTTTCACCAGTCATTCGCATCTAGTTTTATTTGACGGCTGCCACAAATGATGCGCTTGTTAAATAAATCTATTATACGATTAATGTACTTTTCGGTCTTTGCAAAAAACTGAAGAGCCTCGTCTTCTCGTTCTCACTCTTTGTGCGCACCATTCTACTCCTACGGGAGTTTTTTTGTCTGCGGACACATAGATCGGATCGTCGATCTTGGAGGAACTTGGGTTAGGATTGTTTTTTCGGATGAGCGAGGTCACTTTATCGGCAGATTGAATGAGAGAGTGGATGTGACTAGTCCTTAGCGCGCGCCCTCTGGAATTTCGTGTGCGTAAGTTATTCAGAAAGCCAAAGTGAACAAGCGGTTCAGAACGGGTAGCGGATAGTGTTGTGATGCCGTCTTTGTTCGCCCTTGCGTCGGGATTCTAAGCGTACTAACGACAGCCTTAAACATGTATCATGAAAGATTATTTTGAGCGATTGCAGAATGCACATGGAGTCAAACGTGTTCGGACCTTGTTTAAGGCTTGCTTTAGCACATAGTGCAAATCAAGCGATACGCAACAGAGCCCAGAACGGTGGCGTGGTTACAGGGCTTCTAATATATGCTCTGGAAAACAAAATCATAGATGGCGCGATCGTTTCTGCGGTGAGTAAAGAAAGACCATTTTGCCCAGTGCCGATTCTGGCAACAACTGCTCAAGAAATTTTCGAGAGCGCTGGCACAAGGTACACTTTTTCGCCCAACGTTCAAGCTTTGCCTGAAGCCTTGAAACAAAGCAAGAAAGCAATAGCTTTCGTGGGAACTCCATGCCAAATAGTGTCCGTGCGAAAAATGCAAGAAGAAAGATTGGACTGTGCGAGACCGATAAAACTGATCATAGGTCTTATGTGCTCGGAGGTTTTCGTTTATGAAGACTTGATGGTGAACCACATCCAGAACCAGTTGGGCATCGACCTGAGCAGTCTGAAGAAGACCCAGATAATGGGCAAGCTGATTATTACGACAGAAACGAGGGAAACTTCGGTGCCGCTAGCTGCAATTAGAAAGTCCGTTCGGAAAGCTTGCGAACCCTGTTCCGACTTCAGTTCAGAACTGGCAGACATCTCCATGGGTGGCTTAGGACTCGGGGATTGGACCTTTGTTATCGTCCGAACGCCAATCGGCGAAAAAGTCTTCGCAGAAGCCGAAAGACACAAAGCACTCGTTACAAGATCGGTGGAAATGGATGAACCCTCTGTTCAAATGCTTCTAAAATTGTCGCGGAACAAACGCAGTAGAGAAGGAAGACCGCCGTCATGTCAATAAGTGTTCACCCTCCAGTTTCGATGAAAAACACTCTTCTTAATCCGATGTTACTTTTCCGTACAGGTGTATTGCGACGGTCAAAGGAATTATTATGCCGACAATAGCGCGAGGGCTCGACTAGACCGTCAACGATCCGTTGTCGTAAACTAGCTTGCCATCAAACTCTATCATAGCCCCTCTAGATATCGCGTCTATATGACATGGTGCTTTGACTTTGCCCCCTATCGCATAGTTGCTTCCAATTCCTATATGGAAGTGTCCAAGTTTGCCCAGATCCTCCAAGTTTGTGGCATATTCCCTGCATGCTGGATTCAACCCTATCCCGAACTCGGCTACGTTGTAGGCAGTTTTTTCGTTAAGGTCTACTAGTATTCGTTCAAACTCTTTTGCCAAGACACCTCCTTGAATCGCTTTGATATCTCCTTCTTTGATGATCAGCGTAACTGGTTCAGTTCTAGTCAAACCTATCTGCATTATGCGAACATCAACAACTGCTCTTCCATCCGCCGTACCTTCTATAGGTGAAATGTTAATTTCGCTATCTGGGAGTGCTGCAAACTGACCACGTTCCCTGAACAAACCAGTCTCATATTGAACGGGCCTATCAACAACTTGCCCCTTCACGTCAGTTCCCGCCAAAGTCCTTATTCTGACCTCTTTAGTTCTGGACAGCAATTTCCCAAGCCTTCTTCCAATTCTGTCACACTGCTCATAATCGCCAAGGATACCACCCGTGCAAAGGCAGTCTTCTGTTACCTCGCATAATGTTGATCCTCTGGCACCATGCTTTATTGCTTCGATTCTTGCATCCGTGTGAGTCTGGGACCAAGTCGTTGGCAAAAAGAACACGTCTGATTCTCGGCACGCAGCAATAACGGGTTTTGGTACTTGCGCCCCGTGGACGCCTTGAACACTCGGTGGGATCATGACGATAGTGGGCTTCCCCTCTGCCGAAAGGGCGGCAGCGGCCAATGCTTCTGCGATGCGCATCTTGTTCGAATCAGTTGAAATGACCACATTCTCTCCAGGTTTGACTCCAGCGCACTGCTCCACCATTTTTTTCGCTCCTCTCATCATTTCAATGAAACTCGAAGGTCCTGGTACGTAATGATGGTAAGATATTGGCCAACTCATCTGTTTTTCACCTGGCAGGATGTTACAAGGGTTTTTAAGTATATTTAAGAATAGTGGAGGAAGCAGTTTGACGTTTTCAAAGAAATTTTAAATATACTCTTATCCATAAAGTAGCACGTTAATTGGGTGACTAAGATGGGGAACTATGCAAAAGTAACTTCTAAGTCCAAACGACTTTACAAACGTGCATGTAGAAGTCTGCCCAGCGGCAATACCAGGACAGTCTTATTCTTTTCTCCATATCCTGCTTATGCCAAGAGGGCTACAGGATCCAGAATTTGGGACGTAGATGGAAACGAACGCATGGACTACTGCTATAATTTCACTGTTCTAGTCTTGGGGCATAACCACCCGAAAGTTATCGAGGCGATAGGCGATCAACTGAGTTTGGGGACGGTGTTCGGCGCTCCGACGGAATTGGAAGTGATGCTCGCCGAAGAAATTCGAAAGCGAGCGCCGCATTCTGAGCAGGTCAGTTTTTCAGTAACTGGCACCGAGGCTGTAATGAACGCCGTAAGACTTGCTCGAACCTATACTGGGAGAGACAAAATTGGGATGTGCCAAGGAGCCTACCATGGTTCCTATGATTCAGTGTATACAGCGTCAGCTGGTATTCCTCAGGATACTTCCAAGAACACGATAGCAACATTGCCCTTTAATAACACTGAGGTCTTTGAAGAAATTGTCAGGAAAAACAGAAAAGAACTGGCTGCCGTCCTCGTGGAACCTGTCCATCGTTGCATTCCGCCAAAGGAAGACTTCTTAAAAGCAGTGCGGGAAATAACAGAGGAAAACGAAGTCCTACTGATTTTTGATGAGATAATAACCGGTTTTAGACTATCGAGAGGAGGGGCATCTGAGCATTATCGTGTAGCACCTGACTTGGTTACATACGGAAAGATAATTGGTGGTGGTTTTCCCGTTAGTGCGTTGGCAGGCAGGAAAGAGATAATGAATCTTTTCTCTTTCGAGAAGGCAGCATCGGAAACAAAGGTGACCCGATTACCCCACAGCGGGACTTTCAACGCTCATCCAGTGGCAGTGGCTGCAGGACTCGCTACGCTCGGACAACTTACTCCGAGGGCCTATGAGCATATCAATAAGCTAGGAAAGATGATACGAGAGGGGTTGACGAAGCTTTCAGCTGACTCGGGGATTCCTTACAGAGTTGTTGGGACAGGTTCGCTTTTTCATGTATTCTTCACCCAAGACGAGGTTTTCGATCACACTAGTGCATCACAGTCCGATTCTCGTCTTCTGGCCCAATTGGATCTCGATCTTCTTACTCGAGGAGTCTATCTCGCTCCCGCTCATTTCTCATGCGTGTCAACTGCCAACACAGCTGAAGACGTGAAACTGACGCTTGAAGCTGCATCACAGTCTCTGAGATCACTTAAACGAATTGTTCGCAAATTGGAGCCAAGAGTGACGAGCTAGAGACACCAAAATCACCAGAACATTCACGTCAACATTGCTCTTTGAAATAGGGGATTATTTCATCGTGAAAAGTCCTCATGCTGAACTTGTGGTCTGGTGAATAATCAAGGACAACTACATGATTGGCTCCTGATCTTGTGAACTCTTCTATCTTGTCTATACAATCTTGAGTTGGGCCAAAAGCCGAGATCTTTTCGACGATTTCACTGGGCACCAGTCTACTCTTCTCATCAATGAATCTCAGGTCTTCGGGTGTAAATAGAGAAAATTGCATTGATGGGTTTTTGTTTTTCTCAAAAGAAAAACCATGGTATTCCAAGACATCTTTTTCCAGAACTAGGGCAGACCTAGAATAACCCTGAATAGCCCTCCTCGCTTTGTCCACATCTTTGGATACGGCCAGACAGAGAACTACTACTTTGTCAATATCGTCCAAGTTTCTCCCAACCCTTTTTGCGCCTCTCTCTATTTCAGTCAAGCGCGTTCTGTAAGTTTCCGGGGAATTGATCCAAGGGAAATATCCGTCTGCGATCTCTCCTACCATCTCTCTCGTTTTTTGTCTCAGCGCTCCAATGTAGATTGGCGGATGCGGTTTTTGAACTGGCTTGATCTTGATATAGCCGTTTTTCACTTGGTAAATCTTACCGAAGTAATTTGCTGGTTTTTCAGATGTCGACTCCCACAGAAGTTTTATCACTTCGACAGCTTCCCTAAGTGTGGAAAGAGGTTTCTCCCACCGAATTCCAAATGGAACCAAGTTTAGGGCTTCGCCGGCACCGATTCCCAGGCCGGCTCGTCCCTTAGTCAATGTATCCAGACTTGCCGTTATTTGAGCTATCGTGGCTGGGTGTCTTCTCAAAGGGTCAGTAACCGAAGGCGAGAGCATTACACGTTTTGTTTTCATGCCAATGGCGGTTAGCCCAGTAAATGTCTCACAGAACTCACCAGCCCATAGCATAAAGTGGTCTCCGAGCCAGACAGAATCAAAGCCAGCTTTCTCTGCGAGCATTCCTTGCATGATCGCATCGAAGGGTCCTCCTCCAATTAGAGGTCTATTAATCCAATAGCCAATCTTCAGCTGTTTACCGTCCAAATCTCATGCACCTCAACTCGAAGGTTTGTCTTTGTCGCTTGTTTCATCTGCTGATGTTCTTCGCGTATGATCCTCAACTGTTCTTGTCCAGTTTGGGCTCAACTATAGGAGCAGTGACAAAATACCTTTTTGCGCGTGTAATCGATTCTCTGCTTCGTCGAACAAAACCGAGTGGGGGCCTTCAAACACTTCTTCTGTCAGCTCTTCTCCTCTGATAGCCGGCATCGCATTCATGACTATGACATCTTTTTTTGCCACATCTAACAAATCATCGTTGACAATCCATTTTCTGTAACTTTCAGGTTCTCTCAGATGGGCGGCTTCTTTCTTCGGATCCTTTAACCCGGGCAATACCCAAGATTTGAGATAAATTACGTCGGCTCCTCTGGTTGCCTCTTGCAGACTTCTGACGATTTCAAGGCTTCCTTTTGTCTCTTTTGCAACTCGTTTGGCCTTTTCAATCTCTCCCTTTGGTTCATAGCCATCTGGACATGCATACGTCAGATCCATTCCGAGTTTGGAACCCATGGACATCAGATCGTACACCGTGGTGGGAGGCTTTGGCCAAAGTCCAAAAGTCCAACAGAATGCTAATTTTATCCCTTCCAGCTTTCTTTTCTTCTCCAATATCGTAAGAAGATCTGCTGTTGCTTGGCAAGGATGTGCTGTCATCGATGCTGCGTTGATCACTGGGACTGATGCGTACTTCGCCATTTCATAGACATCCTCATCTCTGTAATGATTAGGTCTTATTGCGATACCATCCAAATACCTACTCAACACTCTAGATGTATCCTTCAAAGGTTCGTTGCCAGGTCCAGCCATCTGTAGGTTTTCAGTCCATAGGAATTGTGCATGTCCGCCCAATTGCGTCATTGCTGCCTCGAAGGAGGATCTCGTTCGCGTGGAATGTTCAGAAAAAACCAAGCCCAGAGTCTTTCCACGTAACAATTCGTGTGGCTCACCTCTGCGGAGTTTTGACTTCAATTCCAGAGAGGTGTTCAGTATGTGATAGAATTCATCAGAAGAAAAGTCACGCAACGAAAGGAAATCACGTCCTTTCAAATCTAGATATTTCTGCCCCAATAATAGTCACGCTCAATTTTGTGACTTTAGTATTCAGGTGTGTTCAGTTAAGTTTTTCCATGTGGAATGTCATCCGCTGCCTAATTTTGCCCTTGCCGTCGAAACACTTATCTTTCCAAGTTTGTTATTCCTAGAACAACACTTTACAGAACCAGCAACCCTCAGAAGGGATTCAACACTGAAACCGGATCTGTCGATAGATTTTTGTGGGATCACGTTCAGAAATCCATTTCTACTTGCCTCCGCAGAACCCGCAATGTCCGCAGAACGGATCAAAAAAGCGGCAAGATTAGGGTGGGGTGGGGCAGTCATCAAGACTGTTGGCCCTTCGGGTTCTGTGCCTGGATCTGAAGGATACAGACATCCTAGACCGAGCTTCTGGATAAACCCCGAAATACCATACATACAAAAGCCTTCCACACTCTTTTCCTTTCAGAATATTTGTCACCTCGATATGCTGGGAAAAACAAAATGGATAAAAAATGAAATGCGCGAAGCAAGAGAAAGTGGCATACCAATAATCTCAAGCATAACAGCTTCAGATCCTGAAGATTGGAGCGAACTTGCAGGCTCAATGGAACAAGCAGGAGCGCAAATGATTGAAATGAATGTCGCATGCCCTTACGGCTCGACTGGAGAGCTAGGGATGGGATTGGAAGTGGGACAGAACTCCAGAAGACTTCGGGAGGCAATAAAAGCTACGAAAACAGGATCCAGTTTGCCGGTCATGGTGAAACTTTCTGCGAACTTGACGCCCTCAAAACTTGCAGAAATTGCGAAGACGTCTGAGAATGCTGGTGCCGACGCCATATCAGCGACTAACACGTTACTTGGGATAGTTGGCATTAATATTGAAACAGGTTTCCCGATAGCTTGCGTTGAAAACAAAGAGGGCACTATGCAGTCAACTCTTTCTGGGATTTCTGGTTCTGCGATTAAACCATTTGGTCTCAGATGCGTCGCTCAAATAGCAAAAACTGTCAAATTGCCAATTTCTGGTGTGGGAGGAATCACCGAGTGGAAGAATGCAGTAGAATATATCATGGTTGGAGCTAAAACCACACAGCTAGCTACAGCCCCCATGGTTTTTGGCTATGCCATGATTACGGATTTGATCAAAGGTTTGAAGGATTTCATGATACGAAAAGGGTACGAGAATGTGGACACGTTTTGTGGTCTTAGTCTTGAGCATTTGGGTAGATTCAGCGATCTTCGATATGAACAACCAATTACAGCGACAATAGACGAGAGGAGATGCAAAGGTTGTGGTCGTTGCGTGGCTTCTTGTGAAGCTGGTGGTAACAATGCTATCAATATAAAGGAAAAAGTCGCAAAGGTGGATCCAGAACTTTGTTGGGGATGTAACCTTTGCACTTTGGTTTGCCCACTGGGAGCAATATCTCTCAAGACTAACAAGCGACCCAAATAGCTGGAATTAGCCAATTTGGGGATTGAAGAAAAAAGGAAGGGTGGATTTCAATTTATCAAGATTGGTTTACCCAACGATTCGTTGAGCTTTCCAAGACAACGATCTGGAAGCAATTGGGCGGTATCTCATAAGAATACGGTGAAGAACTTTGAAAGCCGATTGTTTGAGAACAAAACTTGCTGGCATGAGTCTTGCTAATCCTACTATGCTAGCTGCCGGAGTCCTAGGATTTTCTCCCGAAACTCTGGAAAACATCGTCAAGCATGGAGCCGGCGCAGTAGTTACAAAATCTATCGATTTGAAACCGAGAGCAGGATATGCGAACCCTAATATCGTCCAAGTAGAGTGCGGTATATTGAATGCGATTGGACTTCCAAACCCTGGAATAGACGAGTTCGTTAAAGAAATTCGCAAGGCAAAAAGCATCGTGGCTGCTCCTCTTATTGTCAGTGTTTTTGGATTCTCACCTGAGGAATATGCCACCGTTGCACTAAAAGCCACGATTGCTGGGGCTGATGCTGTCGAACTCAACGTTTCATGCCCTCACGTCGAGGGGACAGGCTCCGAAATCGGTCAGGATCCAAAGATTTTAGCCGACGTTGTGAGCAAAGTCAGGTTAGCTGTTCGGGTACCGGTCATCGTGAAATTGTCACCGAATGTCACAGACATAGTAGAGATCGCTGAGACAGCCGTCAAGGCTGGTGCCGATGCGTTGACAGCAATAAACACGGTTCGAGCCTTGGCAATAAATGCCGAAATGGCTATCCCAATACTGAGTAATAGGCGAGGCGGGTTGTCGGGACCGGCCATTAAACCAGTAGCTCTTAGATGTGTTTACGACATTTACGAAAGAATCAAAGTGCCGATAATAGGCTGCGGTGGCATAACAAACTGGCGAGATGCTGTGGAATTCCTCCTCGCTGGAGCCTCGGCTGTTCAGATAGGTACAGCGATAGCCTCGGAGGGCTTGAGTGTCTTTAGGTCGGTTAATCGCGGAATTGAGGCGTATTTGATGAATAAAGGCTTCAAGAACCTCACTCAGATTGTAGGTCTTGCTCATCGCAAAGTGGCGGAATGAATTATGAACAGTTAAGTCGTCCCAGGTTGCAGAATCCCGTAATAATCAGGCTCCAATGATTAAGTATTCGTCAGCGAGCGATTCAAGATGTCTGCATCGTCGTCCCCACTTGAAAGAACTGACGTTCAACGAATCATCAGAGAAGTTTAATATACTTTGGCTCCCGAGAATCTTTTCGATGGATTTGTTATGGGACAAATGTTGATCAAGAATGGAACTCTCATTACAATGGACTCGAAGAGACGAATAATAAAAGATGGAAGCCTGTTGGTCAGCGGAAACAGGATACAAGAAATCGGTAAGTCAGATGAGATAGAAAGCAAATATGATCTTGAAAAGACGATTGATGCTAAGGGCAAAGTCATCCTTCCAGGCTTGGTTAACACACATACACATCTTTTTCAGACATTACTTAAAGGATTGGGAGCCGATCGAACGCTCATCGATTGGTTCAGAAAAATGACCGCCCCAGCTGCATCTCACCTTACGCAAAAGGATGTCCAGATCGCAGCGTTGTTAGGGTGTTTGGATGCCGTCAAATCCGGAACAACTTGCATCGCAGAGTATAACTACATAAACCCGACACCAGGGTTTTCCAATTCAATAATAGGAGCTCTTCAAGATTTTGGAATACGAGGAATATACATCAGGTCTTGGACAGATGCTGGGCAAGATCTAGAACTGCCTGAAGGAATCATTGAGAAGACTGAGGACGCTATCAACGACACTGAAAGGGTGATGAAAGAATTCAATGGTGCTGGAAACGGTATGATTCATGTCTGGGCTGGTCCTTGTGCGATCTGGCAAGTGACCACAGAGTCTCTCATTGCGTCCAGAGAACTGGCTGATAAGTACAACACTGGAATAAGCATCCATGTATCTGAAACCCCTTTCTTTTCGGAATATTCAAAGAGAAAGTACGAAATGGGCGACCTAGACTACTACAATAGTCTCGGAATTCTTGGGCCTGACGTGTTGGCGGTACATTGCTGCTGGTTGACTGAAAGAGACATACGTATCCTTAAGGGAAATGGAGTAAAGGTTTCGCATAACCCTGTGAGCAACATGATACTTTCTGACGGAAGAGCACCCATTCCACGAATGGTTGAGTCCGGCATAACCGTCGGTCTGGGCACCGACGGAGCTGCGAGTAACGACAATCAAGATATGATGGCAGTTCTAAAGTTCGCCGCATTGCTTCACAAAGTTGGTGCAGTGCAAGATCCGACTGTCATTACTGCTGAGAAGATATTGGAAATGGCCACAATAGATGGAGCCAAGTGTCTTGGGCTGGAAAGCCAGATCGGCTCGCTCGAAGAAGGAAAGAAGGCAGATATAATCATAATCGATCCTAAGACACCGAACGTGGTTCCGATCCACTATCTCCCCTCAAGTCTTGTCTATTGCGCTACAAGTGAAAACGTAGATACAGTCATCATAGACGGAAATGTTGTAATGGAGAACAGAAAGATATTGACAGTAAAGGAGACTGAAATTCTGGAGCAAGCTCAGAAAGCTGCGGATTCTCTCGTTGACCGCAGTGGGCTCACTGAGTGCAGAGAAAGATCTTGGCGAGCAATGGCTTGGTAGAAAATCGCCTGGATGAGTGTGCTATTTCGTGCTCTTACACTGGAGAACCAGACGTCGCGCTCAGTCCGTCCAGCTGGACCTTCTAGCTGTGCTTTTCAATTACACTGTCAAAGACTTCAAGTGCCTCGGTAAGGGTCTTCTTCTCAACCTTTCCATAACCTATCCTGATGTGACTTGGAAAACCAAAGCAGTCTCCTGGAGTGACTAATACACCATTTTTCTCTATCAGCTCTTTGCAGAATTGACGCACATCCACTCTAAGATTGCAGTTAGGGAACGAAACGTAACCAGCTCTGGGTTTAAACCAACTGAATGCCTCTTTTCTCGTTTCAATCCATTTTGCGAGCACCGCCAATGGTTCAATAGCGATTTTCTTGCACCTTTCTCTAAGGTCATTGATTTTCCCGCCTCTCAAAGCCAATGTTGCCAAGTGTTCGCTAACTGCAGAGTTACAGGTACTTGTATAGTCCTTAACATTCCAAATGTTGTTGATGAGCTCTTCATCCCTTGAAACAACCCAACCGATTCTCAATCCCGCAAGTCCCATCTTCGAAAGACCAGAGGTCACAACGGCCTTCTCGTAAAGATCCAAGACAGAAGGAGGCGTCTCTCCCTCATACTCGAGGCCTCTGAATATTTCATCTGCCCAGACAAATGCCCCGACATCTTCCGCTATCTCGCAAATGGTCTTCAACTGATTGCGGTTCAAAACGTAACCGATCGGATTATTTGGATTCGTGAAAAGAATCGCCTTGGTTTTAGAGGTAACAAGGTCTTGAAGCCTGTCAAATTCAGGTTTGTCGGCGTTCTTTTCTGTTATCTCAAACCTCTTGATTCTTGCTCCAATAGCCGTTATGACGCCCCACATTTGAGGGTATGTGGGAGCCACAACCACAACCTCATCATTAGGTTCGATCAAGTAATTCGCGGTTATGAAATTCGCTTCAGTCGTGCCATTTGTAACCAGAACTCTACTGTTCGTAAGGTTCGAATACAAAATCGCGATTTCTTGTCTGAGTTCCTCCTCTCCATTGCCGCTTGTGTAGTGTAGTGGAAGCTCTTTGTCCATCTTCCCAAAGAATTCTCCAAGCTTCAGCGGGGTTACGCTTGCATGGGCAAGGTTGTACTTCGCCACTGGATCGTACTGTTGCAACCACCTTTCAAGTAGAAAAGGTTCCATTTTCATATTACAGTCACCTCATCGCAGATAGATAGTCTCACAATTGCATTGATTCAGCCACGAGTATTGATAGTCGTGAACTTTGTAATCTACCGAGTTGCTTTTTGCTGCAGCATCCAATATTAAATAGCACTGGGGACAATTTGTAAAGACGTTGTAGATTTTCATAGCACGACCTACAACATTTTTCAATGAATCACCTGAATCCATCTTCCATTCCTCTTTGATGAGAATCCCGACCTCGTTTAGGATTATTAAGGATTTGGGTCGGGGCTAATTGCTCCGGAATTTTAGCAGGAGGCAGCAAGCTCACGGCTTAGGTGGCGCAGTTCGTTCTCAGGAATAAACTTATAAACTCACATTGACAGATTGCACTCGAATTTACGGAGATGCGCTGCGTATGACTTTTCCAACACAAGAATTCAAGAAACGTTATGAAAAAGCCCGCGAATTGATGAAAAGGAAAAACCTCGATGCCTTATTAATAACCGAAAAAAGCAATTACAGCTATTTTACTGCTCACAGGACTATTGGATGGACGACAAAGACCAGACCAATAATTCTCATTTTACCACTTGAAGGGGATCCAACGCTTGTCATCCATTCTTGGGAGATTGGCAATGTTCAGTCAAGTTGCCCATGGATCAAAGACGTAAGAACTTGGACAGATCTACCCTTCAGTATTGCACCACTTCTAGAGTCACTCCGAAACTTGAATCTGGGAAAGTCCAAGATAGGAGCCGAACTTGGTTACGAACAAAGGTTGAACATGCCTTTTGATGATTTTGAAAAGTTAAGAAGAGAATTACCCAAGACTCAATTTGAGGATGCCTCCGAGATTTTTTGGAAGATGCGAATGATAAAGTCTGAAGCTGAAATCAAAAGCATCAAAAAAGCGTGCGAAATCGCAAGCGAGGCAATAGTAAAAACGATCGAAGACGTCCGCAAAGGCATGACTGAGCGAGAGATTGGTCGGATGCTTTACATTCATATGATGGAGCTCGGAGCGGACAGACCAGGTGTAGCTGCTATCTGTGCTGGACCGGACAGTTATGAAAGAGAATCTCAACTACCGACTGAGAGCACCATTAGTCCTGGCAGCGAACTATTCATCGATACGGGTTGTGTTTACAATGAATATTGGAGCGACATGTCAAGGGCTGCCACCTTGGGAAAACCATCTGAAAAGCAAAAGGAAATGCACAGCCTTTTCCAAGAAGCTACTGAAAAGTACATCGAAATGGTTCGGCCAGGTGTGAAGGCATCGGACATTGCGAAATCGTGCCTTGACTACGTAAGGAGCAAAGGCCTTAAGACATGGGGAGTGGGAAGAATGGGGCACGGAATAGGATTGGATTTCACCGAACCTCCCTCGATAACGCTGAACGATAACACCTCTCTTGAAGAAGACATGGTTCTCACCATAGAGCCTGGCACGATAACACCTTATGGTGTTTTCTGCACTGAAGACGTAATCGTAGTGAGAAAAGACGGAAGTAAAATGCTCACAACAGCACCCAGAGAACTTCAAGAGATATAATAGTAATCTGAACCACGAATGCCGGTCGAATGCCAGTGAGAAAAACGAAGGTTTTCACGAAATCCGAGAGACTCTACGAATCAACTAAGAGAATAGTACCTGGAGGCGTACACACCAACTTCAAGTACATGTACCCGCATCCACTTTATTTCTCAAAGGCAAAAGGCTCCAGATTATGGGATGTTGACGGAAACGAATACATCGACTGCGTTGTCGGTTTTGGACCTTGTATATTGGGTCACGGTCACCCGAAAGTTACGGAAGCAGTGAGAACTCAGCTTGAGAGCGGCTTAACCGTCGGGCTTGAGACAGAACTGAACGTAAAAGTCTCCAAGAAGTTGGCCGAGTTGGTACCGTCTGCGGAAACAGTGAGGTTCTCGAATACTGGAACGGAAGCAGTAATGCACAGCATACACATAGCCCGCGGTTTCACAGGAAGAAACAAAATCGTAAAAATCGAAGGATGTTATAACGGTTGGTATGATGACGTGTTGGTCAGCTATCATCCGCCTCCAAAATTGACAGGGCCAGAGATTTCCCCCGACCCAATCCCCGATTCAGGCGGAATAATCGCTAAAAACACGTTAGTGGTCCCCTTCAACAATTCAGCTGCTGTGGAAAAAATAATCAAACGGAACCGAGATGAAATAGCAGCTATTATTATGGAACCAGTCATGATGAACATCGGTTGCGCCTTGCCGAAGGACGGATACCTCAAAGCGATCAGAGAAACTACAGAAGACAACGATATCCTTCTAGTTTTCGACGAAGTGCGAACGGGTTTCAGGGTCGCTCCTGGTGGCGCTCAGGAATATTATGGTATCACACCTGATTTGACAGTATTTGCCAAAGCGATTGCGAACGGATTCCCTTTGAGCGCAGTCGTTGGCAGAAAAGACGTAATGAAAGTGACAGATCCAGTTGAGGGAAGAGTATTGTACGCCGGAACTTACAATGCAAATCAGATAGCAGTAGCCGCTGCCGATGCAACGCTAGAACAGCTAAGAGATGGAACTGTCCAAGAACGCTTGAACAAATCAACGTTTGAATTGATCAAAAGATTTGATGAAACCGTGAAATCCAAAAAGCTCTCTGCAAGGCTACAGGGAATTGGAGGCAATTTCCAAGCCTACTTTGTTGATAGCGAAGTAACCGATTACAGGTCTACTTATCGTCTCGATGTTTCGAAGTATGCAAGATTTCAGAAAGCTATGTTCGACGAAAATATCTATTTCTGGCCAAATCATCTATTCTGTCATGGCATATCTGCTTCGCATGATAAGACAGATATAGAAGAAATCTCAAACGCCATGAGCGTGGCATTATCAAAGTGCGTAGATTGAAAGCCAAAAGAAGCAAATCCCGACTAATTGCGGATAGATCCTTCACTCTTCCAAGTTCTGGCATTCGCAAGATGTACAATATTGGACAGGGCAAACAGGGGCTTGTCCACTTAGAGATCGGTGAATCTGATTTTCCTACCCCGCACCATATAATAGAAGCAGCAAAGAAAGCGATGGATGACGGATATACGCGCTATACGCCGAACTCAGGGTACCTTGACCTGAGGAACCGGATAGCAGAGAAACTGTTAGTAGAAAATAAGATTGAGGCCGATCCAGCAAGAGAAATAATAGTCACTGCGGGCGCAATGCAGGCTCTCTCCCTAGCCGTTCTGGTGACGATCAATCCCGGTGATGAGGTAATAATTCCTGATCCAACTTACGAGAGTTTTGTGAGACAAGTTAGGTTTGCAGAAGGCGTCCCTGTGTGCGTCAAAGTTAAAGAAGAAAACGAATTCAGATTGACACCTGCAGACGTTGAAAGTGTGATTACCAAGAAGACAAGAATGATTATTTTGAACTCGCCGTGCAATCCAACAGGGTCGGTAATGAACAGGGCAGACTTGGAAGGAATTGCGGAAATAGCTAGACAGAATGACTTGATAATACTTACAGATGAGCTCTACGAGAAGCTGACCTATGACGGATTCAAACACTTCAGTATCAGTGCGCTGCCAGAAATGATGGAGAGAACTATCTCGGTTTTCGGTTTTTCCAAGACATATGCAATGACTGGCTGGAGAGTTGGCTATGCAGTCTCCAACCGGAGGATAGTGGAACAAATGAACAAGATTCAAGAATTTTACGTTACGTGCGCTTCATCCGTTTCCCAGAGGGCTGCTTTGGCCGCCCTTGAAGGCCCTCAAGATTGCGTGGAATCAATGATCAGAGAGTTTACCAAAAGAAGAGATTTTCTTTATTCCGAACTAAGTAAGAGTGACAAAATAGGTTGCGTTAGGCCAAAAGGGACTTTCTTTCTCTTCCCGAATATTTCAAAAACAGGACTAAGATCGCAAAAAGCAGCAGATCTTCTTCTGCAGAAGGGAAAAGTCGTCACCGTTCCTGGAAAGGCATTTGGCAAGTACGGAGACAGATTTCTGAGACTCTCCTTTGCGTCTTCCATGGATCATCTACAAGAAGCGGCTGTGAGAATACAAACAACCTTTGCACAGCTCAGGTGAAAAGTTCTCCTTGTCATGCATACACTGAGCACACGAGCGAGTGGTTTTTTCACGTTCCGGCAGTATAGGAGTCTCGATTGTGTCTCGTTCGTCGTTCAGAATCGTGGCCTCGGCCTCATTAGTTGCATCTGTGAATATGTCTAACGCAGCTTCAGCAATCTGTTTAGTAATGATGAGTGGCGGCAAGAATCTGATGACGTTCGAGTAGTGCCCGCCTACCTCCGTTATTAACCCTTTCTCATAACATAATTTTTGAACTTGCCGAACCATCTCTGGCCACGGATCTTTGCTTTCCTTGTCTTTGACGAATTCAATGCCAATCATCAGTCCCTTTCCACGGACATCTCCTATGTATTTGCTGTCATCTTTGACCTCATTTAGCCTAGGAAGGAAGGTCTCCCTACCAAGCCTGTCCGCGTGATCCCACAGTTCATGCTTTCTTATGAATCTCAGTGTTGCAGCTCCGGCTGCCATTGCCACTACATGTCCCCTGAAAGTCCCGACATGAGCACCCTTCTCCCAGGTGTCGAGTTTCTTGTCAAAAACCACTAAGGACAGTGGAAGACCTCCGCCTATTCCCTTAGAGATTGTCATGATATCGGGAGTGATTCCCGAGTGTTCGCAGGCCCACATTTTTCCAGTTCGAGAGATGCCTGCTTGAATCTCGTCATCTATCAAGGGAATCGCGTGCTCCTTCGAGATTCTTCGTACCTCTGTGACGAATTCATTTGGTGCTGGAATAGATCCTCCTTCTCCTTGAACAGCTTCAAGAACGATTGCAGCTGGGTCAACAATGCCAGACTCCGGGTCCTTCAAAACATGCTCCAAGTATGCGGCGCATTCAATGCCGCAGTTTGGGTATTCTCTGCCAAAAACACAGCGATAGCAATATGCATATGGAACAAAATGTACTTCAGGTATCATTGGCATGAAGTTCTTTTTGAATTTCTTATTTGCTGTCAAGGTCACTGCGCCAGAAGTCATGCCGTGGTATCCTCCTTCGAAGGAAATCATGCCAATTCGATGAGTGTTGTACTTGGCGAGCTTCATTGCCGATTCAATAGCATCAGACCCTGTTGGGGCAACGAAAAACATTTTTGCTTTTTTCTTTAATCCCTTTGGGAGGAGCGACAGTAGCTCTTCTTCAATCTCCAGTCTTACAGTTGTTGGAAAGTCTAAAGAATGTGTTAGTTTCCCCATCTGTTGCCTCGCTGCATTCACAACCTCTGGGTTGCAATGACCCACGTTCAAAACTCCGGCTCCTCCAAAGAAGTCGAGGTAGACGTTACCATCAACGTCTTTAAGAGTCGCGCCTCTGCCTTCTTCAAAGGCTATGGGCACGGATTTAGGATAAGAAACCGCGGCCGTTTCGAGTAAACTTTGTTTCTCAAGCAGTTTTCTCGAAGCCGGACCAGGAGGTTTTACCACAATCTTGGGTGTCTCACGAAAACTCAGTCGGGCGAATCCCTTGTCAGAATCCATTCCATTCTTCTCCAGAGTGTGCATGTTTCAGGAACTGGCAATATAAAGATTTTCACACCTCATTTTTCATCTTAAGAAAGAGTGAAAGTATGGAATCAAACAAAAGTTAAATAGTGACTCTTGCTTTTCTATGAAAATCCATTGAGGAGGGAAAAACGTGGAAAAGACCAAGATTGCAGTTTTGGGATGTTGTGGAGTACTAGGACAGAGATTTGTACAGATGCTCAATGAACATCCGACTTTTGAAGTCTCAGCACTGGTAGACGTATTTGTAGGCAAGAAATACAGAGAGGCAACGGTAAAATGGGGCACGGGAAGCGGGGGTTTTGACGACAGAATACCAGAATACGCAGCAGAGAAGGAAATATGTTCAGCCGACAAAATTGGCAAAGACGTTGCCCTTGTCTTTTCAGCTTTGCCACCAAAAACAGCAGGACCAATAGAGTCAGATTTGGCAAAGAAAGGACATATTGTAGTGAGTAAAGCAGGCGATCATCGAATGGACGAGGATGTTCCGCTTGTCATTCCGGAAGTAAACCCTGATCATTTGCATTTGATAGAGAAGCAACGCAAGAAGCGATCGTGGAAAGGCGCTATAGTCTGCGCTCCTAATTGCTCAACTACTATTTTCGCTCTGCCTTTGAAGCCAGTGCTTGATGAATACGGAGTTCGGAATGCCGCGCTGGTAACTATGCAAGCGGTCTCTGGAGCAGGTTACCCAGGGCTACCGTCTATGGATATTATGGATAACGTGATTCCTTACATAGGAGGCGAAGAGGAAAAAACAGTCATCGAGTCAAAGAAAATCTTGGGAGACATCGGCAAACCAGCTAACTATGGACTTGCATCTTATTGTTGCAGAGTAAATGTGATTGATGGGCATCTTGAATGCGTTTTCGTGCAGACTGAAAAGAAGGCTAATGCAGATGACGTCAGACATCTCATGAAGAACTTTCATGGGACGGGATTATACTCTGGTCCCAAACAACCGATTATCGTCAGAGATGAAATCGATAGGCCGCAAACACGTCTGGACAGATATGCAGGAGAAGGAAGAAGCCCGTACGTGAGGGGAATGAGCGTCACAGTTGGGAGAATCAGAAATGACGACGTTTTTGGATTGAGTTTCATAACACTAGGCCACAATACCATCAGAGGCGGGGCAGGGGAAGTAATTCTTCTAGGTGAACTTCTAAAGAAGAATGGGTACATTTGATTGTTGCTAAGATTGGCGGATCATGCCTTGGGACGAAGTCCGACATCCGAAGCGTCATACAGATACTGAAAAGGATCCAAGAGAAACCAATTCTCGTGGTCTCGGCATTCAAGGGCGTGACTGATGAACTCGCCATTCAAGCAAGGAATGCGCTAGAGGACAAAGCTGACCTAAAGAAGGTAGCAGATCTTCACCGCGACTTCATTCAGGATCTAGAATTCCAAGTAAAGGCCCAAATTGAGGACGAAGTCAAGGTTCTTCTCGAAGAAATTCAACAGCTCTTTCAAAAGATACTTTGTAAGAAGCATTTGAAGCCTCAAGACATGGATGAGGTTTTATCTTACGGCGAGAAACTAGCGACTAAGATCATCGCATCATATCTAGTACAATCCAATATCAATGCAAGAGCGCTGTGGGACAACAATGCAGGAATAGTGACCAACAGCAACTTCGGAAATGCTTCAATTCTTGATAAAAGTATCTGTCTCATTAGGGAAAGGCTCGATACTGATTTCATCCCTGTAATTGCTGGTTTCTTTGGTAAAGATGGAAAAGGAAAAGTGACGACGTTTGGCAGAGGAGGCTCAGATTACACTGCCACTTTCGTAGCTGCTGCACTACATTGCGAAGTTGTTCTTTTCAAAGACGTACAAGGCCTTATGACTGCCGATCCGAAAGTTGTAAGAAATGTTTCTGTGATCAAGAGAATAAATTATCTGGACGCTTTGGAAATGGCTCGCTTTGGCTCAAAAGTAATATTCGAGAAAGCGATTCTTCCCGCAATGAACGCCGGCATACCCATTAGAATTGCCGATTTTCACAAGTCGACAATAGGAACCACCATCAGCAATCGGGGAACGGCAACGGTCATTTCCTCGTTGCCAAGAGTAACTAGACTCTACATGCGAGGGCATATCGAGACGTTGGGTACTCAGAAATTGCTTTTGGATCTCAGTGCTCATAGTGTATATCCTCTTCTAACTGGAACCGTGGGGGGAGGCTTTTTTTTAGTTGTTAAAGAGGCTGACTGTGAAATCGCTCGAAACATCGTCAGAAAAATAGGGGAAAGAAATGGCATAGACATGGACACAGAATTTGGGATCGTTGCTGCAGTTGGAACAAAATATCGAAAGAAAGGAATAGACATTGTATCCAGATACATGTCTGAAAAGGGAATCGCCGTAGACTTGATTGTCAGAAGCCAGAGAAGCCTTTGTGTAATCGTAAATAAAAAAGACGTCGTGAAAACTACTCAAGCGTTGCACCATCTTTTCGTAGAAAAAAATCCGCCGATCATTGAGCGGATGCCTGAGTCCAAATCAGCACAGAGAAGACAGTTACGGATGAAAGAAGACGAATGAACCTTTGTACTCGTGAATGGAAAAGACGTTTGTGCGAAAGAGGTTCAAGGCATTGCGGCAGACTAATATCCTGAAGAGCGGAATTCTGGACGTCGCAGCCGTGCGCCAATTCGCAGTAGACCATATTAACAGCATTCCTTCACTCATACTCTAATCATAGAGTGTGGAAAAATGCCGCGGGTATCCTTTGCGAAAAAACCATGGTCAAATAACAATTGGTCAGTGAGCCCTCTAAACTTTGTTGATGACGTCCGCGCTTGTATGAATTTGCCCAAGAGAGTAGTTCTACATGATGTAACACTCAGAGACGGTGAACAGCAGGCTGGTATAGTATTCAACAAAAAATACAAGGTCAAAATCGCTGGAATGCTTGACGAACTTGGAGTTCACAGAATTGAAGCTGGCATGCCTGCTGTTTCGAACCAAGACAAAGAAGCGGTCAGAGCTATAGCCCGTTCAGGCCTACATGCCAAGATTTTCTCGTTCTCCCGTTGTATGAAACAGGACGTTGATTTGGCCTTGGATTGCGACGTTGACGGCGTGGCTATGGAGATTCCATCAAGCGAGCAAATAATCAAGTACGCATATCAATGGCCACAAGAAAAAGCGATTGACCTTTCAATAGAGGCGACAAGCTACGCTGCCTCGCATGGACTCTATGTAGCCTTCTTTACGATTGACTCCACAAGAGCAAGCTTGGATTGGTGGTTCAAAATCATGGATAACGTTTCTGCAAAAGGTCATATGGATTCAACGGTTATCGTTGACACATTTGGCGTTTGCAATCCTGAAGCTGTGCGTTACTTCACGAGGAAAGCATGTAAGCATCTCAAAAAACCAGTAGAAGCACATTTTCACAATGACTTTGGCCTCGCAGTCGCAAACTCGCTGGCAGCAGTCAGCGAAGGCGCTGAAGTCGTGCACACGACAGTTAATGGAATAGGCGAAAGAATGGGGAACGCAGACTTGGCTGAAACTGCGCTTTCCCTTGAAGCTCTATACGGGCTGAAACTGGACCTGAAGTTCAGTAAGTTGCGAGAATTGTCGAAGCTTGTGGAGAAACTTTCTGGAATTATAATGCCTCCTCAAAAGCCAGTTGTCGGAGACAAGATTTTCAACGTTGAATCCGGAATAGTAGCCGGATGGTGGCTTAATCTGAAAGAAGCCGAGATGCCGCTTGTTATGTATCCATACAAATGGGACTTCGTGGGTCAAAATGGGGTCAAACTCGTACTCGGAAAGAAAAGCGGACGTGAATCAATTATTTATAAGCTAAATGAACTAGGCATAGACGCATCCAAAATCGACGTGGATAAACTCCTGCTACTCGTCAAAGAGGAATCTCTGAAGAGAAAATCCTTGATCTCGGATGATGATTTGAGGGCTCTCTTGAAAGGCTCCGTCGCCTGCGCGGGGTCGCAATAGAAATCTGGCTCATCAGGCTAAGTTATTTTTCGACTCTCTTCTTGTTCATTCTTCGAATTTCGAACGCGACTTGGTTTTTGCAGTCAGGGCAAGCGTGCAGATCTATGTCTCTGTTTTTCAGCCATGGAAAATTCGCATCGTACCTCATTGCATAAACCTTGGGAAGCAGGCCTGCCAAGGCGCTGTAACAGATGTTGCCTTTGACTGACTTTCCATCAAAAATGATCCGATCCCCCACTTCATGTCCAAAACTGCATTTCCCTTTTTTGCTTGTCACAGTGACCTCCACAGTTGACATGCATATCACCCAAGACGCTTATGTTCTTTCCAACTATTTTTACATTGTTCTGTCATGAACACATTCTAACCTGACCCCTCTATTCCACACGCATTATCGTCACGTATGAACCTGAAGATGGAATGAGGCATACTTGACTTAGCTATGCAGCATCCAGCAAATGAAAGGCGCGCGCAGAGAGGAGAAGTCTGGAATGAAAGGCGCGCGCGCCTGTTGCAGGGAGCTACAGATGACTGCTTTTTCATTATCTGGCCCAGATTATTTAAGCTTAGCGCGTGCTCCCAAAAACCCCAATCCATTTTCCCTCAGAGCCTAGTATTTTCAGGATGCAGGAAAGACTGATCTGTTCTTGAATATTCTCTGTTTGTGTTTTCTTTTTCTTCTGTTTTTTCGATCGTGTGCACGACGATTTCGCTTCGCCCATTCTATGAAGCTTGCTTAAAGGACAGTACTTCCATATGTCCTAAAACGAATAGAAGCGCCTCAGAATTCATGAACCATTTCCGCTTGCGGAAGCCCAGGTCACTCTTTCATAATTGGATTTTATCTTTTGAATTCGTTCTTCGGGCCACGTTTCGTCCCATCCTAGTCCCAAATCTTCATCGACCATGACGACAACGATTTCAGTTCGCCAAGGCTTTTTCTCGATGATTGATGTTACACAACATATTCTTTTCGGTGCACCGCAATCGCTGCACCTTCCGGCTACGGTGCATGGGGTCTTATATCCTTTGGTTTTGGCATGAAAAGGTGCGATAACGTTTCTTAATCGATGTAACCCTTCGTCAACGTTTTTCACAATTTTGTTTTTTCCTGCAACAATGAAGACTTTCCTTGGACCGAAAATGGTTGAAGCCACCCTATTGCCAACAGCGTCAATGTTCAAGAGTTTTCCGTTCATGGTCACAACATTAACGCCAGTAATCAGTACGTCACTGGAGAAAACTTGTCTTGCAACATTGTCTCGAATCTCTGTTCCTGCGCTCTTGCTAGCCAATTCTCTTGAGGAAGGATTTAAGACTCTAACCCTTCGCTTCTCCAACTCATCCAGAATCCCGATCTGACGAAGAGTAGCGGAGTCTCCAACACCTACAACGGTGCTTTGTGAAATCGAATCAAGAACAAGCTTCTTTGCTGCTTCCCTGTTCTCAACGAAACAGACCTTAAAGCCGTTTGCAGTCAGATTCTTCAGCGTTTCTTCTATTTCAGTGTCCAACTTCGTTCTCTCAAGTTATATTGTGACCGTTAGCGGGGCTTTATAAGAATAGCGCGTAATACTCACATTTTGAGTTTAGACGTTGGCCAGAGTTTCATAAACTAAAGCAAGAAAGCAAAACTCTCTTGGTATCAGTGAGGCGGTGTCAGACCTTCCATTTTCATTCTCGCTTGTAAGGATTTCCAAGATCCTTGGGCTGTGCTCTCGAGGCGCGAAAGATTACAAGAGAAAGTATACCTATTACGTACGGGAGAGCCAAGAAGAATTCATAAGGTATCGGTATATTGCTCACTTGGAGCGTGAATTGAAGACTTTGAACAGCTCCAAAAACGAAAGTTCCAATAGTTGCCAACAAAGGATTCCATTGCCCAGCTCTGACCAAGGCGACGGCTATCCAACCTGAACCGGCCGTAATGTTATTCGCCCAAGCACCACTCAGGTTGACAGTGATGAAGGCACCTGCCATGCCACCAAACATGCCTGATACGAGCACACAGGCGTATCTCAAACGGCGCACGTTTATGCCGATAATGTCGGCACCCATCGCATTCTCTCCTACAGCAGAGATTCTCAGTCCCAAGGTTGTCTTCTCCAAGACTAGGTAAGAAACGACGATTAGAGCATAGGTGAGATAGACAAATTCTGTCTGTCGGGCGAATGCTCCTAGGATTGGGATGTCTGAGATAAAAGGTATAGGCTTGACTGCCAGGGTATTGATGTAAACAACTCCGAACTTATTGAATATAAGTTCAATCCAAAGTAGGCTACTTGCCCCTAAACCAAAAATCCATAAGGCAACTCCTACGATCGTTTGATTGAGTCGAAGATCAATCGAAAGAAAGGCTACAATCAATCCCAACACCAATCCCATCAACACGCCAAAAACTACACCCGCAAAAATGCTGTTGAAATAGAACGTCGCAATGAAGCCTGTCGACGCGGACATGAGCATTATCCCATCCATCCCAAGATTGACAACGCCAGATCTCTCGGCAAAGGTCTCACCGAGCATTCCAAGAAGTATAGGCATTGTGGAAGCAATTATAGTCTGAATCGTAGTATCTACGCTAATCATATTCTTCCCTTCATTGCGTGATTGCGAATCCAAGTAAGAGTCTTTACCAGCCGTTGTCTGAAATTTTCATTTCCTCTGATCATGCTTATCAATATTGTCAAGCCTATCAGGACTGGAATTACGGTCTCGGAGGCCCCCATTTGTACCTGCATTGTTTTCATTCCCATGAAAAACATCGAAAAAAGTATCGCGCTCGGAATCAGCAAGATTGTGTCGAAATTGACCATTGCTGCTGCTCCGACTCCCAGATAGCCATAGTTCGCTGACAGTCCAAGCAGCAAAACATTGAATATGCTTGTCAGAATGAATACCCCTGCTAAGCCGGCCATTGCTCCCCCAGCCATCATAGTTAAGATTGTTATCTTAGTTTTGCCGAAGTGTGCATATTCAGCGGCCTTTGGGTTTCCTCCTTGGGCTCTAATCGAGTATCCGATTTTGGTTCGGTACAACACAAAATAAGTGAGAAAAACAAGGGCTATTGCAACAGCTGTTCCGTAGTAGAAATCCACGGTCTCCCATCGCGGTATAGGCCAAGACTGATTCCAACTTTGCGTTGTGTCTCTTAGGGTTCCAGGCGCATTGCTGACGGACCAAGATACAAAGTAAGTGGCAATGAAGTTTAGGAATATTGTCGTCACAATTTCATCGGCATTGAATCTCGCTTTTAACACTCCTGCGAGTCCAGCCCATAATGAACCTATCAATGTCCCTACAAGATAGAGTAACAATATATTTCCGTATGGTCCGAGAACAATCGAGAATCCACGCGGCACCTAGAGCTCCCATGTACAATTGGCCTTCTCCTCCAATATTCCATAAATGTGCCTTGTATGGAATAAGCACGCTCAAACTTGTCAAGATGAAAATTGTGCAGTACTTGACTAAGTTCATTATCTGCAGAGAATTACTAAATGAGCCCAGAAAGACACTCTGCAATGATTGGATGGGGTTCAATCCTGTCGGAATCATGAAGGTCAATGCCAGAAGCAACGCTATGATGCCAGCTATAAAGAATTCAACGGTGTTTCTAAGATAATTATCCATATCTAACCGCTTCTACATTTCCCATCTAGCATGTAAGAGCCTATGTCTTCGATTTCAAGTTTAGCCGCAATAAATGGTCCCAACAAAGTTCCTTCGTAAAGGATGACTATCCTATCGCTTACCTGCTTTAGCTCGTTCAAGTCCTCTGAAATCACAACCACTCCCATTTCTTTCTCCTTAATCTCAATGAGCTTCTGCCATATTCTGTGACAAGTCTTGATATCTAGACCAGCCGTCGGATTCACAGCTATAAGAAGCTTGGTATCGGTTTTGGAGAACTCTCTACCTATAACAAGTTTTTGCATGTTTCCCCCCGATAGGACCCTTGCAGGCACGTCAACGCTGGGAGTCTTAACGTCGAAGTCCCTAACTACTTTCTCAGCTTCTTCTCTAAGGTATTTGACATTCAGGAATTTTTTTGTGAAAAATTGCTGCTCGTCTAGTCGCGTCAGCAGGACGTTTTCCATAACTGAAAAATCTGGGACAATAGCCGTTGAATGAGCGCCTTCCGGCACATATGATACCCCCAGATCGTACACGTTCTGACCAGGTACTAACTTCGTTGCGGATATTTCGATGATACCTTTTTCAAGCTTGTGCTTGTTCATGATTGATTCCGCAAGTTCTCTTTTCCCACTGAGTGAACTGCCAGCTACTCCGAGTATTTCCCCCTTTCTCACTTGGAGAGTGACGCCTCTAAGACCACTTCTACCTTTTTGGTCTTTGCACCAGACATCCTTCATTACCAGTGCATATTGAGAATCAGCGGTATCGAACGAATATTCGGGCTTGGATATTGGGATGGTTTCCTCGCCCGCGACGGCCTTTGCAAGTTCGTTTTCTGTGAGATGTTCCCTCAACTCTGAAACTATAACCCTTCCTTGTCTCAACACTGTTATCTCATCCGCATATCCCATGACTTCGTCCAGCTTATGCGAAGAATACAGTATTGGCAGACCTTTTCTCGACATTGAATGAAGTACTCTCAGGAGATAATGAGATTCCTCAGGTGTTAGCATAGATGTTGCTTCATCCAAAATCAACATGGTCAGCTTACAAGTCAAAGCTCTGGTTATTTCGACCCTTTGACGATCCTCGTAGGATAGAGACTCAACAGGCCTCCCAAATTCCAATTTGCATCCTATCTTTTCGCTTGTTTTTTGCAGTTCTTCGGCAATCAATTTGAGATGGGGAGTCTTGTACGTTGCAAAATCCTTCACGATCGCCAAGTTCTTAAGAGCATTAAACATCTCGATCAGAGAAGAGTGCTGGGAGACCATCATCAAACCTGCGTCTACTGCGTCCTCGGGCGAAGCGAATGTGGCTTTTTTGCCCTGGAGGAATAGTTCTCCTTCACTAGGTGAATAGAGGCCCATGAGAATCCTCATCAGCGTGGTCTTACCCGCTCCGTTTTCTCCAACTAAAGCATGCATTCCACTTGCCCTAATTCTGAGGTTAACATGTTCTAGCGCAATTACGTTGGGGAAATTCTTGGTAATATTCTTGGTCTCGCAGAATATCCGTTCTTCGCGGTAGTTGTACTTCTCCTCATGGCTTGGAGTATTTTCTTGCAATTCAGTCTTCTCCAAAGAGACTATTCGTAGATATGATTAGACGAGATAAATAAGCCTAACGTGTACCCATTTTTTCCAAGACTCAGACGCTAATTGAACATGAAAACGAACACCAAAATCAGAAAAAAGAAAAAGAGGGGTCGCTACTTTGGAGGCATCGTATCAGCGACTGTAGGTATAACGAAGGTGCCGTTCTTTACAGCATTCCTAACCTGTACGACCAGATCTTGTGCTGACTGCGGTATAGTGTTCACAAAATTATAGTATGGACCGACGTCCACGACTCCTTCCTTCAGCCCGAACTTCCAGAAGCTATTGCCGAAGGTTCCATTCTCTATGGCCTGCAAAGCAGTTGTGAAGTACAGTGTTTGATCGTATATTACACTTGTGAAGACTGCACTAGGCGCGAGTGAGGCTTCATCGACGTAGCATCCGACTGAATATGTCCCTCTCCGTTCGCACTCTTTTATGGCTCCATCGGTCATTCCATCCCCAACGCTGACAACTATATCTGCACCTGCATCCATCAGAGAACCTGCACTTTGTCCTCCTTTGACAGGATCATCCCAAGATCCAGTAAATGCGTAAATACCCTTAACGTTGGGGTTGGATCTGTTTGCACCAGCTATGAGCAAGTTGTAGTTTCTTGCATTGTCTGGATAATCAAAGGCGCTCATCCATCCTATGGTGTTTGTTTTGGTCAGTCCTCCAGCAAGGATCCCTGCGAGATAATATCCCTCCAAGACATCAAATGATGCAATTGCAGTATTATTGCTCAGCGAACTCTGCGACCAGCCGCCCATTCCCAAGAAGTAGACATTTGGATACTGTGCTGCGATAGATACAGCAGTAGACTCTTCAGCGACTTCAGGCACTATTATCAGATTTGTGCCAGCGGCTACTAATTGTTGAATGACACTCGCAAGCTCTGTTTGTGGGATCTGATAGAGCTCTTGGAGCCTAAGTATCCTATCGGATCTGTTGAGTTGGTTCACGGCATTGTTAAGACCCGCCGAGAGACTGCGGGCCCAAGTGACATACGAGTAGGTGTTGTCTACCATCGCGATTTTGAATTCTTTGGCTTCTACTGTCGGAGGTCTTGTTGAAAGATAATAGAAGGTAGCGGCTGCAACTACGATGACTATTAGAACGACCGCCAAGGCTATAGTGTATATCCGTTTCATTTCTTTTCTACTCTCCTATGAATAACGCATCGTTATGATGTTGATCGCTAATTAAGTTTTTCCATCACGCCTACATACTTGATTGAGACCGCAAACTTTTTATGAGCGCTTGGAACACATTCGCGTTCGTGGTGTTCAGAAAAATGGAAGACGTTGAGGAATCTCTTCGTGGACGCGATTTCATTTCACTCGGTGATTTTAGTGCTGAAGAACTATATGCTTTCTGGGACAAAGCCTCGGAGCTTAAGCGCAAACTTAAGGCAGGTCAATCCCATGAAATCTTGAAAGGAAAGACATTGATCATGTTGTTTGAATGGCCATCTACTCGGACGAGACTGTCTTTTGAAACAGGAATGCAACAGTTGGGTGGTCATGCTATATTTGTCCCGCAACAAGCATATTGGGGAAAAGACATGGAACCAATAAAGGACTCAGGGCGCGTGATGAGTCGTTACGCCCACGGGATCGTTTGGCGGTGTTTCCACCATGAGGACGTGGTCGAAATGGCGAAGTGGGCCAGCGTCCCAGTGATCAATGCTAACACTGATTTTGAGCATCCGTGTCAAGTAATGGCTGATTTGATGACAACTAGAGAGTACAAAGGCAAGCTCAAAGGTGTCAAAACAGTCATTCCTTGGTCCTTCACGGCATTCCCAAAACCTATAGGAATTGTCAATTCAACGTTATACGCCGGAAGCAAAGTCGGTATGGACGTAGTAATTGCGTGTCCCGAAGGATATGACCCAGACGAAGCTGTCTTGAAGACCGCTAGAAAGGCGGCTAAAGAGTCAGGTGGTAGTGTCGAGGTCGTTCGGGACATGAAAGAAGCTGTAAAGGGGGCTGATGTGGTGCATGTCAAAGGATGGTCCCCCCCAGCAATATACAGGCAAGGTTTTGAGAAGATGAAACCTCCTCACGTACTAGAGCCTGCAAAGTACAAGCACTGGATTGTGACCGAAGATGTTCTTGACTTAGCGAAAAAAGATGTGATTGTGCAGCACGCCCTGCCAGTAGTTCGAGGAGAAGAAGCAACTGAAGAGGTCATGGACGGACCTCGATCAGTGATCATTGACGAAGCTGAGAACCGCCTGCACGCTCAGAAGGGAGTAATGGCAATAATAATGCGCTAACGCATTCGTTCGTTGGCACACGCCTTCTTTTCACTTTCTTTTTACCAAGGATCGGATCTAAGTTGAGAGGAATGCCATAATGGTCCCGCAAACTTTCGGCAGAAATCTGGATCCATTTCTCAATGTTTTCGCAAAAAACTCTGCTTGTGAGTATCCAAGTTGATCATTTTTTACGAAAGCTCACGGCACTTGCGGGGCAAACCACTCCACACAACCCACATCCGACACAAATTTGTTCATCCACAATCGCTAGTTTTCCTTTCATCTTGATAGCTTCAACCACTGAATCGGCGCAAGCGGTCACGCACATCTGACATCCGGTACATTTGGCGGGGTCAATATAGGAAACTGCCTTAGACACTCTTTCCATTTCTTCCATTCTTGTCCTAATGAACTTCAATGACAGACGTCTGAAGTCCTCTATCCTGCGATATCCTTTTCCGTTCATGAATTCCGATAGGCCTTTCACCAGATAGTTTCCAAGACCAAAACCTCTTATCATCACTTCCGTACAGATTTGAACCGTCGTCGCACCTGCCATGATGAATTCCACTGCGTCTTTCCAATCTCTGATTCCTCCAATGCCTGATATTGGTATGGATACTGTAGCAGCCATCTGTGCAACGTATCCCAAGCTTATTGGCTTTATCGATGGACCCGAGATTCCACTGTACCTGGCGTTGTTGCTTATATCGTGGTGAATTGGAATTCCCGTCTCGATATCTATACCCACCATTCCCGGTACAGTGTTAATAGCAGCTATTGCGTCGGCGCCGGCTCTTTCAGCCGCTCTTGCCACCGCCACTATGTCTACGATTATTGCGGGCAGTTTGGGTATGATTGGAATGCTACATTCTTTCTTCACCAATCCTAGAACTTCCTCAAGGAAAGAGGGTTCTTGGCCAATCAAAGGCAAGTCATGTCCAGAGTGGGGACAAGAGACGTTCAATTCAATAGCGTCTGCGCCACATTCCTCAACTGAGCGGCAAAGAGAAACCCATTCATCATGAGAAGTACCTAGAACATTTGCGATTACTACTAAACCAGCTTTCTTAGCTTTGGGGATATTCTTTTTCAGATTTTCTTCAGAGATTCTAGTTTCCCATGGTCCAAGATTTTGCAGAGAATCTGGCAGAAACTTGTTGTGCGGACTCCACAAATATGGCCCTGCTCTCTCTAGAGCTCGGTACTTTGTTGCAGTTTTGAGTACGATTCCTGCCCAGCAACAATCTGCGATCTTTTTCATGATCTTCTCAGCTCGAGCTGAGCTGAGGTTGTTCAGGTCAGTTGAAATTGGACCTGATCCTACAAGATAGGGGTTTCTCATTTCCAATCCAGCATAGCTCACGGACAAATCAGCCATAAGAGAACACCATGATGCTATCTGCGGACCACGTGATATTTTAAATATTTGGTAAATCAAAGTCGTGTTAGCCGTGATTCCTATGTTGGTTGACACTGTTGTCAAGAATTGTAGACTTGTTCTGCATGATGAAATACTGTCTGCAGGATTGGCAATTGATCGAGGAAAAATAGTCGAAATTGCCAAAGAGCCGAATCTACCTCGAGGAGATAATACGATCGACTGTAAGGGAAATTTCGTATTGCCAGGACTAATTGATCCACACGTCCATCTTGGAGCATGGTTTCCTTTCAAAGATGATTGTATAACCGAAACCAAGGCTGCGGCTCTCGGCGGAACAACTACTGTTTTACACCATCTAACAAACAGAGGCTCATATCTGCAAATCTTCGATGACTTCAAAAAAGCAGCTGATGAGAATTCTGTCATAGATATTGCTTTTCATTTCGCCGTCATGTCGAACGAACACTTGAAGGAACTTGAGGATTACGTTCGTCTCGGCACCACTTCCTTCAAGTTCTTTATGGCTTACCGCGGAGAAGAAGGTGAACAGATAGGCATATCGGCTGCTGATGATGGACTCTTGTTCGATGGTTTTCAGAGAATTGGTCTGCTAGGATATCCCGTCTTGCCCTTGGTTCACGCGGAGAATGTTGAAATCGCATATCGACTTAAAGCAAAATTGATGGAGGTAGGACGTAAAGATCTTGGAGCATGGTCTGATGCTCGTCCAAACTTTTGTGAGGATGAAAACATACGACGTGCTTCATACATTGCAAAAACCGTCAACTCCCCATTGTACATCGTACATGTAAGCTCAGGAGAGGGCGTTGAATCAATCAACAAACTGAAAGCTTCAATGGATTTGTATGCGGAAGCAACACCGCATCATCTGACACTGACGAAGGAGGCAAACTTGGGAGCACTAGGAAAAGTAGCTCCTCCGCTCAGGGATTCGCAGAGTGTCTCAAAACTATGGTGGGGGATTAGAAGAGGAGCAATTGACTGTATTGGTAGCGATCACGTTCCAGTGACAAAAGAGAAAAAGAACGGCGATATATGGAGGGCACCTCCAGGTCTACCAAGTATCGGCCTAATGTTGCCATTGATGATAACTGAAGGCGTAAGAAAGAACCGAATCACTCTAGAAAAAGTTGTCGAACTTTGCAGCTATAACACGGCAAGGATATTTGGTTTTTATCCAAGGAAAGGGAGCTTGGGAATAGGCTCGGATGCCGACTTGTGCATTTTAGATTTGTCTAAAAGGATCAAGTTCAAATCCGAAATGCTTCCTTCAGTTGCGGACTTCAGTCCCTACGAAGGAATGGAACTCATTGGATGGCCACAGCTGACGATGGTGAGGGGCAACATAATAGTAAAGGATGGTCAGGTCGTAGGAAAACCTGGCACAGGTGACTATATTAGTCGGCAAAAAAAGGACAATCCAGCGACCGTGCGCTAATCCTCTGGAGCAAATACAATGTCTTCGGAAAAAATTATCAGAACATCATGTGAGACATTCGGGTGTTGGAACGAATGCGGAGTTCTAGTTCACGTCAAAGACGGAAAAGTGACAGAGATAGAAGGAGATCTGGATCACCCATACAGCCGAGGTTTCATCTGCCCAAAGAGCAAGAACTTCGCAGAAGTGCTTTACCACAATAAACGCCTCAAGTATCCGATGAAGAGAGTTGGTGAGAGAGGGAAAGGAGAGTGGAAGCAAATATCTTGGGATGAAGCTCTACAAATCACAGCAGATCGGCTTTGGGAAATACGCGAAAAACATGGGACTCATTCAATTTCAGGCATCTTCCAGTATATTCCGGGCATATCATACGTCCCGATGGTGCTATTCTTGCGTTCACTCGGCAGCCCGAATCAGTCGTGTTGCCTAGACAAGTGCGATGCTGCAGCAAATGTTGCTGACTATCTTCTTACGGGAGATCTTCTCATCTACTCTCAGCAGATAGACTACGAGAAGAGCAAATGTATCGTGATTTGGGGCTGCAATCCACCGAATTCTTTCCCTAACTATTGGAGACACATTCGGGAAGCCAAGGAAAAAAATGGGGCAAAACTAATTGTGGTGGATCCAAGGCGAACCAGTGCAGCTGAGAAGGCAGACATTTGGCTACAAATCAAGCCTGGAACTGACGGTGCCCTGGCCCTTGCAATGCTAAACGTAATCATATCCGAAGGACTGTACGACAAACAATTCGTTGAGAAATGGACAAACGCACCACTATTGGTAAGGATTGACTCGATGAAGCTTTTGAGAGAAAGCGACGTAAACCGCAGTGGAGACAGAGAGAATTTCGTCGTATGGGACAGGGAATCCGTGCAAGTCAAGATCTATCGTGTCCCAAGGCCGAAGGATTTCGTTGGTGGCAGAGTGTTTGCCTACCCGTTTCCGGGATCGGTTGAATGGCCATGTACCAAACCTGCAATCAAGGGATCCTACAAGGTGAAGTTGACGGATGGCACTGAGGTCGAATGCAAAACAGTGTGGCAACTCCTCCTCGAGCGCACAAATGAATATTCACCTGAAGTGGCAGAACAGAGAACTTGGATACCTGCCGAAAAGATACGCGAGGCCGCCCGAGTATTCGCAATGAGTAAACCTGCTTGCTTCCATGGCATCAGAGTTGGCATCTATCATAAGACGAACTGCACAGAAACATCTCTCGCACATGTGATATTGGTCGCCATAACGGGCAACATCGATGTGCAGGGTGGAAACATTTTTTTCAAGACTTTGAAGGGATTCAGATCCGTCTTTGATTTCACTGATTCAGAAGAATATCGCCTGCCTTCAGAAGTGGAAGAAGAAGGATGGGGCACCAAAGAATTTCCTCTGGTTACCAAATACTGTCACGGCGCCGTTAATAATTGCTATCTACAGAAATCGATGCTCAACGGGGGCACAAAGGCTCTATTGCTTTGGGGTGCAAATCCAATAGTGACAAATCCCAATAGCAAAGAACATCTTGAAGGCCTGAAAAAACTCGACTTCATACTTTATTGTGACTACTTCATGAGTCCAAACGCCGAGTATGCAGATATCGTTCTTCCTCCTGCTACATGGGTTGAAAGAGACGGTATCAAGAGCGAAGAAACGTGCAGATGCATAAGCGTGCAACAGAAGGCGATAGAACCCATCGGAGAATGCTGGGATGACAAGAAGATCGCTTTTCAACTAGCCAGAAAAATGAAGGAACTACATCGAGAATATGTTCCTGAACCTTTCATGAAGTGGCGTACGGCTGAGGAATGGCTTGAATATAGATTGAAAGACACAGGTTATACGTTTGCGGACTTGAAATCAAAGGGCTTTATTACTTTTCCAGCAGAGTATAGAGAATATGAGGCAAGAGGATTTCGGACGCCTTCTGGAAAAGTCGAGCTCTATTCTGCTATCCTCGAGAAATACGGATATGAACCATTGCCGAATTATACAGAACCTCCTTATATTCTGGGATCAAGTTCTGAGGTGAAAGAAAAATACCCATTGATCCTCATTACAGGATCGAGACATCTGATCTACTATCAGTCCAGCGGTAGATATTTGACTTGGACTCGTAAGATAATTCCGTATCCGACAGTTGAAATTCACCCACAAATGGCTAGGAGCTTGGGGATCGCTAACGGTGAATGGGTTTGGATTGAAACGCCTTGGGGTCGGAGTAGACTAGTTGCGGAGATCACAGACAAGATTGATGCGAGAGTTGTGCATGCGCGTCACGGTTGGTATTTGCCTGAAAAACCCGCTCCTGACCATGGTTGTCTCGAATCAAATATCAATGTAGTGACTTCCAGCGATCCACCCTATGACCCAGTCTGCGGCAGTCCAACCTTCAAAGGTTTGCCGTGCAGGATAAGTAAGGTGAACTAACCCTGTCTCTGGAAAGAGTGTATAGAACACGCGCTCTAAGAGGAAGTGAAAATGCGTCGATATAAGCGATATGCACTGAACTATGCGAAACATCGGATGTCTTGGGGGAAAGCAACAGTGGCAGAAGGGAAGTTTGCCTTCCTTTGTGGGAGCGAAGGAATAGACCCGGAAACGGATGAGACAGTCAGAGGCATCGAAGCTCAGACCAAACTAGCCTTGAGCAAAATGAAGTTATGGTTGGAAGAAGTTGGAGCTGGATATGACTCGATTGTCAAAATGATAATATATGTAGTTGATATGGACGAATATTGGAAGAACGCTCAGTCAGTCTTCCAGAATTTTCTCAGAGAAAACTGTCCAAGTTTCATCGAAAATCCACCGCCGATAGACCTGATTCAAGTTGCTGGTCTAGCTAGGAAAGACATGCTTATAGAGATAGCAGCTACTGCTTTGGTCACTCATTGAGCCCGCATCACACACTTGATCTTCCTGTTGTCTATTTCATCTCGGCCTAGTCGAAACGCGCTATCATTGATTGATCAGCGATATGGCCCCCTTGGGGCAGACTGACAGGCACAAACCACAACCGTAACATTTCTCCCTCATAATTTTTATAGTCTTGACCTGCGTTCTTCGGTTCGTGCTGTCCGTACTCTCTATTTTGATCGCCGAGTTTCCCCCCGTACCGCAAGCTATTGTGCATTTGGCGCAAGCGATACATTTTGTTCCGTCGACACTTGCCTTCAATCTTGGTTCCAGTTTCAAATTTTTGAAATAGCCCAGATACTTCAGACTCATTCCTCGGAAGTCTTCTATGGACGCGTATCCCTTTCTCTTCATGAAAGACTGCAACCCAGCGATCATATTTCGCACGATCCCATAACCAAAAAGAAGCGGAGCAGTCGCGCATTGCACGGTTTTTGCACCTGCCATCAGGAATTCCACCGCGCTTTTCCAATTAGTGACTCCACCTATCCCTGACACGGGCAATTTGACGCAAGCAGAGATCTGCGCCACACATCTGAGAGCGATCGGTCCAACAGCCGGTCCTGAAATACCGCTGAATATTGCTTCCGGTCTCCCTTGCTTGTTCTCCAACGAAGCGATTGGAATTCCTGTTTCAACATCTATTCCAAGTAAACCGAGGACAGTGTTAGTGACGGATATCGCGTCGGCACCCGAACTTTCTGCAGCTGTAGCCACTTCACTTAATGTTGACGGAGTTATACCTCCTGGAAGTTTGACAATAACTGGGATATCACATCCCTCTTTGGTAAGCTTAACAACCTGTCTAGTCAGTTGCGGGTCTTGACCGATCAGTCTTTGAACAGTACGATTTTGTTGATCGTCGACCCCACTGTGACTGGATTCAAGATAGGGACACGAGACGTTCACCTCGAGCATATTCGCACCTCCACTTTCCATCATATGTGCCAGCTTGGGCCAGTCATCGGAAGTTGAACCCATAATGCTTCCAATCACAGGTATCCGACATTCCTTTAGACGCTTCATTTCTTTTCTGATCCATCTCTCATTCTCCAACGAACTTCCGATGTTTTGAAAAGCAAACATTTGGCGATAATCGGTATTATGAGACATATTGCCTCTAATCCAGAAGTTCGGTCGGGGATGTCTTGTTGTTCTTGATTTCTCGGGTCTGGTCCATACCGTGGTCGTCACGACACCCGCCCATCCAGCTTTCTCTGCCTTCTTGATACGTTCCGAATTTCCAGTAGCCGGCGATGCAGCGAGCAGAAAGGGGTTACTGAATTTTACTCCGCAAAAATCAATTCCCATGTTTGCAGACATTTGATCCCACACAAGAAGAAATATCAGTTCCCAAATTTAAGGCGTTTTTCGACCAGTCGATGTTCGCGAATACAAGACAATCAGGATCGTATTTCAATATTTGCTCACCTATTCGACCCCAGTCAGTTCTTTGCGCAGAAGAATTTGAAATCAAGAAAGCTTTTTAACGCATTTATATTTAGGACATGTTCTCGAAACAATGCAAGGGTAATCGATGGTCAAAAGAATTCTGGTTGCTTTAGGTGGCAACGCCATAAAACAATCGAACGAGAAAGGGGCGTCAGACGAACAGTTCAGAAATTGTGCGTTAACAAGTAAACATCTAGTTGAGATAATAAAAGGGCTGGGAAAACAAGACAGACTTATAATTACACATGGAAATGGCCCTCAAGCTGGAAATCTCATGGTACAACAAGAAGAGGCAAAACAGATAATTCCGGTTCAGACGCTGGACATCGTCGTATCAATGACGCAGGGACAAATCGGCTACATGCTGCAACAGACATTGACAAATTACTTAAGGGCCGAAGGATTAGACGTGCCTGTTTGCGCGTTGGTGAATCAAGTGCTCGTCGACAAGGATGATCCTGAATTCCGCGGACAAAGTCCTTCGAAACCAGTCGGCGACTTCTTTACTAAGAGTGAGGCTGCGAAGATTGCGAGAGAACATCCTGAATACGTCATGAAAAAAGTCAAACCTGTTGGAAGAAGAGTCTGGAGAAGATGCGTTCCCTCGCCTCGCCCAATAGCCAATGTGGAGGCCGGCGCGATTAAAAGACTGGTAGAAGCCGGCGTCATAGTAATCGCATCGGGAGGAGGAGGTGTACCTGTCACGCAGGACGACAGGGGTCAATACAAGGGCATAGAAGCAGTGATAGACAAAGATCTGGCTGGAGAGAAACTTGCTGAAATAGTCAATGCCGACATCTTCTTAGTACTGACAGATGTGGATAAAGTGAAGCTCAATTTTGGCAAAATCGACGAAAAAAGCATAGACAAGATGACACTCACAGAAGCAAAGATGTTTTTGAACGAAGGGCACTTCCTCTCGGGCAGCATGGGTCCGAAGGTCGAAGCATGCATTAAATTCCTCGAATGGGGCGGAAAAATGGCAATAATCACTTCATTGAACAAGGCAGCCCAAGCACTTGAAGGCAAAGCAGGCACTGTGATTTGTTGAGTCTACACTTTTTTGAGCCTTTGTTCAGCCCAAAATTGAGCATTCAGGAATCGTGAAGACTACTTAATAAGGCGATGGCGATACGCTCTCTATCCGTCTCAGAGTTGACGGTCAAGTTCCTTTTGCATAGCACAGTCGCCTTTTGTACAGTGGACACCAATCAGGATCACATAACAGGCATTTGCCATTCGCATCTTCAAAATGATCTATCTTCACGAGATGTTTGACTTCTTCGATTTGAATCGTACGTGCGTTGGATTTGTGTTGACGTCTCACTCTGTTTCCAAAAACGCTATTGCTTACTTCTCTGCTCTTCTTGCGTGTTTTTCTGCTCTTGCCAAATTGGGTCTTCATGACCCGCACAGACGATCCTAGTTCTACACATATAAATCTATTCTACATTTGCATTAAGAACAGCCAAAACACAAGGGTAGACTGGTATTCACAAACTCGACACGGCACACAAACGTCTTTTTCCAAGTTCAGACTCGTTAGAGCCAAGTTCTTTGGCGGGAGTAAATACGCTGGAAAAAACTTATTAATATACGCATTTTGATGACAACCCATGGAAAAGACCAACATTGCGATAATAGGTGCCGGTATCGTGGGCCTTGCTATTGCTGAAAAGCTATCCAAAACCAATGATTGCGTCTATGTTTTTGAAAAGAACCAAAAGTTCGGGCAAGAAACCAGCAGTCATAACAGCGGCGTCCTTCACTCAGGTATTCATTATCCGAAAGGCACGCTTAAAGCCAAACTTTGCATAAGAGGAAATCTCATGAATTATGAAATATGTAAGAAACACGGACTGCCTTTTAGAAAACTGGGAAAACTGACTGTTGCTATCGAGGAAGAAGAGATAGACGAGTTGGAAAAGTTGATGCGAATGGGATTGGATAATGGCGTGGAAGGTCTGAGGTTCCTGGACCAGCAAGAAATCAGGGAGCTAGAACCGTTAATCCAGGTGGAAAAAGCCCTCTATTCGTCCTCCACAGGCATAGTAGAACCTGATGAGTTGACAAATCATTTTTATGAGCAGGCTCGACGAAACGGTGCAGTTTTCGCAATGGAAACAGAAGTCACAGGCATTATCAAGACTGATGAGGGATACGAAATTAGTGGCACCAGTGTTGGTGAGAAGTTCAGCGTGACCGCGAACACAGTCATTAACAGTGCAGGTCTCTATTCTGACAAAGTAGCTGAGATGGTTGGTTTGGACGTTGACAGGCTTGGCTACAGATTGCATCACTGTAAGGGAGATTATTTCAGACTCGGGGGAAAACCACCAGTCAAGATGCTTGTCTATCCTGTTCCAAAAGGAGCAGGTTTAGGAATTCATTTAACTCCAGATCTGGGCGGATCCGTCAGGCTAGGACCAAACGCCTTCTATGTTAACACCATCAATTACAACGTCGAATCGAGCGAGAAGGAGTTCAGAGATGACGTTCAAAGATTCTTGCCAAGTATTCGTGAAAAACAGATTTACGCGGATTCGTCGGGAATAAGACCGAAACTGCAAGGACCAAATGACGGATTCAAAGACTTCGTGATAAAACATGAGACAGATAAAGGTCTGCATGGCTTCGTGAATCTGATAGGGCTCGAATCTCCAGCCTTGACTGCTGCACCAGCTATTGCTGAATGTGTTGCGGAGATCTACGACAACGACATAAGAAGGTGAATGAAAGATGGCCGACAGACCTGAACGGTATCCAGCTGACAAGATAGAGTCCTTCTGTTCAGAAGCTCTGGAAAAGCTGGAAGTGCCAAATGAAGACGCAGATATAGTTGCCAGAGTGTTGGTCAAAGCGGATCTTCGGGGGATAGAATCACATGGCGTGGCACGCATGAACCGGTACGTAAAGGGCATTCAACAGGGAATGATGCGACCTAAGGCGAATCTGAGGGTTGTCCATGAAACGTCGAATACGGCAACCATTGATGCAGACGCTGGTTTGGGTCAGCCGGTCTCATATCGAGCGATGCAGCTCGCAATTACAAAAGCACGTGAACAATCAATTGGGTTCGTTGCTGTTAGAAACTCCAACCATTTTGGAATAGCTGGATTCTATGCCATGATGAGTCTTCCTGAAGATATGATAGGTATCTGTACCACGAATTCAGAGGTGTTGGTGGTACCAACCTTCGCTCGAAATGCTTTGTTGGGGACAAACCCAATAGCAATAGCCATCCCAGCAGGTCATGAACGCCCCTTCGTCTTGGATATGTCCACTGCAACAGTGACTCGTGGCAAGCTAGAAGTCTTCGCAAGGTCTGAAGAACGCATTCCATTGAATTGGGCCACCGACGAAAACGGTATAGCAACCGATGACCCAAGTCGAGTCCTTCAAAACATCATAAAACGGACAGGAGGAGGCTTACTTCCATTGGGGGGGATCTTCGGAAGATTCTGGGGGACACAAGGGGTATGGATTGGCAATGGCAGTCGAGATTTTTAGCGCATTGCTTCCAGGGGCCCTTTACGCAAACAAAGTATATCCAAAGAATGGAGAGGGAAAATCTCTGCCTTCAGGAATCGGGCATTTCTTCGGAGCCATACGAATCGACGCTTTTCGTCCCGCAGACGAATTCAAGAGCGACATGGATGATCTGCTTCAACGTTTGAAGAAAGCGCCTAAGGCGAAAGGTGCCGAGCGCATATACATCCATGGAGAGAAAGAATTCGAAGAGGAAGAACGATCGACTATCCAGGGTATCCGTCTGGACCCCAAAGTTGTCGATGAGCTGAGAAGCATAGCGAAAGAGCTGGAAATGAACTTCCCGTTCTAGCATTTGCGCGCCAGAATCGTTGCCTTCTTTCGTCAAACGAAAGAAAAAGTGCGGGAACGTTGGAGAAGAATCCTATGTCTTACTGGTTGCGGATGCTATCCCCATGTTTCTTACATGGTCATGCTGCCGATCCTCTTAACCGCGACTAATGATTTTGTCTCGGGTAATTTGTGTCTCGCGCAAACGCGTTGCACCACGGACAAACACTTCTCTAGCGATTTCTTTCCTTCATCAGGTTCTAGAGTTGGCGTGACCGCGCGCGGATTCGTGCCATCAGCTTGAGTTCTTTCAAAGCCAAAATCATCCGTTTTTATGGCTGCTTCGAGAGAGACCAAGTATAATAGAACTTCTGGTCAATGTACCCTAGAAGCCTCTTCCAAAAGAGGTTTACAGAACATGCTTTTCCGCAATTTCAAATCGATACATCCTCCTTAGCAGGATTGGAAAGCAACATCCGTGTAAGTCTAGTTGCATGAAGTGCAACTTTACTTTTGTAAATACTAATTTTTACTTATCTCAATCCAGGAGCCTCATGAGCGTTCTTCCTGATCGGATTTTTGTTTACACTCATCGGGAGATAACGTTCGCTCTTAGCGAATTTAGTCTACCGACAAGGCTTAAATATGATATGAAGTATCGATGGATAACTGTACAAAGGAAGCATGCAAATGGATCTAGTTACCACTTTGGAATCTATAGTTGGCACAGGCAACTTGACGACCGATGCAGCTGTACTGAGGGGTTACAGGTATGCACACTGTCCAACCGGCGATATAATCGGAGGTGTGCCTGACGTTGTTGTTTTGCCACAAACAGTGGAGCAAATCTCACGAATATTGCATGTGGCGAATAAAATGCAGACACCTGTCGTGGCAAGAGGCTGTGGTTCAAGCCAGTATGGCGGAGTCGCTTTTGAAGGAGGCATCGTAATGGATATGTCGTTGATGAACAAGATCCTGAACATTGATGAAGATAACATGCTTGTTTATGCAGAAGGTGGATGCAGTACCTACAAAATCATGCGGGAGGCGGATAGGAGAGGACTGAGGTTTCCGATTTCACCGATATACACTTCAGGACCCCAGATAGGTGCTGCTGTTGCGACGAACATAACAGGTGATATGATTTCTAGGCTGGGCAGATTAGGTGACCTGATCTTGGGGTTGGAGGTGGTTCTGCCATCGGGTGAAGTTGCAGTTCTAGGATCTGGCGCTTACACGTTCGGATACGGTCATTATCATCGATACATGGGTGGACCCGACGTCGTTGGACTCTTTGTAAATTCCGCTGGTACTCTTGGAGTCATAACTAAAGTTGCAGTGCGACTCTTGCCAAAGCCTAAGGAAGCTTACATAGGCTATGGCTGGCCAAGAAATGGCGCGGAGGACTTGGCAAAATGTATGTATGAACTCCAGCGTTATGGGGTCTACGATATTCATCTGTTGGACTTATGGTCGTTTCTGCCTGCTGAAAAAAATGGATTTATCAAGATCCCGAAAGATGTCTACTTCATACCGAACATAATGGAAGCTGCTTTGACCGAAGAGGAACTGAGCATTCGAGAGAAGACCTCCCGAAAGATATGCGAAAAGCACGGGGGCAAAGACGTTACAGATCTGACAAAGTTTTTCATGGGTCCGCCCAATTACTCCGCGTGGGATAGCGGATGCAGCTTGGCCTGGGGTGGAAGAAACGCCGTTCCCTATTTCTATTGTCCTGTGCTTAAGTTTCCAGAGATCTATGATCTGTGGGAAGCGGTCACGAAGAAACATGGATTCTGGGATGAACGACACCTAGTCGGTTGGTTTAGTTGGGCAGATAGAAACGCGATGGACCCATACCCGATCGTGAAAATATTCCCCGAGGACTTGGATCGTTTGATGCCTTGGTGGGATGAGTTGAACCTGGAGTTGACAAAACGAGGTTGTGCTCAATATGCCATCGGACGTACTCTGCCTTCAACGGTGCTAACAAGTTTGGGACCTGCATATGAGCTTATGAAAAAGGTCAAGCGGTGTTTAGATCCAAACAACATTATGAACCCAGGAGTACTGTAAGGAGAAATGGATATGACTTCAAGAAACATGAAAGAAGACGTTTTCAACTGCAACGCTTGTGGAGCATGCTACGGGAGAGGGCCGCAAAACCCATTCAGGGCCGATGACATAGCGCCTATAGGATTCTGCCCCATGATAAATCACTTCAAATTCGAAACATTCTCAGCCAGAGGCATCTCATTTCTGGCCAGAGCAGTGATTCACGAAGGTTTTCCCTTAACAGAAGGTCTCACCAAAGTTTTCTACACATGCACCGATTGTGGAGCATGTGAGGAAGTCTGCAAAGCATTGCCTACTTTAAGCATCACAAGGGCAATCCGAGCTGAGATAAGCAAGAAATCATTGGAGCCAATTGGCGTCAAGAACACGGTGAATCATATCGTAAAGACATTCAATCGGTTTGGAAGAAACAATGCAGATAGAGATTGGCTTGCAAACGAATTGAAACTGCCTAGAAAAGGGAAAGACGTCTATTTCGCCAGTTGCTACGCTTCTCTACATCCTTCTTTCGCCGAATCGGCGAGGGCCCAAATGGAGATTCTTCGCGGCGCGGGCATGGAAGTTGCCTATTTGGGTAAAGATCAGTGGTGTTGCGGGCTAATCCCTTACTGGAACGGAAACGCTGACGTGGTGCAAGACCTTGCCAAACACAACGTTGAAGTAATGAAGGCATCTGGCGCCAAGCGAGTGATCTTTGACTGCCCTGAATGTTACTCGACATGGGCAAATGCTTACAAGGAGATCTTGAACGACGTGCCATTTGAGTTGGTTCACATCTCAGAGGTGTACAGCGATCTGGTTGACAAAGGCTCTCTCAAATTCAACAAGAGACTAAAACGAAAGGTGACTTACCATGACCCCTGTCACTTGGGAAGACACGCACACGTGTTTGAAGCTCCTCGGAAGGTCATAAAAAGCATACCTGGAATCGAACTGAAAGAGATGGAGAAAAGCGGCAGATGGTCATACTGCTGCGGCGGTGGATCAGGCATCGTGCTGTACTCGTATCCTGACTACTCAAGAGCGATTTCTGAAGAAAGACTTCGGCAAGCCATGAACGTCGCAGAGGAGGTGGTCACAACCTGCCCATGGTGCATCGACCAACTGAGAAATGCAGCACAAAGAGAGAAAGCTAATGTCAAAGTGACTGATCTATCTATGCTTATTAAGGAAGCGACCTTTGGAACATAGAAACATAAGCAGAGTTCGCACTTTGACTGGCATGGTTGAAAGAGAGAAGCCCCAAGCATGCCCGAAAATTTGATCGGATACTCCGTGGATTGAAAATGTGTGTGATCTCACCAACAATTTGAGTCATGATCGGTCCTATCGCCGCAAGTATATTCCCACCGACGATCAAGATGTTGCGGCAAAGTAAGGTGTCTATACACGTTCAATTTCTTTCAGAGCAGATATTAGGGCGTAGTTGATGATCATGTCTACTTTGATTCGAAGTTTCTGAGCTGCCTTCTCAAATCGAGAATAGACAGCTCTATCCAACATGATCCCTGCGTATTGAGTGTGTCCATAAGCCGTAATTGTGACAATCCTCTCGTTGTAGTATGACAAGAGCAAGTCTCTCAACTCTTCAGCACGAGTAGACTTTGTAAGTGATGGGCCTAGACACTCCCCAGTAAAACATCCCTTGTGTGGACCGCCTAGTCCTGGCCTTTCCTTCAATACGTTCGGCAGATATTTCATTACCCACCGGTAGCTCATTCCGGTGTCAACTGATATTTTGCGGGCCAGTGTTCCTTCTTTGACACCTTCAGAAAGGTAGATCTCTCCAAGTCGTTTCAGTATTTGGGTCTTCTCTTCTTTAGCAACACTTCGCCGGCATACATTGCCGATGAGTCTTATGAGGAGTTTCTGTTTTTCCGTTCTTATGTTTTGAAGCATGATTTGGGGCCAATTGGGGTCTACTGCAAAGCGGTGTGTTCCGTCAATTATCTCTCCCCTGCTGTCCACGAGAATTGGGTAAAGTTTGCCCACCCGGCTTGCCGATTCCTTTAGGCTAGCGATGGCATCATCTTGATCCATTTGGCGTCGCCCAGATGCTCCACAAAGGATTACAGCGTTCATGACTAGTTAAGCTTTATTATCATTCAATAAATAAATCGACCAGTGTGTTCATTCCATGTTCGGAGTTAACGAGTCATTTGATAAGCCTTTCTCACTGATTTGATTTCAAGCAACCAGACGTGGTAGTCATTTTCTCGGACGCATCTTGACGTAATACTGGTTTGACTGCGTGAATGTGACCTGTCGGCGACAAATGAGGGAATTACTCGTCATCCTCCAGTTCGAGGTTTCATGCGATCTTGTTTTGGAAGCAAATCTGACTCATGATTCTTCGCATATGTTAGTCACGCAGAAGGTAAATCTTAAGTTCATTCAAAACGTAGTCTGGAGAGTTGATAATATGAGCCGTGCCAAATCTGAGAGTTCAAAAGCTGAAGGAAAATTGAAGCTTCTTTTTGCCTTGATTAAGGGTTCTCGTCGGAGCGACAGGGAATTGGCGAAGGTTCTGGGCGTTTCGCAACCTTCTGTGAGTCGGAAGAGGACCCAACTTGAGAAAGACGGGGTCATCAAAGAGTACACCATAATGCCTGATCTTGATAAGATGGGCTATCAGCTTATGGTTTTCACCTCTCTTGCCTTTAGCCAACCGCTGACGACGGAAATACTGACTAGAGCAAGACAATGGGTGGAGAAACAACCTTGTGTAGTATTCTGGGCGGACGGTGAAGGTGCAGGAATGGGAAGCTTGATGATATCTGTTCACAAAGACTACGCTAGTTTCTCAAGACTTTTGAGTCAATTCAAGCTTTATGCGCAAACCGATATCAAGGATATCCAGAACTTCTACGTAAGCCTGGCCAGAAAAGAGCTGTTCATCAGAACATTCTCATTCCGATACCTAGAAGATGATAAACAAAATCGACTGAGCTGAATCATTCAACAAATTCAGCGGTGCAAACGCCTAGCTTATCTCGAGTGCGCACGTCATTCGCATCTATTTCTATGTAACGATTACTGTAATTGAGGTGGTCGTTAAATGCCTGTATTATACGGTTATTGTGTTTTTCGGTCGTTCCAAAAAGTTTCGAGCGTGCGCTCTCACCATGACAACGACTTCCGTCTTTGCGGTCATCTCTTTCCTTGACTACAGACATTTCAATGAGAGGTCGAGGCAAATTGAGACAGAATTGGGGTGTTAAAGACCAAACAAACAGTGACCAAACATGTGCAAGAAACTCGTTATCCGTACAATGTCACTAATGATTGCGCATTGGTCGTGGTGTGATGTATTCACACTGAGCGGTATCTTCACATTTGTCGGTGGAACCGCAATTGAGACAAACAAAATAATCACATCAAGCACCATCGACGTGTCCGCAGTCTGCGTCCTAGCGCGCGCAAACAATATAGACGAAAGAGTAATTCCATTGTTGATGAAATCCTAGTATCTTGAGCCCCAGGACAGGATAATATTTGAAGCTCAAAGACTGGCTCCTATTTGCTCTAATGGCATCACTCTGGGCCTTCAGTTGGCCATTAACAAAAATAGCGCTGAACTACGTTCCTCCTATGACTTTAGTTTTCCATCGATTTGTACTCTCAGCTGCCAGTCTATTTCCGTTCGCTCTTTTACTTAAGAAAAAGTTGCCCAAAGAGAGGCATCTTCTTTTGAGGCTTTTTTTCTTCAGCGCTCTTTATGTTTCATTTCTCGTCACCCAAGTTATCGGATTGGGGCAGGAAAATTCTGGCATAGTGTCGATGGTTACGTACACTCAGCCCCTCTTCGTCTTTTGCTTAGCTGTCCCTTTTCTCAGAGAGAAAACGTCGGTGACGAAAATTCTGGGAACCACAATCGGTTTCGCAGGTGTGATTGTTCTGTTCGTTGGGAGAATAGGCTATTTTTCTTTTGACGCTGTTCTGATCACATTATTCGGCGCCTTTTCATGGGCCACATCAATCGTCTACTACAAAAAATCCTTGAGCCAAGTAGACCCCTTCGTGGCACAGTTATTTACTTCATGCATTGGCGCCTTCTTGCTTGCAACCTTAAACCTAACTACCAAATGGTCCATCTCCACAAATGTCTACTATGTTCTGATACTCGTGTATGTCTCGGTTGGGACACTTGCGCTCGGAACGGTGATTTGGCTTCATTTGTTGAGAAAAGAGGAAGCGACTGTCCTATCGGGATCCAGTCTGATCGTTCCTGCGATGGCCTTGCTGTTCGGATTCCTGATACTAGGCGAAACGATCAGTATGGAATCTGTCGTTGGTTGCTTTTTTACACTTCTGGGGATCTACATGGTAAACCTCAAAAGATAGGGTCTGTAACATGAAAGACGTAGCCATCGCAGTACTCAACTTCAACCAGCACGAGTACCCCCCCCTTCCTCCTTTTTTCACTTTAGCGTGCGCTTGGGGGTCTTAATTTCCTTTCTTTTCTTCTTCGTTTCTTTTGATGAGGTCGTCGGCTACGAGCGAAAGTGTCAGGCTTCTGTAATGAATCGGGTCTGTAAGGTCTACCAGGAAACTTTCGACATGATCTGGCTGAACAAATGGCCGTGATCTGGTATATTTCATCTGGTTCGTGTAGTCTGTGTAGTTTCTGTGAAGCGTGATTATCACTCCGTCGAAACCCAGACCTAGGCCTCGTTCAATAAGCAGGTCTGGGAAAACCTTCTTATTCACTTCTTCAGCCGCGCCTTCTCTAGCGTGCTCAAGCTGGTCAGGCATGCTTTTCTTTACATTTATGAAAGTTACGTTCATCAATTTGTAACCGAGCTTGGAAAAATCAGGTATCATTGTGTATTCTTTGACGATTCCTTCTTTCTCTAGCTTTCGTCTGATTCTGGTGACTGTTGGCTGAGAAACGCCTAAGGCTCTTCCAAGCTCTCTGTCGCTTCGACGGCTATCCTTCATCAATTCTGCTATTAGCTTCAGTTCAAATTCTTTCAAGGATTCGATCTCCTCGCAAAGTTCATTGATAGTTCGTAAACGCGAAATAAAAAGCATTAGTCCCGATTCGATACGTACCAACAGACCCGAAACGGCTATATTGCATCTGATAAAAAATGGAACTTCTCGTTAACATAAAAGTTAAGTTGATCTGCATCCAGTAATACAGCTTCTTAAAGAGACTGTGGAATCAGTGATAATGAAGAAAACCGAGGGTATCCTTCCGAAACGACTGTATCCTGAACATTTGTTGGTCGCTTCAATTGCGGTATGGCAGAATCAACTTTCTGTGGCTGCAGATGTCTCGGCTAAAGCTTCAAAAATAATTCAAACAGCTTGCGAAAAAGAACCGACTTTCTTCAGCGGGAAAAGCGTAAGGGGGATCTTGTCAGGATTGTTCTATCAACTGACACTGGAAACTGTTAACGCAAAGACTCAGCAGGAAATCGCTCGAGCTCTCGGTACAAATGAGATGACGATCAGAGCATCCTGTCGGGACTGGCTAGAGTCCTTTCCAGAATTTTTCTGAGGCATCTACGCGCGCACTAAGTTATTAAGGTCCTACTGCACTTACGGAAAATATGTTTAGATGAGCGTTATGACTAGAAATTCAGATAGAGCTGAAAGGGCTATAATTGGAATGCCGCTCGGTTCATGGGTTGATGCGAGAAGCCTTGCCAAGAATTCTGAAATGAGCGTGCATATCTTAGTGAAATTCCTTACGCAAGCACGAAAAAAGGGTATCGTGGAAAGAAAAATGTTGCCAAATGGCTATAACAGGATTCATCTGTGGCGACGCATCGCGTAGCCCGTCTGCGCAAATTTTGATCGTTTCTAGATCTTAACGCAAGGAATTTGAGGGATGCGTCACGGCAAAATCAAGTTTTGGGAAACTCGCAAATTAGAGGGGTAAAGGACCTCCTTGACGTACCTTAATAATGGCAAGTGATGCACCGGCTTTAAAAGTTGTCCATCAATTCAAGTCTCTCTTTAATCAAATGCAACATAAACTTGCGTTATTATTTGAATATGATGAGTCGTGCTTTCAAAGCGCCCGCGTAGTATGCTAGGGGCTTGCCCTCAAACCCTGCTTGAAATTGAACTGAGTATCGCCATGAACCTTCGACCCGCGCCAGTAACCCCCGCCATCGGAACTGGCATTTTCCAATTTTGCAGAGTGCATATAGTATGCGAGGATTGCCATGCAGTCTTTTAACCACATGACAGATTCGGAAAATTCTTAAGGATGCGAGCTGACTTTGAGAAAGTGCTTAATGAAGTTTAATTGGTTGTGAGGACTTAGTATGACTATGCCTCGCAAGGCTACCAAAGCTGATATGGCCATAGCACGAAGCCATTTGGGCTATGGATCGATGTAAGGGTTATCTCCAAGGATGCTCAACTGAGCACCTCTGCAATGGCAAAGTTTCTAGTGCAGGAACGAAGAAAAGGCATAGTAGAAAGAAAGATTATTTTCAACGGCATTTCCAAATTGCACTTATGGCGACGTATAGCCTCACTTCGCCTTGTATATTCTAAATCGAAAAGAAAAAAAGGGGAAGTGCGGGAGACTTCGCCAGATTCCATGAGTTCAAGTCCTATCGGCGGCGCCACAACATTACATACGACACATTCATGGTCTCGTTAATGCGTGAAAGTCCTGGCCAGCGCGACAGGGTTTGCAAGCTATTCTAACCGGGGAGTCCCGTTACTGTCTAGAGCATCTCTCGAGAATACAAAAAAGGGGAGAATCAGAGCGTCTCTTCCGGTGCATTAGCTTGTGCTTGTTTTGCTCGTATTCTTTTTGCGGCGTCTGAAAATTCCTAGGGCAAAGATTGCACCAAGCGCCACGGCGGATAGCCCTGCAACGGTCTGTTGTGCTGCTCCAGGCATGTTTGGCTTGTTTGGATCCATTCTATTGAAGTTCTGCAGAATGCTCACGATATCTCTCATGTCAATTCTGCCATCGCCATTCACATCGCCTACAAGTGGCGACGCTGGTACAAAGATGTCAAAGAAACTATTTGCCTCTGTTCCCGAATCGCCGACGGCTCTGATCACATGTATCCCAGGAAGTCCCGCCAAAGGAAACACAATGCTGTATTTTCCAGCACCATCTGCAGGTGATTGGCTGACAAGTTGATCGTCAAGATAAAGCTTCACCATTTCATTTGGTGCAAATCCTGCCACATCCACGGAAACATTCGTTCCATTGGGTCCGAGGACTGGTTGAACGTGATTTGGTGGAAGAGGCTGGGGGTTCAAAGCGTCCCAATGGTCCTGGGGCGAATTCGTGTATCCGATCCATAGAAGATCATCGTATTTACCGTCACTAGTTGTCTCGGTCCCTGGAAAAGCTATCGACAGTAACAGTACTCTTGCAAAGTAAAGTCGGCTAGTTGTCCAAATGAACTGGTTTCCAGCGTTTGAAGGGGTCTGTTCGATCACTCCGAGATCAAACGTACCGTTCTTTAATGTGGAAGCTGGCATGCCGTCCCATGCTCGTGCGGTCCAGTACTGGAAGGTTCCGGTGATTGGATCTTTTTCAAAAACCCAGAGATAAGCGAAGAAACCTGCACCAAAGCTTGGTATTCTGTAGTTTAGCCAAGTGTCTGAGGTGACGCTTCCCTTCTGTGTTGGTCCAGTGTAGTTGTACCAGCCTGTGTCGAACCATGACATGGCTAAACCAGGGTTGATTCCATTCGGAGCGGCGTTCAAGACAGTCAAGCCCTCGTTAGGATCTATGGATGCGAATGAACCAGGCGTGGCAAATGATCCCCAAAGCATGAATGGAGTCGGAGCACTTGGAGGAACGCCAGCATAATTCACTGGTGCAAAGACCTTTATCTCGTGAGCAAAAACCTGACCGAAAAGCAAAGACGATAGAACCATTGCTAATGCAATCGAAATGCAAAGTTTTCTCTTGCCATTTATCTTCATTTTAGTTTTCTCCGAAACGGCGTATGTAAACAACAGGTCTTAAATGCTTGTGACTGCTGAGGAACATACACAGACTTGGCGCGCGCAAGCGCACCAGCCATGTATCCACGATACATAATTCCAATTCATAAATCAATTATGTCCTTAATAGAAGCTATGATCAAGGTAACCAATATGAGCAATGCAGAGAACCTTCAGGGACTTAAACATACACGAACAGGACCGGAAGAGTCCAAACGCTTTGAACACAAACGAAGATCACTGGAAGAGAAAACTAAGATTCTGGAGGAAAACGCGCGCGTAGAAAAGCTAGCTATCGATAAGAAACTTCTTGTCCAAATTCTTGAAGAAGAGAATCTTACGCATGATGCTGCAGTCAAAGAACTGGAGGACAAGATAGCGAATTTGGAACAGCAAATGAAGCCTTCGGCTACGACAGAGAACACTTTGAGCGAGGCGCCTTCTGAACCTGCACAAGAGATTTCTGACGATGTTAACGAGAGCGTTAGTGCAGACGTTTTGCCACCTCCTGATCAGAGCGAGGTTGAACTGTCCCCAGAAGGATCGAAGAAAAAGAAACGCAACATCTTCTGAGAATGCAGTTCCTGAAAAAGGGAAAATAGTCGAACGACCGCCATACGCAGTGACTCGTTAGAAGAGCATTGGCTCTTTATTGTCTTTCTTTCAACATTTGCTGAAAGACATGTCGTTTTGAATCCTCTGTTATACACTGCTATTTTCTTCTTTTCAACATCATTGTTTCCCGCGCGCTTTTCGCGCGTACCTCAACGAGAGTGGTTTGCAGAAGGGTCAGAGCACATTTTGAAGCTCGACGCGCACCTATGAGTACTCAGCCTTGTACTGCGAGAAGCGATTCATAGACTCCCAAGGTCTGTTCGGCAACTTTTCTCCAAGTGAAATATTCTAACACTCTTTTGCGACCGTTTTCGCCCCACGTTTTTGCTCGCTGTGGATCTTTGATTACTTCTTTTATTCCCCAAGCTATGTCCATGGGATCTTCACCGTTGACGTGGACTCCATTTTGTTCCGCACCTGAGGGAATAACTTGCTCACGAAAGCCGACTACTCCTTGGGCTCCAACAACTAGTGGCTTTGCCATTGACATAGCTTCCAGACTGACTATGCCGAACGGTTCATAGACTGATGGAAATATGCAGACGTTCGCAGCAGCATAATGCAGAATTCTTTCGTCCTCAGGCACAAACTCGAAACGACAAATAACATTTTCCTTGATTCCGAGTCTAGTCGTCATCTCGGTTATGTCTTGCTGTTCTTCACCTTTGCCCAAGATAACGAGTTTCGTTTTGGGATAATCTTTCAGGACCGTCGGCATGGCTTGAACGAGGTTCCTTATGCTTTTGACCCACGTAAGTCTGCCAACAAACAGGAGCAGATTCCAATCCTCAGGAACTTCATATTTCATTCTTATTGCGTCAATTGCCTCTTGCTTGAGGTTTTTTGGATTGTATCTTTCTGGGTCAACGCCATTCCAGACCACGTGGATTTTTGATTCCGTCCATCCGTGGCGAACAAGATCGTCTCGCATGGCATAGCTCACAGTGATTATGCGATCTGCCAATTGTGATGTGGCTTGCTCTAGGTGTGAAACAACTTCAGAGCCTGAATCACCGCTCCTTCCCCACTCGGTGCTGTGAACGTGGAAGAACAAAGGAAGGTTCGTCTCATTTTTGATCATTATTCCTGCGCTGCTGCTTAACCAATCGTGAACGCATACTACATCAAATTTGGAGCCTTCTTTCCTGATCAGTTGATTAACAAATTTGGCTGCGCTCAGTACATTATAGATAAAAATGTCGCTGAAGAAGCGAATGTTTGTTCCCCATCTTACTAGATCCTCTGCAACGAACATTGGAAAGACGTTGCTTGCATTGACAATCATGGGGCGATGAACATCCACTCCCTTGAGAGTCTCGGTTGTTTTCAGATTCCCAGGATTCAATGTGAAGACAGTGACATCGTGACCCATCTCAATGTATTCGCGGGTGATGTATTGCGCGTAGGTACCAAGTCCACCTACAAGTTGTGGAGGATACTCCACTACGAAAAAACCTATTCTCAACGATCTTCACTTCTCAGGTACGTACTTGATAGGAAGAGAGATTTTACCTTTCCTTTCGAAAGTCCATGGTAACTCACATCCTGCACGTAGCACACGTTAGACGTTGGCGTTGCGCAGTAGCAAGTTTTTATTTAAGCTTAGACATGGTTATTTCGAAGTGAAGATTATGCCAGAGACTGAGGCGCCCTTTAAGCCGGTTCCAAGGGAGAAGGCTTTCTATTTCTACAACGACGTTGGAAACTACACCGGTAAGAGTGCTGCTTCGCTGAAGGAGTTTGCCGATATTGTTGGGGCTGTAGATGTGAAATCCTTGGCGTTTCACCTGCGGCGAGGGGACTTCGAAAACTGGATAACCGAAGTCCTGAAAGATGAAGGATTGGCAAAACAAGTCAGGGATGAGTTACGAGCAACCGATTCGAGAGGCGAAGATCTTCGTAATCGGCTTCACTCGATTGTTACTGCACGTCTGGAGCAATTGAAGCGTACACCTATTCCTGCAAAGATTTCTGACCAAAAGATGCAAGCCCGATGGGGAAAGAACGTTGCGCGCTGAATGCAGCAAGTGCACGTTGGACGCGAGCTAAGAAATCATTGAGTCATTGATCGTCAAAAAACCCGTCAGAGTGAGGGTCACGTTCATGACAAGCCAGTTTGCTGACGTTGCTGAACTGCTTGGAACCGCTAAGAGGTTGGATGGTTTGAGTATTGAGTGCACTTGTTCTTAGTAGGAGTCGTTTCCTTGGTGTATGGTCATCCATTGGCTGATGCAGTACGCGTTTCTGGCAGAGTTGCTTGCGTTTTCTATTATTGACAGGATGAGTTCTTCGTCTGTTTTTTCCTGCCTCTTCCTTCTAGTTGTTTGCATGTTTTTCCCCATATAAGTATTGTATCGTAAGTTATAATATACTTCGTTCTTCACCTAGAATACTACGTTATTTGACATATTTTGACGGTTGAAGGGTGTTGCCAATCGTGGCCTTGTGATTCACAGGCAACTCCTAGAATAATCTCGTGGCTATTGGAGACCGATGCTGTTGATCACGCCGCCTGAGTTGCCATCGATGACCAAGATTATCTTGTGTCCTTTGTGGTCGTACTGGGCAAACCATATTGGCGCGTAGAGCAGTTCCGAGTCTGCAACATCTACATCAGTGTGCAACTGCTGGATCATGTGGTACTGTGCGTGTGCCTTTTCAGATTGCAACTGGTCTACCAGCGTTTTGGCCTGATATTTGGCTGCTTCTTCTCCGACATCGCCGTTCAGTGTTTTTATGCCCTTTGGGACTTTGGAGACATCAAATAGGCCCCTATCATCGAGGTTGAACTGGTAGCTTCTTGGCTGATGCTCTGTGAGAGCTTTGAGGGCTATTATTGGGAAATTGTAGTTGTTGTCCATCTCGTAGGTCTTCTTTGCGCCGCCTTGACGAGACCCCATCATTGTCCCTAGTAGCGCTCCTGCAATAAGAGGTCCACCGAAACCTCCACCTCGCCTACCGCCCATCGCAGATCCCATCACGCCCGCCAGGGCTGCGGTGGTAGCTATTTCTCCCACCTGAACCGCCATGTCACTCGCTATGACCGAAGTCCTTGCTGAGGCGGAAACAATCCAGTATGGGACAAAGCTCAAATTCATTTCCTCGAGCGTTGAATTCTCCTGAAGGTGTCTGTGAAGTAGCCCTCTATCCATGAGCTCGCGCATCTTGGTCATGATCTGGTCCTTCTCTGGAAACTTCAGCGGCAGCATCGTTTCTTTCTGTAGTCCCTTCCACCCATCGTTTTCCAGCGTTATTCCAGTTCCACAGTACTCGCAGGTTATGATCATCTCGCCGAATTTCGGCTTTATAGGTGCACCGCAGCTAGGGCACTTCAGCGCCGTTGCGCCTGAAGAAGCCAGAATCGGTCCTGTTGAGGCTGTCGCCTGCTTCGGTTGCGGAGCGACAAGGTTGGTTCCGCATTTCATGCAGAAGCTTGCATCATCCGGAAGTTGAGCGCCACATTTAGGACAGTACATAGTTATTCCACCAATTTGGAGCAATTTGCCAATAATCCTTCAGCAATTCGGTCACCTATTAAGGTATATCCGTGTTTTTCCTACAGGTCTCATGAATAAGTAATTGCTGCACCTGCGCTGTGGAAAGTCTTTGGATGGTCAGGTTATTACGGAAACAGTGCGCGCTGATTGGGTTGGGTAAAGTTTTATCGCGCATACAGAGCTCACTTGGATTTGGACTGCTCACGTTTCTTGAAGAAAATGCCTAGGTTGCGAGGAAGATTGTCAAGGTAATCCACTAGACTCAGACGCTCTAGTTTCCTGAGTGTTGTGGCTGGCAGTTTGTCATGTGGTGCACCTTCCAACAGTAGAGCGGTTTCTTCCTCGGAGAATTCCTCTTCCTCTCCTGTCCATCGTATGACTTCTTTGTTCTGTGGACAGACTCTTTGGCAATGCATGCATCCTACGATGCAGTTGTGCCAAGAAGTTGCCATCCATTCGGGAAATGGAACATCGCCCTTTTTCTCATTGTGATAAACAATGCATCGTTCAGCCCGCAAAAGAAAACGGTCTGACGAAATGGCGCCAGTAGGGCAAGCTCGGCGACACAGCTCACACTTCTCGCAGCTCTTCATCATTGTTGTTTCTTGCCAAGAGTCTTCTTCACAAGGCACATCAGAATAGACGGCCACGAGTTGGGAAAGCTTCCCAGTCCAGAGACATAACAGATATTGTTCCTGCCGTATTGAACAAGACCACTTCGAGCTGCCAGCAATTTGAGGGGTAGTGCAGTTCTTGCTGATTTGTAACCTTTTTCTCCAAGTATTTTTGCTAGAAGATTTTCAACTTGCTTTGCTATGTCATCATATGCTGTGTAGGTGGGAGGAAGAACCAGTGGATGTCGCTGTCCATTCCAGATAAAAATCGCTCGAGTCTGGGGTCTTGGGACAGCTACAACAATCAAGGATTGTGCTTTCGGCAGGTCTTCAGGAATTTGGAAGTTGAACCAAGCAAGGCGGTCTTGATAAAACTGACCATCAAGCAATTTGCGACTGTGGAGACTTTCTATCTCCTTCTGCAACTGAGGCAAATGGGAGGCGGAAACAATTCGTGCCTGAAAGCCACTTTTTCTCAGAAGAACATGCAAGTCATCGACAAATCTGTCCATGACTCACGGTAACATGCTCATTTTTATAAGAGTTTGGTTTGGTTGGGGTAAAGTCTTATCCCAAATTCTGTACAGGTAAGTCTTATGGATAGTCTCGCAATTAGAAGAGCATCTTCCTCGGACGTGGAGAGAATCGTTGAGCTAGGCATGTTGTTGCAGGAGCACGTTGTAAAATCCAACCCCTTGGTCTGGCGAATAACCGAAGAAGGAAAGAAGCTCATCAAACAGAAGGTTGAGGCTGACTTGGCGGACAGCAACGTTCTTGTCTTGGTTGCTGAAGCACATGGCGAGGTAATAGGGTACGTCCGAGGCGAGGTCACGGGCAGAAGTGACCACACGCCAAGAACTGTCGGTCAAGTCTCGTTCCTGTATGTCGTGAGGCAATTTAGAAGGAAGGGCGTTGGAAGACGCTTGATGGAAGAACTTTGTAAGTTCTTTGACTCAAACAAGACTGAAGACTTGACTGTGAGATACGTTGTCGGTAACAAGGAAGCTGAGAGGTTCTGGAGAAAGCTCGGATTTGAGCCAATAATAATGACGAGCAGCACGTATCCTAATGAATTGTATGCCAAGCTGAAAGCCATAATCAAGTAGTTGGTTGGTGTAAAGTTTTATCCCGAAACCAACCCAACCCAAATTTAGTGCCAGAACGTGCGCGGTCACAAAAGGTTTAATTCTTGTCTATTGAATATACTGTTGGTGGAACCTGCAATGCACTCTAAACTTGAGATCCGTGCAGGGTTATTTTGCATCTTGATTTTGCTCGGTTTGTTCTTGATTAGTTGGCAAAAACCCGCAGCTATCGGGTCAAATTCATCATCATCGCCAGTTCTCAGCGAAGTAGCTGATACACCTTTCAACTATTCGCTTGGCACCAAGGGGAATCAGATTTTCTTCAGTGACGGATACTGGTTCGTCTTCTACTACAACGGTTCAGACATAGTTTGTAATGATGGAGCGATACTTTTCAAAACCTCACAAGACGGTGAAAACTGGAGTGACCCGCAAATTGCGGCAGATGACGCAAATATCTCGGGATACTTCAGTGTCTACCAATTTGATGATACTGTGGTCGTCGCTTATTCTTCGATGCAAGCCCTCTCGAGCGACTCGTTTTTCGATTGCGTTGTCAGAACCATAGCAGGAACAATTTCTTTGACAAACATTAGCTGGGAAACTCCAACAATCCTTCTTAGCGGACCTGAAATCGGAGGGAGAATATGCTGCTATTGGGGTGATTACGCATTCAACAAACATTGGTTGGCGATCGAATACCTTTACGGAGGATCTGATTACAGATGCGCGATCTTCTCCACAACTGATTTCGTTGCCTGGAATCTGAGCAAGGATTGGATCAATTTTAGCAGCGGATATGTTTCACAAATCACTTTGAAATTCGTTGAAAACAGTAGACTAATGGCCCTCTACGGCAGCTGGGCCAGTAGCGAGTTCAATTACATGTTTTTCAACGGTTCAGATTGGAGCAGTGAATTCGTGACTTCAGGTGCGGGTTTAGAGTATGGACTCTACAAGGCTCAGTGCGAAGTTGTAGTCAATGGAACGATGTACATGTTATATTCTCATTGGGATTACGTTACAGACGTGAGACTTGGTGTTTACAACGGTAGCTGGTATTTCAGCGATTTTCTGCCTGATTACCGTTATTGGGGAGGAGACAGTTCAGTCACTTTCGACAGAACTACCAATGGAACATACTTCTTCTACATCGATGCAGAGCTGAATCAAGTGCTGGCGGCATACACAACGGACTATGTGAATTGGATCAAAGATTTGAAGGTTGACGCGGCAAACTCCGAGTACATACGGAGAACAAGGACCTCGGAGTTCTGTGACGGAAGCCCAGCTGTTGCATGGATAGTAGGCTCAGACGCGCCTTTCCATATAAAGTTTGGAATACTTCCCTCTGACCCAGACGCCCATTGACATTGCGGTGTCTGATGTTACTGTCTTCAAAACAGTCGTGGGGCAGGGTTACACAATGGGAATCAATGTCACGGTTGAAAACCTCGGAACACAGGTTGAAACCTTCAACCTAACAGTCTATGCTAACGCAACAGCCAATCTTCACTGTTCCAGAAAACCTTCCAAGTGGCAATTCTCTCGTGCTTTATTGCGTTTGGAAAATGCGTTTTGCGTATGGCAATTACACGATAAGTGCTTATGCTGAACCTTTGCCAGAAGAAACAAACACGGCGAACAACAACTTCACATGTGCGATTCCCATTCACGTCGGCGTTCCAGGAGACATTTCAGGTCCGACACCAGGTGTTTATGATGGAAAGTGCGGTATGGGAGACATCGCCTACTTGATAATTCATTTCATGGGCAAGCCAGGGGTGGGCGATCCAAAATGGCTTCCTAACTGCGACATCAACGATGACAACGTCATAAACATGCGAGACATCGCAATAGCCGTCTTGAACTTTGAAAAAATCGAATAATTAGAAAACCTGCATCGATCCTATTTCTGTTTGTCTGTCTGTGTGTCTGCCCTGTTTCTCCAAAGGGGAAGAGGAAGGGGAAGTATGGGAGGTAAGTGTGAGTGGGTTTGGGGGTAAAGTTTTATCCAAAACCCAAAACCAAAAGCTAAATTTTAAGCTCCACACAAATGCGTGCGAGCATAAGGAAGTGGAGTTTAGATGGTGAGTTCATGAGGAACGATGAATGCATAATAAAATTTCTCACTAAAGACGGAAGAGTGCTACAATCTTTTCAAAGAGACAAAAATGGTTGGTTTGAAACTAGTTCTAAGGGAATAGTTAGACGATGCACGGCCGAACAAACACTATCACATCTGTTGCCTCCTCTTGCTGGTGTGAGCAGAGCAATTGTAGAGGTGGAAAGGATATCGCCTAGGAAATCGAGTTGAATACCAACTTAACTTGTAACTTTGTTGTTGTTGGATAAAACTTTGCGCGCTATTTTTGCTGACTTTGGCATTCATATTGACGGTTCATAACGTTTTTCTTTACACATAGTAGCAGTTTGTTGTAGGGTAGAATATGAACTGTGAAGGGGTTCCTCCGAGGTTCATGGTTTCAAAGGATCGTTCTTCTAGCATGGATAGCCTGTTCTGTTCTTGTTTTCTTCTCGCAGAAGACCATTGACGGGATTGTCAATGGAACTCTGTACAATTATGGACTGCAATTCAACGAAGCTTGGCATGGTCCCTATTGGACCTATGCAAACTTGCTCTATTATTCTCAGTACGTATGCATCGGATTGAGCGGTGTGGCTTTGGGTTCAGGTTTCTTGAAGAAGGAGGAAGATCGGAAAGAGTCTCCGAAGATCAGAGAGGAAGCTGCTAGGAACGCGTTTGCACGTGAAGAGGCAAATGGGCGGGGTATAGTGATTTCTTGCTCTTCTTGTAAGAGAAATTTCAGTAAACCTTTGGTGATGCTGGATTTCAGCGAAGGAAAACCTAAGCTTGTAAACGTCTGTCCTTACTGCAACGCTGTCTTGGGTACTGCTGAGAAGCAAAGCGATCAAGACATTATCGTGGATCCAGGCGAGAAAGTCACTCATTAGAATCTCTGCGCGCGTGCGCTCTTAGTAATTGGAGTCCTTGGTCATGAGGATTCAAATTGGAAACAAGGTTTCGATAATCCTAGTACTGATGGCAGGTGCTTCTCTGGTCTCCATGCTTGCCACTCTCAACATAGATCACATCGTTAATCATGACCTCTATGGCTACGGTCTTCAGTTCAACACAAATTGGGCTGTTCCGTACTGGACGATGGCGGCAATTGTGTTTTCAATGGGGTGGCTGATCATCACAATCTCGATAGCTTATGAACTTGATTTGTTCGTGCACAGGCTGCATAAACGTCCCAAACCCGAAGCTCCCTTGGTTAAGGAAGAACAGGTTCAAAACGAAACAACGAATATCGAAGCAAAACCAAGCGACAAACCAGAAAAGGAAGAAGTGAAGGAAACAGTTGAGGAAGAAGTGAAAACAACAGCTCTTGCCGTGAAAACCGATGACGAACTGAGCGAGTTTCAAGTAATCGTTAAAGAAGTATCTGAAACAGAGGAAGCGCCGGTCGCTCGCCAGAAGAAAGACGACGAGCCTGCGAATCAGGAAGTTTAACGTTTCGTTATTCGCAGACTTGTAGTTTTGTTGTTCTCTTTGCTGACAAGTCTTAAATATTCAGTGGCAAGATAACTTTCGGTTTTGAGAGTGATTTATGTGGGTAAACGGAAACTCTCTTTGATACTTCCCCTAGTGTTCTTGTTTTGCATGTTAGCGATGTTCGTAGCATTTCGCCCAGCAGCGCGTGCAAGTCCTACTACTATTTTCAGTGACGGGTTTGAAACTGGAGACTTCAGCGCATGGACAAGCACCACTGGTTCTCCTGTGTTGACTACGACTACTGTCTACGATGGATCTTACGCGATGAACATCACTGCCAATACGCAGACTGCCACAAAAATGCTCGGTTCTGCCTACGCAAACATTTTTGTTCGTGTATTTGTTCGATTCTCAGCCTTCCCAGTCGCTCAACCTTATGGCGATAATCTTTTGACCGTCGGGTCAAACGGAAGTTGGAACTATGCTCTTACAGTGAGGCTTCAAAATACCACTGATGATACCTGCAGATTCGGAATGTTTGATGGTGCACATTCCTACGCTTTTGGAGGGGATCCCATTGTCTTGAATCAATGGTATTGTATTGAAGTGAATAGGACAACAACCCAAAACATCAGCTCTAATTGCTCCTTGTACGTGGATGGCGTTCAAATAGTGACTTATGGTTTTGATTTTTATGATGCTGACCGTCTTGATATCGGCGGCGAAGCGCAGTTATCCTCCGCTGTATATCTTGATGATGTCGTTATCTCTGACTCATACATTGGCCAAGGTACGATTCAAGTCACTTTCGATCAAACGGGGCTTGGTTCAGACTTCCCAGGCGCAGTCGTGACAGTAGACGGAATAAATTATTCCTTCTTGCAGCTGCCTGCCTCATTCTGGTGGAATTCAACTTCGGTGCACAATTTCGCGTTTGCCTCCCCGCTCGGCGTGAACAGTGGCGAGCAGTATTTGTGGGACTCTACGACAGGACTTTCCTCCGCACAGAGCGATTCGCTGACTATTACAGGTTCGGGCACGGTAACGGGAAATTATGTGGCGCAGTATAAAGTGACCTTTGACGGTTCAAGTAACGTTAAAGGTGATAGCACAGACACGATCGTCACTGTTGACAGTGTTCCAAAGACGGCGATTGACCTGCCCTACACGACGGGCTGGATCAGTTCCGGCACCTCGCTTCCTTGGAACTTTTCGAGTCCTGTGGCTTCCAGCTCTTCACCAACGGATACGCAGTACAGATGGGATTCAACGAGCGGACTTGGTCAAACAGGGCAGTCAGGAACCTTGACTGTGACGGCTTCTGGAACGGTCGTTGGAAACTACGTGACGCAGTACCAGATTACTTTCGGTCAGTCTGGTGTTGGTCCGGACTTTTCTGGTACGGTGGTGACTGTAAACGGGACTGGCCATGATAGGAATGGCGTGGCTTTCTGGGCTGATTCTGGCGATGTCCACAATTTCACGTACGCGAATCCTCTGAGCGTCAATGCTAGTGCGCAGTATGTTTTGACGGGCGTGAGTGGCAATAGTACTGCTTCGCCCTTGACTATTTCAGGTCCAGAGACTGTTGTTGGCAGCTATGCAATTCAATATCATTTGACTGTGAATTCTGGGTATGATACGCCTGGCGGTGATCGCTGGTATGACAGTGGTTCTACGGCTTACGCGACGCTTACTGATGGGGCTGTTTCAGGCGGTGCTGGCATTCAGTACGTCTTCACCAGTTGGGGTACCGATGCTTCTGGAACCAATTACGTTCAGAGTGACGCTATTACTATGGATGGTCCGAAGACGGCTACTGCGGACTGGACGACTCAGTATTTGGCGACTTATTCCGCGATAGGTAATGCTACTGCGGTGACTGTTCCCGTTGATGAGTGGGTTGACTCTGGCGGATCGGCTGTTGGCGTGTTTCCATCGCAGGTGACGAACGGTGGGACGAGGAGCAACTTTGTCAGCGACAACAGGACCGTGATTACTGAGTCCAGCCTTATAGTTGGGACTTATGCGAACCAGTATAACTTGACGTTTGCTTCGTTTGGTGTTGGCTCCGATTTCTCAGGCAACGTCATGACTGTTAATGGTACGGGCTTTGGCAGGAACGGCACTTCCTTCTGGGCTGATTCTGGCGACGTCTACAACTTCACGTACGCGAGTCCTCTGATCGTCAATGCTAGTGCGCAGTATCTTTTGACGGGTGTCAATGCCTCGTCGCCTTATGCTGTTACAACTCCAACGGTCATCACGGGCAGCTATATGGCTCAGTACAACGTGACTTTTGCCGAGACCGGGTTAGATGGGAACGCGACGGGAACTGTTTTGATCGTCAACGGTTCATCTGAGAATTTTGGAAGTTTACCATATTCGGTGTGGGTTAATAGCAGCGACACCGTCAATTACAACTATCAAGTAACTGTTCTAAGCACCGTTTCCAACCAACGCTTCAGGTTTGATACGGACAACGGAACCATTCCACTAATAATTACAAGTCCGACGACAATAGTCGGAGAATTCAGCTTTCAGTACAATGTGACGTTTGATCAGTTTGGTGTTGGCGGGGACTTCTCTGGCGCTGTCATATCCGTCAACGGGGTGAACTACACCAGCACAGGTCACTCGGAATTCTTTGACGTTAATGCCAGCGTGAGTTTCAATTTTTACTCTCCGCTTGTCGTAACGCCTAATGCTAAACAGTACGTGTGGACATCTACGGGCGGCCTATCAGGCGTTCAAAGCGGCTCCGTAACCGTACACAACAGCGGAACCGTAGACGGCAACTATGTGACTCAGTGGTACATCGCTATAACGAGTGCTCATGGTAGTCCAACTGAAGCATCGCAGTGGGTTGATGATGGCAGCGGCTTCAATGTTTCAGTGACAAATCCTGATGTGGTTGTTCCTAGCGAGCATCAATGGAACTTGACTGGTTTGATCGTTGGTGCGGTGTCTCAGCCTTTGGCAAATTCTGTGTCTTTTGGCAGCGTTGTGACTAATCACACGATTGAGTTTGACTGGACTGAACAATGGTACATTTCTGTTACGAGTGCTCACGGTAGTCCTACGGCTTCTTCAGGCTGGGTTGATGATGGTGCAGCTTTCTCTGTTTCGGTGACCAATCCGGACGTGGTTTTGGTTTTAGAGCATCAGTGGAACCTTACTGGTCTGACGGTTGATAGTGTACCGCAGACTCTTAGTAACACGGTGAACTATGCCAGTGTGCATGCTTCTCACACGATAGTTTTCTCTTGGACTGAGCAGTGGTATGTCACGCTAGATAAGACTGGTGTTGGTTCTGATTTCACCGGCACGGTTGTGACGGTCGACAGCGTGAACTACACCTTGGTCGGTTTGCCTGTTTCCTTCTGGTGGAACAATGGTTCCGGTCACAACTTCTCTTTTGCCTCACCGTTGGTGGTGAATGCCAGTAAACAGTATTCTTGGAGTTCCACGTCTGGGTTATCGGGTCTTCAAAGCGGAACACTTACAGTCACGGCCTCGGGAAACGTGGTTGGAAACTATATAGTTCAGAATCAGGTCACGTTTGATCAGCTTGGACTCAGCTCAGACTTCAGCGGCACCGTGCTCATAGTGGACGGCACTAATTACACTGTTACTGAGTTGCCTGTAAGCTTCTCATGGAGCATTTATTCCGTCCACACCTTTGCCTATCAATCACCATTAGTAGTTGGTGCGAATTCTAAACAGTACGTTTGGACGGGCACGACTGGTCTATCGTCCCTGCAAAGCGAGTCGATAAATGTGACGACTTTCGGAAGCATAATCGGTCACTACAAGGCTCAGTACTACGTCACTTTTGGTCAGTCTGGTGTTGACTCAGACTTTTCAGGCAATGTCATGGCCGTTAATGGTACGGGTCATGACAGGAACGGCACTTCTTTCTGGGCTAACTCTGGCGACGTTTACAACTTCACCTATTCGTCTCCGTTGCTTGTCACCGCAAACGTTAAGCAGTACATCTTCACAGGCGCAAATGAAACTTCACCGTTCACTGTTTTAGCTCCTGAAACGATAACCGGCAACTACACGACTCAGTGGTACATCACTGTTTCAAGCGCTCATGATTCGCCTACTGCTTCAGGTTGGGTTGACGCTGGCGGCAGTTTCCCTGCTTCAGTAACGAGTCCGGCTGACATCGTTGCTAATGATCATCAGTGGGTCTGCACTGGCTACAAAATTGACGGAGGTTCCTTGACTGCTGGAAACAGCCACACGTTCACGGGTGTCAGTGGGAACCACACGATAGAGTTTGACTGGAAAGAACAGTTCTATTTGACTGTTGATTCTGTGTATGATACGCCTGGCGGCGCAGGCTGGTATGACAATGGTTCAACGGCTTACGCGACTTTAACTATTGGAACGGTCTCTGGTGGTGCTGGTACTCAATACGTTTTTACCACTTGGGGTACAGATGCTTCTGGATCTAATTATGCGCAGAGCAACGCCATAACGATGAATGGTCCTAAGACGGCTACTGCAGACTGGAAAACTCGGTATTACGTGACTTTTGATCAGGATGGTCTTGATGGGACGGCAACTGGGACAGTCGTGACTGTTAACGGTACCGCGAAAACGCCTACGGGATTACCGTTCAGCTTCTGGGTTGACTCTAGTGACTCTCTCGTCTTCAGTTACACCAACGTTTCAAGCACAGCTCCTGACATGCGTTTCTTAGTTGACAGCGTGAGTGCGAATTCTCCATTAACGGTGACGGGTCCCGTGACTATTGTGGGTAGCTACAAGACCGAATTGTTAACGATGCAGCTTAAAGGGACAAAGGGCTGGTACTGGACACAAGACACCACAGTCACGTCCATCGTCCAAGGAGACCTCTATGGAGATGGTAACGTGGAGATTATTACTGGCGGTTACTACTTTGACGGCGTGCGTGATGTTGCTCAACTGGTCGTTTGGAACGGTTCAAACAGAGCAGTAATGGGCGTTACGGTTTGGTATTGGTACGGCGATACAACTATCAATTCTGTTGCTATCGGAGACCTTTATGGCAACGGTTCGATGGAGATCGTTACTGGTGGAAGTTATTTTGATGGTGTACGTCACGTTGCTCAATTGGTAGTCTGGGATGCATCGACGCTTGCGGTGAGACAGGTTAAAGTCTGGACCTGGGTTAACGATACGACGATCAATTCTATTGCCATCAGTGATGTTGACGGTGACGGCCATTTGGAGATCGTTACTGGCGGCTACTACTTTGACAATACTCGTGATGTTGCTCAACTGGTCGTTTGGGATGGGTCTCTCAACGTGAAACAAGTGAAAGTCTGGACTTGGGGTAACGATACAACTATCAATTCGCTAGCCGTGGGAGATGTTGACGGTGACGGACACATGGAGATTGTTACTGGTGGCTACTACTTTGATGGCACTCGTGATGCTGCCCAGCTGGTCGTTTGGAACGCAACGCTTGCAGTGAAGCAAATGAAAGTCTGGTCTTGGACTGGTAATACGACCATCAATTCTGTTGCTATCGGAGACGTCTACAGTAATGGTTCAATGGAGATTGTTACAGGCGGAAGCTATTTCGACGGTACTCGCAATGTTGCTCAGCTGGTGGTTTGGAACGGTTCAAACATGGCCGTCGACGGAATCAAGGTTTGGTACTGGTTTGGCGATACGACCATTCATTCTATTGCCATCAGTGATGTTGACGGTGACGGGCACGTGGAGATTGTTACTGGTGGCTACTATTTTGATGGTACGCGGAACGTTGCTCAACTGGTCATTTGGGATGGGTCGACGCTGACGGTAAAGCAAGTAGCAGTCTGGTTCGGAGGTGGCAACACCGTAATCAACTGTGTGATCGTCGGAGATATCAACGACGACGGCACTGCCGAAATTGTGACAGGCGGTAACTACTATGATGGCACCCGTACCCTTGCGCAAATCACAGTCTGGACTGCCGCATATAGCTGAACGGAAGCTAACCCCACTTTCTCTTTCTATACTCTTGTGCGTCACATGACAAAATAGTATATTTTCTAGGAATCCAAATGGACGCGCGCCATTGCGCTAAGAATTCATCTCTTCTTTGCTTTTTCGAACAACTAACAAAACATGCCTGGTTAATTCGCTCGAAGGATTCGGTGTGATCCTGTTGAATGGCAACGAGAAAAAGACAGCAAATACCGAGATTATTTGATAAGAATTCCGCAAAACTCGCTGCTTCACTGAGCCTCCGTACGATGGAACTTTGACCCCCAGTTTCCTAAACAGAGAATTTCGAATATTTTCCACCAATTTGACGAGAGGCAGGAAATCTACGCCGATATCAGTAATGGATTTGACACCTACTGCCTTGAGCGAAGATATGTACTGAACTCGAGGAACAACAAGCGTAGGATAGTGAGTTAACTCAGTCTTGTTGGACCTAGACATCAATTCTAAAAGGAGGATTCTGTCTTTTGTAACCCGCGTGATTTCATGAAGACTCCTTTTCTGTTTGTCTTCATCAACTATATGTTGGATACAAGTGCACGACAGAGAAAGATCAACAGAATTTGAACGAAGAGGAATTGCGTACGCTGTGGCAACGAGAAAGTCGACATTTGCTCTGTTCACTCTTCTCTTCGCGATCTTCACCATTTCTCTTGAGATATCAATTCCAACGACGTGAGTTGCCTTTTCTGCCAGAAGTGACGCCCAACGTCCAATCCCCGTGCCAACGTCAAGCACAATTTGTCCTTCGGAGGAAGACAAGTATGGTGCTAAGACTCTGTTTTCGAGATAGTCGATATACTTGTTTGTGATAGAAGGAGCGCCTGGTATGTTTACAATATCTTCCCCAGAACCGAATTTTCTTACAAGGTCATCCCAAAAATCACTCAACTATTTCCCTCTGAAGTCACTCTGAATATGATAATGCTCCCGTTTTCAAATACCATCTTGTAGTGTCCTGAGTCGCTGACAAATCTGTTGTACTCGTCTATTCGATCTTTGTTCAGAAATATGTAATCGATTTTTAAGTCTTTGATCAGGTCATAAGAATCGTAGAAGCTAATTGCGTTGCTATTTGCCTCAGACATTTTTGTGATGACCGATATCCTAAGATGCACGGACAGACTGTCTTGGAGCGGCTTCAAGGAATAAGTCGCAAGAGACATAGAGTATTTTGGATCCTTCACAAAAACTTGCGCGTTGTCTATTTCGCCGTTCGTATCTACGATCGCGATTTTCGATTGCACCTGATCGTTCGTCTGAAGTCTCTGTTGAAGAGTAATTGACGAATTCTGTACGACGAAGCTTTCCAGCGATGTGTAGAATGCCCCCCAGATATTTACGGTGAATTCTCTGAGCGTTGAATTTATGGGTACCAGCTCGAAAACCACATCGACACTAGACTGCCCGCTGTTCATAATCACGTTTCGGGTGATTTTCAGGCTGGGCCAGTCATAAGAAAAAGTTGCGTTCGCCCAAGTTTCATTGTAGTGAATATCCATTGTCTTATTTGCCGCATAGAAAGGTGCTTCATGCCATATTGTTTGGTTGTTTCCAACAGGTGAGTAGGTTATAGACTCTTCACCGTCGCTGAGGAAAAGCAAATTCTGATATTCGCCATTAATATATGCCGCAATTTCCGGATTGCACATGCCTGACGGAGAATCTTCGGATACTCTCACGTTATTATATTCAAATGTATAAGTCCCAGCAAATATGCGATTGGCAACTTCAACTTCATTTCTCTCATCATTGTAAGAATACAGTGCTGGGGAACCTGACAGGTACGCACTTACGTTCCGAATATCCTTCAATCCACCACGAGTATGAATTGCCGCCACCTCCAATGTTTTTGTTCGATCCAGAAGTCGCAAATGTAGCGTTAGGGTCGGTTTCATTTTTTATCCATGCTAAGGGCTTGGAGTTCATCATCACCGATCGTTTGGTAATAGTTGACTGCGGTTTCCATACGATTTACACCGGTGATCGTGGTTCCAACAACAATCAGGAGTAATGAAACAAAAGCGAGAAGAATTATTGCTTTTCTCTTATTTCTAAGAGTCCTGTGAACAACCCTCCTAGGAATAAGGCAAATGACAACATTACTGGAATCGGTAGAAAATAGAACCAACGGTCTGGGTTCTCGGTGAATAAAGCAAGAATGAAAGGAAGCATGAAAAGACTGCATAATATTAGCGATTCATTCCTGTCTTTCTTTGCATAAGTCAACAAAGCGAGAACTCCAAGAGCTGCCATAGGTATTATGATTAGGTATTGATCCCTAAACATCCACTCAAGACCAGCTATTGCAGCGTTAACCGCTTTTAGAAAATTCAAGTCAACTAGATCGCTCGAAGAATATCTTACGAAAGTGTAGTAAACGGCAACGTATGGTAAACTGAACACTGCAGAGACGCTAATAACAGAAAGGACAATTTTGCCACATCTGCTCAGGTTTTTCCGATTGAGAACCAAGGTCACAATAGTGAAAACGATAAGAAAAAGAAACGCAATGGCCGTAACCAAAAAATGAACACCAATAACCAAACTCAGTGAAAATCCAGTCAACAAGAGGTTCTTTTTAGAAGGGCTCTCAAATGAATTGACAAGAAAGAACAGAGTCAGCAACATAAATGAGAATCCCAAAAAGTTTGGATTGCCTCCCCAACCAATCATTTCAGAATAGCCTTCAAAAAAGAGAAAAGTCCAAGACGTAATCAAGCCAGCCAAGTAGCTATTCGAAAGTTTTTTCGCTAAAAGAAAAAACGGAATCGCAGCCGTCGAGAATACAAGTGAAGCAACGACTTTCAGTGCCGTCAGCGAGTCAAAAAACATGAGAAATGGGTCCAGCAAAGCAAAGAACAAAGGGTTGTACCTTAATCCTAAACCTCTGACATCATGTCCATTAAGAATATTCACTTGGGTGAGATAATTCCCGTAATCGGCGCCCGGTGGAGCTGCGTACTTATTTAACGCAGCGAATTTGATCGCAAATGACGCGATCATAGCGAGTAACAGTAAGAGCCAGTATAGCCACTTTCTATTCCTCAGAACGTTGAACCACCCTATGCATGAAGATTCTCCATTCGATCGGCAACGGTGTTCCAGTCCTGCTGTTTCGCATAGCTCAAAGCGTTGTGACTCATTTGAGCGTACATTTCTTCGTCGTTCAAAAACTGCAAAATCGAAGAAGCAATCGAAGTCTCATTCGGATCAGCGACCTACGCCACAATTGAATTCCGCTAGTTCTTTCACTGCGTTATTTGGGAAATCAGCCGTGACAAACGGTAAACCCGAAGCCATACCTTCCAGCACTGAAATGCTGGAGCCTTCCCTTTCACTCGGCAAGACGAACAGCCATGAACTGTTCAACAAATCTAGCATTTCATCCTCGGGCAGAAAGCCATGAACGTAACAATCCTTCGTTCTTGCGCTCTCTGCTTCAACGCAGACAGGTAGGGGCCTTCGCCAATGATGTGAAGTTCAGCGTCTGTTGCCTTCTGTTTGACTATGACTGAAAGCGTCTATGAGCATTTCGACATGCTTGTGAGGCACAAGTCTCCCGACGTAGACGATGCGCCCCCACGTCTTCTTGCTCTGATTAGCATGGAATTTTGAAACGTCAACCCCGTTGGGCACAACTGAGACTTTTCCAGGCTCGATGCCCATGAAACCAATTAACCTACGCCTCGTGAATTCTGACACTGCAACGTGATAGTCTCCAATCCACTTCAATATTTCCTGCAGCACCTCTGCTGATAATGAATCATTCCAGACCTCGCACCATTCTTGAACCAGCGGTCGAGCAACAGGCTTTGCAAAAAGCGAGTGAAACATAGGCCACTGATTTGAATAGTAGATGTCAAAATTCTGTCTGAACAATCTCAGCGACGCAGCAAATGAATACTTAAAAACCCCACTCAACGAGCGAAGACCATTAGGCGAAATATAGTTGCCGGAATAGGCACACCGGTGAACAGTGATTCCTTCAATCGTTTCCTCTTTGGGTAGAGTGGACTCGTGCTGCAGAGTAAAAACATGCACTTCATGACCGCGCTGAGAGAGTCTTTTGCCGATCTCCAGAAACCTGTTCTCACAACCTGCCACGTGCGGATAGAAAAGTTCGATCAGGAACGCGATCTTCAAGCAGCACTTCTCCGAAGACGTTCCCTTAAGATGACCTTTAGAATCTTAAATCCATCGGTCCACAGTGAAAGCTTTGTTCTGCCCACTCGTGGTCGATACGTTACTGGCACACTGTGGACTCTCGCATTCCGCCTAACAAGCTTGATCAATTGCTCAGTCACGTAGGGCATCCCATAATCACTGTAATTGTTCCAGTCAAGCATCTGCTTCCGAACTGCTCTCAGACCACACTGTGTATCGTGAACTCTCTTGGCAAAAAAAACACTGAAAACCAGCGAAACCGTGCGATTTCCAATCCTGTTCAGAAGAGGCATGGCTCTAGGCTGCATTCCTCCGCCGAATCTATCTCCCAAAACGACGTCACATTCGCCTTTCAGAATAGGCTCGACAACTCTGGGAATATCTCTTGCATCATAACTGCTGTCACCATCAATGTAAACCACAACATCTCCAACGGATTTCTCAATTCCGCTCTGCAGAGGCTCGTCCATAACCCCTCCTCCACTCTAAAACGATTTTTGCCCCCAAACCCTCGGCGATTCTCGCCGTGGCATCAGTTGAGCCATCCACAACTATCAATTCGTCAACCACATTCCTCGGCATATCCATTAGGACTTGCCCAATTGCCACTTCCTCGTCAAGAGTCGGCACAATGACAGTTATTTTCAGGGCGCGTGCTTCTTTTCTGTATTCACTCTCTTGAAACTGCAAGTCTCCGATGGTCAGACCAACAGTTTCCATGGTCACTGACGCCGTTCTCGACATCCTCAATGGAAAAGTCGAAACCAACAGGCGCGTAGCAGTCTTTGCCCAACGAAAACCAGTCAATTCATCACCTTACCAATTCTGCATGCGCAGTGGTTATTCCTCTCTTTTCAGTCTTTGACCAGTTTCGAGGTCTACGCAACAATATGAGAATCACAGCATAAGACGCGATGAACGCCTGCAAACTCCAATAGAAATAGATGAATGGAAGCCACAGCAAACTCGTAGCCTTCCGCGGTTTCGAAGAGTAAACCAACACCAAACCACACAAAAGTATAACGACGGTCGCGCCCAACGCCGTCAACTGCGCCAAAACTTGCAACAAGACACCCAGCGG
>CAWJTU010000017.1:0-84945 GCA_963845885.1 Candidatus Bathyarchaeota archaeon
TTATGGTCCCGCAATATGAACAGCTCCTTCCTTTAACTTCATGGAATAGTCAACACACCTTTGCTTAAACCCATGTTTGAGAACAGCATTGTACTAAAAATGGAACAGATACATTAGCGTGCGCTTGATAAACGTAGATATAACAGAGGAAGAGTAGGCTACAAGAAACTTTGAATAAGTTTTGTCTCTACCTTACACGTGTTTGCCGAAGTCAAGCACGATCAGCACGATGTCTCTCATGTCAACGTGACCGCTATTGTCCAAATCTGCATAGGGGTTCCATCGACTCGTCCCTGGAAAGAGTTGAACGCCAAGATTGCGACACCGACATCTTTCATGTCAACCGTTCCGTCGAAATTAACATCTCCAAAAGGCTCAAGCGCGTAGTGACCGTTACTGGGGACGAACGGAATATCTGGATACATGCCACTCGAATTAAGGGGTCCAACTAAGAAGGTATCATAGGGAATGCCTTCGAAAGATAAGTCGCTCTGTCCGAATTTCTGCAAGATCCTGAATTCAATTTGCACTAGCACGCCGCTTCCACTGAAGCCCGGTTCACCAACACCCATCGCTGCAGCGAAAAGAACGAGACCAGGCGTCGACAAGTCTGGACCTGCTGTCAGGATGGAATTGTTTGTAATTCGGGGAGCGAATGCAAAAACATTGTCGGAAGGAAGAATTACGTTAATGTATTCCAGCAGACTCGCGTTCCATGTCAACCCAATCTGCCAAGATTGTAGTGTAGAGACGTTTGATACCGTAATGTTGGCAATGAAGGTGTCTCCTACGTGCATGTTATTAGATGAGAAATTGAACCATTCGTCTCCACTTAGCGGATTGACAACTTTCAAAAGCGTTGGTTCGGTTGCATTTACCTGGTGGCTCTGAACGGTTATTCCAATGAAGAGCAGAATGAGGAATAACGCTGTTAGCTCTATTCTTGTTCGCATTGGAAAGGCCTTCTCCTCATAATATCATAATGCTACGTGAAGTATAATCCTTATGGAAAGAAGTTCTAGGAGTATAGCGCGCGCTGGCGTCTAACTTACGCTTATCGATTCGATGTCAGAATCTCCCCAAGACTCAAAGGCAAAACTCGTTAGAGCCCAATGCCAACCCCGCTTCTCAACCAGTCTCTCACCAATCTCCTGTCTCCAACCGCTTATTCATCCTCAGGATCCTTCGGCTAACCTGATGCCGTCTGACCTTAAACTGCGTCAGCTTAGCAGCCAAGATCCTTCGGCAACACCCACCACCTCCAGCCTCATACAAGTAGTCCAAAATCAGCACATCCACTTCGTCGACGCAGGCAATCTTCTGAATCATCGGCTTCTCAAAATGGAACATACCCTTCAAGCCCAGCCAGAATGGTTCGTTGCATAAGCTTGACTTCCTCAAGATCGTGCAGGGCTCGTTTCAGAAGCTGCTGATTATACTTCAAACGCCCCACTTTTTCAGCCTGACTGCGACCTTTTGAACGGCTTTTTTCCTCAACTTCCATCATACAACGTTCAAACCTAGAAAACCTCAATGTACAGAACTGTGAAAGGTGAGCCCATACCATCTACATCAGCAGAGCTCAAAGCAATAGATCGTGAAAAGCATGGACTTTTACCATAGTCCGAGACCAACGCTCAAAATGGCATTTGAACACAGTTTCGCTGCCAAAACGCAATCAAGAAACATAATCCTGCAACCTCCTCTGCTCAGGCTCTATCTGATCCGAGCCCTCTACACTCAACAATTTCTTCAGAGCCCCAGTCAGCTCCTCAAGATCCACATGTAAAGCCTGAACCTGACCCTCCAACTTCTTCACACGCTCCGGCATAAGCAGATACTCAACCGCAGCGTCCCGACTGAAATGCTCAAGCTCACCCTGATCGACGCCTGGACTGTGATCAATCTTCCTCTCCGGCGTACTCACACAGAAATACCTACTCAACAACCTAGCAACTGGATCATCAACCTTCAACTCATAACCCCTACAAATCTCTCCCTCACTCAACCTGCAACCATACTTCATCATCAAACTCTTAGCAACACGGTCAGCCAAGATTCTTCGCCAAAACAAACAACTCACCAGGATGCTTCCCATACAAAGTCTCCACATGCACAATCCAAGACCGCGTAGTATGCCTCACATGCACACCCTGCTCGAGCCCTAGCAATGCCGTCCAATTCACCATCTCAACACGCCTAAAATCAACCGGCAAACAACCCTCAGCAACAATCCCAAACCGCACCTGACACCTATCAAGCCGATACACGCCGCTACCGAAGACGACGTCCTCACATGATGCGAGAAAAGTTTTTACCTCGACAAGTGAGCTCATAGAAAACTGCTCGACTCCGAACCTTCCGCTTCACAAGACCGCACTGCTCGAGCTTGCCAAGATAGTAACATACATGTTGACGACTCCAACCATAAACGCGCCCAATCTTCGCCGGATAATCCTCAACCTCAACCCGCTTCAAAATCGGAATAACACGAGTCCGAACAGTACTAAAGTCAAATTTGACTTTTGACATCCGACCACGGAAATTTTGACTTCCACGAGCCCCTGCCAAAAACAGCACCTAGCAGACGCCTAATTCCAACTTCAGAAAAAGAGGGACGATGCGCAAAGAACTGCTGCCACTACGAAAATCGACACGCACAGTTACGACACAAGTAACGCTGCCGCTCTCCAAAGCGCGTGTATAGGATCCCATCTCTAAACACTCTCTGACAGCCGCATCGAGGACATTTGATTGGTTCTTGATTCATCTAGCTCATCTCCTGCCAAAGTCTTCATCACTTGGCGTTTGTCACTCCCTGATAAGAAAAAAGGGAGAGAAGCTGCGAAGAAACGACCGAGAGGTGAGATCGCCTCAGGTATGAGGGTTCAAGTCCCACCCCCCGCACTTGTATTTCACGCGCTCTTCTGCAAACTGCACGCCCAATTGCAGGAAGTTTTCAGAAAAGTTAAGTAGCGGACCTGATATCCAACGATGAGGGAGATTCTGAACATGATTAGTCGAGTTTGGCATGGTTGGACAACGCCTGCAAATGCTGATGTCTATGAGACACTTCTCAAAAGCGAAATCTTCACAAGCATTGCGGGCCGTCGGATTGCTGGTTACAGAGGGATTCATCTCTTTCGTCGAAATCTTGGCAAGGAGGTAGAGTTCGTTACAGTCATGTGGTTCGACTCAATGGATGCAGTTCGAGCTTTTGCAGGGGAGGACTATGAAGTCGCTGTTGTCCCACTGAAGGCAAGAGCACTGCTTTCACGATTTGATGCGCGCTCACAACATTATGAAGTTAAGGCTGAAATGAAAACCTAGCGCGTTTTGCCCATTATAGTCTTGCGCTCGATACTGTTGAGTCAAGTTACACAAAAGATCTTTCGCCGACGAGTGCATGTTCACGCATCTAGACAGACTTATTACGATTGCCTCAAGAATATTTGAAGGATAGGGATAAATGCCATATTTGCACTATAACGAAGGAGAAAGTTGATAATGAAGTTTGGAAGCAAATCCCATCTGGCATTGGACATTTTTCTTTTCGCCATAGGTCTAGCGACCATAATCCTAGCTATCAACGAAGCCAGTGCAGATGTTCTTGATTTCATGGGTTCGAACTATTGGCTTGCATACTCTGCAACCATCTCTGGAATAGCAATGCTTTTCTTGATCTCACGCCGGTACCCAGCTCGAAAGACTCGCATGTGAAGTACCTCAGAAACGCTCGCTCTTTTAATGGGTGTGTGGCTCTCGTCCAGGACTATTAGTCTTCTGCAAAACGAGATTTAAGCAAAAAAAGAAGGAAACGCGCCAACGCCTATCAAATTCAAGACGTGGCGGTGACATTGAAAGTTTCGAAGCCTTCGCCCATCAGCCGTATCGTGTAAATGTTACCAACGATCGGCGTTATTACCATAGCTGGATTTGGCATAAAATCCATTTTGGGCTGCAGTGCAATGACATCGCTGAAACTTAACGTAACATTCCCTCCAGGCTGCAAGATCAGCGAAGAAACTTCGTCGTCGTCATGGTCTCCACGGTCGCCGAAAAGCGGAATCAATGATGAACCGTTGATCTTGAAAGGTATCGTGTCCGGATGAATCTTCTCAATGGTTTCATGATCCATCATTTCATCCATCCAGCCTTTTTTCCAAGTTCGCGTTGCATTGAATTCACCGTTTAGCGTCAGTCCGAAGATCTTGAAAGTCATATTGCCCTCATTCTCTATTGTCACTGAGAGACTCGTTACATTGCCGTTCACCGTTAGCGAAGCGTTGACAATTGTAAGGTTGTTCGAGAATTCCTCGACTACGTGTACGAGTTTTTCCCTATTGTTCTGTCCTATTTCAACGATAGTTCCTACTTTGATTTGGTCTCGGCTCAGGTCCGTCACCACGACGGCAGTCGCACTTGGCACAAGCACGTAATAGTAAACCAGGGTTCCATTAGCGTCCGTTGCCTGTATTTGAACCAACGATGGATTGAAGTCCACCAGCACACCCGAAAGCGTCTGATTGACTTGACTGTTGGCAACAGTCACAACAAAAGTGTCCGACAAGGCAGTCACATTATACGTTAGTCCGTTAACTACAGCCTTGACGTCACCTACAGTTAATTGGATCTTGTCCACCGCTGAACCAGTTGGAATCACTCGTGGAAGCAATCGTCTGACTCATATTGACCAGCGAGAACAGATTGACCGTCCCTGAAGCGTTGACAGGAAGCCACTCAGAAGTCCCATTCGGATAAGCAATATGAAGCGTAACGTTGGAGTACGTCAAGTTAAGCACTGTAGTCCCAGCAGGCACCGTAGGAGGATCAGTCAACATCACTAGAAAAGACGTTCCAGCCAAAGTTTGATTAGGCGTCAAAGAAGACAATGGGTTAGCAAACAAAGCGACAACAATGATAGCAATCGCCACGAGAACTGCGGCTAAACCATACTTCAAAGTCCATTTTCCCGACATTCTCAATTTCTCCTGTGATCGAAGTAAACCTGACAGAGTCATAAACCTACATTTTTGAAAGTTCTTTCAAGATCGTTGAACAAGCCATTAAACAGTCTTTAATCATGTTACGATTGCTATTGCGAACGTTAGACTGACAGCCTACGCCAGAGCCTCACTGTTTCATACCAGAACACAAGAACCATAACAGCACAAACAGCCACCAAATACACCGTAAAACCCGATGCGTACAAAGCCTCGAACGAAAAAAACGCCACAAGAATCGTGAAGAGCAACGCAAAGAAGAACAGTTGCGGCACAATCGCAGGCCCCATCCTCGCATAACCCTCAAGAACCTTGTCCGAAGCTTCCTTCACCGCCAGATATCTCCCATGTTCATCTTGCGTTACAAAGCCTGCATCCGAAAGCTTTCCGAGATGGTAGGAAGCAAGGGAAGCCGATGATAAACCGACCTCATGCTGAATATCTCTGAGCTCAGACGGCCCGTGCCTAAGCAGGTACAGGTAAATCTTCAGCGCGTTACCCCTAACTTCCTGATTGATTGACATGCAAGAACATACATGAACAAACCTAATCATTTAACGCTTATGATGACCCGGCAGACAGAACAAAAGTGGCCTCAAAGCACTAAGCGCGCGCGGACGCATTCTAAGCTGAGAGAAAACCTCCGTCAACGACAATCAATGTTCCATTCACATAACTCGACAAGTCACTCGCTAGGACCAGGGCCATCCGTGCAATCTCGTCCGGTTTTCCCATTCTCCTCATGGGAGTTCTCATGTCATATTCAATGCCCGACTTAACGACATTCAACTTGAACTTCATCGCTTCCTTCGCCAAACTCTTAGTGCCTGACGTCCAGATACCACCCGGAACAAGGACGTTGATCCTGAAGCCACGCCTACCGTATTCACTGGCCAATGCTCTTGAAAGAACCATCACCCCAGCCTTGCTAGCGTCATAATGAGACAATCCCTCTTTCAGAGGCATTACAGCCTCGATTGAACCTGTATTAATGATTACCCCGCCCTTCCTGAGCCTGCCCTTTATCATGTGCTGGCACATCCAAAAAACCGAGTTCAGATTCACATCCATCACCTTCTTCAAGAACCCTTCATCCACTTCCAAAAAGGATCTAGTGGGATAAATCCCGGCGTTGTTCACCAATATCTCCGGTTCTTTCCCTTCCAGCTTCGCCCACAGAGCATCTATCTCAGCCTTTCTAGACAGATCGATTCTACAAACTTCCACTTCAGAATCGAACTCCTTCAGCTTTCCCTCAACCTTCTCCAGCCTTTCTTGATCGATATCGACCAAAATCAAATCCGCACCCGCTTCAGCAAACCGGTATGCAATAGCTTCGCCAATGCCTGTTCCAGAACCAGTAATCAACGCCCTCTTGTTCTTGAGAGAAATAAGTTCGGATGCAGGTATCAGATTCATCTCAGTTTTCTTTTTCATCAAGCCAAACACCCAAAATCTAGCTAGACACGAAGCAACAATAGAATTGTAAAGGATTTAAAGATGCCAGTCTTTCTTTCACGCTTCTCCGCCCCGCTTGCTGGATTAGACAAAACACCACACCAACCATCAGTGCGCCATTACTCGAAGGGAGCAACTGACGATGTCATGTCTTGGCGAACTAGCGTGTATGGGTGTTGCACTATTCTACGAGAAGACTTATTAAGACTCAATACTCACGATACAGATTCAGGTGGCAACATTGCGCAACGAAGAAGCAAAAATCCTTATCGTGGGACTCGGTCAGATAGGTTACAGCAACGCAGAGTATTTGTCTGGCCTCGGACTGGCTGTTGACGGTTATGATATCAACAGTAAAGCAGTTCAGAGGGCTCTTGAACACAATTTGATTCGGCGCGCGACAGAAAGTTTCGAGGGGTACAACTATTACATCCTCTGCGTTTCAACTCATAACCCTGCGAACATGTCTTTGCCGTCTTTCGACGGGTTGCTCTCCACCGCGTATCGACTCTCGTGTGAGGGAAAACGAGGAGCGTTAGTTGCGGTCGAAAGCACAGTAACAAAGGGCATGTCAAACAAGATTGAAACGATACTGGAACATCGGCTTCACGTTGCTCATGTTCCGCATAGGTTCTATGCCGATGAGAAGAATGAGCACGGCGTGCGACAGACAAGAGTTCTTGGAGGGTGTAAGAGCTGTTGTACAAAATTGGCGCTTCATTTCTATCAGGACGTGCTGGATATTCCTGTGCACGTTGTGAAATCGATTCAGCTGGCTGAGCTCAGCAAGGTGATCGAGAATTCTCACAGGTTTATGGAAATCGCTTTTGCTGAAGAACTCAAGATGCTCTGTGACGCGTATTCGTTGGATTTTGCTGAGCTAAGGAAAGCTGTTAATTCGAAGTGGAACGTGAAGATTCTGGAGCCTAGGCAAGGAATCGGAGGCCATTGTTTGCCGAAGGACTCGCAGATGTACGTTGATCTTTCGAAGCAAGTGTTGGCCGCGAGCGTAGTGGATTCGGCTAAAACCGTCGACGAAGACTACAGAAACCGTCTTACACAGGATCAGAGTGTTGGCGTGATTGTTCAACCGAGACTTCCGAGTTTGTCAACGACTTAGACGGTTTGCACGCTTTTACTCAGTTTTGAGAGTTGAGAGAAGAGTGAGAAATGCATGAGAAGAAGAACTGCCGCACTAATTGCTGCGGCGCTAGTAGCGCTTGTGACAATCACTGGTGTGATGGCAACACATTTCTATTCTCAACAAGACGCGGCGGTTATCAAGAAGCTGTACCAGCCTTACTTGCCTTCTGATAACGAGTCGATAGTGGTGATCTGTTTTGATGACGGTTGGAAGAGTCAATTGAATGCTTCTGAAGATCTTGGATACGTTTGGATTCAAAGCGACATATGCGATCGTGACCAGTTATGCTTCAAACAATTATCCAGCGTATATGAGTTGGGATGAGATTCGCTACGTTGCGAGATAAAGGGAATGATATCGAATGCCATTCTTTCAGTCATATCGATTTGACTAATTTGTCAAGTGATGGGTTATTCGAGGAAATTGTGAAGAGTAAGCAGATGTTTCAGGATGAGGGGTTTTCTCCTGAACTATTCGTTTACCCGTTAGGAGTTGGGTTTGATAATTCAACGGTTCGGGACTATGTTTCCAAGCATTATTTGGCTGCGAGGGCAGTGGAAGATTCGGAGTGGGACATTTCGGATTTTGACAGATACGCGATCACGTGTTTTGCATCTGAAAAATGACACGTCTCTATCTGATTTCGAAGAATATTGCTTGGAATGCTGGAGGAACCACGGTGATCGTTTTGCTTTATCACCAGTTTGACACTGGAGGCAGTTTCAGCACTTCAAGGAGTCAGTTTGTGGATGAAATGTCGTTTCTGAAGTCGAATGGGTTTACTGTGAAGACTTTGAGCGATTTGCTGTTTATTGACCGGAGTTGAGGACCATGAACAAGAAATTAGTGATTGTTTTGACCCTGGTTTTCACCTTCGTTGTCTTAGCGGTTATTTACGTTCGCAGACTGGAAGGCGCGTTCGCGTCTTCCTTGCCTTGGTGGTCGCCTTTTTTCATTTACGGCTTCATTGTGACCCCGTTCTTGATGTTCAAGTTTATGACTGCATATCGTTACAAGCCTATTCCAGACGTTGGTCACAGGCCGAATGTGAGCGTGATCATTCCAGTATTGAATGAGGAGGACGTTATTGAGAGGACTGTAGACGCGTTGCTCATGAGCGATTATCCTGAGGATCGTTTAGAGATCATCGTTGTGGATGATGGGAGTTCGGATGGCACATATCACATTGTTTCGGAGTTGAAGAAGCGTGTAGATGATGGGCGTCGTGATCACAAGATTGCTGATTTGAAAGTTTTGAAGTTAGATAGGAATTATGGAAAAAGGTTTGCTTTTGCACGAGGTGTTCGCGAATGTAGGGGAGACGTTGTCATTTGTGTTGACAGCGACAGCGTGGTTGAAAATGTGGCGATAAGGAATCTGGTTCAGCCCTTCAAGGATCCAAGCGTCTACTGTACATGTGGTCATGGCGAGGTTTTGAACAAGGACGATAATGCTTTGACGCATTTTCAGCGTGTTTGGTATGCGGATGGTTTTCGCTTACAGAAGGGAATGGAAAGTTATTTCGATATGGTGACTTGTTGTTCTGGTTTGCTTGCGGCTTATCGAAGGGATGGTATTCAATCGGTCATTGATGATTGGCTGAACGAGAAGTTTATGGGCAGACAGGTCATTGACAGCGATGATCGGCGACTGACGAATCTCATGTTGCGGTTGAGGACTTTTGTGAGGGACGGTCAGGCTGAGGATCGAACCCTGACATCTCAGGCTATGAAAACTGCGCCTCACACCAAATCTCTGTATCAGTCTAACGCGGTTGCTTACACGGTTGTGCCGCGGGATTTCAAGAAATTCAGTAAGCAGCAATTGCGGTGGGGCAGAGGATCGTTTCGCGGTATGTTGTTTGCCGCGAGCTTTTTTTGGAAGAGACCTCCTAAGCAGGCGTTGATGTTTTATCTGCTGGTTTTCGTAAACTATCTGTCTCCGTTGATCATGTTTGTGAACGTGGTCGTTTTTCCATTGCTGGGGCAATACTGGTTGATGTTGTTCTATTTCGGCGGGCTATTCCTGATCCATTTCATTTATGCTATTAACTCAAGTCGCCTCGTGAAGAATATTTCCCGCACAGATATTGCGTACCGCACCACTTTCGTTCTTCTCTCACTGGTAATAAGCACTATCTACATTTACGGTTGGGCTACCGCTTGGAAAGGAAAGAAGTGGATGACTCGATGAAACAGGCTACTTAAGTCAAAGGGTCTTTGGCGGTCATTGGACAGGCTGTTGTTCTAGGCACCGCGGAGTATTTCTTTTCCTTTGACGTTAGCTGCGTTAGGTTCGCCGCCTCGCGTGGCGTCAGAACTGACTATTTTTGAAGCATTAAAGAAGCTGAAACGAAAGGCCTAGGGGGGAGGGGGGTTATTGGCTGAAATCACGCGAAAAAAGCCCTTCTTATCAAGACAACCACCTATCGCGCGAACCTGATTCACTACTAATGGTGAATCTGAAAGAATTCTTTCTTATACGGGAAAAGTGCCGGCGTTCCTCCGGTGTGAATAAAAACCACGTTCTCGTCCTTCGCAAAACGACCCTGACCTATCAGGTCAATGACTCCAGCCATAGCCCTCCCAGTGTAAACAGGATCAAGCATTATTCCCTCGGTTCGCGCAACAAGTTTGATAGCGTCCAGCGCTGCCTGCGTCGGGACTTCATAAGCCTCTCCAGCATAATCCTCATTCAAAATAACATCATCCGAGTCCACAGTTGTATCAACGCCCAGCAGCTTCGCAGTTTCATTAGCTATCTCAATCGTTTTCTTAACCAACTCTTTATGAGCACGTGGCTCCGCAGAAACAGCAATGATTCTGGCTTTCGACCCAACTGCTTTGTTAGCCAAAACCAATCCTGCCTGCGTCCCACCCGAACCAGCAGCGTGAATGACATAATCAATCTTGAATTTACAGAGCCTCGCCTGTTCAAGCAACTCTAACATCGCATTAGCATAGGCAATAGCGCCCGGAGGATAAGAAGCACCAGTCGGGATAACGTACGGAACGTGCCCCTTCTTCCTCAAATCCTCCGCTATCTCCTCCATCAACTGAACCCTGCCAGCCTTCACAGCCTTTCCACCGAGAAATCTAATCTCAGCCCCTAGAAGCCAGTCCAGAAGAAGATTGCCATCATAGACCTGCGGCTCTTCACCACTCAAAACCAAAATGACCTTTAACCCCAGTTTTCTTGCGGCAGCCGCCGTGGCTCGCGAATGATTCGATTGCACCGGTCCTGCAGTAATCACAACGTCAGCCTTCTTGCTCAAGGCGTCTCCCATCGCGAACTCCGTTTTTCTTTCCTTGTTACCGCCAAATGCAAGACCAGTGCTGTCATCCCGCTTCACCCAAAGTTGCGGACCCTTCAACGCCTCTGTGAGCCGAGACATCTTCTGCAGCGGAGTAGGCAGATTCACAAGTCTCACTCTGGGAAACCTGTCTATCCTCTTCTGTAACTCACGTACTGTGATCAACAAAACTGCCTCAGCAAGCCTATGCTAACGTTCTCTTAATAGGATTTTTCGAGAAAAAATATTGTTAAACCAATCCAATCAACAGTGGGTTGCCTGCACTCCCTTCATAACAGGTTTTCCTGTGCCACCACAAACAGGACAGATAAATTCACCCCAAAGTGACCGTGAAAGATCGCGACCCGTACCTCTACAGTAACTGCACACTGCATGACTTTCCTTACTACGGGCGCTTTCACCAACATGCTTCTTCATAGTCAATCCTTGTAAGTAGTCTTGACTTGAGTTCTAAAGAATTGTGAATTTGAAATCAACATCTAGACTTCTCTTCACAAAACCAATCCACAAACACAAAATTCTACGTTACAACTCACGAAAAGATAATAAGTCCAATGAATATTCCATTCCGAAGAAGGCATCCAAGAATGGACCTTTTCGAAGCCATAAAAACCCGCAGAAGCATCAGAGAATACAAACCAGAACCCATTCCTGAAGAAAAACTGAAGATGATATACGAAGCCGCACAGAAGGCACCCTCCGCATCCAATCGTCAACCATGGCACTTCGTAGTAGTCCAAGACGCGAAACGAAAAAAAGCTCTCTCAGAAGCCGCAGACAATCAGAGCTTCCTAAGCGACGCCGCAGCAATCATAGTAGCAACAGGCGATCCAGACATAACCCCAAGATGGTACGAAAAAGACACGATGATAGCGCTAGAGCACATGGTCCTAGCAGCCACAACCTTAGGCTACGGCACCTGTTGGATAGGCGCCTTCGACGAAGACGCAGTCAAACGCCTCCTAAAAATCCCCAAAAAAGTGAAGGTCGTCGCGTTATTGCCAATAGGCGTACCCAATGAAAACCCCGCGCCAAGACCAAGAAAAGACCTTTCAGAAATCATCTTCAACGAAGAATGGCGCTCCGCCTAAACAACACAAATCAGAACCCATCAAACGCGAAACTTCTCACAACATCGAAGGAACGACAGATGGAAAAGGCGCAAATAGTATCTTTCGATCTCGACGGAACAATCACAGACTCCTCTTTTGCAGATTCAGTCTGGCTTCAAGGACTCCCACGTCAATACGCCCACGAGAAAAGTGTCACTTTTGAGGAAGCGAAGAAAGAAGTGAAAAAAGAATATGACAAAGTGGGCAGGATGAAGCTAGAATGGTACGACCTGCAATACTGGATTAAAAAGTTTGGCTTAAACACAACTCCCCAGAAAGTCTTGAACGAATTCAAAGACAGAATCAACATGTTTCCCGAATTACCTGAAGTCTTCGAGAAATTACGAGAAAAAGGCTTCAGACTAATAGTAGTTTCAAACGCCCACAGAGAATTCGTCGATCTAGAAATCGAAAAAACAAGAATCAATGGCTATTTTCAACACATCTTCTCTTCAACCTCCGATTTCGGACTCCTCAAAAACGACCCCAGACTTTACAGAAAAATCTGCACAATCTGTCAAGTCTCCCCCCAACAAATGATTCACGTAGGTGACGATTGCCTCTTCGACTTCGAAGCTCCCAGAAAATTAGGCATACATGCCTTCTATCTAGATAGAACGAACCAATGTAAAGAACAGTTCACAATCCGAAGTCTCCAGGAATTGAACGAAAAACTGGAAACCGCACCAACATAACACACTTGGGCTTGAGACTGACCATGAGAATCACCATATGCTCATCAGCGCAGTTTGCAAAACGAGCGCAAAAAGTGAAAGAACAACTCGAGAAAAAAGGTTTCAAAGCTCTTCTATACCCTCAGACCGTAAAAGTGAACCACAACACAATTGACGTTTGTAAATACTACGCGATGCGCAAGAAAAATCCAACCCCAGAATTGCTCAAAGTGAAACGCCAGCTAATGGATGAACACTTTGAAAAAATCAAGAACAGCGATGCCGTATTAGTATTAAATTTCGACCTACCAAAAAAGAAAGGGTACATAGGTGGAAACACGTTTCTCGAAATGGGAATCGCCTATTGCCTAGGCAAGAAAGTGTTCGTCTGGAAGAAACCCTCGAACAACCTACCTTATTTTGAAGAAATAATAGCCATGAACCCCATCGACGTTGAAGGCAACCTTCACAAAATACAGTAGCCTTCCCACACCCTGAAGTTACTCAGTCTAGACCATATATTCATACTTTGAGAGTTTCAACAATCTTTCTAACACTTGAGCCATATTCCCGGATAAGTTGCTTCGCTCTCCCAGCTGTCTTGGCTTCAGAGTACAACCGATAAACAGGTTCAGTCCCACTCGGCCTCACAAGAATAGCACTCTTGTCATCAAACCAGATCTTGATGCCATCCAAAGTGCTCACCTTGAGTCCTTTCACCTGCTCAAACAGACGCTCCAGAACCATCTGCTTCAACTGCTCTTCACAAGCTATCCTTCCCTTCGCGATAAAGTATTGCGGCAACTCACCCAGCAACTTCGACAAACTCTGCCCAGTTTCTGCCATAATATCCAAGACAAGCGCAGTTGCCATCGCACCATCCCTAACAGGCTGATGAGGTCCATAAAAAATCCCACCATACTCTTCTCCACCAAGCTTAACATTCAATTTCTTCATCATCTTTGAAACCGTTATGCTCCCAATTTTCGTCCACACAACTTCGCCACCGTATTTCTCAGCAATGTCTTCAATCATAGTTGATGAACTGATCGACGTGACAATCTTTTCACCCGGATTTTCCATCAAAAAATGCTTTTCAACTAGACCGAAACCCTCATCTCCCGAAGCAATTCTGCCATTCTCATCCACAAACATCACTCGATCACCATCCGAGTCAAACGCGAGCACCCAAGTCCGCACCCACCGACTTCACGGTTGAAGACAAACCGCCAAGATTCTCTGGTCTCGGTTCAGGAAGCCTCCCAGGGAACGCACCGTCCATTTTCGAGTTAATCTCTGTCACTCTGCAACCCAGTTCCCTCAACAGTTTAGGACCAGTAAGGCCGCCAACACTGTTAGCCGCATCAACCACGACGCGATACCGCTTCTTTCTTATGGCCTGCACGTTCACAAGCTTCTTGATTGCAGCAACGTATTCATCACCTATTCCTTTTAACTCGCGAGTTTCACCTAATCTGTTCCACTCCGCAAGAACCACGTGATTGTCAAAGTACGCCCGTTCAACCTTGATTTCTTGCTCACGAGATAATTCAATCCCGTCCTTCCAAATCACTTTGACACCATTGTACTCGGCAGGGTTATGCGATGCGGTTATCATGACACCGCCATCGACTTCGTGATGCCTTATCCAGAACTGCAACGCGGGAGTAGGCATCAATCCTGCAACAAACACGTTGCATCCCGCAGAATTCAGTCCCGCGATCACTGCACGCGCTAGCAAAGGGCTACTCGTTCTAACATCATGACCAACAACAAGACTTCCCCGATTGAAAAAAGTGCCAACCGACATACCAATTCGAACGGCCACCTGAGGCGTCAGATCCTTGTTGACAATTCCGCGAATGCCATTTGTTCCAAACAAACGACCTGAATTCGCTAGCACGCACAAGCCTCTATCTAAAGTCATGATTATCCGTTAATACAGTTTCAGACTTAGATTGTTAGTGCAAAAGACGATAGCGATTAATAAGACATATTCAGCTCTTAGAAGAATCAATGGAGACTTGGCTTTTTTGCCCTATATAAAACCGGAAAACAGAAAGAAATACGACAAAGTTCTCAAAGAACTGGTGAGCATCTTGAAAACATTGCCTCCTGAGGAAGTAGACGGAGAGCTGAACTATATCGTGACGAAGATGCTCAAAGAAATCTATCCTCTTCGATACTTCCACATCAACAAAGCCATTGGCGTACTAGAATGCGTCAAGCTAGAATTCTACAGAAGAGTTGCAGCTCCATACGAAGACATTAAAATAAAGGAATCCGGCGACGTCTAAACCTCAGGCAACTACACAAACACACGCTTTCCCAACCACTTTCTACTTGATTTCACCCACTTCTCGCATCATCGTCGACCTCTCAAAAGTCTTAAAAAACAATCCAAACAACAATAGTGCGAGGGGTAAAAATGAACAAAACATACACAATCGCAATTGCCACCTTGCTAATCGGACTAGTAATCGGAGCAGGCGTCATATGGGCAGTAAAACCTGCTCCTACAGATGTCGTCAGCAAAACCGACTTCGACAATCTACAGACCAACTACAATAATGTCAACGCCAATCTAACAGCGGCTCTAGCGCAACTTGCAGGAATTCAAAACATCAAAGTCGCCCTTATTCTAGGAACTGGCGGATTAGGAGACAAATCCTTCAACGACATTGCATACGCAGGACTACAGCGCGCCCAAAGAGAACTCAACATCACCTTCGACTACGCCTCACCCATGGCCATAGCAGAGTACGAAGGCGACCAAACAAACTTTGCAAAACAAACAGGCAAATACGCCCTAATAATATGCATCGGTTTCGACCAAGCAGATGCTCTCAACAAAACCGCAGCAGCATATCCAAACCAAAACTTCGCCATTGTTGACATGGCAGTTGATCAACCGAACGTCGCATCCCTTCTATTCAAAGCAAACGAAGGATCATTCCTAGTAGGCGTTGTAAGCGGAATGATGACTAGCACTGGAAAAGTAGGTTTCATCGGAGGCATGGACATACCTTTGATCAGAGACTTCTTCGACGGATATCAAGCAGGAGTGACGTGGGCCAATTCAAGCGCAACAGTGCTTCCACCGCTGTTCGTCGGTGGTTGGGCAGATCCAAACTACAGCACATGAAGAAGCAGTGACTCTGATCGGACAGGGAGCTGACGCGATATTCGCAGCCGCTGGCAAAAGTGGACTTGGCGCTTTACAAGGCAATACACGAGCAAGGAAAAATCGGGTTCGGAGTAGATTCTTGCCAAGACTACCTCTACCCAGAAATAAAAGCCAGCGCAACCAAGAGAGTTGACGAAGCCGTTTTTGAAATGATACAAGCTGCAATACTATCAAAACTCTATCCGAACTTAAAGACAGGCAATTTCAAAGCCGGAGTCTACAACAAAGGAGTAGCAGACGGATGGACAGGATGCAGCCGGCTACCTGAAGAGCAACCACTGTGGGAAAGCACATTCAATTTCACTGAAACACCTCTACCAGCTGCTGTACTAACGAAACTAACAGATGCACAGAGCAGAATCATCTCTGGAAACGTAACAGTTCCATCAGCATATTCATAGCAAAAGTCTTAAACTCGCTCCTATCCTCTTTTTTTATCTATGAGCACAGCCGTAAGAATGGTCAACATCACCAAGACTTTTCCAGGAACGGTGGCAAACGACAAAGTAAACCTTGAAGTACGAAAGGGAGAGATACATGGCCTACTGGGAGAAAATGGTGCAGGAAAAACCGTCCTGATGAACATTCTTTACGGACTGTACAAACCAGACGAAGGACAGATCTTCATCAATGACAAAGAGACAAAAATAGACAGTTCTGCCACGGCGATAAAAAATGGCATCGGAATGGTGCATCAACACTTCATGCTCGTCCCCAGCCTCACAATAGCCGAAAACATCGTTTTAGGCAGAGAACCTACAAAAAACATTGTTCTTCTAGACATGGCAAAAATAATCAAAACCATCAAAGACACTTCAAAAGGATATGGATTGGAAGTGGACCCGAAAGCGCTTGTCAGCGACCTCCCAGTTGGTTTGCAGCAGAGGGTTGAAATTCTCAAAGCACTTTATCGAGGAGCCCAGATTCTCATATTGGACGAGCCAACATCAGTCCTCACACCCCAGGAAGTTGACAGCCTGTTCAAAGCAATGAGAGCACTGGAGCAACAAGGCAAATCAGTCATTTTCATAACCCACAAGCTAAAAGAGGTCTGTGCCGTTTGCGACAAAATCACCGTCTTGAAGAAAGGAAAAGTCGTTGGCACAGTTGAGGCAAACAACACGAACCCACAAGAACTTGCTGCAATGATGGTGGGCAGGGAAATCTCGTCCACATGCGAAAAAGGAAGTTTGCAGCCTGGGAAGACCGTTTTGCAGGTTGACAAAATACAAGCATTGAACGACCGCAAGTTGTTGGCTTTGAAGGATGTAACCTTCGAGGTTCACGAGTCTGAAATCCTCGGAATAGCAGGCGTTGAAGGAAACGGACAGACCGAACTCGTAGAAGTCCTCACAGGACTAAGAGAAGCTACTACAGGAGAAATAACTCTTGATGGAAAGCCAATAACAAACACTTCTCCTCACGAAAGAATAAGCATGGGACTCTCCAACGTACCCGAAGACAGACAGAAAAATGGTCTTATTCTAGATTTCTCAGTCCTAGAGAACCTAATCCTCGGATACCAAGACAAACCTCCATTTGAAACAGGGTGGATTAGGCTAAACCTCAAGAAAGCATCAAGCTTCGCAGATGAACTTATCGAAGAATACTCGATTAAGACACCCAGCAAGGACACTCTCGCGAGGCATCTGTCAGGCGGCACTCAACAAAGAGTAGTCTTGGCAAGAGAATTCAGCAGGAAACCAAAACTCATCATCGCTTCACAACCAACCCGAGGATTGGACATTGGCGCAACAGAATACGTCCACAGAAAGCTTGTGGAAATGCGAGACCAAGGAGAAGCAATTCTACTCATATCCGCAGATCTCGACGAAATACTCACCTTAAGTGACAGAATCGCGGTGTTGTATGAAGGCAAAATCGTAGCTATCAAAGAATGCGGCAAGACAAACGAATTCGAACTAGGACTCTTGATGACTGGTGGAAGCAATGAGTGAGAAAGCGAAGCAAACAATGATGCACCGAATAGTGGCAGTGCGTATGCTTCGCGCTACACTGCCTCAGATAATCGCCATCCTTCTCGCTTTCCTCGTAGGCGCAATAGTACTATTGGCGACAGGCCACTCACCAATCGACGCATACATCGCTGTGATAAGAGGAGCATTTGGGGACATTTACGGCATCGGACAAACTTTCACACAAGCAACCCCGATAATCTTCACAGCATTAGCATTTATTTTTGCTTTCAAGTGCGGTCTATTCAACATCGGAGCCGAAGGCCAACTGCTAATCGGAGGATTCACAGCTGCGCTAGTCGGAATATCCTTCGGCGACCTGCCAGTATACATTCATTTGCCGCTAGCCCTATTAGCAGGTGCAGCTGGAGGAGCACTCTGGGGCTTCATTCCAGGCATCTTGAAAGCTCGACTCGGCGCACACGAAGTAATCACGAGCATGATGCTCAGCTACGTAGCTCTCTACATTACCAGCTACATGGTAAACTATCCCTTCATCGCCCCTCCAGGCTGGGTGGCTCAAACCGTGCCTGTCACACCTTCAGCAGAACTTCCTCGCATATTGCCCCCCACACAGCTTTCAGCGTCTATCTTCATAGCGATCGGAATGGCTGCAATCATAACACTCGTACTAGACAGAACGGTCTTGGGCTACGAAGTCAGAGCCGTCGGACTGAACACTTCAGCCGCCGAAAGCAACGGCATCAGCGTCAAAAACACCATGATCCTCGCCTTTGTCATAAGCGGAGCTCTAGCAGGACTGGGAGGAGCAGGAGAAATACTCGGCGTACACCGACGTTTCATAAACGGCTTCTCTCCAGGCTACGGATTCGATGGACTCGCCGTCGGTCTAATAGGAGGACTGAACCCAATCGGTGCAGTTCTTGCAGCAATCCTAATAGGGGCACTCAGAGCAGGCGGCATGACGATGAACACGGTCACCGGCGTGCCTATTGACATCGTGTCAGTTCTTCAAGGACTAGTTGTGCTTTTTGTCGCAGCTCCCCGACTAATCAGCTATCTCTCAAGAAAAGGTTTAGCGACTCCACGATTAGTCAAGTCTGTTCTAGCGAAGGCTCGAACAATCCCACCTAAGATCAAGCGAATCTTCACGAGAGGCGGCTCTTAATGGTAAGCATCATTGACATCATCAATGTCGGACTTTTTGCAGCGACTCTGAGAATGGCCACTCCACTGGTTTTTGCCGCGTTAGGAGGCATTTTCTCCGAAAGAGTAGGCGTCGTCAACATAGCCCTAGAAGGAATGATGCTCACAGGAGCCTTCACCGGCGTCTTGGCAAGTTTCTACACCGGCAACGCGTGGCTCGGAGTGCTCGCAGCAGTACTGGTCGGCGGTTTGCTCGGTCTTCTTCACGCGTTGCTAACTGTCAAATTCGTGGGAAACCAAATCGTTAGTGGAACCGGCATTAACATCCTTGCTCTTGGCATCACAGCTTACCTGTCCCAGGTAATCTGGGGATCAAGAGGCGCATCACAAAGCGTAAACGGACTTGGCACGATATCAATTCCGCTACTAAAGGACATTCCAATTCTAGGGGAAATTTTGGGATCAACCACACCTCTCGTCTACATAATGTTAGTCCTAGTAGTTTTCACATACATCGTCTTATTCAGAACTCCAATGGGATTACGAATTAGAGCAGTAGGTGAACATCCAGCCGCAGCGGACACAGCAGGAATAAACGTTTACCGAACAAAGTATCTATTCCTCATGATCAGCGGCATGCTAGCATCCCTCGGAGGCGCATTTCTGTCCCTAGGACAGTTAAACTTCTTTGTCTCTTCTATGACAGGAGGAAGAGGCTTCATTGCTCTTGCCGCAATGATCCTCGGAGGATGGATGCCATTCGGCGCATTAGGAGCTGGCCTCCTCTTCGGTTTTGCCGACGCCTTACAGATGAGGCTACAAGGCGCCGGACTGCTTGCACCTCAAATCATTCAAGCCATCCCGTACATAGTCACAGTAGTCGTGCTAGCAGGCTTCGTGAGAAAGAGAACTCCACCTAGCGATTACAAACCCTACGAAAAAGAATAACGTGACACACAACGATCATGCATGTTATCGCTTGCCACGTCTCGCTTTCAACATATTTTCCAACACTTTTACTGCTTCAATCGCTATCTGCGACTCTTTCTTGATCGCATTCTGAACCCTGCGGTCCAGTTCGCCAGTTCTTTCACCCGGCTCAAATTCGCCTTTCCCGATGCCCAAGAGCGGGTTACCGTCAACTGCCAAAATCGTTCCAGCCTTCAGTTTCTTAAGGCTCGCAATCGTAAAAATCACCGAAGACTCCATCTCAACAGAAAGAACGTTATACCTGCTCCAAAGCCTCAAGTTTTCAAGATCACCATAAAAAGCATCCGAGGTCAAAACTGGACCAAAATGAACCCTCTGCTTGAGCTTCCGAGCCGCTTCAACAAGAGCCGTTGTCACATCAAAATCAGCAACCGCAGGAAACTCAAGAGGCACATAACACTTCGATGTCCCATCGGCACGCACTGCAGCGGTTGCAACGACTATGTCTCCCATTTTTATTTCAGGTTGAAGAGCCCCAGTAGTTCCAACTCGGATGAAAATCTCCGCGCCAACTCTCGCCAAGCTCCTCCACCACGATTGCCGCCGATGAACAGCCGATGCCAGTTGAGGAAGCAGATATGCCTATTCCATCGACACTGCCCGTGTAGGTGATGAACCCACGATATTCAGCAACCTTGGAACCCTCATCAAATAAGGCCGCAATCTTTTCGACTCTTTTCGGGTCTCCCGAAATCAGAACGTACTTTGCAACATCCCCGACTCCACACATAATATGTGGTTGTACGTGTTTTTTCATTCTTGTCTCCAAATTCTATATGCGACGTCGCAAAATATGTTTTCTCATAACCGCGGCTCATTCTGTCAGCGAGTGATGCCAGTGAAGTATGTATTCTGGCAACGTTAACCCTTTTTCACCCAGTCTCTCAACAAGTTTCACCGGCAAAGGACTAAGAACAAATGCTGCCCGCATATAGAACCGTCTAGGCTGCCCCGCCTTGACTTCCTCTTCCAGACTAATATGAAGATCCGATTTATCACTCAACGTTGATTTTTTCATCCCAGTGATCGACAGAATCGTTCCATTCATTTTCTTCAAAGTCTCACACCAGGCGATCACTGATTTGGTCTCCCCAGAGAATGATATCAGAATCTCAAGATCACCCGGTCTCGGCGCGGGCGTGTTAACTCCCCTCGCAATGTAAACATCGTCCCCCAAAATGCTTTTGAGATGGAAAAGTCTGATCGCAGTCATCTTAACAATTTCACTGGCTGTACCCTTTCCACCCAGAAAAACGCTTGTCCGTTTCTCCAGCACATCAATCAAACGCAAATAGGTATCGGAAGCCGCAATCGAATCAACCAATGGACCAAGCTTCTGAAACTCTTCATTACACAAGGGAATGACATCGCCAGCTTCAAGATTACGGAAAATCGCCTCCGTCATCATCGACATAAGAAGAAGACTGCCCAACTCAAAAATGTCGCCCATTATTCCCACTTCACTATAATCAAGCGAAGGCTTAGCCCTGTCTCTCCCCCTCAATTCAAGGACATTTCCATGTTTGCTGACCACATTAGCTAACGGTGATTTCAAGTTAGAAGTGATCAGACCCATAGAAAACTTCGAAGTCTTCGTATCTTCAACATACTTCGAAAGATCCTCAGCCATCACCAACGGATCACCAGACACACCGCTCCCAGAATTTATCAAAAGAAAAATCTTGTTATACCGCCGCTCAAATTCCGCTGCAGCATCATACATGTTCTTTCCAGGAAACCCCGGATCATCCGGAGTGATAACAACCTTATTTCGCCAACCTATCTGACTGATGGCAATCTGACTCATAGCCGCGTTAAGAGAATAAAGCGATCTCCCAGACCCTCCACAGATCACGCAATCAGCCGACTTCAGATTCTCGTACAACAACCCCAATTCTCTTTTTCGAACATTCGAAATGTTATCTTGAATTCGGTTGATGTACCCGATGTGACAGATTTTGCTCTTGATCTCTTCCACGACCTACTTAATCAGAAACCTACCCAGTTTATATTTGCCTTGCGATGCAAGTGCAAAACGGAACATGAATAAGCACTTCCTGGGCACACAAAATACAAATGCGTGAGTTGCTATCACGAATGGGCAAGCATCAACGACTAGCGACACTACATTAATGAGAAATGTAATAACGCTGCTGGCACAAACTTCATCACAAACATCACCCATAAAGCACACCACAGGATAGGAAACGCACCGTGGACACAGACACTAGACGGATAGCCACAGAACGAATAGAAACACTCTTCAAACTAGCAAAAGTGACTGTCCACGAAAATCCAAACCTGGCAACACAATACATTAAAACCGCCAGAAAAATAGCCATGTCCGCAAGAGTCCGACTGCCAATCGAGTACAGGAGACAAGTCTGCAGACATTGCAAGAGTTTCATCTTGCCAAGCATAAACTGCAGGGTGCGACTGCAAAAGAAGAGAGAACCGCACATAGTAATAACCTGCCTGAAATGCGGCGGAAAAACAAGGATACCTATAAAGGAAAAACAAGGGAAGTCAAGAACATGGGCGAAATGACACCTGGAAAAAAAAGATTTATCAAGAGAAAATTCGGAGAAGAAAAACCAACAATATGGGTTGGCAAGAGCGGAGCCTCACCAGAACTAATCAAGGAAATCAACAAGCAACTGGCTAAGAACAAATACGTTAAATGCAAAATCCTGAAGACCGCACTGACGGAACAAGAAACAAAGCAAATCACATCTGCAGCAGCCAACGAAACAGGAGCCACACTGGTCGAAGTAAGGGGTCACAGCTTCATTCTTTACAAGGCCAGCAAGAAGTGAAAGCCTTTATATTCAGCTTCATGATTCTACTGAACGAAAACTCAAAGGGATAATGAATATTGGTAACTCCCAATGACGTTCCAGTATCTAATTTCATCGACAAACTAGCCAAGCATCTGAAGGAAAACGTTGACGCAGTGACACCTCCCGTATGGGCAAGCATCGTAAAGACTGGAAGTCACGTTCAACATCAACCCCAGAACCCTAACTGGTGGTACATCAGATGCGCCTCTCTGCTTCGCAAAATATATATTCATGGCCCCATAGGACTTGAAAAATTGCGCGCCGACTACGGTGGAAGAAAAAGCAACGGCGTAAAACCTCACCACGCGTCAAAATCAGGCGGCTCAGTCATAAGAAAAGCCTTGCAGCAACTTGAAACTGCAGGTTACATCGAAACAGTCAAAGCTCACGGCAGACGAGTGACACCCACAGGAAGAAAACTTCTGAAAGAAGTAGCCGAAGAAGTCGGCAAAGAAATAGTGAAGGAGCTTCCAGAATTACAGAAGTACCAAACAGGTGAGTAACATGTCCGATGCGGAGCTGGAAGAACTTCGCAAACGAAGACTCTCAGCCATGAGAAGACAGGCGTCCGAAGAACAAAAGGATACACAGGCTGATGAGCAAATAGAACAGGAAAAGCAAGCTCTCCTCAGAAGCATACTCTCGCCAGAAGCGAGACAAAGACTCGCAAATCTGAAAATGATCAAGCCCGAGTTCACGTCTCAGCTGGAACTTCAAATCATTCAGTTGGCGCAACAGGGGCGAGTTCCAATCCCAATGAGTGACGAACAACTGAAGAAGATCCTAATTCAACTTCAATCGCGCAAGCGTGATACAACAATAACCAGGAGATAAAGAAATGACACGAAACAAACCAACGGCCAAGAAACGGAGACTAGCGAAAGCAGGGAAACAGAAAAAGGCAGTCCCGACATGGGTAATATCCAGAAGCAGCGGAAAGTTCAGGTCACACCCCAAGCGAAGGGAATGGCGCAAAAGAAAATTGAGAGCATAGGAGGAAAAGCTGATGGAACAAGAAAAGAAAGGAGTTTCGAAAACCGAAGAAAAAGAAGAACAGCCAGAACCTGAAACTGAAGAAGCAAAAGAGGAAGAACTTGAAGTAGCACTAGAGGAAACTCCCGAAGAAGTTACCAAGGAAGAAGCAGAAGAAGAGCAAAAAAGGAAGAAGTGCCCGCAGCGGAAGTAAAGGAAGAAATCAAGGCGGAGAAAGAGGAAAAACCCGAGAAGGAAGAGGAGGAAATCGTTGAAGAAAGGATATACACTGTTCCACTCGGTAAGGCTTTGATAATGCCCCCTCACAAAAGAACCCCACGAGCGATGCGCATGCTCAGAATCTTCATAACCAAACATATGAAACTCGAAGCGAAAAAACAAGGAGAGACCGAAGAAGAAGAGGAACCCGGTCAACTCATAATCAGCAACGAAGTAAACGAGAGAATGTGGACAAGAGGCGTAGAAAAGCCCCCAAGAAAAATACGAGTACGCGCCGCAAAAGACAAAGAAGGTAACGTGACGGTTTATCTGGCCGAAGGAGATTAATCCTTGGCCATTTACCTGTCAAGCATCGTTGGAAGCTCAAGTATAGGTGTCTATTCATTAGCCACCGATCGCATTTTCATCACCCCCGGCGCCGTCCCAATCAAGAAAGCTGAAAGGCTGAGCGATTGGCTGAAAACCAGACTCGTACACACGTCCATAGGCGGATCCGTATTGGTAGGAGCACTCGCCTGCGCAAACTCCAACGGAATCATTCTTCCCAGTTTCGCCAGAGAAACAGAAATCGAAGCAATCCAACGCTGTTTCGACGGAAACATAACCGTGATGGAAACCAAAAAGACAGCGTACGGAAACCTCGTTCTCGCAAACGATCACGGAGCAATAGCAGATCCCCGTCTGAAAACCCCTGACGTTGAGAAAATCTCCGAAACCCTATGCGTTGAGGTGGTACGCGGAGAAATCGCTGATCTGCCCTACGTTGGCTCACTGGCCGTGGCGACAAACAAGGGAGTGATCGCTCATCCATTGCTGAAAGATTCAGAACGCCAAGTTTTAGAACAAGTTTTGAAGGTCCCAGTTGACGTTGGAACAATCAACTGCGGCATCCCGTATGTGGGCACTGGATTGCTCGCCAACAGCAATGCAGCCATTGCAGGATTGTTAACGACTGGACCCGAGATATTTATAATAGGGAACGCCTTGGATGTTGTGCAAGAGGATGAAAAACTTGAAAGTCTTCAGAGTCACCGGTGAAATAACCAAGCCCAACCTAAAGACTCCCTTCAAAAAGGAGATCGTCTGCGAAAAACCAGAGCAAGCGAAAGAAAAGGTTTACGCCGAGTTGGGCAGCAAACATCGCGTCAAGCGTTTCCATATCAAGATAACAAACATTGAAGAAGTCTCCCCTGAAAACATTGAAAACCCGCTTTTGAAAAAACTCGCCATGGGAGAATAAGAAGCTTGGCAAGCAAAGATGAAGAAGAACTTCAAAAACTAAGTGTGGAATTGCGGCTCCTAGAACAGACAGCAGAAGCTCTGCAATCCCGAATGGGCATGGTAAACGCTGCGGTAAACGACCTAATGTATGCCCAAGCAGCTTTAGAAGGGCTTGACAAAGAGACCGAGAAATCAGAAATCCTCGTTCCCATAGGAGGAACATCATACATCAGGGCAAAACTGGACAATCCAGACAAGATAATAGTTGGAATGGGTGCGGGCATCTCGGTTGAAAAGACAAGAGAAGAGGCAAAAGAAATCGTCAAAAAACGTCTTGAAGACATGGACAAGACAAGGAAATCGATACAAGAACAGTACACGCAAGTTGCAGAAAGAATTAACCAGGACAGACGCAGAGCCGAAACGCTCGTCGCCGCGGCAAAAGAAAGGAACACCCAAGAAAATGTTTGAGAAACTGAAATCCGGACTCAAAGGACTTGTAACAAAAGTAACAACTGTAGAACTGAAACCGGAAAACGTACGACCGATTTTGTCCGAATTCAAGATGAGCCTAGTCGAAAATGATGTGGCTTTTCCGGTAGCAGAGAAAATCTGTAGCGAAATGGAAGAACGGCTGAACAAAGTTCAAGTAAAACGTTTGGAAGACAGGAAGAAAATCGTTGAACAGCAACTCCGAGACGTACTTCTTGAGACAATGCAAACAAACAACAAGATTGACTTGTTGAGTGCGATCAATGAAAAACGTAAGAAAACTGAACCGTATATCATAGTTTTCGTCGGAATCAACGGAACAGGAAAAACCACGACAATAGCCAAAGTCTGTCGATTCCTCAGTAAACGAGGATACTCCACAGTAATCGCGTGCAGCGACACGTACAGAGCAGGCTCGATTGAGCAGCTTGAAGAACACGCAAAACGCCTTGGAATAAAAATGATTAAACACGCCTACGGCGCCGACCCAGCAGCCGTAGCCTATGACACGATCACCCACGCCAAATCGCACGGCATCAACGTTGTGCTGATCGACACAGCTGGAAGAATGCAGACCAATCAGAACCTAATGAATGAACTGGCGAAAATCAAACGGATCGTGAAACCGGATTTAACCATCTTAACAGTTGATTCACTCATCGGAAACGACGCCGTGATGCAGGCAGAAGAGTTCCACAAAGCTGTCGGAGTAGACGCAACGATCTTAACAAAAGTCGACGCGGACGTCAAGGGTGGCTCGGCCCTCAGCGTCACCTACGTTACCCAGAAACCGATTCTATTCATAGGAACAGGTCAATCCTACGATGATCTGCAAGAATTCAACCCAGAAAAGTTTGTGCAAATGATCCTCAAGTGACTTGCACAACGTATTGTTTTGATCCAGATTTTTAGCCTAATACTCCTTCAGCAGTTCAACCAATATCGCCTTTGCAGAGTACAACCTGTTCTCGCCTTGTTGATAAATGATGGACTTCGGACTGCTAATAACGTCAGCCGTTATCTCATATCCCCTATGAATCGGCATGTCATGCATGACGTACGCTTTACTGTTTCTCATCAGTTGTCTGTTGATCTGGTATGGCATCATTTGTTTAAGCCGTTTTCCTTTCTCAAGGGCAAATTTAGCGTCAGTGAAGAATTCCATATCAACCCAAGTGTCTGTGTAAACAAAATCCGCGCCCTTAACCGCCGTTTTCACGTCCAAAGTCGTCTCCCATAATCCTGTTTTTTTGGCAGTCTTGAGAAGGGCGTCATCTCGAGCTGGTTGATTGAAGATAGGTGTAACCGTCGTTATTTGGACGCCGGTCTTTGTGCATCCTTCAATAAGAGAGTTGCAAACGTTGTTATGAATTCCTATGTAGACGAGTTTCACGCCGTTTAACTTGCCCTTCTTCTCCTTGACAGTTATCAGATCAGCAACAGCTTGGCTGGGATGATATTTCTCGTCGCACCCGTTGATCACAGGAACTCTCGACGCCTTGGCCATGATCTTCAGATCAGAGTTCTTCAACAACCTAGCCAGTATGCAATCAACGTTCCGAGAGAGATATTGAACCTCATCACCGATGTCTGCTAAGGCAAAATTCGTGGTTCTCCAATCGATGAAGAGAGCATGACCTCCGAGCTGAGTCATAGCCACTTCAAAAGACACTCTAGTCCTAGTAGAAGTCTTCTGGAAAAGCAGAGCGCAAGACTTGCCCTTCAAGGCTTCACTATATTTCTCAGGATTATGTTTGATGTCAATACCTTTGTCAATCATCCTGACAAGTTGCTGCCCTGACAATTCCTTGAAATTCAACAGATGCATGTTCCCAAACCCTGTGTGCTGCTTCAATGCGTTCAACAACTTTGAACAATTATAAGCTTTATGCAAACCTTTTTCCCGCAACATCCTATCTTCATTTGGAAGCAGCTCTATGATCCTCGTCGTCGCTTCAACCAGAGATGTTGCAAGCCTGAACATCAAAGCGCAAGTTCTCTGTAACTATGATTTCACAGAAGAAACCGAGAAATTCGATTCAAACCCAAGGTACAAAGCCAAGATCAATGACAACGACGTTGAATTGATAACTTTGAACAGTGAATCCATTTACTCGCAGAATCTCCCAGAGTCTTTCAAGGATTTGAAACTCGTTATCTTCATTTCTCGCCACAGCAGTACAAGCGGAAAGCCAACGCTGTCAGTTCACACGCCAGGCAACCTTGCTGAAGCTGAACTCGGAGGAATCCCAAGAGTAGTATCGGTCTGTCCCGCGAATTCAATGCGAACAGCTCTGATCACTATGTTCAAACTGAAGAATGAGATGCAGTTGGATTATGAAGTCTCTTTTGAATGTACTCATCATGGTCCCTCATTCAATTTGCCCGCAATGTTCGTTGAATTGGGAAGTTCTCTTCAACAGTGGAACGATCTGAAAGCCGCTGAGGCAGTTGCACACTCGGCAATTGAAGCTGTCAAACAGTTCGGCAATCATTCAACGAGAACGGTGATGGGCATAGGTGGCCCGCATTACAGCGCCAAATTCACTCGGATGGCATTAGAGGGCAACGTGGCATTCGGACATATGATCCCAAAGTACGCCGTCTCAAAGATGGATCCCTCCATGATCAGACAGTGCGCACAAAGAACTGTAGAGAAAGTTGATACTGTGATGCTTGATTGGAAGGGGATAAGAGGGGAAGACAAACCTAGACTTGTCGAGACGTTAAAAGAGGCAGATGTGAAGTTCGAGAAAGCTTAGAACCCAACTGATGTCAAGAGAGAAAGGTTAATAGAAATGAGTGCCTTTATGTAGGAAAGCTTACAGTAACGTTTATATCAAATTGATAAGTTGAGAAGGCGATAACCATGGGCTTAAGAGATTTCCTGAATCAGTGCGCAAGAACGCTCAGATTGGCTATCAAGCCGGGAAGAAGCGAGCTTTGGCTCTCGATCAAAATATGTTTGCTGGGCATCACGGCCGTAGGTCTTGTAGGTTTTACGATAAAACTGCTATCTTCGGTTTTGCAGCCAGGAAGCCCCACGTCGACAACGACGGGCCTCGCTCTTTCATTGATTCTCCTTGGTTCCGCTCTCTAGAAGGAAGAGCCGATGGAGAAACCTGAAGAGTATACCACGAAGATTTTTGCTGTCAAGACGACAACTGGACAAGAGAAGAACGTGGCCAGACTCGTGGCTTCAAAGGTCGAGATGGCAAAGATACCGATAAAGGCCATTCTTGCACCTGAAACACTGAAAGGGTACGTGTTCATTGAAGCAGAGGGTCCGCACCTTGTGGAGGAAGCAATAGCTGGAATAAAACACGTGCGTTCAAGGATTCCTGGAATCGTAAGTTTTTCTGAAATTGAAAGATACATAGTGAAGAAGCCGATACTTGAAGAGTTGAACGAGAGTGACATCGTAGAAATTACAGGCGGACCATTCAAGGGGATGCGGGCCAAGATTACTAGAATTGACAAGGCAAAGTTGGAGGTCACACTTGAGTTGCTCGAAGCAACATTCACCTTGCCTATAACAGTCAACTCAGAATACGTGAAACTCGTCGAAAGGGCTAAAACAACAACTGGTGGAGTGACATAATATGGCAGACAAAAAAACGATAGAGCTCCTCGTCAGCGGAGGGCAAGCAAACGCCGGGCCACCTCTGGGTCCTGCACTTGGACCATTAGGCGTAAACGTCATGGCGATTGTGAACAAAATAAACGAGCTTACTAAAGACTACGCAGGAATGAAAGTTCCCGTCAAAGTCCTCGTTGATCCCGACACTAAAGAATTTGAAGTAACCGTTGGAACCCCGACGGCATCCGCTCTTATCGTTAGTGAACTGAAAATTGAGAAGGGTTCAGGCACTCCGAAAACAGCGAAAGTGGGCAACCTCACAATTGATCAGGTCATCCGCATAGCAAAGATGAAACGACCAGAACTGCTCTCGAAAACATTGAAGAGTGCTACTAAGGAGATTCTAGGCGTTTGCGTAAGCATGGGTGTGACAGCAGAGGACAAAGACCCTCGTGAAGTCCAGAAAGACATAGACCAAGGCAAGTACGACGACGTATTTGGCAAGAGTTAAACATCAGAGAGAATACTTTTATAACTGCATTCCATTCCCTCAATGGCACGAGGCCTATAAATTGCCCCTAGACCAAAAAACCATCCTTAACGCAGTGAAAGAAGCGAAAGGAAAGTCGCAAAAGAGGAAATTCAACCAATCCATAGAGCTCATCATAAAATTGCAGGATATCGACATGAAATCGCCTGACAGCAAACTCCAAGAGGTTGTTGAACTCCCGTACTCCCCTGAGAAAACCAACAAAGTTTGCGTCATAGGCTCAGGCGAACTGGCTATGAAAGCCAAAAACGCGAATGCTGACTATGTGATTGAAAGAGGAGAACTCGAGTCACTAGGCGGCAAGAAACAGGAACTGCGCAAAGTAGCAAACAATTATGACTTCTTCATCGCAGAGGCTCCGTTGATGCCGTTGGTAGGCAGAACGCTGGGCTCTGTTCTTGGTCCAAGGGGAAAAATGCCTCTACCAGTTCCGCCCTCAGCTGATATTGCAAGCTTGATAAAAAAACACCGAAAAACGATAGTTGTTCGAATGCGCAACCAACCTATTCTACAGAACCGTGTCGCAACCGAAAACATGAAAGATGAAGAAATAACAGAAAACATACAGGCAGTCATAAGAGTCTTAGATGCAAAGCTCAAGAAAGGAATGAAGAATATCAAAGCTGCATACATAAAGACAGCCATGGGTGCGCCTGTGAAGATTCAACCCTAAAAGAGATGGAGATCAATGCCGTCCGAACAGATTTTGCAGCAGAAAACCAAGGAAGTTGAAGACCTGACGAACCTGATCAATCGTTACAAGATCATCGGAATCGCAAGTCTAAATAAAGTCAGAGCAGCTCAGCTTCAGGAATTCAAGAAGAATCTTGCAGATAAAGTGTTCATGAGAGTCTTGAAGAACACTCTGATGAAATTGGCTATTGAAAACTGCAAAGAAAGGCCTGATTTGAAAAAACTTGAAGAGTATTTGAAAGGATCAAACGTTTTCATGTTCACAGACACTAATCCGTTCAATTTGGCTTTGACTCTTGAAAAAGGAAAAGTCAAAACGACGGCCAAGTCAGGCGACATAGCAGCGTTCGACGTTGTGATTCCAGCTGGAAACACTGGGCAGCCTCCAGGACCAATAATCAGCCAATTAAATGCCGTTGGTTTGCCCACACGAATCGAGTCTGGAAGCGTTTGGATCAACAAAGACACATTGGTAGTCAAGAAAGGAGAAGTGATAAACGAAAGACTTGCCAGCATGCTTTCGAAGCTTGGAATCAAACCAGTTGAAACAGGATTAGCGATGACTGTTGCTTTTGATGAAGGATTAGTCATATTGAAAGACCAGCTCAAAATAGACGTGGACGGAATGAAACACGAAATTGAGGATGCTTATACTAACGCGTTTGCGCTATCATTGGGAGTTGGTTATCCGACTGAGGACACTATAACGGCACTTCTGCAAGTCGCACATAAAGAGGCCTATGCTTTGGCAATTGGAGCCGCTATACCTACGAAAGAAACAATAGAAGACCTAGTGAGAAGGGCAAACACCGAGATGCTGAGTTTAAACAGTAAGCTGCCTAATCAGTAAAGATTTTCAGCAGGAACCTTGTTCCAAAAGACAAGTAGCCTCACTTCTCTTTCTGTGAACCACTCGGAAAAAGTTTGGAAACTCTAGTTATAGATCTTCTTGGGGATTTCAGGGAGTCAATTTAACCTGAACTATTGTGGTCACTAGTCTCTCCAATCTATCTTAACATCAACTTTTTGTCTCCTGATATGGTAGAATGCAGCAACTACACATCCTAATCCGATAAATCCCATGATGATTACAGCAACATAATAGAATGACGTGTCGATCCTTGGAGTCTCCGCGGATAAGATTGCAGCTTGACCGAAAACCTGTGAAGAAGCCACAAGCAGACCAATTCCTGCTAGAAACAGCATTATTCTCATCAGGATTTCAACGAAGTCCATATTTTGTCCCAGCAAGTGAATGCTACTAGGCTGCTCTGGTGTTTTGACTCCACACTGTTTTCGGCAGTGCCAATAATTAATCTTTTTCACTTTACCAGCTAGAAGCAGTCTCAAAAATCTACTCTTGGAATGGAGGAGTCATGAAGTCCAGAGAAGTTTTTCATCCTTGTTTCTAAAGTATGTGCACACAGGGATTCATGGGCTTCTTTCAGAAGAGAATTGAAGCTTGAATTATTTCACAGAAGGTTTAAATTTTGGAATCTGTATCTCAAAGGACACTAATGGTTAGGAAACACCTAGCAGTCATGCTAAGCAGTAACCTAACTAATAGGGAACTCTAAAGTAGTAGAGTGCCCACGTTACAAGAAAAAGTGTCAACTGAAAAAAGTTAAGATGGAACGATGTGAGAGGTGAAAGGATATGGAATACATCTACGCTGCAATGCTCCTTCATAAAGCAGGAAAAGAGATCAACGAAACAAACCTAACGCAAGTTCTGACAGCCGCAGGCATAAACGCCGATGCAGTTCGAGTCAAAGCACTAGTAGCATCACTTGCTGAAGTAAAGATTGATGAAGCCATCAAGTCTGCTCCAATGATGATGGCAGCACCAGCCGCAGCAGCACCTGCAACAGCCGCGCCGGCAGCTGAAGCAAAGCCAAAAGAAGACGAAAAGAAGAAGAAAGAAGACGAAAAAGCGAAGGAAGACGCAGCACTTGAAGGATTAGGTGCGCTCTTCGGCTAAGACCACAGCTTGCGACAATTCCTCCGTTTCTAAAACAATATCTCTTTTGAGCTGAGTACGGGTGAGTTTATTTGATGCTGGGTTTTCTATTGGCAAGTTCTTTGCCAATCACTAGGGGCGCCCAACCTGTGATTATCATCACGGTACCAGCAAACGGGATCCGTAGATAGTTGAGTAATATCACTTCAAAAATGAAGAAGGACACGGTCATGCAAACTGCAGCTAATATAGCGAACCGTTTTCCGTACCTTTTGAATGTTTGAACTGCGAGCAGTCCGGCAAAGAAGAAATCGCCTAGCCCTAGACTCATCATGGCTATGCCAGAACCTGGCCAGGGAGGAATGAGGGGAACAGAAACCATCACTGGAAGTCTCAGTCCTGTTGTGACTTTGGCGGCCTGCACCATTGTTCCTGTTACAAGAACTAGTACAATGTCCATTGCGGTAAGTAGAACTCCGAAGACTGCGGTTGTTTTCCATGTGAACAAGCTGACCAAGTAAAGTGTAATTAGAACAGCGAATGCAAGAGCGTAGATGTCAGACAAAAAGTAGGTCCACAGCCATGTATCTCTTAGAAAAGCGAATAGAAGAACGAATACAGCGGGCGGTATGATGCCGATGTACCAGCGGTTCTTTGAGAAAAGATAACTAAATGTGAACAAGAGCGTTGAATACGCGAACAGAAAGAGAGCCATCAGAACTAAATTGATGTCTTTGACATAGATTATCAGGTACACCATAATCGCCATCACGCCGACCAACAGAACTGCGTCCCACATGCCAAGCTGGCGTTCCTGCATCGTGCCTTTCAGCTTATCCTCAGTTTTCTGATTCAAGAACATTGAGGCCAAGGTCACAGCAAAAAGTGTCAAAGGCATGGCTATGTCGAAATACATACAGGCAAAGCTGGAGAATCAGACTTTTATCCCTTTATGCTAGGGATAACGATTTTCTTCCTAATTCTTGTTGAGATAAACGCTGAAAACGGCTAAAGACGCAAATACTGCTTCTTCAGTCCTCACAGTTTCAGTTCCTTGACATGGAATGGTGTTGACAATAAAGTCTGCAACTTGGTCCAATCTAAGACCCTCGCGAGCTGCAATCTCACTAAGCCCGACGGTTGGCGCTCCGAAGATCACCGCGACATGGTCAGCCGCCTTCCACTTTTCAGCGAGCCGTTCTTTCAATCCAGCGAATGGAGAACCGTATCTAGACGTGGCAACCGTCAAATCGAAATCTTCACCCTTCAACATTCGACCAAACGAATGCTTTTCTGCAGAAACCGTATATCCCCAATATGAGGAGACTTCATCACGATTTGCGGGTTCGACCTCGGCAGGCGAACCAGTCTTTTTGATCTTCACAGTTACGCGTTTCCCAAGGCTCATGTCTGTATTTCTGGCTAGAGCTGGCTGTTCAACGCCTATATCAACGAAAATGCCCTCTTTTGCTCTCGACACAGCAACTCCTTCGCGGAACTCACCAACTTTGAGGTTTCTGCCAATCCGGTTCAAAGGATGATGAGGCGTGCGGAGAGGGGGCAGTATCCCTGCGAACTGCAGATCTGGGCTGAGTTCAAACAATCTCTTCCTGAGATATTGAGGAGTCTCCATATACGTTAGCAATTTGGTGATCAATTCGACATCGTTTTTCTGGTTTGTACGCGGGTCATCTGGATAGATTATTACTTTATTGACTCTGAAAATCGCGGCTGCTCTCCCGATGAAACCTATTTTCGATGTTTTTTCACGCAAATGCGGAGTGTCCGAAACGACGGAAGCTGGTATGGCGATGGATAGTTCCTTCATGTTTGACCTTTCTCTTCACATTGTATTCTGGTAGGTTTATTGTTCGTTCGACTTAAAAGGTGAGGGCATCATAATGATTCTTGAATCTCGACTGACGGATGTGCACGAATTGAAGAAATCAGTTGTATTGAACAGTCTTGATGAGATAAGGAAAATTGACAAGAGCAACATGCTCTCTTTCTGTATGGAAGCGTCGAAGCATTACGGGAAAGCAGCGCAATTAGCAGCGCAATTCAACGTGGATCTTCCGCGACCAGAGAATATCATCGTCGCCGGTATGGGTGGATCTGGTATAGGTGGAGAACTGTTCAAAGATTGGGCTCAAGACAGAACGAGTATTCCCTATTGAGGTGTGCCGAGATTATCATCTTCCAGCCTACGCAAACAAGAAAACGCTGGTTTTCTGTACAAGCTATTCTGGCGAAACTGAAGAAACGCTCAACGTGTTTCTGGAAGCTTTGGAAAGAAAATGCGTCATAATCAGCGTAAGTTCAGGTGGAACACTCCAAACGTATGCGGATAAACTGAATGTTCCGCATTTGCTTGTGCCAAGCGGAATGGCGCCCAGAGCTACACTTCCGTACCTTTTCTTGCCGCTGCCGATCATTTTGGAAAAACTAGGTCTTGCATTCTGGAGTTGACAAAGAACTTTTTGAGACTGTCAAAGTTTTGAGACAAGTCAGTTCCGAAAGCTCGCCCGTGAACATGACGGAGAGCAATGTAGCAAGAACACTTGCTTTGGAAGCCAACGGGACAATGCCTATTGTTTATGGCTTCAGATTCTACCGAGCTGTGGCACAACGGATAAAGACGCAGTTTAACGAAAACAGCAAGAACATGGCAAAATGGGAATATTTCCCAGAACTCAACCATAACGAGATCGTCGCGTGGCAGAAAGCGGAGGAGTTCGTTCCAAATCTCTTAGTGATTTTCATCCGAGATTCAGAAGAACCTAGAGAGATTAAAGAAAGAATTGAGTTTATGAAAGAAACTGTTAACAAGACATCCGTCAAAACCTTTGAATTATGGTCCAAAGGCAAAAGCAAAATCGCCAAAATGTCTTCCGTAATATGCATGGGAGACTTCGCAAGCGTCTATCTTGCAGTTCTAAGAGGAGTAGATCCTACACCAGTAGAAATAATCTCTATCCTCAAAGAAAGACTCAAACAGACTGGGATAAAAGAAAGGACAATTCGGGAATTGAAAAAGCTGAGTAAGAGATAGGTTGAGGTCAGGCCTTCCCGGCAATGAAATCAGCAAACATCTTCTCAGCGATTTCTAGCGACATCAACTTCGGCGGATGCTTGAAAGCATAAGCGCAGACAGGGTATTATTGCCCCTTTTAACTTTCCATCTTTAGCCAATTTCACAGCCCGGATCAAATCCAGCAGAACCGAACCAGCATTAGGCGCATCAACCGTGGAAAGCTTCAGGTCGATCTGCATCGGCACGTTGCAAAAATAAAGACCTCTGATCCAGAAGTAGCTGTCGCGCCTATTCTGCATGAAATCAACATAGTCCGTCGAGCCCGCCACAACAGCTGCGGGATAGGGCAAAGCAGCCTCAACCGACTTGGTCTTTACACTCCGTTTGATATCCTTTGTTCTTTCCAAGGTGTCGAGAGATTCTGTGCCGCCGCCGACGTCAAGCTGGTACGTTTCTTTGATGTGAACACCACTCATCGACAGCAGATTTAGGAGAGTTTTGTGCAGAGTCGTCGCCCCCACTTGGTCAATCAGGTCATCTCCCACAAGTGGAAGCCCAGCGTTCTCGTATCTCTTCGCCCATTCTACGTCACTCGCGATAAAATTCGGTGTAACGTTGACGAATGCGCAACCCGCGAGCATTGATTGTTCCGCATACCATTGAGAAGCTTTCACACCGCCACTCGGAAGCAGATTCAGCACGATGTCTGCGTCAGCCTCCTTCAAAATCATTGCGACGTCAACGTCTTTATGATCACTGACGTGAACAACGCTTCTAGTGTATTCGCCCAAACCATCTAACAACGGTCCCTTGCGCACTATAACATCTGATCGAGGCAAATCTGCAAGATGTGGAGCATCGTTTGGTAAAGCGAAAACTGCCTCTGACAAATCCTTTCCAACTTTCCTTATGTCGATGTCGAAGGCAGCAACAACCTCAATATCATTTGGGCGAAAGCCGCCCAAGACAGGATTCCTGAGCCCAACGAGATCCTCGTCCTTGACAGCACGACTGTAATATTGTAAACCTTGGACTAGGGCTGAAGCGCAGTTTCCAACGCCAACCAAGGCTATTTTTATCTTCGGCAAATCTCGGCACCTTATTGCAAGCTCTTATTTGTCAAACCTTAAAAAAGGCTACGCTGTTGTCAGTACGCGTTGTAACCTAATGATCATGAATTCTGGACGTTCTTCACCGATATGGCTTTCACAAATTCAGTCACGAGTCTTATAGCGTTCTTCAAATCGTCTATGTGAACAATTGAAACTGGTCCATGGATGTATCTGCAAGGAACCGCTACCGTCCCACTGGGTACGCCTGCCTTCGTCAAATGAATTGCCCCTGCATCCGTAGCTCCCACAGGGACTTTCTTGAATTGAAATGGGATTGTATTTTCCTCTGCGGTTTTCACAAGAGTCTTCAGAACGTGAGGATCCGTGAAGGAAGCTCTGTCCATAATTGTTAAGACTGGACCGCCTTTTATTTTTGAGGACACTCGATCTGGTCTGGTACCGGGAACGTCTGCGACGAAAGTTCCTTCCAGTGCGAGTCCATAATCTGGATCCACTTGCCAAGCAGCAGTTCTTGCGCCTCTTATTCCGAACTCCTCTTGCACTGATCCGACTGCAACAATATTGTATGGAGTGTCCTGTAGAGCCTTGAAGGTTTCAGCTAGAACAACACAGCCGGCACGATCGTCAAGAGCTTTGCCTCTGAAGTATCCGTCGCCTAAATCTGCGAATTCAACGTCGAATACTCCCATCATCCCGACATCAGCACCTTTCGCGTTTGCTTGAGCAAGGTTGTCTGCGCCTATGTCGATGAATAAGTCTTCTTTGGGTATGATCTTGTTCTGCTCGTCGGGTGTCATAATGTGTGGAGGCTTGGTGCCGACAATTCCTTTGAGAAAACCTTTTTCCCCTTTGAGAAGAATTCTTTGACCGGGTATGATGTTGTTTGTTATGCCCCATGTGTCAAACCGCAGAAAGCCACTGTCCTCAACGTATGTGGTAATGAAACCCACTTCGTCCATGTGAGCGGACAACATCACCCTAGGATAACCCTTCTTTCCTTTATGATAGAAGAAGAGATTTCCAAGTTTGTCGACCCGAGTTTCATCTGCGAACTTTTCAACGTCCTTTCGCAATATCCGGACGATTTCTTCCTCAAGTCCAGAAGGACCAAAAGCGTTTGACAGTTTTTCAAGAAGCTGAACCGTGCTAGTCAAATAGGCCACCGATCGGTTCTCTCATGTTGTTATTACGCTTAAATCTTACTCTCGTTTTCCCACACGATAGAAGAAGTTCTGAAACGCTCGTAACCAACAACATGTGCGATCTACAGAGAATATTTAGGCGCTATGAACCGCCGATCGAAAAGCAGGTGAACTAGTAAGATTAAAGTTGCAGATGTCTTTACTTAAAGAGAAGGCTGTTGGAAATGGCAGAGGAAAGCAAAGCACAAGACAAGTTTACAGCAGTAAATGAACTGGCTCGTCGCCGCGGCTTTTTCTGGCAATCGTACGAGATCTACGGTGGCGTAAGCGGTTTTGTAACGTATGGATCATTAGGCGCTAGGTTGAAACAGAACATCGAGAAAAAGATTCGAGAAATCTTCGTGAACAAACTTGGGATTCTCGAGACTGAATCCCCTATAATAACTCCTGCCGAAGTCTTTGAAGCCTCAGGACACATTGCCCACTTCAAAGAGCCGTTGGTAGAGTGCAAGAAATGCGGAAAGAGATTCAGAGCAGATCATCTGCTCGAAGAATCTGCAGGAATGAGTGAAGCAGATGCCGAGAAGCTCACTTTAAAAGAAATAGATGAAGCAATCAGCAAAAACGATATCAAATGTCCAGACTGTGGAGGATCATTCGGAACGGCTGAGACATTTCTCACAATGTTCAAAACAACGATCGGTCCATACTCAAAAGCAGTTGGTTACGGAAGACCTGAAGCAGCCCAAGGCATCTTCGTTGAGTTTAATCGTTTCTTCGGATTGGCGAGAGAGAAACTTCCCTTCGGTGTGCTGCAGACTGGACACGCTTTAAGAAATGAGATTTCGCCGAGACAAGGTCTGATAAGACTAAGAGAATTCACGATAACCGATCTGGAATTTTTCTACGATCCTGAAGAACCAAACTGCTATCTATTGAAAGATGTCGAGAACGAGAAGCTACGCCTTCTGACGACAGAAACAAGACAGAAAGACTCAGAAGAAATCACACAAATCACTGTAAAGGAAGCTTTGAGCAGAGGGCTCATAAAACTGGAATGGCAAGCTACCTTTATGGCATACGCCAAAAGACTACTTACCGAACTAGGAATTCCCGAGGACAAACAGAGGTTCATAGAGAAATTCCCTTGGGAGAAAGCCCACTATTCAAGCCAGACGTTCGATCAACAAGTTCTGGTAGACAGATGGGGGTGGGTGGAAGTGTCCGGGCATGCTGACAGATCTGACTATGATTTAAAAAGCCACATGGAACACAGCGGTGCAGACATGCGTGTTTTCAAAGAGTATGAGAAGCCAATTGAAAAAGAGGAGTTAAACGCGAAACCTGTGATGGTCAAGCTCGGACCGATCTTCAAAAATGAAGCAGCAAAGGTAGTAGAATTACTTGCCAAAGCTGACGTAGAAGAACTTGACGCTTCTCTGAAAAAGAACGGATACTTCATGCTTGGAAAATTCAAGTTACTGCCTGAACACGTCGACATCCAACGCAAGAAAACGGTTCAAAGGGGAAAGCACTTCATTCCTCATGTCGTTGAGCCCAGTCTCGGATCAGATAGGCTTCTGTACGTCGCTTTGGAGTACGCTTACCAAGTAAAGGGGGATAGGGTGGTCTTGAGTTTCCCGAGAGCCATCGCCCCTGTGCAAGTGGGCGTTTACCCTTTGATGAACAAAGACGGATTGACTGAGAAGGCTATTGGCCTACGTAAGATGCTGGTCAATGAAGGATTCCTAGTGGAATATGATGAGTCAGGTTCGATTGGCAGAAGATACGCGCGTGCCGACGAAATTGGAGCCCAGTTAGGTATCACTATTGATTATGATACGTTGGGCAACGACACGGTCACAGTGCGTGATCGCGATTCGTGGAAACAAGTCCGAACCAAAATCGACGATTTGGCAACGCTTCTGCATCAATACTTCGGAAACAAGATTGGTTTTGATCAGCTGGGCACACCAATTTAGGAATTATCATCAGCTACTTTTTTAAGAGTATACCATGATTATGGTTAAACAGATGTATCCGTGACTTTGAGGCGGGAAAGTTTGGTCTTACCAGCAGAAACCGAAGAACGAGTGAAAAGGAAAGCGCTTAACGTTTGTCAAGAACATCTACGGAGAGTTGTGGACCAAACAAGAAAAGTTCCCCAAATGATTGAATGTTACATCAAGAACGACAAGGAAAAAACGAAACAACTCTTCAACGAAATAAGTAACGGAGAAGAAGAAGTCGACAACGCCAGACGCCTAGTATCTCAAGAACTCGCGGAGATTGGAGCAATCCTGATCAGCAGGGAAGACTTTCTGAGATTCACAAACCTAACGAGCGAAGTGGCAGACTTCTCAAAAGGCATAGCCTTTCGATTAAATGAAATCATGAGTCACCGTTGGAACGTTCCAGCCGACATTAAGAAAGACTTGTTGAGCCTGTCAGAAGCGGTTTTCGACACAGTATTGAAACTCAGAGAAACTGTCATGGTTCTGAACTACGGCGCATCTAAAACGATGGAAAAGGCCAAGGATGTTGAAATTGCTGAACGAAAGGTTGACGCGATCTACCGTGAACTCGAAATGAAAATTCTGACCGCCAAGATGGATCTTCCCCCCCTCATCCTGCTGAGAGATGTAATCCAACTATTGGAAGACTCTGCAGACAAGGCAGAGGACGCAGCTGACGCCGTGCGAATTCTTTCGTTCATAATGTAATAGGCGAATCAACTGTGCCCAAGAAGATTGGAGTAGAATTAATCGAGAACTTTCTGGTGGTATGGAACCCGACACAAGGATCTGAACTATATAAGAATGGTTTCTACGGTAAACCACTAGGAATTGCCAAACCAAAAATCCCAGAGTTCAGTGTACCGCTCATCCTTGACCTGATGGAGGGGCTCTACCTGGTTGAAAAAGAAAAGATAACGGTGTATGAGGGACGGAAAAAAACCAAGGTCGGGCTGACAAAACTTCGCAAGATGGCGAAGAACCTTTACGAAGAATTCGATGAAAAGTATTCAGTCTATCACGATCTGAGAGAGAACGGATTGATTGTGACACCTGGAATAAAATTCGGATGTGATTTCGCCGTCTACAAACAGGGTCCAGGCGTTGAGCATGCGCCGTACATGGTCTCAGTCAAGAGAGCTGAGTCAATGATAACTGCGACTGAAATCGTTAAGGCTGGAAGACTGGCAACCACGGTTAGAAAGAGGTTCATAATCGCGACTCCAAGTTCTGAAGAGAGAAAAGGGAGATACCTTATTTTCAAATGGTTCAGAGCTTAGAGCTTTTCTCAACTATTTCGCAGAGTTCTTGTTCGAGAGTGGGCATCTTTTTTGGGCGTTCTTCTATTCTGTCAACCTCGTCTCCGTCAGTTTTAAACACGATTATCGCAGGAAGCTTATCGACGTGTAACGTTGCAATTTCGGGTGGAGAAGGTGGAATCCTCCACTTGCTAATATGACTCAGTGGATCTCCCTTGACGCCACCGAAAATTCTTACTTCCAAACCAGTCGCTTCGGATATTAGGGCTAGAACTGGAATTTGTTCTGCGCAGTCTTTGCACCAGGAAGCCGAGAATGCGACGACAACGAAGTCGCCCACATATATGCGCAGCGCCTCTACTGCCTCAGGCTGCAATAGATAAGTCCGCTTCTTCGCCAGAAAAAGTTCTCTGGGCACTTCGTCCAGACCACAGATGTATTCATTTGCGGTGACGGTCTTCCTTCGAATTTCTGACAAGTCAATGTTCATTCTCTGGATCAGCAACCTTGAACGGTTCTGATTTCATAAGATGATTTTGGTTATGCTGCTTTGTGTTAACTTATCATTAGAGTCTGATTTTTGAAAATCCCTCTCACGTATTGATGGGGATAGATCTTCGTGGCAGTTAAGATGCAACCTTCTTCAATTACAACATCGTCAGCGACAGTTGAAACAGATTCGATCTTCGTGGGTTTCTGATGATTGGATCCGACTTTTACGTGTCGTCCAATGATGCTTTCCTTTATCTGTGCTTTGTCTCCGATGATAACTCGATCCATAATTGCAGATCCTTCTATCTCCGCTCCATTGCCAATCTTTGTGTAGTTGTCAATGCAGGAGTCGACTATTCTGACGCCGTCGCCGATTTCGCAGTGTCTTCCGATGAGGACGGCACCGTCGACTTCGATTGTTCCTTTCTTGATCTTTCCTATGATTTCTTGTCTTCTTTTCATTGAGTCCGAGCTTTCGCCTTGAACCCACACTCTATTCTCGTCATCCAATTTTCCGCCAAAATCGGTAAGTGAGGCGAACTTTCCGTAGAGCATGTCATTCATGGCTTCAAGATAACGTTTGGGTGTCCCGACATCGAACCAGCTCCCTTTGAGAGTGTAACCGTACACTGGCCGTCCAGTGCTGATCAGGTACGGAATGAAATCGTAGCCGAAGTCCAAGCGATGCCTTTCCTGTATTATTTGTCTGACACCTTTTTCTTTGAAAATTTTCCTTATTTCTGGGGAAACCATGTACAAACCTGTATTGGCGAGATTTGAGGGTGCTTCTTTAGGTGAAGGTTTCTCGACGAAACGTTGGATGCGCATGTCTTTGTTTATGTCAGCTATGCCGAATCCTTCGACGTTTTCAACTTCTCTCAGAGCTATAGTCATAACTGCGCCTTTCTTTTTGTGAAATTCAACAAGGTCTTTCACGGACACGTCAAAGATGTTATCACCTTGCACGGCGAACACGGGGTCTTTAACGTTGTAGTATTGCATGTTTATGTTTGCAGAATCTGCGCTCCCGAGATCTTCAACGTTGGGTTGGTACTTTATGTGAACACGCGGTTCGATACCGTATCTGGCAGAGAAACCATAACCAGATTCAAAATAGTCATGCAAATCTCTGTAGTTCGTGTAACCTTTAACGCCGAAGATAAAGTTCTTGATGCCTTGTCTTGCTAGAGGCAGAAGAGAGAATTCTATGAGAGGTCTGTTTAGCAAACGTATGCAGGCCTTACTTGTTTCAGCGGTAAGTGGCAGCAAGCGGGTGGCTTTACCGCCAACTGGTATGATGACTCTCAACCTTTCAATGTCGTAATTAGCATGCAAACCAATTCACCAACAAACTTTTCAATCAGTTACTTGCACCGAACCGTATTAAACTTAACTGAATAAAATGTGGACGGTTCTTGAATGCATTCTTTTACAGAACTGTTTAGTAAATAGGAAACTGGTTCGATTTTGCGTCTTGACAGAGAGATTTTATAATGTTCGCGACTTACTTAGTGAAAGTTATGCTAAAAGATCCAAATTTCCATAAAGGCTTGAGCTATCATGAATAGAGCCAGTGGCTACCTTCGTCTAATTCGCCCTTTGAACTGCATCATGATGGGCGTGGGAGTGCTAGCCGGAGCGATACTCGCTGATTTTAGAGGTGTAAACCAAGCTTGGATGGGTCTCGTATACGGTTTCATCACCGGATTCATGCTAACCGCAGCCTCGATGGTCATAAACGATTATTACGATCGTAAAATAGACGCAATAAATGAACCTACACGTCCAATAGCAAGCGGCTTGATCAAACCGAAAGAAGCTTTGGTTTTCGCGTCAATTCTCAGCCTAGCAGGTTTTATCGCGTCCTACTTGACAAACCCCGCATATCCTTTGTGTTTTGCCACCGCCGTAATCGCTTGGATGCTTTTCGTCGGTTATACAACGGTTGGAAAGCGAAGTGGACTTCCTGGCAATTTTCTTGTAAGTGCTTGTGTTGCAATTCCTTTTGTATATGGAAGCATAGTAATGACAAACTCTATCAAACTGAACGTGTTACTTTTCGCCTCGATGGCGTTTCTCTCAAACACTGGCAGAGAAATAACAAAGGGAATCGTTGACGTTGAAGGCGACAAAACGGAAAATGTCAAGACGCTTGCGGTTCGATATGGAAGCAAGAGCGCCTCAATCATTGCAGCACTGTTCTATTTGACCGCCGTGTCACTTAGTCCGTTGCCATGGTTCTTGGGGCTCGTTTCATTCTGGTTTATCCCGTTCGTCGCCCTCACCGACATTGGACTTGTTGCTTCATCATTCGTCCTTATCAACGATCATTCAAGAGAGCAGGCACGGAAGATCAAGAAAATCGTGTTACTTTGGTTCATTTTTGGACTCTTAGCATTCATAGCTGGAGCCATGTTGTGACTTGACGAATATTGAAGAGATAGTGGCAAATGTTGTTCTGATGCTACTATGTTATGGATACGTCCTCATCGTCATTCTCATTTCGAGCAGGATAGATAGAGTTCTCAACATCTCCCAGAAGACAGCTAGAAAATTCCTGCACATAATGATAGGAAATTTGCCGTTCATCATTCCATTTTTCTCGCTCGCGATCTTTCCGACTCTCGTCGCGGCACCCTTCATTTTGGTCACCTTTTTAGCCACGCCCTATTCGCCCTTCAAGGGCATAAACACGGAAACTGAAAGGATTGTCAGTCATAACGGAGGAGGGACATCAGTGGGGCTTGGTCTTTTATGCAATAGCTTACACTGCCCTTGCTTTTTTGTTCGGGGGAAAAGCATACGTCATCGCAGTAGGAATCCTTCCAATGGCCTATGGCGATGCAGCAGCCTCAATTGTGGGTGAAAAATATGGCAAACATGCGTACACGCTTGTGAGCCAAGAAGAGCCTCGAAGGGTCCATCGCGATGTTCCTGATATCCTTTGCAAGCCTTGCTGGCAGCACGTTATTCTTCTCATACATCTACCAATTCTCATTTTTCTCGAAGATTGTTGCCTTGCTTGCTGCTTCCGCAGTCGCGACATTGGCCGAAGGTTTCTCCCCTATGGGTTTTGACAATCTTACAGTACCACTTTTCAGTGTTTTGACTTTCCTGCTCTTCGGAGGCGGCGTCTAACCTCTTGGTATTCGTCGTAATTGATGGGTTGGACGCTTCAGGCAAAAGCACACAAGGATTTAGGCTTGCAAAGAATCTCAAGGGAGAGAAGAGAACGGTCTATTCTGCGAATCCATCCGTCGGACGACAATTTCTTTGGAGTGAAAGCTCATCAGTTTCTGTACCAGAGTGGCAGAAGCGCTCACTTTGCCTCCGCCGTTTTCTACATGCTTGATGTTGTCCGTTCCGTTCTCATCTACTCATGGCGGAAATACGACTACGTCATTTTTGTCAGGTATCTGATGGGGACAGCCTATTTGCCTTCCCCGCTTCATAAATTAGCCTATCGTTTTTTCGCTTTGACAGTTCCGACATCGGAATTCATGTTTTTCCTCGATGTATCACCCGAGGAGGCTGAAAGGAGAATACATCAAACGCGGAAGAATTTCGAAATGTTTGAGAACCTTGACCAGTTGAGGGGAATTAGAAAGAAGGCTTTAGTTCTTGCTTCCTTGGGGAAATGGCGAATTGTAAATGCCGAGAAACCAGCCGTAGAAGTTCAAGAGGATCTGACTACTGCTCTGCGATCCTAGTTCAAAAGTTGTTGATTGCCTCCACGTTATGAAATAGAAAAGATAGACGGTGACACCCCCCTCCTAGGTTTCAATGTATCATGAATATTTGGATCCAAATATGCAAGCTGTTTTTCATGTGGGAATAGTCTTTCTGGAAAGTGCGCACGCACAATACCTAGTTAAGAAAAACTGATATACCCACAGATCTAAGACAGAAGAAGGAATAACTTGTGAGTAACTTGAAAGGAAACAATCTAAAAGTCTGCTTTTTGGTAATTCTCGTGGCAGGAGCATTCGCTCCCACATTGGTTCGTGCCAAAGATTACGCGGTCGGAGTTAAAGCTGGAGACTGGGTTAAGTATGGTCAAATCACGGTCTCCTGGACTGGAAACGGAACTGAGCCTTCGTACGTCACAGAGACAAAGAAGGTGAACTGGGTGAGAATAGACTTCTTGAGCGTCGCGGGCACAACAGCCAGCCTGAACCAGACTCTTCACTTCAACAACGGTACGCAGACCTCCCAAAGCCTCGACATCGATGTTCAAAGCAGCAACTCAGCTGGAAATTCATACCTCGTCGCATCCAACTTGACAGCTGGAGACCCGCTTACCCCACAAACACCCGGAACCACCATAAATCAAACCGTGACAAGAATGTACGCGGGAGCAGACAGAAACGTCAACGTAGTAGACTACAAAGCTAACGAGACAATAGCGCAGGTGAATCTCTTGTTCGAATACAAGACATACTGGGACCAAAGCACCGGTGTCATGGTTGAACTATACATAAACGGGACAGACATTACCACTTCTGACGGCCAAGTTACCACTTCTGGCGGATACGAAGAAATCTCGTTTAAAGCAACTGAGACAAATCTGTGGTCAGCAAGTGCTCTTGACATCATTCAGAACAATTTAGTCTATATCATCACTGGAATAGCTGTCATAATAGTGATCGCGGCAGCAATTATCGTCTTCCGAAGAAGAAAACCTCCAACTTCCCAACAGCCTTTGCCTCCACCTCCTTCCTCGCCTCCACCGCCACCATCATAAAACGACAAACCGTCGCGAACGTTTGTGCAGACTAACTGCTGAAGGATGAGTTAGATTTCTCCCTATGGACACTGAATTGTAAGAACGTGTGTTCTAGAAATTGGAATTATAAGGGGCGGTTGCTATTTTGTATCCAAGATGTGGGCTAACAGTTGAACAATGAAGGAGAAACGGAGCTCGAATATTCGCTCAGGGGCAAGGATTGGAAAGTCTATTGGCTCTTATTGAAGACCGGTCGTCCTATGAGCGTTAGGGAAATTCAGAAGCTCCTACATTTCAGTAGTCCTAGCATTGCGCAACATCATCTTGAACAGCTTCGACAGCTCGGATTAGTGGCCAAGCAAGAAATTGGAGGGAACTATGCCCTTGTCAGTGAAGTCAAGATCGGTGTCCTGAAACACTTCGTAAAACTTGGCAGGATGCTGTTCCCACGATATTTCTTTTACGCTGTATTCTCCACCACCTTCTATGCAGCATATATTCTGGTTCTGATGCAGGGTTTCACACGGGAAAACCTGTTCATTCTTACATTCGGAGCGATTGTAACGGCGATCTTCTGGTATGAAGCCGTGCGAATATGGTCTTTGAGACCGTTCTAACTGTTGGAACAGAATGTTCTAGGGCTTAGCATATTATTCTTCTGAATCCTTCTATTGCTCTGGTGAATAATCAATGCAGAAGGAAATCACAAAACGAATAAGACTATACGGGATTGCAGCGGTCCTTCTTGCTGTAATATTGGTTTCAGTTTGCTATCAACTAGGCTACGTACCACAAATTCAGTTGCCAAAAACCTCTCCATTCATGTCAACGTTCTCCTCTTACAACGAACTCAAAGATTTCTTGAAAAACAAAACGCAGAGCCAGTACACGTCCCCCTACTATACAAGGAATGGAGGCGTTTTCATTGCCAGTGGCCCTCAGGGATTTTCTGCCCTTCCAGGCGTCACGACCTCTCTTAGCGCGACAGATTTAACACATTCCGGTACAAACATACAGGTCACGGGTGTTGACGAGGCAGACTTCGTCAAAGTCGACAATAACGGGTACATCTTCGTGCTCGCAGGCGACAACGTCACGATTGTGAAAGCGTACCCGCCTGAAGAAGCACAGGTAGCTTCAAGGATAACTTTCACGGACATGTCGCCCTCCGGGATATTCGTCAACGGCGACAAACTAGCCGTACTCGGGTCCAATTACAGTATGATTCCACTACCCTACTATGGCTTACCTGTCAGTCCAGGAATTACAGGACCTTATTCTCCGACGACTATGTACTCTCAAGATGTTACGACATATGTTAAGATATTTGACATCTCGAATAGAACGAACCCAACGCTACTTGAGACATTCAGCACGAGCGGATACTATCTTAGCTCAAGAATGATTGGCAACTACGTCTATTTGGTAGCAGGCCAACTCGCGTACTACAGAGTCGAGGTTCTTCCGAATATTACCGTTGATAAGGTGAACCTTCCTAGCATCGGATTGAACGGGACTGAAACAGACGTGTCTTCCTCGGACATCTATTACTCGAACGTGACTGACAATTACTTCACTTTCACAACCATCGCAGCAGTGAACATTGAAAACGTTACCGAGACCCCGAGTTCAAAAACCCTCCTGATCGGTGGAACGAGCACACTATACGTGTCCTTGAACAACATATACATCACACAGAACGTGTATGACCAGACGGACTTCTCTGGACAAACGGAGACATCAATCTATCGCATACACGTCGAAAACAGCACAATCACCCCTAACGCGCAAGGCACAGTTCCAGGATCAATTCTCAACCAGTATTCGATGGACGAATTCGGAGATTACTTCCGAGTGGTCACAACAGGATGGGGCAGCCAAGTCACATCGACCGGGCCAACGACCAAATCTTCAAACGGCACCGTTACGATAATCCCAACCCCCTTCGGCGGGCAAGAAAGCAATGTTTACGTGTTGGATATGAACTTGAGCATCGTTGGAAGACTTGAGAACCTTTCACAAGGAGAGAACTTCCACTCAGCGCGATTCATGGGCGACAAATGCTATCTCGTAACTTTCATGATGACCGACCCATTGTTCGTAATTGACCTCAGCAACCCAGCTAAGCCAAGCCAATTGGGAAACTTGACTATTCCAGGATATTCGGATTATCTTCATCCCTACGACGAGAACCATCTGATCGGAATCGGGAAAGAGACGACGGCTTCAGAAAACGGATACTTTGCATGGTATCAAGGAGTTAAGATATCACTGTTCGACGTGAGCAACGTCAGCATGCCTATACAAATCGCCAACTACACGATTGGAGAACGAGGAACAACCTCACCCGTACTAAGTGATCCCAAGGCATTCCTGTTCGACAAGTCAAAGAACTTGCTAGTGATACCTGTTCTCGAAGCAAAGGTCGATCAGAGCCAATATCCGCCTGGGCAAGTACCTGCAGGCGCATATGGACAACCAGTCTGGCAAGGCGCATACGTCTTCAACATATCGCTAGACGGAGGCTTAACCCTTGAAGGCAAAATAAGCCACATAGAAAATGGAATCGACATCTACAACCAAGACTACTACGTGCAAAGGTCCCTATACATAGGAAATGTGCTATACACAATATCAGAAGCAAAAATGAGACTCAACAGCCTAGACAACTTGGCGTTGATAAAAGAAATCGAAATCGGCTGATAGCCTATTTCTTCCCTTTTTTGCAGTTAGAAACCTATTGATTCGGCTCAAAATGCACGGTCACTATGGTTTCCAGAAAGTGTTGTTTGATCTTTTCTTCTATCGACGATGCAATGTTATGCGCTTCTTCTACAGAGACTTCACGCGTGAAACTGCAGTCAATGTTTATGTAACGTTTCCTTCCTGCCACGTATGTGGCTATTCTTTTGATGCGGAAAGCATGTTGATAACTGTCGGCGATTGCGTGCACTATCTCTCTAATTTCTTCTTCATTGACAGTTGCACCTCTCCTTTCCCTTAGGCTGGACGGTTCTATGTGAACTGCAATGTCCTCAACATTTTGAACTCTTTGGTTTATTTTACCCTCAATTCCTTCAGCTATTTCATGAGCTCTCTTTATAGACAACTTCGGATCGACATAAGCGTGCAACGTAATGTAGAGTTTCCCCTCTGTGTGCGTGACGCTTATTTCGTGCACTTCCTTTACTCCCGGAACTTCTTTCGCCACAGCCTCAACGACCTTTTCAGTCGTCATTTCCGTCACGCATGCTTTGGTTTGTATAACGACCTCCGCGTTTCCAATGATTTTCTTCAGATCTGCTTCGAGGCTCCCAGTCAAATCATGAGCCTGTTCCAGCGTCAGATAATCTGGAATCTGCAGGGTCGTCCGAACGTAAGTCTTATCACCGGCCTTTCTGATTTTGAGATCTTCGATCTTGCAAATCTCCTTCCTAGCCTTCAACGCGTCTCTAACCCTATCTACCACTTGCTTAGATATCGTGTCGCTCAATTCCATCGCACTGGACCAGAGCAATTTCACACTGAGATAGGACAGCAGTCCACCAAGAATTATCGATGCCAAGGAGTCTCCCCACGGAAATCCGACAATAGCCAAGCCGAAACCCACAAACGCGATGATCGTGGAGCTTAGATCTGCAATTGCATGATAGAACCCTGCTCTCATGGTTGAGCTTTCGCTCTTGCGAGCTCTCATCAGCGTTCCGACTCTAAAGAAATCTATACAAAATGTGTAAGCAATTGCTATGAAACCCACATACTCGAGACCAAAATTCACAGTTTGACTAGTCAGTATTTTCAAAACGGCTTCATATATGATGACCAAAGCGACTACAATCAAGGATATTCCACCAGCGAGCCCTCCTATCGCTTCGAATTTCTGATGACCATACATGTGTTCCTCATCAGGCGGTTTCAATGAAACACGGGTAGCCCAAAGCAGAATGAACGTCGTCAAAGCGTCCAGCGTAGCGTGCAGACCGTCGCTGACTATCGCGAGACTGTTCACTGCTAACCCCAAGACTATTTCCACGAAAACGACGCTTGAAATAGCGATGGCTGAACGTTCTAGAACTCTTCAGTTTGTATTCGCTTTCCAATGTCTCAACACTTAGCGATATAGAGCTTGAAGCTCGAAGATTTAAGAATTATGTGATTGATGAAAGTCTAGGCGACCTAGAGAGGAGTCGTGGACCGTTCTACATGCTTAGCGTAACTGTCGGACAAGAAAATGCGCAATAGGTATTTACGTTTGAAGCCATTATTCCAAAGGAAAAGGCTGACCTGCATGGACTACGTGCCCATACGTCAAATCCTAGAAGGCGTTTGTGAAGACAAGAAAGTGGTAGTACGCGGTTGGGTCTATCGCAAGAGAGAAGGAAAGCAAACTATCTTCCTTGTCCTAAGAGACTCTTCAGGGATAATTCAATGTCCTGTGAAGAAAGAAAGCGCAGCTTGGACAGAGGCTGAAAAGATAACCATTGAATCATCTCTTACACTCGAAGGCACAGTGAAGAAAGATCCACGAGCGCCAGGTGGATTCGAGATCGTCACTGAAAAAATGGCGGTTATCGGTCTAGCCGAGCTTTTCCCCATCACAAAAGACAAGAGCGAAGAATTTCTGAGAGACGTCCGTCACCTATGGTTGCGCAGTCGCCGCATGAATCTTGTGATGAAAGTAAGATCCGAAGTACTTCAGTTCACTGGCGAATTCTTTCAAAAACAGAAGTTCGCGGAGGTTTCCCCACCGATGTTTATCACGAGTGCATGCGAAGGTGGATCAACCCTGTTCAGTCTGAAATATTTCGATCAGCCAATGTACCTAACGCAGAGCGCTCAGCTGTATCTTGAAATTCTCATATATTCTCTGGAAAAAGTCTATTGTATTGCACCGTCCTTCAGAGCTGAGAAGAGCAGAACGATAAGACATCTTACCGAATATTGGCATATAGAAGCAGAACAAGCTTTTGCAGAAATGAAAGATCTCATGCAACTTGAAGAAGAACTGGTTACACATATCTGCGGAAGAACAGTTGAAAAATGCAAAGACGAATTCTCGGAGCTGGGAGCTGATCTGAAGAAACTGCAGATCGTGAAACCGCCTTTCCCAAAAATCACATACAAGGAAGCGATTGAAAGACTCAATTCGAAGGGTCTCAAGACAAAGTGGGGCACGGACCTCGGTTACGAGGAGGAGAAAACCTTAGCAGAAGATTTCGGCAAACCTTTCTTCGTATACGATTATCCAAAAGAAATCAAAGCCTTCTACTGCAAAACCTACAGAGACAACCCAGACATAGCCATGTCGACGGACATGCTGGTTCCCAGAATAGGAGAGATATCAACGGGTGGAGCCAGAGAAGATGACAAAGAAAGACTAGTGACAAGACTCAAAGAGATGGGTCTCAACGAGAAAGACTACGATTGGTACATCGACCTTCGGCGCTACGGTACAGTGCCGCATGTTGGTTTCGGAATGGGGTTGGAAAGACTTCTGACATGGATGCTTGACTTGGAGAACATAATCGACTCGATACCTTTTCCAAGAACTACAAGAAGGTTCTACCCGTAGAAATCATAGTGAACGTGACTAGTGGACGACGAGCCTCAAGAATTCGAACTGAAAATACTAGGTCGTTCAAGACTCTTTCGTCTTGTTTTTCACCAGGTAGATTACTAAAGCTGCTTCCACCAAAACGTTTCCAGCTGCGAAAATCACGTCCGAACCTATGTCTATGGCCACTATGTAGAAGATCAAGAGACCGAGTAGAACCCAGACGAAAATGAAGTCCGTTAACAAGCGCCTTATGCTTCTTTCTTTTCTTCTTTCGTTTTCCTTCCTTCTTTTCTTGCTTTCAAGATAAAGGTACGCGCCTACGAGCGTAAGAAAAAGACTGCCTGCGCTAATAGTCGCAGCCCACCATTGAAATAGATCAATACTTACCATTCCCATCCTTCTCCTCAAAATTTGCATATCTTATAGAAGAACACCTTACCCGCATCTACAAGCACCAAATAGGTGGCTACCATCAGTAATAGAAGAGCCCAATAGCTAGGGGGAAGTGACGTGAACCCTAGGAAACCGCCTAAGAAAGTGAAGGGAAGTACCGTTCCGAAGGCCACACAAGAGAGAGTCAGAACCGTGAGCCATTTGCCCGGGCGACTCGTGAAGAAAGGAATGCGTCTAGTTCTAATGACATACATGACCAAAACCTCTGTCCAGAAGGACTCTACGAACCAGCCACTTTGAAAAAGCGCTTCCAAGGTGCTGTGAGGCGTTCCTGCCCAACATCCGAAGATGAAAAGCATTATGCCGAACGTAAGAAAGTCATAAAGCGAACTAAACGGACCGAAGAAAAGAGTGTATTTTCTGACGAATCCGATGTCCCAATGTTTCGGCGATTTAATGTACTCTTCATCTACGTTGTCTGTCGGCAAAGTCATGTTTGAAATGTCATAGAGCAAATTCATGAAAAGAATCTGAATCGGTGCCATGGGAAGGAAAGGCAGAAACACTGCTGCTGCAGCGACGCTGAACATGTTTCCAAAGTTGGAACTTGTTCCCATCAAAACGTACTTTATGGTATTCCCAAAGATCCTGCGCCCTTCGTTGATACCGTCTGCCATGACCAAGAGATCCTTTTCCAAAAGAACGATATCAGCTGCTTCCTTTGCAACGTCGACTCCTGTATCGACCGATATGCCTACGTCAGCCTCGTAGAGAGCTGGAGCATCATTTACCCCGTCGCCTCCAAACCCGACTACGTGACCATTTTCCTTCAGCGCTTTGATTACGTCAAGTTTCTGCTCAGGAGTTATCCTCGCAAAGATCGTGGTTTCCTCGACCGCCTCTTTGACTTCTGTCCAACTCATCTGTGTAAGGTCTGAGCCCACGATGATCCTCTTGACAGGTACTTTAAGTTCGTCACACACTGTTTTGGCCACGAGCTCGTTGTCGCCTGTCAGGATTTTCACGTCAACACCCATTTGCTTGAGTCTGTCAATGGCTTCATGCGCGTCTTTTTTGGGCGGATCAGTGAATATCAGAAAACCCAACAAAGTCAGATCCTTCTCATCCTCGACAGAATAAGAAGACTTGAACTCTGTTTGTCGGCTTCCGACCGCAAGGATTCGATAACCCAGCTCCGATAGGTTGAAGAACTTGTCGTTGACAGCTTCCTTGACTGAGTCTATCGGCTTGATGTTTCCACCGAGATCTGCATATTTGCATCTGGAGAAAATTGATTCGGGTGCTCCTTTACTGATCAGAAGGTAATTGTCGCCGTTCTTCACGATGACTGACATTATCCGCCGCTGATAGTCAAAGGGAATTTCATGGACTTTCATATAAGGATTGACACTATCTTGCTTGCCAGTCTTGATAGCATAATCCCAGATCGCGGTATCCATAGGATTACCAACGATGGTTTCTCCCACAATTGCCGAATTGCACAGCAACGAATAAGGCAGCACCCTTTCGTCTTCTTTGTCGCCTAGACCACGGCAATCATTAAGAGCAACCTTTCCCTCAGTCAGTGTTCCGGTCTTATCAGTGCAGAAAACACTCATGTTGCCGAAATCCTCAATGGAAACAAGACGTTTCACGACGACCTTCACTTTCGCCATTCTGCTGGCACCTCTTGCGAGACTTATGGTAACGATGGCAGGCATCAGTTCGGGCACTAACCCGACGGCAACAGCCAAAGAGAACAACAGCGAATCAATAATAGGCTTACCGACAGCAGACATCAAACCGAAAATCGCGATTGTAAGAGCAAGAGTCAACATGATAAGCATAGTCCCATACTGACGGACACCTCGTTGAAACTCCGTCTCGGGATGAGCGCGCACCAAACTCTTGGAAATTGCTCCCAACTGAGTGTCTCTTCCAGTCGAAACCACAACGCCCTGACCAGCCCCATGCACAATCACTGTACCCATGAAAAGATAGTTCGTGAGTTGCTGGGGCGTCGGACGCTCAATTGTAATGGGCTCAGAAGTTTTTTCAACAGGGAAAGACTCCCCAGTGAACGTTGCTTCATCAGTCTGCAGTTCGTTACACTTAACAAGTCTCATGTCCGCCGGCGCAATGTCACCAACGTAGACCGACACTAGATCTCCAGGAACCAGTTGTCTGGAATCAATCTGCGAGGATTTGCCGTCTCTGGCCACGACTGCTTTGATTGCTACATTTTGGCGGAGGTTCTCAACAATTCTTTCTGCCTTGTATTCGTTATAGAACCCTAGGACAACGCTGATAGCGATCATCAGAAGTATTACTATAGCCTGTTCAGGCGCTTCGAAGACGCCTGCTATTACTGCACAGGCGATTAGAATTGCGAAGATCGGATTCTTGAACTGCCTGAGAACAACTTGAATGGTACTGAACGCATGTCTAGGCAGTTCGTTGCGTCCGTAAGTCTTGAGACGTCTTTCTGCTTCCTTTTCAGATAAGCCTTTATCAGTCGTGTCGACTAGTTGATAGGCGTCCTTTGCTTGGACGGACCAGTAGTCTTTTTGTGCTGCAACGTTTCTTTCCTTCGCCGTATTCTTGAATCCGCCTCAAAGATGGTCATCATAATGGATGTGGTTGAGTCTAACTGACTATCGACAGGTGATATTTAGGGCTTATGGAATCAAGGCTATTCATGCAACGATGGGGGTTACACTGGTTCTTCATGTATATCTATTCGGGTAATTTCAGGATATGTCCCTCTGATCTCTCTTTCAATTTTGCTCGTAATCTTATGGGCCTTCTCAATGCTCAGATTGGGGTCGAAGCGACATCGAAGAACCAGATGAGTTGCGTTTCCGACTCTGCGAACGTTAATGTCACAAATATCTTTGACTTCAGGAAAACTCTTGGCGATGTGTTCGACGAACGACTCCAGCTCGGTTTCAACTCTAGACATCTCTCTTGACACGCGTTCCGATGCAGATTCGATGTGAACAGTAACTTCGGAAATGTTCGAGTTGGTTGACTTTATCTTCTTCTCAACCTGATCTGCAATCTCATGAGCTTGTTTGACGGTCAGGTTGGCACTGACTTCCAGATGCAAGTCAACATATAGTTTCTCGTCAATTCTCTGTAGGTGAACATTATGAACACCTCTGGAACCAGGCACACCATCGGCAATGTCTTTTGCAAGTTTCCAAACACTTTCCGCGTCAATCCCAAAAGGCTCTGTATTGATCGCAACTCTAGCTCCAGGGTACTCTGACATCACAGTTCTCTCTGCGGCCAACGCAACTCTGTGGGCGTCCTCCCACGTAAGGTTTGAATCAACCAGAAGGAGTGCGTTGACGTCGAGTCTTTTCCCACTGACGCGAACATCCAGCTGACCGACGCCTCTGACGCCATCAACTGCTCCAATCCTCTTCCTGACAGCTTCAGCGATTTCTTTTTGTGAACGCTCAACTAACGGAAGCGGCAACCATCACACCGCACTACCTTTCTGATTTTCGAGAATATATAGATACGCACAATTAACTAATGGAAAGACACTTTTCTTGAAAGAAAAGAAAAGGAGAAGGGACTACTTCTTTTCCAGTTGCTTCTTGAGTTCTTCGTAAGTTGCTTTGATTTCGGTCATTGATCCCTCGTCTTCAAGCGTCGAAACATCGCCTAGAGCAGCACCCGATAGCACCGCTTTCAACAGTCTTCTCATGATTTTGCCACTGCGTGTCTTCGGCAATCTGTTGACGATAACAATCGCGTCTGGTGTCGCAATCGGACCGATCGTCGTTCTGATGTGTTTTATTAGATCTGCTCGCAGTTCATCTGAGGGCTGGAAACCGCTTCTGAGCGTCACAAACGCAACTGGAACTTCACCTTTCAGTGCATCTTCTTTTCCCATGACCGCAGCTTCTGAAACGGCTGGATGTGACACAAGTGCACTTTCAATTTCGACGGTGCCGATTCTGTGCCCCGCGACCTTCAAGACTTCATCTGCTCTTCCAAGCAGCCAGAAATAGCCATCTGGGTCTCTCACAGCGTAGTCACCAGTGTAGTAGATGTTAGGCCATCTTCCGAAGTACGTCTGCTTGTACCTTTCAGGGTCTTTCCATATAGTTTCAAGCATTCCCGGCCATGGAGTTTTAACGACAAGAAAGCCTTTGACACCTGTTGGTGCCTGTTGCCCCTTCTCATCATAGACTTCGGCCTGAACGCTCGGCAACGGGTTTGTGGCAGAGCCAGGTTTGAGCGTGACAAGTTCCAGACCTGGCAACGGCGCGATCATGAAGCCTCCTGTTTCAGTCTGCCACCAGGTGTCGATTACGGGCAACTTTTCCTTTCCGATGACGCGATAGTACCATTTCCAAGCTTCAGGATTTATTGGCTCGCCAACTGTTCCCAATAGTCTAAGAGAGCTCAAATCGTGCTTAATTACCCATTGTTCCCCGAATTTCATGAACATCCTTACCGCTGTAGGGGTGGTGTAGAGTATGGTGACTCCGTGTCTTTCGATCATTTCCCACCACCTGTCTTGAGCAGGATAGTCGGGTGTTCCTTCAAAAATCAGAGAGGTTACTCCCATCGACAACGGCGCGTAAACATTGTAGGTGTGACCAGTAATCCACCCGATATCGGCTGTGCACCACCAAATATCTTGCTCATTCGGGTTGAAACCCCATTTAAGAGACCAATAAGCCCAAACCAAGTAGCCTCCAGTACCGTGTTGGATTCCTTTGGGTTTTCCCGTTGTTCCGGAGGTGTAAAGTATGAATAAGGGGTCAGTAGATTCCATTGGTTCAGGCGCAACGTAAGCGTTAGGTTCGACCTTACTCATTGCTTCGTGCATCCAGATGTCACGTCCCTCTTTCATCGGAACTTCTTGCTTTGTGCGCTTGACGACTATAACGTGCTGAACGTTTGGAGTGGCCTGCAATGCGCGATCTGCTGTATCTTTCAACGTAACAGTCTTTCCCCGTCTGTAGGCACCGTCAGCAGTAACGAGGACTTTTCCGCCAGAGTCATTCACTCTGTCGGCCAAAGCCTCTGCACTGAAGCCCGAGAAGACAACTGTGTGAACTGCACCTATTCTAGAGCATGCCAGTAACGTTATCGGGAGTTCAGGAATCATAGGCAAATAAACAGAGACTCCATCTCCTTTCTTGAGCCCAATGTCTTTGAAGACCTTCGCTAATTTGTTGACTTCTCGGTAAAGCTGATAGAAAGTGTAGGTTCGGACCTCGCCGTCTTCCCCTTCCCAAATATACGCCAGCATATTCTTCTTAGGAGTGTTCAAGTGTCTATCTAACGCGTTATAACTAATGTTCAAGACTCCGCCCGCAAACCATTTGTAGAACGGTTTGTTGGAATCATCCAAAACCTTGTCCCATGTCCTGAACCAGTCGATTGCTTTTGCCTTTTCTGCCCAGAACTCTTGTGGGTTTTTTATTGATTTCTCCCATTCGTCCTTGAGCATTTTTCCAGGGTAAAATTTCTCATTGAACGGTAGGCTGCTCTCTGACATGTTATAACCTTCATTGAATTTTGTGGAAAGACCATCTTTCGCGAATATAAACTTTTTCAAGAGAAAAATGAAAAGGGTAAGAAATGTCTAAAGGATGATCGGCCCGATTGGTAGAACTGTTTTTCCGTGAGCTTCGTTAAGAACGTGGGCGAAGCCTAGATAAACGGCGCTTAAGCCGCAGATTACGCCTTCATATCCAGTGACCGTCAGCAGATCCGCATTAAGCGTTAGTTCATGAGCTGCTAGGAGGAAGAATAGAATCGTTAGAGAACCGAACACGAATTGCAGTGCTCTGTTTGCTTTCAAAGTTCCGAAGAACATTCCAAAGGTGAACAAACCCCACATGACGAAGTATGCTGCCATGCCTGAAGTATTTGTTCCGAATGCAGAGAGTGAGGTGAAAGTCGGAAGTACAACCAACAGAACCAAGGACCACCAGAAAAGACCGTACGAGGAGAAAGCCACCATACCAAACGTGTTGCCTTTCTTGAATTCCATATAGCCCGCTATTACCTGAGCGAGTCCACCGTATGCCAGTCCCATCGCGAGGATCATACTGTTCAGAGGGAAATATCCAGCGTTGGCTAGGTTGAGAAGCACTGTAGTCAATCCGAAACCCAACAATCCAAGCGGAGCCGGATTAGCAAGTTTGATTTCAGTCATTTCTTTACGAACCTTCCCGATTTGACTTTGAGAAAGCATGTTCTCTTCGTTGATCATATAAGTCTTTCTAGGCAACTTTTCCGCGTCTTCTACTCAGGAAGAACTTCGCGAGTTCTAACGCCGTGAAGACTATGGCAGTGAACAATACTGCAAATGCCCAGTCTAATGGTTCGGGAGCAGTCACATCAAAAATTGAGTTGATTCCCGGCGTATAAAGCACAAAGAGTTGAAGGATAAAGGATGATCCGACAGCATACCACAGAAACTTGTTCTTGAATACACCAACTTGCCAAACTGGATACTTGAGAGAGCGCGCTGAGATCGCGTTGGCAAGCTCCATCAAGATCATTGCAGTCAATAGTTGAGTTCGGGCTTCCGTCAATTGTGCTCCGCTCTCCCATGGACGATAAAAGAAGTATCCGAACAACAAGAGACCAGTCATCAGCAAGGGGACGAGTGCCAGGTATGTTTTCACGTCTCGCGTAAACACGCTTTCCTTCGGATCGCGCGGCTTCCTATCCATTATGTCTGGGTCGCCAGGATCGACACCTAAAGCTATAGCAGGCAAACCATCAGTCGTCAAGTTTACCCAGAGCACCTGAACCGCAGTTAATGCGATAGTCGCGTTACCAATGTCTGCACTGTTAGATCCTGGAGCGAATATTCTTGCAAGATACGGGACTGAAACCACCGCTATAAACATCACCAGAATCTCCATTATGTTGCAACGCATCAGGTACGTCAGATACTTCTTGATATTATCGTATATCTCACGCCCCTCTCTTGCCGCTTTTACAATAGAGGCGAAGTTGTCATCAGTCAAGACCATATCTGATGCTTCCTTGGTCACTTCAGTCCCCGTAATACCCATTGAGATGCCTATGTCAGCCATCTTCAGCGCCGGAGCATCATTGACACCGTCACCGGTCATAGCTACTACGTGACCTTTTGCTCTCCAAGCCTTGACAATCCGAATCTTGTGTTCCGGCGATACACGCGCATAAACGACAACATTTTGAACAATGCTCGTAAGTTGTTCATCAGTCAACTTTTCAAGCTCTTCGCCTTTGAGGACCTTTCCTTCTATCTTCATTTTCGCCGAGCAGATTGAGCTCCTTGGCCACTGCAACGGCAGTTAACTTGTGGTCCCCAGTCACCATTACAACATCTATGCCAGCCTTCTTGCAAGTGTTTATGGCATCTTTCACTTCATCTCTCGGGGGATCAATCATTCCTACGATGCCAACAAACGTAAAATCTTTCTCAATCCTTTCATCGCATACTTTGACGGTTTGGGGGAGCTCTCTGTATGCGAATCCCAGATTCCTAAGAGCTTGCTTAGCCATGGCCTCATTTGCTTCTATGATTTCTGCACGATCATCATCGCTAAGCTTTGAAACTTGACCGTTCGTTAGAACGCTTGTGCATTTACTGAGGACTACTTCCGGAGCTCCTTTCATGTAGGCAATCCGTTTCTTACCCATAGATTCGTGAATCGTGGTCATCCTTTTGGTTTCAGAAGAAAATGGGAGTTCATCTATTCGAGGCTGTTGCTTCTCTAAGCTCTTCTTTCCACAATCCTGCTTTTGCGGCGGCAACGACCAATGCGCCTTCCGTTGGATCTCCTTTGATTACCCACCTGTCTGTGCCGGCTTCTTTTTCAAGCTTGGCATCGTTACACAATGCCGCCGAAATCAGAAGCGAGTGAAGCCTTTTGTCTTTTGAGTCGAGTTTCTGATTGCCCACCAGAAAGTCGCCTTCGGGATCATAACCGATGCCTGTGACTTTGACACTCTGATCGCCAATATAGATCCTCTGAACTGTCATCTCACCCTTCGTCATCGTCCCAGTCTTGTCAGAGCATATGACGCTGGTGCATCCCAGCGTTTCGACAGCTGGAAGTTTTTTCACTATAGTGTTCACTTTAGCCATCCTGTACATGCCAATGGCAAGTGCCCCAGTGACGATTGCTGGAAGAGCTTCTGGTACCGCAGCCACTGCCAAACTGACAGCCCATAGGATCATGTCGATTAAGTTGCGCCCCTCCGCCACGCCCATTCCACCAACAGCCACACAGATCAAAATCGCCAGAATCCCAATCCATTTCCCCACAGACTGCGTTCTTTTTTCGAGAGGCGTCTTTTCTTCACGCTTCATCTGCACCATTTTTGCGATCTTTCCGAATTCAGTACTCATGCCAGTCGAAGTCGCAACTGCCTCCCCGCGCCCATAGACGACGATCGTTCCTGTGAAAACCATGTTTTGACGGTCGTTCAGCGGGACTTCCTCTTTGCAAGATTCAACGTTTTTCTTTACTGGAGAAGATTCTCCTGTCAAAGACGATTCGTCCACTTTCAGATTGAAAGACTTGATCAGGCGAGCGTCGGCAGGAATCATATCTCCGGCATACAGTAGAACAATGTCTCCAAGAACAATTTCACGGGCTGGAACCTTGGTTTCTTTTCCATCTCGCAAGACCATTGCTGTGGGTGCGGTCATCTTCTTCAAGGCTTCAACAGCTTTTTCAGAACGAAATTCCTCCACAAAACCAAGTATCGCCGTCGCAGCAACTATGGCAATTATCACTATTGCATCAGGCAGTTCGCCGATGGCGATTGAAAGCCCAGTAGCGATGAGCAAAATGATGATCAAGATATCTGTAAATTGCTTGAAGAGCATTTTTATTGGGGATGAACGTTTCTCTTTCTTCAGCTCGTTTGGCCCATTTTCGGTTAACCGTTTCTGCACTTCTGCTCTGGCTCAAACCAGCTTCTGAAGTTCCCAACTCCTTCAACGTTTCTTCGGAGGTCTTGGCATGCCAAGATCTTGACATTTGATCTCCTCTCAGCATATCCTCGGAACAGGATCGCCCACGGGTCTGGGGACTATTCGTTTTCCACCTACAACAGTTCGCATCGCCACACCTGAAAATTCTTTTGTTGCTTCACCGACGATTTCCGCATCCTTTCCCATACTAGTCGCTCTTAATAGACTCAAAAGGTCATTTGCTTTTTCCTTAACGACGCCTATGATAAGCTTTCCTTCATTGCCAACCTCAAACGGATCCAAACCAAGCATTTCACAAGCGATCCGAACACTGTCCTTTATTGGAACCTTGTCCTCATGAATTAAAATTCCCACTTTCGACTTCTCAGTGAACTCGTTCAACGCGTCGGCCAAACCTCCTCTTGTAGGATCCTTTATGGACACAATTCCTCCAACTTCACCCAGTAAACGTTGAACGAGACGATTCAGAGGTTTGACATCCGACTTTATTTCACTTCCAAACTTGAGACCTTCCTGCGCAGACAAAACAGCTAATCCATGATCCCCAATTGTTCCCGACAAGATTATCTTGTCACCAGCCTTGAGGTTCGAATCGAGAGTCCAAGGCGCAACGTATTTGTGTTTGCACGACTTCACTATTTCGAAATTCTTGTCTAACGCCTTCGTTCTTCTGCCGATTCCTGAGGTGTTTATTATGCAACCGCCAAGAGAGCCTTTTTCAATAACTTTGGTATCGCCTGTAACGATATTTACACCAGCTTCATTACATGTGCTCTGCATGCTTACGAGTATCTTTTCAAAATCAGAAATGGCTAAACCTTCTTCCAAGACGAAACCACAGGCCAAAGCATAAGGCTCAGCGCCAACAGCTGAAATGTCGTTTACTGTTCCCGACACTGCTAATCTTCCAATATCTCCTCCAGGAAAGAATATCGGTTTAACAACGTGCGAGTCACTTTTCAGAGCTATGCCACCAATGACTGCCGCGTCGTCCATAGCTTCGAGCGGAACTTCTGCATTGGTTGCCCCACCGAAGTATTTGACGATGTAATTCTTCACCAGATCATGCATTACTGTACCGCCAGCACCATGCAACATGGTAATGCGCTCGTTCTTTGGAGCCACTTCAATCTGCACCTTGACTTCAAATCTTGGACTAGTTGGACATAAACACATCTGTAAAATATGTTTAATTGTACTTCTCTTTCTTCAAATCCTAGTTTGAGAAATCACCAGAGAGACTTGTTTGTTTGAATTCTAATGCCAAATTCCCTTGTTCTCAAGAAAACCGATCAACAGGTGTTGAGACCGCTCATTTTGGGGAACTTCACGGTTTTGGTTCGGCCTCTCTTCTATACCAGTAGAGCATTTTCGAGCGGTCAAATCCAGCGAGCTCGAACTCTTCACTCATAGAGATTGTCTTGGTGGGACATATCTCGGCACATTGTGAGCAAAACATGCAACGGTCAAGATAATACTTGATTTCTGCAGTTTTACCTTTCCCAACCAACTCTATTGCTCCGGATGGACATGTTATCTGGCAAAGGCTACAGCCGATACATTTTTTCATGTCCCAGACTGGGCGACCTCTGAAACCCTGAGGAACCTTTGCTTTTGTGAACGGATATTGCGTTGTTGCAGGTTTTCGGAATAATTGTCTAAAAACCTCTCTTGGGAAACTCAACGCTGTCACGTTCCGACTCCGAATTGTATCAGAACAATCTGCAGAATAGCCAAAGGGAGCAGATACTTCCACATGCCAGCGCTCATCTGATCTATTCTGAAACGGGCAAAAACTGATCTTAGAAACGAAAGCAGAAGAACGATTGCTACCGTTTTCAAGATAAAAGTGACTGCTGCTGGAATAAACCAAAGCTGTTGAGCTCCACCCAGATATAGTGCTGCTATTACTGCCGAGGCGAGAACGAGCTCCAAATCTCTTCCAAGTCTAAACAAAGCCAGTTTTCTGCCGCTGAATTCGGTCCGCCATCCTGCCACGATTTCGGTGTCAGCCTCCGGAATGTCAAAGGGCACGAATTCGAGTTCTGCGAGCATTCCCACTATGATTACTCCAAAGCCTATTGGTTGAAGCCATATTGTCCAGTTCACGTTGCTTGTTTGCCACTGCGCGATTCTGCTGATTGAAAGGCTTTGTGCCGCCAGAGCCGGCCCGATCATTGCGAGACACAACGGGATTTCGTAGCTTAACATCTGCAGCGCAGCCCGAACGCCACCTACTATGCCGAACTGATTTGTTGAACTCCAACCTGCGAGAAAAACCGTAACAACCATGAGAGTGAAAATGAACATCATGAATATCAGGTCGCCCTCAAAAGATACTAAACTAGTGGAACTTGAAATCGGCGTGATGAATAGCGCTGTTAACGGCAAGGCAAGGTAAATGATGGGTGTAAACGTAAAGATTACTTTTTCACACGCCGCAGGCACTATGTCTTCTTTTGAAAGAAGTTTCACGAAGTCTGCCACTGGCTGGAAGAGACCCAAAGGACCTGTGTATAATGGGCCGTACCTGTTTTGGAGTCTTGCAAAGAATTTTCTGTCTATCCACTCATAGAAGAAAGCAAGAACGAGGAGGAGCACCATGCCTGGGAAAACTAGTATCTGAAAAATGTCGTATGGGGTCATTTCCTCGTTTTCCTTCTCAGGTCCTGCATATTCCAGATCCATTGGCTATTTGTTTTTAGGTCAACAAAAGCCATCCGGTCCATGCATGAGAAGCACGGGTCAATTCCAGCGAGGATAATGGGTATGTCGGCAAGGTGGGCACCGATCAGCATCTTAGCGAGCGCAGGAATGTTTGCTAGCGTGGGGCTTCTTATTTTGTATCTTTCAGGCTTTGTCGAACCGTTAGATTTTGCATAATGCAGAAGTTCTCCTCTTGGCGCTTCAACTCTAGAGACTGCCTCGCCCGTCGGAACGCTCGGCGGCACTTTCAAGCGCAGTTCTCCGCTTGGCATATGGTCGAGAGCGTAGCGAACGATGTTGATGCTTTCAAGCATTTCTTCGCATCTAGTCAGCGTTCTGCAAAGGACATCGCACCCGTCGTGCGAAATCACCTGAAAGGGTATTTCATCATATGCTGCGTATGGATCATCAGCTCTAACGTCACTCTTTATTCCGCTCCCGCGTAAAGTCGGACCAACTGCACATAGCTCAATTGCATCTTTGGTTTTCAAAATGCCCACGCCTGAGGCTCGTTTGGCGAACGTTGGTTCAGTCTGCATGATTTTCAGGTAATGTTTGGCTTTCGTCTCAAAGGAGTCCATGCTGCTTCTGATTTTTGTCGCTTGGTCTGCAGTTATGTCTCTGCGAACTCCTCCGATCGTATTCATCGCGTAGTGAACACGATTTCCCGATATTTCCTCAAGAAGATCCATTATCTCTTCTCGGTCTCGCCACGCATACATGAAAAGTGTATCGAACCCTACTTCATGAGCCGCGATCCCAACCCATAAAGAGTGGCTGTGAAGTCTCTCCAGTTCGGCGATTATTGTTCGAATGTATCTTGCACGAGGAGGAGCTTCAACGCCCAGAAGTTCTTCAATTCCCTGCGTGTAGCATGTCGTATGAGCGTGCGAACAGATTCCACACACCCTTTCCGCCAGGTAGATGTTCTGCACGTAACTCCGAATCTCGAATGCCTTCTCGACGCCGCGATGAACATAACCTAATCGAGGGGTTACGTTCACGACAATGTCACCGTCAATTTCGAAAATGAAGTTTTCAGGTTCCTTTAAGGCTGGATGTTGAGGACCGAAAGGCACTTTGATTGTGGATGCATATCCCATTCGTCATATTCTCCTTACTTTCTGGATTCAATTTTTCTGAGTTCTTCAAACTTTTGTTCTTTTCTTAGCGGATAAACGCCTTGGGGCCATCCTTCAGGCAAGATAAGAGGCAGTAGGTTTGGATGTCCTTCGAAGTTTACCCCCAAAACTTCGTGGATTTCCCGTTCATAGAGAACAGCTCCAGGGACCAAGTCTGTTATTGTCCGCACCGTCGGATTGTCCTTAGGAACTTTGATCCCGATCGTAACGACGATTGAACCTTTGCCAGCGAAATGGTAGAGCAGTTCGATTTCTTGACCTAGATCGGTTCCTGTGATCGTGGAAAGCTGAGCGATATTCATATCTTTGATAAGATGCGTCAGTGTGTCTCTAAAGAAGTCTTTCTCGACGCGTGCAAAGATTCTTCTCGCTCTGGGGACTTTTCAATTCAATCAGGTTTTTGCCCAAGAAAGTCTGAAGTTCGTTGACAATTTCGCCCGTCTGATCCATCGATTTCATTCCTTCTTCTTCTGAAGTAACTTGGCGATGCCGTCGATGATTGCCTCTGGCTTCGGTGGACATCCAGGGATATAAGCATCAACCTTCAACAGACTGTCTATTCCACCATGAACATTGTAGCAATCTTTGAACGGTGCTCCACTGATGGCGCAAGTGCCTATGGCCACAACCTGTTTCGGCTCAGGCATTTGCTCATAAACCCGCATCAGTCGATCTTCTATCTGAGACGTAACTGGTCCCGTCACGGCCATTATGTCTGCGTGTCTTGGGCTTCCTTGTAGGCGGATGCCGAAACGTTCAACGTCAAACTTTGGAGTGAGTGCCGCAACTAGCTCTATGTCGCAACCATTGCATCCGCCAGTGTTGAAATGCAGTAGCCACGGTGATTTGGCACGAGCCCAATCTAATGCTTTCATTCTATTTGTGTCTCCTTGAGATAACAAGCATCGCAACCGCCGCTAGAACGACCAGCGAATATATTGCAGGAGTCAGACCCAGCGTGAAAAATGATGTTGCCAGTGTGAAAGCCAGCACGTCGAAGATAAGGAAATATACGGCGAAAATGAGAAATCGTTCCAAATCCACTCTCAACTCTTGAACAGGCAATACTTCTCCGCAGGCGTAAGACTCAGTTTTTCGAACGTCCTGTGAACTGACTTTGGGCTTGGCCCTTCCACCGATCAAATAGATTGCGGCAGCGATCACCAAGGAAACGCCGAATACAGTGGGCAGCAAGAAGGAAACCGAGTCCATTAAAGCACACCGACGTAAGTGAAAAGCTTTTAAAGGAACTCTTAAAGTTTTTCTTAAACAAATCTGCAAAATAATGGAGAAGGGGTCTAGTGTTTACTGAAGTCCTTCAACTTGTTTTGATGTTCTTTGCATTGGTTTTGGCTTTTTTGACCGTTGAAGTTAAAAGAATACTCTACGCAGTGATCTCCTTCTCTGGCATGTGTGTAGTGATCGGCGCACTCTTCTGGATCTTAAACGCTCCATACGTCGCTGTTTTTCAGATTCTGATTTACGCAGGGGCAGTCGTTACGATTTTTCTAGCAGCAATAATGCTGACTTCTCAGAGGGAGAGACTGAGATAATTGAAAATAGACGAGACAACGGTAGCAGGAGCTATTCTTGCAATAGTGATGTTATGTTTATTGGGTTTAATAGTTGCTCAATCTCCTTTTCCAGTTTTCAGATACGCTTCAGCTTCAAACAGATTCATTGACGTGACTCAAGAAGTGGGACCGGGAGACAGTAGTTTTATGTGGACTAATCGCACATTGGACCTGAGCGCACAAGCATTCGTCATTTTTGCCGCAGCAGTCGGTTCTCTTGCGATGCTTAGAATTGATGAGAAGGAAGAGGATAAGAGTGATTGACCTTTCCTATTACATATTTTTCGCACTGGGGCTTTACACGATTGGAATTTACTGCTTGGCAACCAAACGAAACATGATTAGATTGATTCTGGGCATAGACATCTTGCTCAATGCGGCGAACATCAGTTTCATATCTTTCGCAGCTTACGCATTTCCTGGTTTCGTTGATCCGCTGGCACACTCAATGACTGTGGTTTCAATAGGCATCTCAGGATCCGTAAGTGCTGTGGCGTTGACGCTTGTGGTTTACGTTTACAAGCATTATGGCACCTTAGACGTCAGAGAGCTGAGACGCCTCAAAGGATGATGACCAGCTTGTTTAACCTTGTGCTTGACACATTGCTATTATTCACAGTTATAACACCGCTAATCACCGGTCTTTCTTCAAAACTGCGCAAAAAGAACCTCAGCGGAATCTTTGCTTCCGCGGGTCTGATTGCTGCCGGAGTAGGCCTATACAAAATGTATCTTGATTTCTCTTCAAATCCCACTCAGCCTGCGACTAGTGGAATATTCTCTGCAATCCTCAAAACTGACATGTTAAGCATTTTCATGTCGGCCATATTCATCGGCGTAGGTCTCGCCGCTGTTATCTACTCGATCAAATACATGGAGAGCGACACTGGAAAACCCTTGTACTACACATTGCTGCTTGCGATGATAAGCGGCATGATCGGAACGGTTTTTGCAGGCGATCTTTTCACGCTCTACGTTTTTTGGGAGTTGATGTCGATCTCATCCTATGTTTTAGTTGCTTTCAGAAGAGAAACTTGGGAGCCTGTTGAAGCAGGCTTCAAATATCTTGTCATGAGCGCTACAGGGTCGGCAACACTCCTTCTAGGCATGTCATTCTTGTACGGAATGTCTGGAACATTGAATTTTCAGGGTCTATTCACCGCGTTTAATCAGGTACCTTCAAGTCCGTGGTTTTACATTGCTTTCATGTTCATTCTCGTAGGTTTTGGGGTTAAAACGGCGATTGTCCCGTTGCATACATGGCTACCCGACGCCCACTCTGCTGCCCCAACGCCCATATCCGCATTGCTGTCAGGAGTGGTGATCGAGACGGGTGTCTTCGCCCTGTTACGCACATTCTTTACTGCGTTTTTCTCCATTCAGACGCAATGGTTCATAATCATTGCGTTTCTCAGCATACTCACTATGACTCTGGGCAACCTCACAGCCCTCTTGCAAAAAGACGTTAAGAGGTTGCTGGCATATTCGAGCATCGGACACATAGGATACATGCTTGTTGGATTGGCTGTTGGTTCGCAGATCGGACTTACAGGAACGCTGCTGCACATTTTCAACCATGCCCTGATGAAAGGAGTCGCCTTCTTGTGCGCTGGAGCAATCATCTTCCGCATCGAGACAAGAAACTTGGATGATTTCTCAGGAGTAGCACGAAAAATGCCAATTACAGCAGTCTTCTTCGCGGTATCTTTGTTTGCCTTGATAGGCATGCCCCCACTGAATGGTTTCATCAGCGAACTGACCCTGTTCACAGCAACAGTACAAGCGAATGTAGCTTGGCTTGGAGCTGCAATAGTTTTAAACAGCATACTCTCCTCCGCATTTTATTTAAGAGTAATACGCGCCCTGATTCAGCCAAAGCTGTCAGATGCTGCTCAGAAAGCAAAGGAAGCACCTGTTTTGATGCTTATTCCCATTGGCGTTATGACGGCCTTGATAATTGTTTTCGGAATCTATCCCGAGCCTATAATAAAACTCGCTCAACAAGCCGTAACGGGTTTCTTGCCCCTATTGACCAGCAGGTGATAATGAATGTTCTGGAATTCTGACATTGTCCCGTGGCTTTCGTGGATTTTCCCTGCAATCGGAGCATTACTCTCAATCTTAATGGCTAAGACTGGAAGAACAGTCAGAGGTGTAACTGTTGTTATTTTTTCCTTTCTGGGTTGGCTAATGGCAGTCTTCATGATCCCAAACTTGTTCGGGTCGACTATCGTCGACAAACAACTGTTTTGGTTCGGGATTCCAAACAGCGCAGTACTGCAAATGGGAATGCTAGTCGATCCGCTAAGCATTGTCTTAGCAAACATAGTCGCCCTACTTGGCCTCTTAATCTTGGTTTATTCCTTGAAATATGTTGAAGATGACCCCAACTCGGGTCGCTATTGGTTCCTGATGTCCCTCTTTATGAGCGGCATGCTCCTTCTCGTGATGGCTGACAATTTCATACTGTTCTTCGTAGGCTGGAAAATCGTTGGCCTATGCAGTTTCGGGTTAATAGGATACTATTACAACGATGAGAAAGAACATTGGATAGGCGGACCAGCCCCAACACCGTTCTGGAAACCATCACGATGCGGTCTCAAAGCCCTGCTAGTCACATCTGTCGGAGACATACTGCTACTCGCGGGCATACTCGTCCTCTACGTGTACTCACACACTTTCAACTTCATGGAACTTCTGCAAACTGCTCACGTAGCAGGAGGTGGATGGCTAACCGCGATGGCATCAAACCCAGGAGTCCTAACTCTAACGGCAGTACTCATTCTGGCCGGTCCACTTGCCAAGTCAGCCCAGTTCCCCTTCCAAGAATGGCTGCCAGAAGCCATGGCTGGTCCGACACCTGTATCAGCGCTTATCCATGCAGCTACAATGGTGAAGGCAGGAGTGTACCTGGTAGCTCGAGTCTTACCTATATTCTTCATCGGTTATTGGATCTTGAATCTTCAAGAAGCTTCAGTTTTCTTTGTGCTCGTGGCCGTCATAGGCGGCTTCACCATTTTCTTAGGCGCATCACAAGCAACAGTCGCAAAAGAACTCAAGAAAGCTTTGGCATATTCCACAATGAGCGCCATAGGTTACATGATGCTGTCTCTAGGCGTTTCCGGCTTGAGCTCAAACACCCTCGCTGAAGGAGTATCCGCAGGCATCTTCTTCTTGATAAACCATGGAATTTTCAAAGCAGCACTGTTTCTTTGTGCCGGAATAATCATTCATGTTTCAGGATCTATCTATATGTCCGACATGAAAATGTCACGACGGAACATGCGCTTGACTTGGATTTTCATGTGGATTGCGGCTCTCTCTTTGATTGGCTTTCCTCCTCTTTCCGGATTCTGGAGCAAAGACGCTGTCCTGCTATCATGTTGGGAAGCAGGCCAATACGGTTTGTTTGCCGTGGGTCTGATATCAGTCATAGTAACCGCGCTCTACGTCGTCCGTTTGATGGGATTGATATTCAACGCTAAACAGACTGAAGTGCAAAACATGAAACATGAAAAAGAAGCAAGCAGCCTAATGCTAGCGCCCTTAGGAATATTGACCGCGCTCACAATCGCAATTGGTCTGGCAGGACCCTGGGTGGAGCAATTCTTGTCGGATGTTTTCACAAGATACTTCCAAGACTCACTTGGTTTAATCGTCGCAAATGGTGGTCTCGCCAATGCGGGGTCCAGTGTTTTAGTCCTCGACATATTTGTAGCTGTGGCTTCCACAACAATGATTTTGATAGGAATGGTTCCTGCGTACCGACTTTTCATATCTCATAAAGGCAACCCAGAAGCCCTTCTGTCCAGCCACTCCAGTCTCCGTGCGATTCACAAGTTCCTATGGAACCGTTGGTACATGGAGGCTTTCTATAACAAAGTGTTTCTAAATACGGGGCTATCGCTTAAAGATTTGGCTGTCAAGTATGTGGAAAACCCACTAGATCGACTTCTTAATGTGGAGGTTCCTGCGTTCTTTGCTGGAGTCAACAAGGGTCTTAGGAAAGTGCAAACAGGGATCTTGTCAGTCAACTTGCTGTACTTCATTCTGCTTTTCGTCGCAATACTAATCGCTCTTCGCGGGCTGGGGGTTCTCTAGATGCAGATTCCGTTCATGTTGCTTCAAGTCATCGTGGTGCCAATAGTCTTTGCAGCGATTGTAGGTCTGTTTGGAAAAAGGATAGGTAAACGTCTCGGCTGGATAGTTTTTGGCGTTCTCCTGTACACATCTCTCCTTCTGGTTCTTACTGGCTTCAACATCTTCAACAATGGTGGACAGGTGTTTGAAGAATATAATTGGAGCACCGCCATTCCTAACCTGACGTTCGGATTCCGAGCAGACGGCCTAAGCCTCCCCGTAGCACTTGTAATGAACCTCGTATGCACTGCATGTGCAGTATATTCTATCCGTTACATGCAGCACAGAATAGAGGAGCTGTACGGAAAAGAAGCAACAGGAATGTACAGAGTGTACTACTCAATCTACCTGATGTTTTCAGTTGGCCTGACCGGCGTTGCGCTTTCCACAAACCTTATCGAAATGTACCTCTTTGTGGAACTAGCGCTAATACCTTCATACATAATGATAGATCTTTTTGGATACGTGGACAGACATCGAATCGCCATGATGTACTTCATCTGGAACCACATTGGAGCGGCCCTCTTTCTAATTGGAGTCGTCTCGGCCTACGCTGGAACCGGCAGTTTTGAAATAACTGCCTTAGCAACAATTTCAGGAACTTCACTCGGCTTCTGGGTGTGCCTACTGATGCTCGTTGGTTGGCTCGTAAAAATGGCAACTTTTGGCTTCCACGTCTGGTTGCCATACGCACACGGAGAGCATCCTACATCGATCGCTGCGATTATTGCAACGATCGTGGGTCTTGGGAACTACGTTTTTGCACGTCTACTTTTTGGAAACATGCTGAGCACGTTTCAATTGTTCCAGATTCCTCTATCGATTCTGGCGGTTGTCACAATCATATATGGAGCATTTCTCACGATGGGGCAAGACGATGTCAAACGTCTATACGCTTGCTCGACGATAAGCCAGACTGCTTATTCGATTCTTGGAATCGCGAGTATGACCACGATCGGCGTTGTCGGCGGCGTATACTATTTCATAAGCCACATGCTTGGCAAGTGCATTCTCTTCTCGGTCGCAGGTATAATGCTCTCTCAGACAGGGACAAGGAGCATCAGTAAGATGGGAGGACTCGCTCGAAAGATGCCTTTGACAGCAACGGTATGCATTCTAGGCTCTATGATTCTTTCAGCGATTCCACCGCTCAGCGGCTTTCAAGCTGAATGGATGTTGTTCACTGGAGTCTTCCAACAAGGAAATCAAGCAAATGCACTTGGATTGGTTTTCGCAGTTATAGCAATTTTGGCGACTTTTCTAACGGTTGTCTACACATTTTGGCCAGCGGTACGTATGTTTTTCGGAGAACTCCCAGAATCCATGAAAGACGTTAAGGAAGCACCAATTACCATGCTTGCCCCACTCTTCGCATTGGCCTTCATATCACTCCTCATCGGCATTTTCCCTGAACTGATAACCCGTTTTCTCAACACAGTAATAGTTTAGACCCTTTCAACTGAGGATCAAACTCAACAACACCTTGAAACGAGTTCACAGTACAAATTCTGCCAATGAACCAGTACAAATCAAAAAACCTGAAAACTATCTGACGAGAAAGATCCCAATATCTGGAAAATTATGGCTATTACCTTGATACATCATAACCAATGTCCGTTTGGGAAAAAGTATTTATTTCGAACCCATCGAAGTGGTGTGAAAGGGGCTCTATCAGATGGACTCGATTCTGAATAGCGGCATATCCCAGTTTGAACAAATGGCTCTGTTTCTAGTAATCGGCACAGGCATAGCAGCACTTTTTTACGCTTTTTGGCTGGCTCGAAGAGTACTGAAAGAGGACCCTGGCACTAAGAAGATGCAGGAACTCTCGAATTCGATCCGTGAAGGAGCAGTAGCATATCTCAATCGTCAGATGGAAGTAGTCATTCCAATTGCCTTTATTCTCGCATTAGCCTTGGCGGTTATGGCCTATTTTGCCGAATCGCCGCTGGAGATCTATATCGGACGCGGAATTGCGTTACTTTTTGGAGCAGCTTGCTCATTGGCGATTGGACAGATTGGACTCAGAATAATTGGGACACGCGCCAATGTCAGAGTCGCCCAACAAGCTCGAGCTGGATCTTTTCAAGGCGCGTTGCGTGTTGCTTATCGTGCAGGTACTATAGCCGGAATGTTAGCTGATGGGCTAGGGTTGCTTGGTGGCACAACGATATTTATTCTGTATGGTGTTCACGCGCCAGAAGTGTTGTTGGGCTTCGGCTTCGGAGGCACATTGCTCGCAATGTTTATGCGAGTCGGAGGTGGCATTTACACAAAGGCAGCAGACGTAGGAGCTGACCTAGTAGGTAAGGTTGAGCAAAACATTCCTGAGGACGATCCACGCAACGCGGCTGCCATTGCTGACCTAGTAGGTGATAACGTGGGCGACTTCAGCGGGATGGCTGAGGATGTTTTTGAATCTTATGAAGTTACAATGGTTTCCGCGTTAATCTTAGGGTTAGCAGTATCAGCGATCGACCCAACCCACAGTCTGAAATACATCATATTCCCCCTTCTGGTGCGAGCCATCGGCGTATTTAGCTCCATCATAGGTACTTATGCAGTTGGTTGGTGGCCTACCAAAGGCGACGCATTTCGAGCGATGGATCTATCTTACGACCTATCTTCAATTATCTCCACAACGGCCTTTTTCTTCATCGCTTATTTCTATGTTCAGGATTTGCGGCTTTTCGCGGCGACAGCAGCAGGAATATTGCTGGCCATAGCCTTCAACAAATATACTAGTGCATTCACGCAACGAGGTACAGGATCAGTCAAAGAGATAGTTAAATCGGCCAAGTTTGGTGCAGCCATCGTAATAATATCTGGAATTGCCATAGGCTACGAAAGCACCGTTTGGGCTCTCCTGATAATCGTGTTGTCAATCTTGCTGGCAGTTTCGATATACTCCTTCACTATACCGGCTCAAGTAGCCCCAATGATAATAGTGGGAGCCGTAATTGCAGCAGTCATAATAGGAATACTCTTGGCCAGACGAAGCAAGAAGATAGAAATTGGCGTCTTCGGAGCAATGGCTGTGGTAGTGCTTGGAGTAATCGTCAGCAGCTTCAAGATCCCCGACAAGCAACCAAGCAACTTTCATATTCTATTCCGTGGCCCTCACTGGAATAGGAATGCTTTCACACACCGGCAACAACTTGGCTATGGACGCATTCGGCCCGATTTCTGACAACGCGGGAGGTATTGCAGAGATGTGCAAAGAAGATTTTCAAAGTCCAGAAGGCCAAGCTACACTTGCTGATTTGGATGCCACAGGCAACACGACCAAAGCTATAACCAAGGGAATCGCTATTGCCTCAGCCGTCATCGCCGCCGTTAGCTTATTCAGCGCCTTCGTTGAAACACTCGGCGCATCCACTCCGATCAAACTTGACATCGCAGACCCTCACGTGTTCATCGGAATACTGATCGGCGGAGCGATGCCGTTCCTGTTCAGTTCAACCCTATTGCGTGCTGTTCAAAGAGCAGCTTCACTCATCGTCGAAGAAGTACGCAAACAGTTCCGAATTCCAGGCGTGATGGAAGGCACAACCAAACCAGACTACGCAAAAGTCGTGCGCATATGTACGAATGCTGCCCAAAGCGAACTGGTTAGCGTAGCATTGTTGGCCGTTTTGATGCCTATAATCATTGGTTTCCTCATAGGCGAACTTGCCCTAGGCGGATTCCTAGCAGGCGTCATAGTGACTGGACAGTTGCTCGCAGTCTTCATGGCAAACGCAGGCGGCGCATGGGACAATGCCAAGAAAGAGATCGAAAGTGAAAGAAGTTCTCCAGCGGAGAACCTTGGCAAAGGCTCAGAACGTCACAAAGCAAGCGTTATCGGAGACACTGTTGGTGACCCGCTTAAAGATACAGCAGGCCCAGCCCTGAATCCGATGATCAAAGTGGTCAATCTCGTCTCACTGCTCATTGCGCCGTTGCTAATACTGGTGAACAGGGAAGGCGGTCTAATGCAGTTGATCGCCTATGCAATCAGCGGAATATCCTTAGCGGCTGTAGCATTTGCGGTGCTACGTGGCAAACGAAAACTTCCTACCTTAGAGGAAACAAAGGAAGAAGAGAAAGCTCAAAAAGTGGCTGTCTAAACATCTTTCAACAATTTCAGCTGTACACTTGGCAACCTGAACGTTAGTCCTAAAAAAAGAACCCTATTTCCTTTGATCTCAGCATGTTCTCGACCGCACTGATTCTACTTTTCTCGTCTTGTGGCAATCATAAGCACTATCTTTTCGAAGAAAGGCAAACTCTGGCTCGCGACCGACTTTGCATCCAAACCGTTGTCCATGAATCTCTGAAACGTCTGCTCGATGCTTGACAAAGACGACTGCATCAGAAAAATGCGCCCTTTTGAACTTAGATGTTCTGGTGCCTCATTGATGAAACGGTCAATGACTTCTCTTCCAGTCTTGCCGCCGGCCCAAGAGCGTTCAAACAAAGAAGACTCTTCCTTCTCTGAAGGGAGATACGGCGCATTGAAGAGTATCGAATCAAACTCGACGTCTCTGGCAAAGGAACTGAAGAGGTCACCCTGAACAAAAAAGATCTTGCTGGCGACACCATTTAATCTTGCATTTCGACGCGCACAACGAATGGCATAAGGGTTGATGTCGACTGAATAGACTTCTTGAGCCTTCTTGGCAGCAACGATGCTAAGAATGCCACATCCAACACCTACATCTACGACTCTGGAAGACTCATCTACATCCAGATTTTCTGCAAATAGAAAAGAATCTTCGGCTGGTTCGTAAACATTCTCGTCTACAAAAAAAGTAAAACTGCCAAAGAATACTTTTTTGCTAGCTAAGGACATCTGCCAAAACTCCGAAATCTTCTGGCATCAACTCTCTGACACGCTTTTCCAAATAGGGAAGCTTTTCAAGGACTCCTTCTGCCTCTAATTTGGACAAGTCTAGGACATCTCTCAAATACGGCAAAACAGCACCTCTCACCTTACGATTACGATGCGTAAATAGTGCCTGCAAAAATCGTCTGAAGGCGACATCGCTCACCTTTAGGCAAGGCTTCTGAGTCTTCAAGACCAAACGGATAATCGTTGAATCCACCTTCGGCTGTGGATAGAACGCAGTCTTGGAAACATCTTCCAAGAGCTCAACCTCCGCACGACATTGTATGTACACACTGAGCCATCCGTACTCTTCGGTTCCGACACAGGCTACCAATCGATTGGCAAATTCCTTTTGGAAGATCAACACTCCACAGTCGAAGCTATGTTGTAGTATCCACAAGATCAGATCAGATGAAATGTTGTACGGAGGTGCTGATAGGATCTTGTTGAAATCAGAAATGTCTGTCTTGAATATATCGCCCATTATGATTTCAACGTTGCCGATATCTGTGAGCTGTTCACGCAAAATTGAGACTACTTGCTTATCCGCTTCGACCGCCAGAACTTTCTTGCACCGTTCTGCTGAAAATCGTGACAGGAAACCGAGACCTGCTCCGATATCCAAGACTGTGTCATTCTTGTCTAGTGCAGCGTGGTTGATCATGCTTTCGCAGATGGACCTGTCGATGATGAAGTTCTGTCCGAATGACTTCTTCGGAAGACTTCGATGACTTCGAAGCAATAACTTCGTTTTCTCTAGAAGGCTCATATCAACCATTTGCCGAAAACAGCGACTCTACTGGGCTCTTGTGAACAACCGATACTTGCTATCGCCGCTCAGTTCTTCCATAACACGTTTTGTGACGAGCTTCACTGGGTTCGGTAATTCGGTGCGCTTCTGCAGGTCTTCAAAGTTTTCAAACGGTTTCTTTTCACGTTCGTTTATTACCTGCCACATATACTTCTTGCCGATGCCCGGAACAAGTTCCAGCGCGTGCATCCTAGGAGTCACTGCGCGAGCGGTATTGAAGAACTGAACGAACCATTCTTCACGATTCAGTACTACCCTACTGATTACTGCAGGAAGCTCGTTCTTTGCAGCAGCCGTAAGCTCTTCATAGCCAATTCGACCGATGATATATGTTATTTCCTCTCGAGCTTCCTTGCCAACGAAAACTCGGTCATGAGGCTTTAGCATGACACCTTCCTTGACTAAGGCTTCTAGCAACGTAAAGAATTCTTCACCAATCAATTGAACCAAAGCTCCCGCTCGGTAACCAGCTCGACCTGAAACGTGGACACCAGGTCGTCCATGGGGAAGGAAATCTAAAATGTAAGCGTACTCTTCGTACCGCTTCTCCATCATGCTCATAACGTCCTATGTATTGTCTGTCTTTGTTTAAAAATAGTTAGGTAAAGACCCTTCTGTTATTTCTGGATTCTATGTTCATTCAGGAGCTTGACTATCGCTTCCAGCTTCGAAGTTTCAATGATCTTGCGACCGCCAGCTAGAAAAACCCGCAATTCCTCAATGCTCTTGGGCATGCAGTTCACTATTTCAACTGCTTCCACCTCTTCTAGACCGAAGTCTGTCATGAGTTCTTGAACAAGCTTCTCGCTCTCGTCAGCGTCGACCTTGACGAACTTTGACACGTAGTCGTAGGTGCGACGCTGTAATTGATCCAAGTTTTCCTCGCCGATGGAATCCATTATCTTTTTGACTTGCGGTAAAGCCAGCTTCTTTTCTGTAATCTTTCCCTCAGACATTTTAATCGCTCTTGTAAGGTTGTAGATGTTCGGGTCTAACGATAATTTCTTTAATGGCATCTCCTTGCGAGACGCTTACAACGTAGCTTCTTCCTCTCTTGTTGAGAATCGTGCCGACTCTTCCGTGATATCTCCTGTGCGGCATCCCCTTGTGAACACTGGGTTCTATCTTGACAACAACCTGACTACCAGGTTGATATTCATAAAGAAGTTTGCTGAGACTCAGCTTACCACGCTCTCTGGGTTCCTTCGTCATAATACGACGCGAACCCGAACGAAATCCTTTTGACTTTCTCATTTTTTCTTCAACTCTTTGCTGTCCATAATTACGTTTAGAACGTCAAGTTTCAAAGGCTTCGCTTTGTTGTTGAGAATCTCTGAAACGTTGGGAACTGTTCTTCCTTCATCCCCAGTCACCAATTCTTTCACGTACAGTCCCCCTTGGCAGCGTATTTTCATTTCAGCCTTTCGGGGTGACATTTTCTTAACGTTCACCTCGTATATGTACTTTTCTCGCGTCAAATCTGCTCGACGGTGCACAACCCTCAATGGCGTCTGTTGCTTAATCAAGGCGTTCGTCAGCCTCTCTTCAAGAAGACTCAAGTCTTTGGCAGCAAAGTTGTGTTCAAACTCCATGATCAAACGGTACTCTTTCTGGGTAGATTCACCTCTCTTGAGGCTTCTCACAACATCTCTGTCAGCAAACTGCAATCGTGAAATGCGAACCTTGCCTTTTCCCTCAGTATTCACCTCTTTCATCAACTTCCTAAGATGCAGAAATCGCTTTTTGGGCTCCGTGATTTCTATGACGAAGGGTCTACCGCTGCCTAACATACGAGCGTCGATGTCTTCTCTTCCTGAGGCATGAAAAGAAGCTTTGATCCCCATGGTAGCGCGCAGAAAAGGGCCTTCAACTATTTCTTGCACGGATTCAGCATACATTTTTCCAGTCCAACTACATTTCTCGCATCCTTTGCCGTGACAAGACGAACAATACCATTTTGACTGCGGTATGTCTCTGACAAGCTTGCAGTATCTTCCCGAGACAAAAAGTGGATTTGGCTGGGGGCACGCACTTTCATTGAATGGATTAACGAGTATGACCATCTCTGGCTTTTTGAAGTCCACAGGTTTACCAACACGCTCAGACAGTTCCTTTCCTATCACTCTCCCAAACTCGTTGCGCATGTTTTCAGCGCGCATCACATCAAATTTTGCCCTGAACTCGTCTTCGCGTTCAGCAACGTCCACAGGTAATTCCGTGCCGACAAGTAAAGTGTCATACTCGAAATCTTGGAGAAGCTTCACGGATTTTTCGACTATCTCGTGCGCAACTTTGAATTTGTCAGAACACAGATAACACATTGCCGATTGGTTATCTGTTGATGCCTTCTTTCCCAGCCTACGCAGCACTTCATGGGCGATTGTGGAAAAGCCGTTTGTCGCTAACACTCTCAGAACTCGTTCACCCTTTGAATCGTTCGAGAGGGCCAACTCGTGTGCCTGAATGGTCAGGACGAGTTTTATTGCTTCACCTCTTTGCGAATTCTCAAGCCCGTGTCCAAGGAGAGCGTATTGCCTGCCCAAGCAATGATCGCACAGTGGATGCGCTTCGAGCATTTGAAGAGCTTTTTGCAGGATGTCCATTAGGTGACCTTCAAACCAGAAAGTCTATTTCATGTCGATGGGCAAGCCTCTTCCGAACATAGGGAATTTCTTTTTTCGCCTCATCGTCTTGAGCATTCGCCGCATCATAATATACTGTTTCAGAAGTTCTTTGACATCCTTCTCACTGGTGCCTGAGCCTTTGGCAACGCGTTTCATTCGTGAGGAATTGAAGATCTTCGGGTTGTCTCTTTCTTCAGGAGTCATTGACTGAATTAACACGCGCCATTTTTCCAAGCGGCCTTCAGCCATGTTAAGCATGTCGTCTGGAATGTTGTAGGACATGCCTGGAAGCATTTTGAACAGTTTCTTAAATGTGCCCATGCCCTTCATAGCTTCAAACTGTTCGTACATGTCGGTCAACGTGAATTTGCCACTCATGATTGCCTTGGCTTTCTTTTCAGGGACGGCTATCTCAGCATCTTTCACCTTTTCAAGAAGTGTTTCCAAGTCACCCATCCCCAAGAGCCTACCAACGAAGCGTGACGGGACAAATGCCTCGATGTCTTCGGTTTTCTCACCGGTTCCTATGAATTTGATGGGCGCACCTGTAGCCGCCACAGCCGAGAGAGCTCCTCCTCCTCTTGCTGAGCCATCAAGCTTTGTAACCAGAATCGATCCTATCGGAGTCGCTTCGTTGAAAGCCTTCGCCTGAACGAGAGCCTGCTGTCCTATTGTTCCATCAATGACGAGCATCACTTCGTCTGGCTTGATGCTTTTTTCAAGCATCTTCATCTCCTTGATTAGTTCATGCTCTTCTTTGTGTCGCCCTGAGGTGTCGACTATGATCACATCTCTGTCGACATATTGTTTCAAGCCTTCGCAAACTACTTTGACCGCGTCCCTTGACTTGGGATCCCCGTAGATGGGTATGTTTATTCTGTTTGCGAGTTGTTGGAGCTGTGCGTATGCTCCTGGACGGAAGGTGTCCCCGCAAACTAGTGCAGGTTTCAGACCTCTCTTCTGTAAGTATCTTGCAAGCTTGGCGGCAGCAGTTGTCTTTCCTGAGCCTTGAATTCCCACCAGCATTATTATCTTTCTTTTTCCCGGCTCAACCTTCAGCGGGACGGGTTTGTCTCCCAAGAAACGAGTCAGCTCTTCATAGACTACCTTGATAACGTGTTCACGTCGTGAAATGCCAGGGGGAACCTTCTCTTGCAACGCTCTATCTTCTATTCGTTTGGAGATATCAAGCACAAGTTTGACATTCACGTCCGCTTGAAGTAGAGCACGTTGAATGTCGCGAACAAGCTCTTTTACGGTTGCCTCATCAACGACGGAGGCTTTGAAAATCTTCTTTAAAGCATCGTAAAGTGAAGAGCCTAAGTGTTCAAGAGACATTGTTTTCCTCAGAACTAGAACCCTTCAAGTGTTTAATAGCTGTTCCGTTGACCACACTTGATTCCATAAGCTTTTTACCTTCCACAAAACTCTAGGAAAAGTCTGAGGGTTGAAGTTGAGTGAAGCAGTAAAGATAGTCGAGAACAAGAAGATTCCTTCCGGAGCTACATTGATTTTCGGTTTTCCTGACGTTGGACTTGTCGGCATAATAGCTGGCTCACATCTTGTTGACGAGCTGAAACTGGAAGAAGTAGCGCATGTTGATTCAAGCCTATTACCGCCGCTCGTTGTCCTCCACAACGGACTCCCACACTCTTCCATCAGAATTTTCGGTGACGGGAACCTTCTGATCGTGCTCTCCGAAGCTCCCGTACCAGCGGAAGTGATCTATCCGATCATGGATGCTTTGATAGAATGGGGAAGAACGAAGAACGTCAAATTGATGATCTCTCTGGGAGGAATCCCAATTCAAGACAGACAAGACGCGAAGGAACTGAAAGCTTTCGCAGCTGCTTCGAGTCCTGCGGCCTTGAAGATTGCCGAGGACAAGCAAATAGAAATTTTGACTGAAGGATACATGGTCGGTACTCAAGCAATCATGCTTCAAAGAGGAGCGATTAACGGAATACCATCCATAACCTTGCTTGCTCAATGCTTCTACAATTATCCCGATCCAGAAGCAGCTGCAGAAGTCCTCAAACAACTTGGAAAAATCACAGGCGTCAAGATGGACATCGCGAAACTGTTGGAAAAGGGCGAAGAAATCAGACTAAGAGCAAGAGACGTCATGAAAAGAACGCAAGAAGAGATGTCCAAAATGAAGAAACCCCAAGAAATGGACATTCCGATATACGTTTCTTAGGAGGACATGGGCATGTCAATAAGAAAAAGGCGATCAGTCTGGGAAGTGGTCGATGAATATTTCTCAGATCTTGAACGGTGGACCAAGAGGCTTGAAAACACGTATGCAGAAAGACCAAGCTGGAATCTGCGTGACAGTTCGATAGAGCCCCTGCGAGAAATATCAGTGACTCCGACGGAAGTCCTGATAACTGTCGATTTGCCCTTCACAAATAAAGACGCCGTCAAGGTCAAGGCAGTAGGCAAAAGTTCACTTGAAATAACGGCAAAAATGAACAAGACGGTCAAATCCATCGACCTTGGAATTGTCCACCTAAAAGGAGAATTCCAGAAATACAGTAGTTATCTTCACGTGCCTGTTCCTGTATACATGAGTAAAATGATAGTAAAATACAAAAAGGGAATGTTGGAAGTACATCTGCCCCGCAAACATTGATTACAACAGATCGGTGATCTGAAGCCTCAGTCATTGAGATACCATCACAAATCAGACGGCTCTTCATCACATCATCGACTTCACCAGCCTCTTGGCGAGTCGACGAAATAAACCTTGACGAAAATGTTTTATCGTGAAAACAAGCTCTTAAGAGATATACCGGCGGCGACAATTGTTGACGGCTGAAAAAGCTATTCACTTCGCGATATTCGTGTTCATGCTCATAGGGTTGTCCAGTCTGAGCGCCTGGGTAAGTTACACGTATTTACATGACACTCTCATACTTGAAATAGCAGGCATGGCACTGAGCTGGGGGACGATACTGCTAGTTCTTTACGTGAGCTTCAGCAGAGCCCATTGGGACTGGTGGGGCAGACAATAGCTTTTCGAAGAAAACTGGACCGTGTCTAACGCCCCTTATTTTGTTCTCATTATCTTGAGTCTGCCAAGAATCTTCCAATACTCGATTTCGACACCTGCAGCCAGCTTGGCCTTTAACTCCTCCTCTTGCGGGAAGGGAGCATCAAAGTACTCGTAGGTTTCGAGATCCATAATCTGAACCCCAGTGGGATTGATCGCAAACACTTGACCCATCCTCTTGTCTATAATCGGCACCTCTGCGCCAAGGTCAACAGGTTTGACGAATTGACGTTTTTGACCGTCAAACACGCCTATGGCCACTATTCTAAACTTGGCAGATCCATGCTTACCTGGTTTAGATTTTGTGATGTCAACTATGTGACACGGTTCACCGTCAATAACCATGTAACCGCCGACACGTAGACTTCCAACGTCAACTGGTTTGCTCATGCACATACCAACATGGCACAGTTACTATCCAAGCAATTTTAAACAACACCCATATATAGCTTTACCAATCACTTTTCGGTACCTTTACAGTCATCACTAGTCAGTTCTCTCATTGCGCGCCACTCTCCCTTCTTGGCAAACGGTCTTTCTCGCATCGATGGGAGTTTGGCGAGAGCCAAACGACACCGCCCCCCGCACACTCACACTATCCCGTGTCATAAACATCGCGCGCGCTACGGTTTCCAATCCAAAGGAATCTGGAACCCCATATTGTTTTTTGCAAGGATTCCGTTGATTTCGGCAATCGTTAATGGTTTATCGGGCATTCCGAAGTCACAACCAAGAACAAAATTAACCATAAGATGAGCCCAGTCTACCTGAGGAGGATTTGGCCATTCTTCCAAATCAACGAAGAATTGATTCTTTTCTTCTTCTGTCCACGAATTGTACGTTGGGCTGTATTTCCTAAACGCCGATTCGAAATGCGTTCTAAAAGGCAGACACATTTCTCTCACTTGAAAGCGATAAGTAGCAAAAAGTCGCCGAGCATGTAACAGATCTCGTTGTATAAGATCAAGCCCTATTTGAGTCTCGTTAACCAGAAAAGTTCTAAACCGTTCTTCATATGATTGACCGCCATAGGACCCTGCAATTATGTCTTTACGTGGACTTGAACGGGGACTAATCTCAAGGAACTTATTCTGGGATAAGAAATCATCAATGATGGACACAGAAACCTGAACATTTGCTTTATCTACGAAATATGAGATTCGAACCGAATCAAAATCTCCACAAATATTAAGGTAGTATCCGCTGACTATTTTCTTGAATCCTTCATTCTCGAACAGAGGTCTCAAAGCATCAGTTGTTTTGTAGTAAGAATCCCATCTTTTCCAACCCGGCTTTTGAACGTAAAAGATGCCAAACAGGTCGCTTGTCTTCACTTTGCTTGCCGTCATTTTGACCCTCCATTTTCTTTTCTAGTATTCTTGCCCTTAAAAATTAGCGCGCGCCAATGTTGATGGTATACAAAAGCATCGCCCAAAGTCATTTGGAGCACATGCGCTAAACGTGAATGAGTCTTTGTATATAGTACTTGTGACTTAGTAGAAATGCCATGACTCCTGATCGGGATATTTGCTTTTGAGCCTTTCATAGTCAAAGTTGTTTCCCTCTCCTACGAGTTGGCTGAGTAGCAAGCTCAATTGAGAAGCCATGGCCTTAGTCATATGTATTGGCATTTGGCTCCCTTTCCTATAGATGCTTAGCGTAATGAAGGACGCATGATTTGATTTTTCAAACAATCCTTCTTTCAAGTGCAAGTCAATACGTGCGTTCTTGTTGACTCTGAGACTAAAGCTTTTGAGAGGCTTCTTTTGGTCTTTTTCCATCTTCAGACTTCTCCGAGTTACTCAATACATTTGATAAAGAGTTAGGCTTATGAAGATTGCATTAGTCCAAGATTGCTATTCAAGCGCGTACCTGTGCAAGTCTATCGGCGCCTCAGAATGCAATTTGAAGTCATCTCGGGGAAACAGAATGAACTGAACCCCCCACTCATACTCACGTGCAAATATCATCATAGGTGCCGTGGGGCATTTTGGGCGCACGCGAGATATTAAGAAGGCGATCAAGATCTGGAATTGGTATTTGGCAAATGATCCGTCATGGCTTAAGTGCCGGCTCGGAAAAATGAGAAAGATCAAGTTGCGGTCTGCGTGTCCGTAGCGGACTTTGAAAAATGTTATAAGCGATTATTTTCAGACAAGAGGAAAAAAGGGGCATAATTTGAAACCTAACGTACTAGCCCTTATAGGTAGTGTGATCTCGTTCATCAGTCTAGTTCTGCCTTGGTGGACAATGACGCTTACGGGCGGCAGTCAGGCGGGATCGTTGTCGATCTATACTTACCAAGCAACTGTCAGCTCTACGGGTTTATCTTATACTATAAACGTGAACCTCTGGTACGCTTGGACCGCTCTGGCGCTAATTATCGTGGGAGGATTAATCGGCATAGCAGGCAGTCTACTAACCAACGGAAGACCTTTGATCCTCGTTGGCGGATTGCTTGCGCTGTCGTCAATAATCATATTCGTAGTTGGACTACAAAACGAGCTCTCACAACCAGCAATGGCCGGTTTGCGCCTGTACACGGGAGGTACGGGTCTATTCTCAAGTGGCTCGTACGGATCAGGCTTTGAAACAGTGAACTATGTGACTTACTTGTCTTATGGCTTCTGGATTGTGCTTGCCTCGGCAATAATAATGTTTGTCGCCTCAGCAAGAAGAACTGCACAAGTGCCCTCACCTATGCCAATGCCGACTTCCCCAACGCCTCCACAACCATCTTAATCCACGCATCTCATACGCAATTAGTATCCTGCCTTACGTCTAAGTGATTTTGATGTGGAATGTAGGTAATGGGCGCGCGCTAGTTAACTGTTAAGGGCGTTG
>CAWJTU010000018.1:0-6725 GCA_963845885.1 Candidatus Bathyarchaeota archaeon
ACAAAAAATATGATGCGCAAGAAAAAGGTAGAGAAACACTGAGAAAAATCGACGAGGAATTCGGCAAAGCTTTCGGCAGAAGGTACGGACTTGTCGAAGCATACAGATGCGATGATGCAGACGCGATTCTTGTGGGGATGGGCACGCTAGTCGGTACGGCTAAAGACGTTGCGGACCAGTTGAGAAGCGAAAAGAAAATGCGCGTCGGCGTTCTCAAAATAAGATCTTACAGGCCGTTCCCCAAAGAAGAAGTGCTGAAGGCCGCGTGCGGCGCAAAAGCAGTGGCTGTGGTCAGTAGAGCTATTTCATACGGCTTGGGGGCTCCCGTTTTTTCAGATGTCGCGACTACGATGTCCAATGCCACAAACAAGCCGGTTCTGCTTAACTGTATTGCAGGGATGGGGGGCAGAGACGTTGACAAGAAAAGCCTGGCGGCAGTCTTTGAAAAAGCCATTAAAGCCGCTGAAACGGGAAAAGTGGAAAACGAAGTGGAATGGGTTGGCTTGAACAGAAATCTGGTTGGAGGTTAAAACATGGAATCAGTACGTGGAGACAAAGTATTAGTTTCCGGACACAGAGCATGTCCTGGATGCGGCGGCATACTAGCGTTGAAACACGCCTTGAACGCGCTTGGTAGAAACATCATTGTGCACGTTGCGACAAGTTGTATGGAAGTGTCGATAATGGGGGGTGGAGTTTTCCCCAAAGGGGAATATCCGCTTACGTGCCCATCCTTGCACACGGCCTTTGAGACTGGTGGAGCTGTTGTTTCAGGAATGGATGCGGGATTGAAGGCGCTGGGAAAGAGGAATGGAGTGACTCTTGTTGCCATTGGAGGCGACGGTGGAACTGCAGATATTGGGCTTCAAACTCTTTCAGGTGCTGCTGAACGTGGACACGACTTCATTTACATCTGCTATGATAATGAAGCTTACATGAACACTGGAAACCAGAGAAGTGGAACGACAATGCCTTTCGCATCGACCTCGACCACGCCGGTCGGTATAAAGAAGAGGGGGGAACAGCACATTCAAGGAAAATTGAGAAAAGACATGCCTGCAATAATGGCGGCTCACGGGATACCGTACATCGCCACAGCGTCAATCGCTTATCCGGCGGACCTCATTAAGAAAGTTAAGAAGGCAGCGGGCATTCATGGCCCGAGGTATATTCATATTCACAGTCCGTGCGCGACTGGTTGGGGGTTCCCTGAAAGCAAGACGGTTGAGGTGGCCAGACTTGCGGTGCAGACTGGGGCATGGGTTCTTTATGAAATTGAAAATGGAAAGTTAAGCGTGACTCAGAAGGTTGCTCAGAGAAAACCTGTTAAAGACTATTTGTTGATGCAGAGACGCTTCAAACACGTCACAGAACCCGAGATAGCGCAGATTCAAGAATTGATTGACAAGAAATGGAAGGAACTGGGTCTAGACTGAACCCACTCTCATCCTTTATTCTGCACACTATTTCAGTTTCTTTGAAAAAATGCCTGTAACGCCTGCTTTTTTGACCCGTTCTTTAATCTCTGCAACGTTAGTCGAGTAGAGTCCAAGCTTCTTCATTCTTTCAAAGTACACGCCACCGGAGAAGGTGTACCGCTGTTTTTGACCGACGTCAGTCTGAGTTTCTTTGTTGACGTATGAAATGTAGTCACCTATGGCCGTTGTTGACGGCATTTCCAAAGGTTTCATTCCATAGGCGTATCTTGCCGCGTTACATCCAGCCAAGAGCCCAGTGACAGCTGCTTCCGTGTGGCCAACATGAGGTCCAGCTTTCTCTCCTCCACAGAACAGGTTCTCGACCCCTTGAACCTTCAGTGTGTTGTCTTTGGGTGCCATCGCCATGAATCTGATGGAGTTGCCGATTCCTCCTGAGAGAGGATCTTCGTATCGGGCATTTTCGAATCCCGGAACTTTTCTCAGATCTTCTAACGGGAAGAACGGAGTCATCAGTTTCGCTGGTCCAGTGTCGAGTAAGACTAGGTTCTCAGCAAACTCGTGCAGTGCGTATTGGACGCAGGCTTTTTTCTTGAGTTTATCCTGTTTTATCAATTCTTCGGGCAAGGGCACAACAACGACGCCTTTCTCGTTCAACTCGTCCACGATCTTAGGTGAAATTGAATCTTTCACGAGTTTACACGCTCCGCTTATCGCTCCGTAGGTTCCGTCAGCTTTTTGCCCGATCCATTCTTTGACGCCTGCTTTTTCGGTCAGGCTTATTCTCTGCTTGAACGTGTGACATCTCAGGATGCACATTGCACAGCCGTAGCCATATTTGATGCAGTATCCAGGAACGCCCGCGGTTCCGGTGCAATCCACGAAAACGTCTCCGCCGATCTCTGTTTTGTCATCGGTGACGACTGTCGACACCTTTTTCCCATTCATTTTTACGTCTGAAGCTCTCGTTTGAACGTGCACTTGAACGCCCATTTTCTGCAACAGCTTTCGTGCTTCAGGTTCAATCCTGAAAACATCGTACAGGCTGGCATGTTCGTGTCCAGGGAACTTGATGTTCTTGTGTTTCGCTAGGCGATCCATAAGGTCGAAAGGCTCGGCGCCTCCCATGGCAATAGCCTCTTCCGCCGCCGTGAAGCGACCGTTGTTTCTGAAGATTCCCCCAACGAGCCCAGTGCCGAGAAGCATATCACTTCTTTCAAGGAGAGCAACGTCTGCACCCGCTTTGGTTGCAGCGACGGCTGCTCCAAAACCTGACCAGCCACCACCAACAATAACTGCCTTTACCATAGACCTCACATGAAGCCAAGTTCATCATCCAAGCAAATAAGAATTACGTTAGCTGCTTCAGCAATTTGATTGTTCAGACACTGAGGAGGAAGACGGTGAAATCTATTCAGCGCGTGGTAAGGGGCACCATTAACTAGTTTCCAATTATATGACGCGCACGCAGACCTGAAGAAAAGCTTATTCGACGACGACCTAGAAGTATGCTGGAGGATGATTGGAAGTGAGTGAGATCTTCGAGCTTGAGAAGAAGCTTACAAAAGCACGAGAAGAGTTTCACAAGAGAGAAGTGGATGTCAAAAGTCGATTGGCAGACATTGAGAAAAAGAAGGTGGAAACGTTGAAGAAGACTGATGAAATGAAACACAACACTTTGCATGATATTGAAAAGATTGATCAGGGAATAATGAAATCGACTCTCGACGCTGAAGCAAAGATGAAGCTCGCGTCAGAAATCACAGCTTTCAAGCAAGATATTGAGAAGAAATATGCTGAGCTGAGGGCCACTGTTCTAGTCAAACCATCTTAACATCACCCTGTTTGTGAGAGACGCGCGCGCTTGATGTTCTTCCATAACGTGTGCGGTGAACCTAAACATGAATTTCAAATTCACAAATCAGTTATTCTCGAAATGTTTTCTGTTTTTCAGTGACTGGAAATGAGTTTGCCCAAAGACATTCTGGAACTGCAAGATAAGAGAGCGAATCTAGAGAATGAGACGCGCACATTAGCAGAAGAACAGAGAAGGAAGAAAGAGAGAGTAAAAGCGCTTGAACAGATGATTATCGTTGAACTCACAAACAAGAACGAAAAAACACGGCAGGACTTGTCCCAACTTGACTCCAAAATCAATGATCTGGAGCATCGATTAGAGCAGATCAGACAAGAGCCTGAGACCCATGATGATGAATCTGCTCAGGTAAGCGTACAGATCAACGATGCTGCACTCGAAGAACCAATGGAAGAAGAGGTTTCAACAGAGACGTTCTCAGAGAGTTCTGACCCATCATCGGAAAATGAGGATGAAAGGACGAGTCAAGGAAGCGAAAAGAAAAAACGCGAATTCTTCTAGCTGCCGAAGCACTCGACTCACCTGTTTTCTTCTTCTTTCGGGGTCTAAGGTTCATCAGTTCAACTAATATTCGACGTTATCAAGCGTACGCTCAGGCAGAGACGTCTATTAGACTCCAATTAGTGTGGTGCATGGGTTCTTACGATATGTTTTTAGGCATAAAAGAAGGTGTCATATCATAGTGACCAAAATGTCATTTTTGGACAAAGCGAAGAAAAAGGCTGAAGAGGAAGCGAAAAAAGCTGCCGATGCAGCTAAAAAAGCCTGTGAAAAAGGAGCCGAAGGAGCAAAGACGGCTGGCGAAAAAGTCAAAGAAGCTGGCGAGAAGGGCGTCGAAGAAACCAAAAAAGCCGCACGAAAAGTAAAAGAAAAAATCGACTAATATCAGTTTATCATTTGCAATATCTAGTAAATCCCCTTTTTATCGATTTCCTTTCGACTTGGTAGAGCTCAATGTAAACTACATTTCTCCCAGTGAAACATGTGGAGCGTGATGCCGGCGTCTTCGTCGATGCCGAGCGCGTTGAACTATTATGCGTGGAAAGTTTTAAGTTGACATCCAAGATATGCATTTACAGTGGTTTCCTTGGTTAAAGTGAAGAAACGTTCTGAGAATTTCAATAAGGCAAAATTGAAAGTTTCTATGAAAAAGGCTGGAGCCAAAGATGCACACGCAACAAAGATTGCCGACAAGATTTCAGGCAAAGTGAAGCCAGGAACGACGACAGTCGTGATAAGACGATGGGTGATAACCGAACTTAGACCGCTAGACGGAAAAGCTGCAAAAGCCTACGAGACATATAAAAAGCCAGCAAAGAAAAACTAGATCTAGTTAAGAACCCATTCCTTTTTTTGATTAAAGCGCATGCCAAAAAGAAAAAGGAAAGTGGCTTTTGAGGTTTGCTATGCTTTTGCTTCTACTATTTTGGCAATCGGAGCGTTCTTCTTCACCGATTCGATACCGTTGACACATGCTTCTTTTGAGGAGTAGCCTTCGCTTGCGGCAATGATTTCTCCATTGGCTGCCAGCAGACGGAATCTGAATTTTCCTGACTTGTCCTTGAACCATTCAAATTTGGGTTCTGGCAAAGATTTCACCTGCTCAAGATTATCTGTTGAGTTGACAGAAAAGGTTTTCGTCGCACAAACGGAGACATTTTTAGAGCGCATGCTGGCACACAACTATAAGTTTAAAAGAAAATGAAAACGAACCTAGTTAGCGAAGGTAGAACAGAATGGATTTCGTTGCTTTGCTGATTCAGATTGTCGTTGGGGTTATCATTATTGCACCGATTCTCTGGCTAGCTGGAAGAGCACTCGTTGGGAAGGAAAAAGCAAAGTTCACGGATGCAATATGGATAGTGGTTCTTGGAATAGTAATAGGTGCTCTAGTCGGCTTCTTCAATCTTGGTTGGACTATAGCAGCACTCATCATGTTCGTAGTTTGGCTTGCACTGATCAAACATTTCTTCGACTGCGGATGGTTAAAGGCACTGGTGATCGCTATTATTGCAGTGATAATTTTCATAGTCATAATCGCTGTACTGGCATTAATTGGCTTCGCAATACTGAAACTCTGGCTATGACCTCTAACATCGTAGTCTTCTACCCACTTTTTTTGTGTGTCGAACAATAGAAAGCGCGCGTTTTGAAAGAGTTATATTTACTGCCCCACAGTACGCTTTGATTGGGAGATAGAGTTGGCTGGTTCAGAGTTTCTGTTATCATTGTTCCTGTGGTTTGTACGTGCTTTCGTTTCAAGCCTGATTTGTTTGTTGATTGGATACATTGGAATTAGGAGCATTACGCTTTTGACGCCGAAGATTAAAGAGTTCGAAAGCATCAAAGGTAATTCTTTGGCAACTAGCCTTTTTGTTGGCGGTTTTTTTGTCTATGCTGGCTTGGTTGTTTACGGTTCGATGGTTAACCCCTTCTTCCTTTCGCAGTCAGTGAGTGTTGGCGCCTACTTCAACCTGCAGAGGCTTCTCGTTGTTGTCCTCAGCTTCTTCGTAAGTCTGTTCTTCGGCGGATTGTTCTGCCTAGTCTTTACCAAACTCAGGCTATTCGGCGTTGAATTAGACGACATCAACAAACATCCCATGGCTGTTGGAGTCTTCCTGCTCTGTTACGAAATCTTCTTGGGGCTCATAATGTTTGCAAGCCTAACCATCCCAATAGGATAGCCGAGGACAACAAATGACTCACATACGATACCTTATCCTATTCTTGCTTCTCTGTACGTTAGCTGTTGCACTGATCAAGACAGCCAGCGGGTTTCCAGCTTCAAGCTTCAGTCAGCAATACGGTGACTGGTATGACAACTGGGGAATAGATAGGAATAACGCAGGAACTAACGGAGATCTTCCCGGGTACTTACCCAACCTTGCGTCTGAAACGCTCGGCGATAACAAGGAACTGGCTTACAGCATCGGCCAATGGTTCCAAGAAAACTATCCAAGCAATACCGATAGGGCAGTGGCCATCCTGAAGTACGTTCAAACATGGACAGAATACGGCTACGACAGCGACAACTTCATCAGAAATGGTGTCGCCCAAGACGAGTGGGCGCAGAACGCTGACGAATTTGCACACGCTTTCAACACAACTACAGGCGTCAAAGCCATCGGAGACTGTGAAGACATGGCCTTCCTGTGCGGCACAATCTATGTTGGTGCAGGTTTTGACGCTGCCGTCATTGACGCAACCGACCATTGTGCTCTCCTGATTTGGCTTCCAGAGTTCTCGAACGCAAACGATTATTGGGATATTAATGACGGAAGAGGCACTGGTTGGATATGGGTTGAAGCTACAGGCAGTTCCAACCCTTTAGGTTGGACTCCGCCGGACTTTGAAAACGGCGGATGGACCGCGTATCCAATTACAAATTCTTCGGAATTCGTTACTGAACCTGA
>CAWJTU010000019.1:0-141648 GCA_963845885.1 Candidatus Bathyarchaeota archaeon
CCATAATAAGTGAGACACTTCCCACCTAATAATTTAATGTAGGGCGGGAAGGAGAGATAAAGATGGAGAAGAGAAATATGGAATCAGTTACAGAACCTGGAAGTGAGGAAATGGGAGGGGATCCGTAGGGCGACTGGAATTTCCTCACAGAGCTTTGCCACTCCGTTACGAGAACTTCGTACCGTCATCGATCCGGAAGTTCCGGAGAAAGCTATTCGGAGGAAGTTTACGGCGGCCTATAAGCTTCGGATTCTCAAAGAGGCAGATGCTTGCAAAGAAAGCGGCCAATGTGGAGCTCTTTTACGCCGGGAAGGGCTTTATTCCTCCCATTTAACCAGCTGGCGACGTCAGAGAGAGCAAGGCACTCTGGAGGCCCTCTGTCCCCGTAAGAGGGGTCCTAAGGTTGCTCCTGTTAATCCCCTGAAGAAGCGGGTCGAAGCCCTGGAGCAAGAGACTCAACACCTTCGTCATCAACTCAAACAAGCTGAGACCATTATCGAGGTGCAAAAAAAAATTTCAGAGATGCTCCACCTCTCTCCCGGAAAGAACGAGGAGGAGATCTGATGATCGTAGCAATTTCTCTATCCGAGCAGGTTGGAGTGGAAAAGGTCTGTGAGGCCTTTGGGTTAGCCAGGTCCAATTATTATCGGTGGAGAAAGTCTCCCCAAGGGGCTTCCGTTGAGACAGTTCGTCCAACCCCTTCTTGGTCTTTATCCCGAGAAGAACAACAAAAGGTTTTGGAAACATTGCATACGGATCGGTTTATAGATCAGTCTCCCCGAGAGGTCTATGCCACGCTACTGGATGAAGGTCTTTATCTTTGCTCGGTAAGAAGTATGTATAGGATTCTCAATCAACACGGTGAAGTCCGGGAACGCCGGGATCAGCTTCGGCACCCGGTCTATAAAAAACCCGAGCTTCTGGCAACGGGTTCAAACCAGGTGTGGTCTTGGGATATTACCAAGCTCTTGGGACCGGCCAAATGGACCTATTTTTACCTCTACGTTCTTCTGGATATTTTTAGCCGCTATGTCGTGGGTTGGATGGTGGCCCCTCAGGAGTCGGCTTCCCTGGCCAAAAAGCTGATCGAAGAAAGCTGTGTGAAGCAGTCCATTGGATCAGGACAGTTGGTCATTCATTCAGATCGGGGCCCCAGTATGAGATCTAAACCGGTGGCCCTGTTATTGGCCGATTTGGGAGTAACAAAGAGTCATTCGCGGCCCCATGTCAGCAATGATAATCCCTTTTCGGAATCACAGTTTAAGACGATGAAGTACAGGCCGGAATTTCCGGAACGGTTTGGTTCACTGGAGGACGCGCGTACGTTTTGCCGGGACTTTTTCTCCTGGTATAACACGCAACATTATCATTCGGGGATTGGGCTCCTGACCCCTGAACAAGTCCATGATGGGTTGGCTCAGCAGATTGTCAAAGAGCGTCAAGAGGTCTTGAAAAAGGCTTATGATAAAAATCCAGACCGTTTTAAGCGAGGCGTGCCTACTCCTTTAACCTTGCCCCAAGCGGTTTGGATCAACCCACCTCACAGGGTGAGTGAGTCGGTGCTACAATAAATTCTTGTTTGGAGTGTCTCATTTTGCTTGACACATTCCGGATTACAACTATAGATTTAAGAGTGCTTTGTTTACTGAAGCTGCGGAACGGATTAGCAAAATTGAAAATACAGTAAATGAGCCAGACTGCAATCGGCATTATGTTTACAACCATTGCGATTTTATTTGCTGCTCTTTCAATTCTTGTTTCCTCCCGTGCATCTCAATATACGATCTTACCTGTGGAATTTATCTTTTGGACTAGCACTAGCATTGCTATATCCATTGTGGCAATAGCCTTTGCTCTGTTCTTACGGGTAAGGGTGGAAATAAAGAAGCAATGGCTTAATACGATTGTAAGAATAGTTTATATTGGTAGTGCCATAGGCCTTGTAGCTCTTCTGATTCCACAAATAAAGAGAATGATCGAGACTTTCCAACCTAGTCAATGGCTAAGATTTCTTGAATCATTATTTTTTGTAAAATAAAAGGAAAAACGATTATTAAAAAGGAATAGTATTACTAAATGAGGGACAGAAAGGAGGCTTACAAGAATTTATCGCATCCACTACGCGTTGAAGTATGCGGAGGAATTGCCTCAGGGAAGACCACATTTGCAGTTTTGATGAACTGCATAGGCCTCAACACACTGGTAGAAAATTTCGAAATCAATCCTTTTTTGGAAGACTTCTATTCGGATGCTGCTAAATATACTTTTGAAACGGAGGTTTCGTTTATTCTCCAGCATTATCACCAAATTAAGAAAGATCAGGTTGATTCTAAAGTCAACGTTTGTGATTTTTCTTTCCTTCTGGATCTCGCGTATGCGGAAATCGGACTTAAGGGTTCTAAGCTTAAAGCCTTTCAAAACATTCATGATGAAATAAAGCGTGATCTGGCCCCGCCAGCGTTATTGGTGCACCTCCATTGTGATGCAAAGACAGAGCTACAAAGGGTTCGGACTCGAGGTCGTGCTTTTGAAGAGTCGGTTAGTCTTGAATTTATGAAGAAACTTAACAAAGCTGTCGAACGGCAAGTTAAAAATGTTCGTGGAAAGTTGAGAGTGATTAAGATAGACAGTGGTCAAAAGAATTTCGTTAAAGATGAAGCGGTTAAGCAGGAATTAATGAAGCTCGTTTCAGACAGTTTACAGGATTCCTTAGGAAGAAAGTTTTCGAGGGAGCGTGAATGACTACTCGGGAACATTTATTCATTAGCTATGCCTGGGAGGATGGCGCACTCGCTGAATGGCTCACATTGAAATTGACTGCCGAAGGATACCGTGTTTGGTGTGACCGATTCAAACTACTTGGAGGTGAACGTTGGCCGGAGGATGTCGATAATGCTATCAAGACACAAACCTTCCGAATGATCCATTTGCTATCGAAATACTCACTGCACAAGGCAAACCCATCTAAAGAGAGACAGTTAGCCCTTACGATTTCAAAGGAGCGAAATGAGGAGTTTTTGATTCCGCTCAACTTAGATGGAACACGTGCGATTGATCTCCCCTGGCAACTTAGTGATATCACGTATATTCCTTTTCATAACTGGGGTAAAGGGCTCAGTCAGCTACTTAAGAAGCTTGAGTCTTGCAATACACCTCGTCCTCTCGTGGGTAAAGGTAAGAGAATCGCCGCGGAGACTTATCTTCCTACTGATGCCGTTCTGAACAAAAATGAGATCTTGCAATCAAATTGCCTGCCATTTGAAAGAATTCCAGCAATAGTCAAGCGTTTTCAATTGAATCGACCGCTGTCAGGTATCGAGGAACAAGAAACTTGGTGATCGCTGGGCCTTTTACAAAGTGGATGACTCAAAACTGTTGGCATTTGAACGACCACCAGTAAGACTTCCTGACAGACTTACTATATCCTCTGCTGGTGGCACCTCCTGGAGAGATGTGGACAAAATCGACGGTATTCGTTCAAGCAACATAGTATCATCGCTCCTCAAAAAGTCCCTCGTAAAGAAATGTATAGAAAAAGGCGTTAAACTTCAGCGTGAGAGTGGAGTCTTATATTTCCCGGCTGGTCTTTTAGAGAAGGACCGAATAAAGTATGTTGGCTATAGAAAGCGCAAGACTTGGCTCGGTGTAGTAACTGAGCGGCAATTCCCGACAGGAAAGATAGTTTATCATCTGGCATTCGTTTTTTGGATTAGACAGGATGTGTTAGATGGTTTTGTTGCACAGGTCAAAATCCGCCTTCACTTAATTGATTGGGCAGGCAAGGAAATAGATGCTCATGTTGCGCTTCGGCGGCGCAAGAAGATCACAAAGAACTGGTGGAATCCACATTGGTTGAGTAGACAGATCGCTCTTCGGTCTTTTTTAGCAGACGGAAAAGACTCCATTGTAATTGGCGATGTCCCAGAGGAGCAAGTGATACTCTCGGTTGTTCCGATTCGTGGTGAGGTGCCAATTGCGATAAACGAAGGATTCCTTAAGCCGCTTCGTCTGGAATTAAGGACAATGCAAGTCGAAGAATTGGAAACCGAGGAGGGCGACGACCTCGACGAGGAGGATATTTGATATCTGGAGCAATTTCGATTCTTCCAGAACCTGAATTGGAGTTCCGTTATAAGCAGTATACTTATGACCCCCATGCGGGGCTCGCACTCTTCGGGCCTTATGATACAGATGCAACCTCACATCCTGGGGGTATCACCTATGGACTGATTGGAACTCCCGGAGCCATTGACAAGTTTAAATTATTTGCGGGAGCGATTGCGGGTCCTGTGGTTTCCCAAGCATATGGCAATCCAGATGTTCTCAGCAAAAGCCATCTCCTCTGGCCCCCCTTTCCGGGATTTGAAACTACATTTGCTTCAACTTGGAAAGATGAACCTGCCTGGGAATGGCACCTTAATCCCGAAGAACTCTTGCCGCCACTCAACAGAATGATCCTCATTTTCGTGCATACACCGCTTCGAACTTGTACCTTGATGCAATTCGGATCGCGGCAGACCGAGACGAAGCTTTTGGTGTTATCATCTGCGTTGTACCTGAAGAAGTGTGGCAGAATTGTAGGCCTAAGTCTACTGTTGTGGATGGTGAAGGGTATCGCCCCACTGTTAGGGAACGTGCAATTCGTCGCAGGCAAGCAGACCTCTTCGGTACGTATCTCCCGGAGACATACGAGATGTCTGTTGACTTCCGCCGACAGCTTAAGGCGCGCGCAATGGAGTTCAGGGTTCCAATTCAGCTCATTCGAGAATCAACACTGACGATTGCCACGCCATCCCCGAGCGACACTCGGAAATTAACCGTGTTGTCGGATCGCGCTTGGAATCTTTGCACGGCGATCTATTACAAATCAGGGGGCAAACCATGGCGCTTAGCGACAGCGCGTGAGGGTGTCTGCTATGTCGGGCTTGCGTTTAGAAGATCCGAGATTGATGAAGATCCCCGTACTGCATGCTGCGCTGCTCAGATGTTTCTTGACACCGGAGATGGAGTAGTTTTCATGCGAATTTGTGGATTTAAACCGCCTGATGCAATTCCCACAAATGTAATCACATAATTATCATAAGTTGATGAAAATATGGGTGAAGCATTAGATCCAAAGTTTATCGCCGTCACAGGTCCGCCGGTGCTTGTTGTTTGTATCAAAGTCATGCCTGATGGTGGAGTCGCCGGCGTTGCCCATGTTAATACCGTGGCTGCGGTTGAATCAGCTGTCAGAATTTGACCGTTAGTTCCGACTGCTAGGCGAGCAGGAGTATCGGCTGCTGTTGCAGCAATAAAATCACCTTTAGCGTCACAGACAATAGCGTTCTGAATAGCGTTTGAGTCATCTTGAAAACCCATGAGAAGTCAAGGTCTGTTCCAGATGCCTTTGCTAATACTTGTCCTGTTGTGCCGCCTTTAAGGTCAACGCACCCCTGGTGTTTATCCTGGCCGGAAGCGGGGGGGCGGATTTGGATGAAATAAAACAGCGGATTGCCGCTCGGCCCAAAGGGCTTGATCTTCTCAGCCGGATTCCATCCGGTAATGAATATCAAATCATGCCATTAAACATTGGCGACCGCATTCTTGTGGTTTTGAGCCAATTCCGGGAAGTCGGAAAAGAATTCAATCGAGAAATCAGCTCGGTTGAAAAACTTGGTCTTTATTATGTTGCTCTCAATTCTCGCTTGGCCAATGCTCGTCAGTTGCGCGAATTTGCTGTCCGTGCTATTGAGCGCGTGTCACCCAATGACGACCGGGTAAAATATGACCATCTTTTTAGTGCCGGAGATCCGGAGAACAAAGCTTTCTGGCTCCGGGCACAGCCCACTGCAGTAGGTTTCGTGAACTCCTTTGCGATGCTGAAAGATTAGGCGTCAAAAAACACCCTTCCAACTCATAATCTTCTGAGGGAAGTCATGAGATGGAGTTTCCGCTCGGCAGAACATCTTTGGTTACGACGCTGCCACCAGCAACAACGGCCTTCTTGCCAATGACAATGCCTGGAAGTACTGTAACTCCTCCGCCTATGACAACATCATCTTCGATAATTGGCGGGGTAAGCAGAATACTCTTTGGATATCTGTCGTTAAGAAGACTAGTGTTCGGAGCTATGAACACGTTGTCCCCGATTTTGCATCCATTCGAGATTGTAACGTGAGCTTGAATATTGCAGTTTCTGCCAATCACCACTTCTTTCCCTATGTCACAAAAGCTGCCCACGAGAGTCCCGTCATCGACTCGTGTGTTGTCTCCTATGACAACATAATTCCAGATTGTGACCTTCTCCCCGAAATGCACATTCCTTCCGACTATTACGCCTTGGCCAACCTTGGGTTCTGACATGCCATTCTGAACTCCGCAGTTCATCTTTCTTAGATAAGTGAAGTTTAAATAGTTTGACGGTTCACTTTTTGCTTCTGTCGGAGGTTAACCCATGGCAAAAGAGAAAGTTCTCATCGTGGGATTGGGTGAAGTTGGACGCCCATTGTTTGATCTAGTGAAAGAAAGCGGTGAATACGAGGTCTATGGTTGGGATCTTGACAAGGCAAAAATGAAGACCCTTGAACAGATCTCTTTGCCAAGTAACTTCGATATCATGCACATCTGCCTTGGGTGTTCGAAAAAAGAACAGTTCATCACGATCGTGAGAAATTATATAGAGAAATTCCGTCCGAGACTCACAATAATAAACAGTACTGTGCCGCCAGGAACATCGATGGAACTATTCAACACATCAAAAGAAGCTCAGATAGCATACTCACCGATTCGTGGAGTGCACAAGGGTGACGATTACATGAAGTGGGAAATCAAGCGCTGGACAAAATATATCGGTGGCACGACAAAGCAAGCTGCAGAGGCTGCCAGACGGCATTTTGAAAAAGCGGGTTTGAAGACCAAGGTCTTGACAAGCTCGACGGAAGCAGAGCTTGCCAAACTGTACGAGACGACGTATCGCGCTTGGATGATCTCATGCTTCCAAGAAATGCACAGAATCGCTTTACAATTCAACGCGAACTTTGATGATGCCGTTGATTTCTTGGAGGACACTCACCGTGCAAGACTTGACCGGCCAGTGATGTTTCCAGGTGAAATCGGCGGTCATTGCCTGATCCCAAATGCAAAGCTACTTCTCGACAGTTACGATTCGGAATTCCTCAGACTAATTCTGAAGTCAAACGAACGACGCAAACTGGAAATGGAGAACCCGAAAACAAAAGAAGAAGCTGAAAAAATCCGAAAACGCGCTGAGAAACTGCAGAAAGAGCTAATGGACAAATGGCTGAAGAAATGACACAGAACACTTCTCACGAAGGGATGCCGATGCAAAAGTAGATTCTCAGAGTCTTGACTACGGATTCATACATGCCTATCAGTCCCGCCACCTTCGCGTGCCTGCAAAGTCTGCAAAAGCAATTGTCGCATTTGATTTGCGATTTTTTCGACAGACAAGTTCTCTTGGACGAAAGTGTAAGCGTTTTCCCCTAGCATTCGCCTCATTTCATTGTCTTTGGCCAAGATATCGATGGCTTCAGCCAAAGCGACGTGATTGTTCGGAGGGATTAGAAATGCATGGTACTTATGCGTCAAGTAAGTGCTGGTGTAACCAACGTCGGTGCAGATTATTGCCTTCTTGTGCTTCATAGCCGAAATCAGCGTGCTAGCCCAAAGGTTTTCGTAGGGAGACAGTTGGCAGAAAATGTCTGCGTGAATCATTAGGTCATCTACTTTTTCAGGTTTTACCCATCCAAGGATAGAGATGTTCTTGTATCCGAATGCTAACTTTCTGCATTCTTCTAAAAGTTCTCCGTCGCCGGCGATCACAAATTCGTGGGCTGGTTCAACCATGTTTTTACTTAACAATCGTGCAGCTTTGACAAAAGTCACGGGATCTTTGAAGTCAACTAATCTGCCAGCAAACAATATGTTCAAGTTATTGCACTCGCCCAACTGTGAACGTACTGAACATTTTTGTATCCACGACTCTTCGCGACTACAACTAAGTCAGGATTAACCACTATAAGCAAGTCAATTGCTGGTCTGCTGATTCTGTTGAAAAGATTAATGAGTTTGTTTCTGGTAGCACGTATGTCTGAACCGAAAGAAATCGCGACAAATGACTTCTTTACTAGTCCTAGCCTTTTGAAAATAGAGAAATAAGCGCATTGAAGACCGACATTTGATATCAGAACGCAGTCGTAGTTCCTAAGCTTCCTGTATGAGAAAAAACTGAAAACCTTTCTTCTGTTAAAAGGGAAAATATCTACGCTTTCACCTTGTTTTCTCAGCTCGTCAGCCAAAACTACAGAAAGCCTTTGAATAACGTTTCTTTCTTCTCCAACTCTGGCTACCACAAACGCAATTCGCATAGTCTACCACGTTTGTCCAACAGTCGATTTCAAGACCTCTCATTCTTGCATTCCATCTTTGATCTGAACCAATCTATTGTCAGTTCAAGACCTTCATCAAAGCTGGTTTTGGGGGAATATCCTAGCATTTTCTTTGCCAACGTTATGTCTGCATGCAGTCTCCTGACATCTGAGGGTCTTGGAGGTTTGCGTTCTACTTTTTCAAACGGGTAGTCAAGTTTGTCGCATATCATCGAGATAACTGTCTTGATGCCTATTTCCGCGCCTTGCCCAATGTTCACAACTTTGCCCACTGCTTTGTCACAATCCATCATTTTGATGGCAATCTCGGCACCGTCCTTAACGTATGTGAAGTCACGACTTTGTAGACCATCGCCCTCCAGAATGGGTTTTTCACCATTAAGTATTCTCCAGATTGTGACCGGCACAACTGCGGCATAGGCTTCCATGTTTTGTCGTTCACCGTAGAAGTTGAAGGGACGGATAACGCTGATCTCAAGACCGTACAATTTGAAATAGGAAAGCAAGAGCAGATCAGCAGCCGCTTTTCCAGCTCCATAAGGACTGTTCGGGTCTAACGGATGATTCTCATCCATGGGCACGTGCACCGCGGTGCCATATGCTTCAGAACTGGAGAAATGCAACAATCTCTCAAACTTCTTCTTCCTCAAAAGGTTAGCTAAGTTATGCGCGATTTCAACCCCAGTCATGAACGCTCCTTCAGGATCAATGAAGCCGTATGGCAAACATTTTACTGCCAAGTTGTAAACTGCCTCAGGTTTCTCGAGTTCAATAATGTTTTCAAGAGCAGTCAAATATCGCGCGTCTTCTTTGTAAACAATGATGTCCCCTTTCTTAATTGCCTCGTTGAGATTCTCTGTCTTTCCCAGGAACATGTTATCGACAACAACTATCTTTTCGGCTCCATGTCTAACCAATGCATCTACCACATGGCTTCCTACGAATCCTGCTCCCCCTACGACCAGTAGCTTCTTGTATTTCATTTTGTCATTCTCCTAGATCCTCGTTCTATTTTCAATTCGCTTCTAATCCATTCCATTAAATCTGGGATAACCTCTTTTAATTTATGTGTTGGCGAATATCCCAACACGCTACGAGCCAAAGTTATGCTCGGCTCAAAATCATATTCTTCACTCGTTCTCGGATTCACGTGTAAAGGCTTGAGAGGTTTCTCTGAGAAAGAACAAATCAGAGCTGCCAAATCATTTACTGTGGTCACTTCGTCCCCAGCTATATTGAACGCTAATCCATAGCCTTTCTCAACTTGATATGCCAAAACGTTCGCCTTCACCACGTCTTCAACGCCTGTGAAGCATCTTCTTTGCGTTCCGTCGCCTTCAATCACAGGTGGTTCTCCGTTCAGTACACGCAAAATGAAGTTTGAAACAAGACCACCATTCTTTCCGTAGTTTTGCCGGCGTCCTATAACATTATAGTATCGCAAACAGACAGTCTTCAATCCATATTGTTTGGCGAAGAAATTGACGTATCGTTCTGCTGCGAATTTGCTTATGGCGTACGGGTTTGTTGGATTGTAAGGATGGTTTTCATCTTGCGGTGAATACAAGGATTGACCGTACACGCTACCTGTACTTCCATATACCAAAACGGTTTCTCTTGACTTCTCCTTCATGCTTTCCAGAATGTTGAGTGTTCCTTTCGTGTTCACCATCAATGCATCAACAGGCGATTGCATTGAAGAGACGAGGTTACATGCTGCCTCGTGAAAGATGACGTCCACATCAACGTTGTCTCTCATCATTTTCTTGTTCGTGACCGATCCATTGATCAAGGTTATAGAATCTTTGCTTTGCTCAAGATTTCTCGGAAAATTATCTGACAAGCGATCCATTACTATTGTTTCACAGCCTCTTCTCACTAAATCATCTACTATATGTGAGCCTATGAAACCGGCGCCACCAGTCACTAAGACTTTCTTGTTTTTCAGTATCAGAATGAATATCTTCCTTTTCCTGTCATAACAACTAAAACGTGCTTCACAGCTTCGTAAAAGCTCATAGGCTTATTCACACTTAATTCTCTTGAACGTGTAATGTATCCTCCATGGATCTGCCAACCTTCTCTTGCAAAATTACAAGAATGACACTGCCTCAACGGAGGATTAGCCGTCAAAAGCTTTTTGCGGAAGTCTCTCTGTTTTCTACTGTTAAAAGCTAACAACGGACTCTCCTTAAACACGTTCCCTACAACGTAATCAAACCCGTAACAATTGTATATGTCTCCATTAGGTTCTACCCAAAGATTTCCCCAAGCCATAGGGCAATCTTTCCAATTGTAACTTGGCATAAGCATATAGTCGAGTCCCACAACTGGAATTTTGGAGTGTTTGACAACTTCTCTTAGCTCCTGTATTTTTACTTCAAAATCCTTGTCGTGCTCTAGAGCCAAAGGTTCTTCTTTGCTATAATCTGGTCGTGAAACAGGATCGACCATCAAATAGGTGATTTGGTCTTCATAGGGTTCTAACATCTTGATTAAATCTGGTACCTGGTGAAAATTCATAGAAGTTATTACGGCATTAACATGAAATGGAGGGTTATCATGTTTGCTCAATCCTAGATGTCGTTTCATTTCCACGACTCTCTCAAGATTTTGCATTACTACTGAAAGTTTTGCTCCCCCGCGAAGATAAGTGAAGGTCTCAGGATCACTAGTATCTATGGATATTACAAAATCATCTACACATCTCAGGCAGTCCAATCTTTTCCCAGTTAAAGATACCATCCCATTAGTTGTGAAGCTGATGTGGTAGCCCTGGCTTTTGAGCCACTCAATAATCTCTGGACACTCTGGATTCAGAAAGGGTTCACACAACCCTTGAATTGTAATAGACCAGATATACGGCATTCTTTCGATTAAGCTCTTCACGTTTTCCAATGTCATAGATCCAGGTTCGGGTTTGAAGCTCTGCCGCATACAATAAACGCAGTCGATGTTACATCTGTGATCTAAGCAAAGTCCGAGTGCTGTTGGGACAGCATATTCGCTGTGGGTACGCGTAAGTAGATAGCCAACATCTTTCCAAAGAGTCCTAGTATAATGACTCGTCACAATATTCACCTGCTTATTTTGAATGGTTTTATTCTAATCGAATTTAAGCTCATATCAACAGTAAGTGGCACTCCATGATATTCAGATAACGTCATAGGTTCAACATCAGGAGTAGTAATCTTGGCGAGTTCAAACATCGACATCTTCTTATCACCACATATGTGCACAATTCCAGAAAGCTTCTGCTCGACTATAGATTTGACCGCCGACGCTACGTCGGAAGCGAAAAGATAGGTCCCATATCTATCTGTGAAAGCTTTCGGATACGGCCATTTTTCACGAGCCACAAAGTTAGTTCTTACGATAAGGAATTTCAACCCCGAATATTTTACCGCACATTCTGCAAGCAGTTTTGTGAGGGCGTAGTAGTTCTTGGGATAAAGTAGGTCAGTTTCAACGTAGTTACCAACATCACCTCGAAAAACACAAGCTGTGCTGATCAGCACCAAACGCGAATCGGAATTATGATTTAGACAGGCATTAATCAGGTTCTCTGTTCCTTCAACATTAGTCCCATATGCTTTTTTTCTATTCTCTTCACAATAGGGAACACTAGTAACCGCCGCTGTATGAATTATAACATCAGGTTCATTTTCAGAAATGTAATTGTCCACCTGAGACTTATCTTCTATGCCAAGTTCTTGTCTTGTCGGATGCAGCGAGTCTGGGAATACCTTTACGAGTTCCTTCCCAAGCCTTCCAGAGCCTCCTGTTATGAGGACTTCCATGTCAAGCCCATCCTGCTTCTTTCAACAAAGCAAGTATTCCTTTCTTGTCCAGTAGCCTCGTCTTGTCACTGGTGAATTCTTCTGTCAAATCACTATGATTGAGTTGCAAATCAGAATGAATAATGAAATACTTGCCCTTCTTCTCGGTTCTATGTATCTCGTACTCTTGAATCAGACATTCATGTATCTTCTCTCCAAGCCTTATCCCTACAAAATTGAGAGGATACTTGTCTCCTGCCATGGCTTTTGCTAGGTCAACAATTCTACACGCAGGAAGATCAGGAACATAGATTTCTCCACCATTACTGTACTTGGTGGCGTGAAAAACCAGTTCTGTTGCTTGTTTGAGAGTTACAAGAAACCTAGTCATGTCACGATGAGTTATGGGCAAAGGTTTCTTTTCTTTGATTAACTGCTTAAAATAAGGGACAACCGAACCACGAGAACCAATTACATTACCATATCTGACAACTGCAAAATTAGTCTTCGCCTCTGCATCCTCGTTGCGTATCCATATTTTCTCAGCCATGCCTTTTGTCATTCCATACAAGTTCACTGGTTTAACTGCTTTATCCGTTGAAATCAAAACGCATCTTTCGACTTCACAAGCCACCGAGGCTCTTTTCACGTTCCACGTGCCCATGACGTTGGTTTTCAAAGCTTCCGTGGGATTTTCCTCGCATGAATCGATGATCTTCTGTGCTGCAGCGTGGTACAAGATATCGACCCCTCTGCACGCCTGTTCGACTCTGTCGTAGTCCCTAACGTCACCAATGAAGAATTTTATGCGGGAATCATTGGCTTCACGTTTAACGTCTAACTGTTTCTCTTCATCTCGACTGAGAATGCGAATTTCCTCAACGGAGTTTCTCAGAATGTCTTTCAGAATCCATCTTCCAAATGATCCTGTTCCACCCGTTATAAGTACAGTCTTGCCTTCAAACATACATCATTCACCCTATCTTTCAGTCGGTCGTCCCATTGAGCCTGCAATCTTCTCTAAATCCAATCTAACTGTAGACGCCGCCATACCTCCCAAAGACTTGAATTTGCCAAGGAAAGGAACCAGTTTGAAAGATCTTTTGAAATTCTTCATGGCTTCTTCCCTATTGCCATCTAGCAGTTGGTGCCTGGCAATGTGAAACAAATCTTTTCCCTTCTGTTCTGACAAAGCCTTCCAATCTATTGGAATGCCGTGATTCTTGCAGAATTGGATTGAGTATTTGTTTGTCACGTTACTGAATAAGTTCGAGTCAGAATAACTGTCTCTATGCCGCACCCATATCCCCAATATTTCATTCACGAACTTAAACTTGCCAGTTAAGGCCAATTCCAGATAAGTGGAATAGTCGACATATGCTGTGTTTGGAGGTTGAATGAAACCACCAATCTTGATTAGCGCGTCTTTCTTTACCATTACTGTACCTCCCGTAATGTAGTCGTACACTATCAGCGGTCGAAGCCAATCGGTCATATCTATGAACTGTTTAAAATTCGGCGGGTCTATTCCCAAATACTTTTTGTCTTGGCTTATTTCTATACACTTGCCAAAACTGAGAATCGTGTCGTCTGCGAGACTATCAATTTGCAGTTCCAACTTGCGTTTGGGGAACATATCGTCCCCTTCCAGTATTGCGATGAGGTTGCCTCGAGCAAGTCTTAATCCATGATTATAGGTTTCTGAAAGACGGTGAACTCCAATGTGCTCCTGTCTGACATAGACGATTCTTTCATCCTCGAACTCTTTCACTATTTCCCCGGTATTATCTGTAGAACCGTCATCCACTATTACCTGTTCCCAATTGTCGTAGGTCTGGGCAAGAACACTTCTAATGCAGTTGGCTATGAACTTCGAATGATTGTAAGTTGTCGTTAAAACTGTCACTAGCGGAGTTTTCATCACCCAAACTCCTTCATTCTTCAACCTCAATCAACATGCTGCAATGGTATGGTGAACCAGATAGTAAATGCTTTTCCGCGCCTGCAGCCAACGTCTTCCCTCATCACCACAATTGTGGCATCATATATTATGCTGCTCTCATTAATTCCTTCTTCTTTTGACTCAGCAAGTCAATCTTCTTCTTGTCATAGGCGATGAATCTACGAACCTTGCTGTTGCCAGGGTATTTTGGCAATTTGAGATTCGTTGACGAAGATAACATTCCTGCTGATACCATTACAGCGCCTATGGGAAAGGAAACCTATAAAGAGACTGGGAAAGAATAGTCACAAGATCTAACATAAATGGAATCAACTTGATAAGAATCAGAATTGATGTTGACTATCCTTACCCTTCGAGAATCAGAAGTTTCATCTACACAACACTGAATCTCTGGGCAGGTAACGACTATCTGAAAAACTCAAAAACAGCTGCCAAAATGATTAACCAAGCCCGAAGAGAAGTCAAGGCATACTGGTTTTTCACCCCTAAGACAATTCCTGACAAAGAGTTACTTTCAATCATTGACAACCCGAAGCATGAGGTCGCACTGCATGTCGTGAATAATCCCGTCGAAGAATTGAAACTACTTGAAGAGAAGACTAGCAGAAAGATCAATTACTATACGATCCATGGAACCGCGCGACTTCTAGCGAGAGTGATGTGGAAGAGATGGAGATCAAAGACACCGAAAATTCCTCCTGACTTTCCTTTACAGTCTTTTCACCAGTTTCCCACAACAGGCATAGACAGTGTCTGTTACCTTCATCCACCAAATGAAGCCCTTGAGCTCATCGAAGAGCGCATACGTGCGGGCGACGTCATATACTTCCATCCAATTTGGCTCTTTCAAAGAGGCACAATGAACCACAGAGGTCCCTGCGGCAACGTTCTTGAGAGGATTCTGGAGAATGAAGAGAGAAACTGAAACGCTCGTCATTCGCAAAAGACTTTTCTTTACACTAGCCAGTGACTCACGAGAGTACCTGCAGAGCACGTTGCCAACAGAAGAGATAGTGAAGGAACTACGCAGAAGGCATGTTGACATCTTCACATTCCTGGAAAGAAGATGGTGCTGCCCAATAACTGAACCATCCGGAACGTGGGTAAGAGCAGAAGACAATATTGCGATTCTTAACCTGAAAAGTCATGATGAATGGTGGAAGAACATTGGAAAAAAGACTCGCAACATGATTCGGAAGGCAGAGAAAGCCGGAATAACGACGGACGTGGCAGTGGCAAACGACAAACTTGCCGAGGGAATCTGGAGGATCTTCAATGAAACACCTATCCGCCAAGGAAGAGGCTTTCCACATTACGGAGTCTCTCGGGAAGTTGTGAAGCAGAATCTGGAATCGTCTCCGAACTCTACTTACATAGGAGCATACTTGCAGAGCGAACTGGCAGGATTCATTCATTTAATTCATGGTGATCGCCTTACAATAATATCACAACTACTATCGCTTCAAAAACACCTGGACAAAGCAGTAAATAATGCTCTGATGGCTAAGGCAGTGGAATTTTGCGCAAACAACCACATCGAGTGGGTTATGTACGGTAGAATGGGAAATCACCCGACGCTCGACAGTTTCAAAGAAAGCAATGGATTCAAGAAGTTTTTGTTGACTCGGTATTTCCTACCTTTGACGAGTAAGGGCAACCTGGCGACCAAACTGAAACTGAACAGAGAGCTCAAAGACTCGCTTCCTTCGAGTATGAAAAAAGCTCTTTTTCCTCTTTACAACTGGGTAAGCCGGGCGAGAGCGAGAATCAGATTGATTTCGACGCAGAAACCACAGCAATAGATCGATGCTCAAAAATAGACCGCGCCAGCAACCCAACATCATTCTGAAACAGGCAGAATTCAAGAACCTATAAAGCTAAAGAACCAGAATTACAAAGAGTGAATGGAGGTCTGGAAGGAAGCATGAAAGGTGTAATACTGCATGGTGGTCATGGAACCAGGCTGAGACCATTGACACATACTGGACCGAAACAACTGATACCGGTCGCAAACAAACCCATATCACAGTATGTGTTGGAAGATTTGAGAGAATCTCGAATCAAGGACATAGCAATAATACTCGGCGATTTGATGCCGGACAAAGTAAGAAGCCACTACGGCGATGGGAAAAAGTACGGCGTCAAAATTACGTACATTGATCAGGAGAAGCCAGGCGGAATAGCTCAAGCAGTCGGTCTGACCGAAGATTTTGTCAAGAATGACATGTTCGTCGTCTACCTTGGCGACAACCTCCTGAAAGGCGGCATCGCCCAATACGTCATTGACTTTCAGAAGAGCAGATACGACGCCATGATATTATTGACCAAAGTCAAAGATCCCAAACAGTTCGGCGTAGCAGAGTTTGACAAAAAAGGCAACATCGTAAGACTCGTCGAAAAACCCAAAAAACCACCAAGCAACTACGCCTTGACAGGAATATACTTCCTCAAACCAGTCATTTTCAAAATGATCAAGAAACTCAAACCATCTTGGCGTGGTGAACTCGAAATCACCGAAGCCCTCCAAATGTTGCTCGACGAAAAATACAAGGTTGGACACCGAATTGTTGAAGGATGGTGGAAAGACACTGGAACGATCGAAGACATAATCGACGCCAACATCCGCATACTTGATGAGATCAAACCCTTGGTCAAAGGAACAGTAGAAGACTTGTCATGCGTACAAGGCCGCGTCTCGATTGGGCAGAATTCAGTTGTCAAGAAAGGAGCTTTGATTCGAGGTCCTGCGATAATAGGAGAGAACACGACGATTGAAAACGGTGTCTACATAGGCCCATACACGTCAATTGGTAACAACGTTCAGATTCGAGACGGCGAAATCGAGAACTCGATTGTCATGGATAATTGTACCATCAGCATCAGCTCACGCATCATTGATAGCATGATAGGGCCAAACTCGGAGATAGTCACTGATCACAAAGGACCCAGAGGGCACAGATTGATCCTAGGCGAGAACTCAAGAGTCATACTTTGACGTAAAAAGAAGGACGTAAAGCATAGTTGCAAAATCGTCGGAACATGTAATCAAATTTCCGAAATTTCTTACACAAACTGGAAAAGAGATTGTCGACTAAGTAGCAAAACTAAATAATGCCACATCTTATTGCTTTGTGCTAAAGTAGGGTAACTAGGTGACCACTAAGGACATTAACCTGCAGTATTCTGGCTTCGTGATTTTCGCAGCTAAGATAGCGAGCGTTGCAACAGGACTGATATTCTCGTTCATCGTAGCCCACGCATTAGGCAAAGTCGAATATGATCTCTGGTTCAACATCACCGACATAACGAATTATTTTATCCTTCTCTCAGGTGTACTTCCTTTTTGGGCCATGCGTTATGTCACAAGAGACAAAGAAGGATCAATCAAGACTGGCATATTTGCAAACCTCACAATTTCTGCCGTGGCTTCCGTCGTTTACATACTTCTGATACCTACAGTAATGTCTTCGCTACATATCAGTCCGGCTTACCTACCAACGTACTTGTTGATAGCGATTCAGATAGTAGAAGTTCACTCAATAACGATAATGGAATCATGCCTTCAAGCTAGAATTCCGCAAAGAGTGGGGTACGGACTCCTCGTACAACAATTTACCAAAGTGGCCTTGGGTTACGTGCTGATCGTCCAGTACAACCAACTACTTCTTGGAGCAGTAGTAGCCACGATAGCAGCCTTCGGCCTCCAAACGTTCTACTACATAAGAACCCTCTTTCATGAACTGAAAAAGAAACTGTGCATTGAGTACGTCAGGGAATGGCTCAAAGGCTCACTCTTCAACATATACAACGTAATTGGCAATCAAATAGCCGCATACATTTTCATAATGCTCTTTCAATACGGCGGCGATGGTGCAAGAGGCATATTGGGGGCTGGGGCAACGATCGTGAACGTCATAACCTACTCGTCGTTTCTATCTTACGCTCTATATCCGAAACTTCTCGCAGAAAAGAAAATGGACGACATTGCCAACACTTTGAAAATGGTGCTGATGTTTGCCATACCGTTGACCATCGGTGCTATCGCCCTTGCCGATTCATACATAATACTTCTAAGACCAGAAACTGCAGGCGCTGGACCCGTCTTAATGGTGCTGGCAGTAGACTCTTTCGTCGTCGTGATATCTGGATTCTTCACCTCAGTGCTCTACGGCCTAGAAAACGTCGATGAAGGACCGAAACTTTCCCTGCGACAGTTCACTAAGAGCAAAATCTTCTTGGCGTTCTCGCTTCCTTACCTGCACTCAGCCATTACGCTTCCCACAGCTTACTATCTGTTGACAACCTATGCAACAAATCAGCCATTTCAAGCCGCACTAGACGTGAGCATTATAAATGCGATCGCACGCTTTGCCATGTTTCTCATCCTATTACGCATAGTTAGCGGAATGGCTAAAATTCACATTCCATGGCGGAACATCTCCAAGTACGCTTTGTCAGCAGCCGCCATGGGCAGCATACTCTATCTAATACCTCACCCGACAAGAATTTCCTTGACACTCATCGAGACAGCAGCTGGCGGCTTGATTTATATTGGTCTGATTATGGCAATAGACAAAGACGCAAGAAGATTGGCAAGAGAAGTCTTCGGTGAGTTCGGAAAACGAATGTTCAGATGATTCATAAACCACCGTTTCAAAGCAACAACTGACTGAGCAAACTGTTCAGTTCTTCCTTGCTCTCTAGACCTCGAAGAATCACTTTGCCACTGCCATATAGCCTAAAAGAATAATCCTTGTATGACAGCTCAGAAACTATTCCGGCTATAGACTTTTTCAACGTAGCCCTTTCCAATATCCTTTTGATCGCATCATTCTTCTTTTCATATTTGAAAGTGACTATGACATCTTTCTCTTTACCACATGTTCCGTCAACTCGCGCGACGTAATCTTCAATCCCAGTCATTGAAGCTCACCGATCTCTTTCAAAACATCTACAAACCTGTCTATTTCTTCCAGAGTGTTGTAAACATAGAAGCTTGCTCTTGCAGACGAGTTCAGTTTCAATAGTTCATGAAGAGGTTGCGCACAGTGGAAACCACTTCGCACCATTATTCCATAGTTGTCTAGAAACAAAGCAACGTCGTGGGAACTTAACCCTTTAACACCGAAAGGAACTATTCCTGACTTAGCAGAAGTGTCTCTCGGCCCATAAACCTCCACTCTACTACAGCATTTCAACATTCGTGGCACAGAATACTCGGCAAGTTTCTGCTCATGCTTCCTCACATTTTCCATGCCCAGACGCTTCAAGTACTTCACGGCAGCTCCCAGTCCAATTGCACCTTCTATGTTCGGCGTTCCAGCTTCGAACTTCCATGGAAGCGTGTTCCAAGTTGTTGAGCATCTTCTCACCTTCGGATTGAATGAGACCTCTTGTATCATTATTCCCCCGCCGTGGAATGGCTCCATTTTTTCCAGAAGATCCCGTTTGCCGTACAGAGCACCGATTCCTGTCGGTCCGAGCATTTTGTGACCTGAGAAAGCAAGAAAATCCACATCCAAGTCTTTGACATTCACAGGCATGTGTGGAACAGATTGAGCCCCGTCGACAAGTATCATCGCCCCATGTTCGTGCGCAATTTCACCGATCTTTTTGACATCGTTCACTACTCCAGTGACATTTGAAACTTGAGAAACGCACACCATTCTGGTTTTTTTGGAGATAAGACTCTCGAAAGATTCGTAATTCAACGTTCCGTCAGTGTTCAGGTCAGCGTATTTTATTCCGAAACCAGTAATGTTCGAGATTATCTCCCAAGGCACTATGTTGCTGTGATGCTCCATCAGGGAAACTACTATTTCGTCATCTTTGCCGAGGTTTCTTAGTCCCCACGAGTACGCAACCAGGTTTATTGCTTCAGTGGTTCCCCTGAGAAAAACCGTTTCTTCCATACCTCTGGCGCCTATGAATTTGGCAACCTCTTCGTGAGCACTTTCGTAAAGCTCAGAAGCTTCTTGCGATAGTGTATGCACAGCACGATGCACGTTGGCGTTGTGTTTTTCATAGAAATCATTTATTGCGGCGATCACTTGTTTAGGTTTCTGAGTGGTTGCCGCATTGTCGAAGTAGATGAGGGGGTAACCGTTCACTTTTCGCTTGAGAATTGGGAAGTCTTCTCTGATCTGGTGGGGATCGAACATCATTTTCCTTCAGCTGACTTCATTCGTTTTTCAAGCATTTTCGCTAGCTGCTCCTCTTCCAGAGCTTGTTTTTCTTCGGCACTAGGCTCCTTCTGTAACCAGCTTGGAGTTGAGCCCTTGATAGTATAGTATTTTCTTACAGCTCTTTTCAAGGCACCAACAGCCAATATGCCACAATGAAACTTGACCGTCGGCAAACCCCCGACCGCTTCCGCAACGCTCTTGTAAGAGATATTCCAGGCGTCGACGATCTTCATGCCTTTGACCATTTCGGTGACGATACTAGATGTGGCGATATTCGCAGCGCAACCGTAGCTTTCGAAGGAAGCTTTCTCTATCACTTCTTTATCATCGATCTTCAGATAGAAAGTTATCATGTCACCGCACATTGGGTTTCCTGCGACAGCTGACACGCTTGCATCTTCCATTTTCCCAAGGTTTTTCGGATTTCTGAACAACTCGAGTATTTTTGGATTATAGGGCAAAGGTGCACGTGACAATACTACTACGCTCCTGTGGAACCAGTTATTCCCCTTATTCGTTCAACTGCCTTTGGCATTACTTCTAACGCATAGTTTATGTCTTCTTCGGTGTGAACCCGCGAAATCTTCATCAAGAGACTGCCATGAGCCTGATCAAACTTCCTGCCTATGGCGACCAACACATGACTCGGCTGGAGCAACCGTCTGGAACAAGCACTTCCACTTGAAACGTAGACACCGCTCAAGCTGAGCTCGATCGTCAGAGCTTCTCCTTCGCACCTCAAGAAACTGATGTTCGCATTGTCTGGAGCACGCTTCGATCCATGGGTCCGTTGATCTCCACGTCCGGTATTCCAGAGGCTATCCCTTCCACAAGTTTGTCCCGCAACGATTGTATTTTCGTCCTGTTCCTCTCAAAATTCTGAAACATAAGTTCAGAGGCTTTTGTGAAGCCCACTATCAACGGAGTGTTCTCCACCCCTGGCCACAGCCTTTGAGTGCCTATCTGCCCCTCCAAGATTCTTTCGAGATCGACGTCTTCCTTCACGTACAGGCAGCCTATTCCGCGAGGCCCAAGGATCTTGTAACTGCTGACAGTTGCCAAGTCCACATCCAGAGTTTTAACATCGAAGGGAATCTTGCCGTACGCGTCTGAAGCATCAGTGTGAAAAACAGCTTCCATATTTTTGTCATGAACTATCTCCACTGCCTCACGGATCGGTTGAATCGTGCCTATCTCATGATTCACTGTTGAAAGACTCACTATCGCTGTTTCATGGTTAACCGCTTCACTCAACCTGTCCAGATTTATGAATCCCTCACGATCAACAGGAATTTTCGTTATATTAAACCCGGTTTTTTGAAGCAGTTCGGCAACTTGTAAAACATTGATGGGCTCAATTTCGGAAATAACGATGTTCTTAGTCTTTTCTCTCGACGATTGGGCTATTCCTAAAATAGCGAGATTGTTGGCTTCAGTTTCCCCAGGTGTGAAATTCACATCCTCAACGTTTTTGCATCCCAAGAAACCTGCTATTCTCTGGGACGACTCCATTATTGTCTCGAAAGCTTCCCAACCTGGCTTGTGAGTCAGAGTTGGATTACCATACGCGATTTGGCTATAGTAAGGCAGCATCGCGTCTACTACCTCTTTTGGAACGGGTGCGGAATTCTCTAGGTCAAAGTAGACTTCACGCTTCAGTCCTTGATGAGCCTTCAATAGTTCTTTGACGTTTTCAACCACCGAACTCAGATCTCCGGCACATTATCTTGTTTCTAGTAGTCACTCTTCCTAGTAAAAAAACGTAACCCAGAAACCGAGCATCTGCGCACGCGCAATGCTTTAAACCGTCTCAGCGATTATGCTTCCTTAACACCATGGAGATAGGCGCACACAAGTGAAAGTAACTGATCTATCCATACCGGAAGTGGTCAAGGAGTTAATCATAAGAGCAGGGATAGTTGATCTTTATCCTCCGCAAGAGGAAGCTATTAAAGCAGGAGCACTTGAAGGAAAAAACCTGGTTCTCGCGAGTCCGACTGCTTCGGGCAAAACACTCGTGGCCGAGTTCTGCGCTCTAAAACATGTTCTGGAAAAAAATGGAAAAATAGTTTATCTCACACCGCTCAGAGCTTTAGCAAACGAGAAGTTTGATGAATTCGGAAAATACACAATTATCACAAAGAAAGATGGAAGAAAAATAAGAATCGGCATAAGCACCGGCGACTTCGACAGCACGGACCCGTGGTTGGAAAGGTACGACGTAATCATAACCACAAATGAAAAGGCAGATTCACTTCTCAGGCACAGAGCCAAATGGATGGATGAAATCTCGCTGGTAATCGCCGATGAAGTTCACCTGCTAAATGACGCCGAACGTGGACCAACATTGGAAGTCGTACTGGCTCGATTGATGCAAGTGAACCCTGACATACAAATTCTTGCCCTAAGCGCGACGATAAACAATGTCGATGAAATAGCAGAATGGCTCAAAGCAGAACACGTTACAACCGAGTGGCGCCCAGTTTCTCTAAAAGAAGGAGTTCTGTTGAATCAGGAAATCCAGTACAAGGATGGAGACGCTCGCAAGATAGAGAAAAAGACGAGAGACTCAACCATAAACTTGGCTCTGAACACGGTGAAAACAGGCGGTCAAGCGCTTATCTTCTCATCAACCCGCAAGAATGCTGTGACAATGGCGAAGAAGGTGGCAGACGAAATCGTAGAAGCGCTATCCAAACCAGCAAGACGCTCCCTTGAGCACGAAGCCGAGAGGATTCTTTCAACAGGTGAGAGAACAAGACTTGGCGACTCACTCGCAGAACTAGTCAGATGCGGCACCGCCTTCCATCATGCAGGACTGAGCGGCGGGCACAGAAGAATAGTCGAAGATTCCTTCCGCACTGGAAAAATCAAGATTCTTACGGCCACACCGACTCTGGCTTTCGGCGTCAACCTGCCAGCCAGAACAGTGATAGTACAAGATTACAGGCGTTACGAAGCCGGATATGGCTACTACCCTATCAGTGTGTTAGAATACAAACAGATGGCAGGCAGGGCAGGAAGACCCAAGTACGACAAGACAGGTGAAGCCGTACTGATAGCAAAGACCGCTGACGAAGCCGACTATCTGGTGCAGAGCTACATTCTCGCAAAGCCAGAGCGCATCTGGTCTAGATTGGCAGTCGAGAGAATAATGCGGTCACATGTGCTTGCTACTATCGCAGCAGACTTCGCCCACACGGAAAACGGCATTTATGAATTCTTTGGAAGAACATTCTATGCACATCAATATGATATAGACGCCATAAAGACAATCGTAGCAAAAATCTTGAAGTACCTTTACGACGAAGAAATGATCGAAGTTTTCGGACAAGACATTAACGCGACGAAATTCGGAAAGCGCATAAGCGAACTCTACATAGACCCTGTTTCAGGAGTCATAATCCGCGACGCTCTCAGAAGCAAAACCGAATACATGACTGAACTCAGTCTCCTGCACATGATCGCTCACACACCAGACATGGGACCAGTCTTGCGACCGTACTCGAACGAGATGGACCAAATTGCACTGTTCATGGAAGAACACAGACCAGAATTTCTATTTGCAGCTCCCGCAGAATGGGAAGACAACATAGGATATGAAGAGTTCCTAGGTGAAGTGAAGACAGCCATGACACTTAATGCTTGGATCGAAGAAATGAGTGAAGACTGGTTGATGGATAGGTTCAGAGTACAGCCAGGCGACCTTTACAGAACACTCGAAAATGCAAAATGGTTACTTCACGCGACGCATGAATTAGCCACCCTTTTCAGCAATAAAGAGATCCTGCCCTTGACTTTCGAAGTGGAGCAGAGAGTCGAAAAAGGAGTTAAAAAGGAGTTGCTGCCATTAGTGAGACTCGAAGGAGTTGGCAGAGCTCGAGGAAGAATACTGTACAACTCAGGATACAGCACGATTGAGAACATCAAGAACGCCAAGCTTGAGGAACTAGCCAACCTGCCTCTTATCGGTCCGAAACTGGCAAAGAAGATCAAGGAACAGGTTGGTGGTTTCGTAAAGAAAGACACTTGGGAAAGACTCGAAAAACAGAACGAATGGAAACAACGAGCACTAACAGAGTACTGAAAACAAGATCACATTCAAGCATTCTGTCTCTAAGCGATGAGCAAAGAATGATGTCGACCTATTCAAGGTTTTTAGATCCACAAACAGCAGAAAAAAGCCTAGGGGGGAGGGGGGTTTTTTCGTTGAAATCAAGCCAAAAAGGCGTAGCAGAAGAGGACGAACAGTCATGCAACCTCACGCGTCTCCCAAGAACACGGGTGAATTGCATCGCTATGAATGGAGTTGAACGAAGACAAGCGGTTCAGTAGATACTTTTGTCCTACAGCTGAGCCTCAAACCCCTTAAGCAAATTATCAATGTCATTTCCCACGTCTTCACCACGATAGCCACCCTCCAGCACAAAGAAAGCAGGTTTTCCTAATTGACCTATTTTACGTCCTATAACTCCGTAAGCCTCTGATGACAAACCCAAGCTAGCTAGGTCTCCAGCATGAGTGTCAAAACCAGCCGACACTGCCACAACCTCATACCTGGACATATCCAGCTTTTCTAGCGCCCCTTCTAGTGTTTTTAAGTAAACAGTGTCTCCGCAATCGGGCGGGAGCGGATGATTGATGCAATTCAATTCGGACCTGGCTCCCGTCCCGGGAAAGTTAGGGTGGCGATGTAAAGAAAGATATGTTACAATTTTGTCCCCGTAGAAAATCTCCTGCGTTCCGTTCCCATGATGTCCATCGATGTCTAAAATCAAAGCAGGTTTACCGAGATGTCTGACTGCTATAGCAATGTTGTTCATGTAACAGAAGCCTCTAGTAGCTGCACCCAATGCTGCTCCGTTTATTCCAGCGTGATGCCCAGGAGGGCGCATAATACTGAAACCTTTCACATCAGCCGCGAGCATTGCGCCCCCAGCTGCGAGTCTCGCAAACTCGAAGATGTTATCATAAGCTGGCGTGTCAGCATCGTCAACCATACCCTTCTTCACCATCCAAACATATTCATGATCATGCACGCTTGTCAGATCTTCCTCGGAAGCTGGCTTAGGAACTAGAAAGCTGTAACCTCTTTCTTTCAAAAGTTCATGGGTCTTCCGAACTCTCTCAGGACCTTCCACGTGCCACGATCCATAGCCTAAGCATTTTTCTGAGTAAATGATCTCAGTCTTCACAGCCGAGCACTTCTTCAATACGGTTATCTATCGATTCTCAAGTTAAAATATTACTTCCTCATAAAAGCTTAAGGAATTGCGGAGAAAAGAACGACGTGAATATTGCCGAAAACCCTTTCGCTACCTTCCGAAAAGAATGTGAAAACACATTAGCTTCCGCACTGAAGAAGGTTCTACCCGAAATCCAGATCACGGATCTAGCGCTAGAGAAACCAGCGAACCCTGATTTCGGTCAATTAGCCTCTTCGCTGTGTTTTGAGCTGGCCAAAAAAGTCCAAAAAAAACCAAGAACCCTGGCAGAAAACTTGGTCAAAGCCTCCGGACACGTCAAAATCCGTGCTGGTCGAAAAAGTTTCGTCTGCTGGCGAAGGCTACGTCAACTTTCAAGTCAAATTCAACAAATTCTCAGCACTGACCCTGAACTCGGTTATAAGGCTCGACGCAGAGTACGGTTTTGTCAAAACGGAAACCCCGCAGAGGATTATAGTTGAACACACGAGCGCCAACCCGCTTCATCCCATAACGATTGCCACTGCTCGAAACCCGGTGCTGGGCGATACGCTTGCACGCCTCCTGAAATCGCGTGGACATACTGTTTACAGGCATTTCTACATCGACGATGTCGGCCGGCAAACCTCAGTAGTCGCGTATGGTTACCAGAAACTAGGCAAGCCAAAACCCGATGAAAAACCCGATCAATTTATGGGCAAAATCTACACGATCACAAGCTGTTTCGTTGAAATCAACCGACTCAAAAAAGAACTGGAAAGAGCAAAAACCATCAATGCCGAGGACAACATCATAAACTTGACCCGACAACTCGACGATTGGGTAGCTGTTGCTGCAGAGTTGAAAGAGAAATACCCTCAACTATTCGAAGAACTTCTGACAAAAATTGGTGAGGATGAAAACCCCGAAACAGCGATCAAAATCATCAACCAAGCCTACGAAGCGGGAGAAAAAAAAGCAAAGGAACTCGTCCGATCAGTTAGCGAAATGTGTTTGGAAGGCTTCAAAGAAACACTCGCCAAGATCGACGTGACGCTTGACTCCTGGGATTGGGAAGGCGACCTCAGCTGGAGTGGGCGCGTCGAAGAAGTTCTCAAGAGACTCAAAAATTCACGATACACTCACATGGAAGCTGGCGTGCTAGAGTTTGACGCTGAAAGAGCCGTAGGAGATCTCGACCTGTGGTCAAGCCTCGGCCTGAAACCCGAACATCAAATCTCATCTCTGACGCTCGTTCGCGCTGACGGAACGACACTTTACACGACAAGAGACATTGCCTACACCCTTCAGAAATTTGAAGAAGCTGACAAAGTCATTAACGTCATCGGTATGGACCAGAGTCTGGCTCAATTGCAACTTCGCATAGCTCTATATGCCTTGGGATATGGCAAATGCGCCGACAATTTAGTGCACTTCGCTTACAACCTAGTCTCTTTTCCTGGCTTCAAAATGTCCAGCAGACGAGGAAGATACATCACACTCGACAGCGTATTGGACGAAGCGGTAAAACGAGCCTACGAAGAAGTTTCGAAGCGCTCCCCGCAACTATCTGAGGACGAGAAACAAAAAATCGCAAACTTCGTCGGAATAGGCGCAGTTCGGTACTCGCTAATGGAAGTTGACATTTCGAAAACCATAGTATTCACGTGGGATCGCGTACTTGACTTCGAAAAAAACAGTGCCCCCTACATCCAATACACGCACGCACGAGCCTGTAGCATCCTGCGCAAAGCCGCCAAGAAACCAACAAAATCAAACTACAACCTCCTGCAAGAGAAACTGGAACACGAAATAGTGCTCTCCCTAGCAAGCTTCCCAAACACATTTGTCGAAGCAACTGAATATCTCAAACCGAATCTTATTGCCGACGCCTCAAACAATCTGGCAGACAGATTCAACACGTTCTATAACGCGTTCCGCGTCATCGGAGCCGAGCCAGAAGCCCTCTCCGACGCAAGACTCGCATTGACCGACTCAGTCAGAATCGTTCTTCGAAACGCACTGAGCCTGATCGGAGTTTTGGCCCCCGAAAAAATGTAGACTCTGTCCGCATTATCCTTGTTTGTGAGAGACAAAGTCTCTAATTCTCTCCGCTAACTGTTCAGGCGGTTCCACTGCTTCTCCATCCCAGAGCAGATACGGTGCAGCCCATGCGTCAGTAAAACTCGTTGCTTGCACTCCAGGTCTGCTTATGATTCTCAGATTAACGTCGAAGTAATCTAGATGTTTGTCCATCGGTCCTGAAATCAAGATAACGTTAAAGCATGAATACCCTTGCCTTCCATAGAATCCAAGAACTTTCGACATCCCCTCAGCCAGCCCAAACCAGTCATCGCCGTCAAGTTCCAACAGCTGAGACTTGCCCCTCACAATTGCTTGAACCTCGTTCATCCCCCTCAAAGGTGCGAAAGGAACGATCCATTCTACTCGCTTCTTATTCAAGAGATATCTGTCTCCAACTCTCTCCTTCTCCGACAAGTCAGACCAAAACGACCTGCCAGTCCTTCTGAAGTAAGCTCTACTCTTGTCAAGCATCAGCTTCACCAAGAAGAACGGCCTATCCCTCACGAGAATTTGCATGTGAGGGTGAAATATCGAAGAACCCGCTGGGGGCAGATAATTGAAAATGAACACGGGAAATCTCGGAGCGTGTGATGCTTCCTTCAACCTTTTTAGGTAAACGCTGCTTCCCTCAAAACCATCAACGAGAAGCTTGGGCGCAAATTCTGCAAGTTTGAGGTGATGCTGTTTGGACAGAACAGCTAAGGCGCTTTTTTCAGCATGCCCCGCGATGTTCGGAACAATAACTGAGTCGCCAACGAAAATCCTGCCATCCTTAAGAAACTCCGGCGGAAACATGGGAGTCTTGATCCTGACATTCTCCGGACAAAAGGGACACCCAATCCTTGACTGTTCCACCAGTGAATCAAGCAAAGTCTTGTCCGACGCCAAGAATTTTGCGACATACCCCAGCATTCCCGTTATCACGGTTGTATTTCGTCCGGTCAGCGGATCAGTTCGGTATTCGAAAATTGTCTCCTGCTCTGCAAAATCCTTCATAGGATTAAGAATCTTCTGACGTTTCTCGGTCTTCTTGAAAATGATCAAAGAAAACGCTTCCTTCAATAAGGTGAAATCTCCCTCTTTTCTTAATAACTCGATTGAAAAACACGTGTATTTTCTCCATATTGAAAAAAGAAAATCTCTTATACCAGTCACGCAATCTCAGAAGAGACCACGAAATGAAGGATACTTACTTCAAACGAAAAGTCGAAGCCATAAGGGTTAGCAAGAAAAGTATTTCACAACTCCTTTCTGAAATGGGCAAAACTGCGTATCAAGGAAGAAAACTTGGAGAAGCAGTCGACGTTTGGGAAGCCATGCTGCAAGAAAAAGACCTTGTCATCGTCATGGGCTTCGCCGGCTCAATGAGCACAGCAGGACAGTGGACAATTATCAACTGGCTCATAGAAAACCGTTACATCGACGTCTTGGTCTCCACAGGCGCAAACGTTTCAGAAGACATTGTCGAAGCCATGGGCTTCAGCTACTGGCAAGGCACACACTACGCTAACGACCAAGAACTTCTAGAAGCAGATGTAAACAGGTATTATGATGTTTACGGAAAAGAAACCGACTACCGCGAAATGGAGCTCCTAATGACTGAAGGACTGATGAAACTCAAGAAAAACTACCCCTACACTTCGGCAGAATTACTCTACCGGTTTGGCGAGTACCTCAACAAAAAAGGTGTTAAAAGCATAGCCGCAACAGCAGCCGAAAACAAAGTACCCATATTCTCGCCTGCCCTGATCGACAGCGCCTATGGCGAAGCCTTTCTTATGGCCAAAAACGAAGGACACAAAATCATGCTAGACTCGGCCAAAGAATTCGACCAATTCGTCGGAATAGGCGAAAGAACCAAGAACGTGGGCGTCGTTTACATCGGCGGCGGCGTACCAAAAGACCTAACTCAACTCATAGCAATATCCGTTTCACCAAAAACAAAAGATAAGGGAGTACCAGGAAGAAAAGGCCACCTCCGCAAAGGACTCAAAGAATACTACTACCCGCACAAATACGCTATACAGATCACCACCGACTCACCTCAATGGGGAGGCTTATCAGGCTGCACATTGGAAGAAGCAATAAGTTGGGGCAAAATCGACGAAACCGGGAAAAGAGCAGTAGTTTACTGTGACGCAACCATTGCGTTACCGTTGATCACCCACGCGCTTTGTGAAAGAGTGAAAACAAAGAGAAAAGCTCCAGACATGTCATGGATTTTCAGTGACGTGCCTTAGCTTTCCCAATTCTTGTGATTAATGCGCTCACCATTATCGGCAAGATAATGGTCGCGTCTCCTTCAATCATTGTTTTCTTTGCTCGCTGACTGATTTTTCCCCATGAAACCGCTTCTCGCGGTCTTGCTCCTGACAAACTGCCGTCCCATTCGTCGGCAGTGCTTATGTATATTGCATAGTCCAGTCCGTCTTTGAATTGGTTCCACCACAAAGTGTGATGCTTCGAAATTCCGCCGCCGATCAGCAAGGCTCCAGTCTTCTTCGAATTGAAAACAATCTCGCTCAGCTCACCTGAATCCTTAAGCATGTTGAGTCTGAAGTCATGGTCCTGAGAGAAAAGCCAAGTCTGGTATCCAACAGCTCCGTCAGTCATTCCGGGCACGTAAACTGGAACGTTGTTCTTGGCAGCCCAGTACAGAATTGAAGTTTCGTTGCATAACCGTTTTCCTATCTCCCGGCACAATTGGCTCGGAGAAACCTCTCTAACCCCTTCCTTCCACAATTCCTCAAAAAGAGACTGCATCTTCTTCTCAATGACCACGCCGTAACTGTCGTTAGGAACCAAAACGTTTCCTAAACGATTGATCTCTTGCCCTCGAAGCTTTGCGTCACTCATCAAAAAGGAGCCCTTGTAATAATCTTTCCAACTTCTTGCCAAATCATGGTCAACGGTACCACAAGTTGTGACAACAACGTCGACGAGCTTCCTCTTCACCAGCTCTTTTAACGCTCCTCTCGTTCCTGTCGCCACAAGGTTGCCAGTGAAAGAAATGAATTTCACACACTTCTTGTCTTCAACCATTCTCTCCAGAATTCTCAAACCCACAGCCAGCTTTCCAGCCGTGAACCCCCAGGCTTTGTCCATCTGTGAAACAAGTTCGTCAACTGTCGTTCCGTTGGAGAAATTGTAGTCTTCCACCTTATCTTTAAGCATCAGGTCTTTCCACCGACCGCCTCAAGATAAGTCTTGTATATCTGGCCTGCCGCTTGTTTTATAGCCTCTTGCTCCTCTTTGGTCAACCATTGCCACATATCAGGTCCAAGCGATTTCGCGATTCTTGCGGGAATCGTAACGTACACAGGCTCAGGAGTCGTCTCAAACTTCATAGGCCTGGAGTAGGCCATCACCTTTCCAGTGTTAAGCAAAATTCCTCTAATGATCTCGATAAACGAGCCTGCTGGTCCATATCTCGTTCCCCCCAGATAGGTTATTACTTGTCGACTCACTTCCTTCACGTAGTTTTCACATTTTCCCTTGTCAAGGCTTTTCCCGGTCTCTTTGAGATATTCTTCAAGCGGCAATCCATCAATCTTAACGGTGCTCCACAACAAAACCGTTGCTTCCCCATGTTCCCCACCCGCGTACGCTTCAACAGCGCCCATGGGGACTTTCAACTCACGGCTCACGATCGTTCTGAACCTAGACGTTTCAAGGTTTGTACCAGTTCCGATTATGTGCCTTTTGCCCTTCGCCGTCTTGTTAGCCAAGGTCGTCATTGCATCAACTGGATTCGTGACAACGAAATACCAAGCTTCGGGATTGTTATCAAGTGTCTCTTTGATCACCTGCTCAACCGCCGACGCGTTCTTGGTCGCCAAATCCCTCCTGCTCATGTCAGGTGTCCTAGGGAAACCTGCGGTGACAACTATCAAGCTCAGCGTTCTTGACAGATTTGCTGCTTTCATAAGCGTTTATTTTCAGATCGATCCCATGAGATGCAAGTGCATGATGTAATTCTTCCTTTGTCATTTCCGCAACTTTGGGTGCAATATCTGCAAGCGTAAGTTCAGTCACGAATCTTTCGAAAGCCACACTGAACGCGATTTGTCCACCTGTGCGTCCTGTACCAACAACTGCTACATGAGTCATACCAATCGCTTCCGCTAGGAGATTATCTCAACTTTTTAATAAAACAATCGTATCACAGCAGAAAGTCAATCGACAAGATATTCTATGATTTTTCCGTAGATGTCCTTGTTTCTCGTATCCTCGTATCCAGCGTAAATACTCGGGTTGTCGTTCACTTCGACCGCCACATAACTACCATCCGCCAATTCCTTAATGTCAACCCCGTAAAGACCGTTGCCAATGATATCGCATGCTTTGAGGGCTAACTCCTTCAAAGCAACAGGCGCGTTTTCCCTTCGAAGCGAGAAAGTTCTCCCCCATACGAACGTTGGCTTACCACGAAGTTTAGCCCCATGCTTCCATTTACCCTTCGGTATCATGTACTTGCACACGTAAAGCACTTCCCGGTTGAGTACACCGACTCGCCAGTCGAAAGCAGTTGGCATGAAAGCTTGGACCGCCAACATGTCCGATTTTCGTAGAAATCTCTTGGCAACATCCCGAAAACTGCTTTCGCAAGCCACCTTTTCCACGTATCTTGAGAAGCTCGTGTACGGAGCCTTAATCACGACTGGTTTTCCAAGACTTCTGAAGATCTCATTGAACCTTTTGTGATGCAGTTCATCTTTGTGGATGAAAGCAGTGGGAATACGGGCTACATTATGCTTCTCAAAAAGATCGTACAGGTGAATCTTGTTACCACAAATTTGTATCGATTCAGGATCATCAACCACATTCAAACCAAGCTCAGCAGCGGTTTTAGAAACAACATAAGCAGTGAAGAGCGGGTCTGTAGTGGCTCTAATGAAGACGGCATCATACTTCGGAATCTCTGATATTCCCTCTCTAAACATGAAGTCGAAGGAATGACCTCTTTCCTCTGATGCGCGCCGGAAATTATCCAGAGCCCGCGCCTCCCTCGTATCTGAAAAATTATACTTCTCTACAAAACAGGCTATCCTAGCCAATTAGGTGTTCACCCTTGTTCGACATACGAAAAACTTCTCCCGAAACCGTTTCAAGATCTGAAGGAAAAATCTCCTCAGTTCTAACAGGTTGAAGCCCACACAAGTAGGCTTTGCTTTCAACCGTCTGCACGTGCAGCTTGCAAATCGGAATTCTGAAAACCTGGTACACCTTTTCTGAAATTAATGCAACCTCTCCCGCTTGTTCACACTTTCCAAAGATCGATTTAAAAGAAAGCATCTCGCCTTTCAAAGGCAGTGCACAAACCGCAAATTTGTAGTTCATACTGAGACTCTTAACAGCTCGGTACAACGCGCTTCTGTTTCCCGCAATTTTGTAGCCTTCGTAAGAAAACGGGTTCACAGCGAAAATCACAATTGGAAAAGCGTACGTGTTCATGATTTGTCTAACTGAGCTGGTCACCAGGTACGGCAATGTGCAAATACCCGCTTTTGAAGCTTTAAGTAACAAAATAGGCGTCCTGCTGGCATCAATTATGTTTTCAGTCGACGGAATAACCCCGTTACCAAGAACCTCCGCGTGCATCGACACATAATAACCCGTTTTCAGATAACGATAATCGTTATTCAGATTGAGAGTAAAATCTTTAATCGACGACTTAAGGAAAGCAGAAGGTTTCATCTTTGGCAAATCAGTTGTTAGGTCGATGTTAGAGACGACCAGCACCCATGTGACACCAGAGTAACTGAAGCGTTCGCTATTGCATCTGACATATTTAAAACTAACTACTGCGTTTATATCAAAAACGCGAAAACCCGCAGAGAAAGAGGAAACACGAAACACCTAACGAGACTAACGACGCCTTTCCGAAGTCTCGCAAGAAAGAATATTCAGAAAATCTCAGAAAACAGATTTTCAGAAAGCAATAGTAAGCGTTTACCTGAAACTGACAGAAAGTCTTATTGAGAATCAACTTTACTTCTGAAATAGAAAGTGAGAAAGAAGCACAATGCCAACGCCAAAAGAAACCAGAAGACAAGAGAATTTTTTTGACATCTGCAGCCACTGCAAGACCAATTGGAGTTGCTGCCATGAAACAACCCCGCCAATAACTACAAAACGAAAGGAGACAATTGAGACATATTTAGTCAGAAACAGAATACACATCAAAAATGCTTTTGTGAAGGAAGAATACGTCTTTCCAAGACTTGACTCAGATGGTTACTGCGTATTCCACGATAAGAAGACAAGGAAATGCCTTGTGCATCCCGTCAAACCAGAAACATGTGTAGCTGGACCAATAACATTCGACGTAAACACGAAAACAGGTAACATAGAGTGGTTCGTCAAAATGGAGAAAATGTGCCCACTGGCTGGACGCGTCTATCAGAACCAGTCTGCGCTGAAGAAACACGTTGAATCAGCCAAAAGAGAGATATCCAGACTCGTGAAAGAACTGGATTCTCAAGACCTTAGAGCTATACTGAAAAAAGACGAACCTGAAACGTTCAAAATAGACAAAGACAAAGTGAATGAGCGTGTTTTAGAAAAAGTCAGAGAATGAAACATAGTCTTGACAGAGCACCAACAACTAAGTATCCTCAGGTTTGCGCAACTTCTTGAGGGCTTCGTCAACCTCCCTCAATTTCAGCCTCGTCAGAGTGTCCGACTTTGGTACTCCATTTTGGTCCCAGCCAATTGCCTCATAATATTTCTGCACGCGTTCCTTCACGGTGTTCCTGTCAGCAGCTTTTCCTTTACATGGCCCTGATGGTAAGGGTTCGTAGAATCTGCTTGGATTATCGTCATGCATCTTGGGGTTCCACTTCAAATCTGGCCCTCCTAAAAGCAGTAAAGCTCTCTGTATCTGCAGTGTCTTCAATCCTCCACGTCTGGCCCAATCATCTCGAGTCAAGTTTAGTCCTGTGACTGCACGGTAGAAATTGAACCTGAAGTTTCTGGTCAGACCGAAACCACCGCTAAAATTACATATGACTGCGGAGTCGTTGTATGCTTCCCACACTTCACTGTCAGGTCCATCAATGGGCAAGTCAGTCATTGAAGTGTGATCACCGCATTGTACCGAACATGCGTATCCTATAGGATTTGAGAAATCTTTCCCACTGCGAATACCGTGGGCACCAATCGCGATGCCTTTACTCTGAACAGCGTACTGCAAAACATCTTTATTCTTCATCTTACCGATCTTCAACGCTGCTCGATAAGTGCCCTCAGCCAGTAAATCGCCCACGCCATCTCTCAGAGCAATCTTCTTTCGCTAGCTTCGCGAAGGCGTCAGCATTTCCCCACTTCAACTCTATGCCATCCAAATCATTCTTAGTCAAAATACCTCTCTGGAAGAGTTCAGCAGCAAAACCCATAACATTACCAGTCTGGATTCCACACAAACCCAGGTCATCGATCAGCGAAGCCATAAACACGTCTTCTTCAGGAGTGAACAAACCCAAGTTTGGACCGAGATAAGCCTGCAACTCGTAATCTGGATTATCCGTGATTGCCCCCTTGTACTTGCCGGATTTGACAAATGCGATCTTGAGGCAGTTCGTAGCACAACCAAAGTCGCTCCAGGCCTGTTTCACCCAAACCCGGTTCTCAAATTGATCGACACCATAGCTCTTCTCTTCATGCCACTCTTCCTGCCAATTCCTTATGGGCTCGGAACTTGTTTTCGCTGCGAACGAGTAGCCACCACCTCCAGTTCCCCATCTTCTCCACAGTACATTCTCGTAAGCAGTCTTGCATACAGTGTTGATCATTCGCTTCACTTTTGCAAGATCGGCGACCTCCGGCAAAGGACCAGTACCCTTGACGGCTATAGCCTTGAGCTTCTTTGAACCCATGACCGCACCATAACCGCCGTAGCCTGCCGCATGCGTCCATTTCGCCATAACTACAGCCGTTCGAACCTTATTCTCGCCTGCAGGCCCGATGTAGAGCTTTGCCGGCTCCTTCCAAGACCCGAAGCGCCCATAGCGCTGGTCTAGCAATCGTCGACATTCCCTGTTCAACAACGTGTTCGTTTCCTTGCCATCTTTCCCCCAAATCCTGCCCGCATCTCTGATCTCAACATCAGAGTCTTTGATGAACACGTAAACAGGTTTTTCAGCCTGACCTGTAACTATCACGCCATCATAGCCGGCACAGCGCAGTTCTACCCCGAACTCGCCGCCGACGGTCGAGCCCACGACTCCATTACTCTGTGGAGATTTGCCCGAGACGCAAACTCTGCCCCCGGGGAAAAACCCTGTGAGTGGACCAGGCAGAAAGAGTAGAACATTGTCAGGTCCCATTGGATCGACTTCTTCCCACTTATGGATTAGTCTGTCGCAAAGTATCTTTGCCGCGAGTGCCCTGCCTCCAATGTAATCCTTTAACAACTGATCGTCAAAGGTGACATGTTTGAAAGTTCCTCGCGTAAGATCGATTTCCAAGAATTTTCCGGCGTAACCGAGTATCAAATGAATTCCTCTCCCTTTTCTCCGTACAATTTAGTCGCTAAACTCTTTGTCAGTTCCTCAGGTTTGCGCGCGTAAAGTCTGTAGGGATGTCCCCTTCTCACAACGGTCTCCAAAGCGTTCCATCCACCTTCTTGACAAACCTTAGCGCACTGCGGATTACCGTTGCATAAATCGCAAATGACAATGCGCTTTTCCCTAGGATGTAAATGTGGAATTTTACCTGGGCAAGCTTCTATGCACTTGCCGCAACCAGTGCACTTCTCATTGTCTACCAGCACGGCACTAGTCTTCTTGCTAATCGACAAAGCCTTGAAGGGGCACGACTCAACGCACGGATAGTCTTCACATTGAGCACATAGATGCGGAAATTCAGCGCCTGGCACCAGCATGAAAACACGCACTCTTGATGCTTCGGGCCATATTCTCTTCTCATGGTGCAGCGAACACGCGATTTCGCATTTCCTGCATCCGCTGCACTTCGAAAGCTGTCTCGCTATCCAAATAGGCTCTTTTCTTGCCAAACCGACTTGCCTTCCTTAAAAGCCTAAGAAAGATGTGTTGGAGTCTGCCTCGATTTAAACGTCATGTTTTCTGGAACCTCGAATTCGGCTTGCTGCATTGATGAGCGATTCTAAAGTGGAGCGGGAATTGCGAGAGTTCGTACAGATTTCATTGAGTATCAGTTCATCGAACCGTTTCTATTTTTCCATCTGTGAGTCTAAAGGCAAACCTAAAGAATCCTGGACGCAATCTGGTTTATGATATCAAATGTTCAAAATTACTGAGCGAACGCGTCAAGTTGCTAGAAAAGTGATGGATAATGCCTTGCCAATCAAACAAGGCGAAGTGGCTGTCTTCTATGCTGGAATAGAGAATCTGGATCTTGCCTATGCATTTGCTGCTGAATGTGAGTCTCGCGGAATCGAAACGCTTGTACAAAGCTGTGGTGACTACATCAGTAAAACCAAAATGTTGGATGCACCGCTGAAGAGTCTTGCACGTTTTCCCAGAATTCCAGATGCGCTAGTGGATGTTGCCGACTGGTTCATCTATTTGACCGGAACGGCATTTGACACTTCGTTCATTCAGAAACCGGAGTTTAAACAACGAATCCTTGACGTTCGAAAAGTGTCCAAATGGTCCCTCGACAGTCTGCTGCAACGGTGTTTGACCAAGAAGACTCATCTCGTGGCATTTTTGGATCCTAACTTGCAGCAAGCGAATGCGTTGGGTAAAACCTATTCAGAGACGTGCAACCTGTTTCTTGATTCACTTGACATAGATTACAATGGGTTGACTGAACTCGGTCAGAGAATTGTGAGCAGAATGGAAAAGGGTGGTGAGATTCATTTGACTTGCCCGAGAGGTTCGGACCTAAAGCTTAGGGCTGATGGACGTACGTGGACAAGCGAAGACGGCAAACTGGTAACCAGATCGGGTGGGGTCAACAGGTATGTGCACAATCTTCCGGTGGGAGAGGTGTTTGTCGCGCCACTGGAGGATAGCGCGTTTGGAGTGGTTTATCCGAAGGAACTTCCTGGAAGTGCTGTAGGCGGTGTTCGCGTTGAGTTCAGAGGCAGTGATAAGGCTCGGATCTCTTGTGAGAGGGGCTTTGAGTATATGGAGTCACGACTTAGAAACGCAACAGGGAACCCCTACAGTATAGCGGAATTTGCTTTCGGAACGAATCCTTGTGGCAACATTATTCTGGCAACAGAGAAAGCATATGGCACGTGTCATTTTGCGATTGGACAAAATACTTGGCTCGGTGGCAAAAACAAATGTTCCATCCACTTGGACTTTTTAGTGGAAAATCCAACCGTCACGCTTGATAATAGACTGGTTCTGAAAAATGGAAAATTCATTCTCTGAGTTTTGTTTAAAGGTGTCAGACTTAGAGCAATTGATGAATTCTTGACCATGAATAATGGCGGGCCCGAGGGGATTTGAACCCCTGTTCTCCGGCTTTCTTCCATTTTGAGTGCCCGGAGGCTTGCGCATCATTCCTGATTCGACGCCTTAATCCTGACTGGGCTACGGGCCCGAGCAATAGTTAAGGTGGAACCAGAATTAATTCTTGCTATTCGCCTCTAAGTTTCGATGAGTTCCTCGTTTACCCACCAAGCTTTCTTTTTTCCCGACTTCTCCCCAGCATAGTAGTCTATTACGTGTTTTCCGAGTTGTTTTTTGGATTCTTTCTGTATTCGCCTCAGCCTGTTCAGGACTAGCCATCTGTTTGTCTTCAAGTATTCTGCCAGCTCAGGTGTTGTCGCGCCCTTATAGTGTAGGAGATAGTCAACTATCTTATGGTCAATTTCGTCCATAGCAAAAGTGTGAGGATTGGTCTTTCCCCTGTCATATGTTAACAGTTCCAAGTCAGCAAGATATTTTTTGATTTCAGAAAGATCATTCTCCATCTTGTTGACCCGTTTTTCCAATTGCAAGACTTTGTCTGCTTTGGGCGTTTTTTGAAGCTTCTCCATTATGGCGTCGCGGATGAAATCGCTACGTTCACCCTCTGGGATTCGCAGGAGCATTTCTCGGTAGACATCATCCGGGATTTTTGTAGACACTGTTTTGGTTTGGTCCAAGAAACAGCCTCGGGTTCAATTATGAGCCTTTGATTATTTGTTAGTTTCTGCGTATTTTCGGATCGACAATTCGTTAGCGCATTCGCGAAAGAGCTCTGTCGGTAATCTCTGACAGCCTGAGGACCGTTTTGTTCAATTGATTGTTTGACTAGTTACTCTTTATTTTTGCCAGTTCTTCGTACCGTTTCTGAACGATCTCGCCCAGTTTCTTGCGGAGTTCTTCGGCACTTGTTTTTTGCTTCTTGATAAACGAAATCTTTTTGGCCAGCTCTGTGTCGCCTAATTCTGTTAGCCATGCTTCGAAATCTCCGCGGTGAAGGTGAAATTCTATCGAATTCAGATGGATTTTTTGGATTTTTTCACTGAATGCACCCAGATTGTCTGCCATGATATTCAAGGGTTTTCCAATATCCGCGTAGAAATGGAAAGCTTTCTCTGCTGACAGATGTCGCAGTATTTCGGTTGCTTTCTGTTTGTTTATTTCAGGAAATCCCAACGCCTTTTTACCTTTCTCTGTTATGGTGTAAAACCCTTTTTCTGGTGAGCTGACATATTCCATCTTTGCGAGCCCTATAAGGTGCATCATGACCGTCGAAAAGTTCATGTTCACGCTCTTGGCTACGTCAGCCGGTTTGGTAGGCTTGCCGAACATCCACACGTGTTCAAGAATCAAGTGTTTTACTGATGATACGCTCATAGTTTTGCACTTACATTAAGTCGTTCCTTCATACTTAATAGGTTTTTCACAAAATGCTCCAGTTCATCAATTTTGATTCAAAGGGTGGAAACTTTCGCTTGGGCTCAACTTTATGGTTGTTGGAACAGGTGTATACTGAGTAAGGAAAGTAAATAAGGTAAGGTCTTGTATCAGTTAGAGGCTATTAGGAAATCTGCGATGGTGAAACAATGAAGCTGGCAGTTCTCGTTTACGAATATCCTCCCAAGATTGTCGGGGGATTAGGCACGTATGCAGCGGAGATAACTCGCAAGTTCGTTCTAGATGATAATGATGTGACGGTCTTCACGATGAACGATGACGCTGGTAGCCTTCCGACGCGGGAGATATGGCGGGGCATCGAAATTCACCGCCCTTTGCACATTGATATTTCTGATTCACTGCCTGATGTTGTCGCCGAAGACATAAGAAAATGGGGAAGAGGAATACAGCTTTTCTCGAAAATTCTTGTCTACAATTATCTGAGCGCGTCGAAGCTTGTGAACGAACTGATCAGGAAAGAAGAAATCAAGTATGATATCGTCGTCGCTCATGACTGGCTTTCTGCAATTGGTGGAATGACAGTGAAGAGGGAGATTGGGATGCCATTCGCTTTTCATGTTCATTCGACTGAGAAGGGAAGAACCCTTGGGAACGGTTCGGTCACTGTCAGCAACATTGAGCTTCACGCTGCTCGAGCGGCTGACCTCATCGTGACGGTTTCGTACGCTATGAAGGACGAGTTGGTCGGGCTTGGTTTTCCGAAGGAGAAAATCCAAGTGTCGTACAACGGCGTCGACCCTGACAAGTACAATCCAAGCACCGTGACTCCTGATCAAATCAAGAAGATCAGAGCTATGTACGGCATAAAGGACGATGAAGAAATGATTCTTTTCATCGGTCGACTCGTTGGGGTAAAAGGTGTCGATAAACTGATCATGGCTTTGCCGCATATTTTGCAGAAGAACCCTAAGGCAAAACTTGTTATCGTGGGTCTAGGGGACTTGCAGGAATATCTGATGAATCTGGTAAAAGCTACGAAAATGAGTGAGTTCGTCAAGTTTAGGTTCGAGTTCATTCCGGAAGAAGAACGCATCCTCCATTATGCTGCGTGTGACGTTGCTGTTTTCCCCAGTTTCTATGAGCCTTTCGGCATAGTTGTTCTTGAAGCGATGGCGATGGAACGACCGGTAGTTGTTGGAGCCGCAGGCATAAGCGGGATGCGTGAAATCGTCATCTGCTGCGGCGAAGAACAATGCGGCTTCCACATAGATCCGAACAATCCGTCAGACATCGCATGGGGAATAAACAGCGTTCTAGAAAATGATGAAAAGAAAAAGTGGCTTGGAAAAAACGGTAGAAAGAGAGTTCTGAACGAGTTCACTTGGGACAAGATCGCTGAGAAAACCTTGGCTCTGTACGAACAGCTTCTTAAGCGCTAAGCTTAAGTTGTAGTCAGCCTCAGAGTTTTTCGGTGGAATCTTGGTTTCTAACTCAGCAATTTCAAGAAGAAGGGTTGCCACAGAAGCAGCCAATCTCCTTTATAACGGCATTGAAAAAGAATACAAACAGGCCAAGCTGAAGGCGGCCAAAACGTTCGGACTCCATTACATGCCTACAAACATTGAGGTTGCGATGGAGATAGACAGAATTGCAGAAGAGAATGAGGGACCAGCGAGGCAGGAACGCTTAGTGGGAATGCGAAAAGAAGCGTTGAGAATAATGAAAATGCTTCGCAGATACGATCCTGTTCTCGTCGGAAGCGTGTGGCGTGGCACTATTCATCATGACAGTGATTTGGACATAATTGTCCATCATGAAGAGCCCAAGGAAGTTCTGCACGCGGTCGAACAAACTGACTTGAAGGTGCAAAACGCGCAATGGGTCAACGTGACAAAGAAAGGAAAGAAAAAAGGTTCGTTTCACATACATGCGGAATCTCCCATTAAGGAGCAGGTTGAGATCATCGTTCACAGCCCTGAAGAAGCATGTTTGAAAGTGAAGTGTGAAATATATGGAGATGATGTGGCGGGTCTACAGATCGATGATCTTGAGAAAGTTCTTAGGGAAAGCCCTACGCAAAGATTTGTTCCGACATAAATTCCTGTGTCATTCCATTCCGTTTTTTTCTTGTTCTGAGGACGTTTAAATATCACCCGTATTCATATGTGAAATGACGGAAAACGATTAATTCCGAGGTACAAACGTGGGATCTGACAAAGAAGCCCTCAAAAGAATGTTTCCAAACCTTGCGAAGGAAATCGATTCGGACGAACAGAAAGTTTCGATCAATTCCGTTCGAACGAACAAAGAGACTGGAGAACATCACGTCACAAACGGAAGATTTGTCAACTATGTTCCTGATGTCGTAGACTTCATCCGTCGATGCGACACTGAGTAAGCAAGCGGAAGAAATCATCGCGTTCGAGGAAAAGAGGGGCGAGATAGACGCACTTTACGCGAGAAAGCTGAGAAAGCAGCTCAAGGAAAAGGGTGTTAGAAGCTTCGGATCAAAGAAAGAACATGATTATTATTTGAAGAACGGTGACGTGTAGAAGAAGTTTCGACATGTTCCCGTCGGGTCGTATCCTCGTTTCTCTGAAACTGAATGTGGATGTGCTCATGCCTCATGTTGTGTGGTCTCCAAAAGTAAATAAATGGGCTTATCAATAGTTAGGGAGCTAAAACTACAGAGAATGTAGCGGAGGATGACGTGTTTGAGGAAGGCGACGTTAGCACTTGTGATCTTAGCTGCAGCCATGATTTTCCTGGTTCTCATTCCTGTGAACCTGAAGAAGGTTCAGGCAAGTGGTGACTATGTTATAACACATGTTGATCAAAACGTAAGCATTATGTACAATGGCTATGTCGTGCTGAATGACACGGTGCAGCTTTCAGGGCAGATACCTGCTAGTTTTGAAGTTGGTTTTCCCCATGTGTTCGACCCATATTTGGTCAGTGGTCAAGCGTTCGATACGAACAATCCATCAAGCACTTTTCCAGTCACTTTGAACGAGCCTTTGGAAGGCCGCAGCGGGTTCTCCGGCATGGGAATTGATTTTTCGGGAAAAACTCCACAGGTTTTCAGTCTAGAAGTCTTGTTCACTAACGATCTGATTTTTCAAAATTCACAGAATGCGAGTCTCTATACAATCGTTTTTCCGCAGTTTCCAAGTCTGACCCAAGACGTTAACATGTTCAATGGTTCAGTTACTCTTCCGGCGGACGCGTCATACGTAAGCGGAAGTATTAGCCAGCTCACGTATGGGCAAGACAATCTGACGGCGTTCGCCTACAATATATCTCAAGTTGCTTTTTACGTCCCTAACCTTGAGATGCAGGTTTTTGATGTTGATCAACTGAATCGCAAAGTTGGAATTGGCGAATTTGGCAGCGTTACAGCTTCAGATACGTATTACATTACTAACAAGGGAACCGCCAGTATATCTTCGGTGGATATATGGTTGCCGGATGGAGCCTCGAATATCGGGGCAGTTGACCAACTCGGCCGAGCCATGAGCGCTCCGATTCAAATCAATATCAATGAGAGTCGTTACTCGCTCAACCTTACGACAACTATTGCTTCTACTTTTTCTTCAATCTTCGTTGTGAACTATGGTTTGCCGAGTGGTACTTACGTTGATAAACAGGGTAACATTTTCAATGTGAATATGAGCTTGTTCGGAAATCTTGATTACTATGTGAATGGCACATCTGTGAGTTTTGTGCTTCCTGAAGGGGCAAGAATTCAGGCCGTCAGTGACACTTTGTCTGGTGTTTCACTTGACCTTCACAGAGATGTTTTCCAAGATAGTGTTACCTTGGCAACGCAGGGAATCTCGCAGCTGAAAAACTTCAGTGTTGACTTCTCTTATGAGTACAGTTCTCTTTGGGCAGCTTTTAGACCAACCATTTGGGCGATGGTTTTCGCCTTGATTGGTTTTGCAGCCGTGATTGTTGTGAGGAGACCAAAGACTCCATCTACTGTAATGGCATCTGCATCGGGTATGGTCGTTCGACCAGAACAGCTCAGAACGTTCGTGGCAATATACGAAGAAAGGATGAAGATCCTCCGTGAAATGGACTCGCTTGAGGACAAAGCACGTAAGGGAAGGATACCTCGGCAGCGGTACAAGATTCAGCGGAAGACGTTTGAAACAAGATTAGAGAGTTCGGCTAGGAACTTGGTAGAGCTCAAGGCAACGATACGGTCTGCCGGAGGTCATTATGGAAATCTTATGCGTCAGCTTGAAATCGCTGAGGCGCAACTGAGTGAGGTTGAAGCTAACGTCAGAACGATTGAAGCGAGACATAGTCATGGAGAGCTCTCGTTGGAAGCATATAGGAAGCTCGAAGGAGATTATCTGCAGCGGAAGGAGAAAGCTGAGACATCGATAAACGGAATCTTGTTGAGACTACGTGAAGAAATTCGTTAATTGCACCTAAATGCTTTTATCTTGCTTTCTTGCTCTGAATGAAAAAATAGCATTGGATGGGACTTGAAATGGTCAAGATTGTTGTTGATAACGCTAAATGCACTGGGTGTGGAACATGCGTTGATACTTGTCCTGTTGCAGTTTATGAGGTTAAGGACAAGAAGTCTGTTCCTGTGAAGACCGATGAATGCTTGGTGTGCAGGGCCTGCGAAGTGCAATGTCCTGAAGCTGCGATCCAAGTTATCGAGTAGACTGTAGATCTTCCCTGCGTTTCTATTATCCTCTAACTCAAATTCCAGAAGTTGCTTTGTGTTTTTTTAACTTCTTTTATGATGTTTTTTCCTTTTTCCCTGATTTTTGACTGGATGCAGGAGCCTCGTCTTGAGTCAGATATCGACTGCCGACGATCTTTGCAAGTGCCTGGGCTGCCAGTGCACCGACGAAGTTGGTGTTGTATCCTCCTTCGAGGACGAGTGAGAGTCGTCCATTGCACAGTTCGGCTGCCAATGCGGTGATTGTTTCGAAAATCGTGCCGTAGCATCTGGTTGAGAGGGCGAGGCGTCCAACGGGATCTGCATGATGCGCGTCGAATCCAGCTGAGACGAGGATAAATTGAGGTTGGTATTGGCGTGTTATGGGTATGATGATTTCTCTGATGGCTTTCAGATAGGTTTGGTCGCTTGTGTTAAATGGCAGTGGGATGTTGACGGTGAAACCTTGTCCGTCGTGTTCTCCGACTTCGTTTATGAATCCTGTTCCTGGGAAGCCTCTAGGGTCTTCGTGCAAACTGGCGTACAAGACGTTGGACGTTTCGTAGAAGATGTTTTGGGTTCCGTTTCCGTGGTGTGAGTCGATGTCGATTATTAGGATTCGTTTGAGGTTGAAGTTTTGGAGTAAGTGGTGGGTGGCTATGGCGATGTTGTTGAAGATGCAGAATCCGAGTCCATAAAATCTTGTGGCATGATGCCCTGGTGGTCTGACTAGGGCGAAGGCGTTTTGTGAGTGCCCCCGCATGGTTTGGTCGACTGCACTTATTGCTCCTCCCGCTGCGAAGAGGGCGACTTCAAAGGATTCTGTGGAGACTCTTGTGTCTCCTGTATCCAGTAGGCCTCCACCGGTCTTGCAGAGGCTTCTAACGTATCTGACGTATTTTGGATCGTGAACCATTTCCACCTGTTCGATGGAGGCTTTTTGCGGATTGATAAAGCTCCAGTTTTTGTTTTTGGAAAGTTGGCCTCTTTTGAGTTCTGTAATAATTGAACTGAGTCGTTTTGCGGATTCGGGGTGGTCTCTGCCGGGATTGTGTTTGAAGTAGATGGGTGAGAAGATGACAGCCGTCTTAGCCATGTGTTGTCAGCTCCGGAAAAACGGTTTGGAAGACGCTTTGTAAGTAGATCTGTAATGATTGATTCTTGCGTTTTGCGATTTTGTTCAGCGTTCTACTGATTCCAGTAGCGTACTGCATGGCTTTTTTGGGTCTATTGGCAATTGATTCATGCAATCCGAGGTTTCGTCCTGCTTGTCTTAGAACTAGTTTTCGAGGTGTGTTGTCATTCGGTTCCAGTTTGAGTTCGAGTGGCAGACTCAACGCGAAATTGACTATTTCATTGGTTGCGAAGGGAAGTCTAAGCTCTGTCCCTTTAAAGTTGCAGATCTTGAAGTCTCTTTCAAGATTCTTCTCGTGCAATCTGACTATGTCCTGAAACATTGCATAGAGAACTTTGTCGCGCCCTTCATGAATGTATTCGTCGACATATCTTCTGTAGCCGCCAAAGAGTTCATCGCCTCCTTGGCCTGCCAAGAGTATTTTGCACTTCAGTTTAACCGCGTTTTCTGCTACCCAGTAGAATGGGATTCCGATGCTTGCTTTAACCGGGTCGAATTCTTCGATCAAACGTAAAACGCGGGGAAGCGTGTCAAGCACGTCTGCTTCACTGTAGGTGTATACGTGTATTGGCAGTTTCAATTCAGCCGCGGCTTCCTTTGCATGCTCTGTTTCTGCTTGGTTTGCCATGCTAACGTGGATCAGTTGCACGTCTATTCCTGTTCTTTTAGCGAGCAATGCGATTATACTGCTGTCTAGCCCTCCGGAGAAACTCACTGCGACCCTCTTCAGCTCCGCCGTGCGTTCGTTGACTGCTTTTCTCAACAGTTTCGCGAGGTCAATAGAAGCTTTTTTCATTGTCAGACTTTTAGGTTCGCGCTGAACGATCTTCTTTGCGAGGCTGAATCTGAATCCGTGCCTATTGATTTCAGCTATTGCGCCGGGTGGAAAGGAGTTCACGTTTTTGATTCCGATTGCCCATAGAGCCTTGCGTTCAGAAGCCATGCCTGCGAGAACTGTGCTTTCACCGTAGTAAAGTGGTCTCATTCCTAGAAGGTCTCTTCCCGCGACAAGTTTTTCGGGTTCGGCAATCGCGAAAGCGAAGTCTCCTTCTGTTTCTTGAATGAACTTCTTCGTGTTTTCAGTTCTGTTTCCCTGAATTTTTTTGGCGAAGATTTCCGCGTCAGATATTCGAGTGTTTGTGGGGAAAATTCGGCCTTCGAACACGAAAGAAGCATTTTCGAGGCTCAGAGGCTGTTTCTCATCTCGTATTAGGATTTTAGAGAATGTGTGTCCGATGCTCATGCTGGAGTGGAGTTTTGAGCGTTGGAGTTTTTCAAGTGAATTTGCTGTTCGGATGATGTATGGTGAAGCTATTCCATAGGCGTCAGTTCTCTCTGAACTCAGTGTCCTAAGCATGTCGAGAACTGTTTTGGTTGTGTCTTCACCTGTCTTGTCGAGAATAGCTGTTAGCGTGCCCATTGAGAATACCTTTGAGACTTCGTTTTTGAGATTGTGAAGTCTGTGAGCGATTAGACTGGAGGATGCTCTTCAATGTAGCGCTATCGTGGCTCTGCAACGGTTCTAGATTGGAGGCTGTGTTCCGACTTCGAGTGATAGAGTTGTTGTTTGATTGTTGCGTAGGATGGTTACGTTAATGTCTTGATTCGGTAGGGTGTATTGATCGAGAAAAGCGGAGAGCTGATCACCGCCAACGATTCTTGTTCCATTGATTGCGATAATTATGTCGCCACCAATTGTCACGGTGGATCCAAGAATCGTCACGTCTTGTGTTCCCGCCTGAAGACCTGCATAATAGGCTGGTCCAAATGAGTCGATCTGTGTTATCATCACTCCGTAGGTGATGTTTGTGTTCATTGCCTGTGCGATGTATTCATCCATGTCTATGCCAGTTGCTCCTAGCCACGGGTGCTTGTTGTATGAGCCGTTTTGGACGAGTGAGTTGACTTCGCGCAGTATCGTGCTTGATGGGATTGCGAAGCCTAGTCCTTGGGAGTCTGTAACCATTGCGGTTGTGATTCCAACGACATCGCCTTGTTCATTTAGAAGTGGTCCTCCTGAGTTGCCTGGGTTTATCGGGGCGCTTGTTTGGATGCAGTTGGGGATTGAGATCGTGGTTATTATTTCAGTTTCCTGGATTGTTCTCCCTAGTGCGCTGACTATTCCTGATGTTATGGATCCAGCGAGTCCGTAAGGGTTTCCGACTGCGACGACTGGATCGCCAACGTTTAGGGTTGAGGAGTCAGTTATGTTGAGAGGGTTGAACTCGGTCGGTGAGCAGTTTACTGATATTACTCCGAGGTCCGCGAACGCGTCAGTTCCGAGTACAGTGGCTGGATATCCGTTGCCGTCGATGAAAGTAACGGTGAGGTTCTGAGTGGTTTGAACTACGTGGTTGTTAGTGATAATGACTAGTCGTCCTGAGGAGTTGTAGGCGAATCCTGAGCCTTCTATTTCGACAAAGTATGGTTGGAGGAAGACGTCGTACTCTATTGTTGTCCCACGGATTATGACGACGGAGTTTTTTACTTGGTTGTACAATGTTGAAACGTTCATGCTCTTCGCGACGAATATTGAGGTGCTGTTCTGAAGAGTTAAAAGAGCATTTTGTAATCCGTTTATTTTGCTGGTAAGGTTCTGTAATACTTGTTCGTTTGATGCCTGGAGACTTGAAATGTTTTGTCGAAGACCTGAAACTTGATTTTGCAGATTCGAAGCGCTATTTTGAAGGCTTGTGATAGAACTTTCCAAGTCGTTGGTTTTCTGTATAAACGTGGCGTTGGCCACGAAGTAACCGATCAGTCCTCCAATAATCAAACTGACAATGACAAGGGTTGCCGCAATTCTTGGGAAGAGGTTCTTTCTGACTTTCGGCGGGTTATCCAATTCAATTACCTCCGCATAAACCGGGCTGTATTTCTTCGACATGGAGAATTTCCGTGTTTAATAAACTTGTTCGTAAAAAACGCTGCTGAAGATGCCGGAGAGAATTTAGTGAATCTGAGAGAATCTCGGGGAAATACTTGTTCTCGGGTTGTGGAATCTGATAAGACATTAATCTTGAGTCTGTAATACTCTAGTCGTGAGGTTGAGCGGTTTGCCTATACTTCCGATAGATACGGGGCGTCACGGCACTCCCGAGATGAGGCGCATTTTTGAGGAGGAGAGTCGTGTTCAGAAGATGCTTGATGTTGAGGCTGCTTTGGCTTGGGCGCACGCTGAGGTCGGTGATTTTCCTGGGAAAGATGCCGAGAAGATCATGACGATGGCATCAACCAAGTACGTGAAAATTGCTCGAATCAAGGAGATTGAGCGGGAAATAAAGCATGATGTTGCTTCTTTGGTCCGCGCTCTTTCAGAGGTTTGCGGATCAAGTGGTGGTTATGTTCATCTTGGAGCCACGAGTTATGACATAGTTGATACGGCTAACGCCCTTCAACTCAAAGATGCCCTAAGCCTCATTGAGAAGAGGCTTGATGAGTTTGAGGACGTTCTGATGGAGAAGACTGTCAAGTATAGGCGCGCGGTCATGGTTGGGAGAACTCATGGGCAGCATGCATTACCCATTACTTTGGGATTCAAGTTTTCGGTTTGGATGCGTGAGATCTCTAGACACATTGTAAGACTGGAGGAATGTTCGACGCGCGTTTTAGTCGGGAAGATGAGCGGGGCTGTTGGTACGCAAGCTGGTTTGGGGGAACATGCGATGGAGATTCAAAGGCTTGTTATGAGCAGGCTCGGGGTTGTGGCTTCCGACATCTCAACTCAGATCGTTCAGAGAGACCGTTACGCAGAACTTGCCTGCGTTCTGGCATTGGTTGCTTCTTCACTTGAGAATTTTGCGACCGAGATTCGAGAGTTGCAGAGACCTGAGATTGGTGAATTGTCCGAGTTTTTTGAGTTGGATAAGCAGGTTGGCAGTTCGACGATGCCTCAAAAGAGGAATCCTGAGTTGTGTGAAAGGGTTTGTGGTTTGGCTAGGATTGTGAGGAGCCTGGTTGTACCTGCGTTAGAGGATGTTACTACTTGGCATGAACGAGATCTTACGCAGTCTTCTACCGAGCGTTTTTGGATTCCTGAAGCTTGCATTCTTACTGATTATTTGTTGTTTCTCATGGTCAACGTTGTCAAAACTTTGCGGGTTGATGAGAAACGCATGTTTAAGAATTTGTCATTGACGCAGGGGCGCTTCATGTCCGAAGCGGTAATGATTGCTTTGACTAAGAAGGGTATGAATCGGCAGACTGCTCATGAACTGCTGCGAAAGTTGACGATAAAAAGTGAGATTGAGCGGAAATCAATGAAAGATTTGCTTCTAACAGACAAAACAATCAGCGGAAAATTGACCAAGAAAGAAATCGCAGCGACCTTGAATCCTCGAAAATATCTAGGCACCGCCTTCAAGCAGGTGGACTTGGCGGTCAAAAGAACGGCAGCAGAACGTAAGACCCGAATCTCAAGCTAGCCGTCTTTTTTGGCTTGATTTCAACGAAAAACGACCCTCCCCCCTCCCCCCTAGGCCTTTCAGAATTTCTGCATGGTTCCTTTGCCTCTTGAATCGATCAGGACCTCGCCTCTCTCAAGATCTGGAACCTCACTCATTTTCACTTGACCTTTTAATGAAAGGAGGAGATCTGTTCTGGAGATTTTGGTGACTGTTTCACAGCGTGTTTTGTCGTAGATGCTGTTGGCCAAGACTATATTGCGAAACTGCCTCTTTAGTTGGCTTTCTTTGCTTCTTTTGTGTGGTATAAAATCACCTCTTACACTACTCAATGGCAGCGATATACGGAAAGATACAGATTAAAGAATTGGAAATACTTCGTGGTGCCTTGTACATTGCCTTGTTAGTGCATGGCGAGAATCCTCTTAATGGTATGAGACCACCTGTTTGACTGTTTTCTGTCCTCGAACAAGCAATCTGACGGTCAAAAAACGGATTCCAAAGTCTTGACGTGACGCTGATTTAGAATTCGCGATGGTGATTTGCCTGGACATGGCGATTTCGCAAACATGTTTTGACCCTCTTGCAGGATCCGGTTTCGGCGACCTTGATCATCTCGATAGCTTTTACAAGGCTCAAGTTGGACTCATTCTTCAGCTCAAAACTTGACACAAGCCTCGTCACAATCCAAGTTTCAACCGCTTTTGCACCTCGATCTCCAAAAACCAAGACCAGCCCCTTGCGAAACCGTTCAGGTTCTTCCAAAATTTTGTCGTTCTCAAAATAGTTCTGCAGGTTTCGTCTCCCTTTTCGGTCAAGACTGTCTAGAACCTCGTAAACGCAGAGCAAAACCTTCTGTTCGGTGTCGTGGTCTAGGGACATGGAACTTTGTTATAGAACGAAGTGCATATAAACTTTATTTTTGACGAAACCAAAGGCTTTTTATCGACAAAAGTGAAAGGAGGTGGCATGAATGAACTGGAAGGTATTTGTTATTCGACATTGGAAGACCGTCTTGCTGCTCACTCAAATTGGAATAATCGCCTTGTCACTAGCGATAACGAAAGCCCATGCAGAACCCATAGACACGCCGTGCGGACCGTAAGACTAATATTCAGATCAAGGCGAGCGCATTAAAGGCGGGAGTGGAATGCCAAAGGGCCTCGATAGTATTGACGTAAGAATCCTTGAAGGGCTTGCAGTTCACGGCCCGCGAAACATGGCCAAACTTGCCAAGGAGTTGGACATACCGAGAGGAACCGTGCTCTCGCGGATTGAGCGTATGTCCTCATCTTTTTTCCTCAGGTTGGTAACAACGATTTATCATACGAATCTTGGAATGAAAAAGGCGGTTGTTTTTGCTAAGGCATCGCCTGGATCTGAAGAATTGCTTTTTGATTGTTTGAAAGTGAACAAGTTCTACATTTATCTGAGTAGGGTCTATGGTTTGTTCGAAGGCTGCATAGGCATCTACATTATTCCGGTGCAACACACGAGCGACTTCGAGGGTTTTCTCGAAGAAGTGAAGAAATCTGGAGTGGTTAAGGAAATAGATTTGCGTTGGTCAACTTGTTTTCACACCGTCAATCGCACAAGCAACTGGTTCGATCATAGCGCTAATACATGGGTTTTCCATTGGAAGGAATGGGTAAAAGAGGTTTTCTCTGCTGATAGCGAATTGCCCTACACGCTGAAAGATCCTTCAAGTTTTCCTCTGAAAGCTGATGAGACTGACCTGTTTATCGTTAAGGAACTTGAGAAGAACGCGGCGGTGAGTCTGACCTCGATCGCCAAAAAGCTTGGAACTTCATTACAAAACACGCGGTATCACTACGAGAAGCATGTTGTGAAGAATGGGTTGGTCGAGACTTACCAGATGGCGATGTTGCCGTTTGACAGGGCGACTTCTGATATGGCTTTCTTTATTTTCCGATTTGGTGATTCGGAGAAAATGGGCAAATTTGCACGAACTCTCTTGGATAAACCATTTGTGATCATTCTTGGCAAAATACTAGGAGATAGCTCGCTGGTTTGTCAGGTGTATCTTCCTCGACTGGAGCTCAGGAACTTTGTTGACGCGCTTTCAGACCTCGCCAGACAGGATTTTCTCCTTGATTACCAGTATGTTTTTCAGGATCTTCGGCAAGGAAAATGGTCAAGAGAGACCATACCGTTCGAATTTTTCAAGGATGGGTCCTGGACGTATGAACACTCGAAACATGTGCAGGCTCTCCACGGCGTGTTGTCTGGATCGAACTAGGTCATTAAGACAAGCAAGGTTCACACCAATCCACTATCATGCCGCTCAATGAAATGACGTTCCAAACTTTCCGCTAACCAAAAATCTGAGGGCAATCATACTTTGTGATTCATGAAAAGCCTTTTCAGATACTTAATGGTAGCTAGAGTATAGTCTGATAATATGCCGAACACCTGTGACGTGGACGCCATTCTGGACCAAGCCAACAAAAAGGAAAAAGAGTACGATTGGCTTGGCGCGGCTGAAACCTACGCGAAAGGATTTGATTCAGTATCAGCACAGGATTTTTCGAGCTTAGGTGAACTCTACGAGCGTTTAGGCTACGCTTTTCGCAGAGCTGCCATGCAGGCTGACGATGCAAACGAGTTCAAGGACAGAATGACTAAGGCTATTTCTAGTTATGATAAAGCTCGAGAAGTTTATGACAAAATCGGCAAGAACGACACGGCAACACGGGCTAGGATTCTTCGATGTGATGCCACGAAAGCTTACGTTGAACATTGGTTGGTCTTTGACAGTTCTGAAAAGAAGAAGCTGCTGGACAAATCTTGGAGACTTGCAACGGAGAGTATGCGAGCATTCGAAGAAGTAACGGAATTGGAGGAATACGCAAAAACGTACCTCCAACTTTCAGACATGGCGATTTTCTTGTTCACTCGTGAGTACGATTTCAAATCTCGCGAAAAAGTGATTCAAGAAGCAGTGGAGTCTGGGGAGAAAGCGATAAAGTATCTTTCGGAACGAAAAGATGCTTCTGATCTCGCCAAGGCTTACACAAGAACAGTTGTGTTCCTAGGCGTTTTCGGTTATTACTTCCATGACATCGATGAAAGGGAAAAATATCGACTAGAAGGTCTTGACTATTGGAGTAAGGCTAAGGGACTTTCTGAAGCAGCAGCGATGACAGAGTTCCTGTATCCGGTTTTCGGAGGGCAGGTTTTCTTCGGCTTGGAGGGTGCTGAAGACGCTTTTGAGAATTATGAGAAAGGATTAGAGTACAGCAAGAAGATGAATGATAAGTTCTTCATTGGTTGTGCGCTGGATTGGCTTCTTTATCACACTGCCTGGAAGCTCGAACCAACAGAAGATCCTGGCGAAAAGGTAAGTGCCATTGAAAAATGTGTGAAATATGCACATGAGTCCATGCACGAGTTCAGTAAATCTGCTTTCTGAGCCCACGTGGTGATAACGCTTGGGCTGAATCAATAGAGATCATGCGTCTTGCCTGGCTCGGTGGCCTCGAAACTGATTTGAAAAAGAAAAGAGACTTTGTTGAAAAGGCTTTGCAGTTCACCCAAAACATGCGAAAGCTGTGCGAGGAATCAGGTTATCCTGAAATCATGAGGTACTGGTATGGTGGGGCGGCGATATTTCGTCGACTACTCGCCAAATTCGAAACAAACCCTACCGACAAGAAGAAGATTCTTGAAGAAGCACTCGTTATCACCAATGAAAATATTGGAATCAGCGAAAATCTTGAACCTTTTCTTTATTGGAACCGTGGTATTTTACGAAGTTCGCTGGGTAACGTAGAATATGAACTCACTGATGTCACAGAGGACTATGAGAAAAAGAAGACTCTGCTTCAAAAGGCAATTGCTGACAAGCAGAAAGCGATAGAACTGTGCATTAAAGAATTAACGTTCATGACCAAGAAAGGTTCAGGGACCTCCCTTTTCGCCACCGTAGGAGAACAGCAGTACGGGTATGCACAGGCGCTTGTTCGCTTATACGAGTTGACCGGCGACAGAGAGCATTTGAAAAAGGCGGCACAGAGTTACGACAGTTCCACAGCATCTTACCAAAAACTAAACTTGGTAAATAGAATAGCAGAGAATTGCTGGAGAAAAGCACAAGTTTACGACAAACTTGGAGAGCATTTGGCAGCCTCCCAGAATTTTGATTGCGCGGCACGGAACTATGCCGCGGCTTTAGAGAAATTTCCCCAGCTCAGGGACTGCTGCAATGATCTGGTCGTCTACATGCAAGCATGGAGCGAGATTGAAAAAGCAAGATATCATCACCAGAAACAGGAATACAAGATTGCGGAAGAACATTTCGACAAGGCGGCTGGTCTTCACAAGTCGTCGAAACGATGGAGCTATCTCGCATCAAACTATTCTGCTTGGGCACAACTAGACAAGGCAGAAGAACTCAGCAGGAGAGATAACAGTGAAGAAGCTCTTCAGGCATTCGAGACAGCTTCAACATTTTTCGAAGAAACTGAAAATTCACTTCAGTGCCAATTGCCCAAGATCGAGGACATCGAGGAGAAACAGATGGCTACAGAAATGCTCAAGGCTACAAACCTAAGGCATCAGTACTGTACGGCACGAATCGCCGTTGAAGAGGCAAAAATCTTCGACAAGAAAGGAGATCACAGTGAAAGCTCGGAGAAGTACAGTTCAGCAGCTGAAATCCTTGAAGGAATAACGCAGTCCGTGGAAGTTGAACGTGAAAAGAAAGAATTCAACCTCATTGCCACACTCTCTCAAGCTTGGGCAAAGATGACCTTAGCTGAAGCCGAAGAAAACCCGAGCCTGTACGCAGAAGCCTCTCAACTCTTTGAGAAGGCTAAGGAATTGAGCCCGAACGAGAAGGCAAAGACGTTGACATTAGGACACAGCCGCTTCTGCAGAGCACTTGAGGCTGGAATGGGATTTTCAGACACTGGGGACGAGAAGCTGTACGAGGTTGCTGTTCAGCAATTGGAAAGTGCTTCAAAATACTATGTGAAGGCAGGTTGTCAAAGTGCCTCAGAGTATGCCAAAGCAACTGAACTGCTTCTTGACGCTTACTTGAATATCAACAACGCCAAAAAAGAAGCGGATCCTGAGAGAAAAACCAAGCTTTTTGCGATGGCTGAGAAGATTCTGCAGACGTCAGCAGGTTCTTTCATGAAGGCTGAACATCCAGAGAAGAGAGAGCAGGTTCTGAGGCTTCTGGATAAAGTGAAAGAAGAACGAGAACTGGCTCTGTCCCTCAGCGAGGTACTACATACGCCTTCAATCGTGTCTACAACGACCGCATTCAACACTCCAACTCCAAATCATGAGAACGCGGTTGGTCTGGAAAAGTTTGAGAACGCCAACATACAGGCAAATATTATGGCCCGTCAGAGACAACTTAAGGTCGGTGAGAACCTAGAACTGGAGATAGAGCTTGTCAATGCAGGTAAGGGCCCGGCGCTCCTGATCAAAATCACTGAGCTTATTCCAAAAGGTTTCGAATTGGGAGAAACGCCTGAAGTCTACAGGGTAGAGGATAGTTACTTGAACATGAAGGGGAAACGTATTGATCCTTTGAAGACTGAGGAAGTGAGGCTTACGCTTAAGCCGAAAGTTCAAGGTGAATTCTTACTCAAGCCTACGGTATTGTACCTTGATGAAAACGGGCAATACAAGTCGCATCAGCCTGAGCCGATAACTCTGACAGTTACGGAGCTTGGAATCAAGGGTTGGCTCAAAGGAGAAAGATGATCAGTTCAAGTTTTGCGCAAAGTCTGTTGCCGCGTTAAATGACTCTCTACGCACCACAAAGGTGGCAACATTTTGGCATGCGTCATCTCATGGTGAAGGCTCATCAAGTTTTTAAGCTGTGTTCCCAAGATACATTTTGGATGAGGACATGAACGAAAAAAGACTACTTGAAATTCTAAGATTCATGTTGAAGAATTCCAGACTGAGCGATCGAGAACTGGCCAAGCGCTTGCATATTTCTCAGCCAACGGTTACGAGGAACAGAGTTACACTTGAAAAAAACGGGTACATCCAAGGATATACGCTTGTTCCAGACTTTGTTAAACTCGGGTACAAGATTCTGGCCTTCACGTTCGGTCAGTTGAAAACTTACCCAGACGCCGGCGAGGCGCAGAAAATCTTTGAAAAAGGTTCAGAATGGGTCAACAAACATCCGAATGTGATTTACTCCGCTGACGGCCAAGGATTGGGTGGAAAGGACGTGGTTATGATATCACTTCATAAAGACTATGACGATTACACGAAGTTCATGCACAGCTTCGCTTTTGATTGGGGACATATGATTAGTTCGTTTGAAACGTTCATGGTTAGTCTCTCATCTGAACTGACTATGAAGCATTTTGACCTGAGATATCTGGCGGAAGACAAGTAGTGTGCAATTAAGCGCGGACTATTTGATCAGTTTCCTTTTCATAAGTTTGACAGCTAAGACGAAGAATAATGGCGTTACCACGGCAATCCAGACCAAGCTCAAAATCACTGTTGTGCTGAAACTTCCGAACATCAGGGCTCTCGCGAAAGTCACTGTGTGAGTAAGTGGTAGTGCAGCGTAGGCGAGAACCTGCATAAAACCTGGCAGGACGGTTATCGGGAAAAATGTGCCACTGAGGAGAAACATTGGGGTTATGAAGAGGAACTGTGGATAATTGAAGAAGTCAATGTTGTGAGCCAGAGAAGTGAAGCACATGCCGATAGCTGAGAACGTTAATCCTGTGGCGAACGCGACGAGTGGTACTAGTATGGCCAATGGACTTGAGATCAGTCCGAAGGCGGCGACGACGGCTAGAACTATGCTACCGCCAACAAGGCTTCTTGTTGCGCCCCAGAGCATTTCGCCAGCTATGACTTCTTCGATACTAATGGGCGTGGAGATTATCGCGTCGAAAGTTTTTTGGTAAAACATGCGCACGAACGAGCCGTACGTGCACTCGAAAAATGAAGAGTACATTATGGTTATAGATACCAAGGCCGGTGCTATGAATTGGATGAATGAACCTGGGATGCCTGAGACGAATTGGCCTAAACCGAGGCCGAAGGCGGCGAGGTAGAAGATCGGTTCCAGCAGAGGTGGGAAGAAGTTAACTTTGTACGTCTTCATGAAAACATCGAAGTTGCGACGCCACACTCTCCAAACTCTATAGGTTAGCTGTGGAAGTATAGAGCGACGGTTGGTTCGTTGAGTTGTTTTCATTCCCTCAGTTTCCTCCCAGTGAGTTTAAGGAACACGTCTTCAAGATTGGCGCTTCGCACTGTGGCGCCTTTCAACGGGAATTCTTCGAGGAACTTGACGAAGACGCCGTGCGGTTCGTTGGTGAATACGTGTATTTTTTCGCCGACCACTTCTAATCGGGCTTCGGGGAACTGTTTTTGGAGAGTTGCCATTACTTGATCGGCGTTTTCGACTTCCAACACTTCTTCGCCCACGTGTTTTTCAATCAGTTCAGAGGGTTTTCCTTCTTCGATTATCTTTCCCACGTCGACAATTAGCACGCGGTCACAGAGTTCAGCCGCTTCCTCCATGTAGTGCGTCGTCAAGATTATGGTTACTCCCTGTTTTTTGAGTTCTCGAACCTTGTCCCAAATGAGATGACGTGCCTGCGGATCAAGTCCTGTCGTTGGTTCATCGAGCAACAGGATTTGCGGATCGTTTACGAGTGCTCTTGCGAGAATCAGACGCCTTTTCATGCCGGTTGAGAGCTCGTCAACATCTACATCACGTTTTTCTTCGAGTTGAAAGAATTTGAGAAGCGTATCCGCTTTTCGTGTGGCATCCGCTTTGGAGATGTCAAAGTAGCGGGCATAGACAGTAAGGTTCTTGATGACGCTGAAGTCAGGATCCAAGTTGTTTTCTTGCGGCGCGACACCTATCATTTTTTTTATTTCTCGTTCATTTGTCTGAACACTCAAGTTGGCAACCGTCAATCTTCCCGATGTTATAGGAAGAAAGCAGTGGATCATTCGTATCGTTGTTGTTTTTCCTGCACCGTTCGGTCCCAGAAAACCGCAGCATTCAGCTTGATAGACCTCGAAGTCTATGTTGTCCACTGCTATGAGATCGCCGTATTTTTTGGTGAGGTTTTCGGCCTTGATCAGCACTTTTGAATTCATGCAGTGGATCACCAAGACTAGTGCAAAGGATAATGGCAGACTTTCTTATGAACTATCCTTTTTTGGAGGTTTTCAGCCCAAAACGCCGCTACCCCCCTCCTGTTTTTCATGTGTTGCCAATCCGTGTGCTTGGCGTTTGGCGCGAAAGTTGTTCCTAAAGCTACAACGAAAGTTGCTTGCCGTTGAAATCAAAGAAATTCTTTCTATTGGACTCCAAAATCACGTTGCCAATTTGTAAATCCTAGGAGTCTTTTAGTAAAGTCTGATGTTATTGGGTTCGCGCAGTTGTCTGGTTGGATGTTCAGGTTTGTTTGGGTTTTTCTTGTTGGTTCTTTCTTTTGTTGATGGCTTCGAGTTTTTGTGTGGTTCGTTTTGCTCTTTCTTCGGCTTCAGCCACCATTGTTGCCCATGCCTTCTTCTTGACCAAGTTGTTGAGCCTTTCGATCTCAGCCGGAATCTTTTCGAGTGCCGCCGCGAAAGCTTTTTCGGCAGTTCCATCGTCTGACACGAGTTGCAATGCTTCTTCCGGGCACGAGTCTATGCATTTGGGTTCTCCATCACACAGGTCGCAGGCTATTGCGACGCGTTTTTCGGGATCAAGGGCTATGCCGCCGTACGGGCAGGCTTGGATGCACCAGTCACAGGCGGAACACTTCTTTTCGTCAACGATTATGACGCCATTTTCAGATTGCACTAAAGCATCTTCTGGGCAGGCTTTGACGCACGGAGCATCTTTGCAGAACTTGCAGGTCATGGCCGCGTTAAGCATAGGTGTTATGCGCATGACACGTATTCTCGAGCCCAGGGGGGTCCAATGTTCGCATTTTTCTGAGGCGCAAACGTACTCACATATGCCGCAACCAGTGCATTTTGCAGGGTCGACTGAAACGAATTTTCTTGAGATGGATTTAGCTTGTTGGACTTCTTTAGCCATTGATCATGCACTCGTTGGATTCTTGTGTTGAACGTAGTATTAAAACAGTATTCGCCATGGGTTTTTTGGATATTCTTCGAGTGGGAGGTTGGCGGGCCCGTTGGGATTTGAACCCAAGATCCCCGGCTCCGCAGGCCAGTGTCCTAATCCTGACTAGACTACGGGCCCCCAGCACGAGATTACTCTACTCTAACAATATAAACGCTGATGTGAAAGGAAAAATCTTCAACACTTTGCTGAAGCTAAAAAAACAACGGATTAGAAGAATAGACAGTCAAGATAGTAGGCTTCTATCTGAATCATCTCGCGGTCAATGTCAATCTAGAAGATCGTGAGAGAGTCAAAGAGTTCATAGCGAACAAGAATGTGAATTCTGGTTTCAAAGGAAATCTGGTGAAAGCGTACAATTACTATACGTTAGTCGATAACATTGTTTGGGAGCGCCTACGTTACAAATGGGAACAGAATAAGCCGAAGATTCCGAGTGAGGAGACGCTGAACAAGATTATTGCATCAAGCGGCTGGAAATACAGCGTTGTTTTCACTCTGCTCAAAGACACTGGTGCTATGCCGGAAGAGCTTAGTGAGACAGGCTTAAGAGATATTGATTTCAAAGAGAGACAACACAAGCGAGAAGAGAAAAGAGACAGGACGTTCTCTATTAAATCGAAGTGAACGAATTGAATGTTGGAGCTTGGATTCTGATTCCCCTTCCTTTGCCTGAGCAATACTTGACCTGCCCAAGTTGCAGAAGACAAGACCCCTCAGTTTCAACATACTGTAATTTTTGCGGTGCATTGCTGCGAACCAAACTGGTATTAAAAATCTGCCCCAACTGCAACAACAAAATTCCAGTCTCAGCACGTTTTTGCCCAGAATGTGGATACAAACAAGCGCACCCGCAATAGTATATGTGATTTTCCGTGTTTTGACTTTATGAACAATGTGGGAGCAATCATGTTTGCCGGATTATTTGTTCATAAGCTGAGAAATCTATTGCTAGACTGCCCATCTTCAAGACTACTTCTCGAAGCGCTTTGTCATCAGTAACCAAGAGAATGCCGTTTTTTGTAGCAGTTTCGGCTATGAGTGCATCTTTGATGTTGTTCTCGTGGTCCAGCGGCTTTCTTTTGTTGAGCTCGTTCAAAACATGTGGGTAGACTATGCCATCACCAAACTTTGCCATGTCAAATCTTGAAAAGTCAAATACTGCTGATTCCGTAGGAATTGCATTTTGAGGTATTGTACGAAAAACCGTCAGCAATTGGCTTCTTGTTCTATCATCAGTAGTTGCTTCCAATTCATCTCTTTGTACATGAGTAACGAAGTATTCGTGCTTTCCAGCGAGCAAGTCATACGGCGATTTCATCTTCAGTATCTTGCCAAAAATGTTTGTATCAAACATGAATTTAGTCAAGGCAGTTCTCACTCGAAGTGTTTATCTAACGTTGGAGATACGCCATGCCTCTCTCAGCTTTCGCTCTCTGACTTCTGTAAATTCATTCAATCTTTCTATGAGCTGCAGAGTCTTTGACAAAGAAGGCTCGGGTAGATTGTTATGATGATTGTCATAGCCCACAGAGACTTGAATCGGCGCGATGTTTTCGATCCATTTTGCAAATATTTCAAGATCAAAATCCATTACGGGCTCAATAGAGATGAACTTTCTTGGGTATGACAAATCAATCATAGCTCTTGCTCTTTCAGCCACTGGCGGAGCCTTCGAAAAGTCATTTGACCTGTTGGTCTCTATTGTTGCTCCCAGAAAAATGTTCTTTCTACACAGATTAACAAATTCTTTGTATCTACTAGGGTTTTTTGTCAAGAACAGAAAATCGCTTGATGGTGAATTTCTTGTTGCCTCAATGACTCGCAGTATCCATTCTTTGGGTGCCCATTCGCCGAAGAGATCGCCCATGTCTGAGACAAAGACAAACTGGTTTCTGAAACGCTTGTTCAATTCACTTTCTGCGAGCTTCGGCGCAAAACCATTCTTGTATTTTTCAGTGTTGCTGAGTCTCTCTAGAGCGAATCTCTTCGCCCAGCAATAGCTACAGTTGTGTAAACAGCCGATGACGGGGTTCCAAGTTTTCCATTTGCCGTCTATCTTGTCAGACATTCTTGCTAACCTGTTATAGATATGCGTCTTCAAAGCTAGTTGCTTAGAACTCAAAAACAGAAAAGGCTTCTGCCTTCCTCACTATGTATTACAGAAAATCAGTTTTGCAGATTGAGGGTTGTTATGTTCATGATTTTTCATAGTTGACGCGTGCGCTATGGACCGCCGTATCCAAAGTTCGATGCTACTTCTACTAGGTCAAAGATGTCGATGACGCCGTCCATTGTCAAGTCATATTTTACGGGAGTTGATTGATCGAAGTTTGCGGCGACTGTGCGGAGATCGAAAACGTTCACCTTTCCGTCCACTGGGCCAACGTCTCCTCGAATCAGATGTACAGTCACTATAGCCAGTGACGGCAGCGTTATGCCTGTTATCGGTATCGTTCCTTCAACGAAACTGAATTCGCCAACGTCACTCTTCATTGAAATAGTCGCATTCAAATCGTGAGGTGCATCTTTTCTCCAAATATGTTCGATTCTTTCATCGAACTCTACGTGGAAAGTCAGTGCAAACAGCAGCAGTCTATCGCCACTATGGGGATCGCCTCCAGTTTTCACTACAGTAACAGTGCTAGTTGTGTTGCTGAATGTTCCGCTGCCAAATACGCCCCAATAGTTGACGTCGACAAATTGGAGCAGCTCTGAGTCGAATTGAATTGTTAAGTCAAAGTCCGTCATTTGCGAAATGATGTGCGTGGCATATACTTCGACCTCGAATGTCTTGCAGTATTCAAAAGGCTTGCCAGGATCGGGATCAACCAACACGAACTCGAGATCTGGCACTGTGGCGCCCATACTGTATAATCCGTCTTCACTCAGATGGAAAATTGGTGTGTAGTTTTGATCGCTGAGTTTGACTTGCGTAAAATGAATAGGTGTACTTAGTTGGAAGTTGCTCGCCTTTACCACGTTGAATGTTAAGGTAAACAGAGTTTGGCTGCCTGGATCTAACGTGAAAACGATGTTCGTTGAAAGGGCAACAAGTTTGAAAGAGCCAGAGGCAGACGCGTTCAACTCTTCAAACCATCGCCCTGCACAACAAACAGCGTCCAATGCCACATCAGAAAAGGAATTGAAGGTTATCAACGTGTTGTCCCAAGCAATGTTCATGTCGAAGCCATACAGATTCGTGACGTTTGCGATTTTCACATCTACAGTAAAGGTGGAACCTACATCACCAAGGTTCTTGCTCACGGGAGTCGGATCAATATAGAGCTCAGGCGTGCTCGCTAGAATGTTAACAGAAAAACTTTCGTTGGCAAAGGGAATGTCTACATCGTTACTGTCCCACAGGAAGGTGTCAGTCGCGGGCTTGTAAGGCCAAAATGAAATTGTCGTCTGGCTCCTTTCTCCGACCTTGAATGCCGTGAAGTTCATCGTACACAGCAAAGCGTTGTTGACGGATACCGCATTGCTCACATCCAGTAAGGCGCCTCCGGCAATAATCTCGGGTAATCCTCCAGTGTACGTTCCATTTTGGGCGGCGTCACTGAAATCAACATTTCTTATCTCCTGCAATCCGTGAAACACGTAGGAGGGATCGGATTGAGGTATAGAAAGATTAGTGCATCTCAAAGAATTGTTGTCAAAGGTGATCCCCACCTGCCAAGCTGCGAGGTCAGATGTCGAGCCGCTCAATGATATGTTCAAAGCGAAGGGGATACCGCCTGGAGGCAGTGGACGGGTCGAGTTTCCAAGCGTTGTAGAGTTCAAACCTGTCGTGGAACTTATGATATTGATCGACCGAGGCGCTGTGCCCTTCACCAAACTAGTGCTCAACAAGGGCAGCAGAAAGCTCAGAAAGAGCAGGGAAAGCATCAAACACGCGACTGTTCTTTTCCACAAGTTAGTTTCTCCCAATCTAGATATGGGTTCATCACTAGATAGCACTTATGGAGAAATCTCTTATTATACTGAAAGCCTTTTTAAGCCCAATTTGACCATAATATTGGTAGCGGATGTACAAATATGACAGAAATCAAAAAAGAGTTAGAGGCGAAGCCCAGTGTCCCAATCCTGGCTAGACTACGGGCTCCTCTTGGATGGATTAGGGTACTGTTTGCTATTTGCGCTTTCTGAATTGTTTCTGCTCGTCTATATCTGTTACGTATTCGAAAACCGGACTTCAGTGCGCGTGGTTTGCTAGTAAGAGACGTTTCTGCTAATTTCTCCTTCTGTCTTGTCTTGTAAACAGTCCAGCGTTGACGGCACGAAAAATTAGGCACGCGGGATGCCGTATAAAAGCAGATATTCCACGCAGGACAACTATTTCGTCAAGACAGGTGACATGAGATGAAATGGGTAACAAGACTCCATGTACACGTAGACAGAACCGCTTGCCCCTGGCTAATAAAACGGTTCATCGATCCCAAAGCCGAATTCCTCTTCGTCCCACCAGAAAAGATCGAAGAAACAGTCAAAAAAGAAAAAGCAATTCCATACGACGCACCCAATGTTGAGCTCGGGCACAAAGGAAACAAATGCAGTTTCGACGCGATAATCGAAAAATACAGCATAAAAGACCCTGCCATCCTGGAACTCGCCAAGATCGTGCGGGCCGCCGACACCGATAAAATGGAAACAGCCCCCGAAGCATCCGGACTCGAAGCAATCATGGCTGGAATGGAAATCGAATCAAAAGACGATCACGAAACCATCGCCAAAGCAATTCCTGTGTACGATGCACTGTACACAAACTGCAAACTAAAACTAATTCACGAGGAATACAAATCAGAAATCGAAAAGATGGACAGAAAAGAACGAAGAGAATTCCTGAAAGAGAAGTTCAAGAAAACCTGATATATCAAAGCAGAAGTAACGTTTTTGACTAGGCACATCCTAACACTCCTAAATCCCTCTAAAAGCAGTGAAGAAGATGAAAGGCACCGAATGGAAACTTGTTTCCGAGTTGATGAAGAACAGTCGCAGAAGCGACAGAGAACTGGCCAAAGCAGTCGGAGTTTCTCAACCAACAGCTAGTCGACTGATAAAGAAATTGGAGAAAGAAGGCACAATCCAAGAATACACAATGATCCCCAACTTTGCTAAACTGGGCTATAAGATCCTAGCCCTCACCGTTGTCAAACTGAAACAATCCTTATCACCCGAACAGATAAACCAGGCAAAGAGAGTTATCAGTGACGCTTTGAAAGTGATGACAATCGACGTTTTAATGCTTGAAAGAGGCCTGGGCTTAGATTCTGACGGAGTGATAATCAGCTGTCATAAAGACTACTCGTCGTACGTCGAATTCAATGAAATTCTCAAAAAAGGCGGAGGCGAGTTCCTTCTTCTCGAGGACATCAAAAGCTTCCTAATCAATCTACAAGACGAAGTCCGTTTCATTCCCTTTACTTTCTCCATAGTTGCTCACAACCTCTCGAAAATGGACGAAAAGAAAAAGTAGAACGCTCCACAAGGGAAGTACGAATCATGCGTAAAGCCTTTTAGACAGTAAGAATTACATGAAAACTAGGAAAAGTGTGATTTACATGAGCGCAATTGATGGAGGCATGTCCATTTACGGAACTGTGAAAGTTGGCGATCGAGGCCAAGTTGTCATACCATCTAAGGCGCGAAAAGACTTCAATATAAAACCAGGAGATCTACTGCTAGTTGTGGCGGGTAAGAACAGACACGGCATCGCGATGGTCAAGGCAGACGCGATGAAAGAGTTCGCATCAAGAGTGCTGAAAGGTCTAGAGAAGACCGCCGACGAATAACCAATTCGGTGTCTGTACAAGTGAAAGGTCATGTTTGAAAGACATCAACAGATCCAGAAATGGTTCAACGATATCATCGAGAAGTTCCGCCAAAAAGGAGCTGTAAGCCCCGACAAAGCGATGACAGTCGAGGAACTCGGTCTTCCGCCGAGATTCCAAGAGGCAATGAAAAGACGCTTGGGTCGATTGGGCGTTTTCGTGGAAGTGAACGGCAAGTACTATCTTTCAGAAGAAAGACTGAAACAAGTAGAAGAAATGCGAGCCACAAGAGGTACAACTTGGAATCCAAGAAAGAGAATAATGACCCTAAGAATAGTCCAAATGGTCACCGTGATACTTTTCGTCGTTCTGTTCCTCGCAAACATCTTCATCCAAAACTGGGAACTCAAAATAGTTTCCGTTGCTTTCCTGATCGTTTGGCTGTTGATATCGATAATTCTGGTTTTCTATATGACACGAGCACGAAAGAGGTTTTCAGCTTCAAATACTACACATAGCTCTGTCACTCTCTGAAACCCTGATCATCAGTTTGTAGCTAGACAACATCGGATTCCTCGTTATCACCCTGTGTCTGTGTCTGTTTCATGCCTATTTCTCTCACTTTCGCCAACCCTTCTATCAACGCCATCTCCAATTCTATAACAGACACACTCGCATATTCATCCACCATCTTTCCGACAAGCTCCAACACTTCCTGCTTCATCCTCTCCATCCGTTCCAAATCAAGTTCAACAGTCATCGTCGCCAACGTTTCACCCCCTTCTCCAATCCAGCTTTCTTCTGCGTCGCAGTTAATCTCTTTTGCCATGAACGAAAAACGCGGGCAGAGTACTCAGAATAATCATATGGTGAAATTGCCGAGCCTAAATAGCATCAAAAATAGCGGAATCGCGCCCTCGCTCTTCCTCATACTATATTACAGAAAATCAATTCCATCCCATTCTATCAATAATCCGAAAGCCCTAGCCTTGAAGCCCGAGCCCACGATCATCCTGTTCCACACTTTCGATCTCATCAAGGTTAGCTTCCATCAACCTCTTCATCTTACGTGCCTCAATCCGCTTCAACACTTCCTCACGCGTCACGATAACGAGACTGCGAATGAGTGCCCGAAACACCGTCGAACCATTCACCGCCCAAATCCAATCTCTGCTCAGAAACCATAACCCGCGCATCAGCATTCTCCCGGCTCGTTTTTTCATGATGGTCATCAACAGTTTTCACACCAACAAGACGGCCTTTTTCATCATACACTTCAATTGAACGAAGACTCTGCTTAGGACGGATAATGTGATAGGACGTTTCAAACCCGCAGTCGGGACAATAAAACCGTATGTTGTTGAACTTCTCGTCATGCCTGAACCTAAAACTCTTCTTTTGACATTGAGGACAGCCATCATGTGCAATTTGAGCCAAAGCCTGATTGTTGACACTGGCCCATCTCAGGTACAAAGCTTCCTGTGAGGTATCATGCTCGATGCTTCGAAATTCGATCCAGTTATGCTTCCTTCTTCTGCCGCGCTTGTTTGCAGCCATCGCTTCGCACTAGCCTGATAGCATAGTATTAGTTGACGAGACTCAATAGACATTTGACGTAACAAAGGATATTAACTTTCACGTATGAACGACGCGTCCTAGCTGGTCTTTAGATCAGGAACAAGATGGCTACTCCGATAACAGCAATAAGTGCTCCGAGCAGTCCGCGTAGACTCGTTTTCTCCCTATAGACCACCCACACAAGAGGAATAATCATCACAGGCATCAACGACATCAAAGTCTGGGCAATACCTGCATCAGTATACGTTATCGCAACCATCGAAATCGTCATACCCGCGAATGGCCCGACCAACGCACCCGCAAAAGTGAACTTGACACCGACCCGATCCTTAACAGCTCTTCTCAGCTCCGGCAGTTTTCCAACAAGAGGAGCACATAGCCACACGAAACAAGCCGCCAATATAACGCGTATCAGAGCTGCCGACAACGGGTTCAGCACCGCATTCACATCAGCATACATACCCTGCTTTGAGAGAACAACACCAAAACCTTGACCCATAGCCGCAATCATGACCAAACAGAATGCCCCAAGTCTTCTTCTTCACCTCGCCAGCGTCTGCCGCCTTCTCTTCTCTTTCCAGCAAGACCACAACGATACCCGCCAACGTTACTGCCACTCCGAGCAGAGACCAGAGTGGGACACTCTCTCCCATCATTAAATATGCTCCGATAGCCGCAAAAATGGGCGAAGACGCCATCATGAGAACTGCACGCCTCGGGCCGATCGCAACGTATGCCGCAAACAACCCTAAGTCACCAACACCCAAACCGACTATGCCACTCAAACCCATCCAGAACCACTGCGCATTACTCGCAACAGGCAATACAGCCCCTAACAGAACAACATGCGCACAACAAAGAAGCCCAATCGCAATCGTCGTGCGGTAAGCATTAAGACTGAAAGAGCCGATTCTTCTCCCCGCCGAGGTGAACAGCAAGGACCCAAACGTCCACAAACATGAAGTGAGCACCGCAGCTGACTCTCCCAAGAGACTTGAGTCCAAATTTCTCACTGTTAGATTGGACGAAGAGATTCTGTGTACCTTAAACCTTTCTTCATCACACGTACGATTTGAACTCGGAACAACAAAGAGCAAAGAACAATGCGCACTGACGAAAAAGAGAACAGAAGATACGTTAAAAAACCTGCCCAAACAGAATATAATGATCATTGGGTGACACCTTGCGCCAAAACCCAGACTGAGCAACTTTCTCACAAAAACCCGTCGCATCCTAAAAAGCGTGTATAACGCACTCTATGGCTTCGTCCTGCACACCTTCAAAAGCATCAACCGAAGAATCAACCCCAAATTCCCAGTCTACCGCATGCATGAAGAAACAACCGAACACGTACGCCACGCCGTCTACATATTCATCTGGCTCATCCTGCCAGCGAGCATAATTTACCTGTTAGGACTCCAATTAGCCTTCGGCGAAAACGCATGGGGCTCAATGCTCTGGGGAATGTCGGTCTACTTCTACAGCAACTTCCTACCGGACCTTCCTTCAATCAACCGAAAACAAAAGCTCGAACCCGGATCCAACGATCTCGCGTGGTATAAAAAATACGCACTGCTCCTATTCGCACCTCTGCTAGTCTGGCTTCTATTCTCCGGAATACGTCTGAACTGGAGAACCGTTGAAACATACCATAACTTCACATCACTAGCCATCTACGGAGTTTTTCTTTCCGCAATAGGCTTCTTCGGATTCGCCGGCTACCCTTTCATAACAAGAGATCTCGTCAAGGTCCTATTTTTCGCGTCTACAGGAGTCGCCGGGTTTTTGACCCATCTGAAGGTTGACCAGATATGGTGACAACGCATTCTCACACAAAATATATCCTTTAAGCCAAGCCATATACTCCGCCAAAAGCCGTGCATCACCCGTGTTAGATCCAGTAACCTTAGCTCTCATCATCAGCGGCGCAATAATAGTAATAGGTTTTCTTAGCAACTACCTTCTCGAACGCACAGGCTTACCAGACATGCTGTTCCTGGTGGTCCTAGGTATACTCGTCGGACCAATAACGGGATTGATAGACGCGACCACAGTCATGGGCTTCGCCCCCTACCTAGCAGGCCTAGCATTGGTTTTCATTTTGTTCGATGGCGGAATGACCATGAACATATACAACGTCTTCTCCGAAAGCCCAAGAGCAATAATCCTCGCAACACTAGGATTCACGATCAGCGCCGTCGTCACCGGTTTCCTCATATACTTCCTAGTCATCCCAACTTACCCGCCCTTGTACTCTGCACTCTTCGGAACAATCGTCGGAGGAAGCAGCAGCATCATCGTCATGTCACTCGCCTCCCGAATCAAATTAAGCGAAAAAGGTTCAACAGTCCTCCGTCTCGAATCAGCTATCAACGACATCCTATGCATTGTACTCTCCCTGGCCATCATCGAAATAATAGTACTCGGAGGAACGGTCGACGTACCGACCATCGCCAGATCATTAGCAAGCAGGTTCTCGATCGGAGCCATGCTCGGAATAATTATCGGCATCGGCTGGCTCAGCATTTTGAAACGCATCGCCAAGGCATCCTACTCCTACATGCTTACCCTCGGCATCGCGTTACTAGCCTATTCGCTCTCAGAAATCCTTGGCGGAAGCGGAGCCCTTTGCTCACTCCTCTTTGGCATTATGCTCGGCAACGAAAAAGAAATCTTCGGAATACTCAAGATGAAAAAGCCGCAGGATCAGGCTGTTGACCCGGGACTGAAACGGTTCGAATCGGAAATAGCCTTCCTCTTAAGAGCCTTCTTCTTTGTCTACATAGGTCTAATCGTCACCATGCCCAGCCTCACTACCGTCGTTTTTGGGATAGTGCTCGCCTTAACCTTGCTCTTGATTAGATTTGGAGTCGTAAACCTTGCCACGATAAGGAGCAAACTGACGCCAGAAAGAGGAATCATGAGCGTTCTACTTACGAGAGGTCTAGCTTCAGCCGTGCTGGCCACACTCACGCTCCAGTATGTAGATCAAGTCAAATATCCAGATGTGGGTCCAGTTTTCCAGAAGCTTTCATCACTCTACGTCAACATAACGGTCGTTGTTATACTAGCAACAGCATTAATTGCGACCGTAGGAATTCCACTGCTGAGATGGAAAAGCAATAACAACAACACGAAAAATCAGGTAACTGAACAAACATCATCCCAAACAAAGAAAAATGAAGGAGTAAGTACTAGCAACCACAGGCTGACTGATGCGGCATTTCTACAACGAATGGTCTTCCATGATGTGACAATATGACTTGTCCAAATCTCGTTAGAATCGATTTGTCACCATCCGTTAGAAACGACATGTCTTTTGTTGCGTAGACCAGCTTTGAACCCTTCGACAATAAGATATCCAGTTCCTCCTTATCGCCAGAGAAAGCAAAGATCAAACCCTTTCCACCGAACATGTGCTCGTGCCAATGAACGATCCTTCCGCGTGAGAATCGATCCAGAAGCCCCTGCGCTCTGTCTAAGACTATCTTTTCATCCTTTAGACACTCCACTAAATTCACCATTGTTCACCGGGCTTAAATGCCGGGACGTGTCGGCGGTATCGCCCAGCATCAAGAACGGTTCGTCAAGTGCACGCTGGATCGATTTGCCCAAAGCGCCCTTTTCGGTTTCAACTATCGCATCTACAAGTAGCTTGCCCTGTCCCAAGAACACGTAGCCAACTCTTTCACTTTCTAATTTTATCGATACAGCAAATGTGTCTTTGCTGATCTCAATCGATGCTTTGTCCGAGTGAAAAAGCAAGAAAGGTTCAGTCACTTTCAGCATAGCGTTGTTTAACTCGTAGTGGTCTTGCATCATTCTTCGCCTCCTGCTCCAAGAAATCTCGAAACTCTCAGTGCCATTTGGTACGCCGTTCTCCCGGGCATAGTAATGAGATAGCGTCCCCTCACTTTCTCCTGGACAACCATTCCTGCCTCTTCCAGAACACCCAGGTGGCTCGAAAGAGTGCTAGTCGTGATGTCCTTGAGCTCTTCTTGCAGCTCGTTGATATATTTTCCACCCTGAACCAAGACGCCAAGTATTTTGAGTCTATGCTCTTGGCCTAGTGCGCTCATCGCTTTTGCGGCTTGACCGAAATCGACTTTGACTTGGTCATGTTCCTCATGTTCTTCTCCCTCGCGCCTCTGGCCTGTCCACATTCTGCACCCTCGTGGCCCGATGAAAATTGATCTTTCAAGCTCTCCGTGCACACCTTCAGCTACACCTCGCATCACATCATCAACGTAACCTTGCATGTTACCGAAATCTATGTACATCCCTTGCCTTCCGGCTGATCGTCGTCCAACCACGTCCCTGAGCTGATCTTTCAGACCTGCTATCTCCTCCTTGAGCTTCTTCATTTCCTCTTTAAGATCTTCAGACATTTCACGTTCACCGTCTTTAATTTCCTATTCGTCTATTTGTATTCGACAATTATCAAATAGAAAACTATTCCTATAAACTTTGCGCTATTTACCCAAGACAGATCCTGCTGAGCAACACGCGACCTAGACCAAAAACAAGAAGAACACACTCAGCGTGCCTGAAGTTTTCCTATCGCTTAAGAAGTTTTATGATTGCCCGACAGAAATCAGGCAGATCGGCAGGCCAACGTGATGTTACCAAATTTCCATCTACTACCACAGCCACGTCCACGACTCTGGCTCCCGCGTTTTTCAAGTCTGTTCTCACTGAAGACCAACTCGTAGCCCTCTTTCCTCGAACTGCATCCGCTTCAATCAGCATTTGAGGACCATGACAAATCGCGGCCACGACCTTCCCTTTGTCAAGCGCTTCTTTGACTATGTCAACCAGCATTTTGTTCATGCGCATCTTATCCGGCGCCTTCCCACCAGGAATTATAACCGCCTCGTACTCATCCACATTGACATCCTTGGGTGAAAGATCTGAAGTGAAAGGCACACCGTGTTCTCCCCTGTAAACCTCTTTTGCTTTCGGAGCGACAACACACATTTTGTAGCCTTCTTCCTGAAGCCTATAATACGGGTAGATGAACTCCGAATCTTCAACTCCGTTCTCAAGGAAAATCAGTATCTTTGGCATACTCCATCACTGCGCATGATCTTGAAGTGAAACGTTCCATCCTCTCCCACACCTCATTCATCAGACACATCAGGCTACAAAAGCAGTAGCGCAGTAACGAATCCGATAACGCCGACTACTACCCCAATCACAGCCAACCTTTGCCCTCTCATCCAAGCATAAATGCCAACGACTACCGCAGCAATTCCTAAAGGAATCCCAGCAATAAACATCGATACGATGCCAAGGAAAATGCTCACCGTCGCCAGAGTCATGCCTACCTGGCTTCCCCTTTCAGGGAGTGGGACAGAAGAAGGCGTCGGAGATTGTTCTTGTGAAGCTAACCTCAACACTTGATGAATATTGTACGTTTCATTGCTCAGCGGCGTTGCCTTCATAAGCTTCACCACGAATACACTTGAAAACTGTTCAGGTTATATAAGATTATAAGATTTAGCCGTTTGCGACTTTGGAACAACAGTAACAATGCAACACTGTAAAAGCGCGCGAACCTCGTTACAGTAGACAAATCGCTGCAGCATTGACAAAGATTCTTCGAAGTATTTGCATTCGCCATTAGATAAAGCCTTATCATCAAAAAAATCTACTTCTTGCCTGAAAGGAGAATTGACAATGGGTTCAAAAGTCGCCATAATACGCTTCGACGACAAAAAGAACATCTCACTCAATCGAGCATTTGAAATGATTGGAGAAATCGCCGACCTTAACCAAAACAAAAGATCAGTCATCATAAAAGTGGGTGTATTCACCACAAAGATCGAGCATCATTCATCTGTCGCCGTTGTCAGGGCAATAATAGACCTTTTCAACAAAAGCCCACGGATATTTGTTGCCGAATCGGACAATTACAAGGGAACTGGCGCGGATAGACTTCAAGTGTGGAAGAAACTCTTCACGGACAACGTTGTTCCCTTCAATCTCTCACAAGACACTGAAACCAAGGAGGTTCACATCGCCGACGAAAACCTCCAGTTGTCACACATTCTATTCAAACCCAACGTTTTCGTTAGCACGCACGTCCTGCGCAACTTCGAGAGAGGAAGCATACTCAAAAACCTACTTGGGCTCGTGTCAGACAGAAAAAAAGGAAGATTCCACAAGAAATTGCCAGTCTTGCTAGCAGACTTGTACGAAGCAATCGGCGGAATAGATCTCGCTGTAATGGACGGAACAAACCTCTGGCATGCATGGGGTGGCCCCACAACCAGAATGAATGTCATCCTGGTTGGCCGAGACGCAGTGGCAGTCGAAACGGTTGGCGCAGTACTCGCAGGGATGAACCCACAGAAAATGCCGGTCATACAGGAATTCGCCAAGAGAGGCCTCGGAGAAACAGATATCAAAAACATCGAAATCGTCGGCACGGACTTCGACACTCTCAAAAAAGAGTGTGAAGCCGCAATAAGATCATCCAGAAAAGCCAAGAGAGCACAAGGCGCCCTGACGTGGGGAGGACGCACTAACCATGCGTTCGCCAGCCTGATCAAAGAAGGATTCTTTAAAACTCCGAACAAAAGAACGTTAGCAGAAATATCGAAAGCCTTGGAAACAAAGGGAATTTCAACCAAAGGGCAGGAGCAGAAAATTCCGAAGTTTCTGGCGCGCAGAGTGAAGAGTGGAATTCTGAAGCAAGTACGCGGCAAAGACGGAAAAGGTTATTGGTCCGAATCATAGCTGCGCAAACCCATTTCTGTGACTGCGAGCCCACGAAGCACGCGCTTTGGTTTCAGTAGCGCGAAAACGCTGATTTTAGTCCGCAGGCTCAGCGTTTTCTGTCAAAGACCGGCTTAAAGCAGATATGACGTTCTGTTTCCCCATTGCTAGTATGTACGGACCAAGTCTCGGACCTCGAGACACACCCAAGAGGATAGAGTAAATTGTCTTGAAGAAAGTTGCTGGCTCTATTCCCCGGTGCTTGGCAATCTCGAAAACCGCGTTCTGAACTTTCTCGCCCTCTTCCTCTGTCTTCAGCACTTCAATCAGTTCGTCAATTGCCCCTCGATCTTTCTCATTCAGCGGCAACGGCGTCTCCTTTATCTCTTCAAAATCCTTGATCCAATTCAAGGCATAGGTGATCCGTTTCCTTAGGCCTTCATCAATTATTTGGCCTTTCTGAAGAACTCCATAGCCCTGAAGCCTTTCTGCAATGAACGCATCCTCATTGCCTGGAGGTGCCATCTTCACAACAAAGGTCAGCAGATTATAGGGCACATGAATGCTCGGTTCAGCAGGAGGCTTCAATCCGCAACAGTATTCGTAGAGTCCGCGCAGTTTCGCTAATTCTTTCTTGTCTTCAACTTGTCTTTTTCCCGAAGTAAACGTCTTCTAGATCGTCCCACTCGTTCATATAAGATGGGAATATCAGTCACGGCCAAAGTGCGGGTTCCAACGAAACGCTTCAGCATCAACAACAGAAGCGCCTGCGGAGATCCATAACTGAACCAGACCTGCGGCGTGAAAACGTTTCCAGTTGACTTTGATATTTTTTTTCCACTTTTGTCCAGAAACATTTCATACTGAACGTGCGACGGCGGCTCGTAACACAACACTTCTCTGCAGATTCGATCATTGATACGCACAGAATCGGCGATGTCTTTGCCATAGGCTTCGAATCTGATGTCAAGAGCTTTCCATCTGGCAGCGAACTCGCCCTTCCAAGTTAGCTTCCCGTCACCCGTGAGAACGTTAACTTCACCCTTATGGCCGCATCCTTCAATCATTTTGCCTCTTATTTCCATGCCTTCACAAGTGTAAAGTAGCTTGTTCTCGTCGGCCAAAAACTCTGTGGATTTGGTCGTGTACAACCTTCCGCAGTTGCTGCAAACTGCAAAATACGGAAGAACCTCCGTGTAACGTTCTTGTCCGACCTCTTCTTTGACTATTTCTCCAACACGCTGCGCATTCAACAGTAATGCTCGTATCTCAGCGTTCAGCAATCCCTTCTTGTACACTTCCGTTGCAGACACGTACTGATAATCTATTCCGCATTCATCTAGAGCATCAAGAAGGAGCGAACTCATGTGCTTACCATAGCTATCATGGCAACCGAAAGGGTCAGGGATGCTTGAAACTGGAAAGCCCAAGTACTTCTCCAGAGAATCAGGTAACCCGTACGGAACCTTGCGCAATCCATCCTTATCATCGCAGAAAGCCACCAGTTCCGACTTGTAACCTTGATCTCTCAAAGCCAATGTGACAGCAAAAGATCGTGCAGCGTCGCCCAGACTGCCGATGTGCGGAAAACCCGATGCGCCGAGACCCATTTCGGTCTTTATTACACTTAAGTTGCGACCAAGCTTCCGCTCTCTCTCAACTATAGCAGTGGCCATCTTGTCGTACCACGTGCCGCGACCAATCATCTCCTCACTCATCGATAACCATGCTCACCAATAGAATTGGCTTCGTGGAAATAAAAACATTACAGGGAAATATCGTTGCCATTTTCAGAGAAGAAAAAAGATAGACAAAATAGGAAATTGTGGGCAGTGCTACTTTATCTTTGCTCCACAATTCGGACAGAACTTTGTTCCAGCAGGGACCTCGGTTCCGCATTTTGGACACTTTACAGTGGCTGCTTGCATTGCCGTTCCACAGTTCACACAGAACTTGGCTGTAGTTGGGTTTTCGGTTCCACATTTAGGACATTTAACAGTAGCTTGAGCCTGTGCTGGTGCTTGTGTCTGCGCTTGACCAGCTTGCATTGACGTACCACAGTTGTTGCAGAACTTGGCTGTCTGCGGATTTTGGAAACCGCATTTGGGACATAACACCAGTGTTTGTTGAGGCTGCTGCTGCCCTTGGAACATTTGCGGAATGAGCACGGCTCCAGCTCCGATCGCTGCGCCTCCTCCTTGACCCTGTGCAAGGTTTGCTGTTGATTTTTGAACGGTTTCCATTCTGAGCACTTCAGCTGCTCCTACTCCAGTCCTTATGTAGAACAGTCTGTCTCTCCATTCGGGTGTAGTGTCGATTCCTTCAAATTTGACTTCAATTAGCTCGAGTCCTATTCTGTGGAAAGCGTCGAAAAGCATGTTCTTTGAAAGAAGACTCGTTTCATCCAGTTTGCCGTACACGTCTGCCAAGGAGTATTGACTCAAGGTGTCGATCAATCGTTCGTTGAAGTAACCTCTGAGAAAGTCCTGCAGTCCGTCTGTTGCGTAGATTCCTTGTGCGCCGACGACTTCGTTGACGAACAGGTTTGGTTCTTCAACTCTGAACCAGAATCCTCCGAAGAACTTCAAAGGTGCGAGCTCTTTGGTTTGTCCTTGTGCACCGAACTTTCCTTGGAACTGTTTGAGCGAAACAAAAATGATTGTGGCTGTGAATGGAACCCTATCGAAACCTGCGATTCTTGAGAAAATCTTTGTCAGCAATGGTAAATTCGCTGTTGTAAGTACATGTCGTCCTGCCCTGAACACATCATAAGCTTTTCCGTCTCGGAAGAACACGGCAGCTTCATATTCATGAATTATTATGTTGTCTCCCCAAGCGATCTCTTCGTTTGGGTACCTCCAAACCATGTCTCCTTCTTTCGCGTCAACCCATTCGATAACTTTTGGCATTCACTTTCACCTCCTTGACCTCAAGGTAACGATCAAGATCATCCTTCCAATCCTCTCAGAATGTCTGATCTCGTATCGATCAGAGAATCATACTCATCAATTTTGGAAATCAGTGCGTCCGCCGCTGCGTTCCAAGCATCATTTCCCGGCGGCATTTTTGATAAGGCTGTACAGTCTGTTTTTATGCTGTCAGCTTTTTCAATCAGATCGGCATCGTACTGTAAGATCGAGTCAAGTTTGTCTTCTTTGACTTTCACCGCATCGAAAAAGCCAGCATATCCAGCGACGGCTCTGTCTATTCGCTGGGTAATTCTGTCCAAACGGTAAGTTAGTGTATCAAAGCGGTACGCGCCTTCGGAGTCAAGCTTCTGAACCATCGCTGGGTCTGCGAAAGCCTTTCTCACAACTGTTTTGGCAGCTTTGAGCCTATTGACAACGTCCATCCTGACTAAGCGATCGCTTTCACGTCTGAGCTCCTTTTCTTTGTATCCGTGGTATCCCGGAATGTAGCCCATTATCCTTTCGAGAAGGCTTCTCTGATCTTTCACTTTTCCAAGGTAATCTTTTCCACTCATGTTCTACCCTTCATGTACGCCATTACGCCTATGACTGCGAGAACGATAACCAGTATTCCTAAGATCAGGAACCATGGCACGATGTAGTAGAATCCGCCAATGGCGGCTACAGCGACCATAATTGAGCCCCAAACAAGATAGTACATTGACTGGTCCTTTGTCAAGAATGAATATACAACTGTGTAGACTCCCCACGGTCCAAAGAGCCAAGCTAGAAGGCTAAAATAGTTGTATGTAAGCAACCCCATACCGTAAGTTATCAACGCCAAAGCCATGGAAATAGCTATGATTGCGATGGCTCCGACACCGTAACTGAGCCTTTTTATCCCGGTTTTCATTCTGATCCTCGCAGTTTTTGGTCGAATACTAACAGAATATCCTGTTGCTTTTAAAGTTTGATTAGAGGATTCCGAAGCCTGCAGGAGGAATGTCGCCCTTGACTGGTGCGCCAGTTGCACCATCGAGAATAAGCTGATAGTCCTTTCCCTTGTACTCGTATTTTATGAACCACAATGGCGCATGCAGGTACACTGTCTGTTCGATCTTTATCTCCGTCTTCATTTCGATTATCTTATCAACATCCTGCTGAGCCAAAAACTTGTGGTCCGCTGCGATCTCTTCTTTCGCCTGTTCTTCTGCTTCATTTTTCTCTATTTCGCTGTTCAGAACCTTAGCGAAACCTTCAATCCTTCTGAAGTCAAAAGGAATCTTTCCTTCCAGAGGCACCTCATAATCCTTCGTTGGAAACTCGGTAGCTTTCCTTGCAAGCACTAACCAGTTATAGTTCTTTTCAATTGAACCTTCTTTCGTCACCGCTGGAGTGATTCTCTCGAAAATGCCCTTGTAACTGCTTTTCGCTTCGACAGACACAACCCAGAACGGCAAATAGATTAGTTCTGTCTCCACGACTTTGGCCTTTCTCGCCAAATCCGAAGGCTTAACAAATCCTTCCTTCATCCAATCTCTAACAGGAGTTTCGATCTGCACCTGATCAAACTTGTTAAGCAATAGAGAATGTTCAAACGTAAAAGTCTGTCCAGTTTCAATCACCACCGTGTATCCACAGTATCTGCAGGTTGCCAATAATTCTCCGGGACTGAAAGAGATGGGTGCACCACAATGCGAGCACTTGATCTCATTAACTATGCCCATCAGCACTCTGCCTTCTGCTCTTCACGTTTGACTATTTCCCTCGACGCTATAACACCTGAAGCTGAAGCCTGAATCAGTCCTCTTGTAACTCCAGCCCCGTCCCCTATCGTGAACAGGTTATGAATCTTGGTCTCCAAGGTGTTACTCAACTGCAATCTCGAAGAATAGAACTTGACCTCAATGCCGTACAGCAACGTATCTCGTGAGTGTATACCCGGCGCGATCTTATCCAACGCCTGAAGCATCTCCCTTATGTCAGCCAGATACCTATATGGTAGTACAAAGCTCAAATCACCGGGCGTAGCATTTTTCAACGTCGGAGTTACAACACTCCTCGCAATTCTTTCAGGAGTCGATCTTCTTCCTGACTCTAAATCGCCGAGACGTTGAACCATCACGCTTCCACTGAGCAAATTGCCCAAGCGTGCAACGTATTTTCCATAAGCTATCGGTTCTTTGAACGGTTCAGTAAACGACGTACTAACAAGAATAGCAAAGTTGGTGTTCTCAGTCTTCCGCTCGGCATAGCTTTGACCGTTCACGGTTAAGACTCCATCGTAAGATTCAGTGATCACTTCTCCGTGAGGAGCAACACAGAAGGTTCTGATTTGATCGTCAAACGATTTCGAATAGTAAACAAGCTTTGGCTCGTAAAGAACACTTGTCAGTTCCTCCATGACAGAAGCTAAGACTTCAACTCTCACTCCCACGTCGACTGGATTGTTAAGAGTTTTCAAACCCAAAACCTGCGACTCCACCTGAAGCCATTCTGCACCACTTCTACCAGGGGCAGCGATGACATATTTAGCTGAAAACTGTTCACCGTTGGTCGTTTCGACGCCTTCGACGACGTTGTTCTTGACGATGAGTCCTTTCACGTCGGTTCGAGATTTGAATTCAACCTTGCCGTTCAACTCTTGCCGCATCTTTCTGAGCGTTTGAGCACACCTTTCTGTGCCCATGTGACGAATCTTCTGTCGAACAAGTTTCAAGCCTGCAAGCGATGCCTTCCTTTCAATGTCTTCTATCTTTTCCTCGTCACAGCCATAAACATGCTCTGGCGCGCCATACTTTAGATAAATACGGTCAGTATAACTCAATAGATCCACAAGCTCTTTGCTTGACATATACTGGTTAAGCCAGCCCCCCACTTCAGTGGACAACGTCAGTTTGCCATCACTGAAGGCACCTGCACCGCCCCACCCCGACAAAACGGAACATGGATCACAATTCACGCATTCGTATCCTCGACTCGACGGGCATTTACGTTGATTAATATCTTGACCCCTATCAAGCATGAGAATGCTCAGCTTGGTCTTCTCGACAAGTTCCAGCGCCGAAAAGATCCCCGCCGGCCCAGCGCCAACAATTATCACATCGTATTTCAAGCGGCTTATCCCCTGAAACCCTAAACTAGATGAAGTAAGTAGCATATATTCCTAGCGAGCAGACAGAACAAAAGAAAACAAACGAGAAGATATGTTCTACTCCTCGTGATAGGGCACGAGGCAAAGGAATCTCAAGAGTTTCTGACCAGTGTTTTTGAACTGATGCCTTTCATTAGGCGGAACAAAGACTGCATTTCCTGCCACGAATTTCTTCTCTCCCTCCTTGCCAAGTATTGTTCCTTCACCTTCCAAAATGAACACTTCGTGCTCCCAATCATGAGAATGCAACGGACTGTAGCCGCCTGGCTCCATTTCGAAGAGCCTCATAGCAAAATTCGGTGCCCCAATATCTTTCGTTATGAGCCACCTGACTTTGAGTTTTGAAGCTCCTTCATCAGCTTTCTTGGCTTCAACATCAGTATATGGAAAAACTCTGACCAAACTCATCCCTCCAATGCATCATTCGAATCGATCATACGCTGAATCCTTGATTCATTTTTTTCTTTATAAAACCTTGCAGAAAATCGAAGCCGCTGTGAAGAGAAAGGGCGATGTGTTGTCGGAAAGAAAGACAGAAACTGAGCTACGAAATAAGCTTCAAGCTAATCTTTTATTGCTTCGAGCAAGCTCATGACGTTCCAAAGTTTCACTCTAGTGTACGGTGGCATGTTCGGATCCTGCAATATCTCATCCAGAAGCGAGACTGCATTCGAAGCTCTGACAGCCGGAGTGTATTCACCTGTTTGCATGGCACCCATCGCATCCTTTGCCGCTCTTCTAATATTTCTAGGCGTGGTGTTATCTTCAGAAACGGCTCCCAGGACGGCAAGCGCCTGCTTGATCCGTTCCTCGTACTCTTCAGCCTTCTTCTTTCTGACCATAATTGTCATCTCACGAACGTCATGATAACCTAGTTATATAGGCTGGGTTACCTATCTACTTTGAGGTTTTAAAGCTTGTTCCCCCGAAAACAGGATGAAACCCACATCAAACGCATGGCAGAACTGCTCAAAAGCGGGGCAACTATGACTGATTTAGCCTGCCCAGCGTGTGCTTCACCCCTTTTCAGATTGAAAAATGGAGACCTCTGGTGTGAAAGAGATCAGAAAAAAGTGGTTATAGTGAAAGAAGGCGAAGAGGCTCGATTGACACAAAATTCAACGCTTAGCAGCCTTGAAGCCACACTTTCTACTAAAGTCCAGGAAATTCAGGAAAAAATGGTTAAGGAACAAGACCCTGAGAAACTTCAGAAGCTTGGGAACACTCTTACAGGGCTCCTGGAAAATCTTGAAAGAACAAGAAAGATGAAAAGAGCATAGCCGGACCCAAACGATGCTCGGAGTTTACGAGAACTTCCCGGCTGACATTCACAAGACAATCAATTTTGAGACCTCAATCTCAGAGACTAGCCTGCAAAAGGCTTTAATCGACGCATTCTACGCCTTGAACAACAAAACCTTGACATTTGAAGAAGTTGCCTATCCGTCTCTTTCACAGTGCATCGTCGGTTTTGAGTTCGGAATCGCTGAGGAAAACGATTTCAACTTTCTAGACACTCATGAAAGAGACAGAATAATCGCGGCGATTCAGAAGAAACCGTTTTCTTCACTGGATTTTGTTTGTATATTCCGGTATTACAAGATGCAGAATGAGAAAAAGAGACCTTTGAAGTTCGACCATTATATGTTGCGTTTCAGATTTGCAAAGAAGGCTGCACAAATGCAGATTCTGCATGAAAAAGGGCCGATGCATATCTCGCTAAAGGACCTACCCTTTTTTATGACTAGAATCTTGAATGGTGAATTCTCAAAGAAAGTGATCAGAGTAATCAGAGAATTCTAGGGTCTTTCCAAATATTCTTTTACAACCCGCCAGATCTCTCTTGTCACATCTCTTTTCGATTTGTTTCCGTCGATCTTGAGAAGAGCACCGTTCTCGACATATTTCAAATAGACTTCTCGAACCTTCAACTGCGTTTCTAGGTTCTCCATCACCGATTTCTTACGCTTCAGTCTTTGAACGACAGTTTTAGGATCAACGTCGATGAAAAGCGCCAAGTCGGGTCGAACAGCGTGTTTGTTGACAGCCTCAATCCATTTCAAATCAAGCCCAGCTCCACCCTGATAGGCCAACGAAGAGAAAACGTAACGGTCAGATACTACGATTTGTCCATTTCTCAATGCAGGGAGAACCTCGCCTTCCAAATGCTCAACTCGGTCAGCTGCAAAGAGCAAAGCCTCAGCCGATACAGAGCCACGCTCATGAGCGTGGAGATAGTGTGTCTTGATGAATTTTCCTATTTGTCCTCTGCTGGGCTCAGCCGTGTAGACCGCATCGTAGTCTCTTTTCAGCTTCTTAACAAGCAGTTTCGTCTGAGTTGTCTTGCCACAGCCATCTAATCCTTCGACACAAATGAAAACACCGCGGCGAACCATTGTTCTCCTTCTCCGGAACTCAAGATTGACCATAATAGATCTGGAACTATAACTGTTTTTTCACAAAAAAATCACTGACGCAGTCAGTTTTACAGAAGCCTGAAGCAGGTCTCGCAGAGTTCAATCATCCATTAAGTCACAAATGAAGAAGGATGCTGGATTCTTCGCAAAACAGCATTAGGCATTATAAGAACGATATTGCATAAAGGATGATTAATAGAAATGGAGCAGCCCATCATGCCTAAAGAGTACTGGGGCGAAATTAAAGACCCCGTTCATGGCTACGTTTACATAACGCAGAAAGAGAAAAACATCATCGACTCATATCCAGTTCAGCGATTGCACAGACTCCGGCAACTGGCGGGTGCAGAGTACGTTTATCCAGGAGCAAATCATACACGTTTTGAACATTCTATCGGAGTTATGCATCTGGCAGGAGCAGTTGTCAGTAACCCGAATCTCTCCGAACTAGTCAGCGAGGATGAGGCAGAAATGGTCCGGATTGCAGCTCTGCTTCACGACGTTGGACATGGCCCGTTCTCACATGTTTTCGAATACTTGTTAATGAGAGATCTTGACAAGACGCATGAAGATCTCACAACATGGATAGTTCGGAAGAGCGAATTGCATGACATAGTCAGCAAAGCGGGATACAACCCAAACGAAATCGGAAAACTGGCAGTTGGCAAACTTCGAAAACCGGAAAGAAATTTTCTCGACCAGATAATAAGCAGCGCAGTGGACGTTGACAAGCAAGACTTTGTTGTACGCGACACTCACCATACTGGAGCAGAATACGGATACATCGACATCTTCCGGCTCATTCACACGTTGGACGTAGTCGGTGACAATCTAGCAGTAGAGATCGGAGCACTATCGGCGCTGGAATCATTGCTTATAGCTCGAATCGAATCGTTCAAGAGCATATACTTTCACCGCGTCGGCAGAGCCGCCCAAATAATGCTGGCCACTGCAATGGATAAAGCAAACGAAGAATTAGGACTCACTCGATTCAAAACTCCTGAACAGTACCTGGCGATGGACGACTATACGGTTTATACGATGCTGAAGAAATGTTCAAAATCAAAGGGGATAATAAGAGATCTCGAAAACAGAAGATTACTCAAGTGTGCTTATGAAAAGACGTTCTACGAAAAGGATACCATGATTTCCAACATTTTCAGCCGCGAAAGCTACAGGAGACAGCTACGAAATGAAATTGCGGAAGAGGCTAAAGTGCCGACAGAGAGCGTCACAATCGATGTTCCAACCGTCCCGTCTGTTCCGTATGAACACTCTGTTCTGACGGAAAGCATGGAAATCCCGGTTTTCTACAAAACGTCGGAAGGAAAGAAAATCCCACAAAGGCTCAGCGAGATAAGCAAGATTTTCGACACATTGAGAGGGTTCATGAATATACTGCGCGTCTACACCCCAGCAGAACAACGCGAAAGCGTGGGTGATGCAGCAACCAAAATCCTGGGAAGAATTCCTTCGTCAGCAAAAATATCGTATTGAAGGACAGAAAGGATGCATCCAATCATTCTGAAAGGCCGAGTAATCGTTGAGGGAAAATGCAGAGCCGAAGCCCTGGTGAGCAGCAAACCGATCAGTTTCCTCGGTGGAATTGATCCAGCAGACGGGAAAATAGTTGAGAAGAATCATGACTTATGCGGCATCTGTGTAAAAGACACAGTGCTCTGTTTTCCTCATGGACACGGTTCAACGGTTGGCAGCTACGTACTTTACTCCCTTGCAAAGAAAGGGTTGGCGCCAAAAGCGATACTCAACCAGACGGCTGACCCTGTGGTAGTAGTCGGCGCAATAATCGCGAACGTTCCCATGCTCGACAGAATCAAAATTAACCGGATCAGGACAGGCGACACAGTAGAAGTTGATACGCGCAAAGGTTTCATCAGGATAATGAGACTCCAGGGAGAATTAACCAAAGAATGTATCTAACGAAAGAAGAAGAACGGATTCTAGACGGCGAAAGCGGATGGGCACAGCAAACTAGTATGAAAATACTCGCTCGTCTAGGCGATCTGTTTGGTGCTGAGAAACTGATCCCGATTAGCTCTGCACACGTTTCGGGAGTATCTTATAAAACACTTGGTGACGCTCCGATAGAATTTCTCAAAGCCCTTGCTGATTCTGGAGGAAGAGTGAAGGTGGAGACGACTCTGAACCCGCAGAGCCTCGACCCAAAATACCTTTCAAAGAAGCTTCCTGAAAACCTGGTTGAGAAACAACGCGACATTCTTGGGCAATTCGAAAGAATGGGTTTGACCCAGTCTTTGACATGCACCCCGTACTATCTGAACAGAGTGAAACCCGACTCCCATTTAGCATGGGCTGAGTCCTCAGCCGTGGTCTATGCTAATTCGATCCTTGGTGCGAGGACAAACCGAGAGGGCGGGCCAAGCGCGTTAGCATCAGGAATCATTGGGAAAACCCCTGATTACGGAATTCACAAGGTCGAGAACAGACAACCCAAAGTTATTGTGAATGTTGAAGCAAAGTTACGCGATGAAACGGACTTCGGTGTACTTGGAATCTACCTGGGCAAACTGCTGCGGGACAAGATTCCTACTGTAGAAAACTTGCAGAAGTCATCAGAGACCAAGTTAAAACAGTTCAGCGCTGCCGATTGCCACCACAGGCATGACGAACATGTTCCATTGCGGTTCATGTCCGAAAAGACGCGGATTAGAAAGTATTTCAGTCCAAGATTCGGACATCAAGCACACATCTGAGGAATTGACAACATCCAAGACCAAGAAGGCGGATTTGATCTTTTTAGGGTGTCCCCACTGCTCGTTAGATGAATTGGAGCAGATCGCGTGTCTGGTTCAAGGAAAGAAGATTGCGTCAGAAACCGAGTTTTGGGTCTGCACCTCAAACCATGTGAAAGAACTCGGCGAAAAATACGCCAAAGAGATAGAGAAGAGCGGAGGACACATTCTAACAGGTGTGTGCACCATCGTGTCATGGACGGAGAAACTTGGAATAAGAACTATCATGACCAACTCCGCGAAAACCGCCTATTATGCTCCTTCACTGTGCAAAGCCGAAACACAACTCGCACCGATGAAGGACTGTGTGAAAGCAGCGACAAGAGGATAAGGTTTATTCGAGCGAAAGCACAACTCATCGTGCGCGGGCTTAACGCTCCGGTAGTATAGCCCGGTTAAGTATTCCGGCCTTTCGAGCCGGAGACCCGGGTCCGAATCCCGGCCGGAGCACCAAAATTCCTTCCTTCCGCCTCTGAATAGAGAGTTCACGTAAATGAAGTCAAACTGATATACAACTTCTGACTATCGAATAAACTTCACGAGAAAGGCGATGATTGATGGTAGACATGTTGAGATCATATTATGACACGTTGATGAGGAAGAGCAAGGACCTCGCCATTTTGCAGTCAACTGAATCGATCATGGGCTGGGACATGGAAACCATGATGCCGCCCAAGGCAATCAAGCTTCGAAGCGAACAGTTTTCACTTTTGAGTACGATTGACCACAGAATGAGCACGGACCCAGAAACGGGAAGCTTGCTCAAGAAAACAATGCGTGCACCAGACTACGGCAAAATGACTGAAGAGGAGAAAAGAAACGTTTACCTGATTAAGAAACGCTATGACGAACAAACAAAACTGCCTGAAGAACTCGTGGCTGCGATCGCAAAGCAACAAGCACTGACTGTTGACATCTGGAAAAAAGCCAAAGCAGCAAAGAAATATGCCATGTTCAAACCTGAATTGGAAAAAATGTTTGAGCTAGAAAAGAAAGCAGCAAGCATACTCAAGAAAGTCAAGAAAACAAAGACCCCCTACGACGCATTAATCGACATATATGAGCCTAAAATGACAACCGCAAATATCACAAAGATTTTCGATGAATTGAAAGCTGGGTTGGTTTCGCTCATAAAGAAGTGTGAAGACGCACCGAAACAACCAGACATCAGCGTCCTGAACCGCAAGATTCCGATAGAAACACAACGAAGAATCGCGAAAGAACTTGCACAATTTGTAGGATACGACGTAACCTCAAAGAAAGCGGGCGGAAGAATAGACGAGACAGAACATCCATTCACTACAGGCTATTACGACGACGTAAGAATCACAACCCACTATTATGAGAAGAATTACGCGTCATCACTGTTCTCAGTCTTACATGAATCAGGACACGCCCTCTACGAACAGAACCTCAAAAAAGAGTGGATGTACCAGCCAATCGGCAGCACAGTGTCTATGGGCTTACACGAGTCACAATCCCGCACGGTGGAAAACATAGTCGGGAGATCAAAAGAATTCTGGACCTACTTTCTGCCCAAACTGAAGAAAACTGCAGCAAACCTTCTATCAGACTTGAAGCTAGAACCATTCGTCCATGCAATCAACCAAGTCAAACCGTCAAAAATCCGTGTGGAAGCAGACGAAGTTACCTACTGTCTACACATAATCATACGTTTCAATATTGAACGAGACCTTTTCGCAGATAAGATAACAATAAAAGAGCTCCCAGAAATCTGGAATCAAAGCTACAAAAACTACCTCGGATTGAAAATAGAAAACGACTCAGAAGGCGTAATGCAAGACACACATTGGGCCAGCGGATCATTCGGCTACTTCCCCAGTTACGCTCTAGGCAATATCTATAGCGGGCAACTGCTTGAAGCAATGCAAAGAACAGTTCCAGACTGGCGAAAACAACTAACAAAAGGCAACTTCAACCAAATAAGAGACTGGTACGTCAAAAACGTTTACTCGTGCGGAAACCTCTACGATGCACCAGACCTCATCAAAAGAATCACAGGAAAAACACTAAACGTCAAGCCATACTTAAGTTACTTGAACGAGAAATACTCAAGCTTTACGGGTTCTGACCACTCTTTCCTTTTGTGGAAATCTCGTATGCTTTCCAAACGGCGTACACCACGAACCCGCCTATGAAAAGCCCTACCCCAGCATAACCAATCGCCAAGTTATAGTAGTTAGCGCCGTACAAGAAATAGAACTATACCAACAATGATTAGCAGAACGGACACGAAATCTCTCGTTGGTACCATTGCGATTTCCCCAGCACGTATTGTTCCTTTTACATAACCGCAAAGTATATAGACTTACCGCTGAAAATAAGAGTAATAACCGACATAGAAAAACAACCTATCGACCATCTAAGACATGCCCGACAATCGATTGTCGTTATTCCATTCCACGCACGAGCTGGTCGGCATACAACAGTCGCATCAGGCGGCAAACTGCCGAACAGTGTAGTTGATTGCATATTCTTTCGACATTTTATCTTCCGCATTTGAACCGAAATGCCGTCACTTCTTCTTCGCTCCGACAGTTTTATATATAGGGTCCGCATTCAAAACAGCAGTGTGGATTGAAAATGTCGGACCAGAACATAAGGAGACCTGAAACCAAAGAAGAACTCATCAAAATTCTCACCGAAGCCGCCAAGAAATCGGTGGAAGAACGAACGACCTCAAGAACGAAACCCTCAAAACCTACACTTCTCGGAACTGCTGACGCATTAAAAATCCATAGAGACACACTGTACACGTGGTTGAAAGAGTTCAATGTCGACTTCAAAGAAATAGCCGACAGGCTTCCAATCGAACCTGACGTCTGAACACCAGGATGAAACTAAGCCTGCGTATTTAATTGGCGAAGCACTCATAGGAGAAGGAAACGAAGTTGCACATATAGACCTGATGATAGGGGACAAAGAAGGCCCTGTCGGAGAAGCCTTTGCAAACGGAATGACGAATTTGTCGGCAGGACATACTCCGCTCCTGGCAGTCATCCGACCGAACCTTCCCCCGAAACCCCACACGCTACTTGATACCTAAAGTGACAGCAAAGAATATGGAGGACGTAGGAAAAATATTCGGACCAGCTCAAGCCGCAGTAGCAAAAGCCGTTGCTGACTCGGTAGAGGACGGAATTATTCCTCAAGACAAGATAGATGACTGGGTCATAATCGCCAGCGTCTTCGTTCACCCGCAGGCAGCTGACTTCAGAAAGATATACCAATACAACTACGGCGCAACAAAACTCGCGTTAAGAAGGGCTTTGGCCAAATATCCATCGCTGGAAAAGATACTCTACGACAAAGACAGAGCTAAACACCCGATAATGGGATTCAAAGTGCCACGCTTGTGGAGACCGCCTTACCTGCAGATATCACTCGACAACCCAGACCTCGAAAAAGCGAAAAAAGTCATCGCTCAACTACCTGGAAGCGACAGAATAATAATAGAAGTTGGAACTCCTCTGATCAAAAGATACGGTACAAGAGTAATCAACGACTTAAGACAGGTTGCAAGGGACTACTTCTTCGTGGCCGATCTCAAGACGCTGGACGTCGGAAAAGTTGAAGTCGATCTTGCATACGATGAAACCGCTGATGCCGTCGTTGCATCTGGACTAGCACCTGGTGAAACCATCGACGCGTTCGTTCATGAAGCCAAGAGACTAGGAGTGTACGGTGTAGTGGACATGATGAATGTGGATGACGTGATGAAGAAACTCGAATCATTCAAAGAATTTCCAGACATCGTCATACTTCACAGAGGCATAGACCAAGAAACAGGAAGAGAACACGGACTAGAAATCATCCCACAGATAAGATCAACCTTCAAAGACAAGAAATTCCTTATCGCAGTCGCAGGCGGAATCGTACCTGAAACAGCAAAAGAAGCGTTGAAGAAAGGCGCAGACATAATAATCGTCGGCAGATACGTCACACAATCAAGAGACATCGAACGAGCAGTAAGAGATTTCCTAGAAGCAACACCCGAAATGCGCGAGGACATAGACCTCTTCAGAGTGCACGTGGAATAAACACAATTCCTCCTTCCCCTTTTTTTCTTAAAAGATTTTGAAAGCAACATAAGCCATCAGAAACACGACACCAGAAATAAGCGAAAACTGTCGAGAAACCGAAATACTGAGCGATGAGCGGTCCCAGAAACGACCCTCCAGCCCCTCCAACACCAATCAGAACATTGAACAAGCCAGCCTTGCCTGCGGGAATTACTTCCATCGATAATGAAAGCGTGTTGACCATAGAAAATTGCGTTGAGGAAACCTAGAATGATCAAAACTGTTGTTGCTAGACCGACCGAAGAAAGAGTGGACACTTGAAAGGCGAGGATAAGTATGAACGCGAACACTCCGCGCAACAAGACTATCCGACCTGTACTGCTTTTCGTCATTGACTGCTCTGATCTTCTGCGAGCCAAAGCATAACCCAGCACTCCCCCTCCCGAATTCAATACAAAAATCGCAAAGACCAAACCTGCCGGCAAGAGCGCCGTTTTCACGATGTTTGAAATAAATATCGGCATTGGAGTGAAGAGTATGCTAGTTGCCAACGAAAAAAGGATCAGCCCGCCACAAAACGCGTTGATGTTTTCTTTCTTCAGCTTGGTCGTAACAGACATACCGTCGATCATTTTTGAAGCAATGAAAATACCGCGCGAAGCAAAATCAACTGACTTCTCAATACTAACTAACCCTCTCTCGAACACCATGGCAGGGTCTCTGACAAGCACAAGAGACAGCAAAAACGCAACGAGGTTCAACCCGGCACAAATGAAAAGTGTAATTGCAGATCCGAAGTTGAGAGTTGACGAGACAAGACCCAAGACCAAGCCGATGAGCCATCCGACTTCGGTGAAACCCTCGTAGAAAGCGAAAGATTTTTCCCAATCCTCCCTCGAATACAGTTCCGCAATCAACACGTTTTTCGGAGCTTCATGAGCTACGTGGAAAATCGACATGATACTATAAAGAACGACCAATAACATGACGCTTGAAGTGTAAGTGAAAAGGTAAAGAAGAATTGCCGAAGCGACGAACGAAAGAAGGATGTAACGTTTGTAACGCTTACTTTTGTCGCAAACGTAACCCCACAGAAAAGAGGCGGGTATCGATAGGAGCAAGGCTACGGATGTCATTATGCCAATTTCAAACAGAGATCCACCGATGGCGATTACGTAAAGGGGTAGGAATACTGATAGAAGTCCATAACCCATTTCATGGAAGAAGAACCCCAAACGCCACATAGCCAGAAAAGGCTACTAGGCGAGATTAAAACGTTTACGGGTGCATCAGCGACTTTTCTGTGAAATAGCCCCCTAACTCTTGATAAATCCTTAATAGACAGTTGTTCAACTTTCATACCACTGCCTAAGAGGCTAGCAGAATGGCAAAATTCAAAGTAATCGTCTCCGACCCCGAAACAGGGACTTCAAAAGTGGTCGAACTTGCAGATACGCGCGCCTCGCCGCTGATCGGAAAAAGAATAGGTGAAGTCATGGACGGCGCGCCAGTTGACTTGCCAGCGCACAAGATTCAGATCATGGGAGGTTCTGACAAAGATGGTTTTGCCATGAGACCAAGCGTTCACGGCGGCGTTCGCCGACGCATAGTGCTCAGCGGAGGAGTAGGTTTCAACCCTACGAATGAAGGAATGAGAAGACGCAAGACCGTTCGAGGCAACGTCATAACTGATGAGATCGTGCAAGTCAACGTGAAGATTCTGGAAAAGCCAAAGCAGGCAAAAGAAGCGAAGAAATCGAAAGAAAAGAAAGAAGAACCAGCCGCTCCTGCAAAAGAAGCAGCGCCGAAAACTGAAACAAAAGCCACCGCTTGAATACGACTTAATCTTTATTAACTGCATCAATTTTAATCCTTCAATAATTTGTAAGTGTTTGTAGGAAAATAGACTATGAGTGTCGAGAAACGTGCACCTCTGCCTCGCCAACCCGAGATCAACATAGGCACTATAGGGCACGTTGACCATGGCAAGACGACATTGGTCCAAGCTTTGACAGGCGTTTGGGCATCGAGGCACAGCGAAGAACTCAAGAGAGGCATCACAATCAAACTCGGCTACGCAGACATGCCAGTGTATGAATGCCCCAAGTGTGAACCTCCAAGAAACTACACGACGCAACCAATATGTCCCGTGTGCGGAAACAAAGCCGTCTTTGTACGCGCAGTCAGCTTCGTAGACGCTCCTGGACACGAAGCGCTAATGGCCACTATGCTTTCGGGTGCAGCTATAATGGACGGCGCGTTACTGGTCATAGCTGCGGACGAGATTTGCCCTCAACCCCAGACTAGAGAGCACTTGGCTGCTGCCGACGCAACTGGAATTAGGAACATCATAGTGGTTCAAAACAAGATTGACATTGTCGACGAGAAGCGAGCGCACCAAAGCTATAACGAAATAAAGAATTTCGTGAAGGGAACAGTGGCCGAAGGAGCTCCCATCATTCCAGTTTCAGCTCAACGAGGAGTTAACATAGATGTCTTGCTCGGCGCAATGCAGCAATTCATACCGACACCAAAGAGGGATGAAACAAAACCGCCTTTCATGTACATAGTACGCTCATTTGACACCAACAAGCCAGGCACAATTATTGACGAGCTTGAAGGCGGAGTTCTCGGAGGAACAGTGATCCAAGGAAAATTCACTGTCGGAGATGAACTGGAGATACGCCCTGGAATTCCGGTGGAAGGAAAGAGCACTTACGAGCCGTTGTTAAGCGAAATCGTAAGCCTCCAAGCAGGCGGAAGAAACGTCGATGAAGCACACTGTGGTGGCCTTGTCGGTGTAGGTACATCACTAGATCCATCGTATTCAAAGGCAGACAGTCTCATAGGCAACATCGCAGGAAAGGCGGGAATGCTACCCGCAACAAGATCGGAAGTGGTCCTGCAAACACAGATTCTTGAGAGGGCGGTCGGCACAAAAGAGCTCATGAAAATCGATCAGATAGTAATGAATGAGACTCTGCTTCTACACGTAGGCGCCGCCATAACCATCGGAAAAGTGTCGTCTATAAGAAAAGACAGCGTTCAAATCAAACTGACTCGTCCAGTCTGCGTGCAACCTGGGGCAAGAGTTGCATTAAGCAGGAAAATCGCTGGAAGATGGCGGCTAATCGGGTTTGGAATGATTAAGTGACATGATTGAAAACCCGAAACTTGACAAAAAGAAGCTCCGCATAATACTTGACTCAAACGCGCTGTTCGTTCCACAACAGTTTAATATCGACATTTTTGAAGAACTCAAAACTCTTTGCAATAGGAATTTTGAACTCATACTGCTTGTTCCTGTCAAAAAGGAACTGAAAAAGATCGCGATAACTGGCACGCCGAACATGAGAAAAAGAGCAAGTATGGCGTTGAAACTGGCTGAAAAATGCACGTTGCTTGAGAACGCCGAAGAATACTCAGGCTCAACAGACGATCTTATTCTTCAAGCAGCTCGCACATACGAGTGCCCTGTTTTCACCAACGATAGACAACTTCGCAATAAGCTAAGAGATATAAATGTGCCAGTAATTTATGTGAGACAAAAGTCACGTTTGGAGATTGACGGGAGGCTCTAACCTCTGTTTAAACTTATAACATTGGAAGACACAATTCGCATTCCACCTGAAACGTTCGGAAACCCACTTGAAGCGGTGGGATACCAACAGGTCAAAGCAAAATATGAGGGCGTTGTCGACGAGACCCTTGGTTACGTAATAGCCGTCACCGAAGTGAAAGTAAGCTCCATCGGCAAGATAATCCCAGGCGACGGTGCCGCGTACCACAGAGTCGGTTTTTCATTACTGACGTTCTACCCCAAAATCCAAGAAGTAGTCGAAGGAGAAGTAGTCGAAATCGCTGATTTTGGCGCCTTCGTTCGCATAGGCCCTATTGACGCATTGCTTCATGTTTCACAGTTGATGGATGATTTCATATCTTACGACGAAAAACAAGGTGTCCTGCTCGGAAAAGAAACAAAACGCAGACTTATGAGTGGCGACCAAGTGCGCGTACGCATAACTGCAGTTTCTCTTGGTCGAGCTGGAAGCTCAGGCAAAATCGGTGTAACAGCTCGACAGCCCTTCCTCGGAAAACTGGATTGGATCGATTCTGATCTGCAGAAGATGAAGGAAGCAGCGGAAAAGAAACCTCCAGAGAAAAAGGTGAAACAAAATGAGTGAGAAAGCCTGCACGAATTGCCATTTCCTCACAAGAGAAAACGTCTGCCCCAAATGCAGATCCACAAGTCTCAGCGACGATTACAGTGGCCTAGTCATAGTTTTTGACCCTGAAGGCTCAGCCATCGCGAAAGCAATGAACATAAAAGAGAAAGGACGTTTCGCCCTAAGGGTCAGATGAAATGCCGGTTAGACTTGTTCTCACACCAGAACTACGAATAGCTCTGAAAGAACCATTGGGAAGGCTCATCAAAGGATCCTTTGCCGAAACGATGAGAACACTCAAGAGTATGGTGGCAGAGGAAAAACCACCGGGCATTATTGCTGTCGGAGACACCGTCTCAAAAAACCTTGTAAAGAACGGCTTTTCACCAACGCTTTTGATAATAGACAACAAATCTAAAAGAAAAGCCACGAAACCCGCAAGACTGCCCGCTGATCGAATAGTATACGTAACAAACCCTCAGGGAACCATTACAGATGAAGCTGAGGCAGCCATACAGGACGCATTGAAAAGTGGTCAACAAATCAACATGGTTGTCGATGGTGAAGAAGATCTGCTCGCCCTCGTCGCCATATCGCATGCTTCCGAAAACTCGTACGTAATATATGGTCAACCGTACGAGGGCATCGTGGTAGTCAAAGTTACACCGGACAAAAAAGCGGAAGTTGGTCGCATATTGAAGTCGATGCAGAAGCCCTCAAAAGCTAAATAAGAGCGTGTAACATCAAGTCAACACCACACACGGGGAAAAATCATGGAAGTTAAGATACTGCAACAGAAAGAGAACCCCTTGCTAAAACGAAAGGAGATTCGTTTTCAGGTCAAACATGACGCAGTTTCTACACCGCCCAGACTTGAGATTAGAAGGGCGGTTGCAGACGCGTTGAGAACGAAAGTTGACCTACTTTTTGTCAAGAAATATGAAACAGGACCTGGGATGCACACGGCATTTGGAGTTGCAAATCTCTACGATACTGCCGAGCAGGCGAAACTAATCGAGCCTGAGTATATAGTCAAGAGAAATGTTCCACCGGCTCCGAAACCCACAGATGAAGAGAAAAAGGAGTAGCATAAACGATGTCAAAGAAAGCAGACAGGAAAGAGGCGCCAAAGAAAGAAGAGCTCAAGAAGGAAACAAAGAAAGAAGCTGCGCCGCCACCAGTAGAGGCTCCACCGAAAGAAGAGATAAAACCAGCAAAAGTGGAGAAGGCACCGAAACCAGAGAAGAAGAAAAAAGAAGAGAAAGGCGTTTTCAAACTGTACAAAGTTGAAGGCGAAAAAGTTGTTCGACTCCGACCGATTTGTGAAAGGTGCGGACCGGGTTATTTCATGGCGGATCATGGAAACAGATACACCTGTGGGCACTGTGGATTCACGAAGTACAAACCTGCAAAGGAATGAACAGCCTTAAATCGCTCGAGTCTGTAACTTTTTGATGATGCAGAAAATGCTCAGAGTCAATGTTGTCGTATCCAGCATTTCAGCCGAACGTTTTCTAGATTTCAGAAAACCTTTTCCTCAGATTAACATAAGCACCAACATAAACCTGACGGGTATGGAGAGAAACCCTGACAATTCCCTTCAAGTGGGATTCGTTTTGACGATAAGCTATAGTCCTTCAGTTGCTCAGATAAACCTGAAGGGAACGGCCTTCGTCATTGGAGAAAAAGCAGAGATCGATAAAGCTTACAAGGACTACGAAGACAAGAAACCGCCGCCACCCGTCGTCCTTCAATCAGTCTCGAACGTAGCTCTCACCGAATCAATCCTCATCGCCAAGACGCTGAACATCCCTCCACCAGTACCTTTACCACAGGTAACTGAAGCAAAACAGCCTGAGATCAAAGGCTCTGGCAAAGAGTATACTACCTAGAAGAAATCTGGAAAGGCTATTTTAACGGAACGTACATTGAAGAGCGAGAAGCACCGATGCCTGGAGTTCCATGTCTAACGGGTTTGTTTGTGACTGCAAATTCACCTAGATAATGACCGATCATCTCAGGCTTGATCTCAACCTGCACGAAGTCTTTGCCGTTGTGAACCCCTATGGTCAAGCTGACCATTTCGGGAAGGATGATCATGTTTCTCACGTGAGTCTTGATTGTTGGAGTGCCACCCTTCCGGAGCTCTTCCCTCGCTTGCCTGACCTTCTCAAGAAGTATTCTCTGTTCCGGTTGGAGACCGCGGTGAAGACTCCTTCTCTGTCGCGAGGGCAGAAGGTCTATGAACTCATCCATCGACATGCCTTGCAGTTGGCTCAGGTTTAGTCCGCGATACATGAACTCTTTCGGCATTTTTATCTCATCCTACATGTTTACTGAATATCATAAATCTTCCCCTAGTCTAGCACTCTCTTCTTCTTCTTACGTCCAGTGCCTCTTGCAGCGATCAATCCGACTTTCTGTCCTGGCGGAGCACCGTGAGATGTTGTCGTTGCTTTGCGAGCGCTTCTCTTACTGCTTCCATACGGGTGTACAGCAGCCACCATCTTTCTGCCACTGGTCCGTGGATACTTGCGCCCTCTAGACCTCATCAAATGGAACATTGTTCCCGCCTTCATAAACGGCTTATCCGTTCTGCCTGAAGCTGAAACGACACCAATGGTTGCCCTGCAATAGTCTGCAACATATTTTGTGTGACCTGAAGGAAGTTTGAGTATAGTACCATTGGGCGTGTGAGTCACGACTGTCGCGTATGAACCCGACGATTTTGAAAGCTTTCCACCGTCGCCTGGGCGAAGCTCGATGTTGCAAATCATAGTACCCTCAGGGATCTTGCCCAAAGGCAAAATGTTGCCCACGTCAACGGCGGCTTTTCCACCGAACTGAATCTGCTTACCTTCGAATACTCCCTCGGGAACAACAGTGTAGAAGACTTCGCCACTGTCAAACCTAACGAAGCCTAAGGGTGTTCCTCGTCCCGGATCATGCACTAGTTCTTCGACAACACCGTTCACCAGAGTATCAAAGCTTTCCTTCACCTTTGTGGAAGCGGGATATCTTGAAGGAGCAACCCTCTTGTGCGTTGAAGCACGAAATGTGGAGGCACCGCGTCCACGTCTTTGAACACGAATTCTTTTTCCCATAAATCAGTCCACCATGTCCAGCTTACAGTATTCCTAGTTTGATAGCGATGTCGGCAGCCTTGAAGTCCGGAGTAAGCTTCACGAATGCTTTCTTTGTTCCATGTGGAGTTATCATGATGTTAACCCCTTCCACTTTTACTTCGTATAGCTCTTCAACCGCTTTCCTAACATCCGCTTTGTTTGCCTTGAGATCTACCATGAAAACAAGTTTGTTCTCTTTCTCAACCATAATGCTGGCAGACTCTGTCATCAAAGGATAAAGTATAACCGCGTAAGGATCCACTACGGCTTTCCTCCATGAATTGGAATAGCACCCAGTTTCTCAATCGCATTGCTCGTCCAGACAGTAAGCCTACCGGGAAGCGTCCCAGGAGCAAGCATTTCAGCGTTAAGGTCCGTTACCACCGCAACATCAACGCCTAAGAGATTGCGCGCCGCTTCCGCTATCCCTCTGTTCTCCGCAATAACTATGAGGGGTCCTGAAGCTTTCTTCATCTTTCGTCCCCTGCTCTTGCCTTTTCCAGCTCGCACATTACGGCTTTCTTTCACTCGGAAAAGTTCTGACAAGACTCCTAGGCGAATCAGGGTTTCCTCCACCTCTTTGGTTTTCTTCAGATCCTCAAGCTCTGAGATTACCACAAGCGGAATCTGAGGAACGTCTTCGATGCTGTGCCCTCTCTTCGCCACAAGTTCCTTCGAACCAGTTGCCGCTATAGCTGAGAACAAGGCCAACTTCTTCTCCTTCTTACTGATCTTCTTTAAGATGATCTTCTCCGAAAGAGGAGGGTGTGCTTGTCGTCCACTCACCGTACCAGGTGCAAAAGCTCCTTTCCCAGCACCTGACTTACGCCTAGGGATCCTAGCCGTTCCCGAACCAGTGCCTCTAGACTCGGCTGTCGTCCTTTTTCCAGCCATAGGATCTCTGCCCTGCGGCTGAATTCTGGATGATTGCAACGAAAGAACTGCCCGTTTTATCACATCCGGCCTCAGCGGCGTCGCGAAGACTGGTGGAAGATCAATCTTCCCAACTGCCTTTCCTTCGAGGTTGAAAATCTTCGCTGTCCTCTTAACCATCAGTTCACACCGCCTATCTTCCCTGCTGCGACTCCAATGAAATCTGTGTTATTTGAGGCGGTTCTTCCGCAAAACCCTTGGGCGCACGCGCTGGATAACGCATCCGTATTGGACGTTTCTCCGTGCCTGCTATACTCCCAGCAAGCAACACGTATGGTCCCTTGACCAAACCGTATCTTAGGAAACCGCCCTTGGGAGTTATTTCTTTTCCATCTTTTCCTATCTTGAGAATCCGCTTGTTGTATTCTGTTCTTTGATGGTAACCCATCTGCCCTGCCCGGGCAACACTGTACATGACATGGTGCGGGTTCCATGGACCAAGAGTAGCAATGCCCCTTTTGGTCTTCCTTCCCTTAGCTTGAAGTATAGTAACTCCCCAGCGTTTCACTGGTCCTTGCCAACCTTTTCCAGTCGACACCGAAGCAATGTCAACGAATTGCCCTTCTTTGAATATCTCGGCGGCTGTGATCGTTTTTCCAAGAAGCCCCCTTGCGTACTCAAACTGTTTTTGAGTCGTACCACCGCCTACCTCTATTTCTGCAACGTCGGGCTTCTTTTTGGGCAAACTTGCTTCCCTGGGCTGAGTGACAGTTACAATACGAATCTTTGCTGCAATCGGTAAACTGTCTTCAACCTTCTTCAGAGCCTCTTCCGTTTTGAAATCCTCGGGAAGCGTAAAGACACGACCAAGATCTGCCGGCGGTTCTTTGACCCAAGCTTCGGCAACGGTTCGTAAGCCGTTGAGGTCCTTGCTGTAACTCTTGACTGCACAAATGAAAGTTGGAGGAGTATCCAAGATCGTTGCGGGCCTGATGACTTCTTTGCCAAAATTCGGCGAACGTTTTCGGTCTTCGATCGTAAATACGTGAGTCGATCCGGCTTTGTAGCCAATGAAGCCCAGCAACTGAGGTGTTTCTGACTCGATTTTTGGCCAAAAACGTATTCTGGCCAGTAAACTTTCAGCACGTTTCCTAGGCAAATACGCGAGAGAGCCATGTCTAGGAGCGTGTGTCTTACGATGTCCCATCGTTTTTCCGCTTCGTGTCTTTTAGACATGAGAACAATGAGTTATTAACATTTTGGTGGTAGTAGCGCCAAAGATAGCCCCACTTTCGAAGCCTCTCACAGAACACTTTTCAGGTCTCACACGCATCGATAATCGTCAATTACACTCAAACCATATTTGACAAACGTTAAATCTTCAATCACATAATCTTGTTGAGGACTGGAATATGGACGTCACAGCCCAAGTGGCAGAAGCCCTGTTCAATTCTGGATGCCTGAAGTTCGGCGATTTCCGCCTCAAATCAGGTGTCTTAAGCCCGTATTACATCGATTTGGCATCTGTGCTTACTTCACCCAAAGACCTTTGCACGTTGGTCGACCTCGTTTCAGAACGAATAAAGCAAATTGCAAGCAAGGACAAGATAGACAAGTTGGCCACAATCGAGCTCAAAGGAGCCCTCATGTTGCCTAGCATTGCATGTCGAACAAACATGCCTTGCATCATCGTTAGGAAAGAAGCCAAAAGCTATGGCGCAACTGGAAGAACCGCCGGATCTAACATCGTAAAAGGCGAGAATATATTGTTTTTCGATGACGTTGTTACTGAAGGATTATCCAAAGTGGAGGGAATAAAGCCTCTTGAGGAGCTTGGAGCGAAGGTTGAACACATACTCGTTGTCGTCGACAGACAACAACATGGTAAAGAGAAACTTGAGAAGTTAGGTTACAAGGTTCACGCCTTGGCCAAGATTACTGAACTTGCACAAAGACTCGTTAAGGATTCGAAGATATCAAAAGAGCAGGGAGACGCTGTCCTGAACTACGTGAAAAACCTTTAGTAAAGTCTCAACCAGACGGTGCAGACGCCCTATCTTTTCTCTCCTTTGGCATTCATTTGCTCAATCTTTGTGAAGATTCTTTCAGCGCATTCTTTCGGTGAACAACTGACTCCGTCCAAGACAATTTCAGGATTAAGAGGCTCTTCATAGGGTTGTCCTATCCCTGGAACAGTCGATGCTTGACCCTTCAAAGCCTTGAAGTATATTTTCCTCGGCGCGAAGTGAGTCGCTTGCCGCTTCTGTTCACGTTCAATGCATTTGTCCATTGGACACTTCAGATATGTTTCGATGAACTTTGGAATCTGTTTTCTAGCCTGATCACGATAGTGTCTCAGATTTCCAGTGGCGTCAATGATGACGTTTACGCCGTTTCGTGTCAGTAGCTCGGCAATGTAAACGAGGACTCCATAGATGATGTCCCGTTCCTCGAGAGAGTACGTCGGTTTGGGCGTCATCACTTTGCGCAATCTGTCTGAGGACAGCAACTGAGCCCGAACACCATTCTTTTCTAGCAATAGAAGAAGAGCCTCAGAAACAACAGACTTGCCGCTTCCTGGCAAACCGGTGACCCAGACACACCAGCCAGTCTCCACTGAATCGAATTCTTTCAAGTTGATCCCACCACTGATTCTTGCAGGCGTTCTCTTAAGAATTCATAGCTTCCGATCTTGAACAAATGGCTACTGCATTTACAGTCTGAACAACCAAAGCCAAGCACTGGAGAACCCTTTTGATACAGCAAAGCGGCAAGTCGGCACTCTTCGACCTTTCCAGCTTCTAGTGTCAAAACTTTGCGAACAGATACTCCAGGACTGTCTAGCAAGTAATCTATGTGCCAAAACTTCTTCTTGACTGTTCCAAGGTGACGGGCTAGCCTCTTTTCCAAATTGCTCTGAGCAGAACCCACGTACGCGTAGATACCCTTTTTGAAATGGACAGGGCCCAACGCACCGATTACTGTCCTGACGTTATGATTTACTGAGACTATGAGAACGTAGATGCCTTTCATGGCACTCTGTTAGAACTACCTTCTCGGTACCATTTCAATATTTCACTGGCGGCACTGTGTGAATAACCGTTCTTTCTCAGAAGGCGTTCAAGGTCATCAATAGACTTCACAGGCAAGTCTAATTCCACACCCAAAGTGCTCTTGTTTCAGATCCTATTTATAGTTTAGTCTAGAAACCGATACATGCCTTTCAACATCGTGCTCCGCTATGTTAGAAACGTTTCGAATCCTATTTCAAATACGATTCGACACTTTCAAATCTAAACTCTTTAGAATCAAGGACCTTCTCTGCGAAACGCAAGATCTTCATGCGCACGTTCAGGGACAAGCTAGGATACCACAGAGGCGAAGCCAGCACTAGACTACGCCACGTGTAGAAGGGTTGAACCATCTTTAAAATCTCATCATCTCCCGTGCTATCTAAATAATTCTTCCAGAAGAGCACGAACAATCTGTCAAATGGTCCGTCCATCTCTCCAAACGCCTGCAAGGAATAGAAGAGATAATTAATGGTCATGGCGACGACATCGTCTGCCGGTTCACCCCATTCACCTCTGCTCCGGTCCAAGGTTGTGAAGTCTGTGCCTTCCCTGAACATTATGTTCCAAGGATGAAAGTCGCCATGCACTTGTGATAGCCTGTCAGCTTTGCGCTTCAGGCGCCATCGCCACTCCAGACATCGCTTCTCAAGCTCCAAAAGGAACTTGTCATTAGCGTAATCCAAGCCTTTTGGATAGCTATCGGTAAGACCGAATATTCCTTCGCCATGACCGATAAGATCGCGGATCCTTCTCGCGTACAGTTGAGGTTCGTCCTTCTTTTTTACCGAGTGGATTTGGGCAAGGTACTCGGACAGTGCCACGCATCTCTCCTCGTCAAGATTGGTGAGAGAGCAAGTTTGTTTGATCATGTCCAGATCTAGGTGGTAGAGCGATCCAGGGATAAATTCGGTTAGCAGAAAGAATTCGACGCAATCCCCCACAGATTTCATGCTTTGACGGTCACTGAGAAAAGAGCCCACATCCACTGACCGAACGTGTTTAGGTAACTTGTTGAAGGCAGAATGCTGCCACAGCAGGATTCCAGCCCTATCTGAAAAGTGATCATGCCCGAAGCCTTCAGGACGCATCGTCTCAAGAATGCAGCACTTAGGTTGCCTATCGATCGTGAATTCGATAATGTAAGGCGTCCCATAACCAAGCCCTTTCAAATCGGTACTCTCATCGCTTCTCAGTGGAGCCAAGCCGGTGACCGTCACAGAGGTCTTGTAGACTTCCGAAAGATACGTCTCAACTTTTTCAACCTTCAGTTCGAGCATGCAATGACACATCCAAATCGAAAGGTAGGTACTACAAGTTAAAAGACTAGCGATATGAACCGTCAGAACAGAAGAGCGAAAAGGGAGTCTCCAGAGTACATAAACATGGTTAAGCAAGGCTCCTCACCCCTTCTTAGAAGGAGTTGAGTGCCCGCAACTAGTTTTAAATAGTATCGACAAAGAACGTAAACCGTGGAAACTATGGACAAATCCAAAATCAGAGACATTAAACTGGCATCGGGCGGAGACTTACAAATCGAATGGGCATCGAAACACATGCCCGTTTTGGTCCAAATCCAGAAGAGGTTCGGTGACGAGAAGCCCTTGAAAGGGTTGACGTTGGGTGCATGTTTGCACGTAACCAAAGAAACAGGGGTGCTGATTGAAACGTTTCTGGCCGGAGGGGCAAAGGTTGGACTTTGCGGTTCTAATCCTCTTTCGACACAAGATGACGTAGCAGCAGCACTGGCAAAGAGAGGTGTCAACGTTTTCGCTTGGCGAGGGCAAAACACTGAAGAATACTACTAGTGTGTTGAAAGCGTCTTGGATCTCGAACCATCCGTGACTCTTGACGATGGTGCGGATTTGGTAAGCACACTTCACCATAAAAGGAAAAGAGCCTTACCGAAGATCAAAGGCGGCACAGAAGAAACGACGACCGGCGTTCTGCGACTGAGGGCTATGGAGAAGGATAAAGCCCTTAAATATCCAATCATAGCCGTCAACGATGCTTACACAAAGTATCTGTTCGACAATCGTTATGGAACAGGACAAAGCACTCTGGACGGGATAATCAGAGCAACCAACATTCTCTTAGCCGGCAAGAACTTGGTGGTCAGCGGGTATGGTTGGTGTGGAAAAGGAATATCCATGCGAGCGCAAGGCATGGGAGCGAACGTCATCGTAACTGAAGTGAATCCCCTGCGAGCGCTGGAAGCGTCAATGAACGGTTTTCGCGTAATGTCGATGAGAGAGGCTTCAGGCGTTGGTGACATTTTCGTTACCGTAACAGGTGACACAAGCGTCATAAGACGTGAACATATGGAGAAGATGAAAGACGGGGCAATCATGGCTAATAGTGGACACTTCAATGTGGAGATTGACCAGAAAGACCTGATAGAAATCTCTATCAAGAAGAGAAACATCCGACCTAACCTTGACGAGTATACTCTCAAAGATGGGCGGAAACTGTACTTGTTGGCTGAAGGGAGGCTTGTTAACCTGGCTGCAGCTGAAGGACACCCGTCAGAGGTCATGGACATGTCCTTCGCGAACCAAGCGCTTTGCGTCGAATATATTGCCAAGAACAAGAAACTTGAACCCAAAGTCTACAGCGTACCCAACGATATAGACGAACAAGTTGCGAGCTTGAAACTCGCATCAATGAAGGTCAAGATAGACAGACTCACCGGAGAACAAAAGAGATACCTGACCACATGGGAATCAGGAACAACATGAGACCAACAACTCACGGTAAACTTTAAATGGTATTAGGTAGATAGACATCGCTGTTATGAGATGATTTGCCAATGGTCAGTAAAGATCAAGCTATAGGTGGAGTAATCTTCATCGTCTGCGCAATCGTTGGCCTCTTCTACGTCGTCACACTGCTCTATCCCCAATGGCTCGGAGTATTCGGATTGAGCACTGATGCGGATTCACTTGGAAATATCCGGTTCTGGATAGTCGCCGTGCCAGTTCTCGTTGCATTCATAGCCATAATGGGCATAGGCGCATGGATAGGCTGGACTATGGCAACAACGCCGCCGCCAAAACCGATTGAAGAGATCACAAGCGAGATGGAAACAGAAGAAAAGAAAACCGAAGAAAAGCCAGCGGAAGAAGCAGTAAAGGAAGAGCCCAAGAAACCTGAGAAGAAGAAGTAAACTACAGAGTAACCTCTAAGCCCCAACCTTTTATTTCAGAACCCGTTTTCATTTCTAGAATCAATCTTGAATCGAGAAGAATCAACCTATTTGTTAAATGCCTTGAGCATGCACTTCACGATGTTTTCGCACATAACACATTCGTCAGGAATCTTCTCGTTTCTTGAATGTTCGCTCAAATAGCCGAAGTGATGTGCACAAGGACCAGTTGGCTCTTGTTCAGACTTCTTGGATTTGAGTTTGGTTTCGACTTCTTCAACCTCTTCCGTGCGAACAGGTTTCGATTCGATTGACGGCTCGGAGTCTATCACTATCTCGGTAAAGCATCGCGGACAAGCGTCATAGGGTTTCGATCGTGAACCACGCAGATTCGCGACCTTAATAGGTTTGGAAAAAACCCATCCGCAAGCAGCGTTTGAACATGTGAACTTCTGATCTGTCTTTACGAATTCTTTCCTTTTCGGCATCGAGGAGCCTCAAGTAACACAATCCGATCTTGCCTCCTTATAGTATTAATGAAGTTGGAATAAGTATCCAAAGTAACCAATAATTGCCCGATACAAACAACCGAGATCTTCGTCGAGTCTTGATTCCAAATCGTTACTTTGAATTCATAACCGTTTTAATCACTTTGAATCAACCTTCCTGAAGTGTTGGTGAAGCCGCCTTGTACACCGTGTGGATAAGGATCGACGAAACGTTGCCATGGATAGAATTGAAGAAAGAATATGCAACGAGAAGGGAAGCTAGGCAGGCAGCACAACACACTCTGGACCGATTGGCTGTGAAACTTGTAAGAACTTCTGAGAAAAGCGGACCCTTGAAAGCGTTAGCCACAGTCAGAATCAATAGATAGTCCAACTGTTTTCTCATTTGATTTGTTCGACGCCTCAATATTCTACTTCTCAGAGACAGCTTCTAAGACATTTTTCAGCAGAATTTCTTCGCTTTCCCTGACCATTTGACTATCGAATGCAAGCATCCATTTGTCTTCAGTCAGAACGTCCGATATGATCTGGGCGGAAGCAACCTCAACATGCCTGTACTTTGCTAGCGCAAAAATCGCTGATGTCTCCATGTCGACAGCCAGTATCCCGCTGTCTCGGAACTTGCGGATTTTTCTAACCGTTTCTCTGTAGACCCCGTCCGTAGACCATACAGGACCAGCGAAATATTTGATTCCATTAGCCTTCAAACGCTCGATCAGTCTGTTCCTCAACGACTGGTGAGATTCAACCCTCACTTTTTGAGAGAGGTAGTGAAATGATGTGCCTTCATCACGGATTGCCTGAGTCACGACAACAAGGTCTCCCGGCTTAAGATCAGGCTGGATTCCTCCAGATATTCCGGCTTCGAAGATCACCATTAGGCAAAGCCAAAAATATTCGTGTGCAAGAACGGATCTTCGTACACGATTGGTGATTGAATGATTCTGAGCGATTCCGAGTTGAAGAAAATGATTCAGTCCAAGCGGCTGATAATCGAACCTTTGAGTGACGATACCATTCAGCAAAATGGTGTGGACTTCAGAACTGGCAATGAAATTGCCGTGGTTGCCCCGCGAAACGATGCCGAATTGATGGATGCTTCCTCAGATGAAGAGATTAAGAAATCCTATGAAATGATAAGAAGCGACGACGGGCATTTTATCCTTTCACCTCTCCATCACTACCTCTTCAGTACTCAAGAACATCTTGAACTGCCGAATGACTTGGTAGGATTCTGCGGACTACGCTCGACCTTCGCTCGGCTTGGATTCGTAAGCCCTTTAACCCTTGTCGATGCTGGATTTAAAGGCACTCTGACAATAGGAGTGTTTTACGGCGGTAGCAATTCGATAAAGATTCCCGCAAGCTGCAGGTTTCTTCACGTTGTTTTCGCCAAACTGACAACTCAGGTAGATGCGCCCTACCGAGGACAGTATCAAAGTCAAAAAGGAATCAAGCTTCCTAAAGCCGTGACTTAGTCATTGAAACCTCGCGTGTGAGACCAGCTGAAAATAGCGCGCGCCATTTGCGACAAGCAATCGTTTTATAGATGGTCCTTTGTATCGTTCTTCAAGAATCGTTCAATGGTAAAACGGTTGTGGAAGGACGAACTGGTCAGCTAAATTATTGAAGATACCATGGGCATCAATTCTGATAGGTGTTGGCGTTGGTATCCTTTTGCTGATACTCATTATTGCTGCATATATGTTTCTAAACCTCCCCTCAGTAGACCAAATAGGATCTCTGACTTTTTTGTTGGGCAGCGTTGTACTCGTATGTGGATACTACCATCTTGTTTACGTACTACCTAGAATGGCAAAAGATATGGAGACGCGCGTTAGTATGGAGGCATTGAAGGTATCATTCTGGTTAGTCATATTTGGACTGATGATAATCGTTCTTGGGGTTTTGCATTTGATGGGCATATTGCCGCCATTGGCATGGCGCACTTGAAGCAACATGGATCAGGAGCGGCTCGCATTTTGCCGTACCTCAGCAATCTCTGCGCTTTACATCCGCCTTTGCATTGATACAAGTGCTCGCAGCTCTTGCAAGGCTCACCAAGTTCTCTATAATCAAAATATCTAAAATCACGCCACTCCGATGACTTGTTCCAGATGTCGACCAATGAGGTGGCGTTTACGTTTCCGGTTACATACAGCTCGCGGTTAGCACGCTTGAATGCGGGGCATGGGATCACTTTGCCATCTGGAGATACAAGACATCGCGATATTCCTGCATCACATTCCGCCTTCATCAAGGAAGGATCGAAGATGAAGCGAAAATCGAAAGGTCGGCCCACACGAATTCTTGGATTGGTGTGCTTAGTACCAAGTTCCCTAAGGACCCCGTTGAATGTTTCAAACTCATTATTAGAGAGTTCGAGCGCCCCTCTGTTTTCATCTGCACGACCTTGAGAAACGAATCGCAGAACCCCCACTTCGTCTATAAGCAGGCCTTTGCACAACTGATAGATATCCAAAAACTCCTCATAGTTCAGTTTCATTGGAACAAAATGTACTCCTATCCAGAAGCCCAATGATTTCATAACTTTCATAGAACGCACAGTATTATCGAAGCTACCTCTTACCTGCGTCACTGCCTCATGCGTTCTAGAAATGGCACCTTGCAGACTGAAGATGACTTTGTTCAGACCAGCCTGGCGTAATTCGGAGGCCAAACTGGCATCTACTGAGACCATTTCTCCGATGGTGTTCCACATGCTTCCAGAAGTATACAGGATTGTCTTGAGTCTGTTCTTCCCCGCATAATCAACAATTTGCGATAGAGAAGAATGCAAGAGCGGTTCCCCGCCAGAGATCTCAAGAATCTCACCACCCATAGAGGAGAAATCACTGATTACTTTCTTAATTTGATGAAAAGAAAGTATTTTTCGAGAATTCGGACCACAGCTGCCTGAACAGTGCCTGCAGTTCAGTGGACAAATATCTGTTACTTCGAGACACAATTCTCTTAGTCTGAATTCGCGTTCTTTCACTTGCAGTCCTCCTTCTACCAATGAGTGAGTAGCCACGCTATTACCGCAATTGCTACGCTTCCAATTCCCGTTGCGAGAATGGGGAAAATCATTTCCAGCGTTCTTATTCGTTGATCCAAGGTTCTCACAGAAACGCTTGTTCCTGTAAGCCCAGAGAGCGTCTCCACCGGTATGTCTTCCATCCCGGACCATCTTCCTTTCTTAACAGCTGAGTCATCTGGGGGCAATTTGGTCAATTCGTTGAACATAATCATGAATACCGGATCATTATACCTCAACGGAACATTGTTTGGTCCGGCGTTAAAGACCGCAAACATCAGTCGACCATAATATCCTGGATCTACGTGGAACCCAGAAATATTTACTATCCCTTTTTGTTTGTGCGTTAGTCTTATGGAGATATATCCCATCAAATCCCAGGGCACAAAAAGATACTCGTTTGTCATCAGAATGCCAAATTCGCCTGGTTCAATTGAGACAACTCCATCTTTGCCCATTGTATTTAGTTTCATCGGGACCTTTTCAGTGGTAACGTAGACGTCATCTCCGAGTGTTAGATCAAGGTTGGCTGGTCTGAGACCGTTAGAATCGAGGCAATCGATGAATATCGGAGGCAATATTCCTCCGATTTGGCTAAATTCGTCTCCGAACAACTTTCTCAGGGTTTTTTCGATTTGGGTCATTACGTCCGAGATTTTCTCGTCAACAAAATTCTTTTCCACATAGTCTTGTATGAGGACTTTTCGCGTGTTTATATCCTCATCGTCTGAGGATACAGTCTTGAAATATTCTTTAAAACTATCTTCGATGTCCTTAGTTTTTTTCGTCGCAGGCGACAGACACTTTTGAATTGATTCCTTAGCCTCGGGATTGATCAGCATTTCGCCAATCATTATTCTTCTTATTAGCTCCATTTTAGATAAAGTAGCCATACTGATCCAATTCCGATTATATCGGTTAAAGCTAATTATTAACTTTACAGTATTCGTAGAAGAACAGTTCGTCGCATTTTGATATAGACCATTCCAGATACGCTTTATTAGACAGTGCCCTAATGTATTTCTCGAATCTCTGAAGATCTTTTGAAACCAGCACTAATCTCTTGTTCTCATCCATCTGGTATGTTTTTGCCTTTGTCCATTTACCACTCTTCAGAGAAAAAAGCCATTTTTCGTAACTATCTGCATAACCCTCAAGAAGAGGGGGAGCATCTCCCGGGATTGCTTCAAGGACGCAAAAGTCATCTTCTTTGAGAATTGTTCCTGAACATCTAGCGTCAACTGTGTGTTGAAGTATGATCTTGCTGTTGGGACCGTATTTGTCATGTCTCTCCAAAATCCTCTTTATAATTTCTTCTTTATCAGTGCCGTGTAGACCTCCGTGTTTCGCCAATTTATCCACTGGACCAGGCATTGAAACTCTGATAGTCACACCAACTCTGTCGCTCGGTTCAAGAGGGATTCCTATCTGTTCGATTTTATTTAGCAAATAGCTTCTCAGCTCAATCGGCTTGTCTGAAGCCATGTCTATGACCACGTATGCCGGGACGGGGAAGCCCATTTTCTCTAGCTCCTTTAAACCCCAAACTTTCTTATACAAAGAGCCACACTCTTAATTGTCAGGCTTCAAAATTCGTGTGTTAGTGGCTTCTGATTCATTCGTGAAGTACGCCCAAATTCCGTTGTCTTTGACTCTCATTAAATCCCCCCGTTTGACTAACGTGACTAGGGTGGCTGAAAGTGCTTCCTTTGAGAAGAAAAGTTCGTTTTTTTCGAGAGCCTTCTTGATTTCAACCAGTGCTCTTGCTTTTTTCCCCCAGCTTGTTCTCATTAACATTCTAACCGCGTCGGTACATCCTAGGATTGAAGGGATTTTAGGAAGTTGTTGGCCTCCGTCCATAGTCTGGTCTTTTTCAACCAGTGACTTAAGCTCTTTGATTGCTTCGTCCAATTCCTTTGCAGTTTGGGCTTCAACAGTGATTTCTCCCTCTTTCCATTTCCCTTTCCATATGAATCTCAAACACAACCCCCGCAACAATAAAGCATCAGAGTCTATAAATTTATACTCCCGCGAAAAATAGACGCCCAGTCTACAAATTTATACCCTGTAGACAATCTGTGGTCGAAATAGAACGAAGTAATGCTTTTGCGGGTAATAGTGACCAACGAAGAGCGAACAATAAGATTCTATCTTTGATACTAACATTGTATTTTTGACCCAAAATGGAGCTTAAAACTGAGTCTGGCGTGTCAATAATCATCATAGACGATGGTTCTTCGAAAGTTCTTATATTCGACAAAGCAGTGCGAGCTGTCGAGCTTAACAAGAAAGAAGTCTCCAAAATCAGTGCGGTATTATCTTCTGATTCGAAGGCAGGAAGGTCTGCTGCAAAAGCTGAGCCTACAAAGGCTCAAGATAGCACAGACATTACACCAGAGGTTTTTTGATGCACATTCCCGAATGGGAAGTTGAGGAACTCCTCAAGTGTAACCCTGCCCTCCTAGGTCTTCCGCTTCAAGGCCTAAAACTTGTTGAGAGCCAGAAGTATCTTATGAAACCAGGGAGATACATCGATCTGTTGTTCAAGAACGGAGAAAACTATCTGATAGTGGAAATCAAATCATCAGTTATAAAAGACAAAGCCGTAGTTGTCGATCAACTATTGCAGTATAAGAAGTCCTTTGCAGAAGAGAATGGGCTGTCAGAGGATAGAATTTCGTGCGTTCTTGTGTCACCCAACGGGTTTACTGAGGAGATACTCGAGTTCTGTGAGAAGACAGGGGTAATAGCCAAAACAATTGATCAAGGCAAATTGGTTAATGCAATACGAAGACTGAATTCGCAAAAACAAAACGTGGATTCATACTGCATTGTCGACGGCAACAAGTTGCCTTCCAAAACGGACATTGCTGAAGGTAGAAAGAAGAACCTGGCAAATCTCTTATCGGAGATAAGTGAGAAAGCGCCAATTGAAGCTCATGAAATAAACACAAAAAATGATGGCAAGCTAACTACGAGTCGTGACAAGTGGTTTTGGCTATTTTACAGCGTTATGGATAGAAGAGCCAACGCAGCAACATTTGCGAAGGCCAAGGAAGCCTTAGAAGGAGAAAGATTGTTCGCCCCTTACAAAATAGTTGAATTGATCGAAAATGAGGGGGAAAGTCCAGCCCTTAGAAAAATAGCGAGAATTCTCAAGGGAGCGAATTTCCCGTTGCTAAATGATCACAGTAAAGGAGAACTAGCGTTTCCAAAAAGTATTGCTGATGCCGCCAGATATATGTCCAAACACAACTATGATTTTGGCCGCCTATACAAATACTGCTTCGAACAAACTGGCAGTTTGCAAGAGACCAGAAACATGCTCTGGAACAATCTCCAAGAAGAAATATACGGCGTTGGACCCAGAATCGCCAGTCAAATCATTCGGGGACTGGTACTCAAAGGATCATGGAACTTGCCTCTCGATGACAACAGATTTCTAGAAGAATGTCGTTTCAACGTGTGGATAGCTGGGCAAACAAGGTTGGGATTAGTTGATGGAGAAGGTAAGTACTGCAATCAACTTGGTGCTTTTGCAGACAAGTATCTTTCTGGAAATAGGGGGATAATAGCACACGTACTTTGGTATGTAAGAAAGCGATACTGCGGTCGCCCCCCGAAATGCGATGAATGTGAATTAGCAGAACACTGCAAACGCGCATTTACCTTCTTACAATCCGCATGAAAATTCACGATTCCACTCTCTTAAGGTTTTCAGCCAGAAGTGAATAACTCGAGGTTTGATGGATTTCCAACTAATCTTTGGAAAGTATTACTAAGAGCGGGAAATTTGAACTGGGAATAATCATTTAGTGAGTTTCAGAATTTTTCTGAGAGCTGAAATTATCTGTTCATCTGAACCCTTATAGACGCATTGAGTCTCGCCACATAATGCATTGATCTGTTTTTTCGCCGTGTCCAATATTCCTTCTACTGCATCTTCTTTCATTAGATCATACTGAACAACCAACACCATGAACTTTTTGTTGCTCAAAGCGTTTTCCCTCTTGGCCGTATGTTTTTCTACTGTAATCTCATAGCGCTGGTATTCTTAAAGTGATCTTTTCAGAGTTCTCGGAAATTGAAGACTAATCGAGCTCGAATAAAAGGAAAAGAAAACCATTGAAGAGGTTGAAGTTCAAGAATACGACGAATCGCCAAACGCAGCAATCACGCGGTGACCTCAGCCAGCATAAACCCAAACGAAAACAATAATTCGAGTAGCGCGTGCTATATTCAAGCCATTGATTTCTGTCTGGCAAAATTCTTTCGGCTCTACCAGTCGTTGTATCAGACAAATTGCCGAGAAAAGGTAATGCCGTTCAAAAGCTCAAATGCCGAAATTGGGTACTTCTGCAGAGCCGCGAGGGATCTCCTCAGGCATCCCACGTGAGAGTAATTATTCCTTGTCGACCTTCTTCATTCCGCACGCGCGAGGTTTGCGACAGTGCCACCAAGCTGCATCAGGGGTCGCCATTCTTTGCTGTTCAAGCCGAACGCCAATACAAAAAGCTCGCATTCAACTTATTCGTCCAATTTAGCCTAAAAGCAGGTCCCGATTGGTGAAATGGCGCCGGGGAAGGGACTCGAACCCCTGCGAGCCAAAGGCCCACTGGCTCACTTGTCATCGATTGTTTTGGCCCTTTTGTTTGTTACGATCTCGAGGCCAGCGCGATAACCACTCCGCCACCCCGGCACTGCTATGAATTTCCAGATTGCGCCTTTTAGCTTTATCCACTGGCTGATAACTTGCAAAACAAAAACCAACGGAGCGCAGCATATAGGATGACTCATTGACCGCAATCAAGATTAAGTCTATCAGATTTTAGTAGTTATGAGCTCGGAGACACCATCGTTTGTCTGATGAACGGCGAAGAACAAAGTACGACATCTACGCAGACATAGTCGAGATAGTCGCAAGAAAAGGGCTCTGTTCACTGACGAGAGTTTCCTACGGAGCCAACATGCCGGTCGATCGAACCAAGAAGGAACTGACTTTCCTGGTCGCTCACGGTTTCATCACCGAAGTGCAAGTTGATGATTCAAAGAAGTACCGAGCAACAAAATGGGGCCTCGAGTATCTAGAAACGTTCAAGATTATGCGCAAATTCTTCGCTGCTCTCGAGGAACAGCCTCACAAACTGTGACTACAAACCGTGTTCTCACTACGTGCGTCGTCTTTTAAGGACTCCTAAGTGTTAGAGTCATTCATAAAAAGAATGAGGTGATTGGAATGGTATTTCGTATGAAAACCCGTTCGGGTTCGAAAAAGTTTAACACAGCGAAACTTGGACTTAACGTGGACAGGGAAGTTCTGCTATCGAGGCGCACTACATCAATAGCCTTGATAGAACTGCACAGTCCGCTGGTAACCTTAAACAGTGATGAACTACGTACACAGATTACAGAAATTGCTGACGCTCTATTGCTCAGAAGAGCCCAAGTGCTTCAGTGAAGTGACTAGTCACTAGATGTGAGTACCCCTTTTAAACGAGGTAAATATGAAGATCATGGAGGGTGTAACAATTGGCAAATAAAGTCACAGCTCCGTCACATTCGACGTTGACCTTGGGGACCGTTGAAGGAGACCTGGAAATAGGTAGACACGTTACCGTCAAATGTGCGGGCAGTCCTCCCATCGTGAAGGTGAATGGCACAGTCTACTGCGAAGGTGACGACACTTTCGAAGGCATGCTTTCGGCAAGAGAACTCCATGCCGAAGACTCGGTCACCATCCAAGGCGACTTGGAGGTGCAAGGCGACGTCGAAGTTGAGGACGGGCGGCTGACCGTTTACGGGAAAATTACCGCAAACAGTATTGATGTTGACAGTGCCGTTTACGTCAGCAAGGATCTCGCGGTTAATGAAATCGAAGTAGGTGGAAGCCTCAAAGTGGACGGAAACACCAAAACCGATAGCATAGAGGTTGGCGGAAGCTTCGATGCAAAAGGCGAAGTCATCGCACACACGATAGAAGTCGGCGGAACTCTGTCAGTAGAAGCCAGAGTAGAGGCCGACAGCATCGACATCGGCGGAACTGCACGGGTTGGAGGCGGCAAAATCAAGCACATCGACGTGGGAGGAACCTTTGAATCAAAAGCCTCACTCGAGTTTGAAGACATCGATGTTGGAGGAGCCGTCACACTTACAGGTAAAAGCAAGGGAGAAGACATCGAAGTCGGCGGATGGCTCAGAGTTCAAGGTGAACTCGAATTCGAACAGATTGAGGTGGGCGGCAAAGTGGAAGGCAAAGGATCAATGCAGGGTGAAGAGATAGAAGTCGGCGGCTCAGTTGACATAGATGGATCTCTGAGACTCTCTGGCTCACTTGAGGTCGGAGGCAGAATAGACGTCAGTGATGAAATCGCAGCCCGAGACATCGAGATTGGCGGAACACTGCGTGCAAAGAAGGTCACAGCAGAGGAGGATGTCGAAGTCGGCGGCTCCATCAACACGGGCCAAGGCACCAGTGCACGCTCGGTTGAAATAGGCAACAGAGGTACGATTCACGGTCCTGTACGAGCCCAACAAATCACGGTGGGCAAAGATGCCCACGCAGAAAACTTGTACGGAAGAGAAATACTCCTAAGAAGCGGGGCGACTGCAGAAAATATTTACGGCGAATACGTAACTGTCGAATCTCACTGTCGAGTGAACGGCGAAACCCAGTACACACATGAGTTGAGGGAAGACAGACATGTTTCGTATGGGAAGCCCCCGCAGAAAGTGACTACTCTTCCCAGCTAAACTGCCTAGGCTTCCGAGCTCTGCGGAACGGCCAAATCCGATATGTCCACGCTATGTTCATAAATCTGTCTCAGAAAAGAAGCAATTGCCAGAATCCGAGGAACTACATCAATTGATTGAGCCTGAGCAAGTTCCTCAATACTCGCGAACTCTTTTTCGATATTCTTGCGCATGCCTCGCACCTTTTCGGCCATATCAACGTCACCTGTCAAGAACGCAGCCAAAGCTTTTTCGTGTGCCTCAAAGCAGACTACCTGAAAACCAGTGAAGAGTTTTCCAAGCTCCTTGTCCGGTTTTGCCCCCTTCAACTCCACCGTCTTGAGTGCTACTCGCACGCACTCGTCGCCTATCGCTTCTACTAAACTCGCGACCAGTCGATAATCCAAACAACCGATTGGACCAACACCAAGCTTCTCGCTCAGACTTGGGTTCTGGACTATCGTACGAAGTATTCGAACAAGAAGGAAATACAACCTGTTTCCTTCATTGTCACGTGCCATTACACTCTTCGCCAATTGAGTTTCACCCTCAACAAATGCGTTGACAACATCCCGATGCATACCAGCAGCAATGGCATAGGCACGCCGAAGTATCTTCTCAGGAGGAAAACCAGAGGGCTCCAAAAGACACTGCAAAACTATGCCAGCCTTATCCTCCTCAACGATCTCCAACCCAATCAGTGCGCTGACAGTACTTTTGACCGCCTCTCGCACCTCAAAGCCAAGCCGTTCCTTTCCCTGAACGCGAATAACATCAACACCGAGCAGGTAGTTTGCAATTATCTCACGCCCCAGAAACAACCCAGGCTCAAGAACCACTGTCTTAGGAGCCAGTTCGGTCCCGTATCTAGCGTCAACAACCAGTTTCCCATCCACGCTTTCATTGATACCAACAACGGAACCACGTTTCAAGTTGTAACGCAGAGCCCAAGATTTCGGGAGGCACACAAAGAATGTTCCACCCGCCGTACGCTGCACTTTTCGAAGCTCACTCATTCGCAAATGCCCTCGTCCTACCGATATTATTGAGCGAATATTAAAGCATCCTAAATTTCATCCGGTCTTGACTATGACATGCAGCAGGCAACATGGACAACCTCGTAGAAATGGCGAGCAAATCTGTTAAAAGCCAGAGAAGAAATAGAAGAAGAAAGGAACACGAGAAAGGAGAACCTGCAGGCAGTGAGCGAACCCGAAAGACTTCAGAAGGCCGTGGAACTCACAATCTCTGCAGGCTACCAATTGAATAAGGATGCTTTTGACTTTCTCAGCATGGTGTCATCGACCGAAGATCCCGCAGCGATCGTCATCAAAGCCATCAAACAGATGAACGACCTCGAAGAAAAGCCAATGTTTCTAGAAAAACACTTTCTGGAAGAGATATTAAAACCGTTAGAACCAGACAAGGAGATCGTTAACCAACAACCCGGGTCTATCCCTCTGCAACCTTTGAAACCCTCACTGGTCACTGAAGCCAAGAAGCTTTCACACCCGTTCGCCAAAGAAATCGACGCAGATCTGAAGATAATCGATGACCCCGGATCAAAAATAGACACGGGGGGCACGATCGACGACTATCTGCAATACTTCCAAGACAGGTTCAAACGGATGGAGAAACTGCTGAGACAAAGAATGGACGTAAAGAGCGCAACCTCCATAATGGACGCAGTGAAAGCCCAACCCAACACTAGACTCAAAATAATCGGAATGGTAACAGACAAGAGAGAATCAAAACAAAAAACGATTTTGACTCTCGAAGACCTGAAAGCAAGCACAACCATTCTGATTCCGCTAAACGCTTCAGAAGAAGTCCAAAAGAAGGCGCGCAATCTGATGCTCGATCAAGTCATCTGCGTTGGAATCCTCAAGACCCGAAGCAACCTGCTGATCGCCGAAGACATAACGCTGCCTGACGTTGCTCAAAGACCGCAACACAAAGCTGAGATTCCAGTTTATGCGGTACTTACCTCGGATTTGCATATAGGCAGCTCACAATTCACGCGGGAAGCATTCAACCGCTTCATACTCTGGCTCAACGGCAAATACGGTGACGAAAGAATGTGCAAGATCGCGAGCCATGTCAAGTATGTGCTCATCGCAGGGGACATCGTCGACGGCATTGGAATCTATCCCAATCAAGCAGCGGAGCTAGTTATAAGAGACGTGTACAAGCAGTACAGAATAGCGTCAAAATATATTGAACAAATACCAGACTACATAGAAGTTGTAGTCACACCTGGCAACCATGACGCTCCTCGAAAAGCGCTGCCTCAACCTCCGATATCAAAGGGCTTCCTAGAAGCACTTCAGGAATCACGAGAGATACACTCCTTAGGTGACCCGTGCACTCTGAAGCTGCATGGCGTTGAGGTTTTGATGTTCCACGGGCGCAGTCTCGATGACGTCATCTCAACTGTTCCTGACATGAGCCACAGTCACCCCGAGAAATCCATGCGCTTGTTGCTACAAGCAAGACATCTAGCACCTCTATATGGAGGAAAAACGCCCCTTTCGCCAGAGAACAGAGATGCCCTAGTTATCGAACGCGTACCTGACATTTTTCATGCAGGACACGTACACGCGTTGGAATACGCCAATTACCGTGGAGTCTTGATAGTGAACTCTGGTTGCTGGCAGAGACAAACAGGCTACATGCGAAGAAACGGCTTCGTTCCCACACCTGCGCAGGTTCCAATAGTGAACCTCCAGACCCTAGAACTGACCATCCTTTCATTCGACGACCTTACGTCCGTGCCACAACCATCGCCTAATTAGAAGGAGCCCTACGATGCTTTGTTTCCAGCACCTTTTGACAGGCATCTAGGCTGGTAATCAACCAGTCGTCCCAGTCTGTCATCACCAGCAAATACATCGCGAATGAGACTTCGGCCAATCTCCAGCCGTATCTTCTTCGTTCGGCCATATCTTCCCATGCTAACAACCTTCGCATTAAGGAGCCCCATGGCATCCAACTCGTTAATCAGACTACCCAAACGGCGCTGCGTCAAAGGAGCAACCCCCAACTCTCCGCTCAATTCGTTGTAAACTTCCGATATCTCGCCGGTAATTGCGCCTTTATTGCTCACTCTGTTCAAGTGATAGATACTGAGCGTGACCAATTTTGAATGCAAAGTCAAATTGCCCAAAGCTTCGACAACTCGGTTGCGTTCAATGCATTTTTCAGCATCGCGAACATGGTCTTCTGTAACCGTACTTGCCCCGGTTCTCTCCGCCACTTCTCCTGCCACGCGCAGAAGGTCTAGGGCTCGACGGGCATCTCCATGCTCAGCAGCTGCGAGTGCAGCGCATAGCCCAAGCGCGGAATCAGAGAGACCCCCATCGAGAAACGCTGTTTGCGCACGTTCAGCGAGTATGTTCCTTAATTCACTAGCATTATAAGGGCTGAAGACTAATTCTTCCTCACTCAACGAACTTAGTACACGTGGATCCAAAAACTCTTTCAGTCGAAGATCGTTTGAGATACCAACGAGAGTGATTTTGCTCTTCTTCAAAACCTCATTCATTCTTGTAAGCTCGTAAAGGAGACCATCGCCCTTCATCTTTATCAACGCGTCAGCCTCGTCCAAAACAACGATAAAGAGCACTCTAGAAACGTCTAGTCCCGTTCTAAACCTGTCAAAAACCTCGCCAACAGATAAACCTGTAAAGGGAATCTGAACACCGAGGCTCTGGCATAAACCCGCAAAGACCCGATAGTCGGAACCTGCCATGCGGCAGTTAACATAGCAGAGTCTGACTGGTGCATTGAACTCCTTTGCTTTAAACTCTAGGCGACTGAGAACGTATTTCACGACCGCCGTCTTGCCCGTTCCCGTCTTTCCATAAATGAAAATGTTTGAGCCTCTCGAACCCTTAAGCAAAGGCGCGACAGTCTGTCCCAATTGGCGAATCTGATCCTCCCGGTGAGGCAATCTAAGCGGCAAATAGTCATGCCGCAAAACTTCCCGATCCCTGAAAATCCGTGTATTACTCACGAACTTGTCGAAAACGTCATCAAGCAAAGCGGGATCGGTCATCACAGCACCTATTCAAACTTCAGGAGTAACGGCTCCTCTTCCTCTGGAAAACATAAAGCCTGTCGTACACAAATCTAAATCTACTCCGCAACAATCCTACAGAGCAACCATCTCTTCGTAATCTGTTACACTTAAAATGTTGTCACACACCCCGAAATTTCCAGTGGAACTTTAGATTGATGTTAAGAATAATGTGATTACTTGTTTAAACAGGAATATACTCTGACAGGTAATATACGAAGAGATATTATAAGCATGACAATTAAACATTTTAGATAGCAACTCAAAAATCTTGCTTGGCGAAGTACCATCATCAATAATCACCTTCTGCCTCCAATGGAAATGAAGGGGTGGCAGACCGATCCATCGAAGAGCTCACATATATACGCAAATCATAACTGCCTTCTTACCAGTAAAATCTTGAAGTTCTAGCAACACACTTCCAAACCAGTCAGTGATACCTCAAGAAGACTTTGCTATTCATGTTCACTTTTTGTGAAGCTCATGTGAAATATACACTCTTCTACCGAATTGCCATCCCTATTTCCGACTTTATTGGCCTATTTATGCCTCTTTTCTGTGAATAGCTAACCCCTGCACTTCTACTGGAGATTCGGGTTCACACGCTCCCAGTGGGCGTTTTTGGAATTCGCCACTATTGTGACATGCGAGATTGCCAAATATATGGAAAAATCGCCGATAAGACGAATTGAAGCCGAATATGAGTCGTTAAGCGGGATGCTTTTCACCACAAGACCTATAACTTGTGAAGTGTGAAGTTGTGAACACAGTTTCAGGGCGAAGAGGTGCAATGCCTGCAAGGAGAATGCGCGTAGAGCTGTTCGACAGCGAAGGCAACAAATACTCAGTTAGCTTTGAAGGCCAGATCTCACGTGATAAGGCAATGAGGCTTCTGGATCTGGTTGAGCTGCTTGGAGGAACTTCAAGCGGCAGCGCTGGCACCGGTAATAGTCTTGGAGTTGTGGGTCCAATCTCGAAGTTCGACCGAACTCGCGGAATTATCCAACGAAATTTTCCTATGGTTTGGTTCACTTCAAGAGAGGTTCAGACTCTGTATGAGCAAGAGGTGAAAGAACCTATAAACTTGAGCACGGTAGCCACGTACCTGTGCAGAATGGCGACAAAGGGTGTTCTCCAAAGGACAGGACCGTCCAACAATTTGAAGTACAAGCTTGCTCCGTTTGCTTCTCCACCGATAATTAAACAGCAGTTACCTAGATAAAGAATCTTGAATGAGCTTCATCTGATACTTATGTCGATTGGGAGGGCTGGTTCTCGGTCTTTTTCAGAAGCTTCTCCATCTCTTTCTTGACACTGTACCTAAAAGGGATTTTCCCGGTTTCTCTCTCCAAGTAGCCTTCCTCATAGAGGTTCTTCATCAGTCTTGCCGTGTGTTCCCTGCTCAATCTGACTCGCTGTTTGATGTCGGGAGCAGTTTTTGAGCCTTCAGTCGCAAGCATTTCCAAGACAGAAACTTCTGTGTCTGTCAACTGCGACATGGCTTTCTCTCGCCTGATAGGAATGACTCCCTCGAAGCTTATGTCGGGGCTCGCAACCACCTGTTTCGGCTGCTGCTCCAGTGTTAATACCCGACCAGTGAGAGTTTCATTCGACGTTATGATGTCACATAACCTCTTTTCCGCATCACTTAATCGCACTGTGATCTGTGATCTCTCATCGCTATCAGTGCTGATCTTCACCTGAATCTTTTCCATGTTCTTCGACGCTTCGTGAGCCATCGTCAGACTATCTTCAGCCTTTGAAGTAAGGGACTCTACTTTGTAAGCTATTGACTCAAGTTTCTCGCCTTCACGTTTGAACTGCCTGTTGAAGCTCAAAACAATGTCTTCAACTGCACTGCGGGCCCTTTCATACTCTTTCTGGGCTCTTCGAAGCCTTCGGTAATAGATGATCGATGAACCTATCGTCGCTGCCACCAGGAAACCTATCAGGGCAAATAACAACTCATCCATGTGATCTCCTCACGTGATACTGGTGTGATCATATGTGACTCGAATGTGTTGCATCACAGATCACATTCAGACCATGTAACATTTAAAACTTATGGTCCTTATCATGGATTACGGTTAGTATGACATCACACGTCACAGAACTACATCAGAGTAGCGTTTGCCACTGCGGTTTGAAGTGAGCAAAGAGAGAACCTAGTTTTGACCCTCTTTTAGAGAATTGACGATATTATGCAGCGTTTTGTGGCTATTGATACTGTGCTTGGAAAATAGTCTTTTCCCTGATGTGATTTGTGACGTCACAGTGGGTTGTCTGATGGACTGGATACCTGTTTGAGGCTGGTTTCGAGCTCTTCCCGCATCATTTCTATGACTTTAAGGCGTTCAGCGAGGTCCTCCGCGCCGTCGGGTATGCTTTTGTATGCCTCTAGATAAGTGCGCAGTTTGTTGGCTATCTCTAGGTAGGGGTCAAGAGTTGTGCTCTCGAAGATTCCCAAGTACCCCAAAAGTATGACGGTGTAGATGGATCTAGTTACATTGTCTTTGGCTTGTTTTAGCGTCCTATTGAACGAACCGCGGGTTATTTGTGCCTTAGTGAGGCGGAGGCGGGCTTTTTCGTCGTATTTCAGGGATCTGCCAGAGATATTCTCAGATAAAATGTCAATGAGCAGTGTTTCAAGCTGCGTTCGTGTTAAGTGACTATTTTTGGAGATTATTTTGGCTATGGGGTCGTTTAGTGAGCTTAGTAACCACGACTGGACGCTTTCTTTTAGCTTCAAATGTGACACCTGGATCGTATGCTCAAATGGATACAGGTTCGTATACGGGCCCTGCTCTTAAAACTGTTGCCATCGACAGTTCCTGAACGGGCTGGAGCAGCACAAGGGTTTTATTTGAAGGAAATTTAGTGAGCTTTAGGAGGGACGAGCAATTCGAGAAATCCGACCTGCTCTGCGTCTGAAAGCCGTGAAGGCGCCTGAAATGGGGCGTTATTTTGCTCTAGCAAAGCAATTGTCCGGGTGTATTAACCTGAGTTTAGGAGAGCCAGATTTCAATGTTTCGGGAAGTGCCTTGAACACAGGATTTAAGGCGGTCGTTGAGGGAAAGACTCATTACGCTCCCACAAACGGGGTTGTTGAACTTCGTGAGGCTCTTGTGAGGAAGGCGAACAGGGACTATGGATTGAAGTGACGATCCGGACAGTGAAGTTCTGGTAACAGTTGGCGCGTCAGAGGCTATTTCCTTAGCTTTTTTGGCTTTACTAAATCATGGTGACGAAGTGCTCATCCCTGATCCGGGGTTTGTAGCTTATGGGCCCTGTGTTGCTCTTTCTGGAGGAAAAGCTGTCGGCCTTTCCTTGCGAGAGAAAAATGATTTCAGACCTTCTCTTCGTGATGTGACATCACTGCTCACAAGTAGGTCACGTGTGATGTTACTGAACTTTCCCAACAACCCTACTGGCTCTGTCCTTTCACACAACGAAGCACGTTCGCTGGCAAAAATGGCTGTGGAACGTGACTTGCTAGTGATTTCAGACGAGGTCTACGAGAAAATAGTGTATGATGGGGTAGCGAATGAGTGCATGGCAACTTTTCCTGGGATGAGAGAACGAACACTCGTCATCGGCTCCTTTTCAAAAACCTATGCAATGACAGGGCTCAGGGTCGGATACGTTTATGGACCGAGGGAACTGATCGCTCTACTTTGGATGCTGCACCAATACTTGGTATCAAGTGTTGACTGCCTTGCTCAACACGTCGGACTCGCAGCCCTGACAGAACCACAACAAAGCGTTCAAAGAATGGTTAAGGAGTTCAGCAGACGGCGAGATCTGGTTCACAAAAGACTGAATGAAATCGACGGAGTTCAGATGCACATTGCCAAGGGGAGCGTTCTACGCCTTTCCAAACATACATGCCTTCAAGAAATCTTCAGACCAGTTCGCAAAGTTGCTGCTGAAAGAAGCACGAGTAATAACTGTGCCAGGCTCGATGTTCGGAAGCTCGGGAGAAGGGTATATCAGACTTTCATATACTGCACCCTATCCCAAACTTGAAGAGGCGTTAGACTCTACCGAAAAAGTGGCGAAAAGACTCAAGCATACTTAGCACTCAAAGGTCCTCTGCATATTTCTTCAGCTTGTCAAACAATTCTGGACGCAGGTCCTTCAATGTAGGAATAAAGGCTTCAATCGGCTTTATGTCCGCATAATCAATATCACACGTGACAAAGTCTTCCTCGTCATACTTAGCTTGGACGAGCACTTTCCCACTGGGACTTACTAATCTGCTGCCACCCCAGAACTGCAAGCCATCTTCGATTCCAGCAAGGTTCACGAAGGCAAAGAAAGTGGTGTTCTCCACTGCTCTCGCAATTGTGAGTATCTCAAAGAAAGATCGCCGAACCGCCGGTGAAGCCGAGATGCAAACGAGGAGTTGAGCTCCCTCTAGCCTCGCTAGTCGCGTAACTTCAGGGAAATAAATGTCATAACATATCAAGAGGCCTATTCTTCCGACTTCTGTATTGAAAACCGACTGTGTGATATCCAGGGCGAAAATATCTTTTTTCCTCAAACATGCTATGCGTGGGCAGATACATCTTGCGGTATTTGCCCACGAGCCCTTTTGGGCTCACAAGAACTGACGTGTTATGAAAGGTGGCGCGTGTGTTTGGGCTGAGTTCAGGCATTCCGAAGATGATGTGAACTCCCGTTTCTTTGGCGATTCTTTCAACTAGCCTTGTCGAATGCCCAGGGAATCTCTTCTGCTAATTCGTAAATCTGGTCTTTGATGACGTAGCCCGTCAGCGACATTTCCGGGAGTATCAACAGCTGCGCTCTTTGTTTCTCTGCCTCTATGGCTGCTTGTTCAATTTTTCTCAGATTCCCATTCTTGTCTCCGGGTTTGCTGCTTATCTGTGCAAGAGCAATCTTGAATTTCTCTTTCATTCCAGATTCCTCTCATTGGTTTCAATAAGGATCGCGAGGGAGTCTGAAATCAGTTCCTATCGTTCGATATTCAAGCTTTGCCGTCAACAGCGGCCGCCTCTTGTGTTCTGCCAAGAGCCATCGGTTTTTGATCTTCTCAACAACCCGTTTGTCAACATGAACCTGGGATGCAATCTCTTCAGGTTCCATAAACCGTTCAAGTCCGTAGAGGATCAGGTCTAGCTTATCATATTTCAAACCCAATTCGTCTTCTGCCAACTGATTTGGCCACAAAGCGGGTGTGGGTGGTTTTTCCACGATTTCTTTCGGGACGCCAATGTGGCGAGCGAGTTTTGACACCTGAGTCTTATAGAGGTCCATCATTGGATAGATATCAGCTGCGACGTCACCCCATTTTGTGAAGTAACCCATCATCGTTTCAGACTTATCTGAGGTTCCACATGCAAGCAAGTTGAGTCTGTTTGCGTAGTAGTAGACGTATATCATTCGGGTTCTTGCTTTGATGTTACCTTTGGACAATCTGTCTCTGCCATTGAATATGGGTATAGAGGCGTAGAACGAGCCCAATGTGGAGGTGATATCGATTGTCACGGTATTGATCTTGAATTTGGAAGCTACAAGTTTTGCATGGTCAATATCTGTTGCCGTGCGAGTTTCCTTTTCTGGCAATAAGAGCCCCAAGACTTTGTCGCCGCCGATCGCTTTGGCTGATAATGCTGCCCCAGTGGAGCTATCGATGCCCCCTGACATTCCAAGCACGATACCTTTCGCCTTGGTTTTCGCCACGTAGTCCTCTATGAACCGTTCGATTCGGCTTTCTACTTCAGACAAATCGAAGCTGAAGATTCCAGGCTCCAACTTCAATACGATTTCACTTCAACTTGCTATGGTCGTAGGCAAGTATTTAAGGACAAACGCAAATATTCATGGCTGATATTTGTTCCGCAGAAGGACCCGAGTATGGGGAGAAGAAGGAAAAAGGTTGTTCACATTCCAAAGAAGCATTTGCCCAAGTTCTTCCCCTGTCCGAGGTGTGGAAAGGAAACTGTGAGAGTTGAAATCTCCCGAGAAGGTGGAACAGCTATCGTAGGATGTAGTAGTTGCAGCCTGAAGGATCAGTTTCCAATAAAACCTGCTCAGGCTGAAGTGGATGTTTATTGTATGTTCACCGACAAGATTTATGGTAGATCGCAAAAACCTTCTGCCACTCCTGTAAGTGGTGCTCGCTAGGGTTGATTTCAATGGAAGGAAACGTTGAAAGATATCTTCTTGAGAAAATTCGTGCAGACGGTTCTATTCATATCACACTCATAGACCCAGAAAAGGTCACACCTCCACAGGCTTCGAAGATCGCAAGCAAGGCAAAGGCATGCGAGACTTCCGCCATAATGATAGGCGGTTCGACCTTTGTTTCCGGTGTACATCTAGACGATGTTGTGAAGACCGTCAAACGCACGGTCAAGATTCCGATAATACTCTTTCCGAACAACGTCACTGGAATAAGTCGTTACGCGGATGCGATTTGGTTTATGTCCCTTCTGAATTCCGTGGATCCATACTTCATCATGGGCGCTCAAATTCTGGGTGCTCCTCTCGTTAAGAAGTATGGAATAGAACCCATCCCGCTTGGTTACATCATCGTGGGCGAAGGTGGCACGGCTGGAGTGGTAGGGAAAGCTATCCCAGTCCCCTACAACAAGCCCGAACTAGCTGCGGCACATGCGCTGGCAGGACAGTATTTGGGAATGAGATTCGTCTATCTTGAGGCTGGATCCGGTGCCAAGAGTCCTGTTCCGCCTGAGATGATTGGAGCCGTCAAACGCTATATCGATGCGCCGTTAATTGTTGGCGGCGGCATAAGAACTCAGGAACAAGCCCTTGCGGCTGCCTCGGCTGGCGCAGACATTATTGTGACTGGGAACGTGGTTGAAGAGAACGGAATCAAACGGAAAGTTTCTCAAATCGTTGAAGGCATAAGGCGCGGTCGAACGTAGAGCTGCCTGAACTATTTTCTTGTAGAAACTAATGGGTCATATAGTCTTTAAACTCGAGTTTTTGCCGCCTTTCTGCTAAAGAACAGAAATAAGCCTCCTCCTGACAGAAAGGTTTTTGCGAGTGGGAGAATTGGCTTACCGAATGAGCGAAGGCTATCGTCAATATGTCACGAGCCTTGAAACTGAATTAAACAAGCTTTACTCTGTTACTGAGAAAGCTAGAGAGAAAGGACTCGATCCTTCGCTGAAGCCCGAGTGCAAGATCGCCAAGGACATTGCAGATTTGGTAGAAGGGCTCGTTGGTCCCAAAGGCGTTGCTGACAGCATCAGGGAGTTGAGTATGAAGCTCCCTAGAGAGGAACTGGCTTTCAAGGTAACCGAACAAATTGTTTACGGCAAATTCGGCCACTTGGAGCCCGAAGCTGCTGCTGAACAAGCGATACGGACAGCATTGGCGATCTTTACGGAGGGATTGACGGCCGCGCCGATCCAAGGAGTAGCTAAGGTAAAAATCAAAACAAACAACGATAGGAGCCGCTATCTCGCAATCTATTTTGCCGGTCCAATAAGATCAGCAGGTGGAACGGATCAGGCTCTGACCTTAGTTGTGGGCGATTTTGTTCGACATCTACTTAAACTGGACAACTACAAACCGACCGAGCAAGAAATATCACGTTTCATCGAAGAACTAAGACTTTATGAGCGAACAGCAACACGCTTCCAATATCACATTCCAGATGAAGAGTTGAGGAAGGCTCTCCAGCTATTGCCTGTTGAAGTAACAGGGACAGAGTCCGATCCGATCGAAGTGTCAACGTTTCGCAATCTACCTAGGATAGAGACAAATAGGGTAAGAGGCGGAGCCTTAAGAGTAGTCAACGACGGTATCGTTGGACGAGCCCAAAAGGTCCGTGTAATTGTGGAGAAGCTTGGTTTCCAAGGATGGGATTGGCTTAAAGATTTGCACGGAAGGTCAGAGCAAAAGTCCGGCAGCTTCATGGACGACGTTATTGCAGGGCGACCTGTTTTCTCATTTCCTTCACGTCGAGGAGGGTTCCGCTTAAGATATGGAAGAGCCCGTAATACTGGGCTCTCCGCTGTAGGTATTCATCCCACAACGATGCTCGTGCTTGATGGATTCTTGGCTGGTGGAACACAACTTCGAATGGAGCTCCCAGGAAAAGGGGGTGTGGTCGTTCCAGTTGACGCGATTGAAGGTCCTGTGGTTTGCTTGAACGATGGATCCGTCGTTCGTGTCTCAGTCAACAATTACCGTGAAATAAGAGATAAAATTGAACGGATTCTCTTTCTGGGGGACATGCTTGTCAGTTTTGGCGATTTCCTCTACAACAGCAAGCAGTTGGCTCCTTCGGGGTATGTAGAAGAATGGTGGGCGGAAGATTTGCGAAGTGCCCTGGTCGCAAAATCTGACGGTGGTCTCCAACAAGTTTCGAAAGAACTTAAAATCGATGAGCAAAGACTCCAGGATCTATTCACGGATCCATTTGTGAAGAAACCCACTCTGAATGAAGCCTTGACACTGTCGATGACCTTGCACATCCCGCTCCATCCAATGTTTACTTTTTTCTGGTCAAATCTTTCTTCTCCTGAGCAAGTTGAGAAGTTAAGGGAATGGCTCCTCAAATCCGAGGTACGGGACAATGACAACCTTGCAGAAAGGGTCGTTGGCGAAAATGATGCTGAAGTTAAACGTGGCTTGGAACAAATCTTTCTGCCTCACAAAGTTACGGATGGAAAAATCATGGTGGAAGGTGACGATGCAGCCGCCTTTGCCTTATCACTTGGCTACAAGGTTCCATGTACTCTAGGGGCATCTCAAGCCAAGACTGTTCTGGAAGCTGTGAACTCATTATCAGGAGTTCCAATCAAAGACAAAGCTCCGACAAGCGTCGGCGCGCGAATGGGTCGACCGGAGAAGGCGAAAAGACGTGAAATGAAGCCACTTGTTCACGTACTCTTCCCGGTAGGCTTGGCTGGTGGTTCCCAACGAGATATTCTTGAAGCTGCAAGACGAGGTCCCACTTTTGCCGAAGTGTGTAGACGAAAGTGTCCAGATTGCAAGACCTACACGTCACGCATCAAGTGCCCGGCCTGCGGTTCTGAAACGGTTCTGGAAAAAAGTTGCCCCAGATGCGGGAAAACCTTGAAAGAAGACACCTGCCCAGTTTGCAGGGTTCGAGCAGGTAGCTTCCAAAGGCAGGTTTTCAACTTGAAAGAGTCTTTGGAAACCACCTGTACTGAACTGAGTGTCTCGATGCCGAAGATCTTGAAGGGTGTGAAAGGGCTCACGAATGAAACGAAGACGCCAGAAATGCTTGAAAAAGGCGTGCTTAGGGCCAAGCACGATCTCTCTGTGTATAAGGATGGCACAATAAGGTTTGACGCAACCAACGCTCCATTGACCCACTTCAAGCCATCTGAGATTGGTGTTACAATAGAAGTCCTCCACAAGCTTGGTTACGTCTACGATTGTGATGGCTTGCCTCTGAAGGATTTGAACCAAATTTGCGAACTGAAGATTCAAGACATCATAATTCCATTCAAGGCGGCAGAGTATTTTTTCAGAATTGCGAATTTCGTGGACGAGCTTCTTGTGAAGGTATACGGGCTCACATCTTACTATAAGATCAGAAACAACGATGATCTTGTCGGTCATTTAGCCATAGGTTTGGCTCCTCACACGTGCGTCGGAATACTAGGTCGTATTATCGGATTTACAAACCTCAGCCTTTGTTACGCCCATCCCATCTGGCACTCAGCAAAGAGAAGAGACTGTGATGGGGATGAAGACACTGTAATGCTGGGCTTGGACATGCTGCTCAACTTCTCACGAGAGTATCTCCCAACACAAATCGGCGGGATCATGGACGCTCCACTCCTGTTAATGCCTGTCGTGAGCACGAAGGAAGTGCAGAGGCAAGCACATGATTTTGACGTGGCGAAATCTTATTCGCGAGAGTTCTACGAAAAGACGTGGCAGAATGCAGAAGCGAGACAAGCAGCTCAACTAGTGGATCTCGTGGGTCACAGACTTGGCACTGAAGCTCAGTTTGAAGGTTTCAGTTTCACGACGCCTGTTGATAACGTCAACGCGGGGAATTCGGAAAGCGCGTATAAACGATTCACTGCTATGACGGAGAAGCTTGAGCATCAGCTTGAATTGGCTGAGAAAATAGATGCTGTTGACGCGGATAAAGTGGCCTTGAAAGTGTTGACCACTCATTTCATGCGCGACATCGCAGGCAACCTCAGAGCCTTTTCAACACAAGGTTTTCGATGCAAAACATGTAGCAGACGTTATCGACGGATGCCTCTGCGAGGAAAGTGCATCTCGTGTGGAGGACCGCTGACACTGACGGTCCATCGTGGAGGCATCGAGAAATACTTGGAGGCTGCCCAAAAACTGGTCGATAAATACAACTTGCCAAAATATTACTCGCAGCGGATCTCCTTAGTCAAAGAGGAGATCACTGATCTTTTCGAAAGCAAGAAACCGAAGCAAATCAATCTCACCGATTTCGGTTGACAAAGATTTTTCTATTTAAACGTAGAAAATAGCTTGAAGAGTTATGGCGAAAGAGATCTACCACCCCAACGCTTGCGTAACCGGCATAAGAAATGTGAAACGCGGTCTAAGGGCTCGAACAAAAATCCTCAACACTCTCGAGAAGGCATCTGGCAACGCCAAGACGCTTGCGAAGGAGTCAGAATTGCCTTATTCAATAACCCTCCATCATTTGAAGCTACTCAGGAAATCAGGCGTTGTCCATCGAAGAGGAAGCAAACCCTACGTCTGGACTCTTACAGGCTTTGGGCAGAAGCGGCTTGCGCCTACTGGTTAAAAAGTGCATTCGCAAGGAGATCGTCCACACTTTGGGCATTTATTGTCGTATTTCGCCAGAGCTGACTTTTCCAGATCCACGTCAAGCACGTTAGCAAGTGAAGCGAGCCATGCGATTACATCCGCAAATTCCTCTTCCATTCCCTTTTTATCGCACGCCATCAACGCGTCACCCAACTCGGCAACCTCATCCGTCAGCCACTGATAGGTGCCTATTGGACCGCGGACTGTGTCTCGGTGGAAGTACAGCCGACGCATCATATCTTGAAACTCGCGAATATGCAATTCAAGTTCAACTCCTTATTTGAGATCGCGGATCAAGGGGCACAAAAAACCATGAGGCTTATCGGATTCCCACATACTTGTAAGCTTCGGTCGTGTTTTCGAAGCAGTAATGCACTTTCTGGTAGTCTTTTCTGAACTCTACCACGTCTGTTCTCACTTTTTCAACAGGTTCTTTATCAATCACTACGCGTTTCACGAAATCGGCTACCTCTACCATTTCGGTCTCTCTCATTCCGAGTCTCGTGACTTCTGAAACTCCAAGCCTTATCCCGCCCGGATGCATAAAGTGTCTGCCTTCCTTTATGTCCCAGGGTAGTAGATTCCTGTTTATGATTAGGTTGGCTTTTTCCAGTGTTTCCTCTATTGTGCCACCGTCACCTTGTTTAGTAATGTCGATCAGGATCACATGCGATTGCGTGAAACCTTTGTGTTCAGCTAGGACGTTCAAACCTCGTTCATAGAGGGCTTGTCCCAATGCCTTTGCGTTCCTGACTATTTGGCTTGCGTACTCTTCGCCGAATTCCAACATTTCAGCGCATGCCACTGCGAGACCAGCTACGTTGTGGAGATGGTGATTGCTGACCATCCCTGGAAAGGTCGCTTTCTTGATTCTATCAGCATATTTATCCCAAGAAAGTATTCCGCCGTGTTGAGGTCCAAAGAACGTCTTGTGCGTGCTCAGGCTCACCACATCAGCTCCTTCTCTAAGAGGGTCTTGGAACTGTTTTCCAGCGATCAATCCTGCAACATGTGCGGCGTCATATCCGGCTGTCGCTCCGACGGAATGTACAGTTTCTACAAGTTCTTTGACTGGATGCGGAAACGGAAAGACACTCGCACCGAACATAACGAACTTCGGAGGTTTTCCTTTTGCGGCAAGTTCCTGCATCTTGATCTTTGCTTTGTCCACGTCTATGTTTAGCTCTTTGTAGTCGAGAGGAAGATACTCGACGTTTAAACCTTTGACTGCTCCTGCCGTGCCGCCAAGTTCTTTCTTGCCAGATGTTATGTGTCCGCCGCTTGGAATTGACAAGGCTAACAGTGTGTCTCCAGGCTCAGTAAACGCGGTGTAAACCGCGAGGTTTGATACGACCCCTGAAGTTGGTCTGACGTCCACGAACTCTGCCTTAAAGAGCTGCTTCATAAGGTCGATGCATTTGAATTCAACTTGGTCAATGAAGCGGCATCCAGCGTAGACTCGTTCTCCCGGCCATCCCTCTGCGTAACGGTTTCCAAAATCAGTTACAATGGCCTCGCGGACGGCGGGGCTTGGAATATTCTCGCTTGCTATTAGTGGAATGCTTTCTTGAAACCATTTGTGATGCTCTTGGAGGAGATCAAATATGTGATCGTAGGAAGCTTTGGGGCTAGACATTCAAGGTCACTTGGTTGTGACTGTAAGGCTCGATCAGAAATAAAAGCTCTTTGAAGTAGCATAAGATTAATAATGGAGAGGGCGTTAGACTTAATCATCAAATGTTCGACTAGGCGCCACGTATGAGCAAGAAAAAGAAAGAGAATAAGTCACCGATGCCTGCCGCAAGCGCTGGGTTGCTTAGGTTCTTTGAAGAGGAAACAGAAGGAGTCAAAGTTCGGCCTGAGATCTTGGTGGCTTTCGCGATGACCCTGATTGTAGTGTGCGTGCTAGCAAACATATTCTTCCATTAAAACACCGAAATCTACCGTTTGGAAAGTGGATGTAAGACTTCTATTCGCTGTACCGAATCTAGATGCACGAATATTTCGCTTCTTTCTTCCCTACTTGTGATTTGAGGTATTGGCTGGGCGATTGTTGCCCGCAAGACTATAGCCTCAGCATCTGATAACCATATACCCGAAGGTTCTCGAGTTACTGCGACTAGAGTCCCTTCAAAACCGTATGCGGGATCCAAGATCACACGTATTTGATTTCCAACGTTCTTCTCAAGCATGTGAAATATTGATGGAGGGAGTGACTGATCGGGCATGAGATTTGCAAAACCTGACAGTTAACATCAGACGGTTAGAATACTTTGTCTTACTTAGATATATATTGTACTAATGTTCTTGCAGGGCTTTTGTCGTATTTTTAGGAATCAGCATTTGCAGTTTCATGTCAAGAAAAGTTGATGTGTGTGCCTGGCATTTGGCTGAAGAATGCCAAATCGACCCGCATTATTGTTCTCGAGATCACGACAATTTAATATGTAGGTGTTTCTATCTTAGCAAAATCAACTTTGAGGAATCCTAGTGTCTACTGACGACTCACTGCAGCAATCTATGGGAAGCGCAGTCAAGCGGTATTCTTCGCTTTTCAGACTTCCATCAATCAAAGCAGCCATCTTGTTGCTAGCCGTTGCATGCCTCGCCGCAGGTTTGCTCTCGACCTTAACGATGTCATCTTCGATCAGCGGGCTGGGGGTTGGCCTGTTCCTGATTGTTGCAATCTTTCTGGGCACCATTCTTACTGATTATCTCATAGACTCGGCAGTTTTCAGGCGTCAAACAATCTTCAATTTGAGACGTGCAATGGTTCTTTCCGTTTTTTCATGGGGAATTTGGCTTATCTTCATTTTGCTAGGATCTATTTTTTCAATTGCTCAAAGTTCTCCGAGCTGGTGGATTAGACTCTGCCTGCTTGGCTATTCAGCTGCAACAATTTCTAGAATGGTGATCTTTTCTTCAACAATCTCGCTGAGATACGCCAAGATAATTATTGCCGCATTTCTCCAACCAATTGTCATAATGGTTCTCTTTTTGATCTTTTGGTCTCAGACGGGACATTTCGTTATGGCTCAGATCATGACTACTATTGCTTTTATCCTTTTTTCAGTCGCTGCCACGCTTGTTTCGAGTTATGCTTTTCTCCGCCTTATTGATCGGATAGGTGAAAAGACCTTGGGAATGCGTTCTTTGTTACTTTTTAGAGCATTCATGCTCAATTGGGTTTTGGGTCTAAACGCGCCGTTCGAAGAACTATTGGAAAACTTGGGAGAGAAGAAAGATGTTGAAACGCGTTTCGTGAAGTTTGCTTCTTCTGACGGCGAAACAGTGGTAACTGTGCCTTCAGTTCATCCTGGTCCTTTCAAGAATATTGGAAGTAGCCTTCTGCCGTCAATGATGAAAGCAGCTTTGGAGAAGCAACTTGGTTGTGTGGCTTGTGTTCCGCATGGTTTGATGGGTCACGAGTTCGATCTGGCTTCGCAACGACAGAACCAGAAGGTCATTGATAATCTTGTGGCATCAGTTCATGATCTTGAAGTCTCGGAGGCAAAGGCGTCTCCGTTCGTAAAAGTCACGAATGGTCTGGCAACAGCATGTTGCCAGGTCTTTGGCAAATCTGTTCTGATCTCGTTCACTCTTGCTCCCAAAACGATTGAGGATCTGCCACCCGAACTGGGTTTGTTTGTTGGTGAGGAGGCTCGTAGGAATGGGTTGAACCTCTGCGCCGTGGTTAATGCCCACAATAGTATGGATGGGGAGGCAGAGATGGAGAAATCAATGGGGTCACTGGAGGATGTCGCTAGAAAGTGTCTGAAAATGGCTGCCTCTTTGAAGCAGCTGCCTTTCGAAGTTGGCGCGGCCACCGTTTTTCCAAAAGAGTTCGGGTTGGAGGATGGCATGGGAACTGGCGGTATCACCGTTATCGTTGTTAAGTGTGGTGATCAGAAGGCAGCTTACGTTGTCATTGATGGTAACAATATGGTTTCCGGTTTGCGTGAAGAGGTTCTGTCCTACTTGAATTCTTTGGGTGTTGAGGAAGGCGAAGTTTTCACAACCGACACGCATGCTGTAAGTGCGCTGATACTTGGCGGGCAGGGTTATCATCCAGTGGGAGAAGTGATGGACAAGCAGAAGGTGCTAGGATACATCAAAGATGCAACGTTAGCTGCGATAGCCAAGCTGGAGCCCGCGAGAGTAGCTTCAGGTGCCGTAACAGTCAAGGATGTTAAGGTTCTGGGAGCTAAACAGCTTGAAAGACTTTGTCTTTTGATAGATAAGAGTCTGCAGACAGCGAAGAAATCAGTTGTGCCGATTTTCGTTGCAACAGGCATACTGTTAATGATATTTTTGTTGTTTGTATGAGCTAACACTAATAAGGCTGAATCTTCCATGGTTCATTTCTCGGCGGAAGTGGGAAGGTTTGCTCAAAGAGATCAGAATTCATGGTCGAGGTGGGCAAGGAAGCGTCACTGCTGCAGAAGTATTGGCTCACGCAGCCTTTTATGAGGGCAAATCGGTTCAAGCTTTTCCTTACTTTGGAGCTGAACGACGCGGGGCTCCTGTAAAAGCCTTTGCCAGATTAAGCAGTGAGCCTATACTTGTTCACAGCCAAGTCTACAATCCTGACTATGTCATAGTTCTCGATCCCTACATCTACAAAGTCGTTGATGTTACTGAAGGCTTGAAAAAGGACGGAATCGTTGTTTTCAACACGAAGAAGAAACCGGGTGAAATAGGTCTGGGCGGTTGGCATGTCGCAACTGTTGATGCTACTGGCATAGCTCTTGAACTCAACATCGTTGTCGCGGGGCAACCTCTTGTTAACACATCTATTCTCGGCGCGTTTGCCAAGGCAACGGGTGAAGTGAAACTTGAGAGCGTTTTGAAAGCGGTGAAAGAAACTTGGCCTGGTGCAGCTGGAGAGAAGAACATGAAAGCGACAGAATTGGCGTATGAACGGTTAGTGAAGTGGTGGGAGGTCAAAGATCAATGACAGGAACAAAAAGCCGAAAAGAAATGCCGTTAACCGCCCTGTCTTCGCCTGGCTGAGGGAAGCATGGGAAAAACAGGATCTTGGAGAACCTTCCGCCCTGAAGTAGACTACACAAAATGCACACGTTGTACTATTTGCTGGGTTTATTGTCCAGACGCAGCCATATCTCGTCAACAAGACGATTCTCCAAAGATTGATTATGATTACTGCAAGGGTTGCGGAATTTGCGCTAATGAGTGTCCAACGAAAGCGATAATCATGAAGAGGGAGGAAGATTAAGTGGCACAAATTGTTGACACAGCGAATCACATAGCAGGATTTGCTGCGAAAGCCGCACGAGTAAAAGTCGTTGCTGCCTATCCAATAACTCCCCAGACAACCGTCGTTGAAAAGATAGCTGATTTCGTGGAATCAGGTGAGATGGATGCGGAGTACATCCGAGTGGAATCTGAACACAGCGCAATGGTGGCATGTATAGGGGCGGCTGCAGCAGGAGTCAGAACATTCACTGCAACCTCTGCTCACGGATTGGCTCTAATGCACGAAGCTCTGCACTGGGCTTCCGGTTCACGATTGCCGATAGTGATGGCGGTTGTTAACCGTGCGATGGGCGCTCCATGGAGCATAATGCCCGACCTAAGCGATTCCTTGTCTCAGAGAGATACAGGTTGGATGCAGTTCTACTGTGCCGATAACCAAGAAGTCTTCGACACCATCATCCAAGCTTACAAGCTCTGCGAGAACGAAAAAGTCTTCTTGCCAGCCATGGTTTGCTTAGAGGGTTTCATACTATCTCACACAACGGCACCAGTTACCCTGCCAAGTCAGGAAAAAGTCGACGCCTTTCTCCCTGCGTACAAATCAGGATGGATTCTAGATGTTGACAAACCCCAATCACACGCGGGGCTTGTTGCACCAGAGTATTACATGGAATTTCGGTACATGATACAAGAAGCAATGGAAAATGCTGGGAAGTTGATTCCAAAAATCGACGAAGAATACGGTGAACAGTTCGGTCGCAGGTACGGCGGCATGATCGAGAAATATCGATGCGAAGACGCTGACTTGGTGATGCTGACGATGGGAACTATGGGAAGCGACGCGAAACTCGCCATCGACAAACTCCGCAAAGAAGGACAAAAAGTAGGTTCGGCAAGAGTTCGCGTGTATCGCCCATATCCAATTGAAGAGATTTTGAAGCTTGCAGAGAATGCTCGAATGATTTCAACCATCGACCGACACATATCCTTCGGCATGGAAGGTTTTCTCGCCTCGGAAACAAAGGCGGCACTTTACGACCAAAAGGACAGGCCCATGATAGGCAGTTTCATAGCGGGTCTAGGAGGAAGGGATGTCACGGCTGAAAGCATCGCAAAAATGGCTACGAAATCGCTGAAGTCAATGCGCGAAGGCAGAATTGAAAAAAGAACTGAATGGTTTGATCTCAAGGAGTGACAGTGGATGGTTACGATAAAGGAACTTCCAAAAGAAGAATATTTGTTGAAAGGACATGCTGCTTGCGCAGGCTGCGGGCCAGCCATTTCTCTTCGCATGCTGTTCAAAGCCTTGGGAAACAAAGTTATGTTGATGGTTCCTGCCTGTTGCACAACGGTGATTCAAGGACCCTATCCTTGCACTTCTTTCGCTGTCCCACTTCAGAACATATTATTCGAAGCAGCTGCCGCCGCGTCTTCCGGCGTCGTTGCCGCTTTAAAACAGAGAAAGATAAATGATGTTACTGTGGTCAGCTGGGCCGGTGATGGTGGAACAGTCGATATAGGCATACAAGCACTCTCCGGAGCGGCTGAGAGGGGAACGGATTTCATCTACATTTGTTATGACAATGAAGCTTATGGCAACACTGGAATGCAAAGGAGTGGAGCCACCCCATATGGTGCTTGGACGACTACGACACCTTCTGGAAAGAAAGAGCGCAAGAAGGACATGCCCCTGATAATGGCAGCGCACAAAATCCCATATGTCGCAACGGCATGCACGTCTTACCCGTTAGATTTCATTAATAAGCTGAGGAAAGCTAAGGAAATAAGAGGAACCAAGTATATCCATCTGCTCGCACCTTGTCCAACAGGATGGCGCTACGACAGCAGCAAGACAGTAGAGTTGGGTCGACTTGCAGTCCTTAGCGGTCTATGGGTACTCTACGAAATCGAAAGCGGAAAATTCAAACTCAATTCTCCAAGCGACAGACTTTTGGACAAGACCAAACGCAAACCAGTCAAGGAATACTTCGCGCCGCAGGGACGTTTTCGAGGACTTTCCAACGACGACGTCGAAAAAATCCAGAAATGGGTTGACGAAGACTGGGAACAATACAATAGACTTGCGTCTGTGCCCGATCTTGTATTGTATGGAAAACCATGAATTCTCGTTGCTAGACAAGTGATATTCTTTCTGCTACAACCGTTTTCTAATGTAGACTTACGCTGAGGTTTCACAGATACTTATATAAACAGTCTTTTTCTAAACGTTTAGTCCCAACAGGTGATAACTAATGAGCAGTTACCCCAAGATTGTTGTTACTCCCCCAGGACCCAAAGCAAGAGAACTGGTGAAAAAAGACGAAACTTTGATTTCACCGTCTTATGGCAGGTTTTACCCACTCGTTGTCGAGTCCGGGAAAGGCTGCATTGTGAAGGACGTCGATGGAAACGAGTTCATAGACTTCAATTCAGGCTTAGTCTGCTTGAACGTTGGCCACAACCATCCGAAAGTTGTGGGCGCAATAAAGAATCAGAGCGAGCGATTTCTGCACTACTCAAACACAGACTTCTACTATCGAGAAGTCGTCGACTTGGCAGAAAGACTTGCGCACATCACACCAGGAAGCCCAGAGAAGAAAGTCTTTTTTGGCAATAGCGGCGCCGAAGCGATCGAAGCCGCAGTGAAGCTGGCTAAGTGGCACAGTCGCAGGCAACTATTCATAGCGTTCATCAGCGCTTTTCACGGGAGAACAATCGGAGCGCTTTCCTTCACGGCGAGTAAACCTACTCAAAGACGATCTTTCTTCCCATTGATGCCCGGAGTGACACACGTACCCTACGGATACTGTTACAGATGCCCGTATAAACTGACATTTCCAGAATGCCATTACTGGTGCGTAGATTTCATAGATGAATACGTTCTTCAGAAATATGTTCCCCCTGAAGATACAGCTGGGATAGTGGTCGAACCTATTCAGGGAGAGGGTGGATACGTCGTTCCGCCGCCGGAGTACTTCCAGCGCCTGAAGAAAATCGCTGACAAGTACGGACTGCTATTCATAGACGATGAAGTCCAGTCGGGTATGGGTAGAACTGGAAAATGGTTCGCTATCGAACATTGGGGAGTCGAACCAGACATACTTACTACCTCAAAAGCCTTGGCTTCAGGGCTTCCATTAGGAGCGTGCATTGCCAAATCAAAGATCATGGACTGGGTTCCAGGGGCTCATGCCAGCACCTTCGGCGGAAACCCACTGTCATGTGTTGCAGCGAACGCTGTAATCGACGTGATCAAAGAAGAGAAACTGTTGGAAAATGCGACCAAGCAGGGTGCCTACATTATGAAAAGACTGAGTGAGCTCAAAGATAAGAGTGAAATCGTCGGGGATGTCAGAGGTAAAGGATTGATGATCGGCATGGAGATCGTTGAGAGTAAGGAAAGCAAGAAACCTGCGCCTCAGAAAGGTGAATGAAATAATGATGCGATCGTGGAAACGAGGTGTCAACGTCATTACTTGTGGTGTTTCAACGATCAGGATTGCTCCGCCATTGATAATCACAAAAGAACTTGTTGACTCTGCGTTGGACATAATCGAGGATGTTACCAAACAGGTTGAGAAAGAGAAGTAGCAACCGACTCAAGTGTTGAAATGGAAATTCGAAGGCTCAGGATATCTGACTATCCGAAAATCGTTGACCTGTGGTCCAGAGCTGAATTACCTTTCAAACCAAATGGTCGCGACAGCAAACTAGCTATCTCAAAAGAGATCAAAACGCACCCTGACTTCTTCTTGGGAGCGTTTGAAAATGGACGATTGATCGGAACCGTGATACTAAGCTGCGATCTGCGTAAGGGATGGATAAACCGTCTGACTGTTGAAGTTTCTCACCGAAATCGCGGGGTGGCTCAGGCTTTGATCGGCGAGTCCGAAAAGGTGTTGAGGAAACACGGGATGCGTATCTTCTGTGGTTTGGTGGAGTCATCCAACATTGCCTCGCAGAAGCTTTTCGAGAAGTGCGGCTACGTCAAAGATTGCGGCATAATCTACTTCAGTAAACGCGATAGCCACGATGTTTAGTCTGAGCAACTCATGTTGTCAAATCAGTAAATGAAGTTGGCGCGGCGTGTTTCTTAGAAGTTGAGAGGTTTTGCTATTACTTCCTTTATCTTGAGGTCAAAGAACTTTGCCGAGTTTGCAGCGCGAATGCGCAGTGCTGTATCCGCTCCACGTCCGGTCCCGCCTATAGCCACAATGTCCTCGTCGACTGGAATCAAACCGGCATCAGCCGCCATCAACGTTATCTCGACGCAAACCTTCGTTCCATCCCCCAGTCGTCTGAGCACATTTGCAATGATTTCCAGAGGTTGAATCGTTCCGAAATCCTTGCGTACAGCTCTTTCGGCACTACTTAATGCGTGTGTACCTGCAAAGATCTTGCCGCCCTTAGAGCAGATTTTTCGCTGGTACTCTTTCTGAAGTTCGTTCTTTCCTGATTCTTTGAATCCATATGCGTGGGCAACGACTACAACATTGTAACCTTTGAAGATATTGACAGCGTCTGCTCCTGTACGCCCGGTTGTTGAGGCTACAACGACGTTTTTTATGCCTTCTTGCTTAATGTATTTCTTCACAAATTCTAGAAGAGTCTTAGTGTTTTGTTCGCCCGCTTTTTCAAAGTATAGCGTGGTTCTTTCAACTGAACTCAAAATGTGATTCTCCCTAAATCGTAAATAGATTGATGCCAAGATGGTTTCATACTTTTGGATTAGTTGTGGTTGTTTGTCTTAACGGTTTCCTCTTCAGCAATGTTCCACAGATGTCGCAGCTTGACGATTTGAAGTTTGCAGAATAAGTCTTGTGGCATGCGGGGCAGTAACGTAGCCATTCCAGCCGACGACGGATTCCGAATGTTACAAGTGAAGCAAATTCTATCTTCGCCTGCTTTGCAACGTTCTGTATTGAATAATCATCAGTGGCTATCATCGGTGAGTAGCCTTTAGCTCTGAGTTGAAAAGCTAACGCGAGGACTTGGAGATCTGCGTCGGAAAGGAAAAAAGTGTCTCCCACCTCTGAGGCTGTTCGTTTGGCTGTTTCTAGGAATTTTTCGTCTGGTTTTTCAATTTTTATCTTTCCGCTTTCTTCAGCCGTTTCAAATCTGAACTCCGAAATTGATTTTCGTGCGATTTCGTCTTTCACGGCTGGGACCGTGTACTGCTCCTCACATATCGAGAAGGGATCGAATCCCGCGACAAAAGCTGAAGTGTCCAGAATTATGGCCCGTTTTCCATTGGTGCTCAAGTTGATTTCACTTTATTCCTTTGAAGAATAATCTGCTTCTTAAACGGTGATAGAAATTGTGTTTGAACCTGATGAAAGACGTTTCGTACTTTGAGCGTGTGATCTCTATCCGAGGAAGCTTGGATGTTGCAATCTGCCTGTAGTGTCCATCTACTAGTATCTGCGTTCTTCTTGATTTTATGACTTCAATCGTAAGTTCTGAGTTGCTGGGAAAAACGATCGGATGAAAAGTGCTAAGGGGAATTATTGGGGTTAGAACGAACGCGTTAACTCCAGGATCTAGAACAGGTCCTCCTGCTGACAAGGAATATCCAGTGGAACCGGTTTGAGTGGCCACCATGAGTCCATCTGACTGGCAGTCCAGAATTCGTTCTCCATCTTTGAATATGTGTGCATAGAGTAGTTTTGCTGGTTCGTCTGGAGAAATCACAACCTCGTTTAAGGCATTTGGGAAATTCAATCCGTCGGCGGTTATTGACAGTTTCATATACTTCTCAACCTCAAAGTTGCCATTGAGACATTTGTCCACCGCGGAGAAAGCGCTCTTGGGTTCTATTTCTGTGAGAAAACCCCTGACGCCCATGTTAATCGCGAGTATAGGTGGCTCGGGTTTGGGGATTGTGATGCATGTTCGGAGTAATGTTCCATCTCCACCAATTGCTATGATGAAATCCGTTTTCATTTTTTCCAGTGGAATTGGTGGTATTTTGACTTTTGTCTTCTTGACAAGAGTTTCTTCTGCGTATACTTCTAGTCCATGAGCTGTAAGATGTTCAGCGAGGTCTTCTGCGAGTTTGACTGCTTTTTTCCTATCGAACCTTGCAACCAGACCAACGCTTCTGAACAAGTTTTTCTGCCTTCTGCCTATTAGCGCCACTTTATCTTATAAAGACGAGTCTGTCTTCGGCGGATATTTGAGGCTTGCGATGATAACGAAGACTATGGTAGAAACCATTGCAGGAAAAACCAGAAGAAAAGAAGAGAAGAGTCACAGAGTCTCCAAACGAAGGTTAGAAAACTCCAATCAAGTGACTTTGGGCGATGCTTTTGTATACAACTAATGTCAAACACGTTGTTGCGCGCGTTTCACAACACAAATAAGATTAGCTGTCTATCTCATTGTCAGAGGAGAAAGGTGTAGTATTCATGATTACCGGAAAGACTCTCTTTCTAGCCATATTAGCGACCGTTATTCTCACGGGAACTTTGTTTATGGTGTCTCCTATTCGAAGTGCAACAAACTCTTACGATCCTTGGGCTGATGTCAGTGGGTCGACCATAGGCGTTCCTGACGGCATAATAAACATGCGAGACATCGCTTATCTGATCACTCTTTTCAACACTCAAGGAATCCCCATCAATAGAACAGAAATCGAGGTTGCTCACTCCACGATTCTGGAAGACAAAGCGTTTTCAGAAGGAGGGCTGACGATTTACGGAGTTATGGACACGGCAGATTTCACGAGGTGGATTGAGCCTGCCTTTTATGCACAATATCCTTGGGCTACAGGAATGATAAACTATGTTGGCAAGTCTCCATCCGACATCGCCGTTTCTGCTTTGTCTGAATACAATTCGGGGCAAGTTAAGGCTGACGTGTTGATCGACACTTTGGGAGCTGTGGAATCAGCCTTGATAGCGGGAGTTGCTGAGAACTACACGAACCCAATGATAAGTCTCATGAACTACTCAGCAGGAACTTATGATGCAAATGGATTGTGGACAATCGGTTTCGGAATACCCATCGTCGTGGTTTACAACAAGAACCTCGTGGATTTGGCTCATGTGCCTACAGCTTGGCAGAACCTAACTGACCCATATTGGAATGGCAAGCTTGTAATAGACGATCCCAAGACTTTGAACGTTGCAGGCGCGCTTTTTGCTCATCTATACCCGATATTCGGCAACGCGAGCTGGGCGTCGTTGATGCAAGGTATCGCAGCCAACCATCCGATGAAGACTGTAAGCGCAGGAGACTCCTTCACGGACGTTGCGCAGGGAACAGCAGCAATAGGAATAGGACTAATAAATGATTATCTGGAGACGTTGAGACAACCTACAATAAACGTTAGCATAGCTTGGATCCCACCAGCCACTTCATTACCTATACCCTGCGCTCTTTGTGCAAACGCTCCTCACCCGAACTTCGCAAAACTGTTCCTCAACTGGTTCGCATCGGGTGCTGGACAATACGCAATAGTGAATACAGGACGAGTGCCGAGTAGCGAGGCCATCGCATCATACACCATACTTAGAGGTGTGCTACCACCAGGAACATCGCTTGTGGCGACTGCAGGCAACAACCCAGACTACTATCTAAACCCCACGAATTGGAGCACTACTTACCAGAGCATATTTGGATAAGACTTCAAACGCGCGCGCTCTAACATCCATAGTGCTAGAAAAAGTGCAGTCAAGGAACGAGGAATTATATCTGGTCTTCTCTCTAGTCATTTATAGGGAGAAATAATGTTTAGTTCTTCAAACGGTCCTGAGCGAAAAAACCGTGACAAAGAGAAAGTGTCCAAGCGGATCGTCTCCCTCAAAATTGTTCTGATAGCCGCCTTAGTCTTGGTGGCCGTGCTGTTAATCGCTTTATTGGTTGTGCCGGATCTGATTTCTATGCCAACGGGGCACAGTGGCGACTTAATATTGAAAGCCAACGAAACCATGACTATCGACAGACCATATCAACAAGAGGGTAATATCGTAGTCAAAGACAACGCCACTCTAGTCATAAAAAATGCAGAACTCGTAATCTACCAGCCCAACCGCGAATACTCGATTGAAATCAGAGACAACGCGAACCTAACAGCTGACAACGCACAATTCACCGTCCACACTAGCTACGCCGGGTTCCTGCTGTATCCACACAGCACAATCTATGTTGAGGACAACGCCACTGCCTTCTTCAACCATTCAGATGTCGTGGCAGTTAGTGTCAACGCTTCACAGTCTTCCCGGGTTACCGTAACTGACTGCCAGTTTTACGACGGATCTATTCTCGGCTCAGACACATCGACCATTTCGGTCTTAGATTCCAACATAAGAAGCATCAGCTGCCAAGACTTCTCAACCGTCTCATCAAGAAATTCGGGCGCCAACTGGTATAATTCAAGTGGCTCGTCCAGCCTTCTCGTTGAAAACTCGAACAACACTGGCTACATCCTCTGTTATTCCAATTGCACCGTGACGGTCAACAACTCAACCATAGACGGCGTGAATGCTAATACATTTCTGGGCAAAATCTGCTTTGACAACTCATTCATCAATGACCAAATCCTCGCGGACAACATGAGCAACTTCTATTTATGCGGAAACGTTACGATAAACGGCGGCATCGCAGATTTCCAAGGTCAAATGACCAGAAACTACAGCGTAGTAACGAGCCCCAACAAACAACTAAGCGTCTCAAACAGAGACACCGGAAAAACGCTTTTATACACAATAGCAGACAACTCCGGATACGCCAATTTTGACCTTGTTTTCACACCAACCAACTATACCAATTACCTTTTGATAAACGGAGAAGGCTTCAACGCAACATCAAC
>CAWJTU010000020.1:0-208931 GCA_963845885.1 Candidatus Bathyarchaeota archaeon
TGGCGCAAAATATACACAGACGACTACTTTGCCCTCTTAAACAAGGCTGTCTCAGGAGAAATAACCGCAATTGTCCAGTATACGAATCAGCATGAGAAAATGGCTTTCCTTGAACTCCGAACGAAAAACACACCACTAGAAACTATCACTGAAACCAACAAAGCCGCCGTAGTAAGCAAAATACTAAAAGAAATCTTTATGGCAGAAATGGACCACCTAGAAAAAATCAGCGAACGTATTTACCTACTTGAAGGCGAAGCAACATACAAACCAGATCCCCTACCGGTAGTCGGCGACACAGCCCAGGACTTTTTAACATTGGATCACGAATTGGAAAGCACTACAATATCACTGTACCGCCAAATCATCGCTGAAGCACTCAAATGCGGCGACACAACAACAAGGCGCATGTTCGAAGACATCATAATCCAAGAAGAAAACCACTTCTGGACATTCGACGACTTCGTAAAATAAAACAAAAATCCTCTTTTTATATCGAAAATCTTAGGCGAGCGCTAAAAATCTCACTCTTTCAGACAGAAGGTTCAAGAATCAAACACCCGCATTCCACACCTTTTTCTGTTATTCACACTTCAATTCTAAAACGAGACATTGCAAAAGCTTAATTTTGATCTTCGGTCCTAACAAGACTGGATGGAAAGGTATGAAACGTAAAGCAGAGATCCCTCTTATGCGAAAGGTGTCACAATCCCATCGATGACTGCAAGTGTGTATGCCCCTACTGCGGCAAAACCTCTGGTTGCGATTGCTGTATAGATGGCGCTGTGACGGGCGGCTGAGACAAAGGCTTTTAGCTCAAGTTTTCTTCTAGACACAATCTAGAGGAGCGACCATGAAAGAGATCAACTGGATGGCCGGCGGACCCCAAGGTGCAGGAGTCGATTCGGCTGCCAACATTTTTGGAAGAGCATGCGGTTACGGTGGTCTGTACGTTTATGGTAGAAGAGAATACCACTCTAACATCAAAGGTCTTCACAGCTACTTCCACCTTCGCGTGTCAGACTTCGAAGTTCAAGCTAATGTCAACGAGGTCGATCTCCTAGCAGCATTTGATGCAGAAACCGTTGTGAGACACATAAGTGAAGTTGTTCCTAACGGTGGAATAATCGTTGACAAGGAACAGGTTGACACGAAGAGTCTTCAACATTGCGACTCTGCCTTACGAATTCAAAGATGAACTTCGGAAATATGTTGAGAAGAAAGGCTTGGGCGAAACGTTGAACGATTTCCTTGAAGGCGCACGAAAAGAAGGCGTCCATATCTTTCTCGTTCCTTATATGGACCTGCTGAAACAAATAGCGGCAAAGCTAAGGATTGAGTCGATAGCAGCTATCACTCGCATGGTGAACGTTCTGACCATAGGCGTTTCGTTTGCACTTCTGAAATATGATCAAGATTTGGTTGAAAAGGCCGTGCGAACCATTTTTTCAGACAAACCTAAAGTGGCAGACATGAACGTGGTTGCCCTCAAAGAGGCCTATGCCTACGCAGAGCAAGTCTTTGCAGACAGCTTTCCACACAGACTTGGAAAGATCAAAACCGATGAGGAGCGAATTTTCGTTTCGGGCAATGAGGCGGTTGCAATGGGCAAGATTCTGGGGGGCTGCAGAATTCAGACTTACTACCCAATAACGCCAGCGGCGGACGAAAGCGAATTTTTGGAAGCCCACGAGATTATCAAAACGAAAACTGGAGACGCGTCGATAGTCGTGGTCCAAACCGAAGACGAGATCGCCGCGATAAATTCTGCTTCCGGAGCCTGTTTGGCAGGCGCAAGGGCAGCAACTTCAACGTCCGGTCCAGGCTTCTCCTTGATGGTTGAAGGTCTAAGCTGGGCAGGCAATTCTGAAGTTCCTGTTGTAATAACATATTATCAAAGAGGAGCTCCTTCGACAGGCTTACCCACGCGGTTTGGTCAAGCAGACTTACAGTTCTGTGTGCATGCTGGACACGGGGATTTTCCGCGGATCGTCCTAGCGTCGGGTGATATTAAAGAATGTTTCTATGATGCGGCACTTGCCTTCAACTACGCTGAAAGATATCAAATGCCTGTCATTCACCTTGTCGACAAGGCTTTGGCAAACAGCTCTCAGACTTACAAATCATTCGACACTGGCAGATTCAAGATTGAAAGAGGGATGATGCTGGGAGAAAAAGAACTTGAAGGTCGCCAGTACCGACGATTCAGCTTCACGGAAAACGGAATCTCTCCAAGAGTCGTTTTAGGCACCAAAAATGGAATCCACTGGTACACTGGAGACGAGCACAATGAGATTGGACACATAAGCGAGGAACCGGTCAACAGGGACAAGATGATTGAGAAAAGAATGATGAAACTCGATACCGCTAATAAAGAAATACCGGTTGAAGAACGACTTAATGTCTTCGGCGATCAAAACTCCACAGACATCGTAGTAAGCTGGGGTTCGCCAAAAGGAGCGATTCTTGAAGCAATGGACAAATTGAACAAGGAAGGTTTTGCCCTGAAGTTTCTGCAGGTCCGCATGATAAATCCTCTACCAAAAGAAAGCGTCGCTAACATGCTAAAAAACGCAAGAAAAATCGTTACTATTGAGAACAATTACTCAGGACAACTTGCTGAAATAATCCGAGAGAAAACTGGAATACAAGTGAACTTTCGGATTCTCAAGTACAACGGAAGGCCGATAACGACTACGGAAGTGTATGGTGCTTTGAAGAATGTTCTTCAAGGGCAAGCTGCAGAGAGGCAGGTGTTGACGTACGGGAGTTAAAATCAACACACCTACCCCTCGACAGAACTTCAGACCTACTCAAGTACACCGAACACCTACGCAGACTAGGACGCACAGAAGAAACCATAACCGACAACATTGACCGATTCAACCAAGTAGCTAAACATTGTAACGACATCAACGACCCTGACCAATTCGCGTCAGCACTAACACGAATGAATTGGGCTAATTCAACAAAAACAACGTGCGCAGGATCATACACCGTTTACCTACGAACACTCGGAAAAACATGGTACAGACCTCGATTCATCGTACAAGAAAAAAACATTTTCATACCGACAGAACAAGAACTCGACCAACTCATAGCATCAGCCAACAACTCACTCTCAGCCTTCCTACAACTACTCAAAGAAACAGGAGCACGAAGAGGCGAAGCATACCAAATCAAATGGGCAGACATAGACCAAGAACACAAAACTGTAACAATAGACCATCCCGAAAAAGGAAGTTTACCACGAACCCTACCAATCAGCCTAAAACTCGTAGGCATGATAAACCAAATCCCAAAAGACACAGACGCACCATTCAGCCGAACCTCAAGCAAAAAAGGAATCGAAACAACCTTCATAGAACTACGAAACCGAATAGCAAAAAGAACCAACAATCCAAGACTCAAACGGATTCATTTGCACACATTCCGACATTGGAAAGCGACAACCGAATATTACAAAGGACGTGATGGAACACACGTACGACACATACTAGGACACCGCACAACAATAATGACAGACAAATACATACACATCGTAGAAACACCAATACCATGACGATTCAGGCGAATGGACATGCAAAGTAGCACACAACGAAAAAGAAGCAATAGAACTAATCGAAAACGGCTTCACATACGTTAACAATATCGGAGACAACACCGCACTATACCGAAAACGCAAATAAGTCTCTCTCTTTTTTTTCAACAAATAAAACAATACGCTAGATCAATCCACAAGCACCTGCATACATCTGCCACAAACATTCTCAGCCTCAACACTCATCTCACCAAAATCAAACAAACCACCACAAACAATGCACTTGACCAAATAGGCACGAGAATGCCAGCGATCAACAGCCAGCCAACCCATGCATAAAAACGCGCAATATAATAAAAAACATTATTCCTCACAAATCAATACCAAAAATCAATAAAAAGAATAACTGTCGTCCTATCCGAACGACAGCCACACCAGATTCTAACATAGACTCAACGAGCGCGCTCAAAACAGAAAAATCAAAGCTCGTAACCATTCGTTCATGAAAAGGCTTTTAAATGCTCTATAATAAAGCGAGATTTGAGTAAGCATAATGACTATTGAAGACATACTTCCTTATGTTGAGATTGCCTCATTTCTCGTTGCTATGTTTGTCATAGTGTATGAATTCGGGAAATGGAGACAGAGAAACGAAGCAGATAAAGAAGACCTCAAAAAGAGATTGGATGCCCTCTCAGCAAAAGTAGACAAGATTCCACAAGAATTTCTCCCCGTCTTCATTGATTTGTATAAGATGTGGGAGAAACTGAAAGAAAACCCAGAACCCAAGAAAAAAGGGAGGGCTCAAAATGATTAGCAGAAAAGATATGCTTCTGGAAAAAGCTAGAAATCGAACAATCACACAAGCCGAAAGCGATGAACTACGTAGCATTCTTGAACAAGAAGCCCGAAATGCTAAGCAAGTCGGAGACTTCATAGGATTTCTCATAATAATGGGTCTTCTACTATTCCTAGCCGCCTTGATGGAAGATCTTTTTAAAGACTAGAAAGAAATCCTCAATCTGCAAAGCAATGGCACGCGCTCGTACATCATCATAGACGCTTTAATCTATTCGGAAACCGTATATGCTGAGACTTGAGGTCCATCAAAATGAAAAATGACCTTGTCAATTGGTATACGCAAAAGATACTTGAAGAGAATTATCAAGCTTCAATTAGCATGTATAAGTTCATCGAGAGAGACTTCAATGAATGTCTAGAATATGTAGCGCTCAATCAGGACCACATGCGAGTTTACTCCTATCGATTTGCAAACTTGATGCTGAGAATTGGACCTGAAATCTTGAGACTTTTCAATTTAATACTATTCAATCCTCGCAGAACAAACCATCTCGAATATGATTATAAAATCAAACCTTTTCTTATTCAACTACAGAAAGAATGTCAAAATCGAACTGACAACATTATGGATTATTTCACAGCGATGAGAAATGTAAGGATTGGCGGTCTTGACTACAATGCGGTCAAAGTAAAAGGCTTAGAGAAATACATCATTCCCTTCAAAACCGAGAGAAGACTGCGAATAAAAAAAAGTGGCAAACGAAGCCGACATAGTGTAATTCCATGGTGGGAAGATGGTTACAACGCACTGAGACATAGAGCAACAAGAGAATTTAGGAAGTCTGCCACTTTTGAAAATGTACTCTTTTCCCTCGCAGGTGTCTGGGTTCTGCATGATGCATATTTGGGTCATGACTGGGGCTTTTCACTCGAATCTGAGATATTTGAGAGATGCACAAACAGGTCCAAAATTGAGACTGACGATCTGCCAGTGTTGAAATATAAGACTTAGTAGGTGTGTATACTTGCGCTACTCGTGAGCCGTTCGGCTCACTCGCACGTTCCAGACGATTCGCCTGATCTGTCATCCGTGCCTTTATGGAGACGGTATAGAATGGACACGGTTGATGTGAGAATAGAACCTATCAAGCATATGTGTACTCCATTGATCGATCCACGAGGAATCATGTATATGAACGTACTTGAGGCTACGGCACCTGGAACAAGTATCCACACTAATGAGCAGACAAGTGTGATAAGTCCACCTACGAGCATCACAGAACACCAGAGCATCCTGAGCCCAATCTTGAAAAAAACTATGGAAGCTCCACCAATAGCACAACCTACGAGTGCGTACATGCCTAGGAAGAGTTCGTATCCATACACGGTATGAAGAAGGTCAGGCGTAAACGTTCTTAGATGCGGTCCTTGCTCTGACCATGGAAGAAACACTCCAACGATGCTCAGAAAGAGTCCTATGATAGCCATAAGAAGCCAGATTCTTTCACTCATGTTTGAACCCCAAGTCAGAATCTCTTGTAACTTGATCGATCACACTTATTGTTCTACTGTTTAGAACACGTAGGTGAGCGCGCGTTAGAAAGCCTCAAGAATCAGCCAACCATCCTCAAAAGACCAACGAGTTTTCCGATAACCAGATAACTTAACTAGACGTTTCAAAGGAACAGACTCAATACGACAACCCTGCTTACGAACACGAACAAACAACCTCACCTTACCCAAAATCAAGACCCCTTCCAAGCATAAAACAAAGCCCAATACGTACGCTTTCGTTTCTCACCAGACAAATGTCGTTCGGAAAGATACTGCTCAACAAACGCATTAAACGACTCAACATCGCGACAATGAATCACATCGTCGAAATTCAACCAACTCTTAGGCTGCTTGCTCAAATCAATTCACCTCCTCATCATCAACCTGCGGAAGCGTAAAATTCCTCAAAAACCCACGCTCCCCACGATTACTAGGAATCGGCTCACAATTCAAAGGCAAAGGAGACGGCTTCAACTCATTAGAACAAATCGGACAGGAAAACTCAAAAGGCTTCACAACAGTTTTAAACTTACGTTTCGCGACAACCCCAAACCAATCAACGATCTGAAAATTCTTGACACCCACTTTGTAACCTGCATGTTCACATTGATACCAAGCCGTCCCGAAGACAGACTTACGCTTCTCGACCACGCCGTTCTCATTTTTTGCTAAACTTACAATCCAGCCGTCATCCTTATGCGCCCTACGAGTAACCCCTTCAAAACCGTCACAATCCCAACAACAAGAACGCGCCAAATTACACTGCCTACAACGATCGTAACCATTTTCTACGTATCCAAGTACGTGGTAGTGAAAGGACTTGTACAAATCACGACGCTCCTGATCTTTACGAAACGGATGCAGAATTGTAACACCGCTAGGAATCCCGCTGCACTTACACGCATGCACACATCCTTTGACCATATCCTTTGGAGACAATCCATACAAACTCCTCGGAACAGAAACAGAAATATGTTCAACGCTCTCAATCGGCAAACCCAAAAGACTTTGAGCAGTCAAAAAACGACTCTCAATCTGATTAGCCCGAAAAACGCACCAACCATACTTCCAACATTTATGACACTTGTACAGGTGACAATTCGTAACGTTATTATGGTAAAAATCCCTTCCCCCAATCGAACCATGCTCAGAAGCATTATCACACTTCATAAACCGTCTATGCTTCCCGCAATACGAATTGGTAACAGGTTCACGACCAACGATCATATAGTCACTCCGAAAACCGTCTCGCAATGGAAAACAATCATACTGAGTAATCCACTCGCTCTCTTGTTTGCCAAAAGCAGTGGCCTCTAAGAATTCGGTATCACGTTTACTGCCGCACATTCAATTCACCACCTAAAACCTTAAATCATGAATAGTGAAGATATAGCTTTGGCATGGCAATATTGCGATATAGCGGTTGAGATCATGGTTAAAAGCTATATGGAACTAATTGGTATTTTCCGAGGAAAACAGAAAACTCACAACATTCAGATTCTGAGCATCTTGTACGATAACGGTCCCCTTACAGCGTGGGAAATAACTGGAAAAATCCAGAACATTGGAAAAATCAGCCTTCATGCAACACTCAACAAGAGATTGCGAAGCTTACAAAAGAAAGAATACCTTACTAAAGCAGGCAAAAAGTGGTGTTTACACTTCAAAGGCATTATCGCGGCTATCCTAATCCAGAAGAAACCAAAACCACTAAGCAGCAAATGGACTGAAGTAATAGATTTCTACTCTAAATATCTAAAAAAACATTTTAATGAATTATCTGACACCACCATTCATGTTTATGGAATCACCTATCGCCCATTCGAAGGATTGGAAAAGACAGTACAAACGCTCAGTACATTCGATGATTGGATTGCGCTGTCGAATTTCGTCAGGGGACTCATAAATACAGGCGTTGTCAATCTTGACGTTATCAGTAACGACATGTTATTCAACGTAATCATATCAGAAATCTCACGTGTCGCCACAGACGAACAGATTGCAGATTTCATGAAGGATTGGAAATTCCAAATCAATGATAAAGGGAAAACAGATGGGTGAAACCGCGCCTTGACTAGATCGAACAGGCTAGGAAAAAAAGAGAATGAAAGATTGAGCCTAGTGCAACGCTATTCCAAAACCGCGCGCGCAAAGACGTCCTATTATGGTTCAAGTTTCTTCTCTGTCTCCACATTTTCTTTCTTGTTCCAGCGTCCAACAACTCCGAGCGTTCCAAGACCACCAACAATTATGCCAAAAATCACGGATGCGATCATGTATTCCTGCATTGAATATAACAGGGTCTCCCAATTATTGATCAATGCACCGCCCTCGTATTGCCTTATTGCTGGGGTAACATAAAATACAGTCATTTCTCCTATGAAAACTGCTCCAATGAGCAGAAAAAGCATTCCGAACCAAAAGAAGAACCATATTAATCGTTTGACGTGACCTCTAGAAACACTCAAAATTGATCAGCCTTCCAACACATCCATTCTATTAACAGAAAGTCATTGAAATAAAACTATTCCTCACGATTTCACCCGCTGTTTAAACCAATTTACTGAGTCGCGCACTAAGGCTTCGCTCATCCTCATCCTTCGCTGTCTTGGAAAGCAAAAAACCATCGTCTAATCATTCAAACCTCAATGCACTCACGCGAAGGGTATGCAATTCGGATTCGCTCAGCCAAGATAGAATCAGGCATCAAAGCTCAGTCGCTAAAAACCTTATTGTCTTGCAAAATCTCGTAATTTTGCACCGCTCTCCCCTAGCTAGACATAAGGTTTTCCTTTTCTCTCCCCTAGAAAAGTCGCTCCTTCGCACAGGCGAAAACAAAAAATGAATCAGTGATGTAAACATGACCGAATCTGGAAAAGTAAGTGACACCCCCGTGGCAGAAAACAAAATAAGCACCCCCACACAAAATCAAGAAGTAGAAGAAAGAGAAATAGATAATCAATTCAAAATTCTACAGACAGGTGTTGACGTATGGTTCGTAAGATGGCGGATTTCAAGACTGATATTTTCGCAGACTGGTGCCCGGGGTGCGGAGACTTCGGTATAATGACAGCGTTGCAGATGGCTCTTGCAGAAATGGATTTGGAGCCACATCAAGTTGTTCTAGTGTCGGGAATAGGTTGTTCAGGCAAGGTTCCTCACAATGTAAAGACTTATGGGGTTCATACGCTCCATGGAAGAACACTGCCTTTTGCCACTGGAATCAAACTTGCGAATCCAGAACTAGAAGTAATAGCCATCGGAGGCGACGGGGACGGACTCGGAATTGGAGCGGGACACTTTGTCAACACTGGAAGAAGGAATCTGGACATAACGTACATAATACACAACAACGGCGTCTACGGACTAACTAAAGGTCAGGCATCTCCTACGTTGAAGCTCGGTCTCAAGACCAAGGCTATTCCCAAACCAAACATCAACCAGGCAATCAACCCTATAGCCTTGGCGTTGACATCAGGCTACACTTTCATTGCACGATCATACGCCTACGATGTTCTTCACCTGAGGAACACCATTATTCAAGCGGTGGAACACAAGGGTTTGGCGTTCATCGATGCGTTACAGCCATGTCCCACATACAATGACCTAAACACGAAAGACTGGTACGGTGGCGAAGACCGAAAAGATCCAAAAACAGGCAAACCTCAACCTAGACTTTACAAGCTCGAGGAAACAGGGTTCGACCCTATAGTTCATAGCGAGGAAGAGGACCTGAAGAAGAAATTGCAGGCAATGGAAAAGGCGGACGAATGGGGCGACAAAATACCTATTGGATTGTTCTACAAGAATGACTTGGAACCGACTTTTGTCGAACGCCTCGTTCACAGGATTCCGTTCTACCGCGATAATCCACCAGCGAAACAGGAAATAAGCGACAAAGACGGAATGTCAAACGCGGATTTGACAGAGTTTTTTGAAGAACTCAACACATCCTGACAGAAGCGGCTGTTGAGAGGAAACCGAGTTGACACTGAAGGAATACCATAAGAAACGGAAATTCGAGATAACTGAAGAACCAAAAGGTGCCTTCAATTCGGAAAGAGGCAATACTTACCTCATTCAAAAACATGCGGCTTCCCACCTGCATTACGATCTGCGCTTAGAAATGGACGGAGTACTGAAAAGTTGGGCGATTCCCAAAGAACCTCCTCTTGACAGCGGCGTTAAAAGACTTGCAGTTCAAGTCGAAGATCACCCATTGGAATATGCGACTTTCGAAGGGATAATTCCAGAAGGAGAATATGGGGCGGGAACGGTGGAAATCTGGGACAAGGGCACTTACGACCTCATAGACAAAAAAGAAAACAAGCTGATTGTAAACTTGAATGGCAAGAAACTGCAGGGACCTTACGTTCTAGTAAGGCTTAGAGATACGAAGAACTGGCTGTTTTTCAAAAAGAAGTGACGAAGCCTAAGCAACCCGTTTACTCAACAGTGAGCGTGCCGAACTTGCCAGCGTTCAGCTGAATCTCGCCTCTGAAACTAGTGACATACCCGTTCTCTATTCTAACTGTATCGTTCACCTTGACCATTTCAATCTGGTCGTTCCACAGAGTCAATTTGACCGTACCAGTCTCATCTGCAATGGTCGCCGATGCAACTCTGTACGTTTGGTCTTTGAATTTTGATTGAACTTCCCGCGTATCTGATTTTTCAACGACTCTAGCCTGAATGTTCACACGTTTCATTCCATCAACGAGCTCTTTTACCTTCAAAATCTTCACCCTCATCTAATCTATTTTTTCTGGTAGCCTTCTTGGCATGTTGAGTTCCCGTCCTTGTCACAAGACCAACCGCTTTTCACGGAAACTCGTGCGCCTTTTTGGGGCACCTGAGCTTCTGCAAGGGCCGGTTGTCTGCAGAAAAGTCTTCTTCAGCCATATAAGTTTTACTAGCGAACTCTTTTCTTGTGAAACGGTTCAGTCAACAATCACTAGTCATCCGAAGAGAAAGCTTGAGACGAGCAGAGTGACTATGTAAGCAGCTACCGCTGCAAGAATACTTTTCAGCCATGCCAATTCTGCAGTGAAGCGAAGAAGTAAAGCACCTAACGCGATAGTCCACGCCCAAATTGCCACTTGCGCAATGCTTGTTATCATTCTGACTGTCGCAGTTTGATCTAATATCGTGTTGTATGCTTGTGTTCCTTCTCCCTGAACTCCGCCTACGAGCGAAAAAGGATAGTTCAACTGAGACAGAGTTGTATATGAAGCAACGTTTATGAGTGCTTGCACGACCAAAGTAATCAAGATTAATCCGACAGCAACGAGAATCAATCTCCAAACAACTTTCCCACCCAAGGTTCTTCCTATCAAGAAAAGCAATCCGCTGAAGATCACCCACGTAATTACGAATTGCATGACAGACGTGAGAGCAAAGCTAAGCATGTAACCCGTCCCAACCTGGTCGAGCCACGATTGAGAGATGCCATGGAAAAACAGCCCATCGACAAGCAAACTTGCGTTGGAATTTCCGGTCCAACTGAACTCCAACCTGAGTCCTGAAATGTCGCTCCAATCTGCATTTGAATTGCTCGCAGTCCAACCTGAAACCAATGGAACGGTCGCGTTGTACCATGTGCCGACCGAGGAGTTGGAATATTCAAGAGTAAGGTTATGATAGAAATAGTTCGCAATGTTTGTTGTGTTAAGGTAGAGCGCCACATTCTGTGGCTTCTCAGGACTTAACTGCTTCAGCCTGAAAGAGAGCTGATTGAACCCACCTTGACTAGAACAATTTACGGGACCAATATTGCCCAGCTGCATCCAGACATTCATCGTATCGATTGCAGAAAAAGCAATACTCGCATTTCCATAGTAAGCACCTGTAATACTGTCGTTACTCAATGAAACCAAAGCGTCGGGAGAGGAGGTCCAGAGAGTGCTGTTGTTCTGCGTCCACTCATCTTGATTTTGTCCATTTGGCATCGAGGTTTCAAGGTATGTCTTGGAGAGAGCCATGTATGCGAAGCCCAGATTCGCGACAACTAAAACTGCTATAATTATCGCAGGTCCGATGTAATTCGGTTTTTCACCAAGTTTCTTGAACGCTTTGTGCGGTGCGTATATTACTTCGAGAACGTTAGGTATTTTCAAAGTTCAGTGCTCCGCTTCCTAGTTGTGTCAGGCTTATTAATTGTTTTCTACATCCCCGTTTTCAAACGTCTGTAGGTCGTGTAGTCCACGTACTCCAAGAAGGGGTTTTCAGCTTGGTACTTGACAGTTAGCGCCTGATTCTTTCTCTTTTCCAATATCTGATCAGTCGTAATGAACGAATAAGCATCACTTCCAGCCCCTGAACCATAGCTTGCGACCACTATTCTGTCGTTTGGCTTCGCTACGTCCAAGACGGCGGCCAAGCCTACTAGCGAAGCGCCTGAATACGTGTTTCCGAACTTGGCTACTTGAAGCATTGGCAAATATTGTTCTTCTTTGAAGCCCAGCTCCTTCGCAATTCGAACAGGAAACTGGACGTTAGGCTGATGAGCAACATAATAGGTCACGTCGCCCACTTTCAAGTTAAGCTTGTCCATCAGTTTCTTAGACGATTTTCGAACGTGTTTGAAGTAGGCTGGGTCTCCTGTGAACCTGCCACCGTGGCTGGGGTACATCTCACCGTCTCTCCTCCAGAAATCCGGTGTGTCCGAAGTGCACGAATACCAGCCTTCAATCTCGGCGATAACATCACATTTTCCAAAGATGAATGAAGCTGCACCGTATCCCACAAACAAGTCCAACTCGCCTCCTGGGCAGTCTCTGGGGGCAGCTTGGGAATTGTCACTGCCCGTCACCATCGCGTATTTGATGTCTGATTTCGGGTAATTGACCAGTGATGCTGCGTCTTTGAACATGCTGCTTGCGGCCTTGCATGCGAACTCGGTGTCCACAGCGTCCACTCCTTGCACGTCTTCGTCTTCTTCGCCGAGCCTTAGCACTTGTGCGACTTTTGACGCAATGGGTTTGACGGCATAGGGGTTTGATTCTGAGCCAACGTAGATCTTACCGATTTGAGAATTGTCTATACCCGAGTGAATGAGAGCAAGTTTTCCAGCTTCAACCGCAGCCGTCACTCGAGTCTTCATCGATGAACGGTACGGATCTTACGATGTTTTCTTCTTTGATCCTGAACTTCGACGCATAAACGCCGTATCCCACTATCCCTGGAAAACTGTATTCTTTCTTTGGTTTTGAAACTTTGTACTCTTGGTACGGATAGTATTCATCTGCAAAAGTGAATGCGAGAGAGATCGTTGGCACTACATCGCTCTTCTCAACCGAATATCGTCTTCTGAACCTTGGAACTACATTTCTTCCTTCAAGTGAAGAGAAGTCCACATTTTCATTGCATTTGGGCATTCGGTCGGTGATTCTCCCTGGAACTCGAATTCTGCCGTCATGGAAGGACACGACTCCGTAGATGTAACTTCCAAGCTTGGTAAACTTGTTGGTTGGCTCATTTATGAGAGTGCAGACTTCGAGAGTGCCTTTCTCATAGAACAAGTCGGTCTTGGCCATTTTTCCATAGCTTTTTCTGCCGCATTTTCCACAGTAGTCTCTGATTTCAAAGTATTCCTTTCCACAAATCAGGCAGCGATTGCCGCGTAACCTATCGCCCAGATAAGAGACTCTTCTCTCTATCGGTTCACTGCTCATTCCTGATCTCTCCCCAGAATGTACACGTAACCCTTCGTTCCAAAGCCTTCGAGCTCAAGTATACAACCACATTTCAGCTCTTCGTCGGACTTGATTTGATGATCACTCGCCTCGCCTCTAAGTTGTTTGACAATTTCGAACACTTGAGCACCTCCCGTGGCACCAAGGGGATTTCCATCTGCTTTTAATCCGCCGCTCGTGTTTACGTACAATATGTGATCGTTTATTTCATAGTAGCCTTTGTAGTCTTTGCAGTTCTCGTACACGGTTTTCCATGCTGTTCCAGGTTGGCAGAAACCCAGATCTTCAAGTGACACCATTTCCATTACCGTTGATTGATCATAGAGTTCAAGAAGTTGGATATCCCACAGATCTTTTCCAGCGATCTTGAGAGCGTTCTTGATGGAATTTCGAGTTACGAGAAAGTGGGTCATGTCTTCTCTTGCTGGGTACGTGAGGTAATCCGTCGCAGACGATGAACCCAAGACGTAGACGGGTTTGTTAGTGTACTTCTTGGCGACACTTTCACTCGTCACGATAAGTGTCGCCGCACCATCTGAAATCGGAGCAAAATCGTACAACCCTAACTGTTTGTGGGCGTCCTTTCTTGCCTTCAGAACCTGGTCAACCGTTATCTTCCTCTGATACTGTGCGTACTCATTCTTCGACCCGTGGAAATGGTTCTTGACAGCGATCTGTGCCAAGGCAATGTCAAGTTTTTCCACGTCTTCTCCTTTCAGCTGGTATTTCTTGATGTATGCCCTCAACAACAGTTCATGGTTTGCTTCTGGCGTGCATCCAGCGTAGTAACTCCATGGATCTTCGAGCAGCATGAGATCATCACGTATTTTGTCCCAGCGGTCTGTCATCTTTTCTATGCCGCCGACCAGTACAATGTTGTATCTTCCTGCTTGAATGGCGTTGCAGGCGTTTGTTAACGCAGAACTGAACGATCTTGTGACCTCCATCGGAGCGTGAAGCTCGGTCAGTTCTGACAGGAATCCTTCTTCCAATCCAAGTTTGTTTGTGATCGGGAGAAAGTAGTCGGAGAGGTAACACGCTTCAAGGTCCTTTCGTTCTACGTTGGCTTCCAGGGCTGCCTTCAGCCACGCTTCTTCGATCAGTTTTTCAGGTTCTTTTTCGTAGTGTTCGCCAAACTTGGTTCTTCCAGCAGCAACAATGGCTGCACGGTTTTGCATTATGATACTCCTTCAAGTTCGATTGCAATATGCTTTGAAAGAACGCTTTTAAATCTACCGTTAATTCAGGGGAAGATACTGCGAGGTCTGATTCTGCAAATCAAGCGCGTTAAAGCCCATGTTCCCAGAACCCAAAGCCAGCGTCGCGCGCGCGTTAACGTTGATGCAATCTAGTCTCCATTGAAGAATTTCATAGAAAGATGGTGTCGGTTCAAATATGGGTTCTTTTGAATCTTGAGTAGTAGTTTGAAAGTCTTATATACCCCCAAAGAGATTTAGACCCTGAGCGAAATGGCTGAAATCTGTTCAACATGCGGACTACCAAAGGACTTATGCGCTTGTGGCGAAATCGAGAAAGAACAACTGCGAATCCGGATACGCCTTGAGACACGCAAATTTGGTAAACCAACAACAATAGTGGACGGTATCGACGAGAAGAATACAAACTTGCCGAGCATTGCACAGAAATTGAAAGGTGCATGTGCGTGCGGCGGAACCGCAAAGAATGGTCAGATAATGCTTCAAGGTGACCATCGTGAAAGGGTTCGCGAGTTTCTGGTAAAAATGGGCTATCCGGAAGAAAACATAGAACTTCAGTAGTCCTACCGTCAAAGGTGCAAGCGCAACATGGGACTGCTCCAAAACATGCGAGAGATATTCGGGGCCATGAAGCGACGCAAACCGACAAAAATCTACTGCCCAAGGTGCGGCAGTCCATCACTTCACATTTCTAGCAGTTCCGACTTCTGGCTCACGCCAGCACGATATTTGTGCGACAAATGCGGTTACTTGGGTTCACTCTATATGGAGCTTGAAAAAGAGGAAGACTAACCGAACGAGGTCGGTTAGTCAGGTAGTTCTAAGTTCAATTGCTTCTTCAGGGTTTTGTAGCGATTTCTCACTGTGACTTCTGTCACGCCTGCAGCTTCAGCTATATCTTTTTGTGTTTTCTTCTCGTTGTTTTTCAGGCAAGCAATGTAAAGTGCCGCGGCTGCAAGACCCATAGGGTCTTTTCCAGCGGCTGCTCTTTTCTTTCGTGCCTCTCTGAGGATTCCAATTGCTATTCCTTGGGTTTTGCCTGATATTCCAGTTCTTTCGGCTATTTTTGAGACGTAAGTCAATGGGTCTGCTATGGGCATATGGACTTCGAGTTCCCGGAGAAGTAACCTGTAACATCTTGCGACGTCTTTCTTATCCACCAAACTGGCTTCTGCTATCTCCCGCAATGTTCTTGGTGTTCCGCTTCCACGGCAAGCAGCGTACAATGCTGCAGCTGCGATGGCTGCGATTGATCTTCCTCGAACTAATCCTTTGTCAAGAGCCTTTCGATAGGTGACAGCAGCTTTTTCTTTTATTGGGGGTGGTATGTACACTTTGTCTGACAGTCTGTCGAGTTCAGCCATTGCTTGAGCCAAGTTTCTGTCGATTGAAGAGTGTACTCTTGACCTTATCTGCCATTTTCTGAGACGCCACATCTGTAATCGCGTTGACAATGGAAGTTTTCTGCCAAAGGCGTCTCTATCAACCTGGCTTATGGCCGTTGATAAGCCTTTGTCGTGAACGGAATACGACGTTGGTACACCAACACGACTTCTTGATGCTTTCTCTTCCTGCGTGAACGCACGCCATTCTGGTCCCTTATCCATCATTTGCTCGTACAAGACGAGTCCGCAGTCGCCACACACGGTCTCGCCGGTGTCATAATCGTGAATAAGGTTAGAACTACCACACTCAGGGCACTTGTCGACTAAGCGTTGGCGAACACCGCTTTCTTTTTTACTCAATCCATATCGCCTCTAATCTGTTCGTAGAACCGTGACGATTCTTCATCATATTTCAGAAAATAGGACGTTCGGTTCCGCGTAGCTATCCACGTGGCACTTTTAACTATATAAATCTTGTGGTCCGTTCAAGTATATTCTCCAAACAAACGCGAGATAATTAGAAAGAATATTGATTTTGCAACAATTATGTGCTTCAACCTAAAGTCGCGGATAGTAAGGTTTTAATTAAAAACAGTTTATTAGACAGTTGGCTCTAAAAAAGCCCTGCTTAGTAGCCCGGTGGTGTAGTGGACAAGCATAGCGGGCTTTGGACCCGCCGACGAGAGTTCGAATCTCTCCCGGGCTACCATGAATATTTTCTCTGGCAAGTTTCAGTTAGATCGATAAGTGCAGTTTCAACGTATCTATTGTCGACATTTTGTGGCCAGCATTCCGAATGTCTTCTTTTCTGCTTTGATCCGAGTTTTCAATCAAGTACTGATTATGCATCATCAGCTGACGTAAAAGAATCGTTGGTATCAATTGATTCATCGTCTTCACACGAATTTGAGAAATGGTGAGGTTGTTCAGGATTGCTGAGCGATGAACGTCAGAGTGTCAAGAAGGACGTTCCCATCATACACGGCGCTTACGTACACCTCGTAAATCCCGAAGTACGATGGGTCGGGGGAGATTGACTGGGAGATGTTCACAATTCCTGTGTTGTCGGTTGTCTGTTCTCTCGCATAATGCAAAGTTCCATTATATTGTTTGACTTCAAAGGCTACCAGTTCATTTGATACTGAATGGTTTAGTGAGTCTCGAATCTGTGCATAGATAACAGCTGTTTCGTTAGGTGCAAAGATTCCGCCTGGCATGTTCTGCCCTTCTCCACCCTTTTGAGTGTAAACGTCAATCATTGGTGGAACAAGGCTGCAGTCAAAATTTGTGGTGGCGTTCACTGGATGTTCAAAGATACTACTCGTAGCCGATATTTGCCAAGTGCCTAGGGACAGTTGTGACGGCCACGGGATTTGGAACGTGACGTTCGCTGATCCTGAATTGTCTGTGAAGACTGTTTGCGGAAACATTGTGATATCAGTTTCGTTCGGCGTTTTTACTTCGAAGATAACTGGGGCATCAGCGATTGGGGCACTCTTGTATAGTAATCGTGCCTCTACGAAAACATTGTCTGAAGGGAGAAAGGAGTCGCTGAACGCCCCATTCTTTTTCGAAAAAACGTCGATTTGACTGTTCTCGGATTTGCATCGTATGGTAAGTTCGTCTTCCGCAACTTCGTTGCCCGCACTATTGTTTGCGAGTATCTGCCACGTTCCAATCAGGTGGCTCTCAGATGGGAGAAGGGAGAGAGATATTACTGCAATACCCGAATCATTCGTCTGTGCCGTCGTTGTTTTTTCTGTCCCATCGGGCTTTTTGATCATGAACGTTACCTGGTCATTCATCACCGGCGCGCCTCCTTCGGTAACATAGGCGTAAAGTGGGACATTGTCATATGGTTCAAAGTCTCCACCAGAGACGTTGATACCTGATCCACCTTTGTCGGTGAAGACATCGAGCGCTCTTCTAAGCTTCACTTGCGGTGGCGCTTCAGAGAATAATCCGAAACTTATCGTTCCGAGTCCTGCGGCAAGAGTCATTGCGAGCAACGAGGCGATTGCGAATTCTTTCTTGTAGTTCACTTGCGCCACCAACAAAAGTAATGGCTTATGAAAAATTTAATTCTACGTTTTTGTACAAGTGTACAAATAGTTTGAACGCCTTGTTCCACAGTATTTCATCATGGAGATTGATGGTCTTGAGTGAAAGAGATATTCTGAGGGGTCTCACACTAAAAGTTTACAGGTTCATCTTGAAGAATGAACGGCCAGTTGGGATTCGAGAGGTTCAGAGGGGCTTGGATCTGAGCAGTCCTACTCTGGCACTTTATCATATAAACAAACTCGAAGAGGCTGGGCTCATAAGAAAGGAAATAGATGGATACGTTGCAGATCGAATCATCCTTGAGAACCTCATCCGTTTCAGAAGAATTCTCCTTCCGCGCAACTTGTTTTACACGGTTTTCTTCTTGACTTCGCTGGTAATTTTGGTATCCTTCTTTAGACCGTCGACGTTGACGAGAGAATATGTGTTCTCATTGACCGTCATTTGTGTCGCTGCCGCAACCTCGATCTACGAAACGATCAGGAGTTTTTCTCGCGAGGCGCTATGATCATACGCCCGTACTTACTTTCCTGATATGAATAGCCGTTCGAGCCTCAGTCAAACTTCCCTTCTTCAAAGGGAGAACACGTGGCAACTCGATACGCAAGTAACGACCAACACATAAATGCGCACGTCCATAGGTACAACAGTCCTGCGAAGATCTTAGCGTTCCATCTTCATGCGCCGTGTCTTGGTGGCTGTTTTCAGTTTTTGCTCTGGTAAGTGTCCTTATGCAACGTGAGCAGGCTCTGTTTTTTGTTGGCTTATCGAACGTTGAATGAGATCGAGCAGATTACCGTAGATGTCTTTGAAAACAACCTCCGTTCCGTACGGATGTTTTTCAGGCTTCCCTATGAACTTGACACCTTTTGCTTTCATCGCTTCGTAGTCCTTGATACAGTTGTCGGTTTCGAGAGTCAGAAAAACGTGGTCGCCCGCCTGTTTTCCCAGCGCCTTCAATTTCTTTCCGGTATCCGCTTTGACGAATGTGATCTCTAAGTCAGGCTGGTTCTTAGAGGAAACAGTCACCCAGCGCATGTCTTCTCCAAACATCGTGTCTTGGCATTTCCTGAACCCGAGCTTTTCAGTGTAGAATTTCATCGCATCGTCCTGATCTTCAACAAGAATGGTGATGTGTCCGACTTTCTTGATCATTTCCTTGCCTACCAGTTTTTTTCCTTAAATGATTACTCTGTTCGTGCCTATAATTGCATTATTATGAACGTGAATCACTGCATGTGTCTGAACTGGGCAAGGTCTTTATTGGCACTGGGCGGATAAACCACAAGATAGTCTGAAATGCGCGGTTGACTGTCTTTTTTCGCGTGATTTCAGCCAAAAACACCCTACCCCCCTATGCGTTCAAGGAATACACGTTCGTTTTCAGATAACACTCTTCATCAGCTCTTAGAGATTAAGCCTATGATTGACATGGATCTTCGTTTCTGAATATCCTGACCGGTTCATCCCAATGGTAACAAATTCATCAACAATCCAACATGGAATCCGTGAAAAAAAATCAACATCACACTTCAATGCTGAATTGAAGAAAAACAAGGGTCACAGGATCTGTTCGTCTTGTCAAGAGTGTGGCTTACTATTTCTAGTTAATCGTTCCATTTCTCTATGAGTAGCCTCTTTTCCCCTTGCTTGAAAGTCACTTTGACAGGAATTGCGTCCGTTCCTCGCTTGGTCTTCTTGTATTCTTTGAACGGGAACATGCTGTCTTCGGCTAAGTCAACTGGGAGATAAAGTAGGTATTTGCCGTCTTTCCTTCTGAACAGACGACCTCTTCCTTCGCTGACCATCTATTATCACCTCGATTACATTCTAGGTTAAAGACTCATGCTTTACCAATGAAATACTATTTAATTCTTGTTGTCATTCGACTCATTTGTTGAAATCAGAATGATCACTAGTGTATCTAACATTGAATTGAGTGCAACGAGTTACGGTTTTTTCGATAGATCTAGAACAACCGAAAATGACCTTGTAGGTCAGCTGAACAAACTTGTGGGAAATACTCACTCGTAGCGTGTCAGATATAGCGGTTTACCCGCCTCTTTCTTCCTCAGTTCACGAGGTGACTCGTTCAACGAAATGACAATTCCTGCACTCAACAGATTGTCCGCATGCTTTGATTCGGTCAAGATTTGCTCAGGTTCTTTTCTTGTGATGCACGATTTCTTCATTTCGTTTTCACCCTGCCAGACGATATAACATATATCGTAAGACTTAATAAACATTTTGAACACCCGCACCCCCAAATCTATGGTCCCATCAGATTCGATCATGATCAGGTGAGACCAGCAAAATGATGAATATGTGAATATGCTCACACGTTCTCAGTGAAAATACATTTTTCTTCGGCGTTAGGACATTGAAGGCCAGGGTGAAACAGGCACTTCCTTGGGCGGATTTTTCCGTTCCGGCTTCGATTCTTGTTCTTAGTATCTGTATCCGTTTTCTATCCCTTTTTCAACATGAGGAGTGCGATTTGGAGTACTTAAACCCAAACGGCTTCTTATTGCCAATTCGTTAAACGCAGAGCTCCCTTTAACGATTCTTCAGCAGAGCGAGTTCTCAATCTAACTGCCTTCTTTATTATGAGCTACGGTTACTGATGGGGAAAAGAGATAAGAAGGAGAGCGGAGGAGCGAAAGCTTTTATTCGGGTTTAAAACTTAACTCTGCCAATACTCAAGTAGGATGACTTTCGATGAGTTTGAAGAAAGGTGATTTCATAATCATAGATTATGTCGCTAAAGTCAAAGAAACTGGAGAGATCTTTGACACCACCATTGAGGAAACTTCTAAGAAGGAGCATCTTTTCAAGGAGGGAGATATTGTCGAGTCAAAGCTAGTTGTCGTAGGTGAGGGATGGGTTCTGAAAGCATTAGATGAAAATTTGACCACGCTTGAAATAGGCAAACCTTCGGCGGTGGAGATTCCTCCAGATAAAGCATTCGGTGAAAGAGACCCTGAAAAAATGAAAAGGATTGCCCTACGGCAACTCTTGTCCAAGGACATTACCCCAAGCATTGGCGCCCGAATCGAGTACGGCGGCAAGAACGCAACAGTACGATCGATCGGTGCTGGACGCGTCCTGCTTGATTATAACCCTCCCCTTGCAGGCAAAACACTGGTCTACGACGTCACAATTAAGAAGAGACTCGAGACAGAAGAAGAGAAAATTGCCTCGTTGATTCACAGACGAGTGCCTTCAGTAGATGCGAACAAGTTTGAATTTGCGAAAAAAGCAAGCATCGTCAATGTTGAAATGCCCGAAGAAGCTTTCTACGTAGAAGGAATACAGGTCGCAAAAAGAGGCATAGCAATGGACATAACGAGATTCCTACCGAAAATGACGGCAGTGAAATTCATCGAAACATACAAACCTGAGGCGAAGAAAGCCGAAACCCCTTCCCAGCCTGCTGCTGAGACCCGAACTGAAAAAGCGGAGAAGGAAGAAAAACCAGCGGCTGAGGCTTCAGCTGTAGCTAAACCTTAGCTCAATTCTCAGATTACTTCTGTAACTTTGGCAAGATGTTCGTAAGCCTTGCGATCCAGACTCAACTTGTTCAAAATAGTGAACCTTTCAGGTCGCATCTTAGCAGCAGTTTCCAAAGCCGCAATTATGTCCCCGCTCTTGACACCAAGCTCCTTGGCGTTGGTTGGAGCACCAAGCTGCCTGATAGCATCTTTGATCCGTTTCCAGTTTGCGCCATGCAAGTAAGCCATCATGATCGTTCCAACGCCACAGCGCTCACCGTGCATTGTGCAATTCGGTCTTACTATTTCAAGTGCGTGTGCAAAGAGGTGTTCTGAACCGCTGCACGGGCGACTGCTTCCAGCGATGCTCATTGATACGCCGCAACTGATCAAAGCCTCAATGAGAATTCGCAAGCCTTCTTCATTTCCTTTATTCATCAAATGAACATTCTGCATCACATGTTTTGCGCTCATTAGAGCCAAGCTTGCGGCATATCCTCCGTAGTATTCGTCTTTCTCTTCGTACGCCAACTTCCAGTCCTTGACAGCCGTAAATTTGGCAATGACGTCTTCGCATCCGCTTATTGCGAACCGCCATGGCGCACGGAGGATGATGTTTGTATCGGCTATTATTGCCAAAGGTGCTTGCGTCATTATCGAGTATGGCTTCTCAGAGCCTTTGATAGAAGATACAGGGCTGGCTATTCCATCATGGGATGCCGTAGTTGGGACACTGATGAAAGGTATTCTTGAGCGGCTGGAACTGCACTTTGCGACGTCGATCTTGGTTCCGCCACCAACGCCGAAGACTATTTCGGGTTTAAGAACTTTTACTTTTTCTTCAACGCGCTGAACATCCTTTATTGTTGCAGCTTCAACCAACAGCGTTTCGACAGCCATTCCAGCTTTTTCAAGTAGCTCTCTGACGTGTTTTCCGGCAATCTCATTCGTTTTGGAACCTGCCACTATCAAAGCTGAGCGAGCAAATCCCAATCTTCTTGTGATTTCCGCGATTCTGCCTATGACTCCATTGCCTACGATTACTTCTCGAGGAAGCTGCATACGATGATCTTTCAGACGCACACAAATCACGTTTCAGGTTTCTCTTCTTTTTCTAGCGATGTGCTGTCAACCTTAAAAAGGGTTGCTGACAATGTGCTTGACCTGCGATTTTGGATGAGGTTTCTTGACTACAGTCGAGAATGACTGCTGCAAATCCACGCATATGAAATGTCTATTGATCTGCTTTTTCCAGATACCTGAAAGAGAATGGCTTTATGATCAGATCCGGACGGTTCAAGCTCAATATGAAACTTTGCACGTCTTTAAGGTTGGGTTGCCAGTCCTGTCTGAGGCTGGTAATCAACTTCGAAAAGCTAGCGTAATTCATGTGGAAAGAGATGAATATACTGTTCATACTTATTCCTTCTCCATCGCAGGCGAAAACAATGTTTGATTGTTTCTTGCTCCATTGCTTGGGCTTTTTCCAGCAATTCTGGTGTGGTCTCATTGAATGACATGAAGGTGAATGCCACAATTTCGAAACCCATCTTCGCAACGTTAGGTATGATGGTGTATTCTTGGATCAGCCCTTCGGCTTCCAATCGTGTCCTCTTGCGAGTTATAGTAGGCTGAGAGATTTTAAGAACTTTCGCGAGCTCTCTATCGCTTCTCCTTGCTCCCTTTATCAATTCGTGCAAAAGCTTGAGTTTTTCTTTTTCTTTGTCACTCATGCCAACCAACTCCTTTTCGTATTTCACAAATACATTGTGACAATTCTTGTATTTGAACCTGTTTGCCATTGTTGAAGGAAGCTGCATCTTAGATCTGACCGTCTTTCGAGACACCTGCGGTTCTGAAGTTTTGTGCGGTGCCTTCTCGTAGGAAGAATCTCTTTCCACTCCAAGCTGAGCTTCGGTGAAATGTGCTGCGGTGCTCAATTGTATTGAAAACCGCTGAGCACAATATTAATAAATGCCTCAGCAATGATAACATGATGCTACTTCCTCGCGAAGTAATTGACTAGCAAATTTAGGTTTTCGGTGACAAATACAATGGTAAATAATGATGTAGTAAATCAGTTAACATTGAAAGGTACAACGACCGTAGGTGTCGTATGCAAAGATGGAGTAATCTTGGCTTCCGACACTCGGGTCACGATGGGTTTCTACGTGGCACACAAACAAGGAAAGAAAGTGTACCAGATTGATGACCATCTAGCAATGACAATCGCTGGGAGCGTCGCCGACGCACAAAAAGCCGTTGATATACTCACAACCAACGCAAAGTTGTATAGGATCGAGCTGAACAGACCGCTGCCGGTTAGTTCCGCTGCACGGCTTTTGTCCAATCTCTTGTTCTCGGCAAGATACGTTCCTTTACTTGCACAAGTGTTGGTCGGTGGTGTTGATGACACAGGACCGCACGTGTTCTCGATCGATCCATTTGGCAGCCTGACAGAAGAGAAGTATGTCTCAACAGGTTCAGGTTCACCTGTGGCCTACGGTATTCTAGAGGACAAGTTCAAAGAAGCGTCACATTTGAAGGAGATGTTGCCAATAATAGTCAAGGCTGTTAATGCTGCGATGAAACGTGATTCTGCAAGCGGAGACAACTTCGCTGTTGCGGTGATTGACTCGAAAGGCTATAGAGAACTAAGCGAAAAAGAGAAGAAACAACTCCTGTCAGATTGAGGAATTAGACAGTGCCCCCAAATTCTGACAAAGAGAAAATCGAAATAAGCCAATACATTCTGGAACATGTTCCAAAAGAAGCTGAGGTAACAAGAATAGAGTATGAGGGCTCAACTCTAGCCGTCTACACAAAGCGTCCAGAGATTCTCGTTGAACAAAGTAGCGTGATCGCCAATATAGTCAATGTTATTAGAAAAAGAATCGTGATCCGTTCCGACCCCTCAGTGAGGGTTCAAGAAGTTGAGGCAGAAAGAGTTGCAAGAGACATAATTCCTGCCGAAGCTGAAGTCACTGACATAAATTTCGACCCGAGTCTGGGCGAGATAATAATTGACGCGAAGAAACCAGGGCTTGTTATCGGAAAGAACGGAACTGTACTTCAGGAGATTATTAGACAGACAAAATGGCGCCCACATGTTCTAAGAAGTCCGCCTCTAAAATCAAAGATAGTCACGCACATGCGCCATTATCTCCATTCCGAAAGCAAAGAAAGGGAACGCGTTCTTCGCACGATAGGTGAAAGAATCTTCAGACCAAAAGCCTTCGAAGTCGGGGATGTACGAATCACGGCGCTCGGAGGAGTGCAGGAAGTCGGAAGATCTGCATTTCTTCTTCAAACTCGCGAAAGCAGCGTGCTGCTCGATTGTGGAGTTAACCCAGGTTCAACTAGACCATTTGAGGCTTTTCCGCGGCTTGATGATCAAGCGTTTGAACTCGAATCCTTGGACGCGGTCGTGATAAGCCATGCACATCTCGACCACTGCGGACTTGTGCCTTTTCTTTATAAATATGGCTACGACGGCCCGATCTACTGCTCTGCTCCAACTTCCAATTTGATGACGCTCTTACAGCTCGATTATTTAGATGTGGCAGGGAAACAGGGGACAACACCATTCTATGATCAGAAAGATGTTAGAGAATGCGTGTTACACACGCTTCCGCTGAGGTACGGTGTCGTTACAGACATAGCTCCGGATGTTCGGCTGACTCTGCATAACGCAGGGCACATACTTGGTTCATCAATGGTTCACCTTCACGTTGGGGAAGGTTTGCACAACGTTGTTTACACAGGTGATTACAAGTATTCTAGGACAATGCTGCTTGAAGCGGCAACAACGGAGTTCCCAAGGGTCGAGACGATCATTACTGAAAGCACTTATGGCGGTCCGGATGACATAATGCCCTCACGAGTCGAAGCTGAGGAACGATTGACCTCGCTCGTGAATCAAACCTTGGAACGTAGGGGCAAAGTGTTGATTCCAGTTCCAGCTGTCGGTAGAGCCCAAGAAATAATGCTGATTCTTGATGGTTACATGAAGCGGGGATTGATGAAGGAAGCTCCTGTTTTCATAGAAGGAATGATTTCAGAGGCGACGGCGATTCACACGGCGTTTCCTGAATATCTGGGTCGCGAAGTGCGAAACAGCATCCTTCATGACGGGATAAACCCGTTCCAGTCGGACTACTTCACGATTGTTGAGCATCCTAGTGTCAGACAGGAAATCATAGACGGGGAACCATGCATAATCATGGCAACCTCAGGAATGCTCGAAGGCGGTCCAGTGATAGAATACTTCAAGAGCCTGGCTGATAACGAGAACAATACCGTAATTTTTGTAAGCTATCAAATCGAAGGAACCATGGGCAGAAGAGTTCAAAAAGGGTTGAATGAAGTCATGCTGATGACACCTGAAGGCAAGATGGATGTCGTGAAAGTCAGGCTGCGCATTGAATCTATAGAAGGTTTTTCCGGTCATTCAGACAGACGACAAATATTCAACTACATAACACATTTGAGGCCAAAACCTGAGAGAGTCGTGGTCTGCCATGGAGAGAGAGTGAAATGTTTGAGCATGGCAAACTTCATCGAGAGAAGATGCGAAATAAGATCTTTTGCTCCAGCCCTTCTGGAGACTTTTAGGCTGCTGTAGGAATAGGTTCGTTAGAAACTGGTAGCTTTTCTCGCCAGATCTTCACGCTGGGCGGACAGACAACCACACGTTCTTCGCCTAGTCTTGCGATGTCTCCGCCGATTGATTCAGAAAACTCGCACAAATCGTTGACTGCACTCTTGACATCGTCGATACTCTTGTTTGCGAGAGGTGTTATTCTTAGAATCAATATGTTTCCCGACTTGACTTCCGTCTTTATTGATTCAAGATCGGCTAAGTCTCGGAGTGGCATTGCCTTCAAATAGACCTTGGTAGGACTACTTTTGACTTCGGTTTCCTTCTCCTCCTTCTTGGGTTTGCGAAGTATACCTAGTCCCGGCAAACTTCTCCTCTCATACATCTGTATTTGCCATTCGAGAGTTTAAGTTTTTCTTAACTTCTCGTCCGAAACTCTATGGACATCGAACTATTAAAACGTTTTATTGGTCCATCATTCAGGGTTTTGCCTGAAGCGAATCCATAAAGCCCGTTTCTTTGATTGCGTTCCACGTTTTATCTCCAACATAGTGCAGGTTCTTGATAACGATGCCCTTCTTGATGTTCCGCATCTCTTCTACGTCATACATAGCCTCACCAACAGCTATTGGTTTGCCGTATTTTTCATCAATAACATAGATGATGCTATTTCTCTTAAATTCTCCCTCCAAACGCCTGATTCCAGGAGCCATGACGTTTGCCCCCTTGCAGACGAATGGAATAGCACCCATGTCCACTACGGCTTTTGGCGCTACATGGAAGTATTCTTCGAACTTCAGAGTTGGACATATTTTCCCGTGGATATCAAAGAGAGCCGGTTTTCCGTTTAAGATGATGAGTTTTGAGGATTCAATTTCCAGTACTTCAACTTCGATCTTGCCTCCAAGCAACTGTTCAGGATCTACTCTGAGTTTTTCCTGTGCAGTTTCTAGGAGGGTTTTCGCATCTTTCGATTTTAAGAAATACCTTTTGTGTTTTTCAGGCATTTCCTGCATCTCTGAGATAGGTTTAAATGTTAAGGTTTAAGTATAAAGGCATAACAGTTTGGGTTTGAGGTCAAATCAAATGAGCGAAATGACAACCGAAATCCTTGAACAAAACCTCGGAAAAATAGTGTTAGTACGGCTGAAAGGTGGAAAAAGTCTTCGTGGAAGACTCAAAGGTTTCGATCAACACCTGAACTTGGTTCTTGAAGAGACTGAAGATACGTCGACGTCTGAAAACATCAGGAAGCTCGGTGTCATAATTGTCCGAGGCGACAACGTGGTTCTGATCTCTCCGCCTCCAAGGTGAAAGTGTTGGGGAAAGGCACACCCTCATTTGGTAAACGCCAAGGAAAAACCGTTCATATAAAGTGCAGGCGTTGTGGCAGACGGTCTTACAATGTTACAAAGAAGAGATGTTCGGCTTGCGGTTACGGAGACACAAAGGTCATCAAATCATACGCCTGGCGAGTCAAGACCCTGCATAGGGTACGAATTCGGTAGTTGTTTTTTTGTTATTGCGTTGATTGATAGTAGCCCTTGTCGACTTTGACGAAAATCAATGGGCCTTTGCTCTGAATCAGTTCTCTAGCCTTTCTCAAGGCATTGTTCACCACGTTCATGATCTGTTCTTTGTCGTCCTCATATTCCTTCTTATCATCGCCGAGTTCCATCTTCAGCAAGTTTTCAGCCAGGATTGAGGTTCCGCATATTTCGCCATTCCTGATCAGAGTCGAAACGACAAGGTCTTCCATTTCTTGGCGGTTTGAAAGCCTTGTCCATATTGGTTCTGCGTTGTTGAGTGTGCGGTTTACATTATTCCATCTTTTCGAGTTTTCATTCCCGATCAGAAGTTTGACCCTTTCTTCCCATTTCTTCAGCCAGATTCCAGTCCAAACACTGAGAAATTCTTCGAGTTCTTGTGGGTCTTCTTCAAATATCTTTTCGAGTTTATCGGCAACTTCACAGTTACTCGCGTCTTTCCCGATAAGGTCCCAGTGGATCTTCAGGTAGTTTGTCAGGTCTTGACACGCGATCTGGAGTACCTTTCGATCTGCTGCCAAGACGTCGATAAGAGGGTTTTTCTCTAGAAATTTCTCTGACATCAATGTTTCTATGAAGTTCACAGGTACTCCTTCTCGAATCCTTCTCCAACATAAACTACTCGACTGAGCTTGTAATAAGCTTTATTCGTAGTTGCTTCTATAACACTGTTCACTAATTTTCAGCTATATTTCCCTTCTAGATATATTTCAAAGGCATATTCTCGTCTTATTCGATAAAATCTGGCAATTCTGTGACACTTTCAAGAGTTAGGTCGGGATTTGTTTTTCGAAGCTCATCTCGAGAGAAAATCCCCGAGAAAACAGCAGCCGTTCTTGCGCCCGCGTTCTTTCCTGCCTCTATGTCTGTGACTGAATCGCCGACCACCAAGCAATTTCTTGGTTCAACATCCAACTGGATTGAGCATTTAATAATGGATTCAGGTGAAGGTTTTGGGTTTCTCGTATCTATTCCTGTTATGATCACTTTAAAGAACTTGCCCAAACCGATTTTTGACAATTGCTGCATAACTTCGTTTTTGGATACACGCCGTCTGGTTGTTAGTCCGAGTTTGGACTTTGTAGAAAGTTTCTCTAGTGCATCAGTAACTCGGGGAAAAGGTTTTGACTTGACTGCCGCTGCGGCATAGTATGACTTCAAGTATACCTTGGAGAATTCTGCAACGTCAATTCTTTGTGTTAGGTCGTCGAGCGGGATTCCAAGTTCGAACCTTTTCGGAATTTCAAACGCAATGTTTTGATTTGGCAGTTTTTTTCCGAAAGAGGAAAAAGCCGCTTTGGCTGCCTCTATGTACGCTTCCTTCGAATCTACTATTGTTCCGTCTAGATCAAGGACTATTGCGTCAACGTGAAACTTCATACTATTCATGACCAGATCTATCATGCTTTGAGGTGATGTTGTTATTTTCTTCGATAGGTTTTTATTTGCGGTTACTTGTCTAAGGTAAATACCCGATAAATCCGTTTGGGCGCAGCAAGTTCAGGATTGATATTGATGGTTAGAAAAGCGCGAATACGGCTTACAAGCACAGACTACTCGAAACTCGAAGAGGTATGTGAAGAACTGAAGGTCATTGCCCAGAAAACTGGGGTCAAGATCAACGGTCCTGTTCCAATGCCTACTAAGCGGTTGAGAGTACCAGTGTTGAAGTCGCCTTGCGGTGAGGGAACTTCAACTTGGGACAGATGGGAAATGCGGATTCATAAGCGTTTGATCGACATCGATGCTGAAGAGCGCGTGATGCGTCGAATCATGCGGATTCGGGTTCCAGAAGAAGTTCACGTCACGATAGAACTTCTCTAGCGATCGTCTGATTCTGTATTATTCCATTAAGTTTTAACTGCTGAAAAGAAATAATTCGATACTTTCACGATCTGTACGAACCATGAGAAGAAACAGGGTAAGAGTTACAAGCAACAGTCTTAAAGAGATTGAGACATAAGAGTGGCGCTTATCGATATGCGAATTGCTTTGCAGGTAAGTGAGGATAGAGGATGAGGGCTTTCAGCTTTGTTCACGCCGCCGACTTGCACTTGGGCTATTCGCAGTATGGTCTGGATGCGAGACGTCAAGATTTCGACAATGCTTTTGGAGAATTGGTGGATAAAACAATCGAATTGAAGCCTGATTTCATGATTATCGCAGGAGACCTTTTCCACCAAGCTCGACCGTCAAACGTTACTTTGGAAAATGCGATAAGGCAGTTTGGCAGGCTTCGCGAGGCGAGAATTCCTGTTCTTACGGTTGATGGATCTCACGATTCAGCACCTAACAACATTACCGGCACGATATTGAACCCTCTCGACAGCACTGGACTCATCTACCAATTGCCCAGACACGAAGGAGCATGCTGGAAAAAACCCGATTGCTGCTACGTTTACGGTGTTCCGAATTATAGAACAAGACATCGAACTGAAGAGATGCTTCCAGATTTTCTTGCGCGAAATAAGCCTGAGCCTGATCGTTCTCTCTTCAATATTTTTGTGCTCCACATGGCCTTGGATTTGCCGAACATCAAACCTCCTTACATGGAGGCGGAAGCTCCTCCTGAACTTATCCCCGAGGGGTTCGACTATTACGCCGCCGGTCACATCCACAAACCATTCATGGACAAGTTCAAGACTGGCACGTTGGTCTACAGCGGATGCACGGAAACGACAGACTATGTTGAAGCCAAGGTGGAAAAGGGGTTCTATCACGTTGAGGTTGATGAGAAGAAGAACGTCAAAGCACGTTTCGTGAACTTGGAAAAGGTTCGAAAGTTCGTCGTGTTTGAGCAGGATTTTACTGGAGTGAATCCTTCAAAGATTACTGAGCATTCTGTTCAACTTGTGAGAGCGTCTGATAACGAAGGCGTCGTGATTGTTCCAGTGATTAAAGGTACCTTGCCTGCTGAAGCTAGTCGCACCGAAGTTGACATCTCCAAGATCAGGTCTGCAGCTGAAAAAGCTCTGCTTGTTCATCCTGTCATTCAGTTGCGTGAGAGCGAAGTCTCAGACGAGGTAGTTCGATCGATATTCGAAAGCAAGTTCACGGATTTGAAAACGAAGGCGTTCGAATATTTCATGAAAATCTTTTCAGAACGATACAGCTCAGCTTGAAGCAGAAAGAATGGCTCGAGCGGCAGTCGGTCTTGTTGAACCTCTAGTCAAGAAAGAGGAAGACAAAGTGAAACAGACAATTGAAGGATTGCTGCAATGAAGATCGAGATTGTGCAGCTTGAGAATATTCGTTCGCACGTCAAGTCAACTATTCCCTTTGCTCGAGGCTTCAATTGCTTGGTCGGAGGTCTTGGGATGTGGCAAATCAAGCATCCTCTATTCAATAGACTTCGCATTGTTCGGAGATCCTATCGGACGGAGTTTCGACTACCTGTTACGCGAAGATGCAGCTTCAGGAAGAGTCATCGTTCAATTCTCACACAACGGCAAGAGTTACAGAATCTCAAGAGGGCTAAAGAGACGAGGAAAGGGCATAAGTCAGGAACCTGACGAGTTGAAGCTCTTCGAGGAAGAGACTCTCGTGTCCAGCAGCAGAAACGAGGCTGTTGCCGAACAACTTAAGGCGATAACGGGTCTGGACAAGGAACTTTTCCGCGAGATCGTGTGGGTTAGGCAAGAACATCTTAAAGAGTTCTTGGACGTCGCTCCACGAGAAAGGCAACGACGATTGGATGATCTTTTCGGGCTTTCAGACTATGAAACCGCATGGTCCGGCTCTTGCGAGTTATCTGAAAGAATATGAAGGTGAAAAGAGGGCATACGAAAAGGATTCGGACGTTGCTGGAATGGAAAAGCTGGGCTTGGAATACGGCAAAGTTGCCGAGGAATATTCCCTCGTTGAAATTGAACTGCAGGAAGGAGCCAAGAACCTTGTTGCTGCTAAGAGAGCGCTAGAAGAAGCTGAGTCAAAGCTTAAACAGCTTGAAGATGTCAAGACCCTGAACGAAAAACTTGGACACAAAGAAGCAGAACTTCAGGCAAAACTGGGAAGCATTCAAGACAACAATGCTTCTACGCTTCGTGAAATGGAAACTGAGAACGGTGCGATTGGAAACTTGAAGAAGCGGCTAAGCATATTCGAGGCTCAGGCTGAGTCACATTACGCAGATCTTAAGGATGGTTGGAATTGATGTAGATCAGTCGTTTGAAGGACTGAGAAGAAATATCGCGGCTCTTGATGACAAGATAGCAGAGTTAAGGGGTGAACAGGAAGCAGACCGTGGAAACTTGGAAGCTGAGAAGGAGAGGATGTCTTCTCTAGCAGAACAGAGTGTTTGTCCATTGTGCTCGCAGAATCTGACTTCAGACTACAAAATAGCCCTAGTAAAGCGGATTCAGGAGGAAAACGACAAACGCCAGGACAGAATGAACGAATTAACTGGTGAGATATCAGACTTGCAGAAACAACGCAGCAAAGCTGCTACTTCATTGACGGCACTTCAAGGTCTTCTCCCAAGAATAGATGATCTGAAAGCAAGGATCAAGGAGGAAACCGATGGGCTGAATAAATTGAGTGATGAATTGGAACAGAGACGTGCCCAAGAAGAGAAAGTCACTGCAGAACTGCGGGGAGTGCAGGAAGAGCTTGGGAAATTTGACGTTTCGGGTCTCGAGAAAGCGAAGACCGAGAGGGAGCAGGCGTTCAGACATTACTACTCCTCTAGAGTCCGATCTTCGAACGAAGGAAAATCGCAAGAAGGACCTATTCAAACGTTTAGACGAGATCAAAGAACGAATCGACTTGGCGCAGCAGAAAATTGAACGAATGCAGAAGATAATACGAGCTTCTGAAATTATCAGCGTCATGCGCGATGCATACAGGAGCATACAACCAAAACTTCGAAGCGAATTTGTCACGGTTCTGAGAAATTTCGTGCAACAAGTCCTCGACACTCTCGTGAGTGGAGAAGGTTCATTCATGAACGTTACCATCGACGAAAACTACACTCCATACGTCGTGAGCGAAGGTGGTACCGAACGGGAAGCGACTAACCTTTCGGGTGGAGAAAGGACCCTGCTGGCTTTTGCCTATCGGCTGGGGCTCGGGCAGCTCATCATGCAGTCGAGAACAGGCCACGGCTTGAGCATGTTGTTACTCGACGAACCGACTGAGAGTTTAGGCAGCGAGGATGGGTCAATTGAACGCCTCGCCGAGGCCATTTCCAAGTTCAAGGCTATCGAGCAAGCGATTGCGGTCACGCATAGTGATGCTTTTGCTGAGAAGGCCGAGCACGTGGTGCGACTGGAAAAAGAGGCTGGTGTGAGCAAGATATCGGTTGAAAAGTGAGGTAACCAAAGGGTAGTTTGATGCAGCGCAGAACGAGAAATCAGGCCTTGACTGAAGGCGTGATCGCCGGCGTCTTTTTCGGGACTGCAGCGATCTTCATAAGATTCCTGCAGGGACTCGATACATTCTCAATCGTGTTCTGGCGTGTCCTCATAGGTTGTTTGGCTCTGGCGGTTTTGGCACTTATTTTTCGCGGGTCTTTTCAGCCGCGTTTGGTGCGACAGAATATCAAAGAACTCTTATTTCTGGGTCTCCTTCTGGCTTTGCATTTCGTTTTCTTCACAGCCTCCGTAATGGACACAACTATTCTTAATGCAACTGTTCTGGTTAACACCTCGCCCATCTTTTCTATGCTCGTCTCGAGCTTTGTCTATAAACTCAAGCCTTCTCGCATTGCACTCATGGGTTTGCTCGTATCCTTCGTTGGCATGTTGGTAATTGCTTTCGCGGAAGCGATAAGTACAAGATCCGCAGTTGGAGGCTTCACACCGAGCCTCAAAGGTGATCTTGAAGCCGTTTTTGCAGCGCTGGTTGAAGCGTTCTATCTCAATTATGGGAGGAAAGTCAGAACTCAACTGAGCCTTCTGTCAACGATGTTGCCAATCTACGGGTTCATTGCAGCCTTTGTAGCAGGCGCTAGCATATGGGTCGGAAGAGGGGTTTCTCCGCTTTCTCTCAATCTGGGCAATGTACTTCCGCTGGTCGGTCTAGGATTGCTGCCGACTGCGATAGCTCATACGCTTTACTTCTCATCTTTGTCTAACCTTAAATCGTTTGAAACTGCAACATTGGCCCTGCTGGAACCGATAGGCGCGACTATTTTAGGAATAGCAGTCTTTCAGGAGATTCCTGCTCCAATTTTTGCTCTAGGTGGAATATTGGTTCTCACAGGTATACTCTTCGTCGTTGGGAAAGTGAGCTGACGCTGAAAGAGTTTGATGAAAGAAAAAGGGTTAGATTGTAAGAATCTGGAATGTGAAAGTCTATTCTTCTTCAGAGACTTTCTTGCCTTTTATGATCAATGTGTTTTCTTTTCCGCCTATTACTCTGAATTGCTCTTTTAGTTCTTTCTTGTGAATGAACTTTTTCAGAAGAACGCGCAAGTATGTCCTGGAAACGTTTGGTTCTTCGCCTTTGACGGTGATCTCGTTCATTCCCGTTTCTACTTTTGCACTTGTTTTTTCCTTCAGGTATGTGGTTAGTTCTTTTATTACATCGCTTCCTTCATCTTTTAGTTCGGATATGTCGATTTTTGCTTCTGCCATTCTTTTCACCTCACCTTCGGACTATTATTACTCTAACTTGGTCGCATGCGTCTTCGCATGAATCAGCGATCATTTCCACTGCTTCAAACAGTTGGCTCACGAGCACAGCTACGCCCGCTCTGGGCAGGTCTTCTTTCCCAATGAGAATTCTGGCTCTTTCATGAATTTCGTCGATTTTCTCTTCTTCCCTTTCCACGACATCTGCTGCCTGCAAGGCTTCGTCTGGTTTTGTCATTATCTTGTTCACGCATTTCTGAAGAGACAACGCGCATTCCTTTACGCCCACGACCATTTCAATCGCGACTTCTTTTATCGATGATGGGACGTGTTCCATTGGTAATGCTCCGAGGATGCGAGTGGATTCTCTGCTCCAATCGGCAACCATGTCCACTTTCTTGACCAGATTCACCAGATCTTCTCTGTCCGTAGGGGATAGTTCTCCAGTGGATATTTCGTCCATGACTGTTCTGCGAAGTTTATCTGCTTCGTTCTCGCTGCTGGCAACTCTTTGGATACATCTTTGCATTTCTTCAGTATCTCCCACGATAGCCGCCCGAATCGCTTTCTCCAGGTCTTCAACAATACCTGTCGTCAAACCGAGGTGGCGTTGAACGTCTTTCAATGCTTTTGTTTCCTTTCTTTTTGCAAACCACTTCAACAATTCACTCAACGGCTAGCTCCTCCTTCAATCCCGTTTGTGGATATTGGAATACGTGTGTTTTGTCAGGTGGGAAGCTGACGCTTACTTTTTCATTCATCTTAAACCACTCTTCAATCATTGATGGTTTGACTATGATGATTCTGTCCTCGTTTTCAAGTACGATTTCATAGCGTATATTTGTTCCTTCAAAAGTGATTCTCTCAACCGTGCCTTTTATTGCGTTCTTGTTCCTGCTTGCTCCTCTCTGCATCACGAAGGCTTCTGGTCTTACTGCCAACACTGCTCTTTCTCCTTTTTGCACGTCGTTGCAAACAGTGTGGACTTTTATTCCTCCACGGAGCTCTATCACCATTTCTTTTTCATTTCTATCTGCAACGTAGCCCTCAAGGAAGTTTGATTCTCCGATGAAGTTGGCAACAAAGACGTTCTGCGGAGACATGTAAAGCTCGCTTGGCGTTCCGATTTGTTTGATCGTTCCTTTCCTCATTACTGCAATCCGATCTGAAATCGCCATAGCTTCAGATTGATCATGTGTGACGTGTATCGCCGTCAATTCTAGATCCTTAGTCATTCTCCTTATGTCGTATCTCAAATCATTTCTTACTTTTGCATCTAATTGTCCGAGTGGTTCATCGAGTAATAGCAGTTTGGCGCCGGCTGCGAGTGCTCTGGCAACTGCTATTCTCTGCATCATTCCACCACTGAGTTCACTGGGTAACGATTTTGAACGTTCATGAAGTCTGACCATTTCAAGAACTTCGTCCCCGATCGTGCCTGCTTTTTTCATGTCGTAGCCTTTGACTTTCGGTCCATATATCACGTTGTCCCATACGTTCATGTGAGGAAACAGTGCAAAAGTTTGGAAAACGAATCCTATGTCCCTATCTTCTGGTGGAACATCGTTTACTAATCTGTCTGCGATGTAGATTTTTCCCTTGTCTGGTGAGATCAATCCAGCAATCAGTCGTAACAGAGTTGTTTTTCCACATCCGCTTGGGCCTAACAGAGAAAAGTATTCTTTGTCCTCTATATGGAGGCTGACATTGTCCACTGCAACGAGTTTGCCAAATTTCTTCGTGACATTTTCTATTCGGACGTCTGGCATTGGCAAATCCTCCTCTGTGAAGCACGGAACGGTTGGAAGTTAGTGATAGGTTTGAGGCTGTTTATTAACATGTCAGTAACGGCCTTTTCCTTTCACTACCAGTCTCAGTACAAGTAGTATGATGAATGAGAAGAGTATCAGGAAGCCGCTTCCCAATCCTGTTTGAAGCTGAGAATATTGAGCCGGGTTTTTGACCCAGTTTACAAGTACCACAGGTGCAGTTTGCAATGTTGCTGCGACTGCAACTGTCGCGCCTGTTTCGCTCACGCTTCTGGTGAAAACCATTATTGCGCCAGAGAGTATTGAGTATTTTGTCATGGGCAAAATTATGGTTCGGAACACAGCCAGTGGCTTGGCCCCAAGAGTTCTTGAGGCTTCTTCGAGTTCGGGAGCGATTCTTTCGACGGCTGCTGACATTGATCTAACAAAATAGGGGTAAGTAATTGCTAAATGAGCTAGGATCAGTAGCAAAATCTCTGGCATAGAAGCGAAGTTGCTTTTCCAGAATATTGCTAGGGATACTCCTAGAGCTATTGATGGCACGATCAACGGTATTGTGACGAGCAGGTCGAAGATTGTTGCTGTCAGTTTTCCCAGTTTTTTCCGGGCGATAGCAATTGCCATAGGTAGCCCGAGAAGGACATTAAGAACTGTTACTATTGCAGCCAGGCCGTAAGACAGGAGCAGGCTCTGCCAGTAGTTTGCCCAAATGCCTGTTCCAGACAATGCTTCCTGCAAATTGTTGGTGAAAAGGGCTGAAAATGCTGGGAGTGCAACGAATAAGGAAGGTATCAGCACTATTGCAAAGAAGACCGCGAGTGTTATCCCGTCTCGGGATGATGCGGCTTTAGTGTAACTCAGTTTCCTTTCGAATTTTGGATAGATTCGTCGGAGCGGTAGTCTCAGCCTAGGGCCGAGGGCTTGTATTGCGAAGAAAATTGCTACCGCTACTGCTATGAGGATGAAGCTCGCAAAGACTGTTGCTCCTTCATATTGGGCTTGTGTTATTGTGCCGGCTCCGTAAGCGTTTTTCATGTTTTGGATGAAGACAGGGCCATTCTCAAAGAGTCCTGCAACTATGAATGTTGCACCTGTTTCTGACAATGATCTGGCAAACGCGAGGATGAATGCGGCAATCAATGATGGTTTTATGATTGGGAAGGTTACTGTTCTTGACGCGGTTAATGGGGGGGCGCCGAGGGTTCTTGACGCGTTTTCAAATTCCCTCTTGTAATCTAGAAGTGCGCCCACTATGACTCTTACAACGACTGGAAATGAGAATGCGAAGTGAAGCAGCACTACAAGAAGCCATCCCGGCGAGATTAGTGAACCTCCGAATAGGGAAGAGACTCCTTGGGATTTGCTCCAGAACAGTAAGAGTGAGTAGCCGAGTACGGCTGTTGGCACGACAAATGGAATGTCCGCGAGTGTGTCTAGGATATTTATCCATCGACCCCTTTTTCGTGCTATGAGCCAGGCCATTGGCACTCCTGTTATGAGGTCTATTGCGGACACGAGTGCCGCTACGGTGAAGGAGTTTTCAATTGCTACGAGCGCTTCTGATTCACGCGCAGGATTGTCTAGGATGTATTGGATTGTGTTCCATTTCAGGAATATCCCAAGAATGGGTGGCAACAGGATGAGTGCCAGAAACAGGATTACGGCTGCCAAGTAAACTGAGTACTTTATGCTTTTCTTTGAAGACAGCCTGTAGGCTGCTGCCCCGATTTTGCGTCTGATTCTGCTGATTCTTTCCGTTGCCAATTCTCCGTAGTTGCACTTCCCTTCATGACTTATGTTTTTTGTTCATAAGTTTTCTGTACTATTAGGTGTCAGTTCGCCCGTCGAGTCACGTCACAGCTTTTGCTCCATTGACTCTTTGTTCACATCATCCAAGCGCATCTGAAAGTTGAGAAAAGACTTAAGCCTTTTTATGACAGGGGCTATTTGTCTAAGTAAGGATGCTCAAAATGGACCTCTTAGAAGCGATCACGGGGAGAAGAAGCATACGGAGTTTCAAGTCGGATGAAGTTACACAAAGAGAGGTTGATTTGCTCATTGAAGTCGCAACGCTTGCGCCTTCTGCTGGCAACATTCAACCTTGGGAATTTACGATTGTTAGGACGCCAGAGATGAAGAAGAGACTCGTGGAAGCTGCATATGGACAATCTTTTATTGAAGAAGCTCCCGTCGTCATTGTTGTTTGCGCAAATGAAGATCGGTCCTCACAACGATATGGTGATCGTGGCAAGACTCTTTATTGTCTTCAAGACACTGCGGCGGCGATTCAGAACGTGCTTTTAACAGCTTATTCACTTGGTTTAGGGGCATGTTGGATTGGTGCTTTTAAGGAAGATGAAGTTAGAGCAGTTCTGAATGTTCCAATTGGCGTCAAGCCCGTTGCCATTGTTCCTGTCGGACATCCAGCTAGAATAGCATCTTCAAGACAAAAGAGGCCTAATGAGCAAATTGTTCATTACGAAAGGTATTAGGCAAACACTTTTGTGGATCGAAGAGTCCGAAATCAAGAGAGACGTGTTTTGTGAAATTTTAATATCCTGTGTGTTTCCATCATAGCTTTGGGGTCAAACATTTGAAGTACAGCGTTATGGCTGAAGCCTATGAGAAGATAGAGGCAACGTCGAAGAGACTCGAGATGACTGATCTGCTTGTTGGACTTCTCAAGAGTACCTCTCGGGACGCGATTGACAAAGTTGCGTACCTAACTCAGGGCAAAATTTACCCGGATTTTATGGGAATCGAGATCGGCGTGGCGGAAAGACTCGCTGTGAAAGCTTTGGCCAGGGCTTGTGGAGCAACGGAAAGCGTTATCGAGGATGATTTGAAGAAGAGTGGTGACATCGGAGAAACTGGGCGGAACTTTCTCGGGGTGAAGAAACAGGTTACGTTTTTTCAACAGTCATTAACAGTCCAAAGAGTTTATGAGACTCTTGAAAAGATGGCTCGGGCATCGGGTTCTGGTGCCGTTGATCAGAAGCTCGGCTTGTTAGCTGGCTTGTTGTCGGATGCTTCACCGGAGGAAGCGAAGTACATTTTGCGAACGGTCACTGGAAATCTGCGTTTAGGTATCGCGGATATGACTGTGCTTGATGCCTTGGCTATCGCTTTTGGAGGTGGCAAGGAAGCTCGAGAGTACATTGAACGGGCGTACAATGTTTGTTCCGACCTTGGAAGAGTTGCAAAGGCTGTTGTTGAAAAGGGTCTTGATGGCATTAAAAGATTTGAGGTCTCTGTTGGCGAACCTATCAGGCCAATGCTTGCTGAACGGCTTTCCACCGCCGAGTCGATTCTTGAGAAGTTTGGTGGCAAATGCGTAGCTGAGTACAAATATGATGGTGAGCGACTTGAAGCTCACAAACAGGGCGACGAGGTCACGCTTTTTTCGCGGCGTTTGGAAAATATCTCAAGCCAGTATCCAGATGCTGTTGAATTGTTCAGGAAGTATGTCAAAGCTGAGAGAGCGATTCTTGAATGTGAATGCGTGGCTGTAGACGTTGATACTGGTGAGATGAGACCTTTTCAGGAGCTCATGCATCGTAGGCGTAAGTACGGAATCGCGAAGGCCATTGAAGAATATCCTGTTTCATTGTTCATGTTTGAAGCGTTGTACATTGATGGAAAAGACTTGACGCTGGATCCGTATCCCGTGAGGCGGAAAGCTTTGGAGAAGACTATTCGGGAAACCGATAGAGTGAAACTTGCAAATAGTCAGGTAATTTCGAACGTGGATCAGCTTGAAAAGTTCTTTTTGGAAGCTATTGAAGATGGTTGCGAAGGATTGGTATGCAAGTCTATTTCCAAAGACTCCGTGTATCAAGCTGGAGCTCGAGGTTGGTTGTGGATCAAGTACAAACGGGATTACAAGAGCGAAATGACGGACACAGTTGATTTGGTTGCAGTTGGAGCTTTCCATGGACGTGGGAAGAGAGCTGGGACCTATGGCGCATTGCTTCTTGCCGCATATAATCCTAACAGTGACACTTTTGAGACAGTAACAAAGTGTGGCACGGGCTTCACTGATGATGATCTTGCGAAGCTTCCGGAGAAGCTCAAGAAACATGTTGTCAAACATAAGCATTCAAGAGTGAATTCTCTACTTGAGGCAGATGTTTGGTTTGAGCCTGCTGTCGTGCTCGAAGTTCTAGGAGCTGAAATCACTTTGAGCCCGATTCACACGTGCGCGATGAATTCTGTGCGCCATGGGAGTGGACTAGCTATTCGTTTTCCAAGATTTACAGGAAACTATCGGGTGGACAAAGCTGCAGAGGATGCTACGACTTCGAACGAAATCTTGGAAATGTACGGAAAACAACTGAAAAAGATCTCAGAACGTTGATCGTGTAACGGACTTATGGAGAGGATTGCATATGATCTGCATCCGTTGAATGCAATGGTTAAGTTGAAAAAAGAAAAAGAGGAAGATTGTTCTACGGTTTGTAGTTAATGATGATAATGACGAGGTCGTGAAGATCTACTCTGCCACTACCATCAACGTCTGCGGCTGGGTTCCATCGTGGTCCTCCGCTGAAAGAGTTGAAGGCTTGTACAGCACAACGCAATGTCTTTCATGTCAACTTTTCCGTCGCCGTTAACATCACCCAGCAAACCAGGCGGCGTGACGTGGATTATCCCGTATTTAAGTGTGTTATCGGCCGGCGTTACGTCTCCTCCCAATGGTGCTGATGCGGTTATGTTATAGTCACCTAATGCCCATCCTGTAGCGTTCCAGATGAAAGTGAGGATCGTGTTTGTACCCGAAGTCAGAGTCGTGTTTTGGGTAGGTGCTACGTTGGTTCCATTGTCTATAAAGACCGATACCGTGACGGTTTCAGTGAAATTCCCATGGTTTGCAACTGTCACAGCTATATTCAATGAGGAATCGTTGGCAACGTTGTTGCTTGCAGGTGCAACTTTTGTTATTGCAATGTCATGAACAGATGGTGGAGGTCCTGCTGGACCCACATATTTGTAGTGAGCGTTGTTCCACGTGTAGTTGTTGGTGAGATCGGTGAGATTTGGATCTAGCAAGTAAGTGTCTACTGTGAGACCTTCAAAGCTGATGTCAAATTGGATCGTTTCGCCTGCTCCAGGCGCCGTTGTGATCTTTAGCGTTAACTGTGCAATGCGTCCAGAACCCGAAAAGGCTGCTTGTCCTGGACCGACTGATGAGCCCATGACGACTAATCCTGGGGTTGAGTTATCTGCAGGTGATGATATCGGGCTTTTTCCTGCAAATATGTTGTCGCTTGGTATAGTCATGGAGACAAAGCCCAGTGCAGAGCTGTTCCATTGAATTCCAAGTTGCCATGTGCCGACGTTATCAGCGTTGCTGACTGTTATGTTCATTTTGAATGTGTCTCCGACGTGATTTGATGTGGTGTTGAAGTTGAAGTTGGGTGTTCCATCGATAGCGCTGACAATGTCCACACTTGAAGTAACTGCGTGTACTGGAACTGTGAAGTAGAAGGCACTTGCGAGAAACATTGTGAGCAATGCGAATGTCAAAATCTTGCTTAACCTGTTTTTCATTTTCTTCTCCCCTTTGCTCAGTATCCTTTACTTCGAATGATTTATCAGACGATTCGGAGCGTTTAAGCTTTCTGGAATAATACTCTAGGCGTGTAAAATATTGTTTTTTGACGTAGAACGTACTTGTATGCGATCTTAGGTTCGCCTTGTCTTACGTTCGATCGCTACAAAAGCAAGAATCAACGTGAGAACCGCCATGTAGTAGGAAGGCAAGGCGTTAACCCTTGCGTTTTCGCTGAGAGATATCGAAAAGCCTCCAACCGGCGTTATGGAGGTTACTAGGAAGGTTATTGTGTCCCACGTGGCTACTTCGGCAATGTCAACGACGGCGATGCCCATCCATGTTCCGTAGCTGCTTGGAAGATTGGGTATTTTGAAACTGACCGTCGCGAAACCGTTCTGGTCTGTTGTTGCCGTTCTCAAAACTTCGGTTTGGTTGAGAGGGTCTTGAACTTGGAAGGCGACAAGTTTGGATTGAACTGGAGCACCGTTGTATGTGACTTGGGCAGTTAAGTCTACTTCTGCTCCCCCAGAAAAGATTCCTCCTGGTTGGCCAGACCCGATTCCTCCTCTCTGCGTGTAGAGATCGAGGAGTCGGCCATCTATAGGTGGATCTGGTTCCATTGCTTTCCAGAAATATAGGCCGTCGACTGAGTCATGAACAATGGAATTGAGTTTTTGGTCCAGTAATGTTGTTGCTCCCAGTTCTAGAGGGCTTTCAACGGTTGAGTTAGGGGCGTAAATCACAGTGAATGTTATGACTGCCAGTGCTCCACTTCCAGTTTTCGGCAGCGATGGGTTGCTGAGTGAACAATTGATTTGAATTGAACCCGACGAAGTTTTGTTGTCGAACGTGAAGTGTGAGCTTGGGGACGATGGGAAGAAAAGTCCTGGAGAAACTTGAGTAACGCTTAGCAGAGATTTGTTGTACGTTAGACTGAGTTGATAGCTGGCTAAGTTTTGGACGTTGTTTACGTTGATTGCAATGTTGAAGGCTTCTCCTTTGTGGTGTGCAATGTATATTGATGGGCTGATCAAAATGGAGGTGCCGAAGCTTTGTGCGTTGGTTTTTGAGATGGCGGAGAGAACCATCAGTATACTGACGGCTACTGCGAGAACTATGGAAACGCTCCGCTTCGTCACTCTTCTCCCCGTCTTGTAATACTGATGGAGCGGTACCTAGAGATATCCCTTGTGGAATAATCTTACAGAAGATTTCTATACTGGATCACAGCTGAATCAAACGCGTATATCTTTGCGTAGTTTTTATGTCATTTTCCTTTCTTATTGTCCCTAACGGAATATCGGTTTTTGCCATCTCTTTCGGGGAATATGCGAATGAGCTGTGAGCGAAATTACAGTTAATTGCTATTTCCGTCTTGTCGGGGTGCAGATTACCGTAGGTTTGCAGAGTCGGTTAAGTCTATGACCGTTTTGTCGGCAAAGGCCCACAAGTCTTTCTTTAGTTCGAGAAATTCTTCGTCGGTTTTGAATTCGTCTCGAAGTAGAAATCCGAATCCTAGTGCCGTTGATAAGGTCATGGGCATGGAATATTTTCTTGGTTTTGATTTTTTCTGGAGTTCGAGCGTTAGCAACAATTCTTGAGGGTTTCCTTTCACGCTCACTGTAACCTGCCCTTCGATGGTATATTCAGTGGATCCGCTTGCCACTATGTGGTATGTGCCTTCAGTCTCTTCTGTTTTTACTTCGAATTCGTTTTGTTCGAAAAACTGGCGAATTTTCTCGTTAAAGATCTTCAAATCGACGTTTCTGTTCGTCCAAACTCTCTGCATGTTGTCTCATCTAGCACTTGGATTAGAGTAGGGAATTGCAAGTGAAGGATAATTGTCTTTCGATTCAAGGGAAAATCTTTACAGATCTCTTGAATTGAATTGAGAACGTCTTATGCCTCATGGACGGATAGAAATCTTGATGTTCTCCATTAGCCTTTTATATTCAAAATTGTTCTGATCTTGGATGAAGGATCATGAGTAGTAGGTATTTTGATTTCTGGGACGTTCTGAGGGATAATCTGAGCAAGATCATGATAATAACAGGCATTGTTCTTGCGGTCGTCGGTCTGGTCATGCTAGGTGATTACTATATTGATTTGCCGGCTTATGCGGCAGTTCCCACTTTCCTTTTATTCTTAGGTATTGTACTTGTTGTGTACGGTTTTTTTGTTCAGGTGGGACTGTTTTCGGTCAAATGGATGTCACTCAATGGTTTAGGAACCGTGTTGCTGTGCATTGCAGTGGGTTTTTTCGCAATAGCAGTCGTGTCAATTCAAATACAATTAGTTACAGGATTCATTGTTAAAGGAGAGCCAAGTCGCTCAGGCGCGATCCATTCTTACAGTATCATTCCCTATAGTATTAGACCGTTGCTACCGATTTTTGATAGAGCTCTTCAATTGGGAGCGATTTTTCTAGCGGTCAGTGTGTTTCTTAAGGTCCTCAGCTTTTCAAGAAGCTGATCAAAAAGTGCGTCAGTCAATGGATTGAAGGTAGATGTGAGTTATATTTGTAGCTTCATGGCTACGACTTTGTCTATCATTCCTGTTTCTTTGAAGTATTGTATCATAAAATCTTGCATTTCGGTATGGCTTACTTTTCTTCCGACTATTATTCCGCTTATCTCGCGTCTGGGTCTTGTCCTGTACTTTGGAGTTATTAGTTCTGGGCTGACGTTGTATTTCTTTATTACTTTTATGTTGAACCTTTCCAGTCCGTGTTCGGGACATCTTAACTCAACTTGGAAAGATGCCATTCTTCTCCGCTCTCTGCCCCTTCCTCGATGTTTGTATAGAGGTGTTAACGAATATAAATCGTTGTCGGCGCAACTTGTTGGTTGCAAGCTATCAACCGCAAAATCAGAGAGGCTGGCTTTACCATGAAACTTTGTTCCATAATACCTATATACCTCTGACGGGATAGTTGTTTTCGCTCAATTTAAAGGAGATAAGGAGAGAAAACAATGAAAAAAATACTAGGTTTGATAGCAATATTTGCAATGATGATAATGGTAATTCCAATGGCTGCACCGATGGTCAAAGGCGCTGGACAACCACCAATCGTCCTTCAAACATATTACGAAGGGACGATCGGTTGGGGTCCAGTTGACGCTGACCCAGTGTTCTGCTATGACACCGCAAGTGGACAGCTTTTGTTCAACACAGGCGAGACTCTAATATCATTCCACGGAGAACAATACTACAATTTCGACCCGACGTTGGCAACGAATATCCCGACAAGAGCGGATATCACGCTGACCGTCCACAGCACCTCTGCAGTTGGTACAGACCCGACAGGTTCAACCTGGTCGGATGGAACCACCACCTATACAGTAACAGGGTGGACTGACGAGTTGATGGATGGATTCCACTCGGGCGACATCGTTCGCATGACTGATGGAACCACATGGCGCACTTGGACTGCAGACGTTGTTAGCGGCGTTTCGCCAACAATGACGATGCAACTCTGGAGAGGCGCATACGTCTTCACTATGAGGACATCACCGACCATAAACTTCTACGACCACACAGGCGCTGTTGTCGACACCTTCGGCTTGAAAGACGCGGTGTACTCTCTGCAGAGATTGATGGTTTTCGATAAGCCAGGCTATCCGCCATGGATGTTCGACAAACCACTCTTTGACCTGCCAGACCACACCAACTGGAGCAACTCAACCGTTATGGAGCTGGCTCACCTGATCAACGACGCAATCGTTGGTTCAGGCAGTGACACGCTCACCATCAACGTTGGTTGCAGGTTCCCAGACAACGCCTTCAAGCAGGTTCTCGCAAACACTTGGAGCACCATCATTAGCAAGACATACTACATGGCTCATGGCAACTGGAATGGAAACCTGTTCGACACATCTCTGTACGGTGGACCACAACCAGACTGGTGGGTCCTATTTGACAGAGAAGGTCTAGGACTCAAAGGCGCTGGACTGCACGCAGGAACAACCGACGGTGGCTTGGACGTACCCACACCAACATCGTACTGTGGAACAGGTCCGTACTATGTACAGACCGTTGACCCAGTCAACAACAAAGTCATCTTCCAGAGAAACGTAGGTTACTGGGGAGGTTGGCCAGCACCAGGAAACGCAGCAGTAGCACCAGCCACAGGCTATCTTGATACATACGAGGTAGACTACATAGGAGACTGGACTACGAGGAAAGCTGACTTTCTAGGCGGTTTCATCGATTCATGCGCTGTACCAAGAGGCAACATGTTCGAAATCATCGATCCAGTGACTAAGCAGCCGACTGTCCCAGGAATAAAGACGGTCGCGAACATAGTGCCGCCACTGTCATGTGACGCGACTCAGTTCGGATTTGTCGTCTCGAACGTAAGCGTATACGGTGGAACAGGAAGCTTCCCCAACGGTATCCCAGCAGACTTCTTCAACAACACCCACGTCAGAAAAGCCTTTGAGTACTCATTCAACTACTCAAACTACGGCACCCAAGTCTTCTTCGGCGAGTCAGACTATCGCAGCAACGTCCTAGCAGTGGGCTTATTCCCAGATTACTACAACGTTAGTGCAGCACCAATGTACTTCGAAAGCATGGCACAGGCAAAGGCAGAACTGCAGCTTGCAGTAGTCGGAGGCCTGAACGTTTGGACCAGTGGCTTCACTTTTGACTTAACGTTCAACACGGGAAACACCGTAAGACAAACAGCCTGCCAGATGATTGCAGACTTCTTCACCGCTCTAAGCACGTTTGGTGGAAGAAGCGGTCCCGCGTTCAAAGTGAACGTCAAAGAGATCACTTGGTCACAGACTATCAACGACTACGTCAACCAGAACCTGCCGATGTACGACATCGGATGGCTCGCAGACTTCGCTGACGCAGACGACTTTGTACGGCCGTACATGCACAGCAGTGGAGCGTTTGCATATTACCAAGCGTACACTGCCGACAACGGTTGGGGTACATTGAAGGACAGTTTGATAGATCAAGCTGTTCTTACACCAGACGGTCCTGCAAGACAAGCAATATACGACCATCTTGCACAGATAGCCTACGCCGATGCACCATACATCCCAATGATGAACCCACGAGGAAGACTATTCCAGTGGTATTGGGTCAAAGGATGGTACTACGATGCAGTATATCCATCAAGACGGGCCTATACAACTTACAAGCAGGATACACCTTGGTACGACATCAGCGGCACAGTGGTGGGTGTCTCAGACAACAAAGTTAACATGAAAGACATCGCATACCTCATCTTGCACTTCAACGCTAAAGCACCGATTCCAGGAGTAGCACTTGACCCCAAGTGGGTTGGAGTATACGGCGCAAACGGAGCCGTCGATCCATATGGTGACCGCAAGTCCGACATGAAAGACATTGCGGGCGCTATACAGAACTTCAACGCGCAGGGACCAGGTCATCCATAAGCTGAAAACCTAAAAAAACAATATTCCCTTTTTTTCATTTTTCGTTAGCTCAGAATAAGCATTTCCATCTTTTTCGATACAAAATATCGAAGTAAATATGTAGTTTACTTGTGCTCCTGTTGATCGGCAAAGATATAAATTCGCCACGCTTTCTAATACGCGAATGGAGAGGCATGTAGATGGGACTAAGAGAGTACATAATCCGACGATTGCTTCTTCTAATACCCATTATGCTGGGCGTAGTTCTATTGATTTTCGCCATAATGCAATTTGTCCCTCCAGCACAAAGAGTCGTGGTTTTCATTCACAACATAAGAGAAGTTCAAAATATCGACGCGGTAATCCACGAGTACGGGTTGGACGCTCCTATATGGGTCCAATTCTATAATTGGCTTGGCGGAATACTTCAAGGTAACTTCGGATATTCTGCTGCCCACAGTCAGCCAGTATTGCAAGAGCTGCTGGACAGAGCCCCAGCCACTTTCGAAATCGTGATGTTCTCAGCACCCATCATAATCTTGGCCGGAATTTGGCTAGGCGTACAGTCAGCCGTTAAGAAAGACAAGGTTTTCGACCAGGCGACTCGAATCTTCTCGATACTCGGCACCTCATTGCCGTCATTCTTTTTCGGAATAATACTCTCAGCAATATTCATCGCGCAGTTGAGATGGGTTTCATCGGGGAGACTTACCCCAACAATTTTCACCGGCATTGAAAATCTGATTTCTAAGGGCGGTTGGCACTCATACACGGGCTTAATGACGATTGATTCAATTTTGAATGGCAGGCTTGATGTAACCGTGGATGCTTTGGAACATTTGGTCCTTCCAGTTATGGTTCTTGTCTTTATTCAAACCGCCGTCCTCGTGAGAGTAACGCGGTCAAGTATGCTGGAAGCTTTGAGCAAGACTTACGTGACGGCTGCAAGGGCAAAGGGTCTAACCAGAAATGAGGTCATCTACAAGCATGCGAGAAGAAATGCGCTGATCCCCGTCGTAACGATTTCGGGGCTTCTAGTCGGAGGCATGATGACCGGCCTCATTATCACGGAAACAGTGTTTCAGTTTCCTGGAATAGGATCATGGGCTGCACAAGCGGCACAGACTTTTGATTTAGCCGTTGTGGTAATTTACGCAATGTTTTCCGCACTTGTTTTCGTACTTGCCAACTTGATCGTAGACGTACTCTACGCATACATAGATCCCAGAATTCGTTTAGGGTGAAATAACAAATGACCGCAACCAAGAGATCTGGCAATTTCAGGAAAAGAATTCAACCCACAATCAAAGAAATCAGATTCATGCTCACGAGAGTCATGAAAAGCACGCTCTCAGTTGCAGGACTGGTTCTCATATTATATAATGTTGTTCTTGCAGTGTTTGCGCCCATAATTGCTCCAAACACGACTGGAACCATGCAGTATGATTCGTATCTGATTCCAAGAGACCTGTCCTTAGGCTACACAGCAATACCTCATTTTCCTTACGCCAAGCATTTGTTTGGAACCGGAAGTCTGCAAGTGGACCTGTTCTACGGGTGCATTTGGGGAACTAGATTTGCTTTTCAATTGGGACTCGAGGTCATCCTAACTACACTTACGATTGGTTTAATTTTGGGAATGCTTTCAGGATACTATGGCGGATTTATTGATGAAGTAATAATGCGTTTCACAGACATAATCTTGGCTTTTCCAGGTCTGATACTGGCAATGGTTTTTGTGTCCGTGCTCAGCAAATCAGGCTGGTCGACTCTTAACGCTGCAATCCTTTCAATAATAGTAATAGGCTGGCCTGGTTACACGCGATTGGTTCGGGGAGAGGTTTTGAGAGTTAGAGGTGAAGACTACGTGGAAGCTGCGAGGGCTTCTGGCGCATCAGACTTGCGGATCATGGCAAGACATGTCTTACCAAATTCCATTTATTCCGTTATAATAGTGGCTTCTTTGGATTTCGGATCAATAGTTCTTACAGCTGCTGCATTAAGCTTCTTGGGCTTGGGTTCACCAGCAGGCTATGCAGACTGGGGGCGATTGATTTTCGATGGAGTCCCCTTTGCTGCGAGCGGATTGCAGTACTGGTGGACATTCATATACCCAGGGATCTTCATAATCATCTTCACGTTGGGCTGGAATCTTCTTGGTGACGCATTAAGAGATGTCCTTGACCCACTTTCAAGGAGGAAATAACCGATGGAAGACCAAGAAAGCGTCGTTCAAATCAAAGATTTGTACCTCAATTTCTACACTTATGATGGCGTAGTAAAAGCCTTAGACGGCATATCACTGAGCATAAAGAAAGGTGAAATCCTCGGATTGGTAGGTGAGACTGGATCAGGAAAAAGCGTGACATCCTTATCCGTTCTCTCAATCGTTATCCCACCAGGCAAAATTGAAAGCGGACAAGTTGAAATTAACCTCAAGGGCAAAACCTACGATCTGTTGACTCTGAACGATTCCACAATGGCGCGAGTAAGGGGAAAATACATTTCAATGATATTTCAAGAACCAAGAGCCGCATTGAACCCTGTCTACACCATAGGCGACCAAATTGGCGAAGTTTTCTTCCACCATCGAAAACCCGAATTGATTGATGCCACCATTGCTCAACTCCAAACAGACTTGGAAACAGCGTCCGGTCTGAAAAAGGCGATATACAAACGTGAACTAGTATGGTACGAACAAATGCGGGACACCCCCAAATCTCGCACTTTAGGATTAGTTTCGAGAATTCCCATAATCAGACGTTTCCGCAATAGGATGAAGAATGCAGCTAGGAAATCAATTGTGGAGATGCTCAAATCGCTTAACATACCCGATCCCGGAAGAGTCATTGACATGTATCCGCATGAATTGAGCGGTGGAATGGCCCAGAGAGCGGTAATAGCAATGTCATTATCCTGCAATCCCATGATGCTGATAGCAGACGAACCGACCACAAGTCTGGATGTTACAGTTCAAGCTCAGATACTTCTACTGATTAAAGATCTTCAGAGAAGGTTACACACGTCAATACTATACGTTACTCATGATTTGGGCGTTGTCGCAGAAACCTGCGACAGGGTAGCAGTCCTGTACGCTGGAAACGTAGCGGAAATAGCAAGCGTAATAGACTTGTTCAAGAAACCTTTGCATCCCTACACTCAAGCATTGTTGAAGTCAATTCCAAGACCCGGACAAAAATTCATTTCAATACGGGGTACTGTTCCCAGTCTCGTAAGTCCACCTAAAGGCTGTCGTTTCCATGACAGATGCGACTACGCGCAGGACAAGTGCATTCATGAAGAGCCCCAATTGATTGAGATTGAAAAAGATCATTTCGTTGCCTGTCACCTCTTTTATGGAGAGAAGTAATATGGAAAATCTCATGACGATTGAATCCTTGAAAAAGTATTTCCCAGTAATGGGTGGAGTACTCAAGAAGAAAGTTGCTGAAGTCAAAGCCGTCGACCAAGTCTCTTTCAACATATACGCCGGGGAAACCTTCGGAGTCGTCGGCGAGTCAGGTTGCGGAAAAACTACCCTGGCAAAAACTATTATGAGATTACTGAGTCCAGATGGAGGGCACATTTTCTATAAGACACCAAAAGACATGGCCGACACAATCAAACAAATGGAGAAAGAAAACCCGAAGTCTAAATCCTTGAAGCGCCTGCTGAAAGAATATGATCAAGCTTACGTTTCCGGCTCTAAGCTCAGGAAACTTCGACGACACATGCAAATAGTCTATCAAGACCCGACAACGTCTCTTGACCCGAGAATGCTCGTAAAAGACATCGTGGCCGAGCCAGTAGTTTCTCAAGGTCTTCAAAAGGGAAGAGGTACAATAGAACGCGTGCTGGAGACTCTTCAAATGGTCGGTTTGAACGAGAAACATCTTTATCGTTATCCTCACGAGTTCAGTGGTGGGCAACGCCAGCGCATTGCCGTAGCTCGTGCCATAATAACTAGTCCAGAATTCATCGTTCTCGATGAACCAACCTCTTCAGTCGACGTTTCCGTTAGAGCACAGTTGTTGAATATGTTTCAGGATTTGCAGAAGAATCTTGGCTTGACCTATATGTTTATCAGCCATGACTTGAGCGTTGTCGAATGCATCAGTGATAGAGTTGCCGTGATGTACCTCGGCAAGTTCGTTGAACAAGCAAAGACAGACGAACTCTACAAGAATCCACTTCATCCTTATTCTCAAGCTTTGTTTGCGTCTATTCCGATACCCGATCCGACGAGACGTAGGGAACGTGCGCCGCTTTCAGGGGAACCGCCTAGCCCAGTCAATCCGCCTGCAGGTTGCAGATTTCATCCGCGATGCTCGCTTGCCACGAATGCTTGTGAACGTGAAGAGCCTCCGCTTATTGATGTGGGCAATGAACATTACGTCGCATGCTTTGCCGTGAACAGATGATTTTTTCACGGTTCATCGTCGTTGCGATTTTGTGGGATAGAAGATTATTCCGTAATCCTTAAATCAGCAGACAACAGTGTTTCATACTGCAAATACGGAGAAGGGAGATAAGAAAGATGAACAAAATTAGCAGAGTTTCTAGCTATTTCCTCATAGCAGTGCTACTACTAGGAGTGTTCTTCGTAGCTACACCCAAAGCAGTTAATGCAGCCACAACATTGGAACTAGTAAATCCGCTTACCGGCACTAACAACTTCTTCTTCACCACAGCCACAAAGAATGTTGGAGACACTTTCGTCATCAACATCACAGTCAACGGTGCGGTTAATGTGGGCACTTGGCAAGCGCTCATCACTTGGGACCCCACGCTTCTAACATTCCAGAGCTTCGTGCTTCCAAGCGACAACATATTAGCCTACAGTTCACCGATATCGGCTAACACACCAGGCAGTGGAAACCTCGCAGCTGGTGCAACCTTAGGTCCTGGTTTCACCACAGGCTTCACAGGTTCAGGAACATGCGGTGTCGTGACACTGAAGATAATTCAAGGAGTCGGCTTAGCGCCGCTCCCAGCAGTGGTTTCATGCGCCCTCAGTTTCGCGAACCTTGGAACAGACACATACCTACTTGACCCAACTTTAGCCAGCCTTGCCTTCACGCCTGTCGATGGTGCTTACCAACTCTCATGGGTAGCGCCATCTACAATTCCACACCTCTATCTTTCGCCAACACCGATAAAGCCAGCCACTAATGGTACCACGTTCGCAGTGAACGTTTACGTTGACAGCGTTGATGCAGGCTGGGAAATAACAGGTTTCCAGTTCAGCATCATGTGGAACACAACGCTGATTGCGCCAGCAGCTCCGTTCTTTACAAACGGAAGCTTCCTGGAAACATTCCAGTACGCACCAAGCGGTGTGATCTACGCAATGGATCTAAACACACACGACCGTGTACCACCATTGGCACCAATTGACCCAGGATACAACTACTCAATAGTCGGAGAACTATTGTTGCCAGACTTCGCACCTCCATACGTTGGTACCTACCACCCACCATTCCCATCCACAGCAAGTGGACCAGGACTGTTGGGCACATTCTACTTCCAAGCCATATACGCGACAGTCTCACCCATCTTAGCTTTGTCATCGATAGACTTCATTGCAGAAGACGTCCTTGTATTGAACCACAACAACCTTGACATAGGTTTCTCAAGCCTTACAGGCGCTGCATATCAAGCACCTCAGACAGTATTGGGTTTGGCAATAGACGTGTATACACAATATTCATACCCATTCGGCGGTCAAGGCGGAAACCAGACGAGCGACAGCTTCGGCCCACAGCAACAAGTCGATCTGTACGCCCTAGTGACCTACAACGACTACCCAGTACAGCAGAAGCTGGTTGGATACCAGATATTCCACCAACCCACAGGTCCATACGCACCGTTCAACTTTACGAGAGAGGGCACAACAGACGTTAACGGCATTGCACACGTAGCTTTCAGGCTTCCATGGCCATGCGCAGACCCAGTCGGCCAAATCTTCGGCTGGTGGTACGTCAACGCAACAGTTGAAGTTGCTGAACAGACTGTTGTTGACAACCTCAGATTCTGGGTATGGTGGCCAGTGCAAGTCGTAAGCATCGAACCGAAGTTCACAGAAATATTCCAAAGCAAGCAGCCAGGCCAAACCATGGGCTTCACCATAACGTACTTGACATACCATATGCAGCCACAGCAAGTGTTGCTCACGGGAACAGTCTATGACGAGTTGGGCTATTTCGTCGGAGCAGACTCATTCATGACTATCGTGTCATGTCCTGTTTCGAACTACCCAGCTGATCTGATCCCAGGCAACCCGACACCAGCAATATACACTCATGACTTCAGCATTCCATTGACAACCAACGCAGTAGTCGGCAAAGGAATAATCTATGGCAACGCTTTCAGCGACTGGCCATGGAACGCAGGAGTTCCATACTGTCCTGAAGTGACTAACACAATAGACTTCTACATAAAGAAGCCAATTTAAGAAACTCGAATACAAAATCAACTCCCCCTATTTTTTATTTTAAAGTTCTAAGAAAGAATATTCCAGAATACTTAAATCACTAAGAAATAGTAGAATCTGAGAGGTACAGCAGAATTGCGTTTGTCAAAATCATCAACTTTGATACTGTTTTTGGCCCCGTTACTTATCCTTGCAATATCGAGTTTCAACGTTAATGCTGTTCCTGTCCTGCAAATCAAATTGAGCGTAAATCGAGCCAATAGCTCTCTTGCATTTCTCGGCAACCAAACTTTCAACGTTGGAGAAGGGATTATTATTTCCTCAAACATAACGTTGGACGGAAACGCCACTGCAAATCTTGCAGCAATCGCAATCAATTCTCCATCGGGCAACCCCTACGTGATAAGAACGGTCGAGACGGGAAACGTCTCAAAAATGTATTTCCGCGTACAAATCCTAGACTTGTACACGTGCGATCAAGCAGGGAACCGAAGAACACTTTTCGGTCCAGGCGACTCTGTATATGTGAACGTGACAGTCAAGAATATCGACGTTGTCTACCGTGAGGTGATAATTGGATTATACGCACAGTCTCCAGTCAACACACCGTTGTACGCCTACTACCCCTCTGGAGACAACATGACTCCCGGACTCGTGGCTCAACATCTCGTATCATTTCCAACATTGAACGATGTCCACACAGGACAAGGTACAGTTTTTGTGAGCTTGTTTACAGACTACCCAGCCAATGACGGATACGCTTACTGTCCGGAAGGAGCAGCAAACTTTTCAATATCAACTTCAAGTCCTGCAATGCCTGCGCAACCACAATACAATAACATAACCTTCAGTTTGCCTAACAAGGGTGCTCAACTCGGAAACTACACAGTGCATGCAGCCACAAACTTCAACGTCTACCAAACAGCAACAGACACCAAACAGATTATAGCCGTTTTGCTAGGCGATATAAACAAAGACAAAGTCGTGAATATGAAAGACATAGCCATAGCCATATCACTTTTCCAGAGCACACCAAGCTCCGGCAACTGGAACCCGAATGCCGACGTAAATAAGGATCTGATTGTCAACATGCGTGACATAGCTCTACTCATAGCGTTCTTCGGAAACACTGGAACTCCATAACTGAGCGCAAACCCTGACCTCGAACCTTGTTCCAGAACCCTTAAATGACCAAACAAACAGATTGTTATACTTGCAAAATAGGAGAAGGGAAGAGGAGACCATGAGAAAATTCTGCAAACATCTCACTCTACTAGTAATCGCACTGCTTTGCGCACAAACTCTGTTGGTCATAGGACATGTAAACGCAACATCAACTACAATGGCACTAGTCAACCCAATTGATGGAACAAACCAATTCAATTTCACAACCGCTCAGAAAAGCGTCGGCGACACATTCGCCGCAAACATTACCATCAACAATGTTGCTGGTCTGTCATCGTGGCAAGCAGGGATAGCCTGGAACCCCACACTACTCGCCTTCGTCAGCTTCGTACTACCAGTCGACAACGTGTTGGCATACGGCTCACCGGTACCAGCTTCCTCTGCATCACCCGGCTACCTTGTCGCCGGAGCCTCACTTGGGCCGGGCGCACAGGAGTTTAACGGATCAGGCAGACTCGCAGTTTTGACATTCAGGATAATTCAAGGAGTTTCATCGAATGGAACGCGACAGGTAAACTGCAACATAACTTTCGAGAACCTCGGAGAAGATACGTTCCTGCTGAACAGTCAACTTGTCAACCTTGATTTTACGCCGATCAATGCAATGTACACCTACACCGCACCAACACCGCCGCCCGCATCACTTTATATCAGTCCGCCAAAAGTTGTCGATCCAACACTTACAGCAGGATTCCAGTTCGACGTGAACTTAACCATAGCTAGCGCAACAAACGTCAACACCTGGGGCACAGACGTTTTCTACGACAATACGATATTGAACGCTACAGGCGCAACGGAAGGAGGTTTCCTGAAGTCCTTGAACTCAACTAGCTTCAGCTTCTCGATTCAGCAAAACTACAATGCAACAAACGGATTAGTCCACATGAGCTGCACATTATCAGTTGGCGGAGCATATGGAAACGGCACATTAGCAACAATCACTTTCCAAGTTCTTGGCTTAGGCCAGAGTGGAATAAACATGGCAAACGCCTTTTTGCTGGATCCATCAAGTCTTTCGCTCCCGTTCAACACTGCAAACGGCTATTTCAACAACATACTGATGGCAAAACTAAGTATCGATCCCCCCGAAGTCACCGGATCTCAATACGTGCCAGGAACAACATTCACGATCAACGTGACCTTGGAAGGTGTTCAAGACTTCAAGACAGCCGTGTTCAATCTGACCTATGATCCATCCGTGATTCAAGAGATTGACATCAACGTTCCATCAGTCTTGGGAAATGTACCCATCAAGAAACTTCAAGTCGACGACGGAGCAGGTTACATATGGTGCAACATAACTTTCCACAATGGAATAACAACCTTCAGCCCTGTGACCATAATGACTGTTCAATTCGAAGTTCTTGCAATGGGCGTCAGCCCCATCAACATCACTGCCACTCAGCTGTACGACATCAGTAATAATCCGATAACGCATGAAGTAAATGACGGAATATTCATAGGCATAATACGCCACGTTGCAGTGACAAATGTCATAACAGATATAAACATAGCATATCAAGGCTGGAACGTCTACGTGAACGTGACAGTAAAGAACGAAGGAAACGTAACCGAAACCTTCAACATTCACTTCTATTTCGACAGCAACCTTGGAGGAACAACAACCGTTGTCAACCTCGCTCCAAATGAACAACGCATAATGCCTATGACTTGGAATACATCTGCAGTCCCGCCTAACCACAACTACACAATCTCAGCATCAGCCGATCCAGTGCCCTACCAAACCGATCTGTCCGACATCAACTTCACAGACGGCAACGTGATGATCCGCTGGCTGGGCGACGTTAACGGCGACGGAAAAGTAGACATGCGCGACATAGCTCAACTCGTCTTAGCGTTCCGAACGTTCCCTGGCAAGCCTGGCTGGGATCCACTGTTCGACTTGGACAGAAACGGAATCGTGGACATGCGCGACATAGTACTTTGCATTCAGAATTTCGGCAAAGGCGGTCCATAACCCCCACTTTTTTTCAAGAACAACATGATCGCCATTTCTTCATAAACCTCGGCAAGCATAAATACTCCATAATTCTAAAACTAGTCCAAACACTATCTTCCACGGATGGCTCAGAATGACACGTAGAATACTTAGGCAAATCGCTATAGCATTGATTGTAATCCAAATCCTGGCTGGATTCTCGTGGAAGTCGAATCAAGTGAAAGCTGAAGCCCAGAGAGCCCTAAGAATTTTGGATAATGCAACTGGATTGAATCAAATAAACTTGGGAAATGAGACCCAACCAATACCTTCGGGAGGCTATCCGTTTGCAGTGAAAATTGTGCTTGATGGGGCAACAACAGATGTAGCCGTTTATCAGGTCGCAGTTACATTTGACAATAATTCAATAAGGTGCACGAATATTCTGATACCTCAGACCGATCCTTCCTACATTTTCAGCGGAAAACAAGAGATCCCGGTTACTGACTTTTCGGAAGAAACTCAGGATGCTAAACACGGTGGATCGCCGTATGTCTTGGCTGGATCTGCATTGGTTTTCCCTGACCAAGCGGTGACGATAACCGATACAGCGGTTATGTGTGTAATGAATTTCACTGTTAAAAAAACAGGACAGTTCACGTTGTCTTTTTATCGAGACAACGCTTTTTCGCTGGACGCACTAACATACCTTTCAGACCATTTGAATCAAGTTTTACCCGCGGAGGGACAACCTTACACGACTGAAGGCCTCTCGGTGAATGTTGTCGGTGCAGTATCCAAGCCTATTGCCGCTTTCACGATTTCACCAACAAATCCTAGAGCCAATCAAACCATAACCTTCGATCCGTCAACAAGCTACGATCCGACTGGAGGAACACTTCAGACCTACAAATGGGACTTCGGCGACAACACTACGGCTACCCAATCCACATCGGCGCTCTTAAACCACACTTATTCGCAGAACGGGGTCTATCTAGTTAACTTGACTGTAGTGAACACAGACAACCTGATAGGTTCAACCATACAGGCGGTGCAGGTGGGTGCCATGCCGACGGCTGTTTTCACAGTGTCCCCAGTAGGTTCAATATTGCCGCAGGATGAAGTAACATTCAACGCGTCCACAAGTTCTGCACCGAACTCCACGATAGTCTCTTACACTTGGGATTTCGGGGATCGCTCCAATGTCACAACCAACAGTTCAATCGCAACTCACAGCTATTCAACGAGAGGCGTATATGACATCAACCTAACCGTTGAAGACAGCGACGGACTCTTCAATTCAACATTCGTCGAAATCCAAGTAGGCAAACCGCCGAGCGCAATGTTTACTAATATTCCAGACATACCTGATATCCTCGTTGGGGTCGACGTGACTTTTACTGCCACTGCGACGCCTGACACAGGAGTGTCAATTACAGAATACGTGTGGGATTTTGGTGAAGCAGCAGGGCCTCAAAATGGTAGCGCAATCATAATCCACTCATTCCCTGCTAGCGACAATTACACAGTAGCTCTGACGGTTTACGACAGCGGGGGATTACACCAATCATTCAACAAAAGCTTGGAAGTCCGAATTGTCAGGCCCGAGCAGGCGGCAGACTACACTGTTGATATCGTTTTGGGTGTAATTGTTGTGCTGGTAGTTATGGCGTTAGTCCTTAGACGGGTGCGAAGCAGGAAAGAAGAAGCCTTGGAAATCTAGTCTGTGAAAAGTCATTTCCCTGTTCTTTTTTTGACCGCAAGGCTCAAATACATGATGTAAAGGAAAAAGAGTTAGGTGAACATAAATGAAAGTTGAAAAGCGACTATTCCTACTGCTAATCTTATCATCTGTTCTTGCGACAATGTTCCTCGCGTCTTTAACCAGCACGGCCCGCGCACAAGTCTCAACGCAGCTTATCCTCCAACCAGTAACGCCATCCAACATTAACTTCCTAGCGAACTACACAACACTGCCAACCACAATCACATTCAACATAACAGTTATGAACGTAACCAATATGGGTTCATGGCAACTCACAATCGAATGGAACGAAACACTGCTATCATACAACAGCATATCCTTACCCACTGACAACGTCTTAGCTGGTCAGAACCCGGTCGTCGCCGGGCCAGACTTGTCTGTTGCTGGACAATTGACCTACGGTGCAGCCGCAGGACCCAGCCAACCTGGTTTCAACGGCTCTGGTGTATTGGCACAACTAGTATTGGGTCTTGATACACCGACCCCAGTTCCATCATCGAGTCCAGTCGACTTTGAAGGGATTCCCAGCGACACATTTCTCACAGCCCTAAACCTCGCAGACATTCCCTTTACAGCGGTGACATCAACATTCTCAACCAGCTATGCTATTGGTACGTCAGTCACTCACACTCTTCCAGGCACAAGCGAACTAGTCGTGACGCAATCAAACGGAACAATTGCTCCAAACTCTGCAGTATTTGACGACGCACACCATATGATATCCTTCAATGTGACTGGCCCCGCTGGCAACAGCAGCTTCCTCTACGCAGAATTGCCGAGGGACAAGATTGATGTTGCATCAGAATGGAATGTGACTCTTAACGGCATTCAATTAGCAGCGAACCGATTGGTGATAGCTCAAAACGCTACTTACACAAACCTGCTGATCCCTCAGTTCTTGCTTGAAGAAGAGACCAGTGGCGTAGGCTTAATCGGAATTCAAGGCACAATACCTGAACTGTCAACTTTGCTGGCAATATTGACAATCGCATCTGCATCAACAGCAATAATCGTAAAGAGTAGGACGAAAAAGAAATAAGGTCAATAGAAAGACTTCACCTCTCTTTTTCTATTTTGAATTATGGCTGTCTGGAGCAAAAAGCAGAAATATTCCTCTTCACACCAATCTTAACATCATGACAAACCTAATTCTGCAGCTTGTCGGTCTGCTTTCAGCATTCTGTGGATTGATAACGATATCTTTCCTGATGATAATATACATAAGCCTAAAAAGGGTTGGAGGCAACCTTGAAAGACGCCATATCTTCGTCATAAGCGGAGTCGCATTAGTTTTCTTCTTGGGAGCTATGGCGCTCTCTATTATTGGAGCAACCATCTAGTTTTTATCAGAGACATTGCAAATATTTATACTGGGGAGAAGCAGAATAATGCGAAAACGGAGAAGTAACAGAAACAAGTACTTGCTCATCGGACTTCTTTCATTAATTGTCATCGTCATTGCGGCAATTGCCGCACTTTCCATGGGCGGAGCGATCGGCAAGAAACCATTGGCAAGTGACTACTTCATCGTAACACACACCGAAAGTGCTGGGACGTTCCATGGCGCTCACAACGAAAGTGTGACGTTAACTACTCTAGGTCTGAACGTCACAGCCATCGGCGGCGACGCAACAGCCGTTTCAGTTAGATGTGCATCCCAGGTAAACGCAATAGATGATTACAACCAAACGCTGCACAAAGGACCACCTGGATGGGATATTCCAGTACAGCTGGCAGGATCCCCTACAACTGGCGGTACCTTCTACGGACTTCCTTTGGATCTCGATGATAAGGGCATGTTCGAAGTTGAAGTCACGGTCAATTGCAACGAGGTTCAGAGTTCAGTATTCACTGTCCTCATCAACCCTAAGAACATAATCGGTGTGCCTGTGGTTCCAAGCTAAATACAAGCACACCTCCCAACGCTCTTTCAAGACAGAATATTTTCGAAGTTATCAACGAGCCCAATCTAGTGCTAGAACTAATCGATTTAGTACAGCAATTAACCTGCCAGCTGCATAACATTTCCTTCTTTTCAATCACAATTTCTATCATATAGAAGTCTGTTCCACAACCCTTAAAAGAATACATGCCGATAAAATTACTTATTCAAGGGAGAAGGGAGAATGTTAAAGCTACGTACGATCATCGTAGTATTAGCGCTGCTTACAATTCTCACAGGACTCGCAGGATTGATTCACGCTTCAGATCCAAGTCAATCCCCAATCGCGTCTTTTACCTATTCGCCAGATGTCCCCAGTCCCCAAGAACCCGTATCGTTCGATGCATCAAGCAGTATATGCGACCAGCGGAGTGATCGTTCAATACGCATGGGACTTCGGAGATGGTGCAACATCCCTTGTGACCAATCCTTTGATTACACACTCTTATCTTGTCGACGGTGACTACACCGTTCAACTGACGGTGACCGACAGCAGCGGAAACATCGGCACCGCGACGGCTGTTGTTCAAGTTAGATGTGTCATTTTCTTCAGAGTAGTTATTCTTGGCCAACCGAAGATGCCTGTTGCAAACGTGAAAGTGACGGCATACACATACAACGGTTCTGCATGGGTCCCAGCTCCAGCAAACAACAAAGGCGTTGAAATAAAATACGACAACATGACTCAACCGAAACTGGCCAACACAAATGCGGAGAAGTACAGAAACCCTGGCTACACTGCTTCAATCCTGCGTAACGATGCGAGCAACATAGGTTTTGAAGTTCGCTCGTGGACCAAAGAAATATTCTTCAAAATTGAATGGGGCTCATACGTCGCATATTGGCCGAACGCAACGTCTCTGGTATACTCCTACGATGGTCATCACGGGACGGTTGAAACCCACAATTATGATTCAGGCCACCAGGCACATTGGGATCCGACTGCACAAACCTATGTCATAAAAGCTTCTCATATCCCAGGAGACGGAGTCGCGCCAACTGAAAGTCACCCGATAATCGTGGGCATTTCATCTCCCCCGCCTACTCAAACATACTATTTAACCGTCAACACAATGCCGCAAGGCATCACACAAATCCCAGGTCAAGGCTCATACGTTGCGAATAGCAACGCTACTTTAACTGCTCCAACATATGTCAATGTTTCAGTCAACACTCAGTACAGGTTTGATCATTGGGATGTGGACGGAATCTCAAGAGGCAGCGGAGTAAACCCGACAACAGTTCTAATGAATACTAACCACACAGCCACAGCCCACTACATTCTGCAATATGCAGTGACTTTTAACCGCACAGGTCTATCTTCGGACGCAACGGGAACAATAGTCACAGTGAACGCTGTTCCAAAAACTCTCACACAGCTTCCATACAGTCTCTGGGTCGACAGCGGAGGAACAGTTACGTACTCTTACGCATCTCCTGCTTCTAGCTCTATTTCAGGTAAACAATTCCGACTCAACAGTGTCTCCGGTCCAAGTTCACCGATCACTGTTTCAGCTCCGACAACGGTTACTGGCAACTACGTGGCTCAATACTCGGTCATGTTTGCTCAATCCGGTCTGGACTCGACCGCAACTGGCACGGTCTTAACAGTGAATGGTAATCCGAAAGCTTATGGTGATCTGCCTTACAGCCTATGGGTCGACAGCGGGAGTTCAGTCACTTACTCATATGTCTCGACTGTTTCAAGCTCTGTTTCAGGCAAGCAGTTCAGACTCAACACCGTTAGCGGTTCTACACTCCAATCACTGTCTCAGGATCAATGACCGTAACCGGCAACTTTGTGATCCAGTACAAGTTGACGTTCACACAAACAGGTTTAGATTCGTCCGCCACAGGAACCGTCGTAACCGTGAACGGAAATCCTAAAGGATTCATTGACATGCCCTTCAACATCTGGGCTGATAGTGGCTCGCCCGTAACGTACTCTTACATTAACGTGTCCAGCTCAACCACCGGAAAGAGATTCATCCTCACCAGCGTTGGAGGAACATCATCACCCATAACAGTAACTGGATCGACGACGATTACTGGAAACTACAAGACGCAATTGAGAATCACATTCGACCAAACTGGCGTTGGATCAGACTTTGGAGGCACCGTGGTATCGATCGACAGCTCCAACTACAATACTGCAGGTTTGCCTGCTCAATTCTGGTGGGACCAAAACTCCAGTCACAATTTCGCTTTTGCATCACCCTTGACAGTTAACTCCAGCATTCAGTATTTCTGGAGCTCAACTTCCGGTCTTTCAAGTCAACAGAGTGGCACTCTAACAGTGAACATCTCAGGAAATGTAGTGGGAAGTTACGTGCTTCAGAACTCAGTAACCTTTGATCAAATCGGACTCAGTTCAGACTTCACAGGCACCATGGTAATTATCGACGGTAACTCTTATGGCGTTAGTGCATTACCAATAAGCTTCTACTGGCAACTGAACTCAGTGCACACTTTCGCGTATCAATCGCCGCTAATCGTTACGGCAAATAGCAAACAGTACGTCTGGACAGCCACAACTGGACTTTCTTCCGTCCAAAGCGATTCCTTAGCGGTAACTGGATTTGGAAACGTCATCGGCAACTACAAAACGCAGTACTACCTCACATTGGCAACCAACCCAGGTGGCGCAGCTTCCCCAGCGGGTGCGGGATGGTATGACGCAAACACTTATGCAACAATTTCTACGGCACAGCTCGTGGACATAGTGCCTGGCTCATCGCGTTACATGTTCAGCACCTGGACAACCGGCGACATGTCAGAAATAACAAACTCGTCGGCATCAACCACAACCGTGCTGATGGACAAGACTAAGACGGTAACAGCCAACTACAATACTCAGTATTTCGTAACCTTCAGCCAAACGGGTGTGGGCTCTGACTTTTCAGGAACAGTCATAACAATCGATTCCACGGGGTATACAAGAAGTCTGCTCCCAGCTTCGTTCTGGTGGGACGCCAGTTCCTCTCACACTTTCTCATTCTCCTCACCACTAGTCGCGAACGTCAGCACTCAGTACGTCTGGGCTTCCACCACAGGACTGACAACACTCCAGAGTGGAACGCTTAATATCTCAGGTTCAGGAAGCGTGGTCGGAAGCTACTCAACCGCAAACAAGTACCAAATCACATTTGACCAATCAGGAGCGAGTACTGATTACACTGGCACTGTAGTGATCATTGACGGAGTAAACTACGGCGTGACGCAACTGCCCGTATCGTTCTGGTGGGACGCCAGCTCAGTACACAACTTCGTTTATCAATCGCCTTTAACAGTTGCTTTGAACGTGAAGCAATACGTCTGGACCTCTACAACGGGGCTTTCAGGTTCACAAAGCGACTCAATAACCGTAGTAGCGTCTGGAAATGTGAATGGAAACTATAAGACACAATTCTACCTGACACTTGCTACAGATCCTTCGAGCGTCACAACTCCTTCAGGTGCAGGCTGGTACGATTCTGGAGCCAACGCCACGATAAACACAGTTGCCTACGTCGACATAGTGCCCGGTTCATCACGCTACCGCTTCAACGGATGGACAACCGCAAACATGGACGAAATACTGGATTCAAGCAGATCACCCACAACAGTCACGATGGACGAAGGCAAAACCGTCACAGCAAACTATGCCATTCAATACAAAATCACATTCGCTCAAGCAGGCGTCGGTTCAGACTTCACAAACACGATAGTGATGATAGACGGGTTGAATTTCAACGGGAGCACGCTGCCGGCATCTTTCATGCTGGACAAAGACTCGATCCACACGTTTTCCTACTCCTCTCCGCTTGTCGTGAACTCATCCACGCAGTACGCCTGGTCTTTCACCTCAGGGCTCTCAGCACTGCAAGCTGACTCGATAACAGTCTCCACATCAGGCGATGTAACTGGCAACTATGCTGAGCTAGTCACTTACACACTGACAATAACGGCAACTTCCGGCGGAACCACAAACCCGGCAATCGGGACGCACACTTATCAAGGCGGTTCCTCAATCCAAGTCACTGCAATCCCAGACGCAAACTTCCAATTTGACCACTGGGAACTCGACAGTGCGAACGTTGGCACAGCTAATCCCTGCTCGGTCTTGATGAATCTGGATCACACGTTGAACGCTGTTTTCAAGCCTGCAACTTCAGGACCATCAGTGACAATAAGTCCAATGTCCTCCTCGATTCACATAGGAGAACCTTTGCTGTTCACCTCAACAATTAGTGGAGGAGCGGCGCCATACACTTGTCAATGGTATCTTGACGGTGCACTCGTCTCAGGCGCAACATCAAACACCTGGACATACACTCCTCTGCATGCAAGCACTCACTACGTGTACCTGAAGGTCACAGACTCAAACGGGGCAATGGCCCAATCTGCACCTGCAACCATAACAGTCAGCCAAACTCCGATCGGAGGCTACTCAATTGCGCTGCCCAATCCAAGTTCACTTCTAAACGTGTTTGCATACTTCGCCATCGTCGCCCTGTCCGGAGCTATTCTTAGCTCGAAAAAACACAAGAGAGAATAAGGACACATTCTCCCTTCTTCCTTTAAAGAATCTCGGGGATACGTGTAGGAGCGTCTTCTTCAACGGTAGGAAACTCGAAAAAGCCTTTGAATAAGCATAGAAATCTGTTCTCGAAGAGGCAGCTGATCATAATCATTGCATCTGCTTTGGTAGTTGTGTCTTCGGTCTCCGCAGCCCTGCTGCTGCAACCTCGCTCCGAGACAGCTGCCTTTCCCTTGACCGCTAGCATTATCGATCAACTCGGCGAAGAACTTCCGAATCCTTCTTTCATCGCGAACGCCACGGCAATCTTGGAAAATCACGGTTTCAACGTCACCTACTACAATCGAACGATAGACGTAGCTTTCTACAGCCAACTAGCCCAATTAAATTACGGAATAATCATACTGCGCGCTCATGCTGCTCTCAGAGAGGACAACTCAACCGTAGACTTGTTCACATCCGAACCATACAATCCATCGGCGCACCTCGGTGTCAGCGGATTGGCCGAAGGTTTCTTGAATTACTCGAGCCCCGTAAAGACGTACTTCGCGGTCACCTCAGAGTTTATCGAAAATTTGCAGGGCAGACTTCCTAGAAGCATTGTGATCGCAATGGGATGCAACACACTCTATTCAAATCTAACACAGATGGCACAAGCCTTCCATGATAAAGGCGCCGAGGCTTTCATAGGATGGAACGGTTATGTGGCAGATGTAAACACTGATGCCGAGACGCTAATAATGCTGGAAAACCTTGTTTCCAACAACCAGACGATTGGTGATTCTATCCACGGCATATATGACGTTAGTTACGGAAGCGCGTTAGCTTGCTATCCTCAAAGTGCTCAAGATTTGAAAATATCTGACTTGGCTCCAAACATGTCTGGCGTCTCTGCCACAGTTCAAAATGTTGGTCTTTTCGTTAAGATCCTCAGGGAAGTCACCAAAGAGAAGATGAAGGTCTCTGGGGATTAGCAAGAAGTAAGCTGTCCATTCGTTCTTGAATTCTGATAGAAATTCAAAGGCTTGATTAAGGCGATCCGCAAATTGATCTCTCGGGGAACCGAATGTCCGACAACGCTGAAAAAATGAAGAAACTCTTAGCGTTCAAGAAGAAAATCGAAACAAGACTAGAAGAACTCGACTCAGAATCTGAAGACTTGAAAGCAACACTCGAAATCCTCGACACGATGTTACTTGAGAAGGGTTTCAAGCGACCAGAAATCAACGCCAAACCGACCCCAACAGCAATCGCTATGAGTCAAGAAGAAACAATTTCGTCTAAGGCAGCAGCCAAAACGGAAAACGAGCCTCAAATTGTAACGCTTCTGAAATCCGATTCAGGTGAGACCTTGGCTGATTTGTACGTTGACAATGCAGATGGATCAGTACACGTAACGTTCGCCAAAGACAAAGACTTTGACATTAAGACCCCGCCCTTCAATCAGTTTTTGATTCAGAGAGTGTTACTAAAGATGCAGGAAAGAGACAGCGAATTAGTGAGGTCCGGTCAGCTCTCTCCAGAAAAAATCCTGTGCTTCGACATAGTACGAGAGGGTGATAAAATACGGGAACTGGTTATCAGAAACTTCGACGATGATCGGCTAAGAGAGTTGAAATCGAGCATCCGCTGGACTCTAGAGAAAATGTTCGAAAAAACAAAAACAGAAGGATCAGTAGTCAACCTACTGAATCTCATTGAGCCGTGAAAACTTTTCTCAAAAGGTCGGTGATAGTGCTTAATTGACCCGAGTACACTCCCACGGCCAACAAAGAGATACCTAACAGAATTAGAAGTGCTCCTATCATTCTCCGTTGTTGAACGTCCATACTTCATCTATCCTAAATGTTTTTTCAAGGCTGCCTCAATGTTGTTCTTGGGCACGCAGCCAACAATTCTTTCCACTTCTTGTCCGTTCTTCATTATCAAAAGTGTAGGTATGCTGAAAACCTGGAAGCACTCTGCCGTATGAGGGTTCTCGTCAACGTCAAGTTTGCCTATGAACACTTTTCCAGCATATTCTTTGTGCAGTTCTTCAATGGTTGGTGCCAACGCCCGACAGGGACCACACCAATCAGCCCAGAAATCAATCAGTGCAAGAGGATGCTTCTTTACCGTTTCATTGAAGTCTGCATCCGTTACGTGAATGGGTTTGCTCATATCTTTTCTCGTCCTTAACTCTGCAGTTTCCTATCTCGTATTCGCTTCAAATCATCGTTTTCCTCTGATATAAATTGTTCGTGTTCGCTATTCATACCACTTATCATCGCTTGAACTTTAAAGAACTATTCTCGGAACAGAAGTCCGCCAGTTTTCTATACGCAACTTCTGGATCTCTGATTTCGATTACCAATCGCTCGAAAGGACAGAAGCCCGTCTTGTCAGCGTTCAAAATATCGTCAACGATCACACCTGATTCAACGTGGACATTGTTTTCTTCAAGAAACGCTTTGGCTGCTAGACTCAAAATGTCGCCATAGACCAATACAACGTGCGAGTAGATACACAGCAACGCAACGGCCCTTCCAACAACTTTGTCTGCTACCGATGCATCTTCAAGTCTATCACCGAGTCGATCGACGGCTTCCAAAAAACTACTCACACCCCGCCTTCTTGATTCAAAAATAACCTTCCGATCCTTCACAACTACTAGCGTCAATCCCGCCTCAGTTAGTCGCCCCTTGGCAACATCAAGATCTGAGCCCATCAAATCTATCTTCCATCTCCCAAACACAAGTTCAGAAAACTTCTATCGCGAAAAGCTCATCATTGGACATCGAAGCAACTTTCCTGGCAAGTTCTTCGCTTTTCGCCCCATCTTTGAAATAATCCATCAGTTCCTTCATTACCTTCGGCCTCAAACTGATTGTGACAACTCGTTTCGAGTTCCGAAGTCCAAAATTCCCTGAAATTTCATTGCCAGAATTCTTTATGGTAAGTCTCTGGTTTCCAATTGTGCAGTGCGTCGACGATTGTATTCCGTCGATAGTGCACGTGAAAGGAGTGGTTTGAGGAACTTTTATCGTGACTTGAAATTTGGAATCTTCTTTGTTCCCTCTGAACATTCCGTTGGCAAGTTTTCCCATTCTGACTCCTATGACGAGAAACGGTCCCAAATGTCCATGTAATCTCACTGCATAATCTAATTCTTTTCTGGGCACTTTCTCGGCTGGCATCTTGTTGTTCATCGCTAAACCTGACCTGTTCACCATTCTGAAGTTCTTTTCACTTCAACTCGAACATTCTCTCGAGAGCTTTTCTTGCTCGAGTTGCGACCGATTCTGGAACCGTTACCAAATACTTCTCTTCTGCAAGCGATGCATAGATTCTTTCAAGCGTATTGAGCTTCATGTTCGGACAAATGGCCCCATCGTACGCCAAAACAAAGGTTTTGTCAGGACTATCCTTTCTCAGACGATGAAGAACTCCCTCTTCCGTAGCGACGATAAAGACCTTCGCGTTGCTCCTCTTTGCGAAAGCGCAAATTTGGGAAGTGCTACCCACAAAATCCGCAATCTTCTGGACATCAAACGTGCATTCTGGATGAACAACTACGACTGCTCCTGGATACTGCATCTTCAAAATCTGAACGTCCTCGGGCTGAAACAGCAGGTGCGTGGGGCAGAAACCCCATTCAGGAATCGAAATAATGGTTTTCCCCGTTTGCCTCCGAACGTATTCACCTAGATTTCGATCAGGCCCGAAAATCACTTTGTCGCTCTTCAGGGATGAAACAACCTTGACGGCATTGGCTGAAGTACAGCATATGTCACTTTCGGCCTTGGCCGACGCCAGAGTGTTCACGTAGACCACAACTGGCACGCCAGGATACTTCAGCTTTGCGCGTTTTATTTCGTCCACAGTCAACATCTGTGCCATAGGACAGCGCGCACCAGGCGCAGGCAGAAGCACTTTTTTCCCAGGGTTCAAGATTGCCGCTGACTCTGCCATGAAATCGACGGCAGAGAACACTATGATTCTTGCCCGTCTTTCTTCCATAGCTTTTTTGCTTAACTCAATACTGTCTCCAACGTAATCAGCGATTTCCTGCACTTCCGGTCTTTGATAGTTGTGAGCCAGAATTATCGCTTTTTTCTCCTTTTTTAGCTTGATTATGTCTTGGACAAGAGTCATGCTTTCGCCTTGGACTAGTTCGCTTGGCATTTGGAAAGATATATGCGTTTAGTCCGACATCCAGAATTTCTCAATATGCATCTCTTGAACAGTTTCGGTTCATTGTATGAGCGAAAAAAGAATGGTTAACCACTTTTTTTCCGTCTTCTTCCAATCTAAGCCAGTCTCTTCTACAATTCGCTACACAATCTTAGTAAGACTAAAGAAGGGATGGAAGTGTTATAATTGAAGTGAAAAGTGAAAGAAACATGAAAAGACTAGTTCTTGCAACAGTACTGATGCTCCTTGTGCTCAACATTCTAATTCCGTTCAGATTTGGACTCGCAAAATCTTCGCAAGCGACGGTAACAGTTCCAGACGACTACCCAACGATACAGGCAGCTGTAAATGCTTCTGGCCCAGGCGCCACAATATTCATCAAAGCTGGAACGTACCATGAACATGTTACCATTAACAAGTCCCTGTCTCTTGTTGGAGAAGCCGCTCAGAACACTACGATCGACGGAGACGATACCAGTGGAAACGTCGTCTTCGTTACTACAGACAACGTCACCCTATCGGACCTAACAATACGAAACAGCCAAGTGGGATTTTCAGGAATTCGAGTCGATAGCGCAAGCAATTGCATTCTCTCCGACAATTACGTAGTAAACAACTGGTATGGCATCATTCTCCATCAATGCTCAGGTAGCAACGTGGTCGAAAATAACATAAGAAACAACGCGGACGGCGTCCATATCGAATCTCTATCCAGAAACGACGTCGTAAATGGAAACACCATAATAGGACAATCCTTTTTTGGCGTTCATCTGATCTCCTCTTCCAACATCAGCATTGCGAAGAACAACGTCGCAAACAACGCGTTTGGAATATATCTCGACGCCTCTTCGAACAATCAAATAACGCAAAATAACGCATCATACGGCGGGTATGGAATGTATCTCGACACATCCTCCGAGAATAGTGTAGTTGGAAACAGCATTACAGGCAACAACATGTACGGCGTGTACTTCTACAGCTATTCAAACAACAACATTTTTTACAACAACGACTTCGGAGCCAACAAGCAACAAGTCAATGGTACTGGTGGACAAGAAAACATCTGGGATAATGCTGGCAAAGGAAACTATTGGAGTGACTACTTGGCGAAGTATCCCAATGCCACTGAAATCGACGCCTCAGGCTCTTGGAACATACCATACACAATCGACGCAGACAATGCTGACCACCACCCATTAGTGAGCTTTACATCAATACCAGAGTTCCCGTCGCCTGCTTTTCTCTTTGTATGCATGTTCATATGTTTCGCGATAATCATAGCTTCCAAGAGGAAACATCGGTATGTCCCAGAAATGGAAGACCCGCCGCATTAGTTTTCATGACAACTGACGACAATGACATTCGCGAAGGCGGAAGCCAAAATTTGCGAACAATTCCCCCAATCACCACAAGGCTACTGTGGCTGGATACTATTAACTCAAAGGTGGTAGACCGAAACGTAAGGGATAGCTCGCGTATTGCAGCATTGTGGTGCAGGGGGTGAGATTTGAACTCACGTACCCCTTCAGGACGGGATCTTGAGTCCCGCGCATAAAGCCCCATCTATCGCGGGTTTGGCCATGCTCTGCTACCCCTGCACCTCTCCCAGAACTACGGCTTCTTTCTTATTAATTATTTCCCAACATCAGAAAGGCAACCATCCAAAGTGCCTAACCATCCATAAGTCGCTTCATGAGTTCCAGTGACAAAACAAGCGGAAACCATTCATCATTCATGAAAAAGTTTATTAGAAAGCTGTGTAGTTTACGTTTCAAGCTCTTTAACATTGGCGACCATTTTTCAAGTAGGAATGACCCAACAGTCGGAGGAAATTAAAGATTTGGAAAAACCCGCACCAAGAGGATACGATAAAGCAAGTTCAATAGTGAAATTGCGGGAGATGGTTTAGATTGACTGAAATATCAAAAGAAGATACACATGTAATGCTGGATGCCTTCTTCAAAGACAAAGGACTCGTGCGTCAGCATCTCGATTCTTTCAACGAGTTCATCGACCGTGGGCTACAAGAAGTAATAGATGAAGTAAGCGAGATCCCGATTGAGGTGCCTGAAAATCCTTACAAGGTCAAATTAGGTCAAATCTGGATAATAGACCCACAGACAAGAATAACAGGACCTTATGCCACCGAAGTCGACGGAACAAAACATGAAATCTACCCTCTGGAAGCTAGGCTCAGAAACCTGACTTACGCTGCGCCTGTGGCACTCGAAATGACCCCCGTGATCGACGGAAGAGAACAAGACACTGAACTAGTCTACATCGGCAACATCCCCGTGATGTTAAAGTCAAAACTCTGCTTCCTTTCCCAATTATCAAGAGAAGAATTAATTGCGGTCGGAGAAGACCCTGATGACCCCGGCGGCTACTTCGTCGTCAACGGTTCAGAACGCGTGATAGTCGCTATGGAGGATCTAGCACCCAACCGTATAATCGTGGACATTGATGAAAAAGGCGCAACTCCTGTCTACATGTCCAAGATATTTTCAACAACAGTAGGTTTCAGGGCGAGAATTGAATTGAAAATCAAGTCAGACGGAGCGCTTTACGTTTCCATGCCTGGAGTTCCGTCTGAAGTGCCTTTCGTTGTCTTAATGCGCGCACTAGGATTGGAATCTGACAAAGAGATAGCCGAAGCAATATCCCTAGACAAGAGCATCCAAGCCGTTTTGGACCCCTCGTACGAAAAGGCAGTGGGAGTAGATACAGCAAAGGACGCGATTCTATTCATTGGCAACCGTGTTGCACACGGGCAAGTTGAAGAGTACCGACTGCAAAAAGCTGTCACAGCGATAGACAAGAATTTCCTACCACACATAGGAAGAACCGAACAGAAGAGAAAAGATAAAGCGTTATTTTTGGGTGAAATGGCGTGCAGAGCAATTGAGTTGCAGCTTGGAAGGAGGAAACCTGACGATAAAGATCACTTCAAAAACAAGAGGTTGAGGCTTGCAGGTCCGCTTCTCGCTGACCTCTTTAGAGTCGCCTTCAGAAACCTTACACGCGACATAAAGTATCAACTCGAACGCATAGGCGTGAAAGGTCCGATAATAACCGTCTCAGCAGCAGTTCGCCCAGGCATAATCGCTGAGAGGTTCCAACATGCGCTAGCAACAGGTAACTGGGGAAGGGGAAGAGTGGGAATCACTCAACTTCTTGACCGAACGAATCACATTTCAACTCTAAGTCACCTGCGTCGACTTGCAGTCACCTTTGAGCAGGAGTCAACCCAACTTTGAAGCAAGAGACTTGCATGCGACTCATTGGGGTCGATTGTGTCCCAATGAGACACCTGAAGGATCAAACTGCGGTCTCGTCAAAAACCTTGCTCTGTCAGCTTGTATCTCTGTAGGTGTTAACGCAGACAAGATCAAACAGATATTGTTCGGCAACGGCGTTGCACCAGTTCTTGAGGCTGATGATGATTTGAAACTCAACGGAGCTAAGGTGTTCGTTGACGGCAACATCGTAGGATACTGCAAAACAGCTGAGCAACTATCAAGAGAATTTCGAGACAAGAGAAGGAGAGGCGAGATATCCACAGAGGTGAACATCGCTTACTTCTCAAAATCGCAGGGAGAGAGAGAAGAGATCTACATCAACTGCGACGAAGGAAGAGTCAGAAGAGCCCTAATAATAGTCGACAATGGCATCCCGCGGCTTCAGCCTGAACACGTCGAAAAAATCGCAACTGGAGAATGGGCATGGGAGGATTTGGTGAAGAACGGCACCGTAGAGTATCTGGACGCTGAAGAAGAAGAAAATGCGTATATTTCCCTGAGCTTTGAAACCTTGGATAAGGATCATACGCACTTAGAAATCGCCACCTACACAATTCTTGGCATATGTGCCTCAACCATTCCTTACGCGGAACACAACCAGTCCCCACGTAACTCGTACCAGGCTGCCATGGCTAAACAAGCGCTTGGCGTCTACTCGACAAATTTCCAGCAACGAGTCGATTCAAGATCACATATTCTGCATTATCCGCAAGTCCCACTCGCCGAGACCGCTCTGATGGATACGATGGGCTACAAACTTCGCCCATCAGGACAAAACTATGTGGTCGCTGTTCTCTCCTTTGAAGGTTACAATATGGAAGACGCCTTGGTTTTTAACAAAGCATCGATTGAAAGAGGCCTCGGTCGCTCAACTTTCTTCCGCATTTACGAAGCTGAATGTCGTCAGTACTTGGGAGGATTGAAGGACAAGTTCACGCTGCCCGAGGCAGGAACTCGCGGATACCGAGGTGAACAATACTATCGATTGTTGGAGCCAGACGGCATAATCGGCTTGGAATCAAGCGTTGCAGGAGGAGACGTGCTTATCGGACGTATCAGTCCGCCAAGGTTCCTTGAAGAATACAAAGAGTTCGAGGTCAAAGGTCCCTCGATGCGAGACACTTCAGTTGACATGCGTCCGTCGGAAAATGGCATCGTCGACGCAATCTTTATCACCGAATCTGGAGAAGGAAGCAAACTGGTTAAGGTCAGAGTACGCGATCAACGTATTCCAGAATTAGGTGACAAGTTTGCCTCTAGACACGGGCAGAAAGGTGTCATAGGACTCATTGTTCCTCAGGAGGACATGCCGTTCACCGAGGACGGTGTAGTGCCTGACTTGATAATCAACCCGCATGCAATTCCCTCAAGGATGACTGTTGGTCAATTCATAGAATCGCTAGCGGGAAAAGTTGCTTCTGCACGTGGAAAACCAGTCGATGGAACACCCTTCTCAAATGAAGGACCAAGCGAGCTAAGAGCAGATTTGATAAAGTTGGGTTTCAGCAGCACAGGTGCGGAAGTGTTCTACAGCGGAGTGACCGGTCAGAAATTTGTTGCCGACGTTTATGTCGGCGTAGTTCACTATCAAAAGCTGCACCACATGGTTGCAGACAAGATACATGCTAGGGCTCGAGGACAAGTCCAGATGTTAACAAGACAACCCACAGAAGGAAGAGCCAGAGGCGGTGGTCTCAGATTCGGAGAAATGGAACGCGACTGCCTGATCGGTCACGGTGCAGCGATGCTCCTGAGGGACAGACTTCTGGAAGAATCCGACAAATACACACTTTACATATGTGAAACATGCGGGCACATAGCATACTATGATATGAAACAGAGAAAGTACGTCTGCAAACTCTGTGAAGACAAGGCAAAGGTATCCCCGGTTATCGTATCCTATGCGTTCAAACTCTTGTTACAGGAACTGATGAGCCTGTGTATTTCGCCAAAGCTAGCACTCAAGGAGAAGGCATGAAATGTCACAAGAAGAAATTGTTCGGAAAGTCGTTGACGAAATGAACTTCGGCATGTTTTCACCACAGGACGTTCGAAAACTCTCGGTAGTAGAGATACAGACACCAGATACTTACGACGAAGATGGTGCGCCTATATCCTCTGGACTGATGGATGGCAGATTGGGTACACTTGAGCCTCGACAGAGGTGCAAGACTTGCGGCAATACAGCAATCCGCTGTCCAGGGCATTTCGGTCACATAGAACTTGCTGTGCCTATAATTCATATCGAATTTACGAAAATTATGTACGACCTTCTGAGAGCAACTTGCCGAAATTGCGGTCGTGTCCTGCTTCCAGACGATGTAATAGAAAAGGCAAAAGTCCGGGTGCAGAAGACGAAACAGTTGTTGGGACTCGTTCCAGATGAAGTGTACAAATCGATCCTTCAAGAGACAAAAAGGAAGCAGTGCCCGCACTGCGCTGCTGCACAGTACAAGATAACATTCGAAAAACCCACGAAATTCAGCGAGCAGATTCCAGACAGTGGTTCAGAACCTTTGACGCCCTCGATGGTCAGGGAAAGAATGGAACGCATCACAGATGACGACTTGGAACTTTTAGGGTTCAACCCGAAAACAGCCCGTCCCGAATGGATGGTTTTGCAGGTCCTTCCGGTTCCCCCAGTTTATGTTCGACCATCCATTACATTGGAATCTGGCATCCGCTCAGAAGACGATCTCACACACAAGCTCGTTGACATAATAAGAATAAATCAGAGACTTAAGGAAAACATGGATGCCGGCGCGCCAACACTGATCATTCAAGACTTGTCGGAATTGCTTCAGTACCACGTTACAACCTACTTCAACAATGAAGCTTCAGGAATTCCGCCTGCTCGGCATCGCTCTGGAAGAGCGTTAAAGACTCTTTCTCAGAGACTTAAGGGTAAGGAAGGAAGATTCAGAAGCAACCTTTCGGGGAAAAGAGTTGATTTCTCAGCAAGGACTGTTGTTTCGCCTGATCCCAACCTTGACATAAACGAGGTCGGCGTACCGCTTGAAATTGCTATGCGCCTTTCAGTTCCTGAAAAAGTCACGGAATGGAATATTGAAGAGATGCGAAATCTGGTCAAGAACGGACCAGAGAAGTATCCTGGCGTTCTGTATATAATACGACCTGACGGTAAACGTATACGCCTTGAATTCGTCGTCGACAGAGAAAAAATAGCCGATGCCATTGAGCTCGGATTTGTTGTCGAACGGCACCTCAAGAACGGAGACATTGCAATCTTCAATCGTCAACCTTCCCTTCACCGCATGTCAATTATGGCACATTACGTACGTGTTCTCCCTTACAAGACTTTCAGGCTTCATCTCTGCGTCTGTCCACCGTACAACGCAGACTTTGATGGAGACGAAATGAACTTGCACGTCCCCCAGAGCGAAGAGGCTCGAACCGAAGCGTTGCTGCTCATGCAGGTTCAAGATCAGATACTATCCCCCCGTTTTGGAGGACCGATTATAGGAGCTATCAGAGACTTCATAACTTCAGCATACCTGTTCACAAGATATACTACTTATCTCACGAGAAACGAGGTCAACAGACTGTTGCTAGGTGCCAAATACGAAGGCGAAATTCCAGAGCCAAAAATCAAGGAACCGCAACCGATGTGGTCTGGAAAACAGATTTTCAGCCTCTTTCTGCCAAAAGACATGAACTACGTCTTGAAAGCGAACATCTGTCAAGGATGCGTCAAATGCAAGGAAGAAGAATGTGAATACGACGCCTACGTCGTGGTCAAGAATGGTCAACTTGTAAGTGGAGTCATAGACAGACGCTCAATAGGCGCCGAACAATCTGAAAGCCTTCTGCACAGGATAATCAAAGACTATGGAACCCAAGCGGGACGAGAGTTTCTCAACAAGATAACTAGGATGCTGAAATATTACATTTCAATGCGCGGCTTCACTTACGCCTACAATGAGCTAGTTCTTTCACAGAAAGCCGAAGACAGAATAGACAAGACGATGGAAAGAATTGAAAGCAAGATCGAAGACCTAATCGCGAGTTACCGAAAAGGCACATTGCCTCGTCTCCCTGGACAAACAATGGAGGATTCTTTCGAGATATACGTCATGAACGAACTTGCCAAAGCGCGAGACGAATCAGGCAAGATTGCTGACGAAGACTTTACTCTAGAAAACTCGGGCATAATCATGACTAGGACCGGCGCGAGAGGCTCAAGCCTCAACATTGGACAGATCAGCGCTTGCGTTGGACAACAGTCAGTCCGTGGAAAGAGAATCCTGAGAGGCTACGTGGATCGTGCTCTTCCACACTTCCAAGCGGGAGATCAACATCCAAAAGCGAGAGGCTTTGTATATTCATCGTACCAAACTGGACTTGACGTGATAGAATTCTTCTTCCACGCAATGGGCGGCAGAGAAGGACTGGTCGACACAGCGGTCAGAACACAGCAGAGCGGTTACATGCAGAGACGCTTGATCAACGCGCTCGAGCATATACGTCTAGAGTATGATGGCACTGTTCGCAACTCGGCCGGTGACATAATCCAGTTCCAATATGGAGAGGACGGTGTTGATCCCGCGAAGAGTGATCATGGAAAGGCTGTCAACGTAAACCGTTTGGTCGATCAGATACGAATAGGAAAGGAAAGGGGCAAGGCTGCATCGAGCGAATTCATCAAGGAAAAACTTGAGAAAGCTGAAGGTCAACTCACACCGATTCTGGTTGATCAGCTCAAACAGAACTTGGCTAAAACTGAGTTAACAAGACCAGCTGTTGATCAAGCAGTTGACATGACAGTCGACCGTTACAAACGCGCTTTAATGGAACCTGGAGAGGCTGTGGGCATCGTGGCTGCGCAATCTATTGGCGAGCCAGGCACCCAGATGACTCTTAGAACCTTCCACTATGCAGGTGTCAGAGAACAGAACGTTACATTGGGTCTGCCTAGGCTGATTGAAATTGTCGATGCCAGAAGGATCCCTTCAACTCCGATCATGAAGATCTACTTGACAGACGAATTCAGGAAGAGCAGAGAAGCGGCAGTCAAGGTCGCGCGCGAAATCGTTTACACAACAATGGAGAACTTGGCTGAAGCCGTCTACTCTGGATCCCATGCATGACGAGATAATAGTGGAACTAAACAAGACAATGATGGACGATCGAGAAGTGACCTTGGACTACATTAAAGAAAAGCTCGATCTCCCGAATGCTACGGTGAAGTCGAAAGGCAACAGCATTCGGATACAACCCAAGAAAGTTGAGACGATCAGAAAACTGCTTGGAAAAGTTACTGTTTTTCACGTGAAAGGAGTCCCTGGGATCAAACGTGTACTGGTTACAGAGGAACACGGGGAATGGGTAATTAACACAGACGGATCGAACCTACCGAGAGTCTTGGAAATACCTGGTGTTGACAGTTCAAGAACGACTACAAATAACGTGCATGAAATAGCCAAGACGCTAGGGATCGAAGCGTCCAGAAACGCATTGGTAAACGAGGCTAAGGGCGTACTGGAAGAGCAAGGGCTTGACGTCGATACGCGCCACGTCATGCTTGTCGCAGACATGATGACTTCAACTGGAGAAGTTCAGCAGATAGGCAGACACGGAATCAGCGGCAAGAAATCAAGTGTTCTAGCGCGAGCCGCATTCGAAATCACCGTTCCGAACATTGTTGAAGCGGCCGTCAAAGGCGAAAGTGATCCTTTGGCAGGAGTGACCGAAAACGTAATAGTGGGGCAGTCAATACCAATTGGCACAGGGCTCGTGGAACTGTACATGTCGACATTTGAAAGAAAGACTGAAAAGAAGAGTGAAAAGAAGTGATAGATGTAGACAAAGCAATCGCGTCGGCCGTGAAAACAGGCAAGGTATCCTTTGGAGCAAGCTCGGCGGTCCAGAATGCACAAAGCGGAAGAGCGAAGCTCATAATCGTGACGGCCAACGCGCCTAAGAACGTGCGCGACGACATTGAATATTACAGCAAACTGTCAAATGTTCCGTTAATCGTATACAAGGGATCATCATTAGATTTGGCCGCTGTATGCGGCAAGCCTTTCACGGTTTCAGCGTTAAGTATAAGAGAGCCAGGCGACTCAGAAATTCTCAAACTGACAGAGACTGCTGAACCCGAGGAATCCGTCGGAGGAAATGAATGACAACCGGCATAAAGTTCACGAGCAACGAGATGCGCTATATCGCTTTGTTTGAAAGCATAACAAGTGCCAGCGTCAAAGACTGTATAATTGATGAAGAACAGGCCCGTGTTCTTTATGTCGTTAATGAAGGACAAGTTGGCGTCGCCATAGGAAGAGGTGGAAGAAATATCCACACTCTAGAAAGAATGACTGGCAAAAAACATGAAATAATCGAATATGCCGAAGAGCCTGCACAGTTCATCAAGAATGCGTTGAAACCTGCTACTGTCAAAGAAGTGCGAATTACTGAGAGGCCTGACGGAAAATCAATAGCTGTTGTCGCCGTGAACCCGAAGGACAAAGGCGTCGCGATAGGCAAAAACGGCAGAAACGCCGAGAGACTACGCTTCTTAGCAAAGAGATACTTTGACATTCAAAATGTCAGCATAACATAATCAAAGCAGGGTGAACAGAACTTGAAGCTTTATGTGAGAATAGGCGCCTATTTCTTGTTTATCCTGCCAGCTCTGGCTGGCATAGTTTGGGCCTCAGAAGACTCTCTGACCACACAGTTTTTGGGAAGTCCGTTGCTTATTCTGGTAGCATTGATTTTAATCGACGCAATAGCCTTTGCATATCACAAGATTCGCAAGTAGACATTCTGATTCTCTTTTGATTTTCTTATTCTAGCTTCTTAATTCCGCGCTTAACAATAGGTCGATCAAAGCTTTCTGGTCGACTTCTGCGCGAGTTCTCCAATCCAGATAGAGTTGACCGCTTTCGTCTTGTGTCAAATATCCGTACCGGATGTATCTCTCGATATTCAATCCAACTTTCCATCCTGGAAGCTTCTCTCGTAGGAGTGTTTCGACTTCTTCCCTCGATGCTTTGCCCCTCTTCGAGATTATGTAGGCAATAGCTATTGCCAAGCCGGCGAAATCGTCTATCCTCCATCCTACCATTTTCGCTTCCTTGGGGACAAGGTCTCCTCGCAAAGCGACGTAAAATCTGGCTCTGTCCAACTGCTCAAGCGATGGCTTCTCGATTTTTCTGTCTTCTTCAAATATCGTTTTGACTTCCAAGTCTAAGTTTTTCAAGTAATCATCGAGGATTTTGAGCACTTTTGGATAGTCTGAACCCAGGGCTTTGCGAAGTTCCCATCCTTTCACGCCCGGTTTAGCATGACGTTTGAAAAAGAGCATGTGCGTTGCGCGTTTGAGTTTGCTGGCGTAAGTGGCTTTTCTCTTACTCATTGAAGTTCTCCTCGTTTCCACTTCTGCCAGTCTATGGGCGAAATTGAGATAGGAATGGATACCAACTGTTTCATTCCAGTTTTTTCCACAGGCTTTCCATATGGAACTAGAAATGTTTCTTCTTCTAACGGATGGATTTCTAGGGTAGCGTAACCGTAGGTTATGAGGAAACTTGTCAGGTACGCTCTGTCAACCGTTTCATCATACGTGCCTGCACCGACAAAATCCCAATAATGGATCTTTCCGTTTTTGCCTTTCTCTGCAACGGTTTTCTTAAGTTCTTGCCAGAAGTTTTCCAGTTCTTCTGAGAATGCTTTGTCACGCAGTATTCTTTGGCGAATGAGTTCTTCGCGAGTAGTGGAACCCATGTCAACTAGTTCTGAAGGTGTTTCTTTCCATCTGTCTTCGATCGGTATGAGACTGTTCCAGTATCTCAGCGCTTCTTCTATGCTGTGAATCGTGATCTGCTCCCATTCGATCAAGGGATGCCAAGTCTTGAGAAATGTTCTTGCGATTTCGCCTTTCTCCATTCTCTTGAGCTTGTCTTCGAGCAGGAACGGGTCGGTGTATAACGATGTTGATCTATGCTTGACCCATTCGCTCTGCAGCTTGACGACAGAGGCGAGGCGATGCAAGGTTTCAGCATCGAGAACGAGATCTTCAGGAACTTTCCACTCTGGAAAATATTCTTTAATAGTGCTAATGTTGCTGTGTATGTCTATCAAAAAAGGGTCAAGAGACCGCTCCTCTACAGACTTACAGGTTTCGATTATTCGCTGGAGTTTTTCTCGCCCAAGTTTTTCTTGGGCTCTCTTGGATTGCATCAGGCTATCTCCCGGACTATGGATTTGCCTTCGATGTTTTGCACGGTGATGATGTTGATTCCTTCTTTTGTGAAGGTTATCTGGCTCGGAGTGATGACGACATACTGCGCGTTGGAATCGTTGACTCTTGCAACGAGCATTTGTGCAATCATTTCACGGTTCTTTGGATCCATATGTACGTCATATTCGTCGACCGCTCTGAAAGGCGATCGTACGTGTTGTTGAAGGGACAGCAAGAAACTCATCGTTGCTGTTGTCCGCTCTCCGCCACTTTGGGTGTAGGCGTCAAGCGGCACTGGTTTTCCGCCTTTGAAGCCGACGAGGATTTCGAGGCCTGCTGCTTCGATATCTTGACCGTTGGCGAGTCTGACTTCTCCATCGGCTTGGGATCGTGTTAATGTCTTCTGATATTCCAAGTTGACTCGATCCAAGAGAGTTACTATGACTGTTCTCCAAGCCTGCATTCGAGTTTTCACTTCTTCCAGTGTTTTTTCGCGGTTTTCCGCGACTAGTTGCGCCTTGTCCTTGAGTTCCAGGTAAAGCTTGGAATAGGATTCGTACATTCGTTCAACGTCTTCGGAAACGTCTGAAAGTGCGGCTAAGTGTCCCTCTGTGACTCGGATCTCATCAAGTATCTCGCTGGCATCTTTTGTCACAGCTACTTTTGGTCCCACTGTTTCTGCCTTGCGTATGTATTCTTCCAGGCGAACCCTTGATTCTCTGAGGCTTCTTTCGAAATCGCGCAGATTCGCGGAGGCGCTTTCTGCACGGTACTTCAACACCGCTAGTTCGATTCGAAGGTTGAGGATTTGGTCGCCCACTTTTTCCGTTGCGCTTTCCCAGTTTTTCGATCGAGCCTGATTTCTGTCGATTTCAGCGTCTAGTTTTGACGAGTTTTCCCTGGAATTTTGAATCCGTTCCTTCAGCTGTTCACTTCTCAGGAGCTTTATCTGCACTGTCTTCTTCGATGGACGCCCGTCTTCTGGAGACGTGTTCTTTCCCAAGTCGGTGATGGTTTCGAGCATTGATGTTTCTCTCAGTAATTCTTCGTAGAGGGACATCGTTGACGAGGTCCCTGCTTTTTGGCGTTCGATGTCTAGACGTTCATCGAAGAGTCTTCTCCATTCGTCTTTCAACCTTTCGCGCTCATTTTCCTGTGTCTGAAGATCATCGTTTGATGATTTGGTTTTTTCTTCGATCTGGTTGAGGGTCTGTTGCTGTTTTCTTGTTTCATTCTCTAGTTGTTTGACGCTTTCCTCTTTCTTGGCGACTTCGGCCCATACTAGTTCTCTGTCCAGAAATCTCCTTTTTGAAAACAATTGCTTCTTTTCTTGGAAGCGGTCATATTGTTCTCTCCAATAATTGAGCGTCTGTTGAGCCGATTCCAGAAGCTTACTCATCGACTCTTCTTGGCTAAGGATACGCGTCAGTTTTTTCTGAGCTTGCACAACATTTTCACGATAGGGTTCAAGTCCGACCGCCGCTTCGACTATGCGAAGTTTTTCCTGCGTTGAGAGCACCGTGAACTGTTCAACCATGTTCTGGTGCATAATGATCAGTATGTTGTCGGGGTCGACGCCCAGTTTTCCCAAGAATCTCTGTACGTCGTTCTTTGTGACCGCGCGGTTTTCAAGTGAGAACCAGTATGTCCCGTCCCTTCGCAGAACGCGTGTTAGATAGATTTGATCTTTGTTGTACTTCGGAACGGGTCTGATCTTGCCTTTCTTCGTGTTGTCAAGAACGAGGGTTACTCGAGCTTGATCTTTTCCCCAGCGAATAAGATCGCTCAGTTTCCTAGATCGTTCAGTATAAGACTGTCCCAGGGCCACCGATACTGCTAACAAAAGTGATGACTTGCCTGAACCGTTGGGTCCACAGATGATGTTGACTCCTGGTCTGAAGGGTACCCTTGCGTATTCATAGCTCATGAAGTTTTCCAGAATTACCTCTTGGACTAACATCGATTGTTTTTCCTGAATTGAAGTAGGTAATAGAGGTGAAACTACTCTTATTAAAACAAATTGCACAAAATGGGCGATATCTCCCGCGCACTCCCCTTTTTTCAATGTGTTAAATTGCTTTTTGAATAGGCAAGTAATGACAGATGCCTTTGCTACATTGTCAAATGACGTTTGGTCTGTTACAGGGACACGAGAAACACAGCCGCTCACCCAACGTGCTGATCATTCACAATTCCATCTCCAAAACAAACTTGCGCGCCTGACTACTGCGGCTGGATCATAGACTACCAGCATCTCATAGAGGGTCAGGAAAGAAAAGATGACGACTACAAAAAATGTGCTTGAATTTGAACGCGGCAAATGTGCATGCTAGATCAAAGAGACAAAGAAACAATATGAAGAAGGATGATTTCCAACTAGCGCGCCTTTACAAGAATTTTCGTTTCTTTTTCTCGCTGCCTTGATGTGATTCTGAATTGTCTTTTCTACAGCCGTTGAGGAGTCTTTGTCAGACATCACTGCTGCGGATTCTTCTTGCGGATTCTTCCAGTACTGCTGGGTTGATTTCGGCAATTACTGCTTCTGTTGCTTCACGATTCGGCGTCTGCGAGGCACTCTCATCGATAGGTTCGTTTGCTCTTGTTTTTTGTGTAATCTGTCCAAGTCTTTGTTCCAAGTCGTTTATCTTAGATTCGAGGCTAGATATGTTCTGTCGTGTTTCCTCGTTTTTGCTATTCAGTTCTTCCATTATCTTCTGTTCAAGCGCTTTTGTTCTTTCTTCCAGCTTCTTCTGTTGTTCCTTCAAAGACAGCGATTCATCCTCCAGCTTCGCTCTTTTGTCCTGCAGTTCCTGCAATTCCTTAGGTAAGCTCATTTGATTTCACCACAACAGCTAGTTGGCTTTAGGGGATAACAAGTTTATGAAAAGACAATACAGATTCAAAATACACTGGGGTGCGATCCGCATTCTTGGGGTGACCGGATGGTTCCGCCCATTCCTCCCGCGTATTGATGGGGCGCGATACGCGAGTACTTAGCAAAAGAATAATAAGCTGGTCGGCAGAGCAGAAAATCATGAAATCTCAAGATGTGCCCGTACGAGTCTACGTGCTTGTCGAACTTCAGCCTGGGAAAGAGAAAGAGTTTGCCGATGAAATCTTGTCAAAGGGGTTGATTCTTGACTCAAGGGTGGAGAGGATGGATTTTGTTCACGGATCTTTTGATCTTGTCGTCGTGCTTAATGGAGCGATGAAAGACGTAGATGCGAGAGTGATGGCGATGAGGAAGTCTCCGTTTGTTCGAAGAACGGAAACGCTGATTTGTTTCGAAATGTTCACTTGGGAAGATCTGTCGGGTAGATTGAACGAGTAAACCTGAAAGCAAGGCAAGAATGAACTTCATACGCTTTTCGAACATCGCACGCTCAAGCCTTGCTTTCCACGTCGCTATCGAGACCCATGATATTCCAGGTTTGGGAAGAACCTCTTTTAATTCAGAAAAAGAGACTAGTTATGAAGGAGAAGGCGGTAGAGAACGAAATGTCACAGGAGAAGGCGCGAGATCTAGATCAACAGGTTCTTGGAACTTTCCTAAAATCATTTTCCAAACGCTACGAGCAGTGGAAGAGGGGCGACCTTCTTTTTGTAGCCCTTCAAACATTGCCTAAGCAGGTCAAGAAGGAGAATGTGCTCAAGAATCTAATAAAACTGGACACTGAGTTCACGAAGAGACTGACTGACGAGGTTTAAGGTAAGCTATTCTCTTAATTGCGATTTCTCAATCAACCAAGGGGTAGAAGTGTGGAATCATGAGTAGAGTTCAGCAAATGCTCCGATTCCGACCGAGCTCATAAGAACGGTGACTCCTAGAGTAGTGAATGGATCCCCATTGGCTACCATGAATCCGGACATCCAGGCCATCGTCAAGGTTATTACTCCAAATCTACCAACAACTTTTTGTGCGCAGAGAATCGTGGCGGCAAGCCAGGCAAATGCAGTCAGGGTCAGAAGGAACGGTATTGTCTGTCCTTGTGGGCTTAAGGAGAAAACTCCGAAACAAACTCCGAAATGAATGAACAACCCACCAAGGAAACCGGAGATCAAAACGATTTGCTCACGCAGGATTTTCTCTTTAACGGATATCGGCATTTTGTCGCTGTGTGCGGTCTGGTGCTCGTGTAACTTTCTTTTTAACCAGCTTCCCCTCAACTTGCGTTCCACGTTGACTGATGGGGCAATGTCTCGTTTCTGATTTGCGACCTCAAGGTCCTGAGAGAACTTCACTCCTTTCTCTGCGAGCACATAATACGAGGAGGTCCGAACTTGAAGTTCAGTGACGAAGCCTTTTTTGACGAATGATTTAATCGCTTGAGCAACTTGCGAGCTGGAGAGGCCCGACTCGTGAGCTATTTCCTTTTTGTTCATTGGCTTCTTCGTCTTCGCAAGGGTTTCTATAGTCTTGACGCTAGTTGATGAGTCAGCCAAGCCAATCTCTGAATATTTCCTTTCGAAATCCTTTCGCGAAATTAGCCGGCCTAGCGGATGAACGCCGTCCCTGTCAGTCAGGAATCGGATTAGACCAGCCACTATCAAGAGCAACCCAAGAGCCAAAACGACGGTTCCCATTACAGAAAACAACCACAGGTCTACAAAGACTTCAATCGGAGAAACGAAGCGAAGCAAAAAGCCCATGATTAGAACAACCATGCCCAAACCAAGAGACGTATCTTTGTCAAGCGTATTCATCAAGGATTTGAATCTGTCGCTCATCCAAGTCCCTCGAAAGCAATCAGAAGTAGAATCCAGTTATATAGAATTGCTCTATAGCTTGATACAATCCGGATGCCCAATATTCCGTTTTTTGACATATCTGCACTGGCATGGGCTCAATTGCAAATCGCAATCGACCCCAGGCAATCACCTCTCAAGTTGGATATCTCTTGCTTCCAGTATCTTTACAATTCAGTAACCTACTGGAGTTGTATATCTTTCTCTGGAAACTGTCATTTGACTTCCTTTTCGGCGAGGTCTGCATTCGAGATTTTTTGAGATAGGTCTGCACAAATTCTAAGGTATCATGATCTGATTTTATGATATGATACTGATCATACAAAAGCGCGTGTTAATTAGAAAAGAATCAACAAAGAGCTGGAACAATTGCTAGGTGTTCGCTGTGTACAGGAACTTGTTGCCCTTGGCTGAGACAAGACTTACCGTGTAGGCGTGACCGACGTTTAGCCCTGGTGTGGTAATATTGAAAACTACTCTTGAGTTCGCGGGCAAAGCGTCCGGTAAATTGGGATTCGTGTTATTCTGTTTGACGCCGTTGACCCATGCTTCGTTGATGGTCACATATGCTGTTCCAGGGTTATTGACTGCTACAGTAATTACGTTATTAGGGACATCGAAGGTCATGCTGGTTATTCTTATTTGTTCTGTTGAAGTGAATCCGAAGGTCAACGCTCCTGTCCAAACCCCAACAGCAATGCTTAATGCAACTGTGACAGCTATGAGAATGATTGATGCAACGACGGGGCTTAGCGCTCTTGAGCTTCTTTTCAATTTCATTTTCCATTTGTCCTTGTGCGTTGAGCTTTAGAGGGCACTGACGAATCTTAATGTGTATCTTGAGACTTAATAAACCTATCCTGCAAAGTGTAGAACGCCAAGACAGAATTCCGTGCTCAACAACTTTTTCTTAAATGGAAGACTAGGATCAATGTCTTTCGCGATTTAGTGCCACTTTACTGCCCAGCTTATCCAAGCCACGGCAACTATTGCGAGAACTATTGCCCCTGAAGCGATGAATACGGCTAATGACTGCCAAAAGGTGAGGTTGCCTGCGAAAAATGCAAGATACAATACGATAAAGGCGAACCAGCCCAATACTGCGACCACGGTGCCTGCAATCCTCGTTCCTAGTTTGCTCATAACCTCCGTATGTCGGTCTTCATCACTAAAAAGACTTTCGGCAATTGTTCATACTGAATTCTAAATAGTGAACCAACTATTCAAACGAAGGACACGGGTTGCGCGCGTTTGATTCCGAGACTGTTCATAAGTTGTTTTAAGTGCGGCTAAACGGCACCAGAATTCGAATGCAGGTGGCTCTCTAGAGAAGAAGAAAACCCGCAAATGAGAGCTTTTTCTAAAGGCTCGCCAAGCTTATGTAACTCGAAGTCGACTAGTTAGTTGGAAAACTTCGATATGGAGTCGATGAAATGTCAGACAGTCAACCCAATGATAATAGCCCGTCTCATGCGAATGAGACTATGAAACTACTTTTTGAGAGATCGAGCTGTCGGAATTTTCTAGACAAAAAAATCCCACAAAAAGTTCTTAACACTGTTTTGGAGGCAGGGAGTCACTCAGCCACGGCTGGAAACCTGCAACCATATTCCATTATCAAGATTGAAGATCATGAGAACAAGCGGAAATTGGCAGAGATGTGCGGGCAGAGTTTCATAGAGAAAGCGCGAGTGCTACTGCTGTTTTGTCTCGATCTTCACCGCAATGAAAGATGGGCGAAACTGGAGGTGGCTCCTTTTACTGCAACAAGTTCTTTTCGCCATTTCTGGGTATCTCTGCAAGACACCATCATCTGCGCACAGAGCATCTGCATAGCCGCGGACTCGATGCAGCTTGGATCTGTTTACATAGGAACGGTGATCGACATGCCTACAGAGCTTCAGGCGTTGTTCAAACTGCCGAAAGGAGTCTTTCCAGTTGTTCTGGTGTGTCTCGGGTACCCCAGATCCAGGCCAAAGGTCGCCAGCAAACTGGGACCGGATGTGGTCGTGCATTCGGAATGCTATCATGAGTTGGACGATCAGCAATTGCTCGTGGCGTATGACGAGAAATACAAGAATATCAGACTAACAGTAACGCAAGAAAGGCTCAAGACAATACTTGATGTCTGTCGAGCAGTTCATGGAGAGGAATATGCAGAGAAATGTGCTGATAGAATCAGGGCAGATGGATTCGTAAACCGGGCGCAACATTACTTCGGGCTTCACTATAGAGCTGATCTTATGCCTAAAGGGAACGACCAATATCTGAGAATCATGGAAGAATTTGGATTCAACTGGTTCAAAGAATACTCGCCGCCAGTCCCGCCTACACCAGCGAAGTAGGGACTGCATAAATCTGAATCTATTCGTCAGTCCTGATCAGATAAATTGGTTTGTCAACGGTCTTCAGTAGGTTACGATATGACCTCATGGCTTTTTCTCGGATCTCGCCCTTTAAGCCAAGAATTTCCTTCTCGAAAAGTTCTATTTCCAGTTTTTTCGCTTCTTCTTTGGACAAGATTTCCGCTTCAATGGACATATTAGTCTTTTCTTGGATTTAAGCATTTAAACCTCCAGTGCCCCCTGCAAGACTGTCTCCTTACCGCGCATTGACTATTTTGCGAAGACCTTGGTCAGCTTATTGCGCGCAAGAGACACGACTGGCAGTAACATTTATCCGAGTAGGACAACGTTTTCTGTTAAATAGAGTAAATGGTAAATGATTAGAAGGATTGAGGCAGCTTCATGGAAATCTTGACGATGATCATAACCAGTTCTCCGTACGGCGATGAGAGAATCTGGAACGCTTTGAGATTGGCAGAGGCACTGTCCTGTTCGAGTGCAAAGAGCAAAGTCAATATTTTCCTCATCGGAGACGCTGTAAATGCAGCGAAGAAAGGGCAGAAACCACCGAAAGGGTTCTATAACATTGAAAGAATGCTTGTGGACTTGGTCAAGGTGGGTGCAGAAATCAATGTCTGCCATACAAGCATGAACTTAAGAGGTTTGTCAGAGGAGGATTTGGTTACTGGGACAAAAATGGGTACAATAACCGGTCTTTCCAAATGGATTGAAAAAAGCCAAAAAGTACTGTCTTTCTAAGTGCCTTTTGACATTGCTGTCTTTACGCTGTGCATACGTGATAGTTTTATTGTTTTGATTTCATACTTGGACGTTTTTACTTCAATTGATCTCTGTTGAACGAATAATCCACGCATCTCATTTTCCAAGAGGTCAGTTTCTCTTGCAGCCATGAAATCTTCTGTCATCCGTATAATTGCTGTTGTGTCTTTTCCTGATGTCTCGTAGAATCTGAGGATAACATCGTCCGAGTCTTCGGCTCTCTTGAGCGTGGTGAGGATGACATTCTCTGGCTGAGCTGAAACGAAACTGTAGAGTTTTGGCAGGTCTCCGTCATGTTCTTGTTCGAAGAGTGGCACCACAGGATAGTTGAATTCGTAGGCCTTTCTGGCTGTCAAAGCCTCTTTGGAATCAGAGCAGTGAGGATATAACGCATAAGCAATGTCGTGTTCTCCTTGATCGGTCAATTGAGTTAGCAGATTGTCATCAACGCTAAGACCGAACGCGACTCTCAACCCTATCGGATATTCAGCACTTCTAAGCAGTGTCATTCTAATCACGTCGTTAGCAGTGTCAAAGCCGTACTTGCAGTCGTTCAGAAGACTCACTCCGCAGCTTCCATCTTCATTGCTATGGTCAATCCATTTTTGACCAGGGACCTCATACTTGGCCCGCTCCTCTGGCGTTGCAGTAGGTGACGCTGGGTTTCGACGCATGACAAATCCGTAAGGGGCCTCGTAGGTTGTGAAGTCATTATGAATGTTCAACGGAAAAGCTACTTTTGCTAGTCTGTGTTCAGCGTGCCAGTCCACATGTAGGTTGAACCACAACAGAGGCATCTTTTGGTATAGGATTATTTCGGCGACAAACAGTGTATCCGGCCTGCTTTGTTGTGAGTACTTGTATTTCACTGAGACCCGTGCTCTGACAGGTCCCTTCTCTAGGAGCTTCACTTCGACTGGATCTTTCAATTCGACGCATTTGACTCCTCTTGGTTGCTGGTAGACGTAGATTTCCCACGCGTCGAAAACCTCTGCGTCAACTGGATAATTAACGCATTTTCTTCCTTTAACGGGGTAATCCTCAAATATTTGAAATAGATTTCCGTGGTCTCGAAGAATCTCTTTCTCTCCACCCTTTTCAACGACGCTTCTTAACAGCCCTGTCTTCTTATCTATGCTGACCACGATGAACTCGTTTTCGAGTCTGATCTCTTTCTCGGTTTCTTCACAAGACAAATTCGTCGCGGACTGCTTCTTGCGTTGCGGTGATTTGATTCTGTATTCCTTGTAGCCGACCGATGGCAAATTTTCCGCCACAAACAAGGCTCTCTTGTCTTCTGTTAATTGTGAGGCTATCACTTCTCCATTTTCGTCAAGGATTTCGAATGAATTCTCGAACTCGGTCGATGGCAACTCAACAATTCCTGTTCTTGACCACGACAGAGGGTTGAACACCAGAAGTGATTTCCCCTCTCCACGAGTGTTTATTTTAGCTGCAATAGTTTTGAGAGATTTTGAGATTATCGAATTTGTCATGGTGAAGATGTTTTCGAAGCTTTCTTCAGAATCCTTGTAGACTTCAGGGATAGAAGATCCAGGAAGAACGTCATGGAACTGGTTTAAGAGCAGTTTCTCCCAAGCCTCTTTGAGTTCTTTTGTTGGGTAAGCTGAGCCGTATTTTCGAGCCAGTGTTGAGAGTTTTTCAGCTGTTTCCAGGAGGCATTCTGCTTTTCTGTTGTTCTTTTTGACTTTGGCTTGGGTTGTGAATGTTCCTCGGTGGAATTGAAAATAGAGTTCGTCATTGATTTGGGGAATCTTCTTTCCTTCAGTCTTTTCATTCAAAACGTCAAAGTAGTGTCTTGCCGTGGAGAACTTGCCTTTTATCGGTTTGTTCCCTTTTACGAATTCCATGGCTCTTTCTATCATATCTTCGGTTACTCCGCCGCCGTGGTCTCCCGTTCCAAAGAGCATGAGTAGGTCATCTATTTGTTGCCGTGACTTCAACTGATCCATCTGTTCGGTTATCCTCGTTTCTATCACGGTCTCGTCGTATTTTCCGACTGTCTGATGAGCAAAGACCGACGACCCGTCTGGAGCCATCCAAGTGAAAACGTAATATGGGAAAACTGACGTATCGTTCCAGAGCATCTTTTGCGTCAGAAAGCATTCTATGCCAGATTTTCTCATTATTTGCGGTAGAGTCCAAGCGAAGCCGAATGAGTCAGGCATCCAACAGATGTTGACGTTGACACCGAATCTTTCTCTGAAGTATTCTTTTCCGTAGAGGAACTGCCTGGCAAACGATTCTCCGGACGGAAGGTTTCCGTCTGGTTCCACCCATGTTCCACCGACAATTTCCCAACGTCCCTCCGCAACTCTTTTTTTCACTTTAGCAAAAGTTTCTTGGTGCTTCTCTTCTAGCCATTTATAGTATTGAGCGCTACTTTGACAGAAACAGAAATCCTGATACTTCTCCATCAGCTTGAGAATCGTTTCACACGTGTCACGGAAGACCTCTGCCGTTTCTTTGAAGGTCCAAAGCCATGCGGCGTCTAAGTGGCTGTGACCTAAGAAGTAGCATGTTCCAGCCCTATCCGGATTCATATTTCCCCCACGCATATTCCGCGATGGGTGTAGAGTAGGTCAATTCATTATAAACGCTTTAGCCAGTATATTGAGACGCCTTGAGGCGATTGGGGAAAGAGAAAATAGAAAAATGACTAGGTTTAGAGGAAATTCACAACGGTTTGAAGCAGTATCTGGGCCATTGTGGCCACGGTTGGACGGCCGCCGAAGTTCCGAACTCTATCTTTAGATCCATTCCAACCCTTATTTGTTCCAAAGGTGCTCCTTGGATCATGCCGGGCAGTCTCTGCCCTTCTTCTAACTCGACAATGCCCATTGCGTAAGGCGCAATTGCTTGGAACTGCGTCGGCGCGATATGAATGATCGTGTATGTGAGCAGTTTGCCTTTGTCTGGGACAACAGTCCAGTCGAAATCTTTTGATAGGCAGCCATCACACATCGGTCTTGGAGGAAGGTGGACTTTTCCACATTTTCTGCATTTTGCGCCCAAGAGTTTTCCTTGGCTGATATTCTTGTAGAACTGTTCTATCGTGAATGGAGCTTGCTCACTCATTTTCATGCTCTCCTATAAATGTGAACCGCTGCGGTCGCACCTGATCCGCCAACATTGTGAGAAAGTGCGATCTCAGCATCTTTCACCTGTCTTTTTCCAGCTCTTCCTGTGAGTTGCAGATAGATCTCGTAAGCTTGCCCTGTTCCTGTAGCCCCAACAGGATGACCCTTTGCCTTAAGACCTCCACTCGTGTTGACAGGTATTCTTCCACCTAGCCTCGTCTCGCCGCTTTCAGCCAGTTTTCCGCCTTCACCAGCCTTGCAGAAGCCGAGGTCCTCGTAAGCCAGAATCTCTGCGATCGTGAAGCAATCGTGAACCTCTGCTACGTCAATATCTTCAGGTTTGACCTCCGCCGTTTCACAAGCATTCTTCGCAGCGACCTTTGCAGCTGCAAGTGATGTGAGACTCTTGCGTTCATACAAACCGATCGTATCGCTCGCCTGACCACTTCCGATTATGTGCACTGGCGTTTCTGTGAATCTGTTTGCCAATTCAGGCTTTGTCAGAATCAGACAGCTTGCGCCGTCAGTGATCAATGAGCAGTCATAGAGCTTCAAGGGCCAGGCAACCATACGCGAAGACAAGGCGTTCTCAAGGGTTATCTCCTTCTGCATCTGAGCCTTAGGGTTCATGCTGCCGTGATAGTGATTCTTGACCGCCACACACGCCAGCTGGCGCTCGGTCGTTCCGTAAGCATTCATATGAGCGGTTGCCATTAACGCATAAAGCCCTGGGAAAGTGATTCCATTCCACTGTTCATATGGGTAGTCTGATGCCATTGCAAGGTATTCTGTCACTTCAGCCGTTGTTCTATGAGTCATTTTTTCAGCGCCGCCAACCATCACCACATCACTCAACCCAGAGCGTACAGCACAGATCGCTGCTCTCAGAGCAACGCCAGAGGAGGCGCATGCAGCTTCTGTTCTTGTAGCTGCAATGTTGCCGAGACCCGCCCAGTCGGCCATCGTTGCTCCCGTGTGACCCTGATGTTCAAACGACTCTCCCATATGCCCAACGAATAGAGCTTCGATATCCCTTTTTGGATCAAGCTTCGGACAATTGTCGAACGCTTCTTTCGCAGCTTCGGCAAAAATCTCCCGTGCGTACAATCCTTCAAGCTTGCCAAACTTTGAAAGTCCTGCGGACACTATGGAAGCAAGAGGTTTTCCATTCATTCGTCTTTCACTCTCTGTTGATGGCTCTACTATGAAAAAGAAGTTGAGATTACAGCAGTATATAAAGCTCGTCAAACAGTCGAATTAATTGGTATGAAGAAAAAAAGAATTGACGAGAGGTGCGGTGTTTGAAAGATTGTTGGTAACAGCTACTTTGTTCCAAACGTCTTTTTGACCCATGCAGCGGTTTTTTCCATATCTTCTCTGAAACGCTTCAGCTCTTCAGGGGTTCTCTTCGGAGGAACAGGTTTCTCAGCGGGGGTGGCATAAACGTCCAGCAAGTCGCCTTTCGGTTTATTTGTTATGTTTATGTTGACCTTGAGTCCTATGTTGACTTTCTCAGGGTCAATTTCTCGCATGGTCATCGGCAAACAAGTGTTCGTTCCATCGATTCTCACCATCGCACCGACCAGAGGCTGCAGATGCGCCATCGAAGGCCACGCAATCGCCATTATTGTGTAAGAGTGGACCTCTCCTTTCTTCGGTAGTTCAATCCATTTCGTCTCTTCAAGCCTGCATTTTGGTGTGAAACAGTGTGCCCTGGGTGGACAATAAACCAAGCCGCATTTTGGACATTTTGTCCCATACAATTTTCCGTTGAGCAATCCTGTGAAGAACTGCGACACTTTCCCGTAGCTATGGTGGAACATGCTTCCATGTGGTCTGTGCACTACTAGAAACTTCTGAGGTTTTAGACTGTTCAAAGTAGGACCATCGTTCATCTCAACTATTTTCCAGCCTTCGGGTCTCCAACCTCCTTTGCGTTCCCATTCTTCCCACCATTTTTGGTCATACGCCGATTCCTTAATAATTCTCTCTGATCCAGGTTGTTTCATTTCATTACACCTCCAGAACCACCGCGCCAGCTTGACATCCTGTGCCCCCATGTCCATGGATGAACGCTTTCTTAGGCTTGCTCACCTGTCTGCCCGGTGCGCCCCACTTCTTCCCTATCTGATTGCTTAACTGCCAATAGCTATCAACAACTTGCGCAATGGAAGTTGAGCCTACTGCATGTCCTTGTGCTGTCAGAGCCCCACTCAATTGACAGGGTAGTTCGCCGTCCCTTGAAATCACTCCGTCGCGGAGCAGTTTCTTTCCCTCGCCTCGCTTGCAGAAATCGAAGTCTTCGAGTCCTGCCAGAACGACGCCTGCGTAGGGGTCGAAGATCTCTACGAAGCTTATCTCCTTTCGCGGGTTCTTGATTCCTGCGTCTTTGTAAGCCATTCTTGCGGATGTTCTCAGAGAACCGAAGTTCAACAGATCCGGATACGGTGACAACGGTTTCGGTATTCCCTTCGGCCAGATCTTTTCGTCTTCAGGATAAACTCCTTTCCAAGCTGGATTGTCTGGGCGGTCTCCTGCTCTCATGGTGTCAGAGCCGAAGCCTACGCCTGTTATCCAGATTGGGTTATCAGTGAGTTTCTTTGTCATTCGCTCGTTCGCCAATAGTATGGCAGAGGCTCCTTCGCTGGTCATTGCACATTCGTGAAGTCTGTATGGCCATGAAATGAGTCTAGACTTATAGACGTCTTCAACTGTTATCTTTCCAAATCCGTGCTGAGCGGGCCATTGAGCGTACGGATTTTCTAGGGAGTTGTTGTGGGACATGGTCGCGATTTCTGCCAAATCCTCTTCAGTGTCTCCGTAGACATGCATTCTTCTTGCTTCCATCGTCGCGTAGAAGGCATTATACGTGAAGCCTGAAACAAAATCCCAGTCCGTGTCTCCAGCGATGGCGATAGCCTCGTTCACCTTTTGTATAGGCATCTCGTTCATCTTCTCCCAGCCAACGACGAGAACAACGGGGAACATGCCTGAGCGCACCCATAACGCAGCGTTTATGATTGCGTCGATTGGCGTGGCACCACCTGATTCTACACGATAGGATGCAACGCCTGACAAACCTAGATAATCGTTGATTATCCAATGCATGCACTGTTGTTGTTCAAGGATGTCGCTGAAATATGAGTAGCAGCAAGCATAGCCCTTTTTGAGAAAGTCTCCGAGTTCGAGTTCAGGCACATCATCAAGAATCATTTTGACTGCTTCTGCACACATTTCTTCCTGCAGAGTATGCCTCGGATTGTCGAACCTTGAAATGCTTCCAGCAACTATTCCGACCTTTTTCAACTTTCCACCTCAAGTTTGAAAGTTGTTAGCAAGGTGATTTCACCCAGTATATCACACTTGTGATGACAAAAGGACGGTTGAAGACATACCAAAGTGCTCTTTTATCGAACCCTAGGAGCAACAGTCTACGAAACCAAGTGGTGCGATATCAAGTCTATACCGCCATTATACAAGATCGGCACGAGCAGTCCAAATCTTTTTATCGGATCTCACATCAACTCAGTGACATGAACATACTTCAGATTTCTACTGCTCTTCCCAAGAACGAATACACAACAGAAGAACTGATAGAGACGTTTCCATGCAAGCTCTCGCCTGGAATCGTGCAAAACGTTCTGAACCTGGGCGTTTCCAAAAGAGCGTTCATCAACAGCAAATCTGCTGGTTCACAGTCGAAAGATTCGAAAGATAAAACCGGCATCGCAAGTCTCTGCATAGACGCTTGCAAAAAGGTAACAGAAACGGCCGGAATGTCCCTGCACAACATTGGCTATTTTATCACAACCTACGATGCAAACCCTATCCTAAGCCCTGGACTAAGCCAACTTCTCGTCAGAAAGATCGGATTTGACTCGTACATCAAACACGTCAATGTTCAAGGCGTGGCCAGCACAGCTTTTCCCAAGGCTCTGCAGCTCGCCGAGGACCACTTGGCTGCGAATCCAAAAGACAACGTTCTGATATGCGTCAGCGGAGTCACTTCTTTTTGGTTCCAGAACCAATTGAACGGTATCGCAAACGTTCAAGAGATATCTGGGATCAACGAAATCAAAGATGAGAACAAACGAAATAACGAGTTAAAGAAGTGGATGGCGACAATTGAATACTTCCTGTTCGGCGACGGAGCAGCCGCTGCCATCATAGGTAACACAGACGAAGGTGTTGCCGTAAAGAAAACGGTCGAAGTCACAAACTTGGACAAAAGCGACCACTTGGCGGGTTACGCTGAACTCAGTAATTTATCTGAACCTTTCAAGTTCGGGTTTCATTCAAACTTGGGAAAAGAAATACCTAAACTCGGAGTCAAATACACGAGTGCAGCATTGGAGAAACTGCTCGGAAGAAATGCTGCAACGACGATCAGGGATTCCAAGAAATGGGCAGTTCACACTGGAAGTCAAAAGATACTAGCAGCATTAGCTGAAAATCACGGTCTCAGCTCGGAGAAACTGCAGGAATCCAGAGAAGTGCTGAAGCAACACGGAAACCTAGCAGGAGCAAGCCTCCCCTTTATACTTCAAAGAATCTCTTCCACAAGCCGACTCTCGAAAAACGACATGATTCTAATGCTTGGCTACGGGTGGGGATTCTCAGCCGCAGCATCCTTGCTTGAAGTCCGCTAGACCATGACCTAGCGTGTCACACCGAACTTCATGCTTCGACAAAAATACCGATCGACTGCAGAAAAACGAGGGGGAGGGGTGTTTTTCGTTGAAATCAAGCCAAAAAACCCTATTTCGTGAACACGTCACTTTTTGGCCTTGCCTACAGAAGACACAGGAACCCCTGTATAGATCGTCACGCTAGCCTTATGGCCCAATGATATTTGTGAACAGAAATTTTGGACCGATAAGAAAATATCCTCTTGGCTTTAATGGTGGTAGTGTACTTTCAAACGATTTACACCCTTCACGGAAAGTAGGATGAGACAATGTTTGATGAAAAAAACCTCAAACAATTGAGAAAAGAACGCGAACGCTGGGAACAAACGACTCTTCCAAATTGGATCAAACAGTCAAAGGAAAGAAAAGGCGAATTCAAGAACACCTCGGGCATTCCGATCAAACGCTTATACAACCCTGAGGACATTGAATCGATGGAATATCTGCGTGATTTGGGCTTTCCAGGCGAATATCCATTCCTCAGAGGAGTTCATGCGACGATGTACCGAGGGCGTCTTTGGACGATGCGCCAGTTTGCAGGGTTTGGAACCGCCAAGCAAACCAACCAGCGTTTCAAGTATCTCCTCAAGGAAGGAGAAACTGGTCTCAGCATAGCCTTCGATTATCCAACAATCATGGGCTATGACTCGGATCACCCAATGGGAGAAGGCGAAGTCGGCATCTGTGGCGTTGCAATCGCCTCTTTGAAGGACATGGAAGTCCTCTTGAACGGAATCCCGCTCGACAAAGTCACAACCTCAATGACGATAAATGGACCTGCATCTATGCTTCTTGCAATGTACATCGCAGTCGGCGACAAGCAAGGAATCTCAAGAGAAAAGCTCGGCGGAACGACGCAGAACGATAATCTGAAAGAGTACTTCGCTCAAAAACTGTGCATCTATCCTCCTAAGCCAGCGGTAAAACTCACAACCGACATAATAGAATACTGTACTAAACACTTGCCCAGATGGAATCCGATAAGCATTAGTGGCTATCACATCAGAGAGGCCGGGGCCAGTGCCGTCCAAGAACTCGCTTTCACGATATATGATGGAATAAGCTACGTTGAATCGACCACGCAAAGAGGATTAAAAGTGGACGATTTCGCCCAACGACTATCTTTCTTCTTTGCCGCACACAACGATTTCTTCGAAGAGATAGCCAAATTCAGAGCTGCTCGAAGGATATGGGCAAAGCTAATGAAAGAAAGATTCCATGCCAAGAACCCTAGATCAATGTGGATGAGAATGCATGTCCAGACTTCGGGCTGTACGCTGACGGCTCAGCAGCCTTTAAACAATATTACTCGCACGACGATTCAAGCCTTGTCAGCCGTCATCGGTGGCACTCAGTCGCTGCACACCAATTCCTTTGATGAAGCTCTAGCATTACCCAGTGAAGCGGCTGTTCGAGTTGCATTGAGAACTCAACAGATAATAGCCCATGAAAGCGGGGCGACGGATACTATCGACCCAGTGGCGGGCTCGTATTACATCGAAGCACTGACGAACGAGATGGAAAAGAGGACCTTCGACTACATTCGAAAAGTTGACGACATGGGCGGAGCAATAGTGGCAATTGAAAAAGGCTTTTTCCAAAAAGAAATAGCTGACAGCGCCTATCAATATCAGATAGAAATTGATGAAATGAGACGCACGGTAGTCGGCGTGAATGGCTACAAGATTGAAAAGGAAGAGATTCCGATAGAATTGTTGCGCGTAGACTCAAAAGTGGAAAAAGAACAAGTAACAAGTCTTCAGAAACTGAAGCGAATGCGCAACAAGAAGAAAGTCAGCGAAACCCTCGACAAGTTGCATCACGCCGCGGAAAAAGATGAAAACCTGATGCCCACTATAATCGATGCTGTAAAAGCCTATGCGACACTCGGGGAAATCTGCGAAGTGTTAAGACAGGTTTACGGTGAATATAAGGAGTTAATCATAGTCTAAAGGCGAAGAACATGCAGAAAGGAAAGAAAATAAGAGTACTGATCGCAAAACCTGGTCTGGATAGCCACGATAGAGGAGCAAAAATCGTCGCTAGAGCACTGAGAGATGCGGGAATGGAAGTCATCTATACTGGGTTGAGGCAAACACCTGAACAAATAGCCGAAACAGCATTGCAAGAAGACGTTGACGTAATAGGCTTGAGCATACTCTCTGGAGCCCATAAAACGCTCTTCCCAAGGATAATGAAGCTCCTGAAAGATCAAGACATGACTGACGTGATGGTTTTTGCCGGAGGCATAATTCCAGAAGAAGACATAGCAGAACTGAAAAAACTCGGAATCAAAGAGATATTTGGACCAGGAACGACCACTGAAACCATAATACACTATGTTTTTGACAATCTCTCGAAAAAAGGCTAGACGTCAAGATGTGCTGAGGCATTGATAAAAACCGAGGAAATAGCAAAAGGTGTTCTCGAAGGAAACCGCAGAAGCATAGCAAGAGCGATCACCATAATTGAGAACAACGACACAGAAGCTCAGAAGCTAGTCGCAGAGATATATCCCCATACTGGCAAAGCGCACATCATCGGGCTAACAGGCGCTGGCGGCGCTGGAAAAAGCACCTTGATAGAAAAGATGGTAAGAGAATATAGGCGTCAAGGTAAGACAGTTGGTGTGGTAGCTGTCGACCCAACGAGTCCCTTCACCGGTGGTGCGTTGTTGGGTGACAGAATTCGAATGCAGGAACTCTGCAGCGACAAAGATGTTTTCATACGCAGCATGGCAACCCGGAACTATGCCGGAGGAATAGCTAAAGCCACAAAAGATGCCGTTAGAATTCTTGATGCGGCGGGAAAAGATATAGTCATCGTAGAGACCGTAGGGGCAGGTCAGTCAGAAGTAGAAATAATCAAGGTTGCACAAACGATCGTGGTTGTTCACGCACCTGGACTCGGTGATGACATACAGGCCATAAAAGCAGGTATAATGGAAATCGCTGACATCTTCGTCGTCAACAAGGCTGACCGCGACGGAGCAGACAAAGCCGTCATCGACATCCAATCAAATCTGCAACTCAATAGCAAGGACAGACCGTGGAAACCTCCAGTCATGAAAACAACAGCTTTGACAGGACAAGGCATCCCTGAAGTGATCGAAAAGATCGAGAAACACAGATTCTTCCTGGAAGACGATACCCAATCTAGGACTACTTCTATGAGGACAAAAGTGGAGGCAGACTTGATAGAAGCAATCAAGGAAGGAATTACTAGTTCCCTGATTGAACGACTGAAAAAAGACGGAGAGTTCTATCAGCTTGTCCATGAGATCATGGAAAAGAAAACGGATCCAACGTCAGCTGCTAAAAGACTTTTGAGGAAGGCTATAAAAAAATGAAACTTGAGAAAGGACTTGTTCAGGTCTACACTGGAAACGGAAAGGGCAAGACTACTGCCTCTTTTGGGCTCGCACTCAGAGCCATCGGCAGAGGGCTCAAAGTGTATATAATACAGTTCATCAAAGGCGGTTTCGACTACGGTGAACTGTACATTGCTGACAAGCTGCCTGGACTGACACTGAAAGCCTACGGTCGAGGCAAGTTCATTTCTGAAAAGAAACCCGACAAAATTGATGTTGATCTGGCGACAGAAGCCCTAAAGAAAGCTCAGGATGTTGTCAAAAGCGGAGAAGTCGACGTGGTCATACTGGACGAGATAAACGTCGCGCTCAATCTCAAGCTAGTCAAGATCGAAAAAGTTTTGAAGCTCATTAAGGAAAAACCTGAACAGATGGAAATCGTTTTAACAGGACGAAATGCGCCACTCGAAATCGTGCAAGCTGCAGACTTGGTCACTGAAATGATTGAGATCAAGCACCCATACAATGCTGGTTTCAAGGCAAGAAAAGGCATCGAATACTAAAACAATCATTCAACATGTATTTTCCTATTTCTCTTCTTCCATGGCCAAGGGGAAGATTTCTTTTGCAACATATTCGAGATAAGGCTCCTTTTCGCTCATGTTGAATATCGTTATTGAAGCGTCTCGAGTTATACCCACGACGTAACCATACTCCCTTGACCTAGCAACTACGTACCACAAATCGCCATGCTTTCCATAGTCCTCAAACAGCGAAGTGTTAATCAGGTCAGGGCCATAAAGTGAAAGTTTATCAACATTAGGAATGTCAACGTTGTCAAAGAAGGTTATCTTTGTATCTTCGGGATTCTTGAGGTGAAATCCCTTTAACGTTTCAGGAGAAATTCGTGCTTCCACGACTCCACCGACCTTCTCGAAAAGTATTTGACTCAGTTTATTCGCGACGAAATTTGCTACCCGCTTCTTTTCAACCACCGTCAAGAACGTCGTTCCTTCATGCTCAGCAAAGCTGAAAATCGCTTCGACGGTGCGCGGCGTCGGCAAGATCTTTCCTCTGTGAAAAACTTGCGTCACAAAGTCATGCGAATAGACTCCCCTCAGCATCCTTCCTTTCGGAACTAACCCTACAACTTCAGTTAATAGTGTAAACTTGTAGTCGCCTTCTTCATATTCTTCCTCGGTTCGATAACCCTCAAGTCGTGTTGCGATGTCTCCGATTGCAAGAGGATCGGAAAGCTTGAATATTTTCCCTGCGACAACCATCGTCAATTCCCCGGTTTTCTCACACAGTTCATTGCTTTAAGGTTTTTAGCTTTGCTGTTTTGATTGCTCTGGTTTTCCATGAGAAGCAAAACACACATGCATGTAACAGGACTTATCTTAGGAAAGTTATCTTTAACCAAAATGCTTCTTGAATACTTCGCGTACGTTTTCAGGCTGCTCCAGCACCGTGACGCCTTCCATTTCAGCTAAGGTTCGCGAATTTCTTGCATCCTCCTTTCTTATTCTTAGGCGGAGGTTCGATCCATCAGGAAGTTTCGTCAATATCCTCTTTTCCTTGAAATCGCTAGGCATGATGTATACCGGCACAAACGCCTTCAACGCCATGATCGCCGAGTTACAGAGTAGAGTATCACAGATGCCTGCAGCGATCTTTGCAACAGTGTTAGATGTGGCAGGTGCAATGAGCAGAAACTCGAATTTCCCCACCTGAAGTTCACCTGCGAGAAAGGGAGAGTTCGGTCCCGATTCAACCCAGAGTTTGTCGAAATTTCGTTTTAAAGGTTCGTAGAGCTTGTACCATTTGGCGACTTGTTCTCCAGCCTTGGATAAGTAGACTCTGATGTCGACTCTGCCCTCATACTTCTTTTTCAGTTCTTCCATCAGATCGATCGTTTCTGGAAGCTTCTCGCCGCTACCCGTGATTCCCCATGCGACCTTGTTAATTTCGGTGACTACCGTCCTTTTCACCCACGTCACTTCAAGTCATACTTTTTGAATCTGTTCTGTTTCAGGAGTTCAGCGAACCTTTTCATGGTTTTTCCTAGGTTTCTAAAGCCTTCTTGGTCCAACTTCGTGTCTTTCAGATTGTCCTTGGACCAGAAGGTGGCACCCAAGTTAGCTCCGAATGACCCTCCGCTGACGGGTATTGTGCCGTTCAAGAGGTAGAAAGTCATTATTTGCTGAATAGCCAATTCCTGCCCTCCCATTCTGTCTCCCCCCACTGCTATGGCCATTCCAACTTTTCGTCTCAGGGCGTTTGGGTGTGCAACGAGCAAACCTCTACATCGGTCCATTATTACTTTCATCTGTCCGCTTACCCCGCCATTGTACACTGGCGTAGCCAATATCAAGCCCTTTGCTTCCTTCAAAAGTGGGTAGAGCAGGAACATATCGTCTTTCAGTTTGCATTCTTTTTTTCTCAAACAATAGTCGCAATGTTGACAGAACCCAATGTTCTTTCCTCTTACCGTGAACAACTCTGTCTTGAAATTCATTTCCTCCAGAATTCTTAGCGCTTCCGTCAGGACTAATTCCGTGGATTGCTTCCGCGGGCTTCCGCAAATTCCGAGTATCATTAAGGTCAATGAAAAGATGTATGGATCTTAGAATCAATAAAGCTTGCTGACGTTGCGTGAATTAGATTTAAGCGTGTGATTTTCCCTCCCTTTCTGAAATGACACGTGACAAATAGACGAACACATTGCCTTGGACTCGCATTTTGTTCATCACCGTTCTCAAGAAACGCAAGATCGATTCTTTTCACTTTAACCTACCTCTCCGCCTCATGCGGCTGTCGTTTCAGGACCAATCTTTTAAGTTATTTTGGAAAAGTCTTGCTCAGGTTTGACGAGTGTTGTCCCTCCCTCATTCAAACGACGTGGTTGCCAATTTCCGTTCGAAAGAACACACCCGTTTCTGGTTCTCAAGACAAACTCGTCAAACCTATAAACACAGAGAGGCGAAAACATTCATGAGCAAACAGAAGGCGCTTGCATCCTTCCTTCAGGAAAATCAAATCTGCAACCTTGCGAAGGATGACCTGTTCGTCAATATCACGCTGTATCGTGTTCCCGCGAGCTTAGTCAGAGAATTTGGGGTGAGAATAGCGGTTCATTATCCGGGTGGAATTAGCGAGGCTATCCAAGATCTGATGAAAAACGCAATCAAGTAGGTGAAAGTCCACGGTATCCGGCAGAAAAGAAAAGCGAAACCTTGTTGATCTCAATGGCTAAGAATCTGAGAAATTCTCTTGCGTCTAGAGTTTGTTACTCGTATCTCAACAAGAACAATGGTTTTTTTGCATCAGCTTTGCGTCGTTCCTTGGGAACATCTTCCAACATCTGCGCGATGGGTCTGCCGTTTCTGGTTGCATCTTCGATTTTCTTCAAGCTTTACCCCATTTTTGAATCACCGGTATCAGATATTTGACTTATGAATTCTAGCTCAATATTTCCAAAAATAACCAAAGTTCCGTTTTGCGGAAAAGAGAGCTAATCCCAAACAACTTGGGCAACAATTAACGACATAAAGAATCGAGTTTTCTGACTGTTTATGAAGACAAACAAAGGTTTGAGGTATGATAAAAAAAGAATGAATTACTGGATTACGCAGATTTATTCTTCTTCGTCGCCACTTTCGTCGGATTCATCGTCTTCGTCTTCTTCCCAATCTTCTTCTTCGCTCATTTTTTGTCGCCTCTATCCAGACGGTTCACTGCAAACCCTTAAACTTTTCCATCGAATGTGACTTTACAAGCGCGTGTTTGATATTTGCTGCGACAGAAATCGCGCTGGGCCACATCACGCCATTTCATTTGGATTGAGCAACTCATCGAGGTTCCCTTTCACTTTCAACTTCATTTCTAATATTACTTGCTTTACTGTTTTGCCTGATCTAGCCGCTATCTGGGCTATTTCAGAAGCTTTGTCATAGCCGATCAAAGGTACCAAGTTGGTGACAACCATCAAGTTGCTTCTCAATTGAAAATCAATCTGTTCTCGGTTAACCTTCAATCCGGTCAAACAGTTTTCAACGAAGGAATCAATGCCATTCGCAAGGATATTAACCGAATCAAGAAGATTAGTTATCATCAACGGTTTGGTCGTGTTGAGATCAAGCGTGCTTCCGAATGCTTCCGCAAACGAAATTGTCATGTCGTTTCCCATGACCTGCAAACAAACCTGTATAAGAGCTTCAGCCTGCGTGGGATTCACTTTTCCAGGCATTATCGATGAGCCAGGTTCGTTTGATGGAAGGAGCAACTCTCCTAAACCGGCCCGTGGACCGCTTCCCATCCATCTTATATCATTGGCCATTTTCAAAACGGAAAGAGCCAAAAGGCGCAGCAAACTGCTTGTATATGCGATCGAATTGTGGGACGCGATGCCTTCAGCTTTGACGGGGTTGATTTTGAATGGAAAACCTGTTATTTTTCTCAGGTGTGAAACGGCTATTTTTCCGAAATTTGGGTCGGCATCAATTCCGGTTCCAACAGCCGTTCCACCAAGTGGGACGAAACACAATTCAGTGCAGGCAGTCTTCAAACGATTTTGGCTGACTTCAATCTGTCGTTGGTAGACTTCCAATTCCGTCGATAACCGTATTGGTACGGCATCTTGAAGGTGTGTCCGACCCACTTTGACGACGTCCTTGAACTCGCGTCTTTTCTGTACAAGACTTCTTCGGAGCTTTTCAAGAGTTGGCAGCAATTTGGAATTAATAAGGTGAAGCGTTGACAGGTGCATAGCCGTCGGAATCACATCATTAGAGGATTGACTTTTGTTCACATGATCGTTCGGATGCACGGGAGAGTTCTTTCCTAATCGATGACCGAGGATCTCATTCGCTCTGTTCGCCAAGACTTCATTCATGTTCATGTTTATCTGAGTTCCAGAGCCTGTCTGAAAAACGTCGAGCGGAAATTGGTCCATGAACTTTCTCTTCTCAAGGATATCATCAATCGCCCGAAGTATTGCTTTGCCTGAGGAGCTGTCTATTAGGTTCAGTTCGAGATTTGCTTCTAAGCATGCTTTCTTGACCTGAGTCAAAGCCACTATAAATGAAGATGAAGGAAATCTTTTGTCACTGATTCTGAAATTCTGAATTGCTCTTTGAGTGCTAGCCCCCCAGTAAGCGTTTGTAGGAACTGAAACAAACCCAAGTGAGTCTCGTTCTCTCCTAGTCTTCAAAATCCTCCCTCATAAAAGACTCATCTTGAGACTCTGAGGATACAAGTTTTTCTGTTCACATATCGACAAGCCTCGAACTCTTTCTCCCTCTTAATGCGGATGTACTCCCTCAACGCCCTTCTTTGACAGCGTTTTTCATCAAGTCTTGTGCTGCTTCGCTGATGCCGCGCTAGAAAGTCTTAATCAAATCATGTATCGCATTTGCCTTGGAAGAAGTCTCGTTGAACTTGTAATATCGAGTTCGTTTGCCAAAGTTGATGCGCTGAACTATACCTTCAGCTTCCAAGACTTCAAGATGCTTAGCAGCATTAACGTAGTTCACTCCAACTGACTTAGCGATTTCCGAAGGCGTCAACTGCGAATTAATAGAACTAACAAGAACCTTCAGAATCTTCATTCTGGTCTTGGAACACAACACGTTTTCAACGCCTCGATGGCTCGCAGTTCTCTCTTGTTGCCGCAGCACGCTTCGTCAAACCGAATTTTACCACGAGATTCTCGACGGTAATAAGACATGACCTGAGGCAACATTTCATGAAAGCAGAGAGAGATGGGTTGAAGTGAACCTATGGTTTAGCACGTGCTAGAAGAAAAGAAAACGAGATATGTGGGATTGTTTAACTATCGTGCAACGTCAAGGACTCGCGAACCACCGAATGTCTGTTGCATCGATCGAACGAGGATCAAAATCAGTTTGCGCTTTCTTCTGTAGATGTGTCGGACGCTTCTACAGAAACCGAATCCACGATTCAGAACCCTTAATTTCACCCGAAACGTGTTAATGAACATAATACCAGCGTGGAACCATCGATGGAGCCACCGTCATCTGTGAAATCTTTGCTGAAACGCCATGGATATTCGGATAAGACAGTTGAAGCGATCTGGAAGTGGTATGATTTCCACGATCGCAAAGGAGCCGCAAGTTTCTAGAAAGTCCTCGAACTCAAAGCGTCTTCCTGTTTTTTACTCTTTTGGATCTTTGTGGTTTGTTAATGGTTTCGACCAGTCTTGGCACTTCCAGAATGGAGCTTATCATATAATTGACACCTGCAGCTGTGAATTCTTTTTCAGATGATGATCCTGTTGCAAGTCCAGCAACTAGGACGTTCAGCTCTCGTCCAGAAATGGCGTCTTGGCCATCATTGGTAATCAGTATGGCTTCTTCGGGTTTGACGTGTAGAGCTTTGATCGCCGATTCTAGATGTTCGTAACTGGGTTTTACATTTCTGACTTTCTCTCTTGCAATTACCGAATTGAAAAAGTTGGATAATCCAAAACGTTTGAGAACGTAATTCGCAGTTTTTTCGCCCTTCGTCGTAAGCAGGCCAAGTTTCAATCGCATCTTTTTGAGTGCCTCTAGCACCTCTAAAATACCAGGGACTAGGCTTGCAGTCTTTGCCGCTTCGAGTTCGTATTGCTGTGCTAGACTCCAGACCTCCTTTCGGGTTTTTACCACTAATCTGTCGGATTTGCCGCTGTTTTTCAGGAAAATTTCAGCTTTCTTAAGCATATCGAACATGCTTTCATTTGTCAAAAGTACAGATGCTGGAATTCCTTCTTTTACTAGATGGCTCCTGACTTCGGCTCTGATCGTCATCTGATCTAGGTTGAAGTCTGCAATCGTTTCGCCAAGCACAAAGACAACCGCTTTGACAACCATGAATTCTCATCTTGAGGTGGCTGGTTTTGAAGGCAGTAGTCACGCTTGAGAAGAAATATACTTTGTGGTAATTGCAACCGATGAGGCTCGACTCACAGACTTGCAGAACGTCATTGCATTGCAAAGGGAGTCTGCAAGCTTTTTAAGTTCGAAATCAGTTGTTCGGACTCTTGTTGAATACTAGATGAAAATCATCGAGACAAGACGACTTCTCGTGCGAGACCTTAGAAGGAGCGATTGGCAGGCCGTTCATGAATACGCTTCCGATCCTGAAGTCGTTCAATATATGGATTGGGGTCCGAATACAGATAGCGAGACCAAGGAATTCATTGAGAGAGCAATAACAAATCGACAGGAAAAACCGCGAAGCGTCTTTACACTCGCAATAGTTCTGAAAGATGGAAAACGACTGGTCGGTAGTTGTGGCATTCATATTTCAAATCCTGAGACTCGTGAAGGATGGCTGGGTTACTGTCTTAATAGAAAATATTGGAGCAAGGGCTACGGAACGGAAACGTCAACGGGGCTCGTGAATTTCGGTTTTGCCAAACTCAACTTGCATAGAATATTCGCCACGTGCGCTCCTGAAAATACGGCTTCCGCACATGTTCTTGAGAAATCGGGAATGAAGAGAGAAGGCCATCTTCGGCAACACAAATGGTCAAAAGGGAAATGGCGCGATTCTTATGTATATGCAATACTGGAGGAAGAGTGGAAACAGAAGTAAACCGAATATTCAACCTTTGCGTTGGTATATTTGATGTCTTATGCGCCTACAAGAATACACCGATGATGAAGTGTGGTTCATACTTTCAGATACTGTCCATTCCCTCGTTATGTACTCAAATCACAAAGCCTACACGAGAGAAGTGATTCTTCCTCAGAAGACAGAGATAACTGCTACAGAATTGGCTGCACGACTCAAGGTGTCTTTTGGGGAGGCTCTGGTGATTCTTTATGAGTTGAATGAGGAAAGGAAGAAACAGGTGGATAGCCCAGCGGAAACATAAGTTCGCAAGAATTCTGATCTCCAGAATGAAAACGCATTTTTTAAATTAGATGTTTAGTTAGGCTTTGGCGCCAACTTTTCAAACCTTATAAACGCGAGTTACTAAGAGTAAAGCAATAATTTAAGAAAACGAAGCGGCATCTCTAGTCAGCGCCTTCGGAGGTGACAATCGTTTGAAGATCAGTGCAAGAAACCGTTTGAAGGGCAAGGTCGTATCCATTGAAAAAGACGGCTTGATGGCCAAAGTGAAAGTCGAAATATCCGTTCCTGCTTCTGTCACGTCAATAATAACCAAAGACGCGACTGAAGATCTCAATCTCAAAGTCGGAGATCAAGTCGAGGCCATAATAAAGTCAACGGAAGTAATGATTGGAAAGTGACCTATTCCACTACGTACCTGTAGGCGATGTGCTCGCCCGCCGTCGGACTTTTTCTGATAACTCGAAGTACGTCGCCCGGCTTCGCCCCTATTGCCTTTACTGTCGGATCTACAGAACTTATCTGGGGCAACTGATAGGCTTGAACCCTGTACTTCAGAAGCAGTTGCTCTCTTTCTTCATCGGTTAGAATCTCTTGTTTTGGCACGAGTTTGTGCTGAAAGATGTCAAAGGCAGGGAAAGTCTTGGGCAACAGTTCAATCTTCTTTTTCTTGGCGCCCTGCTTGACAGCATGAGTGTACCGTCCGTCAGTGACTATGATACCGTGCTCTATGTCCGCGTCTTTCATTGCTTTTGAAAGTCGATTGATGCTGTTGATGCCAACTGTGGTTTCTCCCGGTACCGCCCATACCAACGCTTTTCGTTTCTCCTTCGGAATCTCGATTATGTATCCAATCGCGTCGTCGTGTTTCTGCTTCTTGATAAGCTTGTACCCTCGGAGTTTGATTAGAACGTCGGCTTTTCTTTCTTCTAGAGTTGGAAGTTGCTGTTTCTTGCTCAAAACCTAAACCCTCGTCACAAGACCTCAAATGTTGCTGTTAGAGTGTGCATCCAGTTTGTCTTAAACTTTTCCTACGACCATTCTGCTAACTGATTATCGCACGCCAAACCTTAAACTGCCGCAAAAAGAATAATGGCTGTAACATGGAAGGGACAATCTTGGCAGAGTTCCATGCTTCAAAAAGACAATTGCTTCAGCTGCTTTCCACAAATAACGTACGGGAGATCCACGACAACTCGTTAACAATCTTGGAAAAAGTGGGTGTCATTGTAAAAAACGAACATGCCACACTTTCGCTCAGGAATGCAGGCTGCGAAGTTGATTTTAACAAAAAGATTGTACGTATGCCCCGAAGCTTAGTGAAAGAGTGTCTCGGTAAAAAATCAGCGTCGGGTCTCAAATTGTACGACCGAGAAGGAAACCACGAAAAGATAATCGGAAACGACAACGTGATTTTCAATCCAGGATCCTGTGCAGTCTACTTCAATGATCACAAGACGGGCGAGACGAGACGGCCACTTTCGAGAGACTTGGTGGACTTGGTAAGGCTGGTTGATGCTCTTAAGAATATCCAGGCCCAAAGCACAGCCATATTGCCGTCTGATGTGCCCAAAGAAGTCAGTGATCTGTACCGCCTCTATCTTGTGCTGAAGAACTCGACGAAGAGCATCATAACAGGTGCTTTTACAAAGAAAGGACTAATTGACATGAAACACCTGTTGGAGGTTGTCGCCGGCGGAGAAGACAAGTTGATGGACAAACCAATGGCGATTTTCGATGTGTGCCCCTCATCTCCCCTCGTTTGGAGCGACACGGCGTGCCAGAACCTGATCGATTGTGCAATGTTTGATATTCCTGCTGAAATCATACCTGCGCCACAAATGGGTGCAACAAGTCCAATAACTCTGGAAGGAACAGTTGTTCAATCCAACGCAGAATTTCTGAGCGGCTTGGTCATTTCTCAGGTTACAAAGCCTGGTGCGCCTGTGATCTACGGAGGATCTCCAACGACGTTCGACATGAAGCGTCTCTCATCATGTCTTGGGTCAATTGAAAACATGATGGTAGCTTGCGCATCCGCTCAAATCGCTAAATACTACCAACTGCCCTGTCATGCATATCTGGGGCTCAGCGACTCTAAAATGCTCGATGCTCAAAGCGGAATTGAAACCAGCTCTGGAATCATGCTTGCAGTCTTGGCGGGAATAAACGTGGTTTCCGGACCTGGAATGCTGATGTTCGAGAATTGCCAATCCCTTGAAAAGCTAATTATTGATAACGAAATCTGCGGGATGGCGTTAAGACTCGCTGATGGATTAACCATTGATGATGAAATGGCTGCGCTCGACGTTATCGCTAGGGTTGGTCCTGGCGGTCATTATCTGGCAGAAAAGCATACTCGCAAATGGCTAAAGATAGAGCGTTTCATGCCGTCTGATGTCATTGACAGGTTGACCGAAGAAGCAGAGAAAAAGCAAGGGTCAAGAGACATGATCAGCCGAGCGAGAGAAATCGTTGACTCAACATTGACGAAACATGTTCCACAACCTTTGCCGCTTGACATTGAAAATGGTCTGACAAATGTCCTCAAAGACATCATGAGTCTATATGGGATAAAATCTCTCCCGATTCTTTAGATTGCATTCTTCGCCATGAAAGATAGATGTGAGTTGTGCTGTCCAGTTGCATCATATTCGGAGCACAATATTCTCAGCGTAGTCTTTGATGGTTTCAGCGTATTTTGAGAAGGTTTCTGGGCTGAAGGGTCGGACAGCGTTTAGGCGGTTGTCAAGTGTGTCTCCAGGAATGAACTGTTGGAGAGCCCATGTTTTGGCACCTTTGACAATCTTGCACATTGCTTGAATGTCGGCTGCGTCAACGAATCCAGGAACAACCGTTGTTCTAAACTCGTAATCGATCTTGCCCATTTTCAGCATTTCAACGGTTCGCAGCAGTTCTTCAGTCTCTTTTGCTCCGAGTAGTGCGTATTTCTGCGGGCTGGTTTTCACGTCTAAAGCAACGTAATCAATGTAGGGTAGGCAGGTCTCTAGCATTCGTGAGTCGAGCCCGTTTGTGTCAAGTTTCACATACAAGCCTTTTTCTTTGAGTTTCTTCAGTAATTTGGGTAACTCCTTGTGGATCGTCGGTTCTCCGCCTGTGACTGTGACGGAGTCAACGTATTTTTTGCGTTCTTCAAGAATGTTCAGCGCGGCCTCTTCATTGAGGAAAGGTGGTTTGGGGTCGATGACTATTCTCCAGTTGTGACAGAAGGGGCAGCGCAGGTTACATCCAGGTGTGAAGAGAACCGAGCACACTCGGTCTGGATAGTCGACTAGGCTGGTTTTTTGGATGCCGCAGAACTTCATGCGGTTATCACGGGGGTTGGTGCTGTTGGCGTGACGGTTGAACGGTCAAAGGTTTTTCTTATGGCAAATTCTGCTTGTTTGCCGTCGTTCCATTGGTCGACTGGACGTAGGTAGCCAACGACTCTTGAGTAGACCTCGCACTTGGCTCCGCAGGTGGGACATTGTTTGTGTTCTCCGTTGATGTATCCATGCGTAGAGCATATGCTGAACGTAGGTGTTAGAGTGAAGTAGGGTAGGTGGGAGTTGTGAGCGACTTTCTTGATGAGTTCTGCTGAAGCTTTCCATGTGGGCAGTCTTTCGCCCAGGAAGATGTGAAAGACGGTTCCGCCGGTGTATTGTGTCTGCAATCTGTCTTGATGTTCTAGTGCTTCAAACATGTCTCCTTCAAAGTCCACTGGTAGCTGTGAGGAATTCGTGTAGAAGGGTTCTGCGCCGCTTGCCAAGTGCTTCTGGTTGGCGGCGATGATGTCTGGATATTTCTTTTTATCGATTCTTGCGAGTCTGTAGCTTGTTCCTTCAGCTGGCGTGGCTTCAAGGTTATACATGTTGCTCGTGTCATCTTGGAATTGCAGTAACCGGTTCCGCATGAATTTGAGCGCTCTGATCGCGAACTCGGTTCCATCCATAGTGACGATGTTTGTGCCGAACAGGTTCAGAATCGCCTCGTTCATGCCCACTATCCCGATCGTTGAGAAATGGTTTTGCCAGTAATGTCCATACTCTTTTCTAACATCTCTCAAATAACGTTTCGAGTAGGGATACAGACAGTTCTCAGTGAAAGTTTCGAGGATCTTGCGTTTTATTTCGAGACTGTCTCGCGCAATGCTCATCATAGTTTCCAGTCTTTCGAAAAACTCGTCCTCATCCTTGGCTAGGTAGCCGATTCTCGGGAGGTTCAGTGTTACTACGCCTATTGATCCCGTCAATGGGTTTGCACCGAAGAAGCCGCCGCCTCTGTTGCGAAGTTCGCGGTTGTCAATTCTGAGCCGGCAACACATGCTGCGTACGTCTTCAGGTTTCATGTCGGTGTTGATGAAGTTTGAAAAATAGGGCACTCCATACTTTGCCGTGACCTCGAAAATCTTCTGGGCAATAGGGGAGTCCCAGTCAAAATCTTTAGTGACACAGTACGTTGGAATCGGAAAAGTGAACACTCTTCCCTTAGAGTCGCCCTGACTCATGACTTCGGCGAAAGCAGCGTTGAACATGTCCATCTCCGGCTGCATTTCGCCGTAGGTTTGGTTCATCAGTTTTCCACCGATTATGATCGCCTCATTTTTTATGTAGTTTGGAACTCTCAGATCCAGAGTCACGTTTGTGAAGGGTGTCTGAAACCCGACACGGGTTGGCACATTCATGTTAAAGAAGAATTCCTGCAGTCCTTGCTCAACTTCTTTCTGGGTTAAACCGTCATAGTGTATGAACGGCGCCAAATAAGTGTCAAAAGTGCTGAACGCTTGAGCTCCAGCAGCTTCACCTTGGAGCGTGTAGAAGAAGTTGACGATCTGTCCCAAAGCTGTCCTGAAATGCTTGGCAGGCTTACTCTCAATCTTTCCTGAGACTCCTCCGAACCCTGACATCAACAGTTCTCGCAGATCCCAGCCAACGCAATAAGCGCCCAACACGCCGAGGTCGTGGATGTGCATGCTTCCGGAAAAGTGGGCATCCGCGATATTGGGCGGATAGATTCTGCTGATCCAGTATTTCGCGACGACAGTTGATGAAAGATAATTGTTCAAACCTTGAAGCGAGTAGCTCATGTTGCTGTTCTCTCGCACACGCCAATCCTCAATTTCAAGGTATTGGTCGACGAGGTCGGCGTCGCTTAGCAAGGCGGCGAGTTCTCTTTGATCTTGGTGTTGTTTTCGATAGAGGATGTAGGCTTTGGCGGTTCTTGCATGTCCATTTTCGATCAGCGCCTTCTCAACCACGTCCTGAATCTCTTCCACGGTCGGAACTCCGTCTTCGCCGAAACGGAGCTTCAACTGATCTATGACTTGGTCGCTGAGTTTCTTAGCCAGCTCACGATCTCTTCCGCCGACTGCGTTTGCGGCTTTCCAAATTGCTTTTGTTATACGTTCTTGATCGAACGGTTCTAATCTGCCGTCACGTTTTCTAACGCTCTTCATTTTTTTACCTCTTTGAGTAGTTTTTGAAAGTCCTCAGGTTCCTCAAATGCTCTGTAGACCGAGGCGAACCTGATGTAAGCCACTCGGTCAAGCTTCTTCAGGTGCTTCATGACCAGATCCCCGATTTCTTGGGACGTGGTTTCATCCTTGCCGAGCGCGACTAGGTCTTGTCTGACGCGTTCTGCGAGCTCGTGTATCTGTTCCATCGTTACTGGTCTTTTTTCGCATGCTTTCTGTAGGCCTCTGATGATCTTGTTTACGTCGAAACGTTCGGATCTGCCGTCTTTCTTCTTCACCATCAACTCGACGGTTTCCACGTACTCGTACGTTGTGAAGCGCCTCTCGCAGCTTCCGCACTCTTTGCGTCGTCTGACTGTGTTGTCAGGCGAATCCCTTGTTTCAAGGGTTCTTAGGTTCTCGGATCCACAATACAGACACTTCACATGATCACCATATGTGCGCTTCGCAAGTCGTTAGTGTTTCACAACCGAAGCGAACGCTGTATCTAGTGTTTGCTTATTTAAACCCTTTTGACAACAATGTCTAATTTATGAAAAAAAGGCTCTCTCATAGGACGTTTGACATATACAGGGTTAAGCACAAATGCAGTATCCAAAGCAGGTTTGTCTAACTGAAAGAGGTTCAATTTGTGCAGAATCGCAGCATGTTTAAGACTTTCCAACTGATTGCGTGCTTGCAGCATGGAAAAACATGAATAGTCGATCACTTGACTCTTGTGCACTGACTTTGGACTTAGGCTATTTTTTTGCGAAGAATAAGTGACCATCGTCTGTCCTCTTTCTGAACGAAACCGGTCTTTTCGTACAGCTTCCTTGCTGGCGTATTGACTTTAAGGACAGAGAGTTCCAACCAGTTCTTTCGCATTCTCTTTGCAATAGTGATGCAGTACTCAATCATTGCAGTTGCTATTCCACGTCTTCGGTACTCTGGTGCGACAGCTAGATCGTTTATGTAGACTGTTTCTGGTTCCTCGCGAACAATGAGGATGCCTGCGATTTGGTTGTTGACTGTTGCGTAATAGCGAATGGTTCTGAAGAAAACCAGCTCAGAAGATATGACGTAGGGAATGGCGATAAGCCAAGTGAAGAGCTTGGAATTCCCGACTAACATAATGGCTTTTCCGGAATCGCTTTTTCTGAAGAAGTTGAAATTTCGTGTGTTGAGTAACATGTGCTCAGGTAGCGAGATTCGTCTGAAGTGAAGACGAGTAGGCAAGTCTGAGACCATTTGATGCCCCTAGTTCTGGTATTTCTGGGGTATGTTGAGTTGTGAGAGCGCAAAGATCGCTCCTGTGGCAAGTAGTATGAGTCCCAACGTTAAAAATACAAGGATGTACTGAAACCCGAACGCAAAGCTGACAGCGAGTATCACCCCGCTTGCTATTGGGCCCAGAGTTTGTCCGATGTCCATGACGGTGTCTATGAATCCCATTGATGTCCCCACCAACTCTTTAGGCACGAGGTCGCAGGTGAGGGCATGCGTGGAACTCAGTACCGTTGCAAACCCGAGCCCATAGATTACTATCAGTAGCAGTAGAACCCAGAAGTTTAGGACGAATGGTAATGCAAGGAGTGGCAGCCCTGAGATTATGCAGCCTATAACTATGGGGATTCGTCTTCCGGCTCTGTCTGATAGTCTTCCTACGTAAGGTCTAGCGAATATTCCAATAGCTATTATGCTGGTGATCATTATTCCTGTGATGAAGTCGTTGAGCTTCACAATTTCAGTTAAGTATCCGACGAGGAAGAACTCAACCGAGCCATAGACGAAGTACAGTGAAGCTTGGACAAAACCGACAAGGAGGACACCAATATTCGTTGCTACCGTACGCCAGCCATTGAACGTTTTTGCCAGTGTCTGTGCAAAATTGACTCTTTGAGCTTTTTCGGGTGCTTTCTTTTCGGCAAGGAATGGTATGGCTGTGATTATTGCAGTGATGCCAGCGATTCCGACTGCTAGGTAAAGTAGGTGAAAGTCGCTTGGTGGTGGCGAAGTCGGGCGGGTTGTTGCAAGAAGTATATATCCTCCAAGTGTTGGTGCGATGATTCGGCTAACATAGGTCACCGAAGAGAAGAGGGAGATGCGTTCTCCGCGGTTTGAAGGAAAAGCCTCGGCGATCGCCGCTTCGGCAACAGGCACGAATATTGCGGTTGCGAATCCGTGATAGAACCTTACGATAATGAGTTGCCACCAAACGGTAACTAGGAGATAGAGGAAGGGAGCGGAGGCGAAGACGAATCCCGCGATTAGTAAGAATCTCTTTCTGCCGTAGATGTCTGAGAGCGAAGCAGCAGGTAGACTGACCAAGATGCCGGGGATCGTTGACGCAGCTGCAACAACACCAAGCCAGTCTGTTGGCGTTCCGAGGCTGGTCGCGAAGGGTTTCAGGACAGGAGATTTTGACATCGTTGAACTGAGTATGGCGAAGAAGCCCATGAAACAGAGCATGATGAAAATGCTCCGACTCTTAGTTCCTAGGTTCACGTTCATTTGTTCCCAACTTGGAATCTTGAGCTTAAGATTTCCAACTGATTTAAGGTTTTTTGTGATCCATCAAATCAAGGGGGATTGGACTCAATTACCAGAGCGGGGCAGGTCTGTATGATTGTAACACATGGCGTGAAAATGTTTATTACACGTATGAATCACCATTAGTCATGGGAAAAAATGGCGTTTCAAATTCGTGACTTCACTGATCAGGATCTACCAAAACTCGTCATGCTTCTCAATGAAGCGCGTCGAGGCTCTTATGAGTTCATGCCTCTGACGGAAGACGAAGTGAATGCTCGAATAAAGGAGGGCAAATCAAAAACTCTGATTGCAGAGAGAAGAAGGCGACCTTTTTGGTTCGGTCACTTACAACGACGGATACTGGGGCGAGGAAATAAGATGGCTTGTCGTTCAGAGCGAATTGGATCGAAGACTCGTAGAAGATGTTCTGGTGAGAGGAGCTGAAAAATTTGTTAGCGGAGACACGGTTTTTACATCGATGGATGAAGGTGATTCAAGGACAAAAGAATGGGTTGAAAGAGGGTATGGTCCAAGCGGCGGACTCTATCAAATGATTGCCAATCTTGATGGATCGAGACCCATTCCTGCTTTGCAAGAGGGATTTTCGGTAGGCAGTATGAAGCTGGGTGAGGAGAAAGAAGTTATTGCGACAGTAAATACTGTTTTCGGGTGGGATCGTCTCAAACCTGACTTCATAGAGAAGGGTAAAATCGATTCTTCACCGTTCAACGAAGAATGGATACATGTCGCTTATTATGAAGGCAGAGTGGTTTCAGTGGTTGTTGCGTGGCCTGCGGTGAAGTTCAATGCGTATTTTGGCACCAAGAGGGGCTATCTCGGACCCGCCGCTACTCTTCACTGAGTATCGCTCAAAGAAACTTGCGTCTGCTTTAACTGTTAGAGCCATGAATTTTCTTTTCGAGAAAGGCTTTGCCCAAGTGGTTTTGCACACGAACGAAGCGAACGTTCCGTCAGTCACGCTTCTCCGAAACATCGGGTTCGAGGTTGGGCACCACTTGAAGTTTTTGCGGAAAAACCTGCCCAAGAAGATTCGCGCAGATGCCAACTTGATGGATGAAAAACCCGAAAACTAGCACACGATAATTACAAAAGAATGGGGAATTGCCGAAATACATCATCTATGTTTTTGCGGCACTTCTTTTTCGAGGTCAAGCTCTCTGACTCTGGCCTCGATGAATTCTGCAACTTTGTCTTGGCTATACCTCTTTTCTTCTCGTTGCTTATGGAGTTGCTTTTCAATGGTCTTGAGAACTTTCTCCACATCAAACGGCTTGACAATGTAACCGTCGGCTCCTTTGTTGACCGCGTCAACTGCATTTTGCAGCGTTGGGTATCCAGTGACAATGATCTTTCGCATCTTGGGGGTCGTTTCTCTGAATTTTGTCAGGAGTTCAATTCCTTCCATATCGGGTAGTCTTATGTCTATCAGGGCAACGTTGTAGAATTTTCTCTTGCTTTTCTCTATTGCTTCTTTCGCCGTGCCAACAGACTCAACGGCATAACCTTCATCTTCAAGTATGGCCACTTCGACCTTTCTTATGTTTTCGTCATCATCAACAACTAGGATTCTAGCACTCTTATTCATCCTTTTCACCTCCATTGGAAAGGAGATGTTTCTTAGCGGTGTTTGCGCAAACTACAAGGTTCGTAGTTCCTGTGTCTTCAAAATTCAATCCGAGTTTTTCGTAAAGTCGTGTGGTGATGAGCTTCTCTAGGTATGGCGTTCCAGGTCCAAAAATCTTCTCCAAAGCTTGTTTGAATTCTGTCAGGTTCATAGGAATGTCCTCTTTTTTGAGCTGGAAAGAGGTTTCGAGGTGGTAGAATATTGCTTGTCTTGGTGAGTTTCCAAGCGAGGAAAGGCCTTCTTCGATGGCGGCTAACAGAACTTTACTGAAATAGTCGGGAGACAATCCTTACCCTCGCTGGTCAAACTTGCGTTTAGAATGAAACACAATGTTTGACTCATAAATTGTTTATGAACCGTGAATTATGATTCAGAAAACGTTGTTGAAGAGAGGAGCTGTATCTGTCTCTATCAGTTTCGACTTTTCTTTCCGCTTTTGGAAAATGCGCTTTCTGCGGTTTTTACATAGTCTGAAAACTTGAACTCTTTGCCTTCGTCCCATTTCATACTTTTCTTTGGTTCCAAGTTCTCGTACAATTTTTTCATTATGAGAATCTCTAGGTATCTCGTTCCAGCTCCGAAAATCTTTTCAAGTCCAGTTTCGAAGTCGTCGAGGTGGCTTGGAATGTCCGTACGCGAGATCTTAAATTTGGTTTCCAAATGGAAATAGATTGCCTGTTTTGCTGAGTCGCCAAGTGAGGAGAAAGCGTCATCCACAGATTCTAAGAAGATCTTCTGAAACATTTTATCTGTCAACACAATTCCTCGACAGCGTTTATCTTAACTTGAGACTTGGGATATTTATGAGGTCCATTGGTTCTTAAGTTTAACCATTATTCGCTTTTGTCAAGAGTGAAGTTTGAATCGAATGAAAACGAATTACTTAGTATTTCATTCTTTTTTGGTCTTCCCAATGTAGGTGATCAATCTGGTGCGCGTTGGAGGAGTATCTTTTGCACATAATATTTATTTATGCCTGCTGAGTCAAGACCTGTTTCTTCTTTGATTTTCGAAAGTACCTCTGTCCATATTGTTCTAATGGCTTCGAGTCGTCGTTGTAAGTCATTAGCTGATTGATCTGCTATCTTCATAGCCTTCTTCAAAATAAAATGGTTCTTAGGCAGCCAACTTAGGTTATCAAAATAGAACACTCTCCATTTCGGAGGGGGCTTGAATTCTTTGTTCAGTGCAAAGACCGTTTTGAGAATCAGGTCCACGCCGTAGTTGACGCAGTAGTGTGCGGAGACCAGATCACCTCTTTCAATCCAAGTTTCAGCGACGGATCCTGCACTTTCCTTGATGGGACAACAGTACCATTTCATGTATTCAGCGGACTGAACAATTCGTTTGATCCAGAACTCCTTTGGAACGTTCACTTTGGCTTCAATAGTCTTCCTGAGGCGCCCTTTCTTGTCAAAAGCGATTTTGGCGTGAGAAAAGTCCCATCTGCTGGTTTCAGTCCATTTCCATTTTGCAAAGTTTTTGAGAAGATGAACCTCCAGATCGATATCGATGCCTGACCTTTTCGCTTCCTTGGCGACCATATCGCGTATCTGAGCTTCCTGAACATTATTCTTGCGTTCAAGAAAGACCATGCCGTCGAGGTCCGAATATTTGTCCGTGAAACCTCTGGCTAACCCACCGAGAAAAACCATTCCCGTCACTTGTTTGCAGCCAGCTATGTCCGAGGCGAGTCTTCTTGCCATCTGCCTGAATAGACTGATGTTGTTTTCGCCAGCGAGTTCAATTCTCATCTCGAATTCCCTGGTCTTTACCATTTTGAAAATTCGCTTATAAGTTGCAGGGAAACATTCGGGAACCATCATGGAAGATCTGTTAAGACTCTGAATTCGTGAAGACTTTTCCTTCGAATCCCAGTTGTAGGCCTACCATTTGCGCCGGTGTTTGAAGAAAGCTAACCTAAAAAGAAAAAGAAGGATTGGTTTTGTAGTCCTTTTTCGTTTATTCTATGCCCCATTTCTTGGTGATCTTCACGAGTACGAAGATCACGAACGCCACGATGATGAAGGTAATCACCGCTACCAAGAAGTCTCCTATTCCAAATACTTGCCCTCCGTAGCCAGCCGGCGGGTTTCCTTGCGCATCGAATGTTGTTGAGGGAAACGCAATCTTGTAAGTCGCTAGATTTCCAAGTCCAGGTATTGCAAGACCTATTATTGGCATTACCAAATCCTTGACCAGTGCCAGTACTACAGCCCCTAGGTAAACGCCTATGATGAAAGCAACAGCAAGACCCATAACTTTGTATTTCGATACAAAGTCTAAGAATTCTTTCCAGAGACCTTTTGGAGCAGGTGCTGGTGGTGCAGGCTTTGGTTCGAGCAAGGTTCTGATTTTCTTCAATTCCTCCAGCATTTCATCGTCTTTCGGCATAATATCACGTTCTAAGAATTGTTTTTGATGCATTATAAGGTTTTTGGGGTGTGGTGGGCCGAGCCGGATTCGAACCGGCGACCTTTCGGTTATCAGCCGAACGCTCCAGCCAAGCTGAGCTACCGGCCCTCAATTTTGACAGTAGTATAGGTTAGCTATGGTTTTTAAGGATTTTCTGGACAAAATTCCAGCGAGTTGCCTTCCAAATTGAATACTGAGAATTCAGCCAGTCCTGATTCGTCAATTCACTTGAATGTCTTGCAACGTTCACAGAACCTTTTTAATCGAAACGTTGCGTAATGTGTTTTGGGCCCGTAGCCCAGTCTGGATTAAGGCGCCGGCCTTCGGAGCCGGAGAACGGGGGTTCAAATCCCTCCGGGTCCGTTTTCATTTTTCGGTCTAGGATAGCATAGAACGTATCAAGCGCAAAAGCGTACCTATCCATTTTCGATATACTCTAATCTTGGCAACGCAGTATATATGGTGTCACGTTGATTAGACGTGGCAAGTGATACGCGAAGATGAGCAATCGTATGCCGAGCAAGAAATTCGTTGAATTGTTTGACGTTTTGTGGCAGGCAGGTCCGAGAATCGAATATAGATGTCCTGACAATTGGACAAGATCTTGATTACAACGGTCTGATCCTGCAGGAGAAGGGAGAGGGCTTATTGGCATTCGCCATTTGTATCCCATTGTTTGGAGGACATATTTTGAAAAGTATTGAAGAACTTGCAATTCTCTTGGTACCAACGTGTCGTATCTTGGCAACGGGTTCTAAACGGGCGCAGCGGCTTGTGTTCTAGTTTTCTTCTTTGTAGTCTCATAAGTGACTACTTGGACTGAGCAAGATTCTTCCATGATGGAAGTGAGCCAAACCGTTAGTTCTTCACATTCTGCTGGTTTGCATATTAACTGATTTTCTCTCTCAGATTTCCAGAATGCGCATTTGAAGCATGGAACATCAAAGAAGAACTCAGCGCTTTTCTTCATGTCTACTCGAAATAGGAGAGACCGTCAGGTTAACTTATGATTTATGAATTTTGACGCTGAATTGGATTTAATCATTAGCACTAAGGAAGAGAACGCATGAAATCTTTCTTGAGACATCGAGGTGGAGACTTTTCACTTCTCTCTTTAAACCTGCTTGAAACGCATCTTTCACTTTAAACAGGCTTTTTGGGTCTTGAGCTAAAGTTTGGTTATGTTGTAGGACAAGAGTCCAACGTATCCGAGAGCCGTAAAAACTGTGAACCATTCCAGAATTGGTGTATTAGACCCGACGAGGAAGGCCAAGTTTACGATTGCAACTGCAAATCCGTAGATAGCTACTGCCTTCATGTACTGCTTGTGCGTGTATAGAGATGCGCCTGCGAGGACAAGAACTATGAGGTCAAGTAGAAAGAAAATGTCCGACCACAAGCTGTGTAACCAGCCGGAGTCTTCGGAGAAAACGCCGATCATGATCAACGCAAACGCCGCCCCGCATCCAAATAGTTGAGTAATCGTTACTGAGACTTTTCGCCACTTTTCTGCAGTGTACCACTTGTAGAATCCGATGAAGAAGGGGAACAAGGCTATTCCAGTCAGTATACAACCCAGATTGTAGAGTATTGCTCCATTTGGATTGGAAGAAGAGTTTCCTAGATCGCTCAGCCAATTTGCAGTTGGAGTATAAGAGGTGGGAAACAACGCCAATGAGGAGAACGTGAAAACGCAGTAGAGTACGATCACAGCCACGCCAGCAACTGAACTTATCGGAAACTTCATGTAAGTTCAACCCTGTATACTAATCGCTAATTTCAGTGTCTTCACTAATAAAACTAACGAATTGTAAACTAGGACGACAATTCCTGGATACTGGTCCTTTCAGTTTTGCCACGGATTTGTGAGTCACTTAAAGATTTGAATTACTGACAGGGACGTTCAAAGACCGTGATCCATCAAGTAATCTCTCCTCTAACGGTCTAAAACAGCTGATGCTCTGTGTTTTGTTGGCGAAAATCATATTTGTTGATTGACATATCTAGATTGGGAGAAATTAACTTGTGGAAAAGAACAGTTTCATGTTTGATGCTTTCCCTGCTCTTTCTGAGCTTCCTGCTGCCCTTGTTGAGCACTGACTCGGTGAAGGGCGCAGTGCCTCGGTCGATCAATATCACAAGTTCCACGACAGGTTTGAACTCTACGACCCTTGGCAACTCGACTAAACGACTGCCGCTAGAGGGGATACCTTTCGCCTTGAACGTTTCATTGAGCGGCTCGACAAGTGACCTCGCATCATGGCAGGTGGCAATTACATTTGACAACAATTCTCTGAGATGCACTAATCTTTCGATACCCGAATCTGACCCCTCTTACGTGTTTCACGGATTGCAGGAGATAAAAATGATTGATTTCAGCGACACCGCTCAAAACGGCACATACACGGGTGGAAAACCGGAGATTGTGGCCGGCGGTGCATTGTTGGATCCTACCAATGCTGTTTCAGTTAACAACAGCTTGCTCTGTTCGATGAACTTCACTGCGTTTAAGGTCGGAGAGAACAGTGAGACGAAGATTTTATTTTGGCCTTACAAACCTGCGACTGACACGTTTCTGTGGGACAGTAATGGCATCGACATTCCTTTTGGCAATGAGAGTTTTTCAGTTAACATTCTTGAAGGAGCAATAGTGCCGGACGATTATCCGACGATTCAGGCGGCGATAAATGGGGTCAACAGTGGTGATTCAATATTGGTTAGAAGCGGAACCTATCATGAGAATGTGATAGCTAACAAGACAGTGGCTCTTGTTGGAGAAAGCAAGAGCAACACGATTATTGATGGCGGGGGCGCGGGCTACGTTGTAGGAATAAGAGGAGTCAACAACGTTACCTTGAGCAACTTTACGATTCAAAACGGTCAGACAGGTGTGTACGCTGGCGATTGGGGCATTGGTGTTGGGAGTTCCCGAGGCAACATAATGCATAACACAATTAAGAATAATTCGGAAAATGGAGTTTTTGTCAGCCAAGACAGTTATTATGTCTACGATAACGATATTGAAAACAACGGAATAGGTCTCAGTATCTACGCTCAAGGTGCAGTCAACGGAATCATTAGAAATAACGACATCAAGAACAGCAGATACAACCTCGCGATAAACTCCACTGTCTACGATCAACTTGATATGGACACGACAAATCTTGTCGATGCAAAACCAGTTTATTATTGGATCAGGCATCTCGGTGGAACTGTTCCTTCGAACGCTGGACAAGTGACCTTGGTTAACTGCTCAGACGTAGTCGTTCAGGGTCTTTTATTGACCAAAAACTTGATGAATATTCAATTCATCAAGTCCGTGAACTGCACTTTGCAGAATTCGAATTCGTCATCAGCAGACACTGGAGTCTTGCTCGTCGATTCAACTTTGTGCAAACTGGATAATGATACGTTGACCGATTGCAGAATAAGTCTTCAAGTTGTCGGAAGCATGAACAACTCTATTACGGGAAACTGCTTGTTGGCAAACGGGTTCTGCGCAGTCGATTTCGATAGTAGCGCGAACAATTCCTTCTATCACAACACTGTGAATAATGTGGGAGCGAATTACACTGTCTACAGGGCGGGTAACAATGTTTGGGACAATGGGTACCCGTCGGGAGGCAATTATTGGAGTGATTACAATGGCGTGGATTTGAACAGTGGTCCAAATCAGAATATCACTGGGAGTGATGGTATTGGTGACACTCCTTACGTTATCGATACAAATAACTCTGACCATTATCCGTTGGTAACAAAACACAGCCTCTTATCAATCCATAACATTGACTCAGGATTGGACTATGCGACGATTCAAGCTGCAATAGATGCTCCAGAAACATTGAATGGACACACGATCAAAGTGGACGCTGGAACGTACTACGAGAACTTGACTATCAGTAAGTCCCTGTCATTGATTGGAGACGACTTCGCGACCACTATCATTGACGGTTCTTCAAATGCGACTGTAGTAAACATCACTGCGAATGGCGTAAACCTCACAGGTTTCACGATAAGAAATAGTGGACCTGGCTACACGAGTGCTGGGATTCTGGTTTCCTCCGTCGGCAACACTATCAATAACAACAGAATCGAAGACAACGGCGGAAACGGTATCTACCTTCTTCCATCCTCAAACGGCAATAATGTGAGCGACAACGAAGTGCTAAACAACACTCAGAACGGTATCTACGTTTCGTCGAACAACAACACCTTATCGGGAAATGAAATTGTGGGCAATCACTACTATGGTGTTTCACTTTACTCTTCAAGTGGCAACAGTTTGGATGGGAATAACATCGTGGCAAACAACGCATATGGCATATCCTTGCATTCTTCTCTTAGTAATAGAATAAGCAACAATAACGTCACGGGGAACGATGATGGAGTCTTCGCGTGGTCTTATTCCTATAACAACACTTTCAGCGGAAACGAAATTCAGGGAAACCTTCACCACGGTATCTGTTTTGATTCTTCCTATAACAACAGCGTAATCAAAAATAGCTTGACAGGCAATGGTGTCGGCATATTGCTTCAATCGAATTCTTTCGATAACAGTCTTGTGCAGAACAATATTACAGGCAACCGCGATTGCGGTCTTGCGCTGCAAGAGTCACCAAACAATGTCATCTATCACAATAACTTTGTAAACCAAGTGAACATTGACGGGTTTCAGGGCTTGGTCAATTTGTGGGACAATGGTTATCCGAGCGGGGGGAACTACTGGGGCAACTTGAATGGAAGTGATCTGTTTCGAGGCGCTCACCAGAACGAAACAGGAAACGACGGAATAATAGACTCTGCATACGTGTTTGATCAAAACAACATTGACCTTTATCCCCTCGTAAAACCCTACGCAGGTCCGCACGACATCGGAATATTGCAGATTGACACATCAGAACATTGGGTTGGTCACATGTGCCAGTGGGTGCAAGTGAAAGTAATAAACTATGGCGAACAAACTGAGACGTTCAACTTGTCACTGAAGGCCAATTCGACAAAAATCGCTACGCAAGTGATAACCTTGATGAGTAGAAACTCGACCACGATCACGTTTTTCTGGAACACCACCACTGTCGCTAGAGGCAACTACTCGATCGAGGCCGTTGCTGATGTTCTCCAGGGAGAAACTGACACGACCGACAACAATCTGACAATGAAAGGATCAGTGTTCGTGACAGCTCCTGGAGATATTTCGGGCCCAACGGGCTATCCAGACGGAATTATTGACATACATGACATAGGAGCCCTCGTTGCAGGGTTCAACACTCGAGCGGGGACTTCCGTTTGGAATCCTGCTTTGGACATAAATGATGATGGTGTTGTAAACATTCACGATATAGCGATAGCCATCTTCAACTACGGATGACAAGAATAATCTCAAAGTTGCGCTTGGGCAGTCTGAACTCTTTTTGTCGCGCGCGTCAACGGAGACAAAATAGTCGGTGCTTAGAATTGGTAATAGAATTATGGGAAATGAAAGAGGAGGATTGGATGTTTCGTTGCTTACAGTGAGGTTCGATAGTTTTGCAATATCAAATATCCGTCTAGGTTGTCGACGACTCCATCTCCATTTATGTCTGCCTGTGGATTCCAGTTCAGGTCACCAGCCTTTGTTCCGTATGCTGCATCCCAAGCGATCATGTCGTCGATATTGACTTTTCCGTCACCGTTGACGTCTCCAACTAGCTTCAGCTTCACTTGGTTGCCCACGAAAACGTTGTTGGTGGTGTTGGCTTCGTAGGGCAGTATCTCTGCCTCGGCTTTCATGACATACGGGGTGTTGCTTGCAGAGAAACCGGTGGTGTTCCATTCGTAGGATGTAATTCTCGTTTCATTTGGCAGCAAGTTTAGAACTTGGAATGCTGAAATATTGATTGCGTTTGCATAGATCGTTGTGGTAAAGGTCTCGGGTACGTTACCGTAGTTTTGAAGTGTGACATTTATTTCGACGTCTCTGCCGACATATGTCTCGGTTGGCGACGCTGTTACGTCTGTTACTGCTATATCGTGTTTAACAATTGCAAGATATCCGTCCTCAGTTGTGAATGGGATAGGGTTGCCGACACCATCGTTGATCACAACGCCCTGGAAGTGCAGTGGAGTTATTCCGTAGTCAACTACTGCAAGATTAAGGATTAGAAGTGTTGCGTTGCCGCTGACTGAGACGGGGCTATTGTAAGTGAGCTTGACGTACACGTAGCCTAGATAGTCTTCGATTTCATAATACATCGATGGAATTTGACCTTGCACTGCTTGCTTCGCGAGTTCTACTACGTAAAAGATATTTGGATTGTAGGTCAGGTTGAATTCGCAGTACTTCATATCAGCAACGTTGTATATTGAAACGTTAATCGAAACGGTTGCGGGGGGAGTTATAGTTGGGTCAGCGATTGCGCTTGGAGAGATGTACAGAACCGCGTCGGGTGATTGGGGTTGACTTTCACCTCTTCTTAGTGCGAAGGCATTGAAGGACAGTAAAATCATTATTGTTACGGTTATCAAGAAGCTTTTTCTTTTCAATGTATCACCCCCTTCTTCCTGCGAGTGCGCAGCAAACGCTGCGTTTCTCCTTTCTCTCCTTTTTCCTGTCTTTATACCTAACTCAATCTGATGATAAAGCTTATGGAAAGAAGATGACACAAATCATTTAGAACGCCTTCACCAATCTGTAACTGCCGAAGAATTGGCAGTTATTCACGTTTGTTGAAGTTGGTTATGGCTATGGCTATGTCGCGCATGTTGACGACGGCATCGTCGTTGATGTCAGCGTTGGGATTCCAGTTGGCAGAGGTTGGTCTCGTGTTAAACTGTACCACTAGGTAAGCGATGTCTTTCATGTTGACAACCTTGTCATACACGCCGGGTGTATTGCCTGAAACATCGCCTGGAATACCCAGATGGACCGTCCAAATGTAGCTGTCATCTGTGGTGTCCACTTCGCCGGGCACAGGTGTGGCAACAATGCTTATTGTGTAATTTCCTTTGATGTAAGTGGCAGTCTGCCACATGGAATTCAGTGTCATCTGTTCTCTGCCTGACATTGCAAGATTGGTGAATGCGGAAAGCAAAGTCGTGTTCACGTAGACTGTGACGCTGGTTGTTTGGGCGTTCCATCCTTGGTTTTCAAGTCGGACTTGTATGTTGAAGGTGTATCCTTGACCCGCAATAGTTTTGGGCGGCAAGGTCGGTTGTACATGTATGTTGGTGAAGGCTTGCATCAGCGGATAATTGTCTTGATTGCTTTCGCTGACGTTGTAAGGCGTGTCTCCTATGCCGTCGCTTCCCGGCTGATTCTGATTTGGACCACTTTGAAGGTCAACGCCTGTATAGTCGCTCCAGTAGTTGCCTCCCGACGGGTACCCATTGTCCCAAACGTCAGGTGAGTCGTAAATGCTGGTTTGATTTGGGTTGTCAACAAAATTGTTATGATAGATACTGTCATTTGAGGAGCTTTGAAGGTTGATTCCTAGGCTATTCGTAGCTATGTTGTTTTCAGCCACTGTGTCGCTTGAGGATCCGGCGATCCAGATGCCTGCGAGACTATTTCCCAATATGTTGTTTCCAATTATGCTGTTGTTGTCTGCGTATGCCCAACAGTTGATTCCATAAACGTTGTTTTCAATGGTGTTTCCTATTATGTTGTTGTGGATAGAGTATGCGTCAAGAAGAATGCCGGAATCGAATCCTTTAATGTCAATGTTTCTGATCGTTACGTTAGAGTTTCCTAACAAGTATATTCCATTTGATGACGGAGTGTCTGTCCCTTGAAGTAAGTGCCCTGCTCCGTCCAGTATCGTGTTGTTTCTCAGGATTATAATGCCGTCTGCATCACTGTTGATGTTGCCGGTGAAAATGTACACGTTGCCGTTTCTCTGAATTGGTGCAGTTACAGGATAAATTGTTCCGTCCGTTTGGATGTAAATGGTTGTGATCGCTTTTACCGTCTGAAAACAGAATAACAAAATTGTCATACTGGCAAGCAGCAAAACAAACACTAAAGCACAAGGTTTCCGCAGGATTTTCCCCTCTCCCACTGAGTTATACTTTCGCAATCGAGGTATTTTTACGTTTTCTTGAACGTGTCTGAAAGAGGGAATCCGTTGCCGACTTCACGGTGCAATTTGAGAAAGTGTGAGGAAAAAAAGGGAGTTTTGGCGTTTAAACTCAGATTGCGACTAGCAGAAGAACTTGAACAGTGGCAGTCTTGTGGCTTGGAACTTGTAGTCAGTGAATCCTGCGTGCATTGTTGGGCTGACGACCAAGAGGATGAAGCTTGATTTCATACCGAGTCCGATGCCCATTCCTTTGTTTGTGTCCTTCGTCAACCAAATGTCGTATGGAATGAGGAACGTCCTCTTGCACATCGTAAGTACTTGAACAGCTGACACTTGGAATGTTGCCTTGTATGGAACTTGTGCTAGTGTCATTGGCGTGCCGCTCACTGTTGCGCTGTTAATCCACCAGCCTTCGTATTCTGTTGCCCAGTCTGTCATATATCGGAACCTTATCTGGACGGTCTTACCTGCATATGCCGTAAGGTCGAAACTTATCGTAGTGAAGCCTGGCCAATCTGGGTTGTAGTCTGTAAATCCTGGGAGCTGTGCGATGATTGCTGGGTGGGCGCTTGGGTCATGGTCGGATGTCGTGTAGGTGTTTGACAACGATGTCCATGTGGCTCCATTATCTGCGGAGACTTGAACAAATCCGAAGTCCCAGAAGGATTCAATACCCCATTTGGTAACGATAGTAAGCGTTGGGTTTCCTGCGCTCACTGCTGCGGTTCCAACGATTGATGTGTCCTGTAGGTCAACTCCAGTACCGGACCACCATCCGTCGGCTGTCAGCGTCCATCCTGGAACATCTGCATAGTCATTGCCGTCAAAGTAGATGAAGCCTGGTGTCTTCCAATCTGTGAAGTTTATGTAGTCTGAACCATAAGGTCCAACATCTGATACTCCCGTGTCGTAGCCTAGGATCGTCGTGGTGTTCCCGAAGTCTGTACCCTTCATTTGTGGAACCGGAAGTCCGCCAATCGCATGTGTATATGCAGATCCGTACACTGGATCGTTTAAGTTGAGACTCAGGTAGTTGTATTTATTGCACCCTGGGAAGTCTGTGTGAATCAGGTTTGCGAGTCTCCAATCGTGGAAGACCGTGTCGAATGTGGCATGTTTGTAGCCGAAATGAGCAAGTGCATTGTTTATTCCGTCGATGCCGCCAATCCCTGTTTGAACGAAGTAGCTTATTGTTGCTGCTCCGCCATAGTGATCGTTCAAGTACATCACCCACAGGGCTCCTGCACCATAGTCAGCGAGGATGTTTATGTCTCCTTGATCGCCCCATACCGTCAACGAGTTGTCCGGCGTGTAGAGATAGCTGCTGATGTAGCTTGGATCAATTCCGTAGCCGCAGAGAAATTCAGCATACATCGCGCAGCCTTCATTCATGAAGAGGTCGTCACCAGGGTTCCAATCGGCGTGTATCAGATGTTGGTATTCGTGCGCAATTGTGCTTTCATAGACGAACGGGCGGTTCACTACGTAGCCCGGTATCCACACGGTGCCCGCGGGTCCGAGTCTGTATTCCCATCGGTAGCAGTCTATGCTTATTACGTTTCTGTCAAAGTAGACGTTGCTCAGGGTTGATGAGAAAACTCCAGCGATGTAATATGGGTACGTTGGCTGGTAATAGTTCTGGTCTCTGATGTTTTCGACCAGTACTACGTTCTTGTTGTTTCCTTCAGCATAGTAGTCAGCTGGGAGACCCAGTAATCCAGGAAGCTGTGCGTAGGTTCCGTCGCGTACTGCTGGCATGCCAAAATAGTGCGTATCTGTCGGATAGATGACGTTTTCCATTTGGTCCAAGAGGTACGCTATTTCGGAGTCGAGGATAATTGGTGGGTTAGGAGTTCTTGGATCAGCACTTGCTGGGGATCTGCCCCACGCGAGGTTGTTTTGGACCCAAATTTCACAAGTAGGCCCAACCGCTCTCAGAGTGAAGACGTCCAGGCGATATCTGCCGTACCATGAGTCATAAACTAACCAGTAGGCTACATCTCCTACGTTCCAAGCTGAATGGTGGGTGCGTGGTTCAATCGTGCCAATATCGCTCGTATCAACTGGAAGCTTTAGAGTGCCTGCCGCGTCAATTGCGGTAGGCTCTGTCGCGGGGAGAGTCGCATTTGCATTCCTTGCCACTATTGCGAACATTGAACTGAACAGAACTGCTAGTAGTAGTATCGTAACTATTTTTTTCATATTTTCCCTTCTCCTTTTATTTAGGCATATATTGATAGTGTTGTTTGGCATTTGAATCTTGTGGAACCTTCCTCTATGCGATTTGTAAGGCATATTCCTCTCTATTAATTGAGAAAAAATCGCCTACTGTGAAACAAACACGTTTATTTTTGAGGATTGCATCTTATCAATTCATTGATCAAGGATTCAGAGCGGTTCTGGGGCATGGTTCGTAAGGAAACACGTTCATACATAATTACCGTCGGTTTCGTGTTGATTGTGGTAGGAGCGGCCTTGGCTCTTTGTTCAAGACCTATTTTCACCCTTACGCGAGCCGAAGTTCAGGAAGTGCCAAGGTCTGAAATCATCATGAACTATACCTTCAACATACATCAATCACAAAACAAGACGGTGCCATTTCAGATGAACATTGGTCAAAACCTAACCATATCTGCCTCGGGTAGCGGGAATTTCAATTTTTCGATAGCTAGCTTCACGGATCCGAGCCACTTGGCACAACCAGATCAACCAGATGTAGTCTACCTGCCACTAGAAAACATTACCAGTATCAATACAACTTGGAGTCCGGTAACCAGGTCAGCGCAACCTGGCAGTTATTACCTCGTGTTTCTCGCTCTCAACGCTTCCATTGACTCTCCCGTTCTAATCGATGCCAACGTGACCAAGAACTGGACGGAAATCGAAACGATTGGAGTTCCGTATCGAGGCTCGGTCTTAGATTCGAATTTTGCATACGTAGGTTTAGGCACAGTTTTGCTGGGAGGAGCGATCTCTCTATTTGGTTTCCGTTCTCGGCGTCCATCCAAGAAGCAGATAGACTCAAGAAAAACATTAGCGGGCAAGTTGCAACGGTCAATAGGTTCATGGTCCGCACATTATAATGAAGTAGGGGCAATCTTTTTCTAGCTAATTCCCAATAATGTTACAAGAGAAGAAGAGAATGAAGATAACCGTAGTTTTTGCCATTGCTCTCATAACGGTTCTAGTTATCGTATGTTCAGTATACGTGACCGGGAAGGTGAGCCAATCGCCTAAACAGAACACGCCAGTAACCGACACCAAATCAAGCGCGAATGCAGGCAGCACGGACTCCTCGTCAAACAGAAACATCGAAACAGATCCCAGTCAGTCTTCGAGATCAACGGGAGATCCGCCCTCAGAACACTGTTCGCCTGCTAGTGGAGTTGCTTCCAACACGACTTCTCCAAGTACTTCCAACAATCAAGAAGGACCTAAATCTGCGGAAAACGATCCTGAGACAGGAACTATGCCTCCTCCTGATGGTAAAATCTTCACAGGCGGGGAAGCCCCGTATGCTTACATTCCCACGTGTTCACAAAAACCGCGACCATTGCCAATCGTGCCATTGACACCAGTCGATTGACCTTTCCCAACTTGTTCAAGCGATCATAGACTGATTATTCTGAAGTTGTTAATAGAATCTGGATCTATACGACTAATCTATACTATGGGTCCAGAACGCCTAATTTCTGGTTGAAGCCATGATTTAATTGGCGCGTGCGGACTCGTCATCTCACAGGCGGCACCATACTCACCTCCAAAAGAGGGGGAGATGGGAGAAACAATACTGTTTCTTGCTGCCACCCTCACGGTCCGTACGCGCTAATATCAAAAGTGCAGATTGAGACTGGCACACACTATTTCAAACATGCTCGATATCGTGGGGGTTCAGTTATGAAGGAAACACTTGAAAACCAGATTTTCTCAGGCTCTCTTGAATTCTCGCCTGACGTTACTGATACTTTCGCCCAAAATCTCGATGTTGTTCATCTCTCCAAGCTTTTTTTCGAAGGCCATGCGGAGATGAGCGATTTCCTGTGGATCAAATCCTATTATGCGACTTGCGGTTGCGTCGGTGGCAACGACGTCTCTTCCGGCTATCACCAAGTTCATCTTGACTGGTGAACCGCTGACAGGACCCATGCCTTCCATCGCGACGAACCCATCAATTACTGTGAAAACTGGCTTTATCACGGTGTTGATGTCGACTATGACTTTGCTGATTCCCATCATGTGATATTTTCCCTTGAACTTATCTGGAAGGAGACCGAACATGTTCTTCATTCCCAACGTGACCTTCGTGGATCCATGAGTCTTCAGTTTAGCCGCGCTTATCACAGCGGATTCAGTAACAAGACGAGGAACGGTAATGCTCTTCAGAGCCTTCCCATTTGGAATATCGATTTTAACTTTGTCTTCAACATATCTTAGATTGAGACATTCTACGTTGTATCGATCTGCCATCTCTTTCATGCCAGTTGCTTCGAACGCTTTGTCGGCGTTGGTCATTGTAGCATCTGATTCCACCACGTAAATCTTGACTGGCAGAGTCTGCAGTTTTCTTATGATAGCCTCAACGACAATGGGGTCTGTTGTTGCGCCGGTATCCCACGTTTTCGTTGTGATGAAGTTGACTTTGATAAGAACATTCTTGTAGCCAGACAGAGTGTCCTTGTAGTCTATCAAGTCCAATGCTCTGAAAACAGGTTCGTGGCCCCTTTCTCCTTTGACGACTGCTACCTTTGAACTGAATGCAGATACCATGCGATGAAGGAATTCAACGTAGATTTTAAGTGTTGCCTGCCAAACCTTCGGAAACGAATGCGGAGGAAAGTATAAATCGTACAATTATATTAAGACTTCATATACACGATACAGATTGCAGACAATTGTTCGAGGTGTGAAAAATGCGAAAAGAAGAAATTCAAAGAGAAAAAGCCTGGATGATCACGTATGAGAAACAACTGCGGACCATCCCAAAATAAGCAACCTCCTTTCTTTATTGTTTAACATGCTATAGCCAGAACGCACTTTATTAATAGCTTCTTGTTTCATCCCTTAAACCGAGTCCAGAGCCTGGACAATTTCCAATGACATTTTGAGAATTATCATGACTCAGAAAAGAGATAAGCCCGCCTGTCATCTTAGGATTCCCAAGAGAAAGCTAAATGTGATATCGTGACTAAGAACGAAAATCTGCAGATAAAACTGAAGAGAACTCTGCGAGAAATGAGCGGAGCAGGTTTCCCGATAAGAGGCCAAACCAAAATAGTCATAGATAAAAAACTGCCTTTCATGGGATATACAACTTTCAGATCGAACGAACATGTAATAGTTGTTTCCGGGATGGCAATCAAATCTGGTTTAATTGACGGGTTGCTGATTCATGAGTTGTCACATGTCTACAGAACTGAGACAAATCATCCTTCTCACAACCATGCACTTCTAGATCAAGTCGCAAAGCAGATTCAGACTAGATGCAAGGTTTCCGTGAAATATCAAACCAAAACCCTCCAAGACATCGTGAACCATGTCCAAGATTTATATGCAGATGACATCGCATTTCAAGTATTTCAGAAATTCCCTGCTCAACTGAGTACCCCAAATCAGATGAGTGATTTTTTCTTAAGCTGGATAAAAACGAAGCCAGTACAGTTGAAGAACAAGAAAGAAGAGAAATGGATCAACTTGTCTATCATGCTAAACAACGCTTTTGCAATCAGCAACATCGATAGACATCATATTGAAGACGTTGGAAACAGGGCGAAAAACGCAAATAAACTGTTCCTATCCAAATTAGACCACCGCCTCTCCGCCAAGTTTCCATATTTCAAAACATTCATGACAAATCTGGAAGAAAACGTCTCGGAAAATGAATTCAGACCGCAATTGCTCGAATACGTCAACACTTTCATAGAACTGACGGCTTGACTGGCTCCTCCGCGCTCGTTTTTTCCACAATTGGATCAGTGCAGTTTGTGCCCTCTTCACCTGACATAAGTCAACCGCTGGCCACGTAGAGTGCGTATTCACGATCGTGCTTTTTCTCAGGGGTGTTACTGTGGAGTGGCAGTCACATAGGTTAAAGCGAACCGCAGCTGTCAAACAACTAGTGAAATCACAAAAACGGGATTCACTATGTCCACAAAAGTCACGGCAACTCTGGTCGATCTTTTCGCGAAACTCTTTCCAGCAGTCGAACCATTGACTCCACGTTTCGTTTCCCTTTTCCTAACAAGATACCTGAGGCGATGGAAAACCAAAGGCTCGATCCTAAGCTATAAAACAAGAGTGAAAAGGCTCGGCAAACTTCACTATCGTATAGATGTGGACATCGACGTGACAGAGAAGCAGGCTGAAATAGCGCTGAAAAGAGCTTTAAAAGGAACAATAGAGAGGAGGTGATCTTTTGACCGAAGAAAAGAAAGGGCACGTGAAGCTTACTGTCGAAGTGGAAATCAATGAACCCTTGATGGACTTAGCAAGAGAGAACATGAAGAACATACCGCAGATTATTCAATCAATGCAAACCATGCGGGAACGCAGAAAACCAGAGGAATAGACGCTGAATAAGCGTCTGGTCCTTCTTTCATTACTGATGCCTTTTGTCCGTGTAACAACGAGTTGTCCTATACCGTATTTTTCACATCTATAACGATCAGAACTCGAATTTTTCCATGATTCGTCTCTCTTTCTCCCAAGCTATCTCAGCAACAACATGAATATAACTCTGCAAGCCAGAGTTTTGAATTCTGGGCTTGAGAAGTTCATCTATCTGAAAAATCCCGGCAGAATTCGACATCGTAATTCTCACGGTAACTGGTTTCTCTCCGCCTTCCAAAATCTCCACTTTCTCAATTGCCAGCGCCGAAACGGAGTGAATGTCCACCCTTCCTGATTGAAATGGTATCCGGGCTCTTCCTTCTTCCATATCTAACGCATCTGCGATCCGAACGATTCCTGCTTCAACTGTCAAAGGCTTTCTTGGTTCCTCATGCGACGTTATCGAGTGCAGGACTTCTGAGCAGATTATCGTTCGTTCCTCCTCAGAATATATGGATTGCAAGAATTTTTCTATGAAACCCAACGCTAGGATCGCGCCGAAAATCTCGTGCTGTTCTCTTAGAACCGTCATGCCCAGATCGTGAAAGATGGAACCAAGAACTACAACCACCTCTGCGTCTTCGTTTTTCATGCCATAGTTCTTCACGATGCTTGGCACAACCTTGTTCTTAACTAGGATCCTGAGAAGTTTGAGCGCCAGATTTGAAACGATTTTGACGTGTGTTGGACCATGATCCGTGTAACCCATACGTTCAATGGCCATCACGTTTGCGCACCTCCATAGAGTATGCAGTTTGATGTCTCCTTTTACTTGGTCCATAACCTGTTTCAGTTTCTTGTTATCGCGGTAAGGTATGTTAAAACTGTAAGACACTCTTCTTCAACTCCATTTCAGCGCGCGCTCCCGCTCCACTACTATTAGTGAATCTCCCTTTGATTTGTCAATTTCGACGTCAACAATCTGTGCCCCTCTTGCTTGCAAGACGGAAGCCGTTTTTGCTCAAGTGTAGGAAAGATTGTCTAATGTTAAAAGAGTTTTGCAATTAAGACGGAAGCCTTTCTAGCGTCCCTCGTCAAGATCTGTTGATTCAAACATGAAAATGTCCGACAGGGATAAATGTTTCAAGGTAATTGTGTAGACTGACCGAAAAGGAAAAAAAGAGAGACCCGTAAATAGTCTCCGTTCCCATTGGTTAACGCCGTCAGTTAAAGAGGAGGAATGAAAAGAATGGAAACAGAATACAAACATGCTATAGGCGTCATTTTACTTGTACTTGGTGGTTTGCTGACCTTCTGGGCCGGCGGAGTTTACTATGCGGTCCGTACCACGTTAACTTTGGGTGCGATGGTAGCTACCGGGATAGTCGCCATAATCGGTCTGATACTGCTATTTTTGAAATAGACTGCAAGAATCGGATCGCACATTTTCCTTCTTTCGGAACTCGAGAGCAGTATTTGCATCTCTCGCTGCTCGAAAATCCTTTCCTTCTTCCCCCTTTGTCTTCGAAGTTTTCTGAAGACCGCAATCCACAGAATCTAGATTAGATTCAAAATAAGGTGGACCGAGCGGGATTTGAACCCGCGACTTCTGCATTGCGAATGCAGCGTTCATACCAGGCTGAACTATCGGCCCGGTGTTCCTCTCTGAGGAGAACAGAGAGTACTAGATTTAGAGCTTACGGTTACTTTTGGAAGTCTCTGAACTGAGATCTAGGTTTGGTGCAGAATTCTATCGCGTCTCCGACGAGTTCCCAGCCTCAACAAAATGCCGGGAATCTAGACTAGGCTTGCCACGTGCGGTCTTCTTTTTCACTCTTGATTTCGAAGGTCGCAACTAATCCTCCTTGAGCGAAATGTCCAAGTTTATTAGGTATGCCTTGTTCACCACGCTCTTCTGTCTCTTGTCTCTCTGTCAGAATGGGTTTCAAACACCAGCACGTCATCTGTTGTGCATATCCAACCCCAGTCAGAGATAGTGGCAAGATCATAGCCGTAATAACGATCAAGAAAATCGAAAACAGTTTCATATATTCCTTCCTTCTCTGAAATGCAGAAGAATCCCAATGATATAAATGCTGCCAAAAATGTCTTCCAATTCCGCACTTACCTTGTTGGAGCAGACTTGCGTGACTCACACAAGCTTGTTCAAATACGATATTGCAATCCCTTAGCGTGAAGACTCCAAGAACAAACCTCTTTCGAAAGTTATTTTAAGTAGAATCATCCATACCGTCTTTTTGCTCAAAACTGGTTCTTTCAAACCAAAAAAAGGAGGCTTGAACATTGAACGCAAAAATAGTGACTGTTGGAATAGTGCTTATCATAATCGCTTTGATACTTGGTGCTATGCAGCATTTTGGCATGTACAACTTCTATGGATCCGATGCCAACAAATGGTATTTCTACGTTTTAGTCGGAGTCGTCGGGCTTGTAGGCATAATATTGGCCGCATGGGGAGCAATGAAGAAAGAAACACCAATGCCGACCACTTCCAAACCAACTAGTACATAGATAGTTACACTACATTTTATAACCCTACTTTTTCTTTTGCATGTCTTATGGTAGACTACAATCAGCGCATGCTTTAGATTGACGGAGAGCATCACTTAGCCTTTGGACCTAGAATTGCGATCACAATCTTCTTTTCATCCAACTGAGACTCATGCCACTCGACATCTTTTTGCCCGCGATCTTTCTCAAGAAGCAAATCCTGCGTCCGCACCAAATCCCTCATTTCTGCGACGAATGGTTTGAGAAGTCTTATACTTTCGTCGTCAAGATCTGATAAGTACACTGCTTCAAGCAAGTCTGTCGGCAAAAAGCCCAGCTCTTTTCTCAACGCTTGCACCCTTCGGGCCAAATCTCGCATCATACCTGCTCCAAGAAGAGTCTCGTCACGGCGGACATCCAGGAAAACCTGTATACATCCTTCGGTTGCAGGTGACCATCCATCAAGGTTACCGAGCTGTTTCGTTTTTTCAGTAGCGAACTCTGCAGTCTTGACGTTTGCAAGTTCAAGGAAGAGATCTTCCACGTTCCTCAATGAGACTAACACTTCCTCTGGCGCCACAATTACCAACCTACTCAGTGGCCATCTTCTCTTCAATCCTGCCCCCTGCCTGGCGGCATAGACAAGCGAGAGGCACTTGAAGAAAGTCTGAAAATCTTCTTCCACTTTCTTATTCTTCAATTTCGATACAGACTGTGGCCAATCTTCAAGGCTCACTGTCTCGCGCAATGTTGGATCCAACTGTCTGTAAACTTTCTGGTGAAGAGCTTCGCTCAAATATGGTGTGACCGGATTGAACAACAGTGCTATTGTCCTGAGAGTGTACCAGAGCACACAATAAACTGCAAGCCGTCTGTCGAGCGTTTGAGTGTCGTCGGTCCACAATTCCTTCCGAACCATCGGCACGTAAAGCCTGCTAAGAGTCTCTATTACAAAATCTTCGAGAGCAGCTAGGGCAAGGTTATATTCGCTCGTCTCTAGCAGACCAGTATATGCGTCTATGGTGTCTTGCAGTTTTGACAATAACCAAAGATCAGGAGTTTTGAGCTTTTTTTCTCGTTGGACCCATTCCAAAGTGTGTTTTCGAGGATCAAAGTCGTCGAATTCCGCGTTCTGTAGGAGGAACCTGTTGAGGTGATAGAGGGTTGAGAGAACTTGGTAGGTCCGGCGACCCAACTCGTTAGGGTCGAAGTTTATGAAATCGATCGGCGAGGATTTGCGAAGGCTGTAGAATCTGAACAAGTCAGCTGAATATTTTTCGAGGAGCTTGTTTGCCTCGATTACGTTTCCAAGGCTCTTGCTCATCTTCCTGCCCCTTGCGTCTTGTACCATGCCTTGAAATAGAAACGCCTTGTAGGGAGATTCCGCCTTTCCTGTGAGTATTACATATTCCAGCAAGAGCGAATTGGCCCAGCCACGAGTTTGATCAACTCCTTCTGTGAGAAAGTCGACAGGCACATACATCTTGAATTGCTCGTCGGTGAATCTCGCGTAGAATGAAGCACCACTGTTGTGCCAAGTGTCAATCACGAAGTCTTCTCTGTTCATCGTGCCCCCGCACTTCTCGCACTTCAATGTAATACGATCAACCCAGGGTTTGTGTAGCTCAAAGTCGCCTCTTGGTTTCTCAACAGCTCTTTCCAGTAGCTCTATCTTGCTTGCAACAATTGTTTTCGCTCCGCAGTCTTTGCATTTCCACACTGGAAGTGGCGCTCCCCAGACTCGTTCTCTGGATATGCACCAAGGTTTCCCTTCCTTCAAGAAATTTAGGAACCTGTTCTTCGTCTCATCATAAAAATACGCCACTTTTTCGGCTGCTTTGATGACTTTGTCGTTTATTTTGTCTGTTCTCAGAAAATATTCTTTTCTTGCCAGCCAAACTATCTTGTGGTGCGAACGCCAACAAGTCGGGTATTCGTGTTTGACTGGTTTCACTTCGACGAGCAATCCTCTACTTCGAAGTTCTTCGACGACCAAAGGATCGGTGTCTCGTGCAAACACTCCGCAGAATCGTCCTCCTTCAGCAGTGAACTTCACTTCGTCATCGAAGGGTGCAAATATGGGTACGTGCCGTTCCATCGCTGCAAAAAAGTCTTCTTCGCCATTACCAGGCGAAAGGTGAACTACGCCTGTGGCCGTTTCAACATCAACAAAATCCGCAGTTATTACTTTGTGAACTAATGGATGACTTTTTTCGAGCTCCACTTGTCTTGGAACTAGGTCCTTGAATGGAAACTCGTATTTTGTGTTCTCAAGACTCTTGCCGCTGACTGTTTCCAGCACTCTGTATTTTTCTATCTTTAGCTCCTTCATCACGGTTCGACGCGTTGCTTTACCAATATCCACACTTCATCACCGATTTGCACCTTGGTGTATTCTGCGTCGGGGCGAACTGCCAGCATAGTGTCCGTGATGATCGTGAAAGGCATTGTCGTCCATATCAAGAAATACTCATTTTTCTTTTCGGCGAGTTTGAATTTGAAGTAGAGACTCGGGTCTTCAACTTGGACGTATGAACCTTCGTAGCCTACTTCCGCGTTGCTCAGACTTGTCTGGCACCCCGGACAGTACGCCACGACGTAATGTCCTTCTTCAAGAAGGCCTTGATCCCAAGCACGTTTGAGGATATGCCATTCCTTCTCGATGTAAGAATCTTGGTAAGTCCAATACGCTTTTTCATGATCGATGAACAAGCCGAGTTTCTTGTCCAAGTCGAACCACATTTTATGATATTTCATTATGGTCTTCTTGCATTCCTCTATGAAACGTTCCTCACCGATTCTTTCAAGAAGTTCCCGCTTGTTCTTGACTCCCAACAGTTTTTCAGCTTCCAATTCCACGGGCAGTCCCTGGCAGTCCCACCCCGCCCAAAAAGGAATGAAATAACCTTGCATCGTCTTCCAACGGTAACGGAGGTCCTTCATTGTGCGCCCCCTCGCATGGCCAAGGTGAGGGACGCCGTTCAATGTTGGAGGTCCTTCGACATAACCAGAAAGTCCTTTGTTGTTCTGTTCTTTTGCATGGCTCACTTTTTGTAGTATGGCGTTTTGTTCCCAGAAATGGCGGATTTCTTCTTCAAGTTCAAGCGGGTTATACTCTACAGTGAGGTTCAACGGAGAATTAGTTTTGAATTTGGCGGTCACCTTGCATCACATTGCACCCGCAAATACCTCAGAGTAGTGTCGGCTCAATATAACCTTTTTGAATCATTGATTTACGATTCTGAGCCCGTGCAATAGATCATGCGTGAAATCTCGGCATAAGAAATCTGCGCATCATATTGCTTCCATTTTTCCGGTTTTTCTTGCGCTGTTCTCGAATGATCTGAAGAAAATGAACCCCAAGACCATCGCTGCCAGTCCCACTGCAAGTTCCAGCGCAAGAGTCGGAGCCACTTGGAAAAGGTTCGCTCCTACAATTGCATTCCTAGCCGCGGCAACTCCGTAAGTTAGGGGAAAGGCATAAGAAACTGGTTGCATTGCGAGTGGCAAGTTCTGCACTGGAAAGTTGACGCCGCAGAAAATTAGAAGGACAAATGTGAAGATATTTGCAAACACCATTGGATTCCTGAAGAAAAAAGACAAACCACCAATGAGAAGTCCGAATCCTGCCATCGTGAAAGCTGTGATTAACACGGTTATGGCTAGAGACAATATGTTGACTTGTCCAAAATTCACGCCGAAGATAAACGCCGCAAAGAAGAAGGATATCACAACGCTGAGCAAACCGTCAAACACGTGGATCATTGCTCTTCCTATGAAAAGTGGCATTCTATGCGCAGGAGTCGCCAGCAAAAGCGGCAGTGTTCCATCCCATTTATCGTGTCCAGTGATATTAATCACGGAGAACACGGTGTTCCAAGAGAGGCTCTGCATAGCATTGCCAATTACGATGTACGATACAGACGCAACTGAACCTCCTGCAAACACTCCAACAAACGCGAAGAAAGCCATCTGGGACAATGATAGAACAAGCTTCATCGTAAGCCACATCGACGGATTCAACCAATCGAATTGCGCGCGGAACGAGAAAACAGCGCTACTCAAGAAGACTTTCAGGTTGTTCATGCTTCCACCATCGTCCCAGTTATTCTGGCTCGTTTTCTCAACCATCTTGAACAGCGCAAAGGCAATGAGCACATACGCCAAAGTGATCAAGATCATTATCCCTAAGTCAAGAAAAATGGCAAAGCTAGGACTCATGCCTCCCCAAAAACTCTGAGAGGCATACTCTGCGCTTGTGGCCAGTCTTATCGCATCTACTCCCCAAGTTGGACCTAAAACGTAAGCTGCAGGATGAATCCAAAAGGGAAGCAGTGCAATAGGAAACATCGAACCTGAAATGATGTACAACGGCGTTTCTAAACCGTTAGTCAAAGCCTGCGCCGAACGGGACAACACGAAAGCTGAAGCAAAGATCAATCCAAGGGCTGAAACGGACAGGAGCGTAAGAAGAAGCGATACAGCGAAGAGAAAAGGATTGGCTATCCCGAGAGATACTCTGAATCCCAATCCAGCAATAATCAATATTGCCAGCATATTCGTAAGCCCGAAAAACGCGTTTGAAATAGCTCTGCCCGTTATCACGTATATGAGTTTCGCGGGAGCAGCAATCACTTCTTCCAGCGTCCCTTGCCACTTTTCAAACTCGATCGCATACCCAGATGAATATATGGTGTTCCCCCACATCCCCATCATACCGCCGCCCAAAACAGCGTACAAGCCAAATGGTCCGGTCGAATCCCTAAACAATGTCAACGCAACTGTAGTGAAGACGAAGGGAGCAATAATGTTCGGTATGACCCATTGTGGGTCTGCCATCCAATGGAGCATCGCCATCCTGAACGCGCTGGAGATGACTCTCAAAGTTTCCGGCATCGAATTCTTCCTCTCTAGCCTTCTACGAGCCGAAGGTAGGCGTCCTCAAGAGTAGGTTCCTTGATCTTGATATCATAGATTCGACTGTTTTTCAAGATCTCTTGCACCTCAGCGATTATTTCCGAACCTTTGGGCGTCTGAAGCTTGAGGACTTGTTTGTTTTCGCCAAGATCAGCACTCACCGATACAATATGGGGAATCTCCCTGAATCTCGCGACTTCTCTTTCCGTTATTCCGAAACCTTCAACTTCAACAACACTAGTGTCCATAACGTATTTCTTGAGTCCCGAAGGAGTGTCAAGGGCGACGATCTCACCATTTCTAATAACTGCTACCCGTTTACACAATTCGTCGGCTTCAAACATGTAGTGCGTAGTCAAAAGTATCGTCTTTCCTTTTTCAACGAGTTCTTTGATCATGCGCCTAGTCTCTATAGAAATCTCAGGATCAAGCCCAACCGTCGGCTCGTCTAGAAAGATGATGTCAGGATCGTTAATCAACCCTCTCGCCAAATGGAGTCTTTGCTTCATTCCTTTCGAAAAAGTCTCTACACGATTATGCGCTCTGTCAGAAAGACCCATGAAATCAAGCAGTTCTTTGACCCTCTTATCTCGAATGTTCCTCGGAACTCCGTAAAGGTCAGCGAAATAATTCAGATTCTCCACAGCACTCACGCGGGTGTAAAGCCCTCTTTCACCGCCCAATACTATGCCTATTCTCTCCCGCACTTTCGTAACGTCTTTCTGACAATCGTAGCCAAGAACAATCGCTTTACCAGACGTAGGAAGAAGCATCGTCGTCAACATCTTGATCGTCGTAGTCTTTCCAGCACCATTTGGTCCCACAACACCAAAGAGTTCACCATAATCAACTTCAAAGGAAATATCCTTCACGGCGACAACCTGACTTTTCGTTCGTCGCACAAAACCCTTCGTAACATTGAAGACTTTGCACAGATGCTCCGCTACAATAGCTTTTCCAGAACCAAGCTGTCGTGAACATGTTTCAAGCATTATACTTCAAGCCCTATATCCACTAGTTCAGGACAATAACGCCACTCCATCTTTAAAGTCTACCGTCGATACACGTTGAAGAGCGTCTCAAAATTGTGTGAGCGATCGCACTGTCTAGAAAGAACCAGGGACCTATCCATTGGGGGTTTTGAAGTTTATCAGTGAGAGCACGTCATATCGATCCCCGATAATTTCTCTGCCATGCAGATATTCTAGCTCTATGAGAAATCCAATGCCAACGATGTTCCCGCCTAACTTTCTCAACCAATTCAGCGTTAGCCTTTATTGTGCCCCCTGTGGCTAGCAAGTCGTCAATCAGCAGAACGTTCTCTCCATCTTTGGATTGAATCTTCATGGATTTCAATCGTGTCTGGTTCGTATTCTTTTTGGTATGTGAGTTTCATCGTTTTTGATGGCAATTTTCCTTTTTTTCTGATGGGTACAAATCCAAGTCCAAGTTCATACGCGATTGCGGCTCCCAGTATGAAACCTCGAGCTTCACTTGACACTACAACTTCTGCGTTTTTTTCCCGAAAGTGGTCTGCCAGTTCTTTCACAGCCTCTCGAAAGGCTTGCTTGTCCTTCAAAAGTGGCGTAATGTCCCAGAAAACCACGCCTTTGAATTCTGGTATCCGCCTTATTTTTGATCTCAGATCCAATCTGATCCTTCCATTCTAATCTTCAACATCTAGACCAATGCTTTTTGAAGAGCAGCCTTGCACTCGCAGTTCCTTTGGGAAGGAATGTTGGCCACAGCTTCTGCGATTAGTTTCTTTACCTTCTCCACGTTTGCCTTCATGGTTTTCACGACTTTTTCAACGCTAACGGGTTCTTCTTTCCAGACGTCATAGTCCGTTACGGCTGCAATCGTGGCGTAGCATATCTCGGCTTCTCTGGCAAGAACACATTCGGGGACAAGAGTCATTCCGACAACATCTGCTCCCCAAGATCTGAACATCTTGGACTCAGCCTTTGTTGAGAACCTCGGCCCTTCGATACACACGTACGTGCCCGTCTCATGGACGTTGATAGATGCGTCATTCTGCGGCTTTTTTCAGAGCTTGTCTCAGTTCGGGGCACATTGGTTCTGCCACAGATATATGACAGACCTTCTTTCCGGTGTAGAACGATTCTTCTCGTCGAGTTGTTCGATCTATGAACTGATCGACAAGTACCAAGTCTCCAGGCTTGAATTCCTCTCTGAGTGAGCCAACTGTCGAAGGTGCGAGGATTCTCTCAACACCAAGTTTCTTGAAAGCGAATATGTTTGCTCTCGAATTGACGTCAGTCGGCCTTATCGTGTGCTTTCTGGAGTGTCTCGGCAGAAACGCTACTTGCCTTCCTTTCAATTCTCCGACAGTGATAGAATCTGAAGGCACTCCATATGGTGTACGGACCTTTACGTCTCGGGCATTTGTTAGAAGTTTCGGGTCATAAAGACCTGTGCCGCCTATAATTCCGATTTCAATCTTCATGAGACCATAATCTCAAATCTCGGTTAATAAAAATAGCGACGCAGCTTCCTCATACAATTTCACATCTCAGCCAAGCCCGATGAATGGTTGTTTGAACTCAGGTTAATCTAATGGAATATTTCGTCCATAGCGGTCTCGCTTCTTGACTCCAAACTCGTTGAGCACTTCCCTGAGCTGATTCGACGTAAAGACAGGGCCGTCTTTGCAGACTCTGTATTTGCCTATGACACAGCTTCCGCAAAGCCCAATTGCACATCGCATGAGGCGTTCCAGACTAGCTTCAAAACTGACGTGGTACATTTCTGTAAGCTCAAAAACTTTCGCTATCATCTTTTCAGGACCACAGCAATAGACCATATCAAACTTCTGTGTGGCCAAAATTCGATCTACAGGCTCGGTGCACAATCCTGTGATGCCGCAGGTTCCGTCTTCGGTTGAAGTGACAAGCTCGAACTTGTTTCTTGGAAGTCTCTGCATTTCATTCATGAAAAGTAGTTCGCTTTTTGTCTTTGCGCCGAGTATGAAAGTTGTCTTAGCATTTTTCGCAATCATTCTTGTGGTTAATAGAAGAAGAGGAGCCACGCCTGTTCCGCCCCCGACTATAAGCAGTTTTCTTCCCTTCATTGTGAAACTGTTTCCAAACGGGCCACGGACACCTATCAGAGCCTTTGTAGTCTTCTCTTGTAGAGCTGCAGTGGCCTCGCCAACTTTTTTGACGGCCACGGAAACGAGTCCATCTTTAGAGGTACTCAGAACGCTGAAAGGAATTTCGTCGACTCCTGGAATCCAGATCATCAAAAATTGGCCAGGTCTAGCTTTCGCGCACATTTTGTCTTTGAACCAAATAGTCTTAACAGTCGGGCTCACGGTCCTTACGGCTGCGAGTTGGACAGTTCTCAAAAAGTTAGGTGCGGTGGGCCAGTCCGACAATCTCTTCTACGCTCCTGAATCTCTTCTTCTTCAAATAAGCGCCTATTCCCTTTGTCACTTTATGGAATACACTTGGTCCCAAAGTGGCTATGGCTGTGCCTATTTGTACAGCTGAGGCTCCTGCGAGTAGAAATTCGACGGCGTCTCTCCAATCGGATATTCCCCCGCATCCCATTAATGGAATCCGCACTTCCTCGTAAACATTGTACACATTCCAAATAGCTATAGGTCTCACGGCTGGTCCCGAGAGTCCTCCTACTTCATTGGCCAATATCGGTGCCATAGCTTCAACGTCAATAGCCATGGCTTTCACAGTGTTCATTATCGTAAGGGCATCTGCCCCAGCTTTTTCCGCTGCCTTCGCAATTTCTACGATGTTGGCAACGTTGGGCGTCAATTTGACGAGAACAGGCTTGTTAACCGACTTCTTCACCTTGCGAATGACTTGACTGAGAATAATTGGATTCTGACCGATCTCCGAGCCGGTGTCCTTCACATGCGGACACGAGACGTTGAGCTCGATGGCGTTAGCACCTGCTGTCACAGCTTTGTCAGCGACCTCAGCGTATTGTTCCGCTGAAAACCCAAAAACACTGACCACGAGGGGAACATGTAGGAGAGTTTTCGCTTCACGGATCTCCTTCATGAACTCGTCTATTCCAGGATTCGGAAGTCCCATCGCGTTGATTAGACCCGAACTGGTCTGAACTACAGAGGGGTTTGCATATCCTTCGCGCGGTTTCAGTCCAACTGATTTCGTGACAACAGCGCCTGCACCACCCTTTGCGATGCTCTTCAACGTTTCCGCCGAATATCCAAGAATTCCAGAAGCCAGCATCGTTGGGTTGACAAGATTCAGACCCGCCAAACTAACGGTCAAACTGGCGGTCTTCAACAGCTTAGTCACCTAGCCAGCTTTTCTGTTACAGTCACTGCTTATATTAATTCTCCTAAATCGATCATTAACGATTCTATTCATTTTTACGTAAGCGTTTATTAGTGCTGACTGGTGCAATATTAGTCCTGAGGCATTCGAATGAAGGTAACCGTGGTCGAGAGCACATTTGGAATCATGGCCTTTGACGAAGAAAACAAGCTGGTTGCTACTGCATTGTTTTCGAAAAGCCCTCAGGTAGCTGCAAAGTTGCTATTTAAGATTGAGAATGGCAAGGCTGTCAACGAGGTCTTGGATCTCGTCAAAGCGTTGAAGCAGAAGAACTGTGAGACTTTCGTGTTTGAAAACGGGAACTTGGCGAAGGAAGTTGAAGCCAAATCAGAAGTAAAGGTTGAAGTTGCTAAACCAACAAAAGCAGGTGAGCTTCTGCGCTCCGAGCCAGAAAAATTCGCGGTCAAAGCTGGGTTTGTGAAAGATCCTGAGGAGTTCAGCTTGTGGATTCATAATGTAACTGTCGAACTCACAAAGCTCAGGGTCAAAGGAGCTATTGAGAAACGAGATCTGGTAGTGGCCCAAGCAATTCAGAGTTTGGACGAACTAGACAAGATCATCAATATGCTTATGGCTCGAGTGCGGGAATGGTACGGCATCCATTTTCCTGAATTGGATCGATTGTTGGAGAAACATGAGACTTATGCCAGACTCGTTGTCGACCTCGGCAGCAGAGATAACTTCACCTTTGAAAGTCTCGAGAAAGAAGAAGTGCCTAAATCCAAAGCCGAAGCGATTGCTAAAGTCGCTGAAAAATCAATGGGCGCGGACATCGAGGAACCAGACCTCAAACAAATTCAGACGCTTTGCAAAGACATACTTAGCCTTTACAAGCTAAGGGACAATTTGGAAAAATACTTGGACTCAACCATGGACGAAGTTGCTCCAAACATAAAGTTCCTCGTAGGATCGCTTCTGGGAGCACGTTTGATAGCTGTATCAGGAGGACTAACTAATCTCGCCAAAAGGCCAGCAAGCACGATCCAAGTCTTGGGCGCTGAGAAGGCATTATTTCGGTCATTGAAAACTGGGACGAGACCACCCAAACATGGTCTAATCTTTCAGCACACTTTGCTGCACGATGCAAAAAGGTGGCAGCGAGGTAAGATAGCCAGAGCCATAGCTGGAAAATTGGCGATAGCGGCGAGAGCTGACGCTTTTGGCGGAAGAAACATAGCAACTGAGCTGAAGGTTGAAATGGACAAGCGGATCGACGAGATTCGACAAAAATACGACCAACCGCCTCCATTGCCACCGCCGAAGCCACAACGCGAACAGCCAAGGTACAATAGACCAAGGGATCGGGAACGGAGAAAATTCAGGCGTGAACGTTAAGGTCAAACCGCATCCCAAGTTTCTGGGAATATACGTCGTCACCCTTGAAGATGGTTCACAAAGACTAGCAACAAGGAACCTATCTCCGGGAAGAAACGTCTACGGCGAGAGACTTGTCCGGCATGAGAAAATAGAATATCGAGTGTGGGACGCGTTCCGAAGCAAGCTTGCAGGCGCCATTCTTAAAGGATTGCAGATTGTTCCGATCAAACCGAAGGACTCAGTTCTCTATCTAGGAGCCGCGTCAGGCACAACAGCGAGCCATGTTTCAGACATTGTTGGGGAGAAAGGGCATGTCTACTGCGTAGAGTTCGCTTCCAGGTCGATTAGGGATTTGGTCGACAACGTCTGCCCCTACAGGACAAACATGTCTCCGATTCTCGAGGACGCTCGGTTTCCAGAAAAGTACGCGATGTTCATGCGAGGTAAAGTCGATGACATTTATTGCGACATTGCTCAACCAGAACAGGCAAAGGTGCTCGCTGACAATGCACAATGTTTTCTTAAAGACGCAGGATGGATAATGCTTGCTGTCAAATCTCAAAGCATAGACGTAACCAAAGAACCCACAGAAGTCTACGAGCAGGAAGAGAGGGTTCTGCAACGCCGGGGATTCAAAATAGCGCAGGTAGTGCATCTAGAGCCATACGATAAGGCACATGCGATGATCGTTGCCCAAGGCTAGCATGCAAGAGCTGGATTTGGGCTCAACTCTGACACTTGTTCTCTTATAAACAAGACAAAGAACGCCTTTTTTTTCTCCACAAGGTTTTTGTGGAGTCAAGTGTTACTATTTGGGAAAAAGGTGTTACCCGATGACAAACAGGAATAACAAAACGCATCTTGCAACTGTGGACATTGCCTTGACAGCTGTATTCTGTGCTTTGTTTGCAGTTCTGAACTTGACGTCTGGGACCTTTGAGTTTTCAACTGTTGCAGCTTCCAGTCCTTCACGATTTCGCTGCTTTCTTTCCATTACTTATCATTACGTGGGCAATCAGACGTTTCGGCGCCAGCTCATTGGTAGGCATCATCGGCTCAATAATTGCCATATTCTGGGGAGGACCTCCACTAATAATTTGTTTTGCCGCTTCAGCGGTTATCTTTGACTTGCTGATGTCTGTAGATCACCACGCCGTCCGAATTTCGATTTTCAGCTTGACAGTGGTCGCCATTTCAACAATGCTGTCTGCATACCTTGCCGGAGTCTTCATTGGGATTTTCTTCACACCTAATCCAACACTTCAATGGGCTATGACTTTTTGGGGAGGGTGGCACCTAGTCGGTGGGATTTTGACTTTGGTGATAACCTTTCCAGTTATCCTGGCTCTGGAGAACGCAAGCGTGAGGAAGATCATGGGTCACTGATGTATGCACTGGAAAGGTTTTTCACATGAGAAACTTGAGAACTGCAGATTTTCCTGCAGTATTATGACGCTTTGAAAGCGTCTCTGAGGCCTGATACGAGCGCGTTGATAATAGGAAGCTTTTAGCCAGCGCCTATTATGTTCTTCTACTGAGTCTGCATGAAACAAAATGGCGAAATAATAGTGCTCGTTCTATTTCTTTGCGTTCTCCAGTTTTCCAATACAGCTTCCTTCGCCTTAGACAAGTCGAGACTTGAAGGAAATAGTTCAAAAATGCTTATTTCTTCTGCAACTAGTCATGAAGGGAATATCTACGTTAACGACAGTGAGACTCTCAGTATCAACGAATGCGAATTCAACGAAACTGGAACCATTTACGTTCAGCAAGATGGAACACTTGAAATTCAAAATGCTAACGTCACGTTGATACTTCCATTTGGAATTTCGGCGAGCGATGTTCTCATAGTAAAAGACAATGGCAGCGTCTTAATAGCGAACTCTACGATATCCCTCGTCAACCACGACTTCCAATATGAGGATTATTTGACGCTCAGCTCGTACAATCAATCGCGGATCACTTTTGCGTCATCAACAATCAACCTCACCACGCAGGTTGGCATAGAGGCATATGATTTTTCTAGGATCAACGTAGAAAACACGAAACTGATCCACAAAGGGCAAGATTACTGGTATGGTGAGCTACTAGCGAATGGGAACTCATCATTAGACTTGGAGAACTCAACAGCTTATTCCCTGACACTCTACGACAGCTCACAAGCTTCAGTGACAAATTCGATTCTCAACTGGCTTCAAACAGGTATAGTTCTCGGGAAAACTGCCGTAAACGTATCAGATTCAAACATCGACACAGTCGCCTCATGGGGAAAAGGCTCCTGCAAATATTTTGTCGAGAATTCTTTCGTTAACTGGCTGGAGATTGGCCCAGGTTCCGCGGCCTACGTTGGGTACACGTCTGGAAACCAGCTAAACACCGATGCCAACTCAACGACCATGCTTGAGGCTTGCAACTTCAATAACGTTTTTGCCGACGGAGTCGTCCTCGTGGCCAATTGGTTCTTTGGCCTTTCGCTTCCTTGGATTCCTGGCGTGCCGTTCACGTGGGTTTTGCCGATAGAGATTTTTGTTGTTTTGGAAGTTGTCGCAGCGTTGATCGTCTTGAGGTTTGCCGTGCGCAAAGCTCGGTCGAAGAAGAATGAAGCCTGTAACCGAACAGTTTACTCTTCGACTGCAAGCTCTACTTCACACGGAGTCTCACAAACATGATCATTTGCTGAACGTTGCAATTCTGGGCTTATCTTCATTTTACTTTACTAAACTGACATTTAGTCTACCCTGTACACTTTTACGAAAATTAGACAAGCTTGCTCTGATGTGTTCCTCTTCCGTCTTTCACTTTCTTGGCAGGCTTCCATGACTTCCTGATAAAATCAGGATACTCATCCGTGTTCTTCATCAGCTTTTCCAGAAAATTCATGGTCCGTGAGTCTGAAGGATATCCAGATCCGAAGTCCCCGTAAACTTCGGACAGAAGCGAGACCTCTTTGTCTCTTTCGACCTTCGCAATTATTGAAGCTGCGGAAACTGCCACATAATTCCGATCTGCCTTGTGCTCGGAAACTATGTCCACTTTGAAGGGCAAACACTCCAAAATGTGTTGCTTAAATCGCTCCTCTAGCACATCTGAAGCGTCGACGTAAACCTTGTCAGGTTTGAGTTCCTCTATCACCCGTGCCATCGTTTGTGCTTCGAGATAGTTAAGTTTGTGAAGCTTCCTTCCGCTTCGCACTACGATGTCTATTTCGTTGGGTTGAAGTTTGAGCACCACATATTTGGCGACGACCTTTCGTATTTCAATTGCGAGAAACTCACGTCTGTGCGGAGAAAGAAGTTTCGAGTCTTTGGCGCCCATTTCTTTCAGTTTGTGCAGGTCTTTCTCGTCAAGCCGCACTCCAGCGATCACTAGGGGACCAATAACTGCGCCTCTTCCGGCATCATCAACTCCCGCAACCTGCATTGATACCATATCTCTCTTGGAACCTTACATGGGTTCAAGTTATAATTCTTTTTTCGAATCGTTACGTGACAACAATTCGACTGTTCTCTGGACAAGCAGTTCGTTCAGGCGATCCCTATTATCATTGGTAACAACGTAGGTTTCAACATCCTCTCTAAGCCGTAACTTGTCAATGAGCTGGTTTTTCATCTTCCAATGGACTGTACAGATGATAGGTTTCTCGCTGTCCAGCGTCTTGAGAACTGCTTGAACGAACTCATGTGAGAACAGCTCCATTGGCCCGATCTCATCTATAATAATAACATCCGCATTTGCAATGGCATGCAGAATGGAACCAGCTCCTATTTTTGCTAAATCTTCCATGTTTACTCGATACTTGCCAACACGAGGTCCTGCATTTTGGTACACACTGGCTAACGAGCCCTTTCTTCCACTTTCCAAGTCAAGTAGCTCAAAACCGATTCGACCTGCCTCCTGAGCGTACGTCGCGACTGATCATCCCGCCGACAAGACAACCTCTGGCTCTCAGATTCTCAACAGCCTTCAACACAACTGTTGTCTTGCCAATGCCTGGGCTGCCAGTGACGACGAACAACCGTTTCAACGCTCTCTCGCCAGAAAACCAGAACTCTAATATCCCCTTAAAGAGTTTCTCCGTAACCACGATCGGAGACTATCAACAACATGGCTTCTGAAACCTTCAATTCAGGGTATCCAACCGAAATCGTGAGAGAAGGCAAAGTGAAAGTTCTTGTTCCGAAATTGACTGCCTTTGTCAAACAACCTAGTGACTACGCACCTTCCAAAGCGCCCGTTTTCTACAACCCCGTCATGGAGTTCAATCGGGACATTGCGGTTATTGCAGTTCAAGTTCACCAGAAAAATCTGGACCGCGAGATAGATGTCTGCGAACCACTGGCTGGGTCTGGAATAAGGGGAGTCCGTTTCGCGGTAGAAGTAAAAAATGTCAAATCCCTAGTAATGGGCGATATCAATCAAAGTGCCTACAGATTAGCCAATAATAACGTACAGACCAATGGACTTACGAAGGTTGCTGTTGTTAAGAATGAGGAAGCCAACTTTCTTCTAAGCAGCCACGGCGCGCCTCGCAAAAGGTTTGACATCGTGGACATCGATCCCTTTGGCTCTCCAGTGCGACACTTGGATTCGGCTGTCCGAGCCATGCGCAACGGAGGATTGATTGCTTTGACAGCCACTGACATGGCCTCTCTATGTGGGGTTCATCCCAGAGCGTGTATGCGAAAATACGGCGGAAAACCGCTGCGCACTGAATATTGTCACGAACTTGCTGTCAGATTGCTTGCAGGGTCCCTAGCAACCGTAGCAGCCAAGCATGATGTTGGACTTGACATAATCTTCAGTCACCAGGGAGAACACTACGTTCGGGTCTATGCAACGATCGGATATGGTGCAAGAAAGGCTGATGAGAGCATAGAAAAAATGGGTTTCGTTCTTCATTGTTTCAAGTGCTTCCACAGAGAAGTAATACAAGGTCTGTTTTCGATCGCACGCGATCGCAAATGCAGCGAATGCGGATCAACTCTTAGCATGGCAGGTCCTCTATGGATAGGTAGCATATCTGACTCTCAGTTTTGCAAAATGATGGAAGAGGAGACTGGAACCCGAAAGCTAAGACTCGCAACGCGGATTCAGAAGACATTACATCTGATAGAGAATGAATCATTTGGACCTGCAACCTATTTCGTCATAGATGACATCTGCGACTCTCTAAACTTGCCAGTTCCATCAACTATGGAGGTCATAGAATGTTTGAGAAGCGAGGGTTTTCAAGTGATACCAACGCATTTCAGCACACGGGGAATACGCACGAACGCACCAGCATCCAAAGTGACGAACGTTATTCGAAATTTGACCATAGACAAGTGAAAATGTTTGTTGGAGGTTGAAATGAACCTGTCCATGGAACTAAAGTCTGATTCTTTTTCCTTTTTTCTTGCATTCGTCGAACTTCTCCACTGCCCGCCTGATATGAGGTATAGTGATTGATCCACCCACGATGAGGGCGACATTCAAAGCCTCAAAGAACTCTTTCTCCGTTACATTTTCTTGAACACAACGGATAACATGATATGCAATACAGTCATTGCAGCGCAGAACAGTGGATGCGACTAAGCCAAGCATCTCTTTAGTCTTGGTGTCCACGGTCCCTTTTTCGTATGCTCTAGAGTCCAGAGCGAAGAACCTTTTTATTCCGAGATTTCCGCTCGAAAGTATTCGCGTATTCATCCGTTCCCTATAACGTCTAAACTCCTCAACACTTTCCATAATGGTCCCTAATATTAGGCAGTTGTCCATACAAAAATTTCTTCCGTTTTCTGCATATTATGAGCAGTTCATCAAGTCTAAAATACATCCTGAAACAACGACTATCGCATGAAAATACAGGTTATAGGTTTCGGTAAAGTCGGGAAAAGTCTCATCGCGTTGATGAAGGAGATGGAAGAGTCTCTTGAACTTATGGAGGTTCCTATTGATGTGGTCTCCATATCGGATTCAAAAGGAACTGCAATAGACAGGGATGGGTTGGAACTGGATGAGGTCGTCACACAAACAAAGAGAGGATTGTGTGATATGAGCGAGTACGTTCCAAACTACTCTGCGATCGAGTGCGTCAAGAACTTACAGAGCGACGTGGTTGTTGAATTGACGCCATCTACCCTCTCCGGCGAACCTGGGTTATCTCACATAAAGACCGCGTTGTTAATGAAGAAGAACGTGGTTACGGCCAATAAGGGTCCACTCGCAGTAGCCTTCAAGCCACTCGTTCAATTGGCCCAAAAAAACGGAGTGAAGTTTCTTTATGAGGCAACCGTTGCAGCACATCTTCCGGTGTTTTGTATGGTTGATTCATGCTTCAGAACCGACGAACTGCTTAGTCTCAAGGGGATTCTTAACGCGACAACAAACTTTGTAATAGGCGAAATGGAGAAAGGAAGAAGCTTCGATGATGCCTTGAAGAAAGCAGTAAAAGAGGGATGGACTGAAACGGAATACGGAGATGACATCGACGGCATTGACGCCGCAAGAAAAGTGGTAATATTGGCCAACGCGTTCTTCAAAGCTGATGCAAAACTCAAAGACGTAACTGTGCATGGAATAAGAGACGTCGACCGAGTGCTGAAGAAGGCTCGGAGACTCAAAAGGAGAGTCAAACTTCTATGCGAGATTACCAGAAAAGATAATAGACTCATCCTATCGGTAGCCCCCAAAATTCTTTCGCAAGAGGATCCACTGAATAACGTGACGAATGGGGATATGGGGTTGAAGTTCAATTTCAGGAAGTCAAAACAAATATTTGTCTCTGCCGAGTTTCAGGGTCCTGAACAAACTGCACAGGCAGTGTTGAATGATATCGTCAAGATATACCGAATTCCGTATGCCTGTTGAATGCGAGCGGGGACACAGCGGGCAGCGATAACCGTTACTCTTGAACGTAACAAAACGAAGGAAACCTTCTTATTGAATCGCACAACGCTTTTAAGCGGTAGCAGTATGTTTTTGAATGGCTTCTGACATTTTAGAGAAGCATAAATGGATGAAGATAATTTGAACTCCAAAACATTAGTCACGTCAGCATGGCCATATTTGCACAGCCTTCCACACCTCGGAAACTTGGTGGGGTCGATACTTTCCGCTGACGTTTTTGCGAGATACTGTAGATTGAAGGGTGAAAAGGTTGTTATGGTCAGTGGCTCTGATGAGCACGGGACGCCGGTTGAAGTTGAGTCGGTCAGACTGGGTGTTTCTCCTAACGTCATAACGGACAGAAACCACGCAAAGATAGTCAGCCTTCTCAAATCTTGGGGGATCACCTTTGACAACTACACCCGGACTGAAAATCCAATTCACAAAGAAGTTGTAAGAAAACTGCTGATGGAAATATACGACCGGGGGTACATATTCACCCAGGAAACCGAGATGCTCTATTGCGAGCAATGTAACCGGTTTTTGCCAGACAGGTACGTCGAAGGCAAGTGTCCATATTGTGGCTATGAACGAGCCCGCGGAGATCAATGTGAAAACTGTGGAAGATTGCTCGAAACTACACTTCTGATAGAGCCCCGCTGCGCAATCTGCCAAAGCAAACCGGTGGTGAAGCAGACCAAACATTGGTACTTTGACCTGCCCAAACTTTCAGAACAAATAACGAACTATCTCCGGGGTAATCAACAACTAGCTAACAGCACACGGAACTTCAGCTTGAACTTCGTGAAGGAAGGCCTGAGACCACGAGCGGTGACGAGGGACGTAAGTTGGGGCATTCAGGCACCATTTCCGGGAGCCGAAAACAAGAGGATATACGTTTGGGTCGAGGCCGTCATGGGTTACGTGTCGGCAACAATCGAATACTTCAGGAATCATGGTGAACCGGACGGGTGGAAGGATTACTGGTTCAACAAAGAAGCCAAAACCTTCTACTTCATAGGAAAAGACAACATTCCGTTCCATACAATCATCTTGCCGGCACTGCTGCTCGCTACTGGTGAAGACTACAACTTGCCCTATGATGTGAGTGCAACCGAGTGGTTGCAGTTTGGAGGATTGAAAGCATCAAAGAGCCAAAAGGTAGGAGTTTGGATGGACGAAGCGCTAGAGCTGTTTCCCGCCGACTACTGGCGATACTTCCTAATGGCCACGAGACCTGAAACCAAGGACTCGAATTTTTCATGGGAAGTTTTCATAGAGCGAATTAACGCAGACTTAAACGACACTTTCGGTAACTTCATTCACAGAACGCTGACTTTTATAAACTCAAAATTCGATGCTGTTATCCCTGAAGCAGACGGGTCCGATCATGATGCTGCCGAAATTCTGAAAAGTCTGGAAGAAAAAGTTCAAATGATAACCAAAGAATTGGACGCATGCAAACTTCAGTCAGCTGCCAACACTATTATCAGTATCAGTCGTGTTGGAAATCAATACCTGAACGAAGAAGAACCGTGGAACGTCATAAGTAAGGATAGACAAAAGGCGGCAACAATCCTTTCGGTGGCGGCTCAGCTTGTTAAGGCTCTGGCAGTCCTGTCGGCACCGTTCATTCCGTTTGCAGCAGAAGAAGTCTGGACAACTCTGAACATGTCAGGTAGCATACATGAACAACATTGGAACGAAGCGTTGAAACCACTGCCCCCTAACCATAAGATTCAAAAAGCGAAACCATTGTTTAGGAAAATCGAAGAAACTCCTGAACAGTTAGCAGAGAAACTCGAGACCGTTAGAGACAAGCTCCGTAAGCCTATTTGAAGTTAAAACCGGAACCTGATAATTTGCCAATAAAAATCGATTTACACGTGCACAGCATGTACTCGGTAGATTCCATCATAAGGCCCGAAGAACTTCCAACGTATGCGAGAAAGCGAGGACTAGACGGAGTTGCCATCACAGATCACGACAGACTTGACAGTAGCCTGAAAATATCGAGAGAGATCGATTTTCTGATTCTTTCTGGGATGGAAATCTCAAGCCTTGACGGGCACATCGTCGGATTAAATTTGACGGAAGCTGTACGAAAGGGGCTGTCAGCCGACGAGACTGTTGACAAGATACACGACGCAGGCGGAATTGCTATAGCCTGTCATCCTTCATCGCTTTTCAAAGGAAGCTTGGGGCAACATACGAGTTCAAAGTTTGATGCAATTGAAGTTATCAACTCATCTTCGATTCCCTTCGGATACTCTGTCAAGCACAGTCAAGAAATAGCTTCACGACTTTCCATCGCTCGAGTTGCAGGCAGTGACGCACACTATGCACCCGAAATAGGCTCTGCCTACACATCTATTGATGTTGAGCCAGACGTTGACGATATAATAAACGCAATAAAAAAGGGCAAATGTCAGCCCTTTGGAAAAGCAATACCTCTGGCAATTCGAATTAAAAGAACGTTATTCACAATGCGCAAGTACTCTAACTGGTAGGCTTCGGCAAATCAACGAGCTAGGCAGACCTTAAGTTCATAGCCAAGGGCGTTTCTCCTCGAGGAATTGTATATGTCTATTTTAGATATGTTTCATGCTGAACAACGCCGTTTATATTAAGATTTGCGATTAAAAATTTCGGTGAAAAGGATGAGTAAAAGGCTTCCACGGAAAGAATTTCTTGCCTTGGCAGATCTCTTGTGGCAGGGCGATGCCAAAGTCAGATACCAGAATCCAGACGCATGGATAATTGTCTGAGTATGAGCTCTCTCGATGTGAGAAAACCCAGATTCTGCTTTTGTTAGAGATCTTGCTCTGTTCCTCATTTAGCCTAATCAGAGTTGCTTCTTGCGTGGACTAAGAACAGTCTCTGCAGTGCTCACTCAACTTGATCCTGATTCGAGCGTTTTTGTCAGAGAATAAGCTGATTTTCCATCGGTGTGCGGTTGTTCTAAACTTGAACGAGGTTAACTGCTGGCTGAATTTTGACATTGATGGACTTGTCGGGTTTGGCCAAGGACGAAGCAACCAGTCTGGTTTTGTTTGGGAAGGAAGGGCATTTGACGTATATTATTGAGCACTGTTCGTTCTGGCAGAAATATTTTCCTTTTCCTCCTTTTGCAAGAGGGTTTCCACATTTTGGACAGTTGACCACTGGATTTTCCTTCAACAAGATTTGGAGAGGACTGCATGTTTATAGAGGATTATTCCGTGGTCTGATATATTACGATAACGGATATTCGGGTGAGGAAAAAAAGTTAAAAAGAGAGGTTGGATTCGACCCAACGCGTTCCTTTGGAGAGAGTCATTACTCCATCTGGTAAAGGTTCAGCTCTATTCCCAAAGGCCTTTCTTGGTCCATATTGGGTTCAAGGTTGAAAAGTTGAGGTGCGATGGCTTCGAACCTGTTGCGTTTCACAGGTGGATCTACACTCGTCATCACGAGCGTTACCTTCAGCTTTCCTTCTTGTTCAGGATTTACTTTAGCGCTCCATATGACTCGAGCATTTCCTTCCATTATCTCCGAAACGATCTCTCCGACACGGTTTGCCTCCTGGATCGTCATGCGGTTATCGCCAGCCACATGAATCAATGCGCTGGTGGCTCCTGCATAGCTGACATCGTAGAGTGGGGTTCTGAAGGCGTTTCGCACAGCTTCTTCTGCTCTGTTGGGAGCATTGGATTCACCAACTCCCACGACAGCCATTCCACCGTGGCTGATGATAGTCTTGAAATCAGCAAAATCCAGATTGATTAGACTCGGGGTCGAGATTGTTTCAACGATTCCCTTTATCATGCTTGCAAGCACTTGGTCCACGACCTCGAACGCTTGATTGTTCCGCAAGTTTGGTACCAGGTTCGCGAGTCTATCATTGTCTATGACCGTAACAGTATCACAGTACCTTCGCATCTCAGCCAAGGCCGTATTTGCACTCTTGTCTCGCCCCTTTTCAACTCGGAAAGGCATAGTCACAATTCCGATGGTTGCCGCGCCTTTCTGTTTGGCAATATCTGCTATGATTGGTGCAGCGCCAGCGCCAGTGCCACCCCCGAGACCAGTTGTTATGAATGCAACCTCTACACGTGAAAGTAATGCTTCTACGTTCTTCTTTGATTCTTCAATCGCTGCTCTGCCGAGTTTCGGATCTCGACGGACGCCACGACCCTTTGTGAGTCTCTGTCCTATCAGAATTTTCTGGTTGGCTTTTGCGCTTTTCAGTCGTGAAACGTCAGTGTCTATTATGACGCATTTTGCAGAAACCGATCCTGATTCCATAAGTCTGGTTACTGTGTTGCTACCGCCTGTTCCTACGCCGATGACTGCGATCCTGCAGTCACTGCCTTGGCCAACTCCTTGAGCTTCGGCGCAGTGCTGGGAGAATTTAAGCGAGTTCTCGGCGGGCCGGACTCTAGCCAACGTTATTCCTCCGCCAAAGTTCGTCATTAACCAAATCGCGGATTGCAACTCTTATGGCTTCGGCTCTGTTCGGGTAGAACCGATCGCCCACGAGCTGGTCTAAAGCTTTTAAGTAAGTTTCGGGCACATATACCGTGATTAACTTCACTTGCATCTCCCTCTTGGTGGTTTACAGTTTCGTCTTCAGTCTTATACTTCTACATAACATGATACAAATATGTTTCATACATGCTGAGATACACTCTTTTTAAAGCTTTCTTTCCGCCCGTTCCAGATTTTTGTAAATTCCGGGTTGTTTCAACCTGTATCTTTTTATTTCTTATTGACGCATTTAGGATACTGCGATGGAAGCGCATGAGAATTCTGGTTAGAAGTTACGGTTGTTCAACAAACCAAGCGGATGGCTATGCGATGGCAGGATGCCTGTCAAAGGCTGGACATGAACTGGTAAACTCTGTCGAGAAAGCAGAAGTAATTGTTTACAACACATGTGCCGTGAAAGGACCTACCGAAAATCGTGCTATTGCTGCGTGTAAGCAGCCGCGAGGAGACAAGAAATTAATCGTCACTGGTTGCTTGCCTCTAGTCAGTTTTGAAAGGCTTCAGAAGGAGGTTCAGTACGATGGTGTTCTGGGACCAGCTGCGGGAGAGCATGTAGTCAAAGTGGTTGAGAGAGTTGTGCGTGGTGAGAAGGTGTTTGCTCTTCAAGGTGATCTTGAACGCAAGCCCTCTCTTGATCTGCCCAGAATCCAGGCGAGTGCCGTCACCAGCGTGATTCCTATATGCTACGGCTGCTTGGGTTCTTGCTCTTACTGCTGTGTGGTCTACGCCAGAGGGCGATTACGTAGTTACTCTGTTCAAGAAGTGGTTGACAGGATTCGAAAGGACCTGAAGCTGGGTTTCCGGGAGTTTTGGTTGACCGCTCAGGATACGGGTTCCTTCGGTAGAGATATCACAAACTGACCTTCCTCGTCTTCTTGAAACGGTTTGCAGCATCGAGGGAGACTTCAAAGTCAGAGTGGGCATGATGACTCCAAATAGGATGATGGATATTTTTGAAGAATTAGTTGCCGTCTTCAAGAACGAGAAGATCTTCAAGTTCCTTCATCTTCCGGTTCAAAGTGGCAATGATGACGTTTTGAAGCAAATGCACAGATCGTATTCAATTAATGATTTCATAGAAATTGTCGAGAGGGTCAGGAAAAATCTTCCGAATATATCTCTTGCCACCGATGTCATCTGCGGATTTCCGGGCGAAGACAAGCGAGCTTTTGAAGACACTCTGGATCTGATAAAGAAGGTCAGACCAGACATCGTGAATGTTTCAAAGTTTTTTCCGAGACCGAAGACTCTTGCAGCAACGCATGGAGAATACGATTTCTCCAACTGAAATGAATAGACGAAGTGCCATGATGTCGGCAGTGGCAAGAGAAACGAGTTTCGAGAGGAGCAAACAATGGTTGCAGTGGAGTGGAGAAATCTTGGTTGATGAAATCGGCAAGATTCCAGGCTCAATGATTGGGCGAAATCCCAGTTACAAGCCAATAGTCATCAGAGGTAGCCCGAATCTTCTTGGCAAAAGCATCAAAGTGGAAGTAATGAAGGCATTTCAAACCTATCTCGCAGCCAAGATTGTTGAATAAGTTATTTATGCAAATTGCATACTATCTTACTTTTTGGGGTGACAGTTTGAGCGAAGAAAACGTCGTCGAGATTGGACATATAACGCACTTCTTTCCGAAAATATCTGTGGCGGTGATCGAACTGAAAGAAACTCTGAAAGCCGGTGATACGATAATGATTAAAGGTCCGACGACTGATTTCGAGCAGAAAGTCGACTCGATGCAGATTGAGCACAAGAGCGTTCCCAAAGCTGAAGCTGGGCAAAGTATCGGCCTAAAGGTGGCCGAACGGGTTAGAGAAACGGACGTCGTTTACAAGAAGCTCTAGAAACCTCTTCCTTTTTCTCACTTTCCTTCAACCATCCGTTCCTCCGACAAACAAGAAAAACGGGCTCTATAGCCGAGAGATAATTAGAGTCATTCACGGTCTGTAAAAACGATTCTTCCAACTCAATCTTGTAGTGTTCAGCAAGTACAAGAACAAGGTAGAGAAGGCTTGAGAGTTCTTTTGCCAGTTTTTCATTCGTTTTAGGTCTTCTCTTCGGACTTCAGACCTTCCAGACTTCCACCGCTGCGCGAATCAAGCTAGACTCTTCTAGAATATCTGAAACCGTACCGGCAGGTGTCCATTTTTTTCCGCGCTCAGGGTCAAGTTTGTCGTTTATCGTTCGAAAGTTCTTCCAGCACAGATGTTGCGCGTCACGAATCGTAACAGACAACTAGTTCACCCGTATCGACTTATTATTTTTTCCTAAATAACAATTTGCGATATGAGGTTCTAAGGGATGATTTCGCATCCGTTGTACTTGATGAACTCAAAATCTTTGAATCTGACTGTGCCTTCATTGATTAGCTTTGAATTTTTGGCATTTGCATGAGAAACCGCTTCAATCAGATTATTCACGGTCTTGCAGACCAATCCGTATGCATCGTGACTCCAGCGTTTCATGAAGTTTGCGTACAGACATCGACCGCCACACAGGTCAAGGAGATTGCATTGGGTACATGGTTCAGCCACAAAAACCTCACCGAGTTTCATCGGGTCTGTTTTGCCGATGCGACCTAAGTATTGGTTTTTGATTCCCCACATGGTTGGGCAAGGAATTATTTGTCCGTCAGTTTGGATTGCGTAGTTTATCCAACCGCCACCGCATCGGAGTAGACTTTTTTCTCCCGAAAGGATGGATTCTGCTATTCCGAGCAATGGGTAGAGTCGCAAGACAACTCCTGTCTCTTTCATGTGATTAACCCAAAACTTGGCGAGCTTTCTGACGCCTGGATCATAGCTTTCTTCACTCCATTTCTTGAAATCTCTTCTTTGAAAATCGTTTCTCCAGAAACCTGCATTGAGTTGCCAGTGGATCGAAGAGAATGACAATTCATCATTCTCTATAAGCCACTTTACTTGTTGGTAGATGTCAGTGCTTTCCATAACGGTCATTCTGGCGATCAATTCACCATCGAAACCGTTCTTCTTTATCAGCTTCGCATTATTCATGACTTTTCTGAAAGTGCCCGCGCCTCTATAAAAATCCGTCAACGCTTCGTCACCGTCGATTGATACGAGAATTGTGCGAAAGCAGTTCACATACTGCGGTTCTAAGTGATCGAGAAGGAGACCGTTGGTCTGCATCATAAGTAAGGTCGGATGTATAACATCAATGATTTGTTTAATCTCGTCTATACAGAGAAGGGGTTCTCCGCCATAAAATGTGAGTACACAATAGGGATCTCTTGCGCAGAACCTTTTCAGCCGTGAAATTGGATAGCTGATTTTCTTTGGCAGCGAGTAATCAACTTCGAGCCCAGGTTGATCATCATCCCAATCCTGCAAGGCTTCGCCATAACAGTAACTGCACTGCGAATTGCATTCAGTCGTCAGTATTACATGGAAGAACATGTTTTTCATTCAAGAAGGAGGGTGCAGTCTCTTAAGCGTATTTCTCCTTCGTCTTCTTGGCTCTTTGAACGTAGTCTTGAAGTTCTCTTTCCTTGATTTTTTTCTCTGGGAGGGTTTCAGGTGCGTACATGAGAGGAAGGACAGCCACGAAAAGGAAAAAGCTCGCGAGAGAGAAAGCTATTACCGTTGAGATTTGTTGTCCTTGCACAAGTGGTTCAACGACTACCGGAATGAAGCCTGCAAGCAGGTACGGAAGTCCTCCTAGAACGTAGTACTTTTCTTTCTGCTTACTCTCAGCGAGATCTCCCCAGACTGTCATGAAAAAGACTGATGCGAATAGACCCCAAGAAATCCCGTCGAGGATGGTGTATACGTACAGAGAAACTGGAACCCCTGAGAACAGGCTTAGGATGGCGTACTCTATGCCTAAGAAAATGAAACCTGTTATGACGACCCTCTTCCTTCCAACGAAATCTCCGAATATTCCGCCCACGAGTGCAAAGACTCCTGATATTGCAAGCTCCGCGAAGCCTATTATCGAAGTGGAGTCTCGGAACACGCTTTTGAGAATCGGAGACTCAGCAAAGTTGATCAAAGAAAACATGATCCATGGAAGAAGGTACAGAGTCACATCTCTTTTGTTCAAGATGTTGCGATAAGTAGAAACACTGTTTGATATTTGGAGTTTTCCCCGCAGTTTCGAGAATATAAAAAAGAAAATTAGGCCTGTTGCTCTCCACACGGCTAGTGCGACAAATTGCATGGATTGGTCGACCAATCCCACAACAAAGAACAAGGCTAGGGTTCCGATGCCGACGACAATCCATGTCAGCCCGCCATAAGTGCCTCTGTTTTCAACTGCTGTCGTGTCGCCGAAATAGGCAAGTGTTGAAGGCAGACCCATTCCAGTCGAAAGGCCAAGCAGACCACAGAGCAGCACATTGACAGGATAGGAGTTGCTTTGAATAGTGGCTAAGAGAGCTGTCATTATCGTTCCAAAAAGCATCCATGAGAGAAGCCTGTTTCTCGGGCGCGTGGAAACAGAAACGCCCCCAAGAGTGCAGAGACGGCGATTCCAGCGTAATACAGTCCGAACAGCGCTAGAATTTCGCCGTTTGGCAACTTCAGTCTAGTGAACAGATCATCTAGTAAGGCAGCCGTGAGCGTGAACCAAGCAAGGCTGTTAAGGACCAAAATCATCGCTGGAGCAAGTGTTTTTGCCGGAATATGCACTCTTATGATCTTCTTGGGTAACATCGCTGTTACTGCCTTGTAACCATGTTTCATGCGTTTGCCGATAAAACATTTGTTGAGCCAATAGCTGTATTGTTGTTCAACACAAACCTTAAGTATGCCTGTTCAACACGTATACTAATTGTGAGGGATTGAGATGACGAAGGCAAAGAAACGGAGCATTCCAGTTCGGACGTTCCCGATTTAGGTACTACAAGTCTTCTAGCATAGACGAAGCAAGGTTAGAACAGTAGTGCTTCGGATTTTCTATTTTCAGTATGACTTGCAAGAACTTTAGCTTTTTCACAAAGCTTCTCCATTTTCTTTTTCACAACGCGAACTTGTTCAGTGTCGAACACAACACTCGCTAGCTCATCAATGTCCTTTGAAGTTATTTTCTTTCCAAGTATCCTGAGAATTCTTTCTTTCAGTTTTGGGTCTTGGAGCGAAAAAATCAACGGTAGAGGTAAGGTTTCTTTGCGTAATCGGCGGTTCAGTTCTTCGGCTTCGAAGACGTCGACAAATTCTTCCCGGAGGGTTGCCAGGATTCCAATGGTTCTCCCATAGTCTCTCAGTGTTTTGACTTCCCCTTTTGTTCCTCTAGCTATTAAGGCTGCGACATGAGTATCCACCTCTATGCCTGCAGCTTTCATTTCGAGGATGCGCAAGTATTCTTCTGGCACGACATCCAATCTCCCCTTCGTTTGCAGTTCTAGCGCGTGTGCAAGACCAACCTCGAAAAAACTTTCCTTTATGACTTTGAAGATTTCTCGCTGGTTCTCGTGTGGCAATTCGGTGATTGAGTCGCCCAACAGAGTCAAACCCTTTACGAGAAAAGCGTTACCCAGAAGTAAAGAAATATCTGATCCAAATTCTCCGAAAACGGTACTATGATTGTGTTTTCTTTTCGATTTGTCTACTATGTCGTCGTGAATGTCGAAGGCTGCCGCCATCATGGCCATTGCAGCTTGGGGCTTGACGGCGTGCTCTGAGTTGCCTCGGCAGGCTTCGTAGGCAATTGAGAAAAGTCCGGGATGTGTATAATCGTTCCAGTAGGAAAAGTAGTGTTTGAGCGCTTTCTGGAGTTCTTCGTGTGGGATGTGCTCCATCAAGAAGCTATTTATCACGTATTTGCGACACTCAATGCTGCGTTCCTTAAAGTCTTCGATCAAGATGGCGGATCTGGGCTTGCTTTCTGGTTCCATGCTGGAGTTGTTGTTCACACGTGCTATTTAAGAACTAACAGTATCGTTATGTGACGTCTTTCCCATCTACTTGTGCGCGCAAGATCTTCTCGTAAGTTTCAACGTATTGCGTTCCCTTAGGGGTTATCTTGTACACTTTTCGTCTCCTTTTACCTTTGGGTTGCTGCTCGCTCGTGAGAAAACTGTTTTTTTCTAGATTGTTAAGGAGCGGATACAATGCTCCATGTCTTAGTTTTACGTAGAATCTTGCCTCTGCCTGCTTTGTTATCATGTATCCCCACATCGGCCGGTTGCGAAGTAGTCTCAAAATCTGTATGTCTAATAAGTTTCTGGTTATGCGTTGTACAATCTCTTTTTCGTAGGCTTCCGACAAGTTTTATACGTCTCTAATTATGTCTCTTTCTGTACCTATCATCGTTTCGGCTTATTAGATTTACGTTCGATGGGTCGATTTCATATATGTTTTATTATGTTTCTTTATGCTTCTGGTAAGTATGAACGTTTATATTGTGCTTTAGTGTATATAGAGACTCAAGATATGTCTCAAGGAGGACATATTGTATAGATGTTCAACAGGAAAACTGTTGAACAAATCTACAAAACAAAGGTGTGTCTGAATGAATAACTCGAAAGAAGTACAAACCAAACTCATGAAGGGCCTTCTCGACCTAATAATACTGCAATTCCTGAATGGCGAACCAATGCACGGCTACCAGATCATAACAAAGATACGCAGAAGCTTCGGCGTCTACTTTGGTCCAAGCACGATCTATCCGCTGCTAGGAACGCTGGAGAAGAAGGGGTTTGTGAAAAGCGACTGGGAGATGACAAGTGAAAGACCCCGAAAAGTCTACAAACTGACGACTGAGGGGCAGAATATGCTGAACTTCACTGAGGACTCGCTCAACTTCATATGCAGAAAGATAGGCTCACCGAGCATGTTCAAAAACAATTCCGGAGACGACGGCGTTTCGCAATCAGCACTACGTCCACTGCTCAGAAGAATCGAACAACCAAGAGCAATGATGTAATACCCCTCCCATCTTCCCATATATTCGGCTCAGAGCGGAGAAGGCCAGAAACTGTGGCATTCGATAGAAGGAAGTTTTCCTGAGTCTATTTGACATGATTTTGGTCAGGTATGATCTATAGTTTAAGATGATCATCCTTAGCGCGCGCTCTAGTCAAGTGGTCCTTGATCTTCTTCAATTCAGAACTTAGTTTTACTGGGTAATGATAAGGTTTCACAAGTTTCCTATAGCGGTCGGGAAGCTTATGGATGTTCTTCAGAGCGGATATTCTGACTTCTTCAAGACTAGGTGTTTCACGGATCATTTGCCCTCTTTCCATTGCCTTGATCAGAAGTCGTTCTCCTGCTACAACCTCATTCTCAATACCTATTACATCTTGAGCATATTTTCCAGTTGGATCAATTTGCCTGAAAACCTGTTTTTTCCCTGGCAAAGTTATTTTGCCCTTGCTCAATTTCATTGCCGGGATAAATGTCCCACCTTCGATAACACCAGAGAGTTTGTAAACAACGTCAACATAAGGCCTGTCAAATGATGTGCTCATTCTCGTCCCAACACCAAAAGCATCGATTTTGGCGCCTTTCTTCAATAATTCCATTATCACATATTCATCTAAGTCACCGCTGGCAAAGATCCCAACATACCCGAGACCATTGATATCAAGTATCTTTCTTATCTTTTTACTCAGAGTGAGCAAGTCGCCACTGTCGAGTCGAACAGCCTTTAACCTGTATCCTTTTTTCTCCAACTCCTTGGCGACGATTACCGCGTTCTCCGTTCCCTTCAGGGAATCATAAGTGTCTATCAGCAGAGTCGAGCTGTCGGGGAACGTACTGGTGAAAGCTCTGAAAGCATCAAGCTCATCATCAAAGGACATGACGTAAGAATGTGCCATCGTTCCGAAAACGGGGATATTGTATTTCATGCCAGCGAGGACATTTGAAGTTCCTTCTGCACCGACGAGATAGCTGCATCTTGCTGCTTTCATTCCTGCATCAGTTCCTTGGGTTCTTCTGAGACCGAATTCTATTACAGATCTTCCTCGTGCCGCATACACCACTCGTGAGGCTTTTGTAGCCAGCATAGTCTGCAAGTTGACCGTGTTTAGAATGAAAGTTTCGATTAATTGGGCTTCGATTATTGGGGCGGTAACCCGAATCAAAGGCTCCTCTGGAAAGACGATGTTTCCCTCGGGGATAGCCCACACTTCGCCCGTGAATTTGAAAGTTCGAAGATATTCAAGAAACTGCTCGCTCAGTTTCAGTTCTCTTAGATATTTGATCTGCTTATCAGTGAAGTTTACGTTTCCGAGATAGGACAAGACCTGTTCAAGCCCGGCGAAAATGAAGTATGACCTGTTGGGAGGGAGCTTCCGTATGAAAAGATCAAAGGTTGCCGCGTCGTTTCTCTTATTTTCAAAATAGCTGGCGCACATGGTTAACTCGTAAAGGTCAGTTAAAAGACCCATGTTTGTTTCATTAACGAAATCAAAGTTAGCTTCTTTCACGAAGCACACCCTTGCAAGCATATTTTTGGCTGTTCACTTTAACCTATCTCTCTAAGCGCTGGAAAGTGTTTTTCCAGTGAAGGTTTATCTTGTTTCTTTTTCACAACTTCCTATCTTGAGTTGGAGAGCTGCCTATGTCTATTTTATCAATCAACAAGCTCAGACGTCTTTCTCTCGGTTTCCCTATGTTAGATGACGTTTTCACAGGGTTTGAGCCTGGCGATTTTACCGTTATACGCGGTAATGCTGCTTCATTCATGTTGTCAGTTCTATCAATCCGCGCTCAGTTACCCAGCGAATGTGGAGGTTTAAACTCGTCAACTGTTTTTGTCGATGGCGGCAACTCATTTAGTCCCTACGAAGTTGCAGAAATCGCACGTAATTACGCTTTAGATTGTAAGGCAGCTCTAGACAACGTGTACGTTTCACGAGCCTTCACAGCCTACCAACTTACGTCGCTGGTTCTTGACAAAACTTGTCCTGTTCTGCAAAAGATTAGAGCTAGACTGTTAATCGTTTCAAACATCACTTCCCTATTTCTGGACCGCGACATGCCAAAACTTGAGGGCAGAGAGCTTTTCATGAAAATCTGTTCAAAGCTTTCTGAAATCGCGTCTGAGAAACATATTGCAATTGTCGTCAGTTACTCACCGCTAAACCGATCTGGACAGAATTTGTTCTTTGAGGCTGCTTTATTCGGAAAATCCAATATCCTGATGAAACTGAAGAAGAGCGAACAAATCTTGAGCGTCAGTTTGGAAGATCATCCTCGCATTCGACCTTTCCGAATGGATTTTGCTTCTGATCAACATCATGTTCATTCACGTGCGTATGGAGGCGCGAGTTTTGGGTAGAACCGTTCCATCTTACAGACAAGCACTGGAAGAAGAGATCATGCGTTGGGAAGGCTTCAAGAGAGCTTTGCGAGACAAGGACGAACAAGCGTTTGACAGAATGATGAACGCATGCAGAATCTACGCGTCAGCTGGCGGAATGGCAACAAGGCCAATACTCACTGAAGCGATGTTCATGTCCATTCTGCTAAGCCAAAGAAAAGAACTGATGGAGATACGAGAAAGCCTTGAGCGACTTGAAAAAAGGCTTCGTCAAACTTAACCCTGTTCGAGGATGGCTGTTTGACGTTTACCCCTCAGGTCCGGACGAGATTACTATCTGGCTTATTACAGAAAATGGCGAACGCGTTCGATTCATTGACAGGTTTATCTTTAGAATTTATGTTTCTGGAAATCTCTCTGACCTCAACCGCTTAGCGGAAAAAGCCAAGAACAACAATCTAGTAACAGATTGTCGTCTCGTTGAAAAGAACGCCGATTTCATGGACGGTCACAAACATAAAGTCTTGGAAGTGAGCGTCAAAGATCACACGAAAGTTTCATATTTAGCCACAGATCTGTTCAGGCTTGGTAATAACGGAAGCCTTCGTTTCTACAATGTTGATGTCACAGTTCCACAGGCCTATTTGTACGACAAAGATGTTTTCCCATTCGCACATGCTATGGTCGTCGCTTCTGGAAAACGCCTTTGTTACGACTTGCTTGATTCGGTTGAAAGCGTCGATTATTCTCTCCCCAAACTGCGCTCGCTATGGCTCAAAGTGAGTGTCAAGAAAGAAGGAGTCTCACAAAAACTGACTGACAAGATAGATCGCCTTTCTTTGGAACATGATGGAAAGACAACGGTTATCGATGACGATAATGAGGAAACGAAGATCCTTGAGCTTGTTAAAGCCTTCAAGAATTTAGATCCTGACATGGTTTTCACTGAGGGTGGAGACTCCTTCTCGCTGCCCTATCTCGCTCATCGCGCCTTCGTCAACGGCGTACTGGATCGTTTTATACTAGGCAGAGAGGACATCCCTTTGAAATCGATCAAAGGCAGAGGAACAACTTTCTTCTCTTATGGTCAAGTTTACCACAAAGCTCCAATGCAGAGACTTTTCGGCAGAGTGCACATCGACGTTAACAACACGTTCATTTATTCTGCTTGCGGTTTAGAAGGACTCATTGAGGTTTCACGAACCTGCAGAGTTCCCATCCATCGTTCTTCAAGAGCTTCTATCGGAACAATAATGTCTTCTCTGCAGCTTTATACCGCGTGGAAAGATAGCACTCTGATTCCGTGGAAAAAGAACGAGCCGGAATCTTTCAAAACAGCGTGGGAATTGTTTGTTGCTGATCGCGGCGGTTTCATTTTTGAGCCCAAGATTGGCTTTCATACAGATATTTTCGAAGTTGACTTCACCTCTATGTTTCCTACACTAATGCTAACGCGGAACATTTCAGCTGAGACTGTCCTCTGCAAGTGCTGCCCAGACTCCAGCAACCGAGTTCCAGAACTAGGCTACAACATCTGCGAAAAGAGAGAAGGCATCGTTCCTAAAACTCTGAAGCTACTTTTAAAGAAACGTTCGAGGTACAAGAGTCTGATGAGGGAAACTGAAGACCCGAACTTAAGGCACGTTTACAGCATGCGGCAGGCTGCTCTTAAATGGATTTTGGTGACGTGCTTCGGCTACTTAGGGTATAAAAACGCGCGTTTCGGAAAGGTTGACGCTCACATCGCTGTATGCGCTTTTGCCCGCGACGTATTGTTGAAGACAGCTAGACTGGCCGAAGAGCATGGTTTTGAAGTTATTCACGGCATCGTAGATTCTCTGTGGCTGAAGAAAATAAACGCCCATCCTGGAGAGATCGTTGATTTTTGTCATGAAGCTTCAGAAGTCATTAACGTTAACTTGGGTCTTGAAGGGAAGTATCGGTGGATCGTTTTTCTACCCTCGAAAGTTTTAGAAGACGTTCCGGTTTTAAACAGGTATTACGGCGTGTTTGAGAATGGCGATATTAAGCTCAGAGGTGTTGAGGCCAGACGAGGAGACACGCCTATTCTAATTGTCAAGGCTCAGATGGAAATGATCAGGAAACTCGCAGGCGCAAACAATCTGGCAAGTTTCAAAGAAAAAATCCCTGAAGCTTTGCACGTTTTGAGAGCTTATGCAGATAAAGTGGTAGAAGGTAAAGTGGATTTGCAGGAATTGTTAGTTACCAAAAGAATCTCAAAAACGCCTACGGACTATAGCCATGATGTTCTTCAGGCAATCGCGTCAAAACAGTTGGAAAAGGCAGGTTTTGAAGTGCACGCAGGACAAGCCGTCCAGTATGTGATATCGAATGTCAACTCTAAATGGGTCAATGAAAGGGTCACTGCAGAGCAGCTTCTGAAGTCCAGCACCCGTTACGACGTTAAGGAGTACATTAAACTCCTAATTTCAGCTGGAGAAACTCTATTCAACCTGTTCGGATACAACAAACGCGTTATTGAAGCCGAAGCTCTATTCAATGAACGTCAACAGATACTTTCCTAACAACGGGTTCTATCGAAAAATCGCTAGTCTTAATAGTTTGGTGCGTCATTGTAGTTTTTTCTAATCTGGTGTAACAAGTGGCACCTATAATTCGCATGCAAAACCTAACAAAAAAATACGAAAAAGTAACAGCGGTCGATCATCTGAGCATGGATGTGGAAGAAGGCGAAATACTTGGGTTGCTGGGACCTAACGGTGCAGGGAAAACCACAGCGATTCTGATGCTTGCGACGGTAATCAGACCCACCGAAGGTACAGCCTTTGTAGGGGAATATGATATACGCAAACAGCCTGAGAAAGTGCGAGGCATGCTGGGCATCGCGTTTCAGGAACCGAAGATGTTGTGGGTTTCTACTCCATGGGATGTGGTCAACTGGCACGCGAAAGTCTGCGGTCTTTCAACTGAAGAAAGGAAACGGCGGGTCAAAGACGTGCTAAATGCCGTGGAGATGTGGGACGCGCGAAGAAAGAACGTCAACGAACTTTCGGGTGGCATGCGAAAACGAGTTGAAATGGCCAAGGTACTGGTTCAAAGACCGAAAATTGCAATAGTGGATGAACCCACTGCGCAGATCGATATCGTTGGAAAGCACAGAATTTGGAACATGTTATTAGAACTCCGAGACGAAGGCACGACGATCATTCTGGCGACAAATGAGCTTTACGAAGCTGACCAGCTCTCGGATCGCGTTGGAATATTGCACAAGGGAAGACTATTGGTGTGTGACACTCCGAAAGAGCTGAAAGACAGTATCGTCGGCGGCGACATGATGGACCTGCAGTTTGAGAAGGACGCTCCTCCGGGAATAGTTGATGAACTCAAGACACTCCGAGAGGTCGCGGATATAACACAGGTCAAACCGACGAGCATGCGCATCTACCTGAACAAGGTCGAGGAGATTGTTCCCCGAATAATGAACCTTTTCGCCAAGAAGAACGTTCAGATCACGTCTGTGAGAATGAGTGAACCGAGCTTAGATGACGTTTTCGCGCATTATACCGGTCTTACGATTGAAGAGGCACAAAAAGATGAGGAGTGAGAGATAGACGAGCAAGTTGCTCCTTGTAATCGAAAGGGATGTTCGTCTTTTCTTTCAGTACAAGTTCATAATTATCATGAGAGCTATCTGGTTCGTTGCACAGATTGTCTTGTTCGGATTGATTGCCTCCAACATGATGAACGTCAGCGTCGTCAAAGACTACTTCCGTTATTATGTTGCGGGACTTTCAGTAATGACATTATATTCAGCAGCAATATTCATTGGTTTCGACATATATGAAGAAGCTGAACACGGCGTTTTTGAGTACTTACTAAGTCTGCCAGTTTCCAGGAGGGAGCTCGTCCTCGGTAGGTCGATAGGCGGAGGATTGAGGTCCTTCATCTACGTAGGACCGCTAATCGCCATATCGCTTTACGTCATAGGATCACTTAATCCACTTCAGTTCCTCGTTTCATTATTTGCGTTGTTTCTATTTTCATTTGGCGTCTCCGGATTTAGCATAACGTTGGCAGTCATGATAAAATCAAGTGACAGATTCGACATATTAATGGGAGTATTAGACGCACTGATCGTTCGTCTCAGCACAGCTATGTATCCTTTGGCAATTGTAATGAAAGCCAACCCTGCTTACGGTGAATTAGCCACGTTTAATCCCGTGACCTTCGCAGCAGACCTATTCCGTTGGGGAACAGGCCTAGAAAGCATAATAACGATCAGCAACCCGCTGTTATCCCTGTTGGGCGTCGTAATTTTCTTCGGTCTATTCACCTATTTCGGCGTCGTAATCTATGAAAGACGTATTGAAGGCGGTGGATGGCGATGAAGAAAGGAATCCTCCACATCGTTGAGCATGATCTGAGGAACTTTTTCCGCTACAAGTGGTGGCTGGCAGGATTAATTGCCATGAATCTGGCTGACTTATTCATAATGGCAATAGTTTACAACTATATGCTTAAATCAACTATAACAGTGCAGATCAAGAGCTACTTCGACTTCTTTGCTCCAGGCTTAGCAGTGACAGGTTTGTTCGCATCGGCATTTATGATTGGACGTGAAGTCAACGTTGAGAGACGAAGAGAAATCCACCATTACATGTTGAGCCTGCCCATGTCACGAATAGAACTCGCGGTCGGACGAGTGATCTCCGGAGGCGTACGAGGATTGATCTACATGACACCATTGCTTCTGACTTGTTTTGTGTTTTTGGGGTTTCCATCGTTGCCTCAGCTGCTTCTTATATTGGCAATGCTCTTCCTTTTGGCCATGGGAATTTCGGGATTAAGCATATCAATTGCAGTGTCAACAGGAAGCTTTGAGAAATTCGTAACAGCTAGAGGCTTGGTATACTATACACTTTTCTTTTGCAGCAGCGTTTTCTACCCTATGTCGGTCATTCAAAACCTAGGCCAGACTGGACAGTTTCCAAGTGTGCTCGTGACCTTTGCTGAAGTAAATCCTCTGAGTAGCGGTTCCGACATGATCCGCAATTTCCTGCTCGGCTATCCAGATTTCTCACAATATTGGATAATCTCAGCTCTGGTTTTTGCTGCAATATTCACCGGCAGTGCAATATTCGCTTATATAAAAATCCTTGCGAGATAGAATGTCGACTTTGACTCAGTCAAATTGAACTGCAACCGTTCCCGCATTTTAACGACCACGCTAGCAAGCATCAACTATATCTGCATAAGCCACAGAATCTATTGTTTGTCTTTATTGCCAGGTGAAAGATTGAGGACGGGCATCGAATCTCCAGAGGCAGGATTGATTCATGAAGTCATGAGTTTCTGCAGCCATGCTGCCAAACCCTGCCACATCGTTGCTGCTCTGGTCAGAAGTGACTATGCATCAATATATCCGACGGCTCGAACGGTAATGCAAGTTCTAGCTGTGATCCGAGATTTTCAACCAAGACTCATGAACTACGTGAAGGTCATTGGAGGCGTCAACGTTTCAGTCTTGGGAGTGGACCAATGGGTCTTTGAAAGAGACATTGACAGGGGATTTCTAGGAGAAGCTTTGGCTGGCGCTCTAGTTTTTCCTTATTCCACATTGATGAATGAAGGCTATTTTCGCCTAGAGGAGACAAAACTGAAGAAACGGCTGATAACGGAACTCCTCGAGAGTCTTATTCTTGATTTCCCTGAACTATCGTATGAACTGCACGTCAAGCCCGAGTACTTCATGTACGAAACGATGCTTACTCGAGGGCGACTATTTCCTCCAACGTTGTACGCGCTTGCGGACTTGATGACTGACGGCCGAGAAGATATCGAGTTTTCCCTGCGCGGTTTTCTTGACGCCGCGAAAGAACTCGAAAACGATGGAATACTTTACAAAACCGATGGTTATTTGAGAATCTCCAAAGAGTTTGTGGACCGTGTCCGTGCGCAAAAAATACGATTCATGGACCTCTTCAAAACAGGACAACGAGCTTTGTTTACGACCGCGTTAGGCCTTTTCCCGCAGATCTTTGATGCCATGTCCCGTAATCGAAACGAGTTTCTGAAACTCCAGAAGGCTTTCTTGGACGAATCCAAAATCATGCAGAGTATCGAGGATCCAGAGAACTATGTTTATGTTCCCACTTCGAGCGGGCTCGTCTCCCTTGCAAACAGAATGGACATTGAAGAATATGCAAGAAAAGAATTATCCGCGGACAAAGATGCTCAGATCAAAATCAAGAGCATCGGCGGCATTCTGAACGACGTTTATTCAGTCGAGTTGCTAACGAAGGATCGACATAGAAAGGTCATAGTGAAGAGATTTAGGGACTGGGCAAATTTCAAGTGGTTCCCGCTTACACTATGGTCAGCCGGAACAAGAACATTCGCGATGGCGGGAACATCGAGATTGGAGAAAGAATGGGCTATTAACCGTCTGCTCGATTCTCATGGTTTCGCCGTTCCGAAATTGTTGCATATCAGCCCTGCAGAACGTCTTGTGGTCATGGAGTATGTTGAGGGCGAAAACCTGAGCAGGGTTGTCAGACGCATTGTGAGTGCAAGAAATGACGAAGATCTAAAGGTTGACTTGGAGATCATAAGGAGAGTCGGTGGAACGCTTGCTCGTGTTCATTCTTTGAAGGTTGCTTTGGGAGACACAAAACCAGAGAATGTGTTGGTGAGAAAGAACGGTGAAATTTGCCTGATGGATTTCGAACAGGCGAGCCGAAACGGTGATCCGGTATGGGATATCGCAGAGTTCATGTATTACTCCGGACACTATGTGCCTCCGCTTTTTGACACAACGAAGATTCTGACGTTCGGTGAAACTTTCGTGAAAGGCTATTTGGAATCGGGTGGAAAAGCCAACATCGTCAGAAGTGCGGGTAACCCCAAGTACACGAAGGTTTTCAGTGTTTTTACGTTTCCACACGTCATGTTCGCCCTTTCCAATATTTGCAGAAAAGCGAAGGAGTTGAAGGCGTAGCCTTGGTAAAGATTGAGACAAGTCTGACTTTCTACGGTGGCGTGAACGAGATTGGCGGAAACAAAATACTTCTGAAAGACGGCGATACCAAGATCTTTTTCGATTTTGGCATGTCATTCGGGATGAAAAGATTGTTCTACTCGCCTCCCTTTCTTTCGCCGAAGAGCGAAAAAAGTCTTCAGGAATTCGGCATCTTGCCAAAACTGGACGGGGTTTACAGATTTGATGAAAAACAACCAGATATTGATGCGATCTTCATCTCTCACGGGCATTTGGATCATTGTGCTTACCTCTCTTTTGTGAAACGCGAAATTCCAATATATTGCGGCCAAACCACCAAGATCATTCTCCAGTCATTGGGAGACATTAGACGGACAGACCTAGAATTCGACGTGCGAGGGTTGAATTTTAACACATTCAGAACTGGAGAAAAAATACGCTGCGGCAATTTGGAAATCGAGCCAATTCACGTAGATCACTCAGTTCCCGGCGCGTATGGTTTTGTTGTTCATACTTCAAATGGCTCGCTGGCTTACACGGGCGACTTCAGGCATCATGGTGCAAAAAGCGAAATGACTGATGATTTCACTAAGAAAGCATGTGAATCCGAGGTCACGACGATTATTACGGAAGCCACGAACATGACTGGTGCTTCAGTCTCTTCAGAGCGTGAAGTCGAGAACAAACTAGACACAATCATCGGTCAGACAGACGGAATAGTGCTTGGAGAGTTCGCCTACGCGGATATTGATCGTTTCAACAGTTTCTTTCGAGTAGCCAAAAGAAACAACAGATGTCTCGCGATTTCATTGAGACAGGCGTATCTATTGGAGTCTTTTCGTGCTGACAAGGGGTTGAATCTTCCAGACATTAGTGACGAGAACATCTTGTTATTTCGAAAATCGAAGGCTACCAACTACAAGTGGGAAAAGCGATTAGTCGACGAATACGCTGACAAAGTGAAAGGAGCCTTCGAACTCTCGAAGCGACAATGCAATGTCGTCCTGGCAATATCCTTCTATGACCTTGAGGAACTCGTCGAAATTCAACCTAAATCTGGAAGCTGCTACATTCTTTCTGCCTCTGAGCCGTTTAATGAAGAGATGGAGATAGACTTTGAGAGGCTGGTTAACTGGCTTGATCACTTTGGACTGCCGCAATACCACGTTCACGTATCAGGACATATGATGCCGCTGCAACTTAAATCGACCTTGGAGAAGATCAACGCAAAAACTGTTTTTCCTGTTCATACTGAAAACGCTCAACTTTTTTGCAGGTTTATGCGGAACTCAAGAAGCAAAATCGTGTTGACCGAGAAAAATAAGAATTATAGTATCTAACTTGTGGTCCCAAATCGTTTGTCACGAAGCAAAGTGAAAAGGGTTTTATGGACAAACCGCAGCAATATCATTTAGGAATGATACAATGCCAACAGCATTTGTTTTGATTAATACTGAGCTCGGAACAGAAATGAACGTTCTGAAAGATGTGAGAAAATTGAATGGCGTGGAACAGGCCTACGCTGTCTACGGGACCTACGACATAATCGTTCGTGTCAAAGCGGACACCATGGATCGACTCAAAGAGACTGTGTCGTCTCATATAAGGAAAGTCGACAACGTGCGAGCCACCTTGACGCTTATGTCTTCAGAAGGCACAAAGTAGTAACTAACCCTTTTTTTATTCTTCTGTTTGGAAGACTTCAAATACCCAAGATTCTTCTTTGTCGTAAATACTCTTGAGTACATCCAGAGCTCTCTGTTTGTCAATTGACAGTAAGAGTTTTGCGATGTGTTTGCAGATTCTTTTCGTAGACATGATTTTTTCCCAATCAGCGCAATCATGGACGATCTTTTTGTTTCGTATGTCTAAAATTATACGATATTCTCTAACAGTGGCTTCGATTCGATCTTCTGTCAACTCTGCGATTCGCATTTCGTGGTCTGGAATTTGCTTAGCACGTTTCAACCTTTCAGGTGAAACAAAATAAGCGATCAGGCTGCTGAAATCGATTGTTTTGGGAGAAGTGAACGCCTCTAGCGTAGAACGAGTTTGTTGACTCAACTGTTTTCGATAGTTTTCTATTCGGTTCTTTGTTTCCTCCTGCTTGGGTTCAATCGTCCCAGCCATTTGCATGAGTTGCAGACAGTTTTCGACAGCGTACCCATGGTAATGGTTGTTGAAATAGCCAAAGACTTTATCAACCTTTTTTGCAGTCTCTTGGACTTTCGGAGCCCATGGTTGCAATTCGTCGAGTTGATATCTGTAATTGTACCAAGGTTCGGTCCCATGACCGTGCCACCTGAAATAGGCAATGTTAGAGGTAATGTGAGATTCTGGCGGAAGCAACGGCTCGTCGACAATAGTGTACGCCACTTTATATTTGTCAAGAAGCGTCCATGTCTCGCTCCTCATCCATGAAGGATGTCGAAACTCAACTGCAAACTTCACATGTTTTGGAAGAAGCTTGAAAAAATCCTCTATCTGCGCTGGTCTATAGTCAAATCTGGGGGGCAACTGTATGAGCAGACAACCAAGTTTGCCGCCTAAATAAAGAGGCTCCATAAGTTCTAAGAACCTCTCAAGATCCGCCTCTATTCCTTGATTCAGATCAAGTTTCTTTTCATGAGTGATTAGACCAGGCAGTTTGGCCGTGTATACGAAGCCTTCTGGCGAATATCTTGTCCAACCCATCACCATACCTTTAGTGGGGTAGCGGTAGAATGTCGAGTCAATTTCAACAGTCTTGAAAACCCTCGTATATGCTCTAAGCATGCTCTTGTCCGTTTTCGTGTAGAACGGTCCGATCCATTCTTTGTAGCTCCAACCAGACGTTCCCAAAAAAATCTTGCTTGATATTTCGCTCAGTTCCTATCACCGCATTACTTTTCCCACTTTTTCCACAACTTCTGCAAGACTATAGTATATTTGCTCAGGCAGTTCTTTCAAGGCTTCTGCCGCATGAATTCTCTCTGTCTTCCTTAGATCGAATAGTTTCCATCCTTGATTTTGTATTAGCTGCTGTTTTGTCGCTGGAAACTTGGCATCTTCACCTAGTACTTCTTCTAATGAATCGATTCCACTCGAATTTGTTATCGATGGGAATTTTCCAGTCTGCTTGTATGACTTCAGTCTGACAGCATCCTTGTACATTTTAACAAAATGAAAACTCATTACTATCTTTTCGGACTTCGTGTTGGTTGCTTTTTGATCTATTTCTACCAATTCACCGTCAGTTGGTTGATAGATGTTATGTTTTCCCTTTCCAAACAATCTTGAGTAAACAATGTCTGAATCATACGCAGGTTCTTCATTCTTTGACAAGTCAACAGAGTGGATCATGTTATTATCTTCCATTAATCTCTGTAATCTGCAATCCAAACCAGAACTCTTGGAGGTCCCTCTAATTTCAAGCGCGAGTCTCAGGCCTTTAAAGCTCAGAGATGCAAGAAGTTGCCTTAGGTTTTTGACCGATGATTCATTAACTTCGAATGAAGGTGGCGCTTGAAGATGCAGAATTTCAGCGTTCAACGCGTCGCATATTCTTTTCATTTTCTCAAAAGCTTCAAACACCTCTGCATTTGGTTTCAGTTTATGAGTATGCGTAATTGTCCTGTGCGCTCTGACGGAAAATTGAAAATCCTGAGGCGCCATTTTTCGCCAGGTTTCCACTTCGGGCACAGATGGGATTTGATAGAAGGTGGAGTTGACCTCGACGAAATTGAAGATTTTAGAGTAGGCTATCAGTGGTTTAAGCCGTGGAACTCGAAAGTATGCCCATCCACCCGTTCCGATGAGGTATTCTTTCAAGAGTTGCGCCTCTTTAATGATCAAACAATAGGAGCCTCAAAAACTTTGGGTCGTTACTACAGATGAGGGAGCTTAGCTTTGATATTGACCTTCGATCATTAGCCGTTCTATTATTGTATGATTCATAATACATAAGTCACTGCATTAACTCGTGCTACATGAGATAGCAATGACAAATGCCATACGTCAAGATCGTAGAACACAAGTGATTTTCCATACTCTGGGTCTCAGTTGCATAGGCGGAGCGATATTTCTACAGATTCTAGTCTTCACTGACATCCTAACTAATGGCTACTTCATGGCTGTTGAACATAACTTTGCGATACTGTCCTTCGAAGTGTTGCTGACAGCATTTTCGTTCATGTATTTCATTTATATTTACCAACGGTTCGTCAGGTCGATACGATAGGCAATTCCATCTAGTTTTCGATAATTCTTCATAGATATCTGTGCATGATAGAAAATGTTAAATAACATTCTCGTAGAACTCGGGGAGTTGTTTTCCAAAGGTGAAAAAATGAGGACTTATCAGCGAATTAGCCTATTGCTGTGCTTGATACCTCTAACAGTAGCGTTACTCAGCTCTGCTGGAGTGCAGGCAACGACGGATCAAATGAAAGAGTACTTCAATTCCGAAATGACTGGAATCAATATTCAGGTCAACGCCACCACAACAACTGACCCAGGCAAGAACATGTCTGCGATCCTGACGCTGACCGCTACGGCGGATGTCGACTTTGGACGTATTGGTCTGGAGATATTCGGGTTCGTGAATGGCACTGATCAACTGTTGATCGGCAACTTCTCTGACAGCAACTTCAGCATGAACAACAGTCTCAGACAATATCCTATCGTCGTGAAGGTGCCTGACAACGTTTGGGGAATAACCTATGGACAGATAAAGTTGGCATACTCCGTGAACATGGGCCAAATGACACTGACTTTTCCAAACATCGTCAACGGTTTTCCGCTGACGCTTGTAGAGAACACACAGATGGAGAACCTTCAAGAACAGGTTAAAACGTTAAATGACAGCTATGCCAATCTGACTAAGTCTTACTCAGACCTAAACAGTACGTACTGGAATCTCAATCAGAGTTACACATCAGCTCAGAATAGCCTAGGTGAACTTGACAATACGCGGCGGCTCACCACAATTCTGGCGATAACCACGGTCGTGTTCTTGGCTACGACGATCTACATTATCTTGCGAAGACCGAGAGAGAATTGGTAAGACGTCAAAACCTGAAAAAACCCACTATTTGCCGTGAAGTTTCTGTGCAGCGATGAATGTTAGCCCGCGTTTTGTCAGAGCCTCCGCCGTTCTGTTCGTAGCGTCATGTTTGTCGAGATAATTCCTCAACAATTGCGGCATCAACCCCTTTTCAATGATGTCTTTTTTCGGCAAGAAGTAGTCAAGTATGTCCGAAGGATGTTCTCTCTTGAGCTCAGTCTCAGGAATTCCACCCTCATGCTTGGCACCGATGTTGCTGACGTGGTCTGCAAGCTCCATAAGCTCGTCAGTGCGGTCGTAGGGCTGACGAACTATGCTTTGTACGCTTCGGTGATGTGATGCTCGATGCGAACTACGTTTTCAAAGTCGAAAGCATTTCGCACGTAAGCTGCCAGCTCAATTGTCTCGTTGTTGACAGAGTTCGACAGATTGAAACCAATCAACGGTGTTGAACCATCTTCTCTGCTGAAGAGTTTCGCAGTCATTAAAGTCCAGAAGATCGAATAAGGATTGTCAGTTCCCAGGAAGACTGATATCTTGAATTCGATGTCTATGCCGAGTTTCCGCAACCAGTATCCAAGCAACACTGTTCCAGAGTTCGTGTTCAAGACTTGCGACAGGCCATACTCGGTGTAATAGTGAAGGAATTCGTCTGCCCATTTCAAAGAATACTCGTTAGGTTCACCGACGCCTCCGAAATACCCAGTAATCGTATCGGGCCCGCCTAGGTGAACGTTGATCGGCTTGCCATCAGGGCCAGGAAGCGTGCCCTTCGTGTCTAGAGTCTGCACGTAGGAAGCACCGATGATCTGCATCGAGGCAGCAAAAGCCAAGATGTCGTCGTCCTTCACTTGCTCGTTCATCGAGCGCACACGAATGTATCGACTAGGCATGAGTTCCTGTTTTTTTATAGCTTGTTTGGCTTCTTCAATTAACCAGGGGAAAAAGTTGAAAGCGCTGATCTCTAATGTGACAGCAAATGACTCGTCAAACCTCATTGAGCGCAGTTTTATCGCCCACGATTTTCTTTCGATAGTTTGGGATGCTGATAAAAGCCTCTTTTTCACGCTGCTTTATCAACCATTCGAGATCTCTGCTGAAAGGCGACTTTTTCTTTTCGAGTCTGTGCATCAAGTAGTTGAGGTCACGGGCGGCATTAGCTTTTTTGTTTATCTCTTTAACGCCACCGTATTTTTCGACAATTTCCAAGAGCCTATTTACTAGTGCATTGTCCTTTTTCAGAAGGAATGTATTGATCTCTTTCAGATTCTTTTCGTTGATTTGCAGTTTGGTTCTCGGGTCAGCCAACGTGATCATCCTCTCGAATGCTCTATTTGTTCGTGGTTGATCGTTTATAGTGTTTTCGGAGCAGGAATGCGAACTCTCTTTCTGGAAATTGAAGCTCAAATCATATAAGAGGGACGGTAAACTAGAAGGTGGAGGCAATTTATGTTCAAGCCTGAAGGAATTTTCCCTGCGTTGGTCACGCCGTTCACAGCTGACGGAAAAAACGTCGATGAAGAAAAACTGCGGGTCTTGGTCGACCATTGCATCGGGCTTGGAGTACACGGTGTCGTTCCATGCGGAACGACTGGCGAATTCGTGAACATGACTACCGAAGAAAAGAAGCGAGTGATCAAGATCGTTGTCGATCAAGTCAATGGAAGAGTCCCAGTAATAGCTGGAACGGGCTCAAGCGGTACGGATCAAGCTGTTGAAATGACGAAATATGCGAAAGACGTTGGCGTTACCGCGGCTCTGATCGTCACACCTTACTACATGAAACCTGCGGACCGCGGAATTTACGAGCATTATAGTACTATAGCGAGTGAAGTTGACCTGCCCATAATTCTGTACAACATTCCACAGTGCACTGGTTTAGATCTTCCATGGCAGATGGTTGAAGATCTCGCACAGATTCCGAACATCGTCGGCGTAAAAGACAGTAGCGGGCAACTGAAATTTATCCTAGCCGTTCTCGAAAAAGTGAGGGACAAGATAAACGTGTTGTGCGGACATGACGAAGTCGTAGTGGCAGGATTGGCCGCAGGCTGTTCCGGCGCGATACTCGCAAGCGCTAACGTCATCCCTGACGTTTGGGTGGAGATCTATAATCATGTCAAAGAAGGGGGAACTTCAGCAGGCCAGGGAACTGCAATACAAAGTTCAGAAGATAGCCAGGATTCTTGCAAACAGCGGAGCGGTCGGAACCAAAGAAGCGTTGAACATGATGAAAATCAAGGTCGGTCCTGTAAGGAAGCCTCTTAGCGTCGGCGGCGAGTTGACTTACGAATCGCGAGAAGAACTCCGACTTGACTTGGAAAAGATCGGCAAGATACAACCCAGAACAATAACGTTCGAGATAACAGAAAAACCAATCGAAGAACGATTTATGGCAATCGACGTGACGCCCGAAGTGATCAAAGGCTTCAATCTCCGCGTCGGCGAAGCTTTGGCGGGTCAAGGCGCGGAAGTCGCACACATCGATCTTCTCATCGGCAGAAAGGATGGCCCAGTCGCTGAAGCCTTCGCAAAGGCAAAGGCGGCACCTCAATCAGGGCATGAGCCCTTGTTGGCTATATTAGAACCTAATCTTTCAGTCAAACCTGCGACTCTGATCGTGCCCACAGTTACTATAACCAGCATGCGTCAGGCAAGCATGGTCTATGGTCCAGCACAAACGGCGGTTGCAAAAGCAGTGGTTGACAGCATTGCTGATGGAACAATTCCAAGGGTAGCGGCAGACGAACTGGTGATCGTAGCGAACGTATTCGTTCATCCCAGTGCGGTTGATAGACAAAGAGTCTACATTAACAACTATAAAGCGATGCGTCATGCGATCCGTAAAACGGTGGAAGGCCGCCCAACGATCGATGAGCTTATAGAAAACAAAGATCGTGCGAAGCACCCGTTCAAGTATAGTCCGTAGTGGATGCTTTGACAGACTCATTGATTGTAGAAGGCGAGTACATACTTCTTGGCCTGAGTCAGCGAAAAACCTACATGGTCAAGGTTGAAAAGGGGAAAAGCTTTCACACACATAAAGGCTACGTCAAACTGGAGGATTTGATCGGAAGGGAATACGGCTCGACGGTCACGAGCAGTCTGGGTTTTGAATTCTGTGCTTTGCGACCTTTGCTTCGCGATTACATTATGAAGTGTGCCAGACAGACGCAGATTATGTATCCGAAAGACATTGCCCTGATAGTCATGTTTAGCGGAATAGGACCTGGAAGCCAGGTTGTCGAAGCTGGAACTGGAACTGCTGCCATGACTACTGCGTTGGCTCATTATGTCAGGCCGACTGGAAAGATCTACAGCTACGAGATCAGGGAGGAGTTTCAAGCGATAGCGGAAAAGAATCTTCGTAGGGCTGGATTGATTGATTTTGTTGAACTTAAGAACAAAGATGTAACCATGGGAATTGACGAACGAGGCGTCGATGCTGTCGTTCTTGACCTTGCAGTTCCATGGTTGGTCATTCCTCAAGCGTATGCCTCATTGAAACCTAGCGCAACGATAGTTTCCTTTAGTCCGACGATAGACCAGGTTGTCCGTACCGTTGATGCACTCAAAGAAAACAGTTTCACCGACATTGAGACTGTTGAGTGTTTGATGCGCGGCATGCAGGTCGAAACAGGAAGAACTCGCCCACAAACCTTGATGACTGGACATTCAGGTTACATCACAAATGCACGCAAGAAAGTGAGGACCAGTCCTTCCAACGCTTAATCGCGCCTCCGATTATGAAGACCTTTGGGATGGCTAATCGGTGCAACGAGGAATTGTGGCTAGGTTTAAAAGCTTTCCAAAGCACATTTGTAGATGATTGAATATGTTCGAGGGCGAGAAAACCGCCGTCTTCTGGGTTGGTCTGCTGATTCTGGGAATGTCTTCGATGACTCTGTTTTGGATGATCTGGTATGCTGTGTTAGCGATGCTTTCTTCAACTGGGATGTATTTCTCTTGGCAGGGCTGGATCCCACCGATCGTTGGGGCTATAGTGTTCATTCTAATTGGGTTGTACATGATGAAATCTGGCATTCCAACACGAAGGAAAGACGAACCAAATACGAAACCCATCCAGTCCGCGGCGTGACCATTCGATATCGACTCTGAGCAGCTCAACGGACTCAGATAGAGGATTGTTCTAGAAATCTGTTCCATAACTGATAAATCTCGAAATCGATCCCATTAAAATCTCCATTGTTTGACGTCGAATCGAAAGGAGAAGGAAGAAGGCGGATTGCGCACTTCTCAAGCTGTGTGTGAAAATTCGCGCACACCTGTGGTTTGGAAGAAAAAAGAGGGTGCGCAGTCCTCAAGCCTTTTCATTGAAAGCGTGCCTTGTCGTCATCTTGAAGGTTGTTTGTATACAAAAGCATCAACCAAAGTCACTTTTCATTATGCGTGCGCTTTGGCGTTATTCTTATTAGTTAAGAGTGGGAAGCTACGAGTATGTACGAAAGTTACGTATTCCATTGCACTGTGGAATCTCTCCAAGATTGTCTTAGAAGCAAGTCATTCGTTTGTTCGACAGAAACGCCGAGCACGCGTGGAGATCTGGATTCAGGTACGGTCGTTTTCTTTTTCAATTCCGACTCAAACACGCTCATAGGACCTTTCACCACTGGTGAAGCAGAGGAAGCTGATTTGGAACCTGGCGCGTGGAGGGAGCAAGTGGACGAGAGAGATCTTTCCGAGAATTTCAGAGTTGAGTGGGAAGAATTGCATGAATTGAGTAACGCAGCTGAGAAGTTTCCGTTCTTGACTGACCTCAAGATCTGCAAGCTTTCTGATCTTAAAACCCAAGAGTTGCTGAACGCTTTGAAAAATGCTCCATTGTTTAGTCTGCCTCAGAGTTCTTCAGATGAAAAAGAGTGAGCGATTTTTTAGTCAATCTCTAGAATGTACGTATCAAGGTCTCATCGAGAAAATCATCAACGAATATGAAAAATAAACGAGTACTTCTAACACAAGATTCCCACAAATCAATGGTATTCAATCTGGCGACCATTTGATTAATCAATCTGAGGCAAGGTTACTCATGAATTGCCGTCCGTGTAACTCTGAGCTTTCATCCTGGTGTCAACCTAATGCCTTTTCATCATCCGGCAAATTATTTAGCTAGATACGTCGAGAATAAAAACATTCGCAGTTTGACGAACATTGCTCAGGATAAATACTGCGTTTCTTGCCAGTTGTCATTAGAGGAAGGATAAGGATACAGGTTCTGGATACACATTTTCAATTCATAAATGTTCTGCCAGATCATCTAACTAAGTGGAGGGCTGGTAGTCCAGCTCTTCCAGGGCTCAGTGGCTATCAGCTCCTCCCATATGGAGCCAGGAACATGGAGATCCAAAACCTCAAAGATCCTGAGATTGACAGGGCCACTCCCTGGCATCAGCTGAGAGATCAGAGGATCCTCATTCGTGTTCTCAGAAAGGGAGAGTTTCCTTCTAGATCTCATCCTCATTGTGTTCAATGCTTGAAGATGATCAGTCCAGGCCAGAGGATGGTGACTGTGCAGAGATGCAGGATCTCAGCTGCCACTGATGAGCTCCATTATCATGAGGATTGTTTCAGGCATTCTCAGGCCGGGGAAGGGGAGAGATGAGAGCTCAGGGTAATGGGAACATTAGTGCTGGCATCTTTGTGTGTGGAGAGGCTAGGCTTTTCAGTCAAAGTTTGCTAGGGCTCTGGAGAAGGATCTCTGGCCAGGGTTCAGAAAGTTCCAGTCCACAAAATTAGCTGGAACATTACCCACACTAATATCCCAAAGTCCATGAAATCCCTTCTTCTTCTTTCTCCAGATCAGAAATTCTCTGGGCTTTATGATTACATCCTATATGAATACTCAAACACACACAGAGGAACATGCCGAAAATCCTATATTGGAGCTCAATAGAGAGATAGAGCCTGACTAGGGCTCTGTTTGGTGTTTGCCTTTGAGACTGTACTCCTTCACTATCTCAATCAGACTTTCAGCTACAGATAAACAGAGATACGAAAGGCTGTTGAGGAGATTCGGCTGTGGCCTTCATCCTTCAAAAAGGAGTGAGAGTTTCAGAGAGCTTTTGAAGAAACTGGATCTTCCCTATGATAGCATCCAGGACAATGAGGGCTGGAGCTGGGATACTGAGCAGCCACATGGAGAGGAATAGAGCCCAGAAGAGCCCACAGCAACTCTTTAAAACAGAAGCACATCATAGTTTCTAGTGAGCAGTCCATCTGGAGCTGCAATGCCTAGGCTGGCCAGGAATTCCCTGAACCAGTTCTCCTGGCTGGCCTTTCTATTCCTTTGATACTTTTGATGCAATAAATCATAAAAGAGGATCTGGCCCAGATCAGCTCTGAAGAACTGGTTCAAATGAAAACATCAAACCACATTCTTTCAGTCCACTGGGAGATGGTATTATGAGCAATCATAAGCCAGGCCAGGAGCCTGGGCTCTTTTCAATGTAGAGCTAGCAGACAAGCAGAAGTCCCTGATCTGTAATTTTAGAGCTCCAAACGTGGAGAAGTGGATGGTTTGGCAAAATTACAAACAATTCATCAAAGACCAGGGCCTGGATGTCTGTTTTGTGACTTTATGCCTAGCAGAGAGTTTCATGAAAAATGGAAAGGAGTCATCTGAGTTCAAACACATTGGAGCCCAGGTGTCAATGATCATGCACAACAACTTTGCATACCAGGTTCAGAGGCCACGTCAGGAGCCCTTTGCACTGAGCTGTGTCAAACCAGAGTTCCGTAGAACATTTAGTAGTATTCTTTTCCAGGCCTATGTTCTCCAGAAAGCCAGCAAACTAGGGAGAGAATTCAGCTATTTGGACTTTCTAGAGTTAGAACACGATGCTTTCAGGAGAATAATCATGAGATTGAAGAGGAAAGGTGAAATCCTGACCAGTCCTGTTCGGACTGTGCCACAATTCTATTACCTGGCATCCAGTCTCCAGGAAAGAGCCCAGGGTGAGAGAACAACTGAGTAAAACAAATGTTTACAAAACTGACCATCAGCTCAGGGCTCTTTTGGGCTCTCCATATGGCTCTTTCTCAGTGGTTAGTGTGGATTACTAGCCTCAGAAAAGTCAGTGTTTTTCCATCAACAGTACAGATTTTTAGGGCTCTAGAGCTGACTTCATGTTGAGCATGATGAAGTTTGATGGATAATTTTCTGGATCGGTTTTGGAGCTGTCCATGGGTTCCTTTCTAGAGAGTAGAGGTATAGACATGTTCATGTGAAAAGTCCATGGGCTCTGAAACCATAAATAGTCACTGCACAGAATTGGAGTATAGGCTGGTGTGGATCTGAATTGAATTCATCCCTGGGATCTCTCCAGCCTTATGTCACCTGGGAGGCTTGATGAACAATGGGTAAAGGTGGATCAACCACTGGCTCTCTAGTCAATGCCATTAAGACACCTCTGGGTGTTGTGCTCATGCTGGTGATTTGCATAGTGATGGCTGGCCTCAGCATTGCCAGTGCTATTTCTGGCCAACTGACAGCAGCTGCTGTGAGAGAACTGATAAGGTTCCACAAGTGCAGCTGGCCTCTTGGTTGTCATTCTCCTGGTTGCCATGTTGAATGCAATCGGAAAGGCATAGACGTCTGAGTGTTGTCTAGGCCTTTTCCTTCCCTATTTTTTGGAGCATTTCACAGAGATGCCTCACAGTTTCCTGGGCTGTTTTTAGTTCCTGCACCTGGGCTCTGAGATCCTGGATCTCTAGATCTTTCTTTTGGAACTTCTCCTGGATCTCATCTTTGAGGGTTGTTGTTATGGGCTCCAGAATTCTGAGTTCTTCATAGTTCTTCTGATACTCTTTTCTATGGATCTCATGATCTCTGATGAAGTAATGATCTGGATCAACAGAATTGGTGTGGCCCATCCAGAATTCCCGAAAGTCTGCTCCTCCTCTGAAGTTGTTTCTGAAGAACTTCCTGAGGCAATTCATCCTGACCTTTCCAGGCTTTCCAAAAGGCCCTTTCTCCATGCCTAGCTCATCACATATTCTTCTGAACTTCACACTGATGGAGGCCAGGCTGAACTGTTCTCCTTTGAGCATGCCTGGGCTCTCTGTAGTGAAAACCCGATCTTGTGCTTTCAATGGCATTCTGGGAGCCAAATATTCTCTGAGGGCCCGATATCCATCTTCTCCTATGAAACTCCATCTGTCACCAACATGGGCTTTGAGAATTTCTGCTGGAGTGCTGATCATCATTGGAACCTTCTCTCTCTCAAAATCTTCTCTGATGTTTTCATATCGTAGCTTCAGAAGTGTTGATGCCCTGATCCCACTCTCAGCCTGGCATAGCCAGAAAACCCTATCTCTTTGACTGGCCCTGGCCAGTATCACTCTGAGTTCTGGTTTCTGAAGATCTCTAGTAGGAAATTTCACATAGACTCTCTTTGGGAGCTCAACCCTCAGAGGAAGATCATAGAACTTTAGGAAACTCTTCACCACAGATAGAGCATAATTCTGTGATGTTGGAGAATACTTTCCCCTCACCCATGTGCCGTAGGCTCTGAGGAGATCTCTCCATTCATCCAGAAACTTCTCTCTCTGAGCCTCTCCCTGGTACTTCACAGCTCTGAACTGTTCAACCATCAGTGAAGGATCTTCCTTTCCTCTATCAACACAGAACTTTGAGAAGATCCTCCAATACGTCATGTAATTCTTTCTAGAAGTGGCATCCTCCAAACGTGAAGAGAGCCAATCCTGGAGCCTATCATCAGTCTCCATTCTCCATCTACTCCCTGAACCCAGAATTCAGATTCAGAATTCATAATTTAAACATTATGTTGAAAACCATAAATGAGTTAAATGACCTAATCCTAATGTCGGTGAACATGGAGGAAAACCCTTTGAAAGACAGATTAACCATTAAAGAGAGAAAGGAACTGCAAGTCAAAATGTCCAAGGTTTTCGGGAGAAACATTAGCGGACTTTCGACAGAATTGCAAAGAATATTGCTAGATGACCTTGTTACAGCCTTCCAAAATAGGATAAACGTGCTAAATCGCGCATATGCTAAAGGCATTAGCTGACGGACATTAAGGAAAAAAACACTTACTACTGATACATAAAAGCTTTATATGGAAAGGGTTGAAATAACGCAAAAGGTGTTTGGAAGATGAGACGCTCCAAACTTGAAATGTATATCGACATACTCAAGGTATTGGCTCACCGTGGTCCACTGAAGCTAACTCACATCATGTACAAAGCCAATGTCAACTGCAGCGTTCTGAAGGAATACTTGGACTTCTTAATCCAGCAAAGCTTAGTCGAAGAACGCGCAGTAGGCAAGCAACGCATAGTCTACGCTGTAACCCAAAGAGGCATAACGGTACTGAAGTACTTCAGAGAACTCAAACAGGTTCTGCCAATCGTCGAAGAAGCCCGGAACAGGGTTCCAGTACCGTATTAAGCTGCCTCCACCATCATCTTTTTTAGCAATTCATTCTTAGATCATATTCACATGGCAGCAGAGACTCTATTCTAGAGGCTACGTTTCCTCGATGAGCAAAATCGCGTTCTCAATGGTTGTTTTTGTTTTAGCGGATTTGTTTGGCAGTTATGTTTTGTTTTGAGAATCAATATACATGTATCGTAAGACTTAATAAACCCGTATCCGTCTATCCTATTGTATACGTGTATAACACCAAGAGGAAAGCACATTTGTCCAATGAAATTCTTGGAAGAAAGCCTCTCACGGTTCTCGAGAAAATACGCGAAAACCTCGAGAAGTTGAACGAAAAAGTAGAAATTATGATAGAACTGCAGAAACACGACAGGAAAGACATACAGCTGCCTTTGACGGACGCTCCTTTGGATGTTATGACTTTGCTCTCAATGCCTGATCATTTAAGAAAGACCGCCATGACCGTCTGTAGGTTAGGAAGGGGGACCGCGGACGAGGTGGCAGACCAGACAAAGAGAGCCAGAGCGGTTGAAAGCGCATATTTGAACCAGCTGGTAATCATGGGGCACCTGAAGAAGGAGAGAAATGGGAGGAAAGCCTACTTCTTCGTCGAAAGGGAGAACAAGGAGTAATCCGGATGGGCAAAATAATCGCGGTGCATTCGTACAAGGGTGGCACAGGCAAAACACTACTGTCAATAAACCTTGCAGCGACCTTCGCAAAACGCGGAAAGAAGGTTTGTCTATTCGATCTCGACTTTCGCGCTCCAAGTCTTGCCACGCTTCTCAAGATCGACAAAGCAGAGTACTGGCTCAATGACTATCTAAACGGAGTCTGCGAAATCAACAAGGTGTTAGTAGATATTAGTAACCGATTTGACAACGGTGGCCAATTTGTCGTAGGCTTAGCCAACCCCTCCACAGAAGCCATCAGAGACATGTCTGCAAAGGACAGAAAATGGGAGATGCACGCGTTGGGAAGACTTCTCGCTCTCAGAACCTCATTGTTGGGTGAAAAGGGCTTTGATTATTTGATCTGCGATACCAGTCCAGGACTGCAGTATTCTTCGATAAACGCAATCGTCAGCGCAGATCTTGTCCTGGTAGCCACAACATTTGACCGATCGGATGTAGACGGAACAAGACGGATGCTAAGGGAACTATATGATCTATTCGAAAAGAAAACGGAAATCGTTCTAAACAAAGTTCTCGATGCATCTCTTAAGAGTAACAAAGAAGAAACCAAGGCCAAAATGAAGGAAATCTATCAAGTTCCTTTGCTCGGAATCGTGCCATGTTTCTGTGACGTTCTCAAAGCAGAAGGGGGAATTGTTTTCGCGCAAGACAAACCAGATCATCCGTTCACCAAGATTCTAGACGAAATGAGCACTAAGATCGAAGGACTATCCTAGCCTTAAGTGCGCAACATTTCTTACCCTTCTTCACTTAATGAATTCAGAAAAATCAAATTGCACATACTTTTGCGTTCTCCTCTCCATATAAAAAAACTTATACAGCAGCGAAGACACAATAGCCAGTCCTTAAAACACACCAAGGAGAGAACCCGTTATTGGAAAACTCAGCTATCATCCTAGCAGGTGGCTCTTCAAGCAGAATCGGCGAAGACAAGGGCCTCGTCGAACTTTCAAACAAACCTCTGATAAAACATGTGCTGGAAAAAATAGAGAATCTCGTTGGCGAGAAAATTGTCGTTGTCCACTCAAAAACCCAAGCCGAAAAATACGTCCATGTTCTGGGTTCGAACGTCCAAGTTGTAATTGATAAAGTTGACATCCGCAGTCCGGTCGCTGGCGCTATCACTGGTTTTGAATCCTCATCGGGTGAATACTCTCTCCTTCTTTCCTGTGACACTCCTCTGGTGTCGAAAGACATCCTTCAACTGTTGCTCGAATTATGTGTCAATAAGAGCGCTGTTATCCCGCGATGGCCGAACTGCTATATAGAACCTTTGCAGGCAGCCTATTGCAATAAAATAGCTCTCAAAGCTGCAAATGACAGTCTCTGTTCGGGCAACCTGAAACTTCAAGGTATGATAGATCGGCTGAGAAACGTCCGGTATGTCTCGACTCTTGTCCTTGAGCAGCTCGATCCAGATCTTGCCACATTTTTCAACGTGAACACGGCTTTGGATTTGAAGAGAGCAGCAGCTCTCCTGAAATCTCGCCACGTCGTTTGAAGGTTCTGACTTGCTCAAACAAGAAATCAATCGCAGTTTTGGGTCTCAAACGATCCGAATGTTCAGAACCTACAAGAAGGGCGACCGTTGCATAAAGCTTATAAAGGCTCCTTCGGAAAGAGTCCGTTTTAGCTATTTTCGTGTCTATTGACGGAGGCATTCATAGTGAATGTTGAAACACAAATGTTAATTGCAATACTCGAACTAACGAGCCACGGACCAGTTCTACAAGAAACATTATACAAACATGCAAGAATCCCTCAAGACATCAGCAAGAAATTGCTTAAAACAATGCAAAACGGTGGTCTCATTTATGTGCATGGGGACTTCGTTGAAGTCGACGACGGTCGACGCCTTGAACTAGCCGTCAGAGCGTTGAAATCAGGCGGAGACGTTGAAACAGTCAGCCACACTCTTCAATGGAAGGAGTTCGAGGCAATGGCGGCCTTTGCTCTCGAAAGCAACGGTTATGCGGTCCAAAGAAACCTGCGTTTCAAACATGGAGGTCGCAAATGGGAAATCGATGTTATCGGAACCAGAAAACCATTAGCCGTCTGTATCGACTGCAAACACTGGCACCACAGACTTTGCACAGCAACGATTCAGAAGATCGTCAATGAACAGATAAACCGCGTTCATGCCCTAATAGGCACCCTTCCGAACCCAATAATCAAAATCGCGGCAGAGCCACTTGAATCCTTCAAATTCTTGCCCGTCATCATTTCTCTCATCGTCAACGAATCGAAATTCGACCAAGGTGTCCCCATCGTCCCTATACTCCAATTGCAGGATTTTCTAACCAACCTGCCCACGAACACAGGCTCGCTTCTTTGCATAAGTTCACATGACATAGATTTCAGATGAGCCATCAGAAGAAAATCGTTGAGTAGCCATACGATTCGACACGATTTTCCGCCAGAAGATTACCAGAACAAAACCTCGTGCGCTCTTTGTTAGTTTCGCATCGGCAATTGCTCATGCGCGACTAGCATACGGTCTGGATCTACGTGGGGAAAAGGCGTAACAATGACAAATGAGACCTCATTGCCCACTCATGTTTCTTCTTTTTATCAAGACCACGTTGCCGCGATCTCGCTTGAGAATCCTTACTTTTTCCGGTAGTTTCCCTTTCTCGTAGTCTTTCCACGAGATTTCTCTGAAAATCCATTTTTTGCCAAGATGCGCGGCTGTTACGGCGTGTTTATGAGCATTCTCCACTGGAATCAATTGGTCAAGGAATCTGAATAGTTTGTCGATTTGTTGCTTTGGGAAATACGCGTAGTATTTAGCATTCTTGACTTCAAAAGCATAGATTTCCGCTTCTTTTCGACCTATTATATCAGGCAAAGGGTTGAGACTTGGGTTGCTAACTGGAATTCGCACAGCTTGATATCCATTTTTCTTTAGTAGTTTCACTAAAGCGTTCTCGCTGTAGAATCCGCGTTTCCGCCATCGGCGGATGGCGTCCTTGTCGACCTCTCTTATCATTGGAAATGACCTCCGAAAAGAACTAGGCACATTTCATGTGATCGAGAATAAAAGAGTATTGAGCTGATCGATTAGGAGGTTCTGCGTCTCCAAGCTTGCACAGGAACATTGAGCACGGGTCTTTCGATCAGGCATTCTCGTAGATAGTCTTCAAGTGTCGCAGCTGGGACGACCTTTATTTTGTAGTCTTTTACGTCTATCGAGTTTTCGAAGTTCTTCTGCGGAATTACGACTTTCGTAAATCCCCATGATTCGGCGGCCTTTATTTTTTCGTATAATCCACCGACTGCTGTTATTTGGATTGAGTCCCCGACGCCGAGGTTGATCTCGCCCGTTACAGCCACATCTTGTCTCACCGGTTTTCCTTCGATCAAGGAGCACAGAAGTATCGTCATGGTGACGCCAGCTGAAGGTCCGTCGACGCCATAAGATTGAGCAAAATCGATGTGTGTAAGATAATCTTGTGCGATGTCTGCACCGTATTTGCGCAGTATCACACTTCTCACTTTTGCTATACTATCAGAGATGAAACTTTGACCTTTTGCTACTCCTGTAACGTGATAATATCCTTTGATAGAGTAGTCTCTGGGCAACGAACTTCTCTTGACCATCTGTGCCTTCACGTTCAGAACGCTACCGGTCATTTCTCCTGTGTAAGGATCCGTGACCACGGCGAGTCCATGAATTTGGCCGAGCTTGATACCTTTTGGTTCTATTTCCAGCAGTTTTCCTCTTTCTTGCATGTTGTGTTCAAGTATTTGTCTTTGAATTGTCTTACAGTGCTGTTCGACAGCTTCTATAACGTGGCGTTTTTCTACGATATTTCCGTCTTCGTTCATCGCCAAGGTCGACGCAGTTTTGATTATCGCGATTAATGGTCTGAACCTCGTTGTCAAAGCATCCCTTTTGTCGCTTCTCCGCCTTCCTTCTTCAACAATTTCCTCGCATGCTTCTCTGCTGAAGGGTAACATATTGAAGCGTTTGACTTCTTGCGCTATGAACTGCACGTATTTACGTCTGTTCTCAACGGTGCTGGGCATGTCGTTGTTCATCCGTACAACTTTGCCGTAGCCGTATATTCTGTCCATCAAGGCGGGGTGGATTTGTGCTATGCTGTCAAAGTTTCCAGCGCCAACCAAAAACGTTATCGTAGGAACCGGTTCAGTTGAAACTGCCATAGCGGCGGTGTCTCCACCGTTCAGTTTTCCTCTCAAAGTTATCGGTAGCTGTCCATCCTCAAGAACCGTCAACAAGGTGACTGCTTCTTCAGAATCGAGATTCTTCACTTCATCGATGAACAATATTCCGAGAGAGGCAACGTGAACATCTCCGGCACTGACTCTCTGATGTTCAGGAGTACCCAAGCCACCAGTCTGATATGGATCCCAAGCTATCGACCCGAACAGTTGGGCGCTTCTGTGCCCGGTCGCATCTATGAATGGTGCGCGTTCCGAACTGTTATCCACGAGAAGCTTTGGCACGTCAGACTGTTGAGCGCCACCAATTCCTTTCATGTTTCCGCCCCCTCCGGCCAGCTTGGTGAACCACCACGTGAATATACCAAAGAAAATGAGGCTTCCACCAGGAATGAAGGTTAAGGGCACTAGTCCTACGAATTTGTCGATGAAGTAGTCTATGAAACTGTTGCCATAAAAATCATGCAAAGGCTGACCAAGGTACATTGGGTTAGCTAGCCAAGTAGACCATCCTTGGTACAGGAAATAGAACCCTAGACCAAGAAGGAAAAGCCCTATCCCAACCATCAGGAACTGCAGGCTTTTCAGGCCCACTTTGGTTACGAACTTTCTTTTGAGCTCTTTGAGCTGCTCTTTTTGCAGAACTTTTTTTGCTTCACCAGCTCTGTGGATTGATATCTTTGGCTGGCTAGGCAATACCTGGTTTTTCCAGCAAAGTGTATCGGTGAGTTGTATCCCTTTCTCCTTGTAGACCTGAGTCAGTTTTTCAGCTAGAGCTCTGCCAATCAATGATTTCCCAGTTCCTGGATCTCCCAGAAGCATGAGGTATGGTCCTGGACTGATGATGACCTTGGGTTGCGATTTCAGTTTGTGAGGGTTGTTCCAGTTCTCGTACCACTTGTTCTTTTCAAGCCATTTGAGTTTGTGCACCCACTCGTCCAGGCACAAGAAACATTCTTTGAGTGCTTGATCCTGTCCTATCGCCCAGTTTATGAGATTGTCGTCAACTGGAAAACCTTCAGTGCTCTTGAAGTTCCCCCAGTCCCATTTTACACTGATTTTTCTTCCACTCACATCTCTCTCAATCGTTTCGATTTCATTTCCAAACAGGATCAGAGACAAGAGTGGCACCTTTGTCCTTTCTCTGCAAGAAGATGATGGACTGACCAATTAAAGGGGTATTCCTAAATTAGAAATATGCAGAAACCAAAAACGACAATTCGGAAAAACTGACCACAGGCGATGCTTTCGTATACCCAGAGAGGATTCAATGTTTCGAAAACCGTACGCCTTCATTTCGGAAAACCGCCAATGTTTGCCCATGAACTTCGAAAATAACCAAAATAACAAGGCGAAGTTCTTTCGTAATTATGATACACCAAAGACTGCCCGAGTTTTTCGGCTCTGAGGTAGAACAGATAAGCCTCAAAAGAGCCTCTTTAGACCAAAGCTCGAATATTCTGCGAGTTGTCACTGCCGATTTTGGCACGGATACGTGGATAATCATGGCCTCATATAAATACCGACGAAAATCAATGGACCAAGCGTGGACCTCCAACCTTCGTAGCCACTTCGAGGTTTTTGCGGAAAACTTTGCCGAACCTTTGGATTTGAGGCTTCTTCACTACAGTTGAATCAAAGTCAGACTTCTTGCGAATAATACTTGATGGGTCTGCTCGGAAGTGGTCCTTAAAGGGTTCTGCCTTGCAGTTGTGCTCATCCTACGTTTTGGCTAATGCGTTAGCATACCAGCCTCGACACTGTTTGTTCATGTTGAAAAGGTCCCAGAAACAGAGCCAGATTCTACCTTGTCTTCCTTGAGTATATGAGTCTTTCTTGTCTACAGTAGCCTAGGGGGGTGAGAATGTTTAAACCTCTAAGGCACGAATTTACATGTCAGTGATGTTGGTTAGAGCTGTAAGTGGTGATGTCATACCATATCACCAACGTCCTCCTGGCTACGAGCGACTGCCTTCCGTATACACTTGCATCAACCTAGTCCCTCCTTCGAGTGGCAAGAAGTATCCAATTGATTCTGAAACCAGACAGCAAGTTGATAGCGTTGACAGGATTCGTTCCGCCTACCGCTAGTAAAAACTGAGTGAAAAAGCTTTTGAACCGAAGAGGACCATAGACGTTTTCGCAGAAAACAAATGTGAGAAAGGAGTTCACAATGACCGGGGTTAAAGTGTTCAATTTCACTCATGACTTTTCAACGAAAAAGGAAAACGAGTTTGTCGACCTATCTGAAATCGCACAAATTGTAGTAGTCAAATCCAAGATAAGGAATGGTCTGTTGCATGCGTTTGCGCCACATGCGACAGGCGTGCTGATTCTAACGGAGAACGACCCCGCATTGCTAGAGGACATTCAATCGTTTGTCGAAGTTGCCGTCCCAAGAAACAAAAAATACAAGCATCCTTCTAACGCACATTCGCATCTGAGATCCGTTATGCTTGGTCCTGCCAAGACAATGCCCGTCATGAACGGTCGGGTGAGTTTTGGAACATGGCAGTCTCTCATGTTCGTGGAAACAGACATTTACCCCCGTCAGCGAAGCGTTATCTTTCAGGTTATTGGGGAGACGTAGCAGTCAAAGTTGGGTCAGCGAATTGCCATCCGCTCGCAATGGTTCTTTGGGACAAAATAGGATTTGTTCGACTTGCGGATTTGACAAAAGGGTTATTAGTTTCAAACAGAGTTGTTCAAATTCCAACGGTGACATGCAGGTTTGTCTTTTGAGATTCAGGAATTGCGTGACATCATCAGGATAATTGTCCTCGTGAACCTGAGTAAAGGAATCAAGATCCAGAAGTCAGGGCTGAAGGATCAACTCGACAGAGTCTGCACTGGTTATGCTTGTGTCGAAATGGGAGACTTAGACAAAACATTGTCTGAAATGGTGTCTGAAGGACTTGTCCACGATGATAATGGTAGTATTCACTCAACAGACCAGGGCATTAGACTCGGCAAGGAATGGGCGAGTTTGCTGCTGAAGAAAGAGCCCATTCTTGAAGTGGTTGCCGGTCTGGTTGATGGTTCTATAACAAGCTTAGTTGTGACCCTTTCCGCGTTTTTCGCTGCCCTAGCCTTCCGAACAGCTGCGTTCGCTGCTTTTCTCACGTTGTCTTCTGTTGCAATCACTAATTTCTCGAGTTTCTTTCTTGGAGGAGTCACAGAAGACTTTGCTGACATGATAAGCCTTCAGACTCTAATGAATTACAGTTTAAGCGACATTCCCGACAAGACTGAGCGAGAAAAATCACTAAAGCTGGTTAAAGACCTTTTCATTGTACTGCACAGAGAAATAAATAGGTCAAACCTCGCAGCCGCAACGATTTGTGGAACAACGACTTTTCTGGCCGGAATGTTTCCAATATTCACGTATTTTGCGCTTCCACCACCTATAAACATCATCACTTCGCTCGGAATAGTAGGCGTAGTTGTGGGCGTGTTTCTAGTTCGTTACCGTTCAAAAAGATCAAAGGTTCATTGGAAGATTACACTGCTTGAAACTGTCGTGATCGTAATCATTGCGGTCGTCGCGTCATTAATCATAGGCGGCAGAGTGTAGAATACGGTTACCCGCTCTCTGTTCGGTCTGTTTCGATGATAATACTAGGGCTATTCGCTGATTAGTGTAGAATCAATACGTAGCCGTCAACTCGCATAGAGCTTCTTTGCGCTATTTTCGTCAATTCGGCAGAATCGATCTTCCTTCGAACAACTTTTCGCAACAGTACTGTCTGCCAAGTGCCAAAGATTAGGCGAGGAACACAAGCTACCCCTGCGGCACCATCAAGTGAAGTCTATTTATGGTCTACAGAAGACCAATGTCCTTACGATCGGAGTGAAGATCATGATTCCCATAAACCTTATTTATACTTCGATCCTGTACGAACTGCTTTGTCAATTGGTGGGAAAGGACAGTAACTACTCGACTTCAAAGCAAAAACACAGCCTTTGTGTGTCTAGTTGATGCTTCTGTTTAGGGCCTTACCGCTTCACAGCAAAAGAGGTCAAATTGGCTGGGATCTGTACCCCAATATCGATGATCTTCATACATTTTGATGAATTTGGAATAACTACTCTTGTTACAGATTTCTAATTCTGAACTGTTATTAAGATTCAAAATGGAATCAATTATTGAGGATAAGGCTTTGCAGAAGAGAATTGCAATAGCCGTTATAACAGTGGTGGTTATTCTCATTGCCGTTGCGATAGTGATGATTCCGAAGGTTTTGGCGATGCTCCAATCGACCGTATATATTCCGAGCAGCGGAACAATCAGTCATTAACTCAATGTCTGCAGCTTCCGGTCTCATACCCTGTCTGAAAAATGCTTCTGATCAATGTTGCAGCCAATATTGATGACCTAATTACGTATCTGCTAACCTTCATAGCTGAGTCTCTTGGAAAATTCACATTTCAACCTAATTAGGTTGTCAATAACTTTCTCTGCATCCACTTGTTTAGGCATTGTTTCGAGTGCTACGGCGAGGAGATCTTGCCTTTTCCATTGTTCGTAGCGTTTTGAATAAGACTTGATAAAGACTCCAAGTACCTGTTGTTCAATATCTTTTGCACTTTCTTCGTTCATTTCTTAGCGTCGCCTTCTCCATCTAGTTCGAGCTGTGCTTTGTCTATTAAGTGGATATGATAGTAAGATCAAGAAGATTGTTCTATAAGTTTAGCGCGCGCTACGGGCAGTCTTACCAAAAAATTCACTCCTCCTAACGTGTGCCACTAATTGGAATTGTTTCTGAAGGCGTTATAAGTCGTGATATTAAATAGGTGGTGGAGAGAATGACATGAAACGCAGTATTAGTATGAAATCTTGGAAAACAACGATCAGCTTGTCAGCGTTGCTCTTCCTTATGTTTGCTCTAACAGTTCTCGGTTGGACCTTCATAGGCGTTTCCATGCCTTCATCTTCAAGTTCACCTGCTTCCCCTGCCATTGGAACCATAGGTTATGACAAGGGTGCAAATGTCATTACTGCAACTGGTTACTCTTCAGGTACTCCATGCACTTTTTGGGATTTATGGAACGCTTCAAACGTAAACTTGTGGAATGTGGTTTACAACAATAATAACACTAGTAGAGACTTTGAGTTCGACTGTAAAATTCGGATTGGCGATGGACAAAACTTGACTTATTTTGCTGACAACGACAAAAACATCTATTTCAATTTCGATTCCAGCGCAGTGATTGATATTTATCGCAATGCTAGTTTTACGATGGGAACATTAAGAAATGCTGCCACTAAAAGTTCAAGTGACGGAGTTAATTTCTTGCATCCTTTAAATGCTAATTCAGGTTGGAACATACGTTCAGGAGCAAACTTTACACTTTATAGTTGTTCCATCGGTGGTTGTGGTGCATACACTCTGAGTCTAACACTTGCTGGAACAGGAGTCACAATGTGGCATTGCGTCTTATCGAAAACTCAATTGACAATGTCAAGTCTTATAGGCGGCGACTTATTCGACATTTCTTCTGCCAACACATGGAATCCATTTTATAATCCTGTTGCTGGTCCGACGTTGAATAACATAAAGTTCTTTCATGGAGCACTAGCAACTGGCCATGTTGTGCGTGGTGGATGGGCTTTTGCTACATCAATGACTGGTCTGTATGTACGCGATACTGCTTTCACGAATACTTTTGAATTCAACTCTTTAACAGTTAATCCAACATTGCTTAATCCTGATGTTGAAGCATGGACTTTTGAATGGATTGGAACATGCACTGGGCGGGTTTATCGCCAGTACACGTTTGATTTGCAAGTTACATATCAAAACAGTACCGGAATACAAAACGCTAATGTAACCATCAGTAATAATAATGCACTAGTTGGTTCTTGGTTAACTAATAGCACTGGACAAATACCAACTCAGATCTTGACTATGGGCTACTACAATCAAACAGGAGGCAATGCAATCTACAATTATAACCCTTACAATTTGACCGTAACAAAAGACCGTTATCAAATTTACACCGGAAACTTTACATTGTCTCAGAAAGCAAATTGGACGATTGCTTTGCAACCGCTCACTGATGGCGAATTGATTGAGCACGTAGGATTCGTTCCAGTTGATCCTGGTCTTACGTCTCCAAGCGGCACATATCGTTGGTTGGACGTAGCTGATCAAGCGTATAGCATAGGCTACCGCAATAGCTACAACTACTCTCAGGCCACAGTAGAGGTGGCCTACTGCACGGAGGGCAACAAGCTCCAGGGATTGTTAACAGCAAGAAACTTGAAGCCAAATTTCGCCTACCAACTCAAATTAGCGGGCACACCAGGCACTGATGACAATGAACGCATTGGCTTGGCAGGTCGCTGGTGGCAAGAAGAATGGAACGGAACAACATGGGCTAATGGTCAGAACCTAAACGACAAAGGCGACGGCTCCTCACCAAACCCAAACGATCAAACATACCTCAGCAGACGCTATATACAAGACAGCAGCAGCCCGACGGGTTATCACTATCGATACACAGGCTATCTCGTGTTGGACTACTTCATAACGGACAGCAACGGAAGCGCCACGCTTCAATTTGAAACTGGCAGTTGCTACCACGTCTCTGTGGAAAACAACTCAACGAAGCAACTCCACAAACGACGGCCCCGTAAAAACAGTAACCTTCGACCCCGCCCCCTCGCAACCAGCCTATGACACAGACTATCCCAGCAACACAATTTCTATCTTTGGGGAATGGGAACGACTTCCAATGGGTCAAGTAAACCTCCAACCAGGCGAATACAAGTGTCAAATACTTCTCACCGAAGAATCATTGCATGGAAGCGGTGGAACGCTCGCCGGAAACTGGGGTGGAGCCGTGACCGCCAATATCACGTTCACATTACACTAAAGCATGAACCCCATCCATCTCATCTTTTCTTCAATTCTACCGTGAATCCAGACAGCAAAGGATTGTTACCTGCGCACGCCAAACCACTGACACAAATAATAGTAACATGGCATGAGCACCGATTGCCTTCAACGCTTCTCACGCCAAATGACCATAACGCGCTGCAGGAATAAGATAGAGCAAGTTGCGTTGGTTGAAATAGTGTGCCGGTATGATTGCATCAAAGATATATCGCTCTTGAGCACAGTATGAAAGGCTTTCTACATCTTCCTTGCGGGCAAAGAGTATTTTGAATCTTTATTGACGAATAACAAGTTTTACTATTTCTTAAGATCCAATAATAAGCGAATCCCCATTCGCAGAGCGAAAACCATTGTCGATCGAAGATTGGCACAACACAAAGGCTGAGCAAAATGCTCACAATGAAATCCTAGCTTTCCTCATGTTGGTCGTCGGTGTGAATCTGCTGATTGGAGGATTGATAGTCACTGTGATAACGGTTGGAGAACCGATCTTTAACCCTTTCAGCATTTCGCAAACGACCAGTTATTCGTCTATTTTGGGACTTATTCTGACCTTCGCGGGTTTCTCGGTCATTGCTGCGGGCTTCATATTGGTTGTGAATTACGATCGAAATAGAACATGGCATCTCAATGAGGTTCAAAAAGCAGCTATGGTAAAGAACAGAAGAATCAACGTTAAGTCGGCGCATGAGATGCTTGATCAGCTTGTTGAGGAAGAGAAAACCAACTGACGTTGAGTTGGCACAGCAATCTTTTTTTGACCAATTTTTGGGTGAATTGCAGTATTTAGTATAATCATTGAAAACAGGCAAACAAGTTACAAGAAGTGTGACCCTTTCTTGTGATAAGGTCTCTAGGCTTTCCACAATTAATAAGAATGAGGGGCTGCATGCATTCTGTAAACACTGCATTGAAGACGGGACTAAAGGTGACGATCAGCAAGAACAGATTGTACAAGGCGATCGCGGGTGTCATTATCATAGTGATCATTATCGTGGTCGTCTTTTATTATTGGCAAACGCATACGAACCTTGTGAAGATAACCGAGTTCAAACAAACAAGCGGGGGGAGCGCCGGTGAATTCTTACCCTACATTTTCAAAGTGAAAGTCGCGAATGAAGGGGTTAATACTGTCAGCGAATTGACTGTATTGGTAAGAGTTCTTGCCAATGGGAGCGAACTCGGCAGGGATAATCATTTGTTGCTCTCGCTCTCAAGTGGGCAGGAGACTCCTGAAACAGATTATAGCTATGATCGATCGAAATGAATGCGACGATTGGACGTGGCTCTGAACGCGGTGGCGACGGTGACGTTGAACGGGGCTGTCTTGGATCAAGCGATTCTGTCTTTGTAGTCGATTTTCCGGTATCTTTGAGTTCGAGCTCTGAGCGTTTCTGTCTTTTAAGAGAAGGTCTTCTCATGCAGAGATAGAAGCGTTGAGACCTTCTTGAGAGCGAGTGTGGCGGCGTTTTCAAGACTATTTGGCCGTGAGTATGCTGGCTTCATAAATCTAATAAAATAAGAAGGACAGATCGAATCTAGGAGCCCACAGTGAAGATTCTTCGTAGGCAGAGATCTGCAGTTGCTTTAAGCGTAGTATTATGTGTAGCGGGTGTAATAGCGCTTCTAGCTACGCTGTGGAAGACCTGGCAGCAGATATCGATAGCAAAAGATCCTTTTTCGACTTTCTTGTCGCTTCTGTGGACTCAGAAACTCGATCTTATTCAGGGCATTGAGTTCAGACTCGTGTATCTGGCCATTTTGGGCGATGTATTGCTTATTGTAGGCGTAGTTGTGTATGTTCTAAGTGTGCAATGGTTCTATCTGCCTGGAAAGATAGTGTGGTATCGTTGTCCTTTCTGCAACAAAGACTGGAGATCAACGGGGGATAAGGCACTGGTGCATTGTCCTCATTGCCGTCAGCTAGTTCATCCGATTATGATTGAGAAACCACTTCGATAACTCGTGCGAATTAGAGCGGAAAGGTCTGTGCACAGTGATTTTTGTTGAGTTTCGGTGATGCTTTTGTATACGGTCGTTTCAGGTGATCGTTTTAACATAACAGTTACAGTTGTAGACCCAGATCAAGATGATGGAGAACTCTTCAGCGAAAAGCTGTTCCTTTTCAATTTTCTGAGAATTATGCCCTTCTTCATTACCGGAATCATTTTCGCTGTTCGACCATCGAATACGCACATGCGACTTCCGCAAGACTAAAAAGGCTGGTGGTAATTTCAAGTTATGGAGAGTTGGATCATGGTTAGTGTAGGAACAATCTGGGACCTCATCGGAGTCGTCATTTTTCTAGCAGGATTCTATTTCCTGCTCACGAAATTCACTGTTCCGTTCTTTGGGGGTGTTTTTGATTTGGGTACTGTCTTGTTTTTTGATGGTCTAGTGATGCTCGGTTTAGGATTGATTTTGCTCGGTGAAAGGGTACAATAATTGGCCCGTGGAGATCGGTCCAGTAATTAAGGCGCGCGCGACCTGGACTTCGCTCCAGGAAACGGTAGCGGGTGCTCGTGGGTTCATAATGACAAATTGGTTTGTGAAAAGCAAGACCCCTTAGGGTAAAGATTGAAGTTGAAGCGAAAAAAACGTTGTCTCACTCATGTTGGTTGAAGTAGAGAACGGATATAGCTATGTCACGTATGTTGACAATTCCATTGTTATCGATGTCACAGTTTGGACTCCAGCCTAAAGAGCCCGAGTGGGTATAGAAATGAGCTACTAGATAGCTTATGTCTCTCATATCCACCTGTCCATCTGATGCTCCTGGTATGGGGCCACTGACGTCCCCGGGTATGCCTACGTGAACTGGAGTTGTGCAGGAGCAGTTGTTGTTCGAGATGTTTTCTTCTTCTGGTAATGGTTCCGCGTAGGTGATCAGTGTGTAGTTGCCGTGGGTGAGCCCGCTTGTGTTCCATTGGAAACTAATCGTATAACTGCTCATTGCTATCGTCAGCTTTTCCATTTGAATGATGGTCGAGTTGGCGTAAACGAAGATGTTGAATGTCTCAATCTTTTCTGGGTTCTCAAATGTCACATTGACCGTTTCAGTGAATCCTTGCCCGATAACTGTCTTTGTGGTCGCCACGTTTGTTGCGGCAATGTCAGGAGGGGTCCAAAGATTAGCGATTGGATAATGATCGGTATTGTTTGGATCAAGAACATAGGAAGTGTCTCCTATACCGTCTGCGCCCGTTTCATTCTGGAAAGGACCGCTGAAGAAATCCGTGCCTCTGTAGTCGTTCCAGTAATTTCCTCCGGAAGGATAGCCATTATCCCAAATGTTGGTTGAGTTGTTAGATTGGATTTGCTGGTTATTGCTCATGAAATTGTTGTGAAACAGAAAGTTGCCCGAAGAGTTCAGACCAACGCCGAACATGTTGTATGCTATGTTGTTTCCTGATACTGTGTTGTTGGAAGATAGCCAAAGGCTCACGCCATAGGCGTTATTTGTGGCTATGTTGTTTCGGATTATGCTGTTATTGCTTGAAAAAGAATCTAGACTCATGCCGTTGAGGTTGTTTGACGTGATGTTGTTCGTGGACACAGCGTTTTCGCATGAATTCCACAACGTTATGCCCGACCCATTATTGGAACGGGTTACGTTGTTTGCCACGATGACATTGCTGTTTGAAGAATTGACAGAGATTCCAACGGCGACGTTTGCATCTATGTTGTTTCCGATTACGTTGTTATTGCTTGAGAAGGAAATAACAAGGCCGTTTAGGTTGTTTGTAAGACTGTTTCCGACGATGCTGTTGTTGCGGCTTGAGAGCTCGAGATCGATGCCGTAGTCGTTGTTCGTTACGTTGTTTTGGGTTATCATTGAATCCGTTGTGTTGGCTAATACTACGCTTTGTTCGTTGTTGGCAAGCGTCAGGTTTTGAACGGTAATGTTTGAGCAGTTGACAAGAAATACTTGTCCAGCGTCAGTTGGCACTTGGCGGGTGGTTACGCTCACCCAGTAATAGATGGGTTTACCGTCAATCGTGTTTGAAACGTCGATGTCATTGATGAAACCATCGTGAACTCCCAAGGAATATGTGTTTTGAACCATGTTGTTACCCCTTAGAATGTTTCCCAAAGAGGAACAGAGAAGAATGCTCACGCCATGGTTTGCGATCAGATCATTGTTGGAAATGCTGTTAGTATCGGAAGATTGTAGATCAATTCCATTGAGGCTATTTTTGATACTGTTTTCAGAGAGGCTATTGTTGTCAGAAGAGGCCAGGACTATGCCCTCACTATCTGCAAGGCCATTGATATTATTGCCAAAAACGCTGTTATGATTCGAACCGTCAAGGGCAATCCCACTGACCACGTCAATGGTCATGTTGTTTGCTGCTACACTGTTGTCTTTCGATGAATGGAGGTAGATACAGTAACTGGTGTTTGATAAGTTATTTCCGAGTATGGTGCAGTTGCTTGAATTGCTGAGAAAAATGCCATTGATGAACTTGTCAATATTCATGTTTTCTATGGTTACGCTATTTCTATTGGAAAGGTCGACTCCGATTGAATTTGCCGCTAGTGTTCCTTGGAGCGCAAAGTTCGCGGCATCCAAAATCATATTATCTCTTTGAATGACTATGCCCGTATTATTGCACTCGATGCTTCCCGTAACCGCGTACGAATCTCCCTTCCGTCGTAATGGGGCGCCTGTGGGATCAATGCTGCCATCGTTGCGAATGTAAATGGTTCCGTTCTCGTATGGTGTCCAAGGCTTCATTAAAGGGTAGTTGTCTATATTGTTAGAATCGATTACATAGGATGTGTCTCCGATTCCATCACTGCCTGATTCATTTTGAAAACGGCCACTACGCAAGTCTTTTCCTGTATAGTCATTCCAGTAGTTGCCTCCAAGAAGGTAGCCTCCGTCCCAATAGTTAGTTTGAGTAGTCATCGGGTCGACGTATCCTTGATACAAGTTGTTTACGAAGTTGTTGTGGTAGATGTGGTTGGACCAACAGTTTTCTATGTATATGCCATATTTTGTGTTTGCCGTGATATAATTGCCAATTATGTTATTGTTGTCTGAAAAGTCTAAGAGCCTGATGCCGCCGAAGTTGTTTGCAATTGTGTTGGCTAATCTATTGCTGGTTATGTTGTTGTTCTGGGAGTATTGGAGCCATATTCCACCCCAATTGTTTTGGCTCATATTATTTCCTTCTATTGTGTTGAAATTAGAGGAAATCAAATTTATTCCATAGTCGTTGTAGGTCAGGTTCGTCTCAACAATGAAGTTGCTGCTGGAAGTGTTGCCGAGAATTCCGTTTCGGAAAGATTTTATCGATACATTTGTGATCGTGACTTTTGCTGTGTGGTCTAAGGCTATTCCGTTGGAATCATTCAACATTTTTCCAGTGATAGTGAAGCCCGCGCCATCTAGCACAATATTGTTTCTTTGTATGACAATTCCATCCGGTAAGTCAGCTGTTATGTTGCTCAGCAAGGTGTACGTCATCTTGTCTGAGGTGAAAATCGGTGCCGTTGGTGGGTCTATTGAACCGTCAGCTCTTATGAAAATGCGTCCTGTTGCGGCAGCGGGTCGGATGCTAGGCACTATTACCAGCATGGCTGTCAGCAAGAACAGGAGTGTGAATTCCGAGAGTCTCATCTGATCTCCCTCTCTCCTCGATGTTAGATAGATCAGTTAGCAAATAATGTTTATGGAACGAAGTTCTAGCGCGCCAGCATGTTTTCTCTGGTCTACCCCCTCCTAGGTTTCAATGTACCATGGATATTTGGATCCAAATATGTGGGGTTCAAACATCTTTTTTGTTCTATCTTGGGGATATGAGGTTTGGGTTCGGTAGACGGCATCTTACCTTTTTTCCTTGAATTTGAGACGACGCGAATTGATTCCCAGCAATTTGGAAATCTGGTCTCTGCAGGCTCTGAACCTAAGATTTAGGACAGATATTCAAGCATTTTCTCCGCATGATGCCGCAATCAGTTTTGATATAGAACCTTGTTTCAAAAGACAAATAGGTTTGAAGTAATTCTGCTATCATAGTTTGGGGAGAAGGGGGAGGTGATTTGATGAATAAGAGACAACTTGTTATCGTTGTTTTGGCCACTTTCTGGTTAACGATGCTGTTGACGATACCTCTTGAGCGAAGTACACCTGACCCATGGGCTGACACCAGCGGTCCCACTCCTGGGCAACCAGATGGAAAAGTCAATATGAGAGACATAGCGTACGAAATCAATCAATTCAATGCGAACTTGACGGGAATACCCAGGAGTGTCATGGTAAACAGCTATTTGTCAGCCGTTTCAAGTGATTTAGTTGTCATTCCAGCCCACTCAATTGTCAATCTGAACGTATCGACTGACGGATATCAGCATTTAAACATCGGATTCTGGAACACTACGGCAATGGTGAATTCAGTCAACACAAGAGTCGGATTTCTCGTCGACCAGAAATACTCGAACGTAGATACGTTTAATCTGCCAACTGCTCCGATTCCTGTTTCTCATCCGACGTCCGGCAACATCATGTGGACGCATGGACCTCCGACGACAGGAAGCATAGGCTATAAATTCAACGTGACTGTGTGGCTACGCTTGGAAGAAAACAGCTCAGCTTGGCAGGTTTGCTTGCGCTGGGATTCCGGGGTCCTAGGGTACCAGAGATTCGGCTTCACAGCTACCAATGAAAGCGATTGGGCAACACATAGCATGGCTCCTTCGTCCATTATCAATACGAACTCCTCTGAAGCGGATTCACTGATTTGCGGCGAAGCCATTTCATCTTACGTGCCGCCCGTGACGGCAAGCTTAGTCTGGGTTGAATTCAAGACCTTGAGTCCCTACTTTGAAACCACAGTTGAATTAGCAAATTATGGCACTGACACATTTATCATCAACCCCAAATTAAACCTCATTCCTTTCGAACCGTTCAACAGCGTTTGGACCCAAGATTACACAATTAGAAGTTACGACCTCGAGAAAACCTACACGATTGCTGGACCAACCATGACTATAGAAATGATCAACCCCAACGACTTTGATGCGTGGATACACGTTGAAGTATTCTTGACAACAGCGCCAAACGGCTGAACCTAGCCAAAACCCATTTTTCTCTCTTGTTTTCGCTGCAAAAATGAGTGAGAACAACGTTGCCATAAGAATGTTCTTGCTTCTTTTTGTTTGCCCACAGTGCACGTTTGTCGCATGGGACCATTTTCTACGTGTAGTCGCTCTAGGCGTGCGTGGTAATATCTTCTGACATTCTCAATAATGAGTAGTTTTTTGTTCCTTCTGACATACCAATAAAACACAGAGGCAGGCTTTCAGATACATGCCTTACTTTGATCCCCACACTGGCACGCGCTAACTCCTATTATCCTGAATATTCGGCTTTGCGCTTGTGAAACAGTTTACATTCTTTGGTGACTAATTTCTTGTATTGCCGCGAATAGGGTATGCCACCACTAGCTGCCTGCAAAAGGAGTTGGAGAGTTGAATCAGGACGAGTTTCGCTGTATTCCGGGCATTCTGCACATTGATTGGGGAACTCATTGAAGCAACGATGTTGTATTTCCAACACTGTTCCCTCATATTTAACAGAGTGAGCCTGAGGTATTTAAAGCCAGTCAACTCCGTTCGCCACCATTTTCTGAACACGCATTTACGGTGTTTTAGTGCGCACGACAGACGTCTGCCCTGTCAGATCAGCTAACTACTTTTCTGAACAGGTACAGTGTAGCTCCCAGAGTGACAACTGCGATGAGCCCTATTACGCCAAACGCTTTCAGTACCGTGCCCCAGTCGTATCCTGTGACCATGAGCGCTCGAGCCGCGTCAACGGTATAGCTGATGGGGTTGAAGTTAGAGACGTTCGATATCCA
>CAWJTU010000021.1:0-5378 GCA_963845885.1 Candidatus Bathyarchaeota archaeon
TCAGCTATATTGTGTTTTTGAGAATTCCAGAAAAAGCGGAATTGCGACGCATTGCTACAGCAAAATTGTTACAAAAGACCATGCTTTTCCGCTAACTCTCGTAGTGCGCGCGTGCGTTTATCTAGGCTCTTCTTTTTCTTCCGGCGCTTCTGCTTATTGTTTCAATTTGGGAATTCGCTTCTTTACCCATTCTATTTTAGTAGAGCAAGCTTCACACATTCGTGGAGAAGTAATGGGTCTCCATTTTCTAGCCGCTGCAAACATCCGCTTCTGCGCGCACCAACCTTGCCTTTTCGTTTGGGCTTTTCCTTCCTTTTCGGTTTATAATGTCCAGGTTTCATTTCGATCTCCGCTGGTTCAAGTCGATAGCGCGCGCGCTATATATAGCGAATATTGGATTTGGCGTGCCAGGAATCTTGGCAGTCAGCGCAGCGATAAGAACGTCGGCCTTCACGCGCGCGTCTGGTGCAATCACAGCTAGAATAGCCGTGATTGTTGGTAGTGCCTTCTTTAGGATTCGGTCACCTCCTATGTTGTTTTGAAAAGAAAGAAGATCTAGCTCTGTTTCGAGGGGATTAGCGCGCTCTTAGGAACACTTTTATTTAGGAACCCGTCAGCCGTGGATGGGTTTCCCGGTTCAATCCAACAAATGCAACTGGAGCCTGTCAGTTTGCTACAGGGTTGAATCGTTGGAAACCCTCTCTTTCCTTTTGAGGAAACATGCAGGAGTAGAGTTTGCTTAGCTTGGGGACCTTTGAGAAAATTGACCCAACTTTCATAGTTGATGCGGGCATTAGCCTCGTTGTCTGATCAGGACTCCTGGGACTGTGCCAATAAGACCTCAGCGCAAATAATGTTCTTAATCACCTGCGCTCGGTCAAGCCTCAGATGTCTAGACATCTGCACAATCCGCTCAGTTCTGAAAGTGTTCTCAGTATCAATGCAGAGCGCAGCACCACTAGACTCCCTCTTTCAGGAGGCAACTGAACATTCACCCATAACTGATGGCAAATCTGATTTTTTAGCGCGCGCTAGTACGATAACGTGAATGCAAAAACTTAAACGATACGTCACGTCTGAGTTTCAGTAGGTTTGACAACAGATTATGGGTGAGGGATTGTTGAGTGGAATTGAAAGAAAACGAGATGAAGATTCTTTTCGAGCTGATAAAGGGTGCAAGAAGAAGCGACAGAGAACTCGCTAAAGCGGTACGAGTTTCTCAGCCCACGGTCACTCGAACAAGAGCAAAGCTTGAGAAAATGGGCTTGGTGAAAGAGTACACAATTATCCCAGATCTGAGAAAAATGGGGTACGAGTTGCTGGTGTTCACTTTCATGTCTTTTGCTGAAGGCAGACCTGAGCTTTTTGATAAAGCGAGAGAGTGGATCAAGAAACAACCATGCGTGATTTATGCGAATAATGGCGAAGGACCAGAAATGAACAGCATGATGTTGTCAGTGCACAGGGACTACGCGGGCTACTCGGTCTCATCACTGATCTTAAAAGGGATTGGCAACCGAATCTTACCAACCTGCAGAGTTTCATTATTGCTCTAGACAGACCAGACCTCGCGATAAGGGACTTCTCATTCAGACATCTGTTAACAAACAAATAGAAGCGGACATGAAGGAATCGCCTTAGCGCGAGCGATATGAGAAAGGATTATTTATTGACCGAGAAAACCGATGGACATAAGCGGCACAATTATCATTAATATTGACCAAGCGAAACCGATCAGCGACACTTGTAGCTTCCCAATCTTCTTTACATATCTTTCCATTATCCCAAATATCGTCAATGGCAACAGCATGAGGTTGAATGCACTCGTCGAAATCTCATGCTCCAACGGCAGAAAAGTAGAGAACGCCGATGGGTTATACCATCTTACAACAAAGAAAATCAGGGGCATATGGGCTAAACCCAAGTACGCGAAGGTCAGTTGATGAATTTTGAGCCAAGCCCTCAACCTTGGGGCTGGATTTACAAGCTCAACCTTTCTCCCTCTTTCCCCCAAATACAAAAGCACAGTCAAAATCAACAAAGCAGCCGCAATATAAGTGGCACTAAGACCCGAAATGTACCCCAAGAACGTTGGAATCGTAAGGAACGATGCTATGACCGCAACAAATTCACATGAAATCTTCTGAAAGTTAGATGCTAACCCCACAGTTACGAAGACCAGAGCGATCGCAAAATTGTGAGCCCAACGACTATCCGCCTCAAAAAGATGAAAAGCAGGACCGAGCCAGAAAACAAGCCACAATACACCCAGAATAAGAAGACCTGTCCTAGCAGTCATGAACCTATTTACCTTAAGATATAATGTCGACAAACGAATTCCCTGTGTCCCGTCATGGTATTTCGATTCCTCAAGATAAAACTATTACTGCATCAACCTCTGTGCTTATTGACTTAGTACATGTGCTGAGGTGGAGCATGATTTGATCTCTATAGTAACGCCAATATTGAATGAAGAGAAGCAGATCACAAGCTTCCTCAACAACCTCAGAGACTTAGAAGGCGTTTTCGAAGCGATTTTGGTGGATGGCGGAAGTTCAGATCACACCCTAGATGAAGCTGCCAAAAGCATTGACGGATTTTGTCATCCAATTAGAATCTTACAGTCTGATCGAGGAAGAGCAATTCAGATGAACAGAGGAGCAGAGGAAGCAAGGGGAGAAATACTGTTGTTCCTCCATTCAGACTGCCAGATACCAAAAGATGCACTGAAAATCATCGAAAAGACAATCACGAAGCAAAAGGCGATTGGGGGAGGGTTCAAGCAAGCATTCTCTGATCCCAACATCTTCCTTAGAGTTCTCAGCGGCTTCGGCAACTTCACAACAGGATTGACCAAGATTTTCTATGGAGACTTCGGAATATTCCTGAGAAGAGACTTCTTCAGAAAGATTGGAGGCTACGACGAGATCAGTTTTCTTGAGGACGTCGAACTCTGCAAAAAAGCGAAAAAATACGGCAAGCTAAGTCAGATTGATCGATACATTTCGTCGTCTCCCAGAAGATTCTTGGCTGACGGAGAAATCGCCGTCACAGTTGCTTATGCAGTAGCCTACGTCCTAAACATCTTTGGATTCAGACCAACCTTTCTCAAAAAATATTTCACGAGAGAAGACTCATCATGAACAATCAGCAAAGACGAGTTGAATCGAAATTCCGGGGCTTACCACTCATTTTTGATAGACTTTATACATGTCTTTAGCATATCTCGAAATGAGATCATGAACGATTTCGAAAGAAAAGTTCAGGAAACCACCGGGTCACCATTGAGAGCATACGATATCGAGACGTTGCAGGTAAATCTGGGTTTAAAATGCAACAGCCAATGCATTCACTGCCACGTTCAAGCTTCACCAGCAAGAACCGAAACGATGAATTGGAACACGATGCAACACATCCTCGACAAAACCAATGAAATAAAACCCAAATTGATAGACATAACAGGAGGAGCACCTGAACTGAACCCTCACTTGAGAAAGTTTGTGAAGGCCATTCGAGAGAACGACTATAACGTTCAAGTCAGAACAAACCTCACAATTCTATTAGAGCCAAAAATGGAAGAAATGATAGAATTCTACCGAGACAACAGCGTCAAACTCGCAGCCTCCCTTCCCTGCTACCTCAAAAAAGAAGTGGATTCAGTGAGAGGAGACGGCACATTCAAAAAGAGCATAAAAGTATTGAAGCAGTTGAATGATGTTGGCTATGGGCTGGACCCAAGTCTCGAACTGGATCTAGTTTTCAATCCAGAGGGCGCTTTTCTCCCTCCACAGCAAACCTCACTGGAACACGAGTACCATACTGAACTGCAAGAGAAATTTGGAATAGTCTTCAACAAATTAATCGCCATCGCCAACATGCCCGTTGGCCGTTTTTCACAATTACTCCATCAACAGAACATGCATGAAAAATACAGTCAACTTCTCAAAGAGTCATTCAACCTCAAGACTCTCGACAGGTTAATGTGCAGGCATCAAATCGACGTAGGCTGGGACGGAACAATCTACGATTGCGATTTCAATCTAGGCCTAAACCTTCCAGTAGGCTACGGAGTTCCTTCGCACATAGAAGCTTTCGATTTTGCCGCGCTTTCACACAGAAGAATCCTGACTGGCAACCATTGCTTTGGATGCACAGCGGGAAACGGATCATCGTGTGAAGGAGCACTCGTACAATAAGCGATGGAGAATACAACCTTGAAGACCGAAACATGCTCCGTTCTACTAGTCAAGTACCCAGAGAAAGGAAAAGTGAAAGCCAGACTCCTTCGACAAATCAAAGGGGAATCAGTCACTGAACTCTACAAGAACTTTGTCCTCGACATGATCTCCATGCTTGACAGATCCGGGACACAATACATCATCGCTTACCGCCCGAAAACAGCACTGAGAAGATTTGAGAAGTGGCTGGGCTTCGGACACACGTATCTTCCGCAAAGAGGCCGGGGCATGGGTCAAATGCTCAAGAACATCTTCATCGACACATACTCCAAAGGTTTCAAAAGAGTGATCGTGATAGCCAGCGATTGCCCAGACTTGCCTGAAGAAATACTGAAAGAAGCAAACATCGCTCTAGAGGACCATAGCACTGTGATCGGTCCCTCGCCTGACGGCGGATACTACCTGATAGGATTCACTCAAGAAGCCTTTTCGCCAAAGACATTCGAAGCAGTGACATGGAGCACCGCAAAAGTGTTCAAAGAAACCATTTCCAAACTAAAAAACCAGAGACAAAACATCCACATCCTACCCGAGTGGAGAGATGTCGACACTCTAACCGATCTACAAAATCTATTTGAAAGAAACCATAACTCAAAGTTCAACACTTCAAAAACCATGAAAATGCTCAATACCCAATCGAAAACATGGTTTTGCAGTGAAGATGAAAAATAAATAATCTGACTCCTTCACTGCAAATCTGCTCAAAATGCAGAGTTCCTAGCGGGAATGAATGGTTCGGTTTTTTGTGTTGTGCAGTGGTGTCCCGATGTTCTACAGTTCCCTAGGAATGCTTATTAAGTCTTAATACACTGGCTACAGCGTAGCGCTGGTGGGCGATGAATATGAAAACCGAAAATAAGGCAAGCATCAATGTTACCGATGACATCTGTCTTTTTCCAGTATCCCAAGAGTGCAAGAAGAACATTCTTCGCAAATATTAAGCGTAATCTCTTGGAAGGACATGACGATAAAGGAGAAGAGGAAAGAAGCAAGCAAACCAATTTACTTGGTTCGGTACGAATAATTCGTGTCAAACCAAGGTCGCGCCTACGTTACGAGCGCTAGACCAATTGTGCGAAATGGCTGCTTCTTTTCTTGTTGACTAGAATGGTCAGATGTCTTTTCTTAGAGTTTCATTAT
>CAWJTU010000022.1:0-80262 GCA_963845885.1 Candidatus Bathyarchaeota archaeon
GAACGTCGATTTGCCTGTGTTGGGTTTTCCAACGATCCTAGGAGTTTTGAATAGGACTTCTGCATCCTGCTTACTCACCATCACCTATTTGTCTGGCTTCAGTTTCTGCGACTGTAAGATACCTTGATTCGAGGCTCTATATGGTTTCCGCTTCTGCGAATCTAACATCTTAAACAGAACCTGAGGGGATAAAAGTTCGGTTCTTTTTTCCCAAGATGATTTGACATTAGATTTATTAGTGTCCAGAAAACATCAGGATAAGTTCTCAGTCACGAATGTATCTTACGTTCAAAAGTTCTAGCTCGTACACGAGTACGCCACGTACGAAGGTTAAAGGAAACAACGAACGACGGGCGCTCAGCTCATTCTTCTTTTGAGGTAATCTCCTCATCAATATTCAGGTCTTCACCATCATTAATGCGTTTCAGAATCTGCATCATCTTCAGAAAGTTGGCAACAGATTTGCTGTCTTTGACATCAATAGTCACTTGTGCTTGGATTTGGGTGCCAAGCTGAAGTCTGACACAGGCACCTTTTCATCCCCGATTCTCGTTTTGCTGGATTCTTTTGCAGTCACTTTGGGTTGTTTTTGAACGACTTTAGAACCTGGTTTCTCGGAAGGAGGTTTGATATTTTCATCTACGACCCCCGCGATTCTCAACATATCTATCAAAGCGAATATCCCGACTTGATATGCAGGATTGACTTTCCACGGATATTTTTCGTCCTCCTTGATTAGAGCAGTTGTTTTGATGTGATTGAAAATCTTGGAAAAATCCAACGTAGCCTTCTGTATGTCTGTGTAGTCTGCGAGATCTTTAAACGAAGACTCGATTAGGGCTTTCAACGTCGTTTTCATTTTTCCGTATCATTTTCGTACGCCGCCTTTGAGTAATCCAAACCTAGCGTCGTAAGTTTGCATAATTTAGGGTCAGCCTTGTCCTTTTCTAAGGCTCCGAGATAGAGCAAAAACGGAACATTGTTGACTAGCGGCGTTCTTGCAATACCTTTCTTTACAATTTCCTCATAGCTCACGAATTTTGTACCTGCTCCTGCCTGATAATAGGTCTTCAGAGTTGTATTTATGAACTCCATAGTAGCTCCAAAAGGAACGCGCCACTTTTCAATTGGTGGTGAACCTGGTGTTTTCTCTGACATTTGTAAAAACCTATATAATCTATCTAACGATACTGCTTAAAAGTTTTCTTCAATTCTTGGGTGTGTTTATTGGTGTAAAGATAGACGCTTCGCATGATTATCGGAGTGAAAAGGATTGAAAGCCAGTGCCGCATCTTTCATTCACTTTCCAGGGTTTGCCCGTTTCTGAGTCGACTCTGAGATGAGATGTTCCTAATGCTCGCAAGACCTTGGCACGCGTTTCTTCTGGTTTTTCAGTATTAACGAAGGGCTTTTCTGCCTCAAGGCGTCGGCAAGTTCAGTTATGCCTTTGCAAGTAGTAACATCGATTCCACAATCTTCGGCTACTTTGTACAGATAAGATTCCAGTATTTTAGAACCTTTGTTGACACTTTCAGACGGGTTACTCTCGTAACCACGCAAAGCGTCTACCAATTCTTGGATGTTGATGTTTTTTGTTGTCAGATACGCGTAAAGTTCATTCGTTAATCTGTCAACCATGAATATCTTTGCCTTGAAATCGCTCGCCAACGATTCCAATAAGATTTTTACATAGTCAGTCCATCAATTTCTCCGTGTCTATCGTTAGTCTCGGCACCTTTGTCTTTTCGTCTTGTTCGATTGTACCCGAATAGAAACCCCATAATCGGAAACTCTGATCAATTATTGAAGAGCTAGTCTTTGTTGAGAAAATGCCATGAACAGCTGAAGACGCATCCATACTCTGGTAACCCTTGCTCAACAGGTCAGCGTATACGATAAATGGCGGATAATCTTGAAGAGCTTGTCTGAAGGGAAGGTTAAGTTGTTCTTTAGTGGCTTTTCTTATGTCCTCTCGGAATCGAGGCGAACAATGAATTGATCCTTGTGCTCTTCCTCGATCAAACGGAGTTGGGACGCGGCTTGGATTGCTCGGTTGATATATGTTTCGTTATATTTCCCTTGGAAACATTCGATTAGGTTTTTTCTGGTAAAATTAGGATCTACTGCTGAAGATGCAAACTTGCAAACATCCATGACAAGTGCAGGAGGTATTGCCGGAACCGAATATTCCATATATGGTCGCCCGCTATCGGTCTGGCTTTCCATATACGAAGTTACCGATAAAAGACTTTACAATTCGCGCGTGCGTGGTATTTCAGCAATATATCGGTCTCTATCTGCTTCTGCCTCTAGAAGAGCATTCAGAAGGTAAGCTATCTCATCATTCTTTCGTGAAACGAGAAGACATCAGAAGAAACTCATTGCCTTGTCCCGTTGAATTGGCTGATGATTGAACAATTGGCAAAGCCAATACAACGATGTGATGAACAGTCGGTCTGGCATTCGTGGGAGCAATCTCAACATATTCTGCCATGGATTGAACCGCCAAGTTTGAGGCAAGCCCTCGTAGCGACGGATCATCAGCAAGCTCCATCGTTGCATCACAAATTTAACGGTGGCTACAGCACGAACCGTGGGTTTAAAAGTGAATCTTCGCACTTCCATTCTGCGCCAGATAGGGAAGAAACCTATATTCTGCCGCTTGGCCCTGAAGTATTCATATCTCCCAAACCCCTCTCGGTTATCCTGTAATGCCAACATCTTCGACTACTCGACATCTTATCTCTCCTCACAAGATATTGGCCGACGATACCTATCCAGGTCCTTCCGAACAGTTTGGCCCTGCACTTCAAACCTAATCCAACTCCAAGAACCCTAGTAATTTCCCGGGCACTTCGAAACACCCATCCTTCAGAACAGCCAAAACCAAAAACTTCTCAACCAATCTCGCCACCCCAAAAGAATAATAGGCGCTACACGATAAAAAGTGAACACTAGCAATCACCAACTCCACAACACTGGAGAACACTGGACAACCGTCTCTAGTAACTAATGAGTATTCTCCAATATTCTCAAGGCGCTTGCATTGCTGGAAAAAGACTTCCTTCTGCATATGTTGAAAGAGCGATAGGGTGTAGCACCTGCCTTTGCGTCAGCGATCGGAGAGTGGACGACCCACAACAAATATCGAGGTAAGGGTAATGAGAACTGCAGCACTGAAAAGTATTTTTCGATCGATTTCCCTGTGTATTTTTTGCCATAGGTGGAAAAGATTTGCTGATCTAAATTGGAAAACAATATAAAAGAAAAGGTGGGTTTTTGAGTACTTTCTTTACACTTCAGTTCCAATGATGTTTACGTTCATAGCAGTGATGGACAGTCCTAATTCCGTTTCCGGGTTGTCAAACGTTGATAGAGTAACATTTGCTACTGCAATTGCTCCTGGTGCAAGCACAACGCCCGTCGAGTTCCACGTTAATGCCGCAACATATGTACGTTTGCTGGACTGGCGGTCCATCCTGTTGTGGTCATGGTTAAGTTCATGTTTACAGTCGTTGCCTCATTTTTCACATATACTATTTGATACGCGCTGCCACCAGGATTTACGTTAGTCCAATTGATTTGGTGGAGTACGTCAGTGGCACCAGCATTGTTGTAGACACCGACTTTGAATGGGTTAATAGTTCCGCTGCTTGGAATAGTTTTGGTTTGGGTCAGAAGTGCAAGAACGCCAGCTACCATCAGTATTGACGCAATGCCAATGCCGCTATCACTGTTTTTTTCTGTGAAGCCATTTCTATTTTCCTCGGAAGCCCATATTTTTATCCAAACTGCTAATAACGATTCAGAAGCACAAATCGAGAGGCAAAATATGCATTCGTAATCCGAATCTAAGCAAACCAAAGATGCAGATTTGCCGATCGAAATGGAATAATATAAGAAGCTAGGGCAGTATAGTGAGCCAACATGATAAAAGGCGGAGAAAAGCCTTTGGTTACCGATTTCCCTAAAGAAATGCTTGCGACATGTTACGAAGATGCTTGAAATTCGTTTCTTCGAAGAAAAAGTCTTCGACCTGTATGGTCAGAACCTCGTGCCTGGCACGATTCACCTGTACGTTGGTGAAGAAGCGGTGGCGGTTGGTGTTTGCAGCAGTCTAGGGAAGGATGATTACATCACTAGTACGCACAGGGGTCACGGGCACTGCATAGCTAAGGGAGCTGATATGAAACGCGTTATGGCCGAGATTTTGGGGAAAGAAACCGGATACTGTAAAGGGAAAGGGAGGATCGATGCACATCGCAGATTTCGCCGTCGGAATGCTCGGCGCCACCGCAGTTGTGGGCGCTGGTCTACCGATAGCCGTCGGTGCTGGACTCAGTGCAAAGCTCAAAAAACTGATCAGGTTACTGCGTGTTTCTTTGGGGAAGGAGCTTCGAATCAAGGAACTTTTCACGAAAGCCTCAATCTTGCGTCTGCTTGGAATTTGCCCGTGATCTTCGTATGTGAGAACAATCTCTACGCCATGGGAACTCGACAGTCTAGGATTATGAAAATCACCAATATCGCTGACCGAGCAGGTGCTTACGGCATGCCCGGTTGCGTGGTCGATGGAAACGACGTGTTAGCAGTCTATGACGCGGCATGTGCAGCTGTTGAAAGAGCCAGAAACGGGAAGGGACCGACGCTGATTGAATGCAAGACCTATAGACATAAGGGGCATTCACGCGTTGATCCAGCAAAATACCGAGCATCGGAAGAAGTCCAGGAATGGCTAGACCGAGACCCAATAAAGAAACTGAAACAGAAGCTACTGAATGAATATCATTTCACGAGTGAAGAGATCAGCAAGATAGAAAAGAAAGCCTTAGCGAATGTTGAGGAGTCAGTGAAGTTTGCTCTGGAAAGCCCGTATCCTGCTCCTGAAGAAGCACTTCAAGATGTCTATGGTTAGACGGAGGACTACTGCATGCGAAACATCACTTACAGGGAAGCACTGCGCGAAGCGTTGAGAGAGGAAATGAAAAGAGACTCTTCGGTTTTTCTGTTAGGCGAAGATATAGGGCGCTTCTGGGGCGGCGCCTTCAAGGTGACCGAAGGTCTTGCAGAGGAGTTCGGAGATGAAAGAGTCAGGGACACTCCAATTTCAGAATCCACCATAGTAGGTGCTGGCGTAGGCGCTGCCATAACTGGTATGCGACCCGTTGCCGAAATCATGTTTGGAGATCTGACCGCCTTAGCGATGGATCAGATTGCCAATCAAGCTGCAAAGATCCGCTACATGTTCGGCGGACAAGCGAAATGTCCATTGGTGGTGAGAACACCTTTTGGAGCGGGCGTCAACATAGCTTCGCATCACTCACAGAGTCTGGAAGCTTGGTTCATGCACGTTCCAGGCTTGTACGTGGCTGCGCCGTCCACTCCAAAAGATGCAAAGGGACTCTTGAAGTCTGCCATTCGAGGAGAAAACCCTGTGTTCTTCTGCGAGCACAAACTGCTCTATTCCATCAAAGGTGAAGTCCCTGAAGATGAATATCTCGTTCCTTTTGGCGTTGCAGATATCAAGCGAGAGGGTGCAGACGTGACTGTCTTTGCTACGTTGTACATGGTTCACAAAGCTCTTGCCGCCGCCCAAACACTGGCACAGGAAGGAGTCAACGTCGAAATCATCGATCCACGAACATTAACACCCTTGGACAAGACCGCAATCGTCAAATCTGTGAAAAAGACTGGAAGACTCGTTATTGTCAGCGAGGACTGCAAGACGACAGGCGTAAGCTCGGAGATAGCCGCTGTGATTGCCGAAGAAGCATTAGACTATCTTGACTCGCCCATAAAACGAGTCACTGGAGCGGACACGCCAATTCCTTTCAGTCCCACGCTAGAGCAGTACGTGATTCCTAACGAGAAATCAATAATCAAAGCAGTGAAAGAGGTTGTTTGAATGGCCACTGACGTTTTGATGCCACGATTAAGTGTAGCGATGAAGGAAGGAACAGTTGGAAAATGGTACAAGAAAGAAGGCGACAGCGTCGAGAAAGGAGAACCGATCGTCGAAGTAGTCTCAGACAAAGCCACATACGACCTTGAAGCACCAGCCTCGGGCATATTACGCAAAATTATCATCGAAGCCGGAGTGGACGTGCCCGTGAGCACGGTTCTCGCCATAATTACAGCTCCAGATGAGCAAATATCTGAAGCCACACCGAAAACCGAAGTCATTTCTCCCCCTGAAGCAGAAGAAAGCAGAGTGTTGGCATCACCAGCTGCTAGGCGTTTGGCTCGGGAAAATGGAATCGATTTGTCCACGTTGAAGGGAAGCGGTCCTGAAGGAAGAATAGACGAAGAAGATGTCAGAAAATTGATCGAAACAAGTTCTCATGACTCGCGAAAAGTCAAAGGAAGTCATCCCCCTAAGCGGTTTCAGGAAAACATCAGCCGAACGACTTGCAACTAGTTTCAGAACGGCACCGCACAGCACGATAATTATGGAAGCAGACATGACTGAAGCAGCCGAACTTCGTGAGCAACTCAAAGTCTCTTACACCGCAATGATCGTCAAGGCGGTGGCAGGCGCTCTCAAAGAAGTTGCTATGATAAATTCAACGCTCGACGGCGACAACATGAAGATTTTTGAAGATGTAAACGTCGGAGTTGCAGTGGCCACAGAAAAAGGGTTAGTCGTTCCAGTCGTGCACGAAGCAGACAAAAAGACGTTGAAGGAGATAGACACCAAGATAATTGAGCTCACAGAAAAAGCCAGAGAAGCGAAGTTGTCAAAGGAAGACGTTGAAGGCGGGACGTTCACCGTAACCAACCTCGGAATGTTTGGAGTCGACTTTTTCATTCCAATCATTAACCCGCCCGAAGCAGCCATACTAGCCGTTGGAAGAGTAGCTCAGAAGGTCGTGCCAATAGACGGCAGAATAGAGGTCAGGTCAATAATGGCGTTGAGTTTGGCCTACGATCACCGTATTGTCGATGGCGCACCTGCAGCTCAGTTTCTCAAGAACTGTGAAAGACAAGATTGAGAAGCTATCTGTTCTCAAAAGGTAAACTGATTTCCACATGGAACGCCTGGGAACTTGCAGGAATTAATCGTATTGAATGCTCCGGTGCAGTTGGACACAGCGTGTTTTGGAAAATCTTAAGTGCTTGGCAAAAGAAAGTCCATTGAACGAAAAATGAAGGCAGCGGTCTACTACAGTCCAGAAGACATCCGCATCGAGCAAGTGCCTGTACCCGAAATAGGTGACGATGAGATTCTCATACAAATGAAGGCTTGTGGCATTTGCGGATCAGACCTGATGGATTGGTACCTCAAGACACGTGCGCCGCTGGTGCTTGGTCATGAACCAGCAGGAATTGTTGCAAAGAAAGGAAAGAAAGTTGAAGATTTTGATATCGATGAACGCGTCTTCGTACACCATCACGTAGCATGCATGACCTGCCACTACTGCGTTAATGGGGACTACACGCTGTGCGATACGTTCCACAAAACGAACATAAAACCAGGCGGTTTTGCCGAATACTTCAAGGTCCCGGCTCTCAATTTGAAACTCGACACGTTGAGAATTCCTAAGAAACTGCCCTTTGAAGAAGCCACTTTCATCGAGCCTGTCGGTTGCTGCATCAGAGCATTGAACAAGTGTCGACTCAAACAAGGCGATTCAGTGGCTATAATCGGCGCCGGTTCAACGGGTCTGATTCACACGGCACTTTCAAAGATCTATGGGTCCACGACGACGATAGTCAGCGATTTATTCGATCATCGCTTGAGTTGTGCGAAAAGATTCGGAGCCGACATCACGATTAATCCTAAAAATGATGATCTGAAAAAAATCGTGAAAACTGCGACAAACGATATTGGCGTTGACATCGTCGTCATCACTGCCCCGAGCGTGGAAGCGTACAAGGCAGGAATGGAGATCTGCAGGAAGGGCGGCAAACTGTGCATTTTCGCCCCAACCAGCCCAAACAAGAGCATGGAAGTTAGCCCCAAAAACCTGTTTTTCTCAGAGCTCCAGATAATCCCCTCCTATTCAACCTCGCATTTGGAAACTAGGGCGGCCTTACAACTAATAGATTCAGGCAAGCTTAAGGTGAAGGAACTGATAACGCAGAGATTTGGCCTCGAAGAAACGGCCCAAGCTTTCAAGATGGCTTCAAACAGTGAAAAAAGCTTGAAAGTAATCGTCCTAAACAGGTGACTGAGGCGTTTTTCATGAGAGTTCGAAACGAAGTGCAGGCAGTCATATTCGACAAGGATCACGGAGGACTAGTTTTGCTGGTGCGCAAACGAGACAGGCGGATACTGTTCTTTCACTGGAGACTTGTGAAGGGCGGGATCGACGTGGGTGAAACAAAAGTCGAAGCCCTCAAACGCGAGATTCTGGAGGAAACAGGCTTGCGAAACATCAAGATACTTGATCAGGTACATAATTACGACTTCATCTTCAAAGGGATGTGTCACAGGGTATCTAGTTTTCTAGTCAACGCGGATTCAAAAGAACCGGTCAAGCTTCAAACGTCAGAGCTGTCCGACTATGTCTGGACACAGGCTGAAAATGCCAAACAGCTTCTGTACTGGTACAACGAACGCGAAGCTTTAAGAAAATTGGGTCAGTTCTCTGAATTATTGTGAGCTGAATTACGATCTTGAAGGTGTAAGAGTTGCCGAGAAAAAAGATGAATGCCGCGATGCTCTATGGTGTAAGAGACCTCAGACTTGAAGCACTTGACATTCCCGAAGTTGGTGAAGGCGAAGTACTGGTCAAAGTGAAAGCAGCCACGACATGTGGCACCGACCTGAAGATATACCAAAGAGGCTACGTTGAAAAAATCATAAAACTCCCAACGGTCTTTGGGCACGAGTGGGCTGGAGAAGTCGTTGAAACAGCGAAAGAACTTGGAATGGCCCACGAAAGGAATGCGCGTTCGAGCCGGCAACAGTGCACCTTGCTTGCACTGTACGATGTGCCAGAAGGGCAAATACAACCTTTGCGAGAACATGATTTGGCTTTGGGGGGCTTATGCGGAGTATATCAAAGTGCCCGCGCGAATGGTGTTGGTGAACATGCAAGAAATTCCACCTCACGTTTCTTACGAAGAAGCCTCAGTTGCCGAGCCTCTTGCATGCGTTCTGCATGGCGTTGAAGAAGCAAAAGTGAGCCTAGGCGACAGCGTTGCAATCATCGGTGCGGGACCAATAGGCTTGCTCCACATGTTAACAGTCAAGAAAATGGGTGCTGAGAAGGCTATAGTGATAGATGTCGTTGATGAGCGACTTGATTTCGCCAAGAAGCTGGGCGCTGACGCAACGATAAACAGTGCAAGGGAAAATGTGGTCGAAAAAGTCAGGAAGTACACTTCTGGATACGGCGTTGACGTGTCGATTGAAGCTATAGGTTTGCCAACCACTTGGGAACAAGCCCTAAAACTTGCTAGAAAAGGCGGGGCCGTTCTGGAGTTCGGAGGCTGTCCTCCAGGAACGGAAATCAAGCTAAACGCCGAACAGCTTCATTATGGAGAACTGAGAGTTCTTGGGGCCTTCCACACGACGCCTCTTCATTTCAGAAAAGCCCTCAGTCTAATAGCTTCTCGAACGATAGACGTACGACCACTGATAACAAGGAAAATGAAACTTGGAGAACTCAATGAAGCATTCAAGATTCTTTCGACATCAAAGAACGAGATAAAAATCGCGATAATTCCTTAACTTAAGCTCCCAAACATTCTCTTAGGCGACATGATAGGCAATTGAACGGTCGCTAGACGCGGTACTATTCAAAAATCAGCCCGTCTTAATGCAAGCGCTAAATCATTATATCTTGTGGAAGTGTATTTGAGTGTTGGAAGCACAGATGTCCCAAATTGCCGGCTACGTACTCCGAATCAAAGATGAACAATGGGTCAAGCAAGTCTTTGACATGGCGATCTACTTTTCCAACATGAACAGGAAATGGTCGTCTGGACAAACCATTCTTTTCGTTCATAAAACTCAATCAGGAGACGCCTTCGTCGGCTACGGCGTTATTTCACGAGAGAGACAAAAACGCTATCTGCTTGAAGAAGAGAAAATTCAATGCGAGCGAGGAGGATGGAAGAGGGCGATAGAATTCAAATACGTTGTGCGTTTTGAAAAACCGTTGCTGATCAAAGAAACAGTCTTGGCAACCTCGAAACTCAGGGGAAGATTCTTCCACGGGCTGAAACTCAGCTCTGAACAAGTGGAGTCGATCCTCCGACAAGGCGAGAGTCTTCCAGAACACCAAAAGTCTTAAAACACTTCGCCCATCAAAGAAGCAATTGGAGATTCGGAAATGGTTTACTGTACAAAGTGTGGTACAAAGAACCCTGACGACGCCAAGACTTGTTCACAGTGTGGCGCATCTCTGTATGGAGTCGGCGAGGGACGCAGCGAAACTTACGAACCTTACAGGCGAATGGAACGTGAGTGCTTCGGCATTCCAAGAGGCGGAACCATAGTGCTCATTGCGATTGGTGCCATTGTTGTGCTGGGCGGAATAATCGGAATACTCCAACAGGTCGATCCAACTCGGTTCTCTAATATCAACGTCTGGCCATTTGTTCTGATAATCTTCGGAGTGCTGATAGTGATCGGCGCCCTTTATGGAATGGGTCGAAGACGCTAAATTATCTCTCTTTTCTTTCCGTTGCGCAAGAGAAACCGCAAGACGTACAGATTTTTGAATGATCCCATTGAGAAATGGCTATTCTGGTGAATATCCACAATAGAATTGCGCCAAGCACAAAAAGATCGACAAAAAGACTGTGCACGTATTCGTCTGTTCCAATCAAGATGAATGAGCCTCCCACAACGAAAAGAAAATTCGCCAACACCCTGAGCCAGCCTTTTAGGTTGTATTGAAGCAAGCCGATGACGATCGATGCCTGACCGAAAACTATCAAGGGAAGGCTAACTGCTTCGGGGCTCAAGCCAAGAAAGAAGTAGAGCACAGTTCCTGTCAAAGCGACAAGAGATCCTGCAAACAGTCCTGTGCACGCTGCGCAATAGACAGTTCCTCCTAATTGCACTGTGTGCGTTGAAAATCCTCCACAGTCAGGATGATGTCCTCTGATTGTGAGATGCCGTTGGTTTACAGGGTCTGAATCAGGTTCAAAGGCGTGAGCTTCTGATGTCGAAACACATTTTTCAGGAAAAAGCGAAGCTACTCCTCCGCCTGCACATATCGCTGCAAAAATCGTTCCAATCAATAGTTTTTGCAGATAAACTTCTGTTTCAGCAGTCGGTGGATAGATTACTATCAATATTGCGCAACACAAAGCGACCAAGGAGAAGGCGATGAGAAATCCGAGCGAAGGCTGATTTCGGCTTTTGCTTGTTTTCATTCATTTAACCTTGAAACATGCTCTTGAAATGTCCCAGCAATCCTCTGCGCGCCATGTACATCGAGACTCTCCGTTTAAGTGCGTTTGCTGAAAAGATCGCGTCAAGTTTTCTTCTCAACGGACCGTAGAAGCTTCTGTAGCATTCATAGAGTTCCTCTTGCACCTCCATTCTCGATAAGGTTTCCGTCGGCATTATGGCATGAACCATGTCATAGTGTGACCAATTGAAGTCCTCGATCCAACCGTTCTTCTTTGCTTCTTTGTACACTTCGGTTCCAGGGAACGGAGTAAGCGCGCTGAAAAATGCGAAATCAGGCTCCAAACCAATTGCAAATTCTCGCTGTTTTTGTATCGATCTCGGCCGTGTCCTTTCTCTGGCCTATTATCAGCATCACGTGTGCAAAGATATCGTTCTTCTTAAGAAGTTTAACCGCTTCTTGCGCATCACTGGGCGTTATGTTCTTTTTGAAGGTGTCCAGCGTGGATGGTTCAGAGTTTTCGACGCCTAGAAGTACCCAGTTGAGTCCAGATTTTCTCAGTCTCGGCAATGCTTCCTTATTCCTGACTATATCGTCGCATCTTGCTTGAACAAACCAAGTCATGTCATCCTGTATTCCCGTCTTGATAATTTCGTCTGCAATGTCGTTTGCTCTAGTTCCGGCACCGAAGTTATCGTCTGTGAGCCATATGAAACCACTATCGAAGTTCTTTTGGCAGTACTCCATTTCCGCAGCAATCCGTTTCGGAGACTTTAGCCTCCATGTGCCTTGCCAGTGTCGCCATTGAGTGCAGAAACTGCATTCATGTGGGCAACCTCTAGATCCCTCGATGAGCACGTAACGTGCGTTTTCGCCTGCCATCATCGAAAAATGATACTTCCCCACGACATCCTTGACTAGATGATAACCAGGGTACGGCAGCTCATCGATGTTTTCTATCAATGGTCTGGCGGATTGTGCACGACTTGACCATTGTTTCTGAAGGAGATGCCTTGAACCTTGGGCCACGCTTTTCTCTGTTTTGCATTCTTTGCGAGGTCATAGAAAGTCTGTTCTCCTTCACCCCGCACGATCACGTCGATTACTGGATATTCTTCAAGGCTTTCCTGAGCTGTTGCAGTGAAATGCTGTCCGCCTGTGACGGTCAAGATGTTTGGATCAACTCTCTTGGCTGTTTCGAGAGTCCTGACTACTGCATAGGTGTTGCAAGTTGCCAGTGAGGCCGAAGCAACTATGTCAGGATGGCTGGACGCGATGCGTTGCTCCATTTCCTTCCATTTTACTTTTTCAGCGTTGCAGTCAAGAATTTCAATCTCAATGCCGTTTGCATTTTTTTCCAAAAAGGCAGCCAACTGTATGATTCCAAGCGGCGGTGGCAGGTACTCACCCATCACGAAAAACATGTCTTTCGGAGGCTCAATGAATAGCACTTTCATGCTGACACGTCTGATACGTTAGCCTTTGATGGAATTCTCCTTTTAAGGATGTTTGTTGGATGATTGAAGAGCGATCTAAAGAGCTGCGACCAGAATTCTCTCGTTTGGAAATGGTGAGTTGCAGTTTCTCTCAAGCTTCAGCGCGCGTTTTGGCAAAAGAATTTAAATGCAAACCGTGGACTTATGGTTCTGTCATTGCTGAGGGGGAGCGTATGGTAAAGTATGTTTTCGTAACTGGCGGTGTGCTAAGTTCAGTCGGCAAGGGAATTCTGACTTCTTCTATCGGCAAGATGCTTCAAGCAAGGGGCGTGAAGGTCACAGTCATCAAAATCGATCCCTACGTGAATGTTGATGCGGGCACGATGAACCCATACATGCACGGGGAGGTGTACGTGACGGATGACGGCGGCGAAACGGACCTTGATCTTGGATGGTACGAACGTTTCTTGGATTTAGACCTCAGGAAAGACAATAACCTCACGACAGGACTCGTGTACAAGTCTGTAATAGAGAAAGAGCGACGCGGCGACTTTCTTGGTAGATGCGTCCAAATCATTCCTCACGTAACTAACGACATAAAACATCGCTTACGCACGGTTGCAAAAGAATCTGGGGCCGAAGCGGTTTTGACGGAGGTCGGAGGAACTGTAGGCGACATTGAAGGGTTGCCGTTTCTGGAAGCGATTAGACAAATGCGTCTGGAAGAAGGATTCGAAAACACTCTCTACGTTCATGTTGCGCTGGTTCCAGTGCTTGACGTGACCAAGGAAATGAAAACTAAACCTCTGCAGCACAGTGTGAACGAACTCAGGCGCATCGGTATTCAACCTGATACGATTGTCGCGAGAAGCCCGCAAATGATTGACGGCGAGATTCTGAGGAAGATTGCACTTTTCGGAACGATCCCTGAAGAAGCTGTTTTCTGTTCCTATAACGTGCCGTCAATCTACCAAGTCCCACTGATCTTGGACGACCAAGGTATGAGCGATTTCATCTGCAAGCGTCTCGGTTTTTCTGAACGCTCGAAAGATTTCAAGGAATGGAGAAAATTTGTTGACGCGATTCTGAGACCTGAACATGAGGTTAAAGTAGCTTTGATCGGCAAATATGCAGGGCTCACAGACAGTTATGTAAGCATGAGTGAGGCTTTAAAGCACGGCGGTGCAGCGTGCAAGGCAAAAGTGGAAATAGACTACCTTGAAGCTGAAAAACTGGAACAGTCTCCTGACTGTGCCAAAATGCTGGGAGATTACGATGGGATTTTTGTTCCCTACGGCTTCGGACCAAGAGGCACTGAAGGAAAAATACTAGCTGTACAATACGCAAGAGAACACAACGTGCCTTTTCTAGGAATTTGCTATGGTTTTCAGCTTTCAGTCGTAGAATTCGCTCGACATGTTTGCGGACTGGAAGACGCGAACAGCACCGAAATCAACCCTGAAACATCTCACCCTGTGATCGACCTGATGCCTGAACAGCGAGGCATAGAGATCAAAGGAGCTACCATGAGGCTGGGTGCCCACAAGGTAGTTGTTGAGCCAAACACCACTGCGCACACTCTGTACAAGTGTGAAGAGATATACGAGCGTCATCGACACAGATTTGAAGTCAATCTTGATTTTTCCGAGGTTCTGAGAAAGAATGGATTGGTGTTTTCAGGCAAGAGCACTGATGGAAGACGAATGGAGCTTCTCGAGTTGCCGCGCAACTTCTTTTTCTTTGCTTCACAGTTTCACGGAGAGTTTAAGAGCAGACCTGGAAGACCGGACCCTGAGTACTACGGTTTCATCAAAGCGTGTCTGGACAAGAAATTGGGTAAGGACAAGCCTGAATTCGCTTAGGTTTGTTGTTTCTACTCGCCGTTTGGGAAGATTTTCCTATGTTCCTGCCTCATACATCTGTTCATGACGACCAACATCCCTGCATCCCGTGCTTTTGAAGCGGCCTGTTCGTTTACTATGCCCAGCTGCATCCAAATGACGTAGGGTTTGTCATAGCGCTCTTTGAGCTCCACGGCTTGTTCGACTATCGGCAGCACATCGTCAGCAGGTCTGAAAACATCTACGATTTCTATAGTTTTCTGAATCTCAGGTGGAACGTCCAAGAGGCTCTTGTATGATTTCAAACCAAGAATTTCCGTTGCACTAGGGTTGACAGGTATTATTTTGTATCCTTGGTCTTTCAAGTAAGCAGGGACCGTGTGACTGTCCTTTGAAGGATCGCGGGAAATTCCCACGACTGCAACCGTTCTATATTTAGTAAGGATGTCTTCGATCTCATTTTTCTTCAAGCTTCTTAACTCCTGAACAAGAATAGGTTCGAAACTTCCTGTACTTAAGCAATTTCGTCTTTTTTCTGGATGTTTTCTTAGCGAAAAGACATATCTGGAATATTGAGTAAAAGTTCATAATGCTTTACTATTGATGGGTTTGCTTACATTTGTTCGAGGTGACGCAACGATGACTCCAAAAATACGACCCTTCGTGCGAAGAAAGCCAGGACAAAAAAAGCGAACGGTCCACGTAAAAGGATACTACAGACACGCGCAAGCCTAGATCAAACGCTAGTTTGGGCACATTTTTCTTCACATTTTGGCCCATTTTTCCCTATAGTAGTTCCGCTAGCGCGCGCTAAACTGTTGAGCTCATTTGGCGAAGAATGCATCGGAGAATCGTGAGCTGGACGCGTTTGTCAGAATCCTATCGCATGCCGATTCTGATATAAGGCACGAGTTATTCTGGTTTTGACAAGGATGGCCTTGAAAAAAGAAGAAGAGGCATCGGTCTCCCTTAAAGAGTTCAGTCGACGCTTGGATAGCGCTACAAGTTATGCTGAAGTTTGGAACATCGTGAAGGACAGCGTGGAACACGTTTTTCACAAAAGGAGAGGCAGTATGATGCTTTTTCTCGATGATTTACCAATTCAATTGGGCGCCTACCACTCATTAGGAACGAACAACATCGTCCTTAACAGAGCTCTCGTTCAAATTGTTGAAGCCGCCATAGAAGACCAGAAAATGGTAAACGCCTTGGTGTACAATCTGCTTGTTCACGAATATCTCCACGCCTTGGGTGAAATTTCGGAAATCCAGGTTCGAAGTCTAGTGGTGGAAGTGTGTAAGAAAGCGTTTGGAGAAGATCATGTTGCGACAAAACTTGCAATAAGGAGTCCATGGGCTTTGTTACAAGGAATTCCTCTTGACAAGGTAGATATGCCAAAGAGGGTAATGGAAATTGTTAAAGATTTCGAGAAATCCGACAAATACATCGTATGAAAAACAGACCCGAATCAAAGGGCTCTCTATTCAAGGTCAATGGAGTCAACTGTCGCTTTTTTGATCAATTTTCAATCAAAAACAACCTACCCCCCTAGGTAGTTACTTAGGTTTGGAAAAGTGTCTATATTTCCCTTGTCGTGATTTTGACCAAGGCGCCCTCAATTCGCAAAAGTTCTGAGAAAAACGGCATCAGTTACTGATTCAGGTCTACTGCTATTTGACTTTTTCAAAATGGATGACGTAAACAAGTTGATTTTCGTCCCACTCTCCGTGAGATTTCTTCCAGATCTTCTTGAACTGCTCGATCGTATATCCTCCTTCTCTCTTTGCGTCCTCTTCATCGAAGTATTTGAGTTTCTTCCTCTCGATTGATGTTATGCGCAGATCCATTACGTGAGGTTCCCATATTGCAGCCTGAACTATCGCTCCTGCTTTAATCTTGGAATCAGGCATGCCTGTGCGTGAGGTTTGAGTTTTCAACCCTTTGACTAACTGTTCCTTGTCCACAGCTTCAAACTCCATTTCGTAAGGAGTTTCTTCGACTTCCTTTATTACTTGTTCAACAGTTTTTTCGGGCTGCCGTGCAACCTTGTCGATGACCTGCGCCCTTTCCTTCGTTGGCATTTTTCTTTCTGCGAGTTTCCTTATTACCTCAACCTGTCTCTGAGGCTCTTCGACGGAACGACCTATCTTAACAGCTGTCGAGTAGTCGATCTTGCCCTCGGGCACTTGCCCTGAAATCATTGACGGCGCAATGTATTGTTGCGCCTCCTTTGGTACGACTTCAGTGGTGCGCAGCCAGAGCGAAACTGCGTCAGCGCTGACTCCGATTTTCTTCGCAATAGATGCCTGTGAAGGATATTTGTCGGCGCAGTTTTCGAGAAGGTATTTGCAGACTCTCCCTTTTTCTACAGCGTTCAGCTCTTCTCTTTGTATGTTCTCAACTAGATTCAGTTGAACAACTTCATCGTCGGTATAATCTCTGACTATCGAGGGTATTTTTTCGAGTCCGGCTTGCTGAGCTGCTCTGTATCTTCTTTCTCCGAGAACAACTTCGTATTCTGTGTCAATAGGCCTGAGAATGATGGGTTGGAGCAAACCCACCTCTTTGATACTTGCTGACAGCTCGTTTAGTCGTGAAATGTCAACTTCCATTCTGGGGTTCAGCTTTGAGGGACGTATTCTTTTGAGTTCGATCTCTCGTACGATAGTCGACATAGCTCTTTCTTCCTGTTTACACCTACTCCAATCGACTCAGATATTTAAGAGATTTTTCGGTGGCAATCCAATCGAATCCTTTCGCAGAATTCAGAGACCAATCTCTTGAGAGTGCTCTTTTAGACCAGTTAACGCAATTTCAAAAAACTTTTCCTTCGACAGTCCAATCTGCTCGCAATATAACATCTTTTCCCTATTTGCTCCTCTGGCGAAGTCTTTGTCCTTGAATTTTCTGGCGACCGATTCCTGTTTCACGTCCGCGATCTTCTTGGAAGGCATCACCAAAGCGCATGCAATTAACAGACCGGAGACAGCATCAGCGGCAATTAGCGCCTTCTCCATTCGCGTTTCAGGTTTGCAGTCCGTATGTTCAAAATTGTGGGATTTGATCGCTCTAATTACCTCAGAGTCTACAAGCCCTTTCAAAATGTCCTCAGCCAAGAGAGCATGGCGCTCCGGTGTGGCTTCTGTTTTTTCGTAATCAATATCATGCAGTAATCCTACCAGGCCCCATCGGTCCTCGTCTTCTCCAAGACTTTTTGCAAGGGCTCTCATTATCGCTTCAACGGCAATCATATGATAAATGACGTTCCGTTTTGAAATGCCCCGTTCTATCAAACCGAGTGCTTCAGGCCGCGTCAACATGAAAGACACTTGCTCTATCTAGAAATGCGTCGAAATTTAATTGTTGAGGTTACAAGGTGCCAAAACCAATATGCATCGATTATTCTGAGACATGGACAAACTATATAATGTTGCTCAATGCCCTTTTGCCTTCGTCAGAAAGGCGCCTCCTCTTGACTGCACCCAAATACACAGTGACTTGGAAGACTTTGCTCCTGCCGATAATCGGCATAGTCGCATTTTTCGTCTACATTTACGTCTTCAATGTCGACATCAGGCAGATCATATCCGAAATTGGCCAAATCAATCTTCGTTACTATCTCTTGGCAGGAATCGTCTCAGTGCTTGACATACTCTTTTTTGCATTAGGATGGCATTCTTTACTCAGCTTTCTTAAGGTGAAGTTTTCGCCGTTAAGGTCCTTTGCACTGGTGTGGGTCGGTATATTCGTTGATACTCTGATTCCGGCAGAATCGATTAGCGGAGAACTTGCAAAGATATACTACGTTAACAAAGAACAAGATGGTACCGCCGGTCAAGCAACTGCATCGGTAGTCGCACAGAGGCTCATCGGAATGGCGATAAACATCGCGACTCTGTTGGGAGGCGCAATAGTGCTTCTCGTGCAGAGTCTGCTTTTTGGCATGATTCTTGGTTTGATTCTCTTCTTGATCACTGTTATCTGCCTTTTCTTTGTTCTCATACTTTTTCTCAGTTCCAGGGAAAAATGGACTCTCCGTATGTTGGACGGTATGATCCGTTTTGCCGAATGGATCAGCAGGGGACGATGGAAACTGACCACGTTTAGGCAGGAAGTGGTTGAAATTCACAAAGCCTTCCATGTGGCGATTAAGGAATACGTTCATGCTCCGAAGACCATGTTATTTGCAACGTCCTGTTCACTTGCAGCTTGGTTTTTCTCCATTTTGATATTCTATTTCACCTTCCTGGCGATGGGGTATACCCAGATAAGCTGGATCGCCATAATAGTGGTCACTTCAATCTTTGTAGCAGTCAAATCTATTCCAATAGGCGTTCCCTTTGAGGTAGGCCTTCCAGAAATAACTCTAACCACATTGCTCGTGATTTTCGGAGTTCCAGCTATTATGAGTGCAACCGTCACAATTTTGACTCGTCTGCTTACGCTCTGGCTGAGATTCTTCATAGGGTTCGGAGCACAACAATGGCTCGGTCTCAAAGACATCATCACACGGGGAGATAAAGCTCAAATAAGAATTGATTGAACTTTGTTCCAGAACAACGGTTCGGGGAACATGGCCGCGGTAATTGAGGGCGCCTCCTCTAAAGATTTGGAAAGACTATACACGATTGAGAAAGAATGCTTCAAAGAAGAGGCATTCACGAAAGAACAGATTCTGCAAATGCTGGATGACTACAACACTGTCAGTCTAATTGCTCGAGTAAACAACGAGATTGCAGGATTCGTGATCGGCATGATTTACGTTGAAAGAAATACTCTCCACGGACATATTCTAACAATAGATGTCGAGCCGAGATTTCAACGGCGAGGAATTGGTACGCTATTGATGAAGGAAATCGAGGACATCTTCAGACGGAAAAACACAGAATTCTTGCATCTAGAAGTCAGAGAGGACAACAAAGCTGCTATAAGTCTCTACATCAAATTGGGCTACGTGGCCATCGGGAAACTCAACAAATATTACGGCAAAGTTCACGGAATCTATTTAAGAAAATCTCTAACCTAGCTCCAAGAGCTTAAGGTTCGATTTCTCATCAAGGACTCTCTTCATATTGATCCCTTTGACTTCAAAAAGAACAAGCTCTGCAGTCGGTCCAACCAGCGTACCTTGGAACAAGTGTCCGCCAAAAGCTTGTCCTTTCTCGTCTGATACTACGATGTGGGCGTGTACAATGGTCTCATTTTCAGGCCCAACAGCTATGTTACCAGAGCATGACGCAATCTCTAAATGCCGTTTAAGTTCAATCGTGATGTATTTCTTATCACTGTAGAACCCAATCACCGCCTTCTTCACGGCTCCTATCACAAAGAATGCTCCTGCCTTGACACCTTTCCTATCAGCAGCTTTCCTTATGGATTCGAGCAAATCTTCGTTCTCATCAAACCGGGCGAAATGTACCTTCTCAACTTTTCCGGCTAGCATTTTATCTCATCCTTGTGGTCAGGTTTAACAACGCAAACTCTAAAAGGCTTTTGTTCATATATCCATATGGAAGTTGGGAGTAAACTTGCCTGGAAAAAGCAACAGCGACACCCAGAAACTCGTTAGAGCAATTGTTGTCTTGATACGCAATACCACGTGGAGATGTGGCAAGCTTGAGAGGCTGATAGTCAAGAACCTCTGCCGCCGGAATGTAGGTCTGGGCGATCGTGGGATGCCGATCAAGGACATGATTCAAAGCTTCAATCTCACTGGCAAGAAAAAGAGCGAGTTTCTTGACGCTTTGAAACGATTAGAAAGAAGAAACATTGTAAGGATCTTCATTTGATTTCATTGCAATAAAAACAACAATGGTACGATGTCGTCATTGGGACTTGCACCTATCTGTGTTCGCAGTACAGGGAAATTCTGAAGAGATCTGTCAGAAATTCGCAAGGCTGTTTTGCTTTTTCGTTATGTTATGGCAAATTCCAGACCGAGTTCTTCAAGTTTTTCTTTCGTCGGGTTGCCTGTCTGTTTGTCCCAACCTCTCAACTCGTAGTAGTTATCCAGCATTTCTTCCAGTTCTTTTTGAGAGATACGTTGTCCCTGTGAAGGTCCATCGGGCAGGCTTTCTTCGACAAACCTCGGTGGGAGATAATCATCTTTCCTGGTCATGCCTTCTCTCGCGTTGAAACATCTGCAAAGATTGTTTGCCCTTTCACCTATGACCATCAATTCATCAACTGTGAAGTGCAAGCCCGTCGTGGCATTGAGTGCCTCGCACAGAAAAATCGGTCTCGTGTAGTTGAAGCCGACCCAAGCGGGTGACGTGCACAGCAAAAGGCAATTGGTCACGGCAACCCAGTCCTGTGATCGTTTTATCATGTCAACTTTACTGAAGGACGTGTCATGCCTATTCAGAGCTTTCGATATCCCGATTTCAGGTGCAACATCATCCCTTTCAACATCAGGATCATGAAAAGCCTGCATGTGACAAGCCCCTCTGGATGAGGTTGCATAGGACAATCCTAAACCCTTCTTAGCGCGAGGCTCATGTAGAGGCACCTCCAATCCCTTAACGTGCATCGCATATCTTTCCGAACCTTTGCCTATCTCTTGTGCAGCCATCTTGACGCCCTCGGCCAACAAGCTTCCTATGCCGTCTCGCATGCCTATTTTTTCAATCAGTTTCAAGACCGATGCGATATTGCCCCATACTGCTTCTATGCCGTCGAGCTTCGACTTTGTGATGATTCCTCTTTCGTAACATTCCATAACCCAAGCGATTGTCACTCCCGTAGAAATAGTGTCCAATCCGTAAGCATTACAAAGCTGATTTTCTTTTGAAATTGCCTTCAAATCGCTTATCATGAGCAATGAGCCTAGGGATGCTACAGTTTCGTATTCTGGCCCTCCATAATCCGGGTTGACAGGCGCGTAGTTGCCTTCCTTTATCTCGACTTCGCGTTTGCACGCTACTGGACACTCGGAGCATGTTCCTTTTCGCTTCAGAATGGTTTCTGCCATCGTTCTGCCGCTTATCGCCTCAAAACCGTCGAATGTTCCGCGTTGGAAGTTTTTGGTCGGAAGCATACCCATCTCCTGCAATACATCTACGAATCCAGCTTGTCCGTAATTGGAGAAAGAGACAAGTGTCTTGTCTGTTCGGCATTCGGTCAGAACATTTCTTCGTCATTTCTCGGAGTTTTTCGAAATCAGCAACAGGCACTTTACCCGTGCCTTGCACTGAAATTGCCTTCAACTTCTTGGAGCCCATGACCGCTCCTAGTCCAGTTCTGCCAGCTGCACGATGTGCAGTATGCATTACAGCGGCGAATTTCACTAATCGCTCACCAGCCGGACCTATGCAAACCACAGAAGGTTTGTCCTCCCTCCTTTCTTTCAGGCCCAGATCATGGGCAATAGCGACTTCAGTTTCAAGTGTAAACTCTCCCCAGAGATGAGAGGCTTCGTTGAAGTCTACTTTGCCATCAAATATCGAGATGTGGACAGGAGAGTTTGAGCAGCCCTCAACAATCAAAGCATCGTAGCCCGCCTTTCTCAGTTGAACCGCGAATGAGCCGCCGCAAAGGGCTTCTCCCCAGACCCCAGTGAGAGGCGATTTACCTGCAACCAACCATCGGGAATTCAAGGGAAAACCAGTTGCTGCCAACGGTCCAGTAGCAAAGACCAGCTTGTTGGAAGGTCCAAGTGGATCAACCTTGGGTTTGAGCTCATCGAAGAGTATTTTTGCGGCCAGGCCTCTTCCTCCTAAATACTTTCTTGCGTCGGTTTCGTTCAACGCTTCAATCGAAACCTGCTTAGTGGACAAATTTGTTCTGAGTATTCTTCCATTGTAACCGTACATTCAATCTCTCTCGAAATCTAAGGAAGTGACTCATCATAGAAAAGTGTTGTGACAACATGATTTGTAGCCATCTTTTCATTTGTGAAGTAATCCTCTTTCTCGTCCAAAATTGAAATCGAGGCTTTGAACAAAGTGTGCTTGAGAAACTCCAAGTCAATATAGGAAATGGTTGGAAATGAAATTGTATCATTTTCACCTTTAGTTTATTGTTCTGTTGGTTTTGCGATTCTATGCCAACGCATGTTTGTCGTTACGCGGGGCACGAGAATTCTTTCAAATGAAAAAAATCAGCACATACATCATCGGGGAAAGTTTTAAATGTTTACCAAGATAGAACTAGCAACCAATGTTATGTAGAGGAGAAAAAGGAATCATATGACTAATACAGAAAAACCAATCTTCGTACGACGTGCATCTGGTCTTGTTAGAGAAATGGATCTCAAAGACATTATACTTTGGAACAGCGTAGCCGCCGGAATAGGTCTTGGTGAAATCTCTTTCATAGTGCCATACTATCTCACACTGGTCCCAGGAGCGAACTTCCTACTTGGAGGAATACTTGCACTGATTGGAGGACTTCTAATCGCAGCATGTTATGCTCACTTCCTTTCAGCCATGCCCCGTTCTGGAGGCGAGTACGTGTTCCTGAGCCGACTCACACATCCTCTTATCGGCTTCTTCTTCAGCTTCAGCATGGCAATGTTATGGGTTCTAGCATATGCAATCAACATGCAATACTCAGCATCAATATTCGTACCGTTCGTCGGTAACTTCATAGGCTCCGCCAATATTCCCACCTTCTGGTTCCAACCAACCGGAATATTTATTGTAAGCTTCATAATGAGCTTCGCTGCGTTGGCAGTGACGATCGCGGGAATGCGGGCTTACATACGATATCAACTCGTCATCACAGCAATATCCGTCGTCGCAATGATTCTGTTCGCCATTGTCTTGATAAACATTGGTAGCCAAGCCAATTTCCAGACAATGTTCAACAACTTCGCTGGCAAATACTACCCGGGCGTGAATGATCCCTACAACTACATAATGACTCAGGCTCAAAGTGCAGGCTACCAACTTCCAAGCGCCGCGGCCTTTTCCTTCAGTCAAACCTTAGGTCTGATGGTGATATTCGGCTTCGCGGGCATGCTGACGACTGCAACTTTCAGTTCTTTTGTAGCTGGTGAAATGAAACGCGCTGACAGCGGAAAACGACAACTCGCAGGTCTTTGGGGCGGGCTCATACTCAACGGCGCCCTAGCAATATTGCTCTCCGTGGGTCTCATGGCTGTCGTAAATCCGAATTTCATTGGAGCACTAGGGTGGGCTCAATTCAACCAACCTGACCTATTCAAACTGCCCACCATCTTGCTGACAATGCCGTTCAGCCTTTTCGAGTGGTTAGCTCCAAGCCCAATCTTCGGCGTAATAATCGATTTAGCACTGTGGCTCTTGGCGCTGACATGGGCAATAATGGACCTGATCGTGCTTAGCAGACTGTTCTTCGCTTGGTCCTTTGACAGGCTCTTGCCCTCTGGAATCACTCACGTTAGCGATCGCTTTAAGACACCGACATACGCAATCGGTGCAGCTTGGATCCTCGGAATAGTATTCGGTGGGCTCACATTGGTACCAAACTACAACATTGCCGCTCTACTATCAGCAGCAGGCTGGTTGGTCTTTACCGTGTTCATAGCAGTCGGTCTAACGGCCATCGTGTTTCCGTTTGCGAAAAAGAAACTTTATGAAACGATGCCGATGAAAATGAGCGTCGGAGGCATACCGGTACTATCGATAGCCGGTGTGCTTTCAGTCATATTCTTCGGTGCGATGGCAAGTGTCTACATTTGGGGTCCGGACTACGCTGCCGCAGGAGGAGCTTGGACTAACTTCACAACTTACACACTGGTGTTCTTCTACGTCGCAGCCATCGTGATCTACTTCGCCGCATTCTACTACTGGAAGCAAAAGGGACTCGACTTATCATTGGCATTCAAAGAAATACCACCAGCATAAACATCTCCTTTTTTTATCTATTGTTTCATTTGATTCACTGCAAAATACTTATAAAAGGCGGGCACGGTCGATAGATGAAAAGGAATCCAAAATGTTGAAGCTTTTCTTTGCAACAGATATACACGGGTCAGACATCTGCTGGAGAAAATTCGTCAGCGCAGGAAAATTTTACAAGGCCGATGCCATAGTTCTAGGAGGCGACACCACTGGAAAAGAAATCTGTCCTATCATCAAATATCCCGATGGAAAGATCATCGTCCAGTTCTTCGGACGAAAAGACCCAGTGAAAGATCTAAGTGAGCTTCCAATAATCGAAAAGCGAATAATGGACTCTGGACTGTACCAATACTACACGACTCCTGAGGAATATGCAAGTCTGGTCGAAGATGAAGACAAAGTGGACGAAGTCTTCAGCAAGATGATGACTGAACGCTGGAGACAATGGATAGACATTGCAGAAAAGACGCTGAAGGGAACAGGCATCAAATGTCTCGTGGCACCTGGAAACGATGACAGATTCATCATAGATTCGATAATAGACGAATCGAGCGTCGTGGAGAGGGCCGAGGGAAAGGTCATAGATGTTTGTGGACATGAAATGATCAATTGCGGATGGACAAATCCCACTCCATGGAAAACTCCGAGAGAAACCAGCGAAGACGAACTGCTGAAGAAGATCAAGGAAATGGCTTCAAAAGTCAAGAATATGGAAGCCTGTATTTTTGAGCTTCACGCACCGCCATATGCTACGGGATTGGATGAAGCCCCAGAATTAGACAGTCAACTCCGACCTGTCAAAGGTGGCACTGCAAGGGCAGCTGTTGGAAGTAAGGCAGTTCTTTCTGCCATCAAGGAGTATCAACCGTTACTTGGTCTTCATGGGCACATTCATGAGTCTAAAGGCGCGATGAAGATAGGACGAACAGTGTGCTTCAACCCTGGAAGCATGTATTCTGAAGGTATGCTTCAAGGAGTGCTTCTCGCAATCGACAAGGACAAAGTGAAAAGTTATCTGTTCACGTCTGGTTAAGCGAAGACGAAAATGTTTAATATGAAAAGAAAATAACTCTAACTCCACAAGGAGCGTTTTGTATGATTAGCGACCCAATGAAACTGTTTGATTCGTTCTGTGAGGCAATAGCCAAGAAAGACCTGAACAAGATGCTTAATCTTTTCAATGAAGACGCCACGTACACGGTGTTTGCGCAGCCTTACAAGCCGATAATCGGAAAGAATGCTATGAAGCCTTTCATGGAAGACGAATTTAGGAAAGTTGACGACTACAAATTGACAAAACTGTTCGTGTGCGAGAAGAAGGATAACGTCGTTGTGGAATGGCTGGTTAACTACAAGGATCCTAACACTGGAAAACGGAACGAAGCTCAAGGCATCACGATATTGGAAGCCAAGAACAACAAGATTCAGAACTGGAAAGAATATTTCAAACAATAACCAAAGGCGGGAAACTAGTAGAACCTGGAAATTAGCGCGTGAATAAATGAGCTCCATCTTCGAAGCCGTAAAAGATGCCGTCGCGAAATATGACGAAGACCTTGTGAAGAAACTCGTGACTCAGGCTATAGACGACGGAATTGACCCTCTAAAAATTCTTGAATGAGGCTTTGACTCCTGCTATCAGAGAGATCGGAGACAAGTTTGGCAAATGTGAGATTTTTTTGACTGAACTCCTCATCGCTGCAAACGTATGCATGGCGGGAGTTGAAATCGCAAAGAAGAAACTTCTTGAGCAGCAACGCACAGCAAGTGAACCAAAAGGGAAAATCGTTCTCGGAACAGTTCAAGGTGACGTGCATAACATAGGTAAAGACATCCTTAAGGTGCTGCTTGAAACGTCAGGATATCAAGTCTTTGATCTTGGAATGGATGTGCCAGCTGAAGAATTTGCAAAGAAAGCAGCTTTGGTGAAAGCGGATTTCGTAGGCTCATCTGCGCTTTTGACAACCACGAGACCCGAACAAAAAGTCATTGAGGATAAGCTCAGAGCAGCCGGAATACGTGAGAAAGTGCACACGATCATCGGTGGCGGAGCTACTGACCAAGAATGGGCTAATGAAGTCAGAGCAGACTATTACGCTGCTGACGCTGTAGAAGGCGTGGAGATCATAAGGAGAGTAATGGAGAAACATGCTTGATTGCATATGAGGAAGTATGAAATTTGAAGCCGGATTTGAGAGTACTCAGCAAGGAAGAGCTTGACGCGATCTATACTAGTGCGCTATATCTATTGCGCAACGTGGGTGTGAACATCGAAGATGAAGAGATTAGAACTCTTCTTGGAAGCCAAGGCTGTGACTTAGGACCAAACAACATAGTCTATTTTCCAGAATGGCTGGTGAAAGACTGTCTGAACAGCACCCCAAAAGAAGTCACGATTTGCGGAAGAGATCCTAAAAAAGACATGACAATAGGCAGGCAAAAATACCCCTACATAATTCCGCACGTCTTGAACGTGAACTACTACGATGCAGTAAATCAGAATTACTTGACTACGACAAGAGAACATGTTGAGAATTTTGTCAAGATCTGCGACTACCTTGACACTATAGACGGCGTTTGGATAGTCACAATGCTTCCTCAGTTCAAAGAAATGTACATGTTCAACGATTTTGAAATGGGAATTCGAAGCACAACCAAACCCGTATGCATAACAACTCTCGAAACCGAATCGATAGATCCTACCTATGAGCTTGCAACGGCAATCGCGGGCGGAAAAGAAGAGCTGAAGAAAAGACCTTCGATGACGATTTGCCTGTGTGCCGTGTCACCGCTGAGCTGGACCAAACAAGGCTGTGACACGCTCAAGGCCGTGGCTCGTTGGGGGATACAACCAGCTCTCGCAACTGAAGCCCCTATGGGTGATACCGGACCGGTGACTTTCGCAGGAGACATAGCACAGAAGATGGCAGAATATTTGTCGGGAGACGTTATCTTGCAGTCACTCAACAAGGGCATGGCTGTGTTGTGGGTTAATGTTCACGAGTCGTTCGACCAAAGAACAGGTATGGTCAACCTTGCTTCGCGCGGAGACTTTGTCCAAGCCTGCGCGATGGGACAGATCGAGAAACACATCGGAGTCCCCGTTCTTTCTCCGGTTTCACCTGACTCGCACATGTTAGACATGCAAGAAGCTTACGAGCTAGGATTCACACTGTTGCCACAAATGCTCGGAGGAAATCGAGCAATCGTCGTTCACGGTTTGGACACCACTCGAGCGTTCAATAATGAGTTGTTGCTTCTGCTGGACGACATGGTAACCTCAGCACGCCGTCTTATTGATGGAATCGACGTGAACACCGATACCTTGGCGACAGACGTGATCAAAAATGTGTGTTCCAAAATTGAGAAAGGAAGGCGAGTAGGTCATTTCTTGGATCAGAGGCACACTTTGGCTTGGTATGAGAAAGAACAGCGTCCAAGAAAAGATTTTGTTTTCGAAAAACACAGCCGAGAAAAATGGATGGAGTTAGGAGGAAAGACATTCGTTCAGAGGGCACACGAACGCGTGCAGGAGATTCTCCGAACTCACAAGCCAGAACCATTGTCAAAGGAGATAGAGACGAAGATTATGGAGATTCGAAAGAAGTACAGAATTGGAGAATAGAAAATGGATGAAGTAGAGTCGGAGTACGGATTCTCAGCAAAGTACGTTAGAAAAGGACTGGAAATTGTTGACGTAGCGAAAAAGAAAGGAATCGAATTGCGCTTGCTGGGAGCCGTAGCTGTTAAGATTCAATGTCCAAAACTGAGAAGATTCCATGAGGACGTGATGGAGAGGCATGCAACCGACCTTGATTTCATCGCCTACTCAAAGGATAGAAATAAAGTGAAGAAACTCTTTGACGAACTGAAATACACTCCAATAAAGACCGTCATTCCAATGGAAAGTAGAGATCTATTCTTGGAAAGCGAAGACGTGAAAGTGGATGTGTTCTACGACCGACTTGAAATGTGCCACGCAATAAACTTTGACCGCCGTCTTGAAATTGATTATCCAGCTATAGCTGTGGCGGACATTATTCTGGAAAAAACTCAGATCGTCAAAATCAATGAAAAGGACATGAAAGATCTGGTGATCTTGTTTGCCGAACATGAACTTGGCTCCAGCGACAATCACATGATAAACAGTTCGTATATCTCGAAAATCCTCGCCAAAGATTGGGGATTTTACTATACAGTGACAACAAATCTCAAACTACTCAAGGACCAGTTCTTAAATAAATGGAAGGATCCGTCTGTCCAAGAATACCTCGACAAAGTGGGACCGCGAGTTGATGAACTTCTACGACAAATAGAGATGGAACCCAAGTCAATGGGCTGGAAAATGCGACAATCGGTTGGAACCAAAAAGAAATGGTACAAAGACGTCGAGGAAGTGTGCGAGGAAACAGAATTTCAAGATACGTTGAAGGATCTTCTCAACAAAGATAAGCACTGATTTCTCACAAGCATTCTCTAAGCACTTCCAGATAGTAAATGTAATTTTCATATGGCACATCGGGGGGAACGGTGTGGTCAAGACTTGGAATGTAGCCGCTGCTTTCAGCCAACAAAGGAACTTTCGATTCAACTTCTCTCTTGATTTCCTCTCTACTTTTCAGAAGAACTCTTTTGTCCAAGTTTCCAACAAGCAACAAATTGCGCCCATATTCTTTTCTCAGCACTCGCGCATCCATACCGGCGGTCACTTCAAGCGGATACAAGCCTTTAACCTCTGCTTCTAAGAGTAGGGGTATAAGAGCCGTAGGATTCCCATCAGTATCAATCATGATGACGTCTATCCCGTTTTTCCTGAGAAAACCTGTTAGCCTCTTGTAGCTCGGCAACATGAACTCTCTGAATATTTTAGGAGACATGTGTGGACCGTGCTTGTACGCAAAGTCTTCCCATATACCGACGTAGTCTATACCTTCCGATCTCAGCGATTCAACCGCCTCTTTGTTGCTTTCGATCAGAAAATCAGTCCAGAAGTTCATCATGTTGCGCACGAGTTCTGGGTTTCTGTAGAAAGATGTTAGAATGTTAAGGGTGCCCATTAGCTGTCGAGCAACGTAGAAGAATCCGCAGACCATGAGACCGATCGGATGGTCAACTGTCTTGTAATACTCGATCAGTTTGTCACTCCAATCCACAGGATATCTGCGTGGATCATTAGGGTCAAACCGATCTTTGATGGCTTCCCAATCAGCCATCGTTTTGACTGGCCAGTCCAATACTTCGGGGAACGTGTAGACAGGTTTGTTTAAAGCGACTTTCTGTGTCGTACCGTCGGGGCTGACAAATATTCTGTGCTCTGCGTCCGAACTCAGAGTTGTGCTTACATAGCGCGGTATTGGGCCAGAGTCTATCATGAACACTTCACCGGTTCGATCACCGATCGTGTCGAGTCCAAAGAAGCTTCCTCTCAGATCAGGTCTTGGTCCCCAACGTCCCCCGGCAAAACCGTCCCTCACGAAAGCTATGCTGCTGAGCGGCATGCCCTGTTTGAACCAGTTCATGATTGTTTCATAGTCGTAACCGAACCACTCGCAGAAAGGCAACCGATCAGGTTTTCTGAAATGCATCGTCGCTCTGAAACGCTCGCGATCCGACATCGTGCTCATTCAATCACGTCCCTGCATCCACTCTTTGCAGATGCGGACTCCTTGTCCAGCGTCCATTGCAGCCGCGTCTGCGCCTATCTCTCTGCCAAACTCGTCAGTTACAGGGGCTCCACCAATGATGATTCTAACCTTGTTCCTCAGTCCAGCCTTCCGAAGCTCCTCTATCGTGGTTTTCATGCTGTTCATTGTTGTCGTTAACAAAGCCGACATGGCCAGTATGTCTGGCTTAATCGTTTTGATTTCTTCAACAAATCTGTCAGCAGAGACGTCTACACCTAGGTCATGAACGGCGAAGCCAACAGAAGTCAGAAGCATTTTCACTATGTTTTTTCCTATATCATGCAGATCTCCATAAATTGTTCCGATCACTACATTGCCCACGGGTTTCACGTCTTTGTTGTTCAAGAAAGGAGAGATTTCCTCCATCCCTTCCTTCATGATTTCTCCGGCTCCAACGAGCTCAGTCAGGAAGTATTCTCCTTTTTCATATTTCTGACCGACAATGGTTATGCCTTTGACCATTCCTTTGGTGAACACCTCATAGGGTGGTATCCCAGAGGCAATAGCTTCCTTCACAAAATCGCGGATGTTACCACCGCTCACACCGATATCGACTATGAAGTCTGCGATCCTTTCAAGGGTCTTATCATTATCATCGTTCATATGGAACGATGCAACGTCTTTTTTATTTAAACGTAACCAAATGAAAGATGAGATTCCAGCGTTAAGATAGCGATGAAGACAGACGTTTCTTCTGCCAAGTTTCGTTTCTGCTGGTTTTTTGGACAGATCTGGCTATTAAGCGGAAAAAGTATATGAAGCGGCAAAACCATTTGCAGCATGGTTTTGTGATGGACAGGTTTTGCCCATTTATGTTGAAGCACAGCGATGATATCGATACTTGGTGGAAGAAGTAGTTGAACAAAACTTCTCTTTTGGAACAACTAACTGCAATAGTTGGAGCTGAACATGTTTCGAACCAAGATTTTGCTCGCCTGGCGTCAAGTGTCGAGTCAACTGCAATTGGCATACGTTTTCTTTCGCCTTTCTCTGACACATTCAAGCTGCCGAAAGTCGTGGTCAAACCGCAGACAACAGCTCAGGTTGCAGATATCGTGAAGCTTGCGAATAAGACAAAAACGCCGGTTGTCGTAAAAGGTGGAGGATCAGGAGGTAGCCTCGGGACAGTATCGTCAAAGAAAAGCATACTTATCGATATGACCGATATGGAGCAGATCATTGAGATCGATGAGCCGTCCATGGCAGTGAGTGTTCAGGCAGGAGTGACTTGGGGAAAACTTCGACACGAACTGAATAAGCACAACCTGCGTCCTGGCCCTTTGGGACCACATGGAACCTGGGGCGCCACTATCGGTGGAGCCTTATCATATGATTCTTGTTGCGTTGATGCGCACAGATACGGACAACTGTCTGAAGAAGTTCTCAACCTCCAAGTCGTGTTGCCTAGCGGAGAAGTTATCGAGACTGGATCGCGTGTCAACAAGAATTCGTCTATTTATCACAGATACTGCAACGGTCCTGACTTGGCTGGACTATTCTTGGGTGCAAGCGGTTCGCTGGGTATAATCACTGAAGCCACTATTCGAATTCATACGAAAGAACCATGTACGCTTCATTCAACTTTTGGGTTCAAAAGACTGGAAGAATCTTGCAGTGCATTGCATGAATTATCAATCCATGGATATGTGGATGATTTCTGGCTGTTATGTGGAAAGCATTCAGTCGACTCAGGATATCCCGAACCGCTTGAAGGAATAGAAGCCGTTCTCGCTCTATACACGGCGGCTCCAGATCAAAGAACGATAGATGCACGAAAAGAGAAGTGGTATGAAACAGTCCAAAAATATCATGCAAAGGAACTGGATCCGTCATTTGCTCGTAAGTTTGCCTCTGATTATACAGGTTTGGAAACTGCTGCAGGTCAATCTTTGGCATGGGTCGTGATCAGCGTTTGGCCGATTCTGAAAATTCCCGAGTTTCATACTTTGGCCGAAAACATGCTTAGGACATACGAAGATATTATGATCGGTGAGCCCAGGAAAAAACAGTGGTCTGTAACCGCATGCGGTGGTGCGAAATACCCGATGACGGACTTCACCTTCGGATTTATGGCCGACAGAAGCAGACCTGAGATCAGAACGAAAGCTTTCGAAGCGTTGAAAGAGATGCAACAGACAGCTGTAAAGCACGGCGCCGCGCTCTATGACCTCGGAAGGCTTCCTGCTGTTCCCTACATATGGGAAAATGGAAAACCCACATACGAGCTGTTGAAGCTGCTCAAGAAAACGGTTGACCCAAACAACATAATGAATCCAGGGAGTCTGATGTTGTAGATGACTGCCGATGCAGCTGTGCAGAACCAGCATGAAATGAAAATGCAATTATACCGTTGCTCCAAATGCGGATACTGCAGGGACGCAGTAAGCGACGAACTTGGGTTCTATCACGTCTGTCCAGTTTACAAAAATCTGAGAATGGAACAATATTCAGGACGAGGACGAACAACTATTGCTCTCGGCCTGTCAGAAGGTATTATTCGACACTCCAAGCCATTGACGGACGTTATTTACACGTGTCTCAGTTGCGGAGCCTGCAAGGAGATATGCCCAGAAAAAATCGATGTCTGTGGCATAACAAGAAACTTGAGGGAAGAGGTTTTCCAAAGAAAGCTTCAACCGTCAAAGATTCGGGAACTGCAGTTTGCTTTGATGAAACGCCACAATCTCTTCAACGAGGAAAAACCGAGATCGACATGGGCAGAAGATTTTGATTTGCCCCAGAAAGCAGAGACCCTTTATTTCGCTGGCTGCAGTGACTCGTACACCTATCCCCAAACAGCAAAAGCATGCGTCAAAATCCTGCAGAAAGCTGGGAAAAATATCGCTTACCTAGGCGAGAAAGAATGGTGTTGCGGAGCACCAGCTTTCTGGAGCGGCAACAACAAACTGTTCAAACAAATTATTCGGCATAATCTGGCGGCAATAGACTCGAGTGGAGCCAAAGAAGTGATAGTAGGTTGCGCCGTCTGCTACAACATGATCAAAACAAACTACCCAAGGTTCGCTAAGGTACCTTTCAAGATCAGTCACATAAGTCAATTCATAGCCGAGTCGATAAAAAAAGGAGGAATCAAGTTTGTCAAACCATTCAACAGAAAACTCACTTATCACGATCCTTGTCATTTAGGAAGAGAAGAAAAGATCTACGAGGAACCGAGAGCAATTATCAAGGAGATTCCTGGTGTCAAGTTTTCTGAAATGGAGAGAAACCGGCAAGCCGCTTGGTGCTGTGGAGAAGGAGTAGTTGTCAACGCCCTTTTCCCCAATTTGACCAGAAAGATATCTGCTGAAAGAATAGAGGAAGCGAGACGAGCAGGAGCAGAAGCCATAGTCACGTGCTGCCCTGGATGTGCAGCCACTCTAAATAAAGCTGCAGCTTGGGTGAAATCAAGAGAAGGAATCGAAATTCCTGTCTATGAGCTACCTGTCTTGGTCGCGGAAGCAATGGGTTTGAAACTCTGAATGGTGTCTTCTTCAAACTACATTTTCGTCTATTCAAAAGAAAGACTTTATAACAAATCCTATGATTGAGATTTCCTAAACAGGTGGGTCCAGTTGACAAAATACGATGAACAGATCAAGAATCTTCAGCACCTTCTTGATTCAACGAAAGAGATGTGGGCAGCCATGGCTGGAAGCATCGTTGCTGGCGTCGTTGAGAAATATGGTGACGAAGGAAGAAAAATCGTGAAGAAAGCCGTTTTCGATGCGTGCAAATGGCAGACAGAGAAGAGATTGAAAGAGACAGGCATAACCGCGAGAGGCATTATGGCTCTTGCCAAAGACGGCTATCCCGCTGAAGGAGCGCATATCGGCGACCACGGTGTGTTTGACATGGAACATGCTCATCTTGATGAGAAACGCTTTGACTTGAAGGTCAACTCCTGTCCATACGTGAAAACTTGGAAGGAGACAGGCCTAATAGCACGCTGTCCCGATCTATGCGACTTGCTTACTGAAGGCGACAACGGCGTAAGCTCCATATTTACACAGAATCATCGCATGACGCTAACGAAGTGCATGACCAAGGGCGATCCTTACTGTATTTATTCGTGGAGAGAAGTAAAAAAAGACACAAAACAGTCAAAGCGAAAATAATCAGGGACTGATTCGCAAAAGCATTTATATTTTCTGTAACCATAAGTCCTTTTCTGCAATGTAAGGAGAGTAACGAGTATGAAGCAAATTGCAATTACAGCACCGTTCAAAATTGAAGCGCTTGATGTACCGAAACCGAGACCTCAATCGGACCAGATTTTGACGAAGACATTGGTGAGTGGCGTGAGCATAGGCACAGAACTCATCGATTACAGAGGAGCAATGGAGAAACTCCCCGAAAAATGGAAGAAAGTTCATCCCTACACTTTCCCACAGTTGCCAGGCTATGAGAATGTGGGAGAGGTGGTTGAAGTTGGAGCGAAAGTCAAAGACTTGAAAGTCGGAGACCGCGTAGTTCACTGCGGTTATCATGCAGAATACTGCATTGTTCCGAGGCGCGATGCTCTGCCAGTGTATGAAAAGCTGCCCGACTCAGTTTCAGACGAAGACGCCACGCTGAGCATACTTGGAACGACTGCCATTTGGGCAGTTCACAGAGCCGAACTTGAATATGGCGACAACGTTGTGGTCCAAGGAGACGGATGTGTCGGAATCCTCACAGCAATGCAGGCGATGCATGCGGGAACCGAAAAAGTGATTCTTGTTGGAAATCACCCTGGAAAATTAGCAATAGCACGAAAAGCTGGAATCACAACCACAATATGCCGGAAGGACAGAGACTGGCAAAAGCAAGTTATGGCTGAAACCAACGGGCTCGGCGCAGACGTCGTAATTGAATGTGTAGGTTCAAGCACTGAACCAACTTCAGCTGTTCCAGAAGCGTGCGAGATCGTTAGACAAAGGGGAAAAATCGTCATCGCTGGAGACCACATGGCAGGACAGCCCGACCTCATATTCCTCGCTGACCCACACTTCAAGGAATTGACGTTCATTGTGTCAAGAGCAATGGGAAATGGCAGTCACCACCCGTTCCTTATTGATGCTCTAGAAAAGGTGCAAGAATACAATTACGTTCACTGGACTACTGTGGGACTTTTCAGACAAGTTGTGAAAATGATTGCTGACGGCAGACTGAAAGTTCACCCGTTAATAACTCACCGATTCAAATATCAGCAGGTTGCAGAAGCCTTCAAGCGCATAGACGCCAAGAAAGAGGACTTTGTGCAAGTGCTGTTAACTGACTGGTAGCCACAAGTCCACTTTTTTCCGAAATCCTCAAGAAATCAAAATGCGTCTGAACTGTAATTAGTTACCAAGGTGAAGGAAAATGGTAAGGACTGAATGTCACAAAATCAAGAAGCCATTGGAGATTCTGGAAAAAAACGACATTGAGAAGATCTACGGTACTTCGACTAGAATACTCGAAGAAATTGGCGTGAAAATGGATAATCACGAAGTTCTAAATTTATTCAAAAAGAACGGATGCGAAGTCGATGACGCACGAAAAATCGTGAAGATCCCCGAGAAACTGATCAAAGAGCAGCTCAAAAACGTGCGCAAGACCTTTGACATATACAGTCGCGATTTGGAAAGAATGGAAGTAGGCACTGGCTACTTCTACATGCTTTCACCTTCAGACAACGCGTACATCGTCGACACAAACACTTCAAGAAGAAGACCTGGCTCAATCGATGACTGTAGACAAATGGCGCGGTTAGTAGATGCGCTTGAATTCTACCACATCTGTTGCACACCGCTGCTTCCTCAAGAACTTCCGGCAACGATACGAGGTTTGACTGCGTCTGTTGAGACTCTGAAGAACATGAGCAAGCATTACCTGCCTGAACCTGTTACCGAAGCAGAGGTAAACTACCTTATCGAGATGGGCGAAGCGATTGCGGGTGGACCAGATGAATTGACGAAAAAACCCGTGATTTCTTCCTATGTCTGCCCAACTTCGCCGCTAATATTTCCGGACATCAGTCTTGCAGTGGTCTTGGGATACGCAAAACACGGTCTTCCTGTCACAATATCATCAGCGCCAATCTCTGGGTTGGGTTCGCCAATCACGATGGCCGGTACAATGGCAATACAAACCGCAGAAAATTTGGCTGGAATCACTCTCGTGCAGCTCACGCGAAAAGGTTGCCCAACACTTTATGGTGGTTCGGCTCTATCTTTTGACATGGCCACAGGGGCGTTGGCACATGGCGCTATTGAATTTTCGATATTTTCTCTTGCTGAAGCGCAGATGGCAAGATACTTTGGCGTTCCGCATTACGGTGCAGGAGGAGTTACGAACTCGAAGCTGGGTGATACTCAGGCTGGCTACGAGAAGATGGCAACGACGTTGCTGTCGTATCATGCTGGCGCCGACTGGGCTGTGGAATGTTCTCTCGATAACCATGGGTTGTTCGCTGCTGAAGACTTGATCCTGCAAAATGAGATTTCAGGGATCGTTCTTAGGACGGGTCGAGCTTTTGACATAAATGACGAGACGCTTGCGTTCGATTTGATAAAGAAGGTCGGTGTGGGTGGAGAATACTTGGGCGAGAAACACACGCGAATGAATATGAGAAGAGACCATTGGTACCCGCCTGTGACTGACCGCGCATCGTATGAGACGTGGCTAACTAAGGGCGCTAAAGACTTCAGGACGCGAGCGAACGAACGAGCCAAACAGGTGTTGGTCAATTATCAACCAGCGCCTATTGATACGGGTATTAGCAAAACGTTAGACGGAATACTTGCGAAGGCCAAAAAAGAGCTTGGACCGTGAGCCTTAAACGTCGCCCTAACGCGCGGTTCAACGGGCTAGACTCTATAAACCCGTTTGGAATTTTCGGACAGGATCCAGCTTCCAACTTTGTATGCATAATCCTCATCGACATACTTGGAGTCAACGAGCTCTTGCAGCACGTTTGCAAGTTCCTGTTTGATTAATATCGCCCCTATCCAATACGATTCGGGAAACTTGCCGCCATCAGAACCGTACATGATCTTGTTCATAGGCGCCATCTCCATCAGTTGCATTATCTTTTGTCGTATTCCAATGTGCATCCATGGAACCATTTCAGAAAGATCTGTGTAAACGTTTGGAAACCCGTTCACTAGCCAGCCCATTTCCTCAACGTATGGATATCCCGCATGAACAAGTACGAATTTCGCCTTCTCAAATTTCTGATCCTTGAGAATGTCGATCAGGTAGATTGGGTTAAACTTGTATGGGTTGATAATGGGCGTGTCTCCCACTCCAGTATGCACCTGCACTGGCACATCGAGTTTGATACTTTCCTCGATTCCGCGACACGTCAAAAAGTCGCGCAGAATCTTTTCTTCAGCAATAGTCTCCGGGAGTTCTGGGTAGAAGTAGGGATTTTTCGACATTTTTTCTCCGATGGGCACAGTGAGAAGCCGTTTACTCCTCAACTCTTCATACGCTTTTCTTGCTTCTTGTTCGTTCTTATCGTGTATGTCGAGGCCAAAGCAATATGCGTTTGCTGATTTGAACGCAATGCACTTGTCTTGCTTTACTGCCTTGTTCAGACTCTCTACGTAATTGCTCAACATGTCTTCAAATGATAGATCCTGCTTGAACAGTCTCCACATAAGCTCGTCGAGTCTGAAAATGAAATTGAACTTTTGTTTCGCGAAAACCTCGCTGAGACTTCTTTCATCAGCGTCATAACTGTCGGGATATTGTGAGGAAGGGTAACCTGTGTCAAAGAACAGCCATGAGATTTTTGCGTCGTCGAACAATTTGCCCACATATTCTATCTGTTTTTCTCTGCTTCCAGCAGTATAAGTTGCATCTCTAATCTGCAGGATGTGAGTCTCATCGGCAGAGTCGCATTCAAGGATTCTCGAGAGTTCCCTGAGAACTCTTCTGTATAATAGAAGATTCTTGTTTTCTATTTCAGGCGCATTTGTCCAATGTAATAACTGAGCTAGACTCACGTTTCTTGCCGTTTCTTTCTCTGGAAGAAATGCGTGACAGTGCTCATCAATTATCGAACTTTCTGAAAGATCTATCATTTTCGTCACGATGCCCACTGTTATCTGATCCATTTCGTTATATTTCTAGCGGAACAAACTGCCTCTTCGTGAGGGCTCAATCTTGATCAAGAAAAATGCTGAAAAAGCTCGTCGAAAAGAATGATCGAGGAATTTGAACAATTCTGTATTCCTTCGACATCAAACATGCTGCTCAGAGCTGACTTCATTGCCCACAATGATGTGAACGATATCTTTGAAAATCTCGAAGAATACCAGTTCAGAAATCGTTTTCGTTGCTTATTCTTCAAAATCTTAAATAACGGTCGGTGCAAGAATTGTCTCTCACTTTAAGGTGACACTATATGGTCATGGCCAAATGCTTCAAAATCAAAAAACCTTTGGAAATTCTAGAGAGGAACGAAGTTGACAAGATACATGCAACCGCTATTAAGGTCCTAAAAGAAGTCGGCGTGAAAATGGACCATCCTGAAGCCCTAAAGCTTTTCAAAGCCAACGGGTGCGAAGTGGATGAAACAAAGAAAATAGTGAAAATTCCTGAGAGCCTGATCAAGGAACAACTCAAACATGTCCCCAAGAAATTTGACATTTACACTCGGGAACTGGAAAGGATGGAGGTAGGAACAGATCGTTTCTACATGTTATCCCCATCTGATAACGCGTACATTCTTGACATGAACACCCAGAGACGAAGACCAGCGACAGTCGAAGATTGCCGGCAGATGGCGAGGCTAGTTGATGCACTCGAATTCTATCACATCTGCTGCACTCCTGTACTGCCGCAGGAGTTGCCTTCTCAACTTCGCGGACTGACTGCTTCGGTAGAGACACTGAAAAATATGAGCAAACACTATTTGCCAGAGCCAGTTTCAGCCATGGAAGTGAAGTATCTCATCGAAATGGGCGAAGCAGTCGCAGGCGGAGAAGAAGAACTTTCGAAAAAACCTGTCATTTCATGCGTGGTCTGTCCAACGTCCCCATTACAGTTTCCTGATACCAGCTTAGCAGTGATTTGGGGGTTCGCGAACAAAGGTCTCCCTTCAGTTATCTCGTCTGGACCCCTTAGTTGGCTTAGGCGCTCCGATAACAATGGCTGGTGCCATGGCTATCCAGACTGCAGAGAACCTTAGCGGTATCACTCTTGCTCAATTGATAAAGAAAGGCTTGCCCGTGCTGTACGGGGGGTCCGCATTGCCCTTCGACATGAGCGTTGGAAACCTAGCACATGGGGCGGTAGAGTTCTCCCTGTTTTCCTTAGCGGAAGCACAAATGGGAAGATACTACGGCGTGCCCCCATACGGAGCAGGTAACTGCACGAACTCGAAGCTGGACGATGCGCAGGCTGGTTATGAGAAAATGGCGACCACGATGTTGTCGTACTATTCAGGAATCAACTTGGCGGTGGAAATCTCTCTGGATAATCACTCGCTATTTGCGCCTGAAGACCTGTCTGCTTCATAACGAAATCGTGGGAGTGGTTCTTAGAACCGGAAAAGCTTTCGAAGTGAATGATGAAACACTTGCTTTCGATCTGATCAAAAAAGTCGGGATAGGTGGCGACTACCTCGCAGAGAAACATACGAGGATGAACATGAAGAGAGATTACTGGTACCCGCCGCTGACAGACCGCACATCATACGAGACATGGCTAACCAAAGGGGCGAAAGACTTCAAAACCAGAGCTCTGGAACGCGCAAAACATCTATTGGCAGAGTATAAACCTGAGCCTCTAGCTCCAGACGTAAGCAAGGAACTGGACGAAATACTTGGGAGAGCTAAGAAAGAAACTGGGGCATGAGCGGTGCCCTTCTTCATTTTCCTTTGAGAATTTATCGCTCGCAGGATGCGGGTGGTGTTTGTTTACCCAGCAGCTTTAATGCTTTTTCCACTCCGTCCTGTGCATCTAGGCCGACTGAATCTGCTCCTATTTCGTTAGCCCATTCAGGTGAAACTGGTGCCCCACCAACCATGACCTTAACCTTCTCCCTCAAGCCTTCTTCTTTGAGTCTTATTATGATCTTTCTCTGTTCATCCATTGTCGTTGTAAGCAGTGCACTCAACCCTAGAATATCTGGTCCGAGTTCCTTTGTCTTTTGAATAAATAACTCTGTGGGGACATCAACACCGAGATCTACGACGTCGAAACCTGCTACACGAAGCATTGTTGCCATAATGTTCTTACCGATGCTGTGAACGTCTCCCATTACCGTTCCAATCACGACTTTCCCAACGCTTTTTCTAGTCTGGGCGCGTCTAGAGATTTCTTCATTTAGCACGGCGATGCTTGTTTCCCCTGCTTGGCCAGCGGCAACAAGTTCGGGCAGAAAGATCTCTCCGCACGCGAATTTGTCGCCGATTTCCTTCAGCACGAGCGCTGGTCCTTTCGTGATTACTTCCGTAGGATCTAAACCTGCTTTGATGGCTTCTTCGGAGAGGTGTTTGGCTTGATCGGCATCATATTCTTTGATGGCTTTCTTTAGTTGTTCAAGGATCTCATCTTTGTTCATGATTTTTTCCTCCGAGGATTCGTTTCAGATTAGTTTGTTTTGTATCAAAAATAATGGATCTTCCTATTAAGATTTTGGCGGGGCATTGCCCTTTCGCTTTTGAAGCTTTGAAGCATGCGTATTTAACGTGGTCTGCTTGAACTAGCCCCTTAGGAAATACAAGGCAGCGAAGAGGATTGCTAAAAGAACGACTGGAATGAACGGAATGAACTGCACGTACTTTTGTCTTCTGATCATTTCCTTGTACTGCTTCCTGCATTCATCACTGCATAACGTTTCGCTGGCAGAAATCACTCCGCCGCAAATCATGCAATGCGCGTGCTTTGGAATTTCAATTTCCTTCTTCCGTGCCGCCATCCAGTTTTCTCCTCACGGTTAGTGCTAGACACCATAGCACCTTTAAACATTTCCGATTATCCATGCCTTATGCCAAGAGTTAAAAGTCTGAGGAGCAACGTAGTACCATGCCTGAATTCGAAACCTTCTGCGTCTACAATTTCCGAACAGTTTACCCAAACACATGGAGAGTTGAATTCGATGCAAAATCGAATCGAACTAAAGGGGATGTAGTGTTCAAGTCTCCGGAACGCGACAATATCTTTCTAAGCTGGGGTGATGTAGAGAGAGCAAAGAAGAGGTTTTCTGACCCTGAAGGGCACCTGAAATATTCAATCGATAGAATAAAGAAGAATACGAGAGTTAGCAAAGTTGAAATCGTTAGTAAGAGGGACTTTTCAGTGTTATCACACACGGCTCTTGTCTCTTTACTAAACGTGACATTTTCTCCGCCAAGTCTTGTGCCTTTCAAGAAGGTGAAGGGAAACGTGGAGGAAATTAGAGCAATGCATCTTCATTGCGAAGATTCAGGTAGATATTACGTGATATTTGGGCAGATAAGCTTGGAAAAGTCTAAGGCGCACGAAGAAATTTTCAACAAGATGATAGAATCCTTCAGATGCCACGCCTAGTGGCTGATGCGTTTGATAACGTAATTAACCTTCGATCCTGCTTCGGCGTTCTTGCCACCTTCATATTTCACAAGACAACAAATGCGTTTTCAGCGTGCAGTATGGATGCTTTCGCTTTCTATTATTTTGGCAAGCTTCGATGCTACTTCGTCCGACGTACCATGGATAAATTCGGTTTGTTTGTTTACAGCCGTTGAGCAAGAGTTGGTTCTGACTTTTCTCCAAGTATCCACCGATTCGGCGGATGCGTTGATGTCTTTTGCGGACAGTTTCCTGATCGGCTTATTCTGAGCTAGCCGTATTTTCGAAAGCGAAGCGTACCTCGGTTCATTGATTCCTGATTGCACAGCAAGTAATGCGGGCGGAATAAGTTCCACAACCTGTTGAAGCCCCTCGTCCAATTCGGTTCGGGTCACGAGTTTTCCCTCCGTAATTTCAAGTTTGACCACGAGGGTGGCGTAAGGAACGTCTAGGAACGCGGCCATCATCGGACCGACATTTCCGAGGTTGTCATCAAGGGCTTGAGAACCCGTCAAAATCAGATCGTAGGGCAGAGTTCGTATCACTGTTGACAATAGTTGCGCAACCGTATATGCGTCGATGTCCGTGAATAACTCGTCTGTGAGAAGGATCGCTTCGTCTGCGCCTTTTGCAAGACATTCGTAAAGTACTTGCCTAGAATTTTCCTGTTCATCTTGAGAGCTCAAAGTGAGTACGGTGACTTTTCCGCCAAACCTTTCTCTCAGCAGCATAGCTTCTTCTAACGCGTTATCATCTGTATCGTTTATTTTATACGAGAAATCGTTTTTGCAGATGTCTTTGCGATCAGTCTGTAGCGCGATTGACCCTATGACGTGGGGAACCGCTTTGCCGCATACAATTATGTTCATTACAAGGCTTCCGAGACCAGTTCAATGATGTCTTTCACGGCCATTTGTTTCTCAACGCCCAGACTCTTTGTCGCACTTGAAAGTTGAATCAAGCATAAGGGACATGCGGTCGCTATCGTGTCGGCTCCAATCTCGATGGCCTCTTTGACTCGTTCTTCGGCAGGTCTTTCCGCGTAAGGCGGTTCTTCTGTCAAGACTCTTCCGCTTCCTCCCCCACAGCAGAAACTGAGTTTTCTGTTACGATAGAATTCAAGAAGTTTAAGTCCTTGGATTGACTCCAAGACTTTTCTGGGTTCATCGTACACGCCATTGTATCTTCCTAGGTAACAGGGGTCGTGGAACGCAACTTTTCTTTGTGTCTGTTTCGTCATTTTCAGTGTGCCTCTATCGATCGCGTGGGCCAAAGTCTGAGTGTAGTGTTCAACAGTCAACTTGGCAGGAAGGTATTGTGCGTCATTTTTCATTGTGTGGTAACAATGCGGCGACAACGAAACGATGTCGTGAGTTTTGTCCTTTCCCAACATTTCGGTGTTGTGTTCCGCTTGAAGTCTTGCCAGTTCTTTTTCGCCCAATCTCTGGGGCATGTCCCCACAACACCATTGTTCATTTCCAAGCGTCACAAAAGGCAGTCCAGCTTTTTCGAACACGGTTGCGGCGGTCGTGATTACTTCTTTTGCTCTTTCGTCGTAAGAGTATGCGCAACACACAAAGACTTTGGATGACTCGCCAGTCTTCTGCATGGATTCTGACGCGCGTCCTTTTGCCCATTCGATTCTCTGGTTCGGCGGTGAACCCCATGGATTGTGAGTTCTTGTAATGTTGAGCAGCAATTCCTTCACCTTTGGCGGGGTATAGCCGTCCTCGAGAAGTTCTGTTCTCAGAAGTTCGACCATTTTCGGCGTGTCGATGAGTAGATTCGGGGGTCGCGAGAAGTATTCGACGTTGATTTGGCATCTTTCGGTGCACCATTTGCATGTGCTGCACAGGCTGAGGTGTTTTGCTAACTTGGCGCTAGGTTTTACCTTACCGTCTATGAACGCGAGCATTATTGCTGTCAAACCTCTGGAGTGGGCCGAGTCTTTCATAGCAATTCTGAACATTGGACAGTCTTCTCTGCAGAATCCACAGCTGCAGGCGCTGCAGGTGTACAATGCGTCTCTGAATCTTTCCAGCTCAGAGGAACCGGTCATAATTCTGTCTCCTTTTTTGCATACGCATCGTCTAAATCCCATCTTCCAGGGTTCATTATGTTGTTCGGATCGAGCATGACTTTTATTCTCTTCATCAATTCGTAGGAAGGTCCTAACTCTTTTTCCATGAATTCTTCATTTCGTCTCGTACCCAGCCCGTGTGCCATGCTGACAGTTCCACCCTCTCGAAGGTATATGTCCGCTATTTCTTTGCTGACCTGCTTGTAGTCTTCCCATTTCTGAGCGTTTCTTTCATCAACTCGCCAGAAACAACCAAGAATCGGATATTGACGAGTGAGTCCAACGACAATTCCGATGTTGTCAACGTGATACTTCTTAAGGATATTTTCAAACTCTTTCGCCACTTCAGGCGCTCTTCTGTAGGGAATCGCACCTTCCTCATCGAGTGGATATCCAGGTCCGTACGCTGTTACCCATGGCCCCCACGCATCGTATCCAGCTAGAAACGTTGCTTTTGCAGCCTCCTTCTCAATGTCTTTCCCACCGAATTCAGTGCACATTTGTAGTGCGACATCTTTCGCCACCTCAACGATCTCTCGTTTTCCTTCCAACGTGAAGGTTAACACGCTGTCCACGTTAGGATAGTCCGCTGCCACTTTTCTGGAAAACTCTACGCTGCAACGGTTCCCTACAAGAAGATATGAGAAAGGAATGTCTGCGAGCAGCATCTTTTCTGTAGCAGTGCACGCCTTTTCGAAGGAATCGAAAGCGATTGTTCGAGAATACGAGTATTCTGGAACGGGAAAGATTCTGATTGTTGCTTCAGTGACTATTCCGAGAGTGCCCCAAGTGCCCACGAATAAATGTTTCATCCCGGCGTATCCGACTGAAGACTTCTCCACTTTGCCTGAAGAACCGCCGCCAATCTTGACGAGTTCTCCTGTTGGCAAGACGACTTTGAGGCTTGTCAATTGCTCTCTTATGTCACCATATTTCATCCTGTATTCGCTCCAGCCACTTGTCGATATGGCTCCTCCTATGGTTGCTGTTGGCTGACTTCCAGGCATGTGACCGCAAATGAATCCCCGCTTCCGCAGCTCCCTGTCAAGTCTGAAAACTGCGATTCCAGCTTGAACGACGGTGACCAAGTTTTCTTCGTCGATTTCAATGATCTTGTTCATTTTCTTCATATCAACTTGAATTCCGCCTCGGACAGGAACACAATTTCCTGTCATTCCAGATCTGGCACCGCAGGGTACGAGGGGAACGTTTTGTCTGTTTGCTAGCTGTACTATTTTGACCACTTGGTCAGAGTTTTCAGGTAGTGCAACAACGTCGGGTTTGAAATTGAAGAGATCAGGATATTTCACCCATTGGTGGTCCCGCGAGTAACTTACTAATTCAAAATCATCGGTCAATACACTGTCTTTTCCAACAATTTCTTGAAGTTTTTTTACAATTTCTTCATCAACTTTATTGTGTGGCTCCATTGAATTTTCCTCAGTCAAGTTTTCTCCACATTTACACTCGTCAGTTTCTCAATTAGAGGCGGCACGATTTCAAAGAGATCGCCGACCACGCCGTATCTGGCATAGTTGAATATTGGCGCGCCTGCATCCTTGTTTATGGCAATTACAGTGCGAGTCTTTTCCAAGCCCTTGATGTGGTGAGTCGAGCCGCTCAGACCTAATGCAACGTAAAGTTCTGCCGTCAAAGTTGTGCCAGAGAAACCAATTTGACGTGTCTGCGGAAGCCAGTTCTTATCAGCGATCGGTCTAGTACAACCGACCACTCCTCCCAAAGCTGTTGCTAAGTCGTTCGCGAGCCGCAGGTTCTCTGGGGCGACAATGCCCAAGCCAATTCCTACGACAATTCTAGCTTTTGCAATATCAACACCGTCAATTGATGGTTCAATTAGTTCTAGCGTTCTGCTATGTGGCTCATCTTCAGTCCTTAAATTCAGTTTGACTAGGTCACCCAACGCGGTTGTCTTCTGCGGAGCTCTATGTGACTTCAGTGTCACCAAGCAACCTCGAGAAGGTTCACTCGATACTTGGACTTTGACTCGCCCTTCATAGATGTGCCTCGAACCATCCACGTGATCATTCTGCAACACAAGATCTTCACAATCGGTCAGGAGTGGCAAACCGAGTTTCACAGACAATGCTGGCATGATGTCAAAGCTTAATGCAGACTGTCCCATCAACACCATTCGAGGCTTCAAGTTATTAACAAGGTTGACGATTTGGGCACTGTACACTTCGTTGTTATATAATCGCAGTTTTTCGTCGTCGATGTAGAATACGTGGTCCGCGTATGCGGAAAGGCTTTGGGCCAAGTTAAGAATTCGATGACCCAATATCACTGCCGAAAGTTCATTATGACATTTTTCCTTCACAGCTTGTGCTTCTGCTAACGTGCTCAGGGTTTGTTCCCTGATGTTGCCGGCTCTGTGTTCGGCGATGACTAGTAGTTCATTCATGCGCTAACGCCTATTCTTGAGACCCTAGGTGTTTAAAACTGTTATTTGTACTCGCAGCGTGTACTTGATGACAAGCCTTAAATTTTGTTGACAAGCATGTTTCAAATGCTCTATTCTACGGAGACATTTGGGTATGTCCGATTTGAAGGTGAATTTCCCAGAGATTTCGCAAGTTGCTGTTGTCGTTAGAGATATGAAGAAAACGATAGAGAACTATTGGAAAATTCTTGGCTTGGGGCCTTGGTCGATTTACACTTTCGCACCTCCAGCTTTGAAGGAAATGAGAGTGCGCGGAAAACCTGTCACCTACTCAATGAGGCTTGCCGAAACCACCGTTGGAGGCGTCATAATTGAGGTTCTTGAGCCGCTGGAAGGTCCGAGCATTTACAAGGAGTTTCTCGAACAGAAAGGTGATGGCCCCCACCACATCGCCTGCTATAAGGTGCCTGACGTCAAAGAAGCGCTTGATAATTTCAGGAAAATGGGTATTGCAGTTCTTCAAAGCGGCAAATTTGACGAAGTGGAATTCTATTACCTGGACACGGAAGAGAAGCTGGGCACAATTACAGAAATAGTAAAAGACGGAAAAATCCGCCCACCAGAGGCTTACTATCCGTCTGAGAAAAAGTAGTTTCCGTCAAACTGCTATTTCTTTGACAGCTTTTATTATCCTGTCTTCGTCGGGTATCACGGCTTTTTCCAGTGTCGGGCTATACGGAATTGGAACATTCGGTGTTGCAACTCGCTTAATTGGGCAGTCTAGGTAAAACAATCCTTCTTCAGCTACGATGGCGGCTATTTCAGAGGCAAACCCACATCTTTCATAGTCTTCGTCAACGATTACTAGTTTCGATGTCTTCCTGACTGATTCAAGGATAGTCTTCTTGTCAAGTGGCACTATCGTTCGGGGGTCCACGATTTCAAGGCTGATTCCTTCCTTCTCGAGTCTCTGTGCAGCGTTCAGTGCTTTCTGTACCATAAGTGAGGTTGCAACGACTGTTACGTGTTTTCCTGCTCTTTTGATGTCTGCTCTGCCGAAAGGCACGGTGTAGGGTTCTTCAGGGACAGGTCCCTTCGTCGACGAATAGAGACCTTTGTGTTCAAAGAACATTACTGGATCTTCGTCTCTGATTGCTGTTGCGAGTAATCCTTTAGCGTCATAGGGGCTGGATGGAATGACGATTTTCAATCCTGGTACGTGGGCAAAAATGGAATAGAGGCATTGGGAATGATGTGCGGCAAAACCGAATCCTCCTCCGATTACGGTTCGGATGACCATTGGAACTTTGGCTTGTCCGCCGAACATATAACGCATCTTGGCCGCTTGGTTATAGATCTGGTCCATGCAGACTCCGAAAAAGTCGACGAACATTAGTTCTACCACGGGATGTAGACCCGTTGCAGCTGCTGTTGCTGCCGCCCCTATGAACGCAGCTTCTGAGATCGGAGTGTCTCGTACTCTTTCAGCTCCGAATTTCTTGACGAATTTTTCGGCAGGGGTAACGCCGAACGGTCCTCCGCCATAGAATACTTGCAGGTCTTCGCCCATAAGGAAGACTTTCGGGTCTCTCTCCATTTCTTGCATCAAAGCTTCGGTTATGGCCTCCTTAAACGTCAGTTCTCTTTTGGTTTTGTTTTCAGCCATTTCCTTCACCTTTCAGTAGTATGGGCTTACAAACACGTCTTTCAAAGCTTCTTCAGGCTTTGGCCATGGGCTTTCGTCCGCGAATTTTATGGCTTCATCAATGAGTTTCCTGACTTCGCTTTCGATTTCGGTCAATCCAGTTTCCGTGCAAATTCCTTTCTCGACTAAGGCTTTTCTGAATTTGCTGGTGGAGTCCCTTTTCTTCCATTCCTCGACTTCGTTTTCGCTTCTGTAGGTTGTCCATGGATCGCCTTCTTCATGTCCCAGGTATCTGTAGGTTTTGCACTCAAGCAGGGTCGGACCTTGTCCTTCTCTTGCCCTGTTTGCTGCCTCTTCTGTGGCATCACGCACTGCTATGACGTCCATTCCGTCTACTAATACTCCAGGAATGCCGTAAGCTGGTGCTCTGTCTGAAACGTTCTTGGCTAACATGACCTTCGTGACAGGGGTGGACTCTGCGTATTGGTTGTTTTCGCAGACAAACAGAACTGGGAGACGCCAGATTGCTGCGAGGTTCAGAGATTCGTGGAATGTGCCTTGATTAGATGCTCCGTCTCCAAAGAATACTACGGTGACCTGGTTTGTTTTCCGCATTTTGCTGGAAAGTCCTGCACCAACCGCGAGTGGCAAACCGCCTCCAACAATTGCGCTTGCACCCAGCATCCCGACGCTGAAGTCGGCAAGGTGCATCGAACCGCCTTTGCCTTTGCAAACGCCATCTTGTCGGCCGAATAATTCTGCCATCATGCGTTTTACATCTACGCCCAAAGCGATGCAGTGGCCGTGACCGCGATGGTTGCTTAGCACGTAGTCGCCCTTCTTTAGCGCTGAACATACTCCGACGGGTACAGCTTCTTCGCCGATACTCAAGTGTACGGCGCCAACGATTTTTCCCTGCGCGAACAAATCTTTGACCTTGTATTCAAAACCTCTTATAGTCAGCATTTTTCTGTACATATCCAGCATTTTTTCTTTGCTCAAAACCATTGTATGTTCCTCCTCTAGCCGAAACGTGATTTTATGAGCAGAAGGTAAGAGTGAGTTTACTGTGATTTCTCTCTTTTCTTATTTCAGTCCATAGAGGTTTTTGGCGTTGTCATAGAGTATCCAGCTGCCGGCTTTGTAAGCGTAATCTTCATCCATAAAGCCCGAGTCAACCATGTCCTGCAAAGCTCTCGAAATTCCTTCTTTTCCTATGACAGCGGCAATCCAATGGGTTTCGGGTATCTTTCCGCCGTCAGAGCCGTACATTATCTTGGTCATAGGTGCCATCTCGAACAGTTGGAGCATTTTCTGGCGGACTCCGATGTGTATCCATGGAACCGTGCATGAAACGTCAATGTTCACATTCGCGAAACTGTTTGCCAGCCACGCAAGTTCTTCAGTGTATGGGTAACCTGCATGCAGAAGGGCGAACTTGGCTTTTCCAAGTTTTGGATCTTTGAGAAGGTCGTAGAGGTATATTGGGTTGCATTTCTGCACATTTATGATCGGTGATTCTCCGATTCCAGTATGAATCTGAACAGGCACGTTCAATTTTATACTGTTTTCAATCCCTCTACAAGTGAGAAAGTCCCGCACGATTTTTTCTTTCTCTAATATGTCAGGGTGTTTGGCCATTTTCTCGTCCAGTGGCAACGAAAACAGGTTCTTCTTTCTCAGTTCTTCGTATGCTTTTCGTGCGTCTTTGATGTCATGATCGTGAATGTCAAGGCCATAGCCGTATGCGATGGCTGACTTGTATCCTATGTAACCTTCTTTCTTGACAACGTTGGTGATTGTGCTGAGGAACTCGTCCAAGACATCATCAAAGGTTTTCGTGGCTTTGAACAGTCTGAAGAAAAGCTTGTCGAACCGGATGATGAAGTTGAATTTCTGTTTCTTGAATGTTTTGCCAAGGCTTGAAGAATCTGCGTCGTAGCTGTGAGGATACTCGGAAGACGGGTATCCCGTGTCAAAGAAGAGCCATGCGATTTTCGCATCATCAAAAAGTTTAGAGATGTAGCTGATTTGTTTCTCAGTGTTTCCGTAGGGATATGCTTTGTTTCTTGCGGCAAGGATTTCTTTTGGGTTCTCAGACTTAACCTTCAGTAGTCTTGCAAGCTCTTTCAAGACTCTTCGGTAAAGGACGTAGTTTTCGTTTTCACGTTCTGGCGCCACCGTCCAATGAAAGAATTGTGCAAAAGTTGCGCCTTTTTCGTCTTCCTTCTCTGGTAAGAACGCATGCGCATGATGGTCCAAAACGGGGCAATCTGACAGATCAACCATTCATATCACACTCTAACCTTGCAATTTAGTCGATTTATAAGTTTTGTGAGTTCTGAAAGGAAAAGATTCAAAACGAGCGTGATCAACGAGCATTATGATGCTGCAGTTGACGTTCAACCGATCATATTCTTTTGCATTTGACTCATTGAGGTGGCTAGAGGGCGGTGTTTTTTCAGATTTTTCAACAATTCTCTTAGAAAAACGTTAAATATAAAGCGTCAGGAACGGAAAGCAACAAGAAGTGGATATGGTTGTGATGGCAGACCTCCTGAAGATTGGTGAGAAAGCAACCCTGTCAATCGTGGAAAAACTGGTTTCGATAAATAGTGTTAACCCCTGCATTGAAAAAGGCAAGGGCGAAATTGAAGTGTCGAAGTACATAGCTGATTTTCTTGAAAAACTAGGGTTGGAAGTCAGAACCCAAGAGGTAGTTGACGGGCGCTTCAACCTGATAGGTACGCTCAAAGGCTCTGGTGAAGGCAAGAACTTGATGTTCAATGGTCACACCGACACAGTGGGCATACGGAACATGTCGATAGAGCCGCTCAAACCGTTGGTTGAAAACGGCAGGCTCCACGGAAGAGGTTCCTGCGACATGAAAGGTCCCATCGCGGCTATGATCGTGGCTTTGAAGACGCTGTCAGAATCGAAAGTTGAGCTGAAGGGAAGCGTATCGCTCTCGACAGTAGTCGGGGAGGAATTCGACAATATCGGAGCCAACAAGCTCGTGACAGAGAAACAATTTGGCAAATTGACGCAGGCTTTGATCGTTGGAGAGCCAACTAGCTTGCAGTTGGCGATAAAACACAAGGGTTTCGCAAACATCGAAGTGGAAGTTCAAGGCAAAGCTGCTCATGGCTCCGTGCCTGAGAAGGGAATAGATGCAATCGAAAAAGCTGCGAAAATAATTGTGGAAATGGAGAAACTGAAGAAAACATTTAGCTCGAAGAAAGATCCGTTGCTTGGCCAACCGAAGATGCACACTTCAACGATTGAAGGAGGGAGGGAATGGAGCGTTGTTCCGGATCGTTGCGTTGTGCGTTTTGAACTTAGGACGATCCCTGGGTATGCGACAAGTCAAGCATTGAAGGACGTTGAAAACATAATTCGAGAACTGGGTAGCAAAGACCCAGATCTTAGGGCCAAAGTTGGACTCTTTCTTTCAGGAGAGCCTCTGAACACTTCGTACGATGAACCTATGATAAAAGGACTGCAGAAAGCAATAAAAGCTGTGAAAGGAATTCAGCCTCAGATAATAGGACTTCCGTTTTACACTGAAGCGGCAATTTTCGCCAAAGCGTTGAATGTGCCAGCATGCATAATTGGTCCTGGCGATATTGCGCAGGCTCATTCTGCTGACGAGTTTGTAAGGGTAAGCGAGGTTGTTGAAGCGGCAAGAATCTATGCTCTGACGGCTATAGACTTCGTAAATGGATGAGAGTAGCAGGATATCCTTGCCACATCAAAGATATGCTTCCTAGTTCATTTTGCGAGTTCACCCAAGGCTTTCAAGAAGGACAAGATTTCTTGTTTTGTATTGTAGTGGACTAGGCTGGCGCGAACCATTGTTGGCACCTTGTAAAGTTTTGTCGACATGTTCCATAAATCGCCGAAACGTACCGCGATATCGTGTTTGTCCCAAAGATATCTGGCCACGTCAATGTCTTTCATTCCTTCGACCTTGAAGGCAAAGGCTGGGTCCCGTTCGTCTACACTTTTTGGATCTTTGATTCCATAGAGTTTGACGTTAGGCATCTTGGATAATCCGAGCGTCCTGCCAGATCCAACGAGCATCAGCTTAGATAATTCTCTTTCATATTCTTCGATTGCGTCCATCGCTACTTTGCAACTGCGTGCTCGACCAGAATATTTGGAGAAACTGTTCCTCCGTGTTCCGTCAATCTCGTGGGATAACCACACGAGATAGTCAACGACAGCCTTTATAGATGCAAACTTGGCCTGATCCAGCGTGCCATAGGGCGTTCCGTAGCCAAAAAGGCCGTAGAACTTCAATGTCTTGAACAAATCCTTCCTGCCATAGATGAAGCCTCCTGCTGAGGTAAAGAATTTGTATCCGGAGAAAATGAAGAAGTCGCAGTCAATATCTTGTACATCTACTGGCACGTGTGGAACTAACTGGGTGCCGTCCACTACGTAGTAGGCTTTGGAGTCCTTTGCAATCTTCGATATTTCTTTCAACGGGCTCTTGGTGCCCGTCAAATTCGAAGCTCCCGTGACACTGATTACCGCAGTGTTTTTGTCGACCCTGCTCTCGAAATCATCCAGATCAAGTGTTGCATCCTCGTGTACTCTCACAAACCTAACTTCTTTGATTAACTTTCTTTCTTTGAGTTCTAGCCATGGACCAGTGTTGGCGAAATGTTCATTATACGTTGTGACAACGTTCTCCTTCCCTGTGAGTCTTTTGCCTATGGCATAAGCGACTTTGAAGATGAGGTCTGTTGTTGATCCTCCGATCGTGATGTTCTCGTAGTGTGGAGCATTAAGTAAGTCTTGAAGTGCTTTTTTTCCTTCGATCACGAGGTCATCGAAATCTCGAGATTCGTCATAAACAGTTGACGGATGGTCTAGACCGGATTCGTTGGCCGCTCTGTCAATTCGTGCCACGGTTTCTGCTCGTGCAACTCTGTCGAGAATCATTGTGCCTGCTGCGTTGTCGAAAAAAATTCTTTTTCGGCCTCTCCAGTCAGCCTCTATTCTCGGGAATTCGCGTCTGATTTCTTGAATCAACTCGTCAGTAAACTGCATAGATTGACCACTGTTAGTCCTTAGACATTTTTCTCAACTTTTAAAGTTACCGTGTTCTTTCCAAAAAGACGGATGCAATCTCCACGATTTTCACTCTTCAAGTCAATTGAGGTCTTTCAATCCGCGATTTGGAACTTACCTCAGACGCGTGGAATCGAGGCAGAAACTGGAATATCGCTAAGCTGATTATGAAGAAGATGACGCTAAATGGAAATACGCTCCAAACGCTTGACGCTTCGATAACGCCCGCAGCGATCGTTGGCGCAATTGAATCCATTAAAGCCTTCAGTGAAGAAGTACATGCTGTAGCTGAGACCTCTGCTTGTCTCGGGTGTTATGCTTGCCACTATCGTATTCATTGGAGACCACAATGCGTTGTTGAAAAGGGAATACATGAGGTATACAAAAGCAAGAAGATAGAGAGATGACACCATGGAAAGAGCGAGTAGTGAAACTGAACAGCATGCGATAGTCCATTTTAACGCTCTTCGAGCGCCAAGCTTTTCTGCGAAAAAGCCTCCTCCAATGGAGCCAATTATTCCGACAACCGGTCCTAAAGCAAAAATAAGGCTGGCAGTTGCATCAGGGAGACTTCTGAAATTCACGAAATAGGTGGTCATAAAAGTGGAGCTACCCGTAGCCCCCAACTCCCTGACTGCAATCACAAGCAGGAAAAGGGCTAAGGCAGGGGACAACACAGTAAAGAATCTGGATGACCTACTCTTGGACTGATCTGTCTGAACCTTAGCTTGCTTGATTTTGAGCTGAGATGACATCAGAAGAATGAACCCCCATACTATGATCGGAAAAGACCACACGAGGTAAGTCGACCTCCAACCTGTCGTCGACAAGAATATGGTGAGGCTCACTAGGCCAAGAGTCGAACCTACGCTTCCAAGGGCATTATGAAATCCCACAGATCTGCTTATTTGTTCGGGTCTCGTGATTCTGCTTATCTGACTGAGTCCTGCAACATGGTAAATTGGGGAGGCTGCTCGCATGAATGTTACTCCAACGACGAGTGCCCAGAAGCTGCTCGTTTGGCTGACTACAAATGCTGAGACGCCCTCGATTATCATGCTCGCGAATAGGAGCTGATTTGTGTTGAAGCGATCGGCGAGGAACCCTGATGGGATGTTTATCAGAAGGGAAACAACACTTGGTAGCGTAGCAATCAGTGAAGCCTCAAGAAGGTTCAGCTGGAACTCATGAACGATTACTGGAATGAGTGCAACCTGTATGAGGAGGTAGATTTCAATGAACATGTGCGTGGTGCAGATCATCCAGAAGCGTTTTTCCATCAGTCCAACTCGCCGATTTTTCTCTGGAGTTCTGAGAAATAGCTTATTCTAGCATAAAAGTTTGATCTTCTTCAACTTGAAGAATATTCGCTGAAAAAAAAGAGTGCCTTGGACCGAATGCTGAATCGTTCAACGTGCCAGAGCTGAGATACTATACACTAGCTATCTCGATGGTTTGCTGTCGCGGATTTCTCAGCAGATGCTTATCAGGACTTCGTGACGATTTTCTTGGCGTTTTCAATCCATTGTCCGGTGAAATAAGGTGCTATCTTCAGCTTCGTGGCCAAATCTTGTGGTGACGCTTTTGCCAAGTCTTCGACAGTGTTTATTCCTATGGCTTTAAGTTGTTGTGCACGCTTCTCTTTGATTCCTTTGACATCCAGCAATCCTACGGATGGAGGTCTGATCTCTATTACCGGTGGTACTTCTGGTTTTATTGTTGTCTCTTGCATTACCTCTGCGGCTTTGGGCGTGGGCGGTGGAGGTGGAGGCGTAAGGACGTTTATCGGTGTGGTCATTATCGGCGTAGGCTTTTGAGTCGTCGTCTGTAGGGTTGTTTCTTGTTGCGGTCTTTGCCAGTAACCAAGTCCTATGAACACGAATCCTACCACTGCTGTCGTCACTATCCAGAGCTGCTGTGTTGCTGCATAGACTGCTACTACACCGGTCAGGATGAAGAGTATTACTGCAACTGCATACAACGCGTAATCTGAGCGCATTTCGTTTTCTCCCGCCTTCTATGTTCTATGGAAGTGTTTAAATAATTTTCTGAATTTCTTAGGGGAAAAAGGGAGAATTAGGCTTGTTTATGACTATGATCAGTTTGAAGCCTATTTTCCGAGGATTTTCTCTTCTGACGGCATCGGTTTGATGAGCCCTTGCTTCATCAAGGCGTTCAAGGATTCACGAGAGTTTTGAATTATCGCTTTTGCCCTTTCATACAGTTCTTTCTTGCTAGGCTTGATTCTGGCTACTCCCTGATCGATGGATTTGAGAGCACATGCTACCGCTTCACGCGGGAAGACTTCCCATTCCTCCATGCGTGGAAGAATGTCCTTGTCATTCATCCCTCGTTCTTCGGCGAATTTGGCAAGTTCTTCAGCTGCAGCAATGCACATGTCATCGGTCACCGTCTTTGCTCTTACGTCAAGAACGCCGCGGAATATGCCTGGAAATCCTAGACTGTTATTTACTTGATTTGGAAAATCGCTTCTTCCAGTGGCGATTACGCGGGCTCCAGCTTCTTCAGCTTCCCAAGGCCAAATTTCAGGGATGGGGTTCGCACAAGCAAATATTATTGAATTGTCCGCCATAGTCTTTATCCATTCCTTTTTTATCGTGCCAGGTCCCGGCTTTGATGCGGCAACCACTGCGTCAACACCCTTGAAAGCGGCAGAAATGTCTCCAGTCCTGCTTTCTCCGTTGGTTTTTTGCGCCAACTCGTATTTCCATGGATCTTCATCTTTTGTTATGTCCTTTCTTCCTGCGTGGACCAATCCCTTTGTGTCGACAAGAAATATGTTGCCCGGTTTTATCCCCCATCTTATTAGAACATAAGCTGTGCGAAGGTTTGCTGATCCTGCTCCGACAAGTGTTATTGCAGCTTTTTTGGGATTCTTGCCAACTATTTTGAAGGCATTCATGAGTCCTGCGAGGATCACAGTTGCTGTTCCCTGCTGATCATCGTGCCATACCGGGATATGGAGTTTCTTTCTTGCGTTTTCAAGAACGTGGAAGCACTTTGGTTTCTCTATGTCTTCCAAGTTGATGCCGCCGAATGTTGGTTCTATCAGTTCGCATAACCTGACTATCTCATCTGGGTCCTTTGTTCTAATGCATATGGGGAAGGCGTCTACACCGCCTAAGTACTTGAAGAGGAGGGCTTTTCCTTCCATCACCGGCATAGCCGCTTCTGGACCTATGTCGCCCAACCCCAGGACACGAGTTCCATCCGAAACGACGGCCACATAATTCCAACGGTTGGTCAATTCGAATGATTTGTCTGCATCTGCGTTGATCTCTTTGCAAGGTGTGGCTACACCAGGAGTGTACCATATTGCAAAGTCTTTGGCGCTTGTTACGGCACATTTTGGCATAACTTGGACTTTTCCTTCGTAGAATCTGTGCAATGGTGAAGCGAGGAGCGATGGTTTCTTGGCTTTTGCCAAAAGTTCTTCGACTGTTGGCTTGTTCTCTTTGCCTACATTCTTTGACATCTAGAGTTCTCCTTGGTTGATGTTGATTTTGACAACAGCCTTTAAGGATTGCGGTGGATCCGACTTGAACCCGCATAATCAAGTCTATGCTTCTTCAGAATCTAGAAAATGGTAACGACTCTCTTTCCGAAATTAGAAGAAAATAGTGGGTAGGTACTTCAAACGGGAGGCACGCTTAATAGCGTCTCGGCCGGTAGCCGCCTCTTCGGTCACTGTCTCGTCCACCGAAATCGCGTCTTCCGCCGCCGAAATCTCTTCGACCGCCGCCTCTGAAGGGCCTTCTTTCTTGCTCGTAGACATGTGTTGAAACGTTGTTTTCAGTGTTTACTTCGCCTGCGATTGGTTTTTCCGAAATCTCCAGAGTTCCGTATCTACCAACGTTCAGGCGCATGTTGCCTCTGAACAAGTTGATGTAACCGTTTTTGATCATGACTGTGTCGCCGTCTTTGACTTTTTCGATATTATCGTCCCAAAGCGTCAAGTATACGCATCCAGTTTCGTCTCCGACGAGCGCATCGCTAACTTTGTGTGGTTCTCCGTCTCTTCCGGCAGCGACATTTCTGACTTCACTCTTGGACATCATTTTTGCGAGTACGTTTACAGCTCTTGAAGATGGGGTTAGTTCGCCGACTTTTGCGTCTACGGGTTGCCTAGCTCCTGTAAATCCTTCTACTGCCAAGCTTATTCAACATCCTATTTTTTCGACGATTCAACCATAACATAAAGACTAGACTTAAAGCTTTTGGTAAGATGGGGTTTTGGTTGCTTGTGCAATATTCCTAGATTGAATCCGGTTTTCGGCTACTACTTTTCCTTGTCTTGCGTTGAAAAAAGCGACAAGATTGTTTCTCAACGACTTTTCGGGAGATAAGAAGTTGCACGCATCGTTTCTGCAATACGGCAGTCACACAATCTTTTTACCAAACTTCGTAGTAGATCAGACTAGTGAAAGATTATGGCAGAATATGAATATGTTTTGAAACCGGTTGCGCCAGAGAAAGCTTTCTACTTCTACAACAGTATTGGAAACTATACAGGAAAAAGTGCCGCTTCATTAAAGGAGTTCGCACAGAGAATCAGAGAAGTGGATCACAAGTCCTTGGGATTTCATCTCCAACGTGGAGACTTTGAAAACTGGATTGCTGGGGTTCTGAAAGATGAAGAGTTGGCAAGACAAGTGAAAGGGCTTCGCGCATACAGCCCGACAAGTGAAGACCTTCGCGATCGTCTCAACTCGGTCGTTTCACGGCGCCTTGATCAGTTGACTCATACACCTACAATGCAAAAGATACCTGGGATGAGAACAGAAAATCGCTGGAGAAGGACTTAACGCCCAGATGATGGAGACAGCAGCGCTTGCTGTCTCGCGTTTTCATGACGTACTTGCCTAGCAAAGGGATTCGACTGTTAGTGTGTTACTCTTTATTTGTCATTTCGTTTATGCGTTGTTCCATCTGATGGCCGCGGCAGTAGACTAAAGCCTTTTTTACGCCTGAAACCTTCAGCGCTGCACTCTTTATATCCGTTGCAAGTTTGAAGGCTATTGGACAAAATGGACTGGAAGGAACGAACTCGATCTTCATGACGCCGGGTGATTCTTCTTTGACATTCGTGATCATTTCCATATCTGCGAAGGTCATACCCGTTTCGGGGTCTTCAACTTGCCCTACGGCTGCTCGAACCTTGTCTTCAATCTCTGTCAAACTTACACATCCGATTTCTTTAGTAGGTTTAGGTCTGGGACATTCCTATATACGCGTTATCCTCGGTTTTTTCCATTATTTTGTTGCGCGCATTCGCCAGCTGAGGGTCATCGTCTTGGGATGCGATGCTTTTACCTCGTCTAATCTTGGAATTGAGGTATTGTGAGGGGCGGCACGAACTGCGTCGGGGTTAGTATACGCTTCTTGACAGATCTTGCTAACAGCTTCAACGAATCGGTCTATTTCCTCTTTTTCGTATGTTTCAGTAGGTTCGATCATCAAAGCTTCATCAACTATCAAAGGAAAGTAAATGGTTGGTGCGTGCATACCGTAATCGAGAAGCCTTTTAGCAATGTTCGCTGCGGTCACTCCAGTCTCGTCTTTAAGAGGTTTGGCGCTTATGACGCACTCGTGTTTTCTAGGTTTGAGTGGATCGTAAGGCAACGTTAAGCCTCTGATCTCCCCCAGTTTCTTCAAGACATAGTTAGCATTGAGGACCGACACTTCAGCGGCTTCCTTAAGTCCTTCAAGACCCATGCTTAGTATGTATGCATACGCCCTGACCAGCACAGCGACGTTTCCGTAGAAGCTTCTGATTTTTCCAATGCTACTGGGTCTATCATAGTCAAGATGATATTTTTCTCCATCGTAGACTATGCGTGGCACTGGCAGGAACTTTGCCAAGTCCTTTGAGACGCCCAACGGGGCCTGCTCCTGGGCCACCTCCCCCGTGAGGCGTGCTGAAGGTCTTGTGGATGTTAATGTGCACTATGTCAAAGCCCATGTCTCCAGGACGTACCCTGCCCAAAAGCGGGTTGAGGTTTGCTCCATCATAATACAACAGTCCTCCAACGTCATGCACAATCTTCGCTATTTTTTCGATGTCCTTCTCGAACAATCCAAGGGTGTTTGGATTTGTTAGCATTAGTCCCGCGGTTTTCTCGGACACAGCGGATCTGAGCGCGTCCAAATCTACGCAGCCGTCAGAACCGGACGGTAGGACCACCACGTTGAATCCCGCCATTGCAGCGCTTGCTGGATTTGTTCCATGCGAAGAATCGGGGACAATTACTTCTGTCCTTCTTTCACACTGCCCATTTGATTTCAAACAGGCGTGCATAAGTAGAGTGCCAAGCAGTTCTCCGTGAGCCCCAGCTGCTGGCTGCAGACAGACCTCGTGGGTGCCGGTTATTTCGCTAAGCCACCGTTCTAGTTCGAAAAGAATCTCAAGTATGCCCTGCACCGTATCTTCGTCTTGGTATGGGTGAATGTTCGCTAGATCTGGGAGAACCGCTAGTGCATCGTTTATCTTTGGGTTGTATTTCATAGTGCAGCTTCCAAGAGGATAGAATCCTGAGTCCACACCATAATTCATCTGTGATAAGCGTAAGAAGTGGCGTACAACTTCGACTTCTGAAAGTTCAGGAAGGCCGGGTTTATTCTTTCTCAGCATTCCTTCTGGCAAAACGGCGTTCAAATCGCCTACTTTTCCTCTTATTTCTTGATCCGCTTGGGGCAGTACGTGACCGACCCTTCCTGTCTGTCCCAGGTTGAAAATTACTGGTTCGTCCCATCTTGTCTGCTTGTACATGTTTCGTTCACATTCCTTTCACGATCTGTTCAATAGCCTTCTTCAAGCTGTGTATCTCTTCTTTCGAGTGAATTTCGGTCACACAGAATAGCGCCGCTTGCCCAAGCTCTGGAAATTCTTTGGACAGGTCCTTGCCGCCCTGAATGTTCTTTTCCAGAAGTTTCTTGTTGAGCATTTCTGTTGATAGACCCGTCTTGTCAAAGTTTGCTGTGAACTCTTTGAAATGTCCCGATTTGAAGACTGGAACTTCTACTCCATCTATTTCTGAGAGAAGCTTGATGGCGTAGTTAGTCTTGTATGCAATGGTCTCACCAATTTCGCGCATCCCATCCGGTCCGAGTGAAGCAAGATAAACCGCTGAAGCGACGGCACAGAGAGCTTCATTTGTGCAGATATTGGAAGTTGCCTTTTCACGTCTAATATGCTGCTCTCTCGTTTGCATAGTCATACAGAAGCCTTGCCTGCTGTTGTCCAGAGTCGTCGTCAGACCGATTATTCTGCCTGGCATTTGTCGGATCAAAGTCATATCGTTTCGACAACCCATGATCCCAAGTAGAGGACCGCCAAAACTCATGGAGTTCCCGAGCGGTTGCGCTTCTCCGATGACGATGTCTGCGTCATAATCGCCTGGCGGTTTCAGTATACCGAGGGATATCGGGTCAACACCGACTACGAAAAGTGCGTTATGAGAATGAGCTTCTCTTGAGATCTCTTCCACTTGACTCTCAATGAATCCCAAATAAGATGGATTTTCGATGTATACCGCAGCGGTCTTGTCCGAGATCTTTTTCTTCAGGTCTTCAAGACTCAGATTCCCGGTTTCTTCTTCGTAATCGATCTCGGCGATGTTGATGCCGGCTGGGTCTGAATAAACCTTTAATGTAGAAAGTCTTTCGGGATGAATTGTCTTTGGAATGAGAATCTCTTTCCTTCCTTTTATCCTTGCAGCCATTCTGGCTGCTTCACCCAGAGCTGAAGCCCAATCGTACATCGAACAGTTAATAACCGACATGTTTGTCAACTCACACATCATGCTCTGATATTCAAACAGAGCTTGGAGAATTCCTTGGGAGATTTCAGGCTGATAAGGCGTGTAGGACGTGAGCAGTTCGCTGCGGCGAGTAACCTCTTCGACAACAGCGGGGACATGATGGGGCCAACACCCAGCTCCTAGAAACAGCGGTCTTCTGCCGCTTGCTACGTTTTTGGAAAGCAGTTTTTCCACGTGCTTTCTAACCTCGAACTCGGATAGACCTTTCTCAGGTACGTTGAGTTTCTTCTTCACAACGAACTTTTCAGGGACATCTTTGTACAATTCTTCTATGCTGCTTATGCCTATCTCGTGCATGATCTGTTGTTTTGTTGCGGGGACCGAGTTCGGAATGTATGGATGGCTGTGTTTAGTCATGGTTTTCACCGCTGGAAATAGATTGTAGGATGTGAGTGCTTCTTTAAGCTTTTTAGACAGATCTAATCAACGAATGAGATTAGCCTGATCTAAAGAAACCACGGTTCGAGTGGGAGTCGGGTTGTCCGCGCTTCGCCATTCTTGGCGCTGTTAGTATTGAATGCCCATCGTTGTGACCATGTCTTTCGGGCTTTTTACGTCTCTGATTTCGTTCACGAAGTCGGCGCGTTCAATCAGCTCCTTCGGCGCAAATCTTCCAGTCAGGACCACGTCCGTATCTTTGGGGATTTTGTTCAGAAAATTAATGACGTCTCTTACATCTAGCAGTTGACAATATAGTGCTAGATTTACTTCGTCCAAAATCAGCAGAGAAGGCTTCTTTTCAATAACCGCCTTTTCCGCAAACTTCAGGGCTTTTATCGCCAGTTTTTTGTCCTCTTCGCCTAAGGTGCCAAGTCCGACCCAGTCTTTGCGACCGAATTGATATATCTCGTAGTAAGGAGCAAGCATACTCTGAATCCTGACTTCGCCGGTGTTCTTCCACCATTTCATGAATTGAATTATGATCACCTTGTGTCCGTGTCCAACAGAGCGAAGCGCTAATCCGAGCGCATTAGCTGTTTTTCCTGCCCCAGTTCCCGTGTACAAATAGATGTGACCCAAACCTATTCCCCATTCGTTGATAATCGACCAGCGTTTTTATGATTTTCCGAAAGAATCGCGTTAGCTGTCCACAAGTGTCGAACATTGGAATCTCTATCGAATCGAAAAAGTCTTTAATAGTATGTTAATTCTTGATTCTGTTGGGAGAGATCTTCAATGGAGTATGATTACGAGTCTCTACTGAAAAGGGCACGAGAGCAGGTGCCTGAGGTTGCTTCGAAGCAAGAACGTCTTGAGATTCCTAGATTGCAGTATGCAAAAATAGGTATGCGCACGGTCATTTTCAACTTCAAAGAGATTGCTGATGCGTTGGATCGTGACCCTCAGCATCTACTTAAGTTCTTAAGCGGTGAAATGGCGACTGCAGCAACAATGCAGGGTGCGAGGGTTATTTTTCAAGGAAAGTTCCAGGAAGATACGTTTGAAAGATTAATGCAGAGATACTTGGAGACTTTTGTCGTTTGTCCTGTGTGCCATCGACCGGACACGAAGGTTGTGAAGGAGAAGCGTCTTTCGTTTCTCGTGTGCCAAGCTTGCGGTGCGAAATCCTCGATTAAGCAACTCTGAGAGCGTCCGCGTATTGGATGTTTACATGAATCTAAGAAAGATTGGTCGAAACGTTTTGTTGTGCATTTGTGACACTGAGATTCTTGGCAAAACACTGCGAGAAGGGAAAATAACCTTTCCCGTGAAAGAAGATTTTTACAAGGGAAGAAGGGTCGCCGTGGAAGAGGCTATTGATCTTATACAGGATTCGACGATAGTGAACATGGTTGGAAAGAACGTTGTTAAGAAGGCCATAGAGAGAGGTTTCGTTCATCCTGAAGCGGTTTTGAAAATCGAAGGCATTCCGCATGCGCAAATAGTGAAAATCTAGGGCCACGTAGCACTCGAAAATCAGTATTTTGCAAGTGTCTCTTTTTCCAGTTTGAAGCGATGTCTGAATTGCAGACGCTGTTCCAACACAAGTTCAATGGAAAACAGTTTTAAAAGGAAGAGCACATACTTCTAGTACGACGAATTCGAGGTGCTTGATTGGGCAAGAAAAAAGTACTGTCGGAAGGCGAAATAAACAGACTCGTGCTTCCAGGCGAGAATGAAATTCTCGGAATAGCAGTGAAAATGCTAGGGTATGACCGCATACTTGTCAAATGTCAGGATGGACATGAACGATTATGTCGCATACGCGGCAAGATGAAGAGACGAGTGTGGATTCGTGAGGGAGACATCGTGCTGGTTTCTCCATGGGAGTTTCAAACTGATCAGCGTGGAGACTTGATCTGGCGATACACCAAAGGTCAGGCGGAACAACTTCGCCGACAAGGATACATAACGATCTAGGTTTTCAGCGTCAATGATGGGATAACCATGACTTTCCGCAAGAATGTTGACAAGAGACTTCTCGAACATGAGAAAACCTACGAAAAAGATCAGCTAATGAAGGAGAAAAGAAGCGAGGAACGCGAGGTTCTGGAGGAGGTTTTCGACAAATCCACTCTCATGGTTATCTACGATTACATGAACAAAGGGACGATAGACGAGATACACGGGGTCGTTAAAGCAGGAAAAGAAGCGCGAGTTTACTGGGGAAAGGACAAAGCTGGAAACGAGCTTGCAATCAAGATTTATCTGATCGTGTCCTCAGAATTCAGAAAGGGCATCAGGAAGTATATCGATGGGGATCCTCGCTTTCAAGGAGTCAGGCACGACACACGCTCACTGATTTTTGCTTGGGCACAAAAAGAATTCAAGAATTTGGAGTTGGCGACCAGGGCAAAGGTGAGAGTTCCTCGTCCGATTGCGGTTAAGAACAACGTTCTTATAATGCAGTTCATAGGAGAGAAAGGAAAGAGTGCTCCATCCTTCAAAGAGAAGACCCCCAAGAACCCTGAAAAAGTGTACGAGGAACTCATGACAATGTTGGAGAAACTTTATCGCAAAGCGGAACTGGTTCATGGAGATCTCAGTGAATACAACCTTATGATGTGGAAAGGTCGACCGGTGATTTTTGACATGGCTCAAGCCGTTCTTCTGGTGCATCCGAATGCCGAATTTCTGCTTCGAAGAGATCTAACTAATTTGAACAAATACTTCAATCGTTTGGGAATAAAGACTCCAAGTGTTGACGAATCTTATAAGAGAGTGAAGGGCAGTGGCAAAAGCTAATACTTTTGTTCGTATTCCCAAGGAACGCATAGGCGTCGTGATAGGGCCTGAGGGCACAACAAAGAAGAATATCGAGGAAAAACTCATGGTTGAGCTGGAGATCGACAGCGATGCTGGCGACGTGAACATAACTCTCTCCGAGAAAGCCACCGATCCATCTACGCTTTTCAGAGCGAAAGATGTCGTTACAGCGTTGGGCAGAGGGTTCTCGCCTGAACACGCATTTAGGCTCGTTCGTGATGAGGATGTAGCTCTGGAGCTTGTCGATCTGCGCGGAGTCTTCGGGAAATCCGAATCCGACCTCAAACGCGTCAAAGGACGTATAATCGGGCAGAACGGAAAGACCCGCAGAATAATCGAAGAGTTAACTGACGCGAACGTCGCCGTGTATGGACACACAGTGGGCATAATTGGAACATTAGATCAAGTGGAAATCGCAAAAGAGGCAATACAAATGTTGGTGAAGGGCAGTATGCATAGTACTGTCTACCGGTTTCTGCACAGAAAGCGCAGAGAACTCAAGAAAACGAAGCTTGAGATATGGGAAAAGCCACCTGAGGAAAAACCAGGCAGACAAAAGAAGAAATGATTCACTGTCCCCGGATATTTCCTATACACTAAGCGTCTTTTTTTGAAAGCCCTAGACGCGAAAGCGCGCTCAGCACTCAAGATCACAATCATATTGTTTCATGGGGGCCAGAGTCTTCATCGCACGCCAACCAAAACTAAAAGCAGCATAGATAAAAACGTTGTACATATTGAAAAGCTTGGAACAGTGATGCTGGAAAAAATAAAAGTTGTGCCGCTTGCTGCTGAAAGTCTTGGAGTTCGCTCAATGTGCACGTACGTTGAAACTCCAGATCTGCGGATCCTCTTAGATGCTGGAGTATCACTATGTCCTATACGCTTCGGTCTTCCTCCTCATCCTACAGAGTTTGAAGCAATCATCCAATGTAGAGAGAAAATTTCAGAAGCTGCAGAAAAAGCTCGAGTCATCACGATCAGTCATTACCATTACGATCATCACACACCTTCTTTTCAAGACTGGGTTGTCAACTGGACAGAAGCTGATGAGACTGCAAAACAGATTTACCAAAACAAAGTCGTCCTTCTGAAGAATCCACGTGAACAGATAAACTCCAGTCAACGTGAGCGAGGATGGATGTTTGCAAAAACAGGCGGCAGATATGCCAAGGAACTCCTGAATGGAGACAATCAGACCTTTGTTTTCGGAGAGACCACTGTGAGATTTTCTGAGCCCGTTTTTCATGGGCCTGAAAACTCGGAGATGGGTTGGGTCCTCATGGCGAGTATTTCTTTTCAAAATGAAAAATTCATGTTCGCTCCAGACGTTCAGGGTCCAATGTCGAATCGTCCAGTTCAGATTATTCTTGAAGAAAAGCCTCAATTACTAATGATAGGCGGTCCTCCATCGTATCTCGTTCATTCTAGAGTCAGTGAGGATCAACTGCGCAAGGCGCTTGAAAACTTGCAGACGATCGTGCAAAAGATTCCTCACGTTATCGTAGATCATCATCTTCTAAGAGACGAGCAATGGCAACGGAGAACTGTTGAAGTGCTTTATGCAACCTACACTTCCGGGTCAAAACTGCAGACGGCAGCAGAATATTTGGGAAAAAACAACGCATTCCTCGAAGCAAACCGTAAGAGATCTTTCGAAGAAAATCCACCTTCTGCAGAATTTGAGAAGTGGATGAAAATGAGTGAAGACAAGAGAAAGCTCACGAAACCGCCCCTGTAGTCGAAGAATTGGAATTGTCGTCAACCAGCAACGCACGCATTGCGAATGATCTCTGCGTTCAATGCTTGCGAACATTATCTAGATTATTCACCGGAGAAACTCAAGGCGATCTATTGCAAATCATTTGGGAGTTTTAAGCCAACGCTTTATCCTTGGAGTTCTTTCTTTCCTTTTTTCCATTTGTATATCTCGTATGAAATCAAAGACACTTCCACGAGCACTAGAAAAATGGCGCCCAAAACAACAACGTTTTTGGCAAAGTTGTCTATAAACTCGTCCACAATTGTTACGGTAACCTGTTCGCCGCCAGTGGTTATCCTTCTGGCAACAAAAGGGAATCCATATTCAATTATGGTAGATCCTCCAGGTATAGAAATTACAATTCTACCAAACTGTTCTACCTCTGAGATTCTTTCAAGAACAAACCCTGCAAGCGCCGCGATGCCGACATCCCTCAAAACACGATTCACTACTTTTACTAGCGCTTGTGCTTGTGCGGGCCTGTGCTCCTTCAATGTCCTATATCTGCCTTCAAAGAACAACGCTAGAAAGATCGCATAGACAATTAGAAAATCCGTTCCAAATCTTGTGACTTCATCTAGGCTATAGCTCGAATAGAAGGCTACAGTTGTCCAGAGTAAACCAATCGAGATCAACAACAAGACAGTCTGCACAAGGCCCCGCAGACTTGTTGTGATTTTCATGTTTTGTCTGATATTTAGAACGCAGAGTTTTCTTTTATCTGTTTCCTACACTGTTACTTTTAGGGATCAAATTAGAGCTTTTACTTTCTTGAAAATGTCATAAACATATACTGCCTTAGGAAGCTTTGAAGGTCTCGATTCATGCTCCTTCCAAGAAAATGAGTGGGGCCGGGACCGGGAATTGAACCCGGGCGCTAGGCTCCACAGGCCTATAGGCTACCAGGCTACCTCACCCCGGCCACTATTTAACAACCTCGGCCACTTTTAGATCATCAATTCCGCTTCCTAAGGAAAACCAAGTCGTCTTTTTGGCACACATATTCAAAGCCGACCTCCAATAGTGATTTGACTTCTTGTGGTTTGTCAGTTGCTTTGACTATGAATTCATCGTTTCCAGGTTCAAAAAGCGCGTGTTCAATGTTGATGTATATTTCCGTGTTTGTAAGGCTCTTATGTCCTAGGAAGTTTTTGACGTAATAGGGATCTTTGGTCTTATGATAAAGCATCGTGGCTTTCCAATGCCGCAAGGTATGGAACGATATTCTTGTCAGCCTCGGATTCTGCAACTTAACTGCCAAGTTCTTTCGTGTTCTTTGAAATGTTGTTTTCATGGAGTTGATCGGACCATCGCCAAAGACTTTTTGGCTCTTTCGTGGAAGTGAATTCAACATATCCATAAGGCTCCGATTGCCTTTCCACATTCTAGGATTCGATCGCTTTTCTGGAAGGTTCAGGGTTATGATGTTCTTTTCAAAGTCTAAGTCTATCCATCGCAGTCTTTTTGCTTCACCGCATCGCATAGCTGTATCTTTGAGTAGTTGCAAAAATGTGGCAGTCTTCTTCCCGCAGCCAGCTATTAAGCTGTCGATTTCCTTTTCTGTCGGTATGAAGGGAAACGGCCTTGTCACATGACACTTCGGCTTTTCCCATTGAATCCCGTTGTACTTGAGGAATTGACCATAAGCATTTATTACATTGCGTCTTCGAGCCTCGCTCCAAGTTTTCTGTTTAGCTATCACTTCTTTGACTGATTCCGAGTTAAGCAGCTCAGCGCCTCGTTCAACTAGGACTTTTAGCGCTGTTTTATTCAGTCTAATTGTTTCCGGACTGTAGCTTTGTTTTTGCAGGTGGAAGCAATATTCTATGATCTTGCCTTTGGTTTCCTGTGGAGCATTTTCCATTTTCATCGCAGCAGTTTTCATTTCTGCTACGCTGGTCAAATTTTCCACGTCCTTCAAGATCGCGCATATTTGACGCTTGTTCATTGTCAGACAATTCATTTTAGGCTTATGGTCAGTAAATCGTCTTCCACACTCTGCACATTGAAACCTTTGGATAGATCCTTCCGCCGAACTGAAAAAACCGGCTTTGTAAATTCTCTCAGAAGCGCAATGAGGACAACTAACCATCTTTTAGATCAGCTTTCAGGTCCTTTGATTTGATCTTTTTGTTGATCTATTAGGAATGATCCACCATCTTGTAAAATTTCGAGATATTCCATGAGCCTTTCCTTAGTAAGTCCAAATTGACGCAAAAGTACAGCTAGAGTCTCTTTCAACGGAATAAAATCAAATCCTTCTTGTTTCGCTTTAAAAAGTGCAGCTTGAATCCACTTAGCTATCATGTCGATTCGTTCCTTCCTAGCTTCAGCTCCGTCCTTTCTAACCATCAAGAAACCTCCTGGGGTGTGTATGTGAGTGTGTATATTGTGATGTTCTTCGTTTCTTCTTTCTTCTTTGCACTCCATACACTCATACTCATACTACTACACACACTCACACTCTCCAGACTCCCATTCAAAAAGAAGGCAATGCGACTTGGTTCCTGGAGCTTGATCATTCCACCATACACACACTCTCTCATACACACACCCAAGCTAATCATGTAACCTGTCACCTTGTTTAGAAAGAAATTCTTCAAGAGCTGCACGGATCAGTTCACTTGGGTTTCTCGCCTTGCCTTCTTTGACAACTCTCTTTACTTGTTCATACATCGCGTCTGGAAGCCTGAATATTATCCGTTTTTCCATGACTTTTTTCGCCAAAAGAACTAATAGTCATACGAGAACAACTGTATGACGTGAAAACCAGGTGAAAAAAGACCCAAATATCAAGGAAACTGACGCAAAAGAACTGAAAAAACCTTACGAATTCCTTTCCAAGAATGAACGGTTGACACTGGGGTTCTTGGAGGACTGCCCAAAGCAATACACAGAAACTATCGATCACCTGAGGGCTCAGGGAATAGAAAAGAGAACAGCGAACAACATTTTGAAAAGATTAGAGATGGCTGGAAGGATTTTCCGAATAAAGAAAGCTGAAGACGGAAAGATATTCTACAGAATCAATGATTTCCCAGACAATATCGATGCACTGCTCCAATTCCTGCATTTGTACAAGACAAACAATCCTTGGGAAAATTACTTCATTGAGAGACTCGGCTATAATTTCAAGACTCTTTTCCCAAAGTACGAACCAAAGCAGATACTAAAACTAACATTAATAGATCTGAAAATCAGTTACGACAAGTACAGTTTTGATACTTTGTTAGAATCTATCAAGAGGCTGAATTCCCGCGAAATCACGGAGTCTCTGAAGAAATTCTCACCTTCCCCGTATGGCAGCAAGACGAATAGCGTGAATTCACCAAGCCAAAGCTAGAACTCTAGCGCCGCGCTATTCGCTTATTTCCATTGCCGCGTCTTGTGCTTCTTCATCATATCCTATATAGGCTTCCAACGCCCTTACACTTTTTATGCCGCTCAATGCCTTCAGATGCGTTATGCTTCCTTTTTCCCGGTTCATGCCTACCTTGCTCAGTTTCCTGAGCCTGAGATAGTGCGCATAGAACTCCCGGCCCAAAACTCTCTTGCAAACTCGCCAGGCAGTTGCGCTGCCGATGTGAGGAAAAAGCCATTTAGCCTCCACTTTTTCTGAGTGGGTCAAGAGTTTCCCTTCTCGTGTCTCATAAGTGTAAAGCGTCTTCACTTTGGCTCTTTTAGGCTTGCGCAAGTAAGCTAGGAGATACCCTTCGACACCGTAGAACCTCCGCGGTATTTTCAAAGGCGGAACGTTCTCGCCATGTTTCTTGCGCTGGTGGAAATCAACGATTACGTGAGTGTCGGTTATCGTTACGTCTCCTTTGACGCGTTCGTAGGCCTCACTTTTGCGTACTCCAGAGTGCCATAACAGAACAAGAAATGCTTTCTGTTCGAGTTTGATGTTTGCTGCTTCCAGCTTCTCTCTGAACTCTTCAAGGCTCATTATGGCCTTCTGTTTGCCGTATTTGTATCGATGTTCATACATTGATATAATACACCTCTATTGTTTCATTTCCCATAAAATCCAGTCTAGCCATTCACCAACCAACCTTCTTCTTTCGCCGAAGAGTACAGCACTGTCAAGTTGAGAAAAATTTCCAGGCAATAGTGTTTGGGAGCTTTTCAAGCCTAACGTAACATCTAAATAAGCATACATTGAATGCATCTTGCGCGATGCGAGAATATAGCATTTTGCAGTGTGCGCGTTCCTTCATCACCGAGAGAGAACTCGGTTCAAGAAAGCTTTTAGCAGCGTGGCCATTTGCTCTGCACCCGACAAAGTGAATGAATCTGGTTTTTACTCTTTATCCTCCGTTGCCGTGCGCGCGCACTATACAACGCACTATACCTCGCACTATATCGTGCACTATACCATTTTCATGGTATTCCCATTGGTTACCTAAGGTCTATCCCCCTCGTGTATCTCCGATGTCAACATCCTAAATAAGCGCGCGCTATGTCTAGATCATTTATATACCAACAAGACAAAATGAAGATATACAATGCGTTTAACATTAGGCACGGAGGAAAGGAAGAGTGAGCATTTCTGAGCAGCTTATCGAGCTGATCCAATCGAATAATCCTTATTATTACTTGGGTCCAGTGCCCCGAAGGGATCTTTTCTTTGACAGAAAAGAGGAATTGAAAGAAGCGATGATTGTTTGCAGGCAAGTCATAGGCGGAGGTGTGGGCGGAGTTCTAGTATTGGGGGGTAGAGGAAGTGGAAAAACAAGCTTTTTGGATGAGCTGCAAAATCGCCTTACCGAAGAGAATATAGTGAGTAGCAAGTTCCCTTTGGACGAGGAAATGGTTCGGCCCGGTTCTGAAAAACTCCTGTTCAACACAATGCTGCAGGAGCTTCTCCGCTCGGCAGTTAAGTCAAAACTAATTGAGCAGAGTATTGGTACCAGATTCCTCAACTTTCTAAAAAGTGTCGGGAGGATAGAGAACGTAGAAGTGGATTTCCCTGGCTTTAGTATGATTGTTAAACCTACGACTGAGAAAGATCAATTCTCTTACATTACTCTGAGAGATGGACTTTGGGATTTTCTGAGACTCGTTGAAACTAAAGGGGTTAATCGGTCGAATTCGCACAAAAAGAGTGGAGCTATCGTTCTGCTAGATGAAGCAGATGGGCTCACCAAGAATGAAAACTTATTGCGAATTTTACGCAGTGTATTTCAAGAAGTTCGGGGCGTCGGGTTGGTTATTGCGGGGAGTACGAAGCTTCTTGCTCAAGTCAGTGCGGTATTCTCACCTGCGCAGAGGTTTTTCTACAAAATAGAGCTAGGACCATATCCAAATGATGTCACCGTTGACACGGCGATAAATATGCCAATAGAGATCAAAACAAGGGAACTGTTGCTTGATAGAAGGATAAGACTTGAAGTCAGACATGGAGGATTTGATAAAAGAGTCAGAGATATAGCGGGAAGAAGTCCTTTGGATATAAACATGCTAGGACATTTTTCATTCAAGACTGGTGCACAAACGATCAAGAGGCAAGCAGGAGATACGCTCGTGCTTAGCATGATGATCAACAAGGAGATACTTGAGGATACTATTCAACAGTTGAGAGGAACTGCAGAATATGGAGCGCTTTTGAGTGGTCTAGATGAGTGCGAAACGGACCTGCTGAAAATCCTTTCAAAATCAACGGCGAAACTCTCAATAAAAGAAATATCGCTCCTGTCTCTGTTGGATGAAATGCAGGACTCTTTGCAGGTGGCTCCTATCTCAGAGATATGTGCCAAAATGGGGGGTTACTCCAAATTGGAGACTACTGTCAGTTCTGCAATAAGCTCCCTGCAAGCAAAATCTCAGAAATTCAACTTTGCAGTCCTAGGGGTGGATTCTGCAAACAAGTATGAAGTTGAAGATCATTGGATCCGTGCGTATTTCAGGTATGGTTGGGAATCTATCCATTTAGACATCCAATTCACTGCCATTCCCTTTGTGGGTATAAAGTTCTTCGGCGACAGTATTGGCTCGCTATTTCACAGTATATTCTTTGCACGGCTATCCAAATTCATGGACAAGGACGATGTTGTTTCGATGAAGGCGCATTACGGAAACGATGAAGGCCATAGTCTTCACCCGTCGCCGGGAAGAAGACTCTTGATCTTGTGGTACAAAAGAACAGACGACCGCAAAGTCTGGCATATTGCTTTCAATGTAAAATCAGAACATGACATAGGTCTTGCCAAAGGAGAAATGGAGGCAGTGGCAAAGTGTCTGATGAATCTAGGTTTCATTTCTGAATACAAGCTTAGAGAGGATTTTTGGCGTATATACTCCGAAAGATAGCGCGCGCGAGCGAATATCTCATGTTGTTAAGAAAGAAAAGACTTGAAACTGCACGCGTATATGAGTCAGAGGGACATTATCGAGTCATCTAAGGTCTTTTAATTCACACGCACGAGTGAATGCATCGAAAACCTCAAGAAGACAGATGAACAATTCTAGTTACATGGATAATTGGATACAAATACTGGACACTTTTTTATTTCAAGCGCAGAAGGAAGAATTGAAAACTTCGTCTTATCCCAAGGAATGGAACGGTCTAAAGATGAGAGTATCTTTCGGAATGGGTGCTCCAGCTCGTATTCCTTGGATTGCCTTTATTGCCCCGGAAATGCAAGTCACTAAGGGATTTTATCCGGTATATTTGTACTACAAGGAGCTGGGTACTCTCATTCTCGCCTACGGAATAAGTGAAACCGAGGTGTTCTCGAAAACATGGCCCGCCGAAATAATGAATTCTACACAGACTATTCAAGCCTATTTTGACAAAGATGTCCCGCGATATGGGGATTCCTACGTGTTTAAAGCGTACAGAATTAATCTTGGCGCCGGAAAAATTGAGTACACTTATTCGAATGATAATAAAATTGCAACCGAGAAAGACATCGAGTCGGACTTGTCAACTATTTTAAATTACTACAAAAATACCGTTTCGATTGAAGTGACAGAAACTGGTTCCCCTCTGAACCAAGGACGATTTTATATGGAAAAACAACTGGAGGATTTCATCATTCATAATTGGGAAAAAACAGAATTGGGCAATAAATATGACTTAATAATCGAAGATGGAGAACCAATCAGTCAGCAGTACAAAACAGACATAGGCTCAATCGATATATTGGCTAGAGACAAAAAAACAAAAAGTCACGTAGTCATTGAATTGAAAAAGAATCAAACGAGCGATGACACAGTAGGGCAGTTGGCGCGGTATATGGGCTGGATTATGAACAAGAAAGGAGACAAGAATGTGAAGGGCATAATAATCGCGGCAGAATACGACAACAAATTGGAATATGCTCTAAAAGTTTTGCAGAACGTCGAAGTCTTCTTGTACAAAGTCAGTTTTACACTTGATGAATTCAAGGGAAAGTGAATTCAGCCCGGACGCTCTAATTTTCCGGTAATAAACCGATCAACAAAATCGGTATTGGTATAGCGCGCGCGACACACTGGATGCTCTGTGGGAAATCACCATAGCACGCGCAACATGTTGGAGAAACATACGGGGCGGAAAGTTTATGCTCAATTATCGTGATTACTCATCGACCAAGGAATTACGACAACATGAGCGCACATGGCAACTCTAGAATTGAGAAAAAAGTCGCCATTGCCTTCCTGGCAATTTTCGCGATCGGCCTCTTTCTGACAATCTTGGCTTTTCAGTGTTACTACTTTCCGATAATTTCCAAGACGTATTCAGTGTCTCCAATCCCTCAATACTCAGCAAACCCTCAAGGCTTTCTCTTCTTCACTTCAGAAGATGTCATCCCTAATGTTACATCGACATACACCTATCAAATTGATCAGATCAACTGGCAAGAAGGATCTGCTCACGTCGCGATATGGGTCGATTTCTACCTCAAGGAGAGCAGAAAAGGTAACTATACTTTTTTTGCGCTTCAACTCTTTGGCAACGTTTCTGAACTAGAGGTCTCATTCGACGGTATGGCTCCAGAGCTATATGGGACTGGGCGCGCTACAACGATCTATTACGAACCGGCTTCAAGCTCCTATATTCTGTGGGAAATCCCTGCTGAGAGAGTTCCCGGTCATAATCAAATCAAAATAAACTTTTTGTGGAAAGGAGTGTTTTGGCAGCGCTCGCACTACAAATATGCCCTTGTGGTCTCATTCAACAGCGATTTTCCAGACTATCTAATCAGAGCAGGTCTTCCAGCGGAAGCGATTAATGAGAATGGCAAGCTTCTTGCGGACATAACTCAAAAAACGTCGTTGTCAATAGCTAAGCCAGAAGTTGTTACGATCTCCGATTCCACACCAGCTGCGGATAAAATAACATTTTATACTGGGAAACTATGGTACATTTGGGATATCAGAGAAAGAAGTGACTCCCACAATTATGCATCAACCGCAGTGTCTGTGGATCTCGAGGTAGATAGCCTCCGCATAGAATATGATCAAGCATTTGCTTACTTCGCGCTATTTCTCGGCATAGGGGCACCTCTGTTTATATCCTCAATAGTCGAACTACTGAAATTGTACGCTTCGAGCAGGCGAGTTCAAAACGATGAAAGCCAACTCGCGGCGCCTTCCTACTCTGGGCGTCAGCGCGCAGACAGAGATGAGTACCTGGAAGTTGGATCAAATTCAGTTGATGCACGCTTTCGTAACAGGATGGACAAGCTCGACTCTCTCTTCCTAATGGTCGCATCATTCACGGGAGCAGGGTTCACTGTCTTCGTTGCCTATCTACATGTGCCCTTGGTTTCGTACCTTCCAGTTTTTGTGCTGATAGCCTACTCTCTTGCCATTGGTTATGTACATGGTGCAATCTTCAATAGCTCATTGACTGAAAGAATTCGAGGATGGACTTACTTTCTATTTGGACTATCGATTTACATTCCAACAAGTGTATTGAAATTCGGAGAACCCTATTTCCAATCGAATTATCCAGGCTATTCCACAATTGCGCCTTATCTTCAGACAGCGCTTGGTGTGGCTCTACCACTTGCCTTCTTTGTTGTCAACTACAGATGGGCGTTGCCAAAATTGTACCAAACCTTCAAGGTCGCACGGGGTGAAGTAACAAAGAGGATACTGGAGAAAACCTATGTCAACGCACTTTGCTTCGGATTTGCGTTGTTCATTCTCTTTTTTGCTTTGAACAATCCAACTACTGACTATTCATCAACACTACTTAACATAGCGATGTTCACCCTTTTCTTACTGCCAATAGTCTCCGAAGAAGCAAAGACTCGCAGTCTTCTGAAATTGGAAAAGTATCAGCAATGTGTGAGAATCACAAGAGTTGGGTACAAACGGCGCCTCAAAATCGCGATGTCACTGCTTCTTACCGGGTTTGGGGCTTTTGTGATCCTGTGGCAAGGGCTCACCGTTTTTATACCTTTTTTGATTGCTCTCTTGTTTTACGCTGTGATTGCTCCCATTCTGGGGCTTATCATACTATTGTTCCACCCAGGGACCGAAACGATAAAGCTGGACTATGGCGCTAAGCCGGAATTGACGTCCGAGGAGATGAACACTCTATGGAACCTGGCACGAGTATTGGACAAGAATGTGCCTTCTCCACCCCCGAATGTTCCATGCAGGCTCTCCAATCTCTATGAATAGGACATCCGTTCGTGCATCCCGCACGTGCTAGCGCGCGCGTCCGTGTGAGAAGCCGTATGCAAAAGCATCAACAGAGTCACACATGCGAGATGTAAATTCAGAATTCATAACGCTTTTCTTTCTCGCACGTCAGAGAGACGCACAAGTGGAAAATTGAGCCAATTCTACGACAATATGTTAAGAGGCAGTCTGTATAAGGACATTGTCAGAGTCATGCTTGAAAAGTCGGGCTATTCAGTCTATCCATATGGTTATGAGAGCGCTTTGGCTGAACTTAAGTCAAGACTTACGACAGAAACGAGAAACTCCAAGACAGGTCGCAGAATAAGATTCTCTCCAGATTTGCTTGTCTATGACGATGAAGACGTAATGCTTGTAGAAGTGAAGATGCGTGGCAAATCACCTCCAATGATTAGAGCTAGTGTGATTAAAAACGTTAAGGAATTCTGGAATGACTCCATTCTGGTAATCGTGGTTCCAGAAGGCAATGTCTTCTATGCTCAAAAAATAAGCGAACTGAAGATTCAGGAAACCGATTACTATCAATTGTCAGATTTCGAGAAATTCCAAGATGTTTTTACGAGGGTTTTGGTTGAGGATATTCAATATTTCAAAAGCGTAGCCTTACAGAACATGAAATCCAAATGACGTGGCGCGAGCTGGACTAAATCTGGGTAGGTTTTACAACAGGCTTTTCTTGGTCAGGAAGTTGCTTATATTTCCCTTCAGGAGAACGATACAAGGCTAATCTTGCAGTAGTTACCCAGTTGTTTGCAACTAGTTGGCTCACACCAACGGCAATCACTTCCGCTCTAGGGTCATTCTTCGTTGGAAACACTGCGACTGAAAGGTTACTTCCGTCTGAGAGGCGTACCCAGAAAGATTCTCTTGGTTTAGGCATTTCCGATCAATTAACTCTGGCGTCGCGGGGCATTTTATGCGTTATGTCCTGACAATTACTAGTAGTAATTAAGAGCCACGTTCTGTCATGAGGGACACGTACAAAAACACCAACAAAACACACCAAAAAAGGGGGATTGTGCGATGAAAATGGAGATATAGCCACTTGTGCCGGGAATACCTCACCCCGGCCACTTTTAGGGGGTTTTCTCTAGCTATGTAACACCAGTTGACAGACTGCGTGCACGTTATTTTCTTTTGCGGTAGACGTAAACCCCGTCGATGATGTCACTGGCTTCAAAACCACCTTCCGCAAGCATCGACTATTTGAAGCCACCGATTCTGATAAGCTTAGATACTGTTAAGAGCTGTCGGTTCTGTGTTGAACAGATACCTGTGGGAAATAACATTTGTTAGCAGACTCTTCCACAAATGACAATAACTGACGGCAACCAAACTGGCGTGTGCTAAGGCTAAGTCTTCCTTTTTTTGGTCTTCAGTTTTTTGATGAGCCAAGCCATGTTTCTTCCCAAATCATCCATAATTCTCATGCCTTCTTCATCACCCTCAACATCTCCCTTCTTCCGACCAAATCCGACGTTCCAATAAGACGAGCCTGGAACGATCATTTCGCTTATGAGGAAGAAATGGTTTATGGCGTCGAACGTTGGAATTCCTCCTGCTCTTCTAACGGCAACAACCGCGGCGCCTACCTTCCTTTTGAACAAGTGTTCGTTTGCCATGGCCACGTATCCCGTTCTGTCTATGAGCGCCTTAAGTTCAGGCGTCATCATTGAGAAGTATACAGGGGAGCCCAAGATTATGCCGTCTGCCTCAATCATCTTTCGGATGATACGCGTTTACGTTGTCGTCCTCGATTACGCAGCGTTTATTCTTGGTCGTGAAGCAGACTCTGCAGGCGGTGCAGCCGCGTATCTGTTCTCCTGCAAGCTGAACGAGTTCCGTCTGGATTCCTTCTTCTTCAAGGACTTTTAAAACACGCTTTATCAGGATTGCAGTGTTGCCGTCTTTCCTTGAGCTACCGTTAAAAGCTATGACTTTCAAAGTGCATCAGACCAGCGACTATTGGTCTTTAGTCGGAAGAGAAGAATAAAAAAGTAGCGTGGAAAACGCGCCTCAAACCAAACAAATCTACGGAAATTAGTTCCGTAAAGAATTTAAGCCTGAAATGTCGCGCGCGCTAAGTAAAGACGATTACAGAGGGAGTATACACTTGGAGAAGAAGATGCAAGTTGTTCATGGATTGAAACATAGGACGACGGACACCATTTACGACCTGTTTTTCACCGACAGCAAGTTTGTGGCTGCTATAGTGCTTCACCCTTCTGACTTGGCTAGCATGTATTCAAAGCATACCCTACTCACCATTTTGATTGGGAGCGAATACACTGAGAGAGAAATCAAGGCACGTCAATTGGAACTGATAGCTGGAAGAAGGCTTGGGTACAAGGACAAAACCGCAGATGAGATCTTAACAATGAATAAAGCTAACTTTGAGGTGAATTATCAAAACGTTATCGCCGTGGAAATCAGAAAAGGCTTGGCGACGATTTCCTTGGAATTCATGGTTGAAGGGCATCAGGGAAACCAAAATATCTTTTTGGATTGAAAGAAACCAGATAGCGGAAGTTGAAGAAGTAGTACGCAGGTTTCTTCCAAACAAGCTGAAAACCACGGTCTAAGGGAGCTTTCCGACGCACGCGTGTTTGAGACAAAACTTTGCCCCTAGCGCGGGGCGAATATAGGCTCCTTTATCGATTTGTATACAAAAGCATCAACGAAAACCCCCTCAAATGCCGGGGGTGACATCGTTTCCTGAACCATCACTGTTTTGCGCGTTTTACTGAAAACGGGTATTGATGGAACGCACTGACTCGCGTGCAACAGGAGTATCCCAAGGTGATTTGTTCAACGATGCAAAACCCCTCAGTGAACAGACTGTCTCGAGATTATCACCGTGAGAGGAGATGGCGTCAGGATTCGCAGGTTGAGTGATGAAATGGCTTCAAAAAGATGAGTCCAGCTTTTGAGAACCATGGTTGTTTCAGTTTGATAAGGTTCTTATAGCTCAGAGTCCAGCTTCTTTTCTGAGCATGCTGGCCTTGTCGGTTCTTTCCCATGTGAAGTCGGGATCCTCTCTTCCAAAATGTCCAAAAACCGATGTCTTTCGGTATATTGGCCTAAGCAGGTCTAATTGATCTATTATCGCTTTGGGTCTCATGTCAAAATGTTTTTTCACTAACTCGAGGAGTTTTTCATCAGAGATCTTCCCAGTGCCGAAAGTGTTCACCATTACCGAGATTGGTTGTGCGACTCCGATTGCATACGATATTTGGACTTCGCACTGGTCTGCTAAGCCTGCAGCGACGACGTTTTTCGCGATGTACCTGGCCATATAGCACCCTGACCTGTCAACTTTTGAAGGGTCTTTTCCTGAGAAGCATCCTCCTCCGTGGCTTCCTATGCCTCCGTAAGTGTCGACGATGATCTTTCTTCCCGTCAGACCCGAATCTGCAAGGGTTCCTCCGATCACGAACCTTCCTGTCTCGTTGACGAAATATTTCGTCTTATCATCTAGCATTTTTGACGGTATGACTTTCTTTATGACGTGATTTATGATGTCTGCTTTCATCTTTTTTCTGTCGACTTTCTCGATATGTTGAGCTGCTATCACGACAGAATCCACCCTTTTGGGTTTCCCATCCACATACTCGACTGTGGCCTGAGACTTCCCGTCAGGTCTTAAGTATGGAAGAATCTTCTTTTTCCTGCATTCAGAAAGTCTTCTTACAAGGTTATGCGCGAGCATTATTGGAATAGGCATCAGCTCCTTCGTTTCATTCGTGGCGTAGCCGAACACCATTCCCTGATCTCCAGCTCCTTGCTCGTGAGTTTCGCTTTCATTGACTCCCATAGCAATGTCTGGGGACTGTTCCGTTATAGAAACCAAAACCCCGCAGGTTTCCCAGTCCATTCCGTCTCTGGCGTTATCCAGGCCTATTTCTTTCAGGGTGTTTCTAACGATGCGGGGTATATCCGCGTAGCATTTGGTCGTTATCTGGCCTGTGACTATCACGTTTCCTTGCATTACCAAGGTTTCACAGTCGACTCTTGCCTTTGGATCACATGCCAAGACATTGTCCAGCACGGCATCTGATATCTGGTCCGCCACCTTGTCCGGGTGTCCCTCCGCCACGGATTCGGAAGTAAACAAGTATCTTCGATTACTTATCATAAGAATCCTTCATTTGAATTTGTACCACGGGCTCTTAACGATTTCGCACCTCTTGTAAAAAAAGGACAGCTCACATAGAAACCGAGGTTACCGAAGTAGTCACAAACATTCGAAATTTGTTTCTAGCATCTGGCAAACTTGCTGTTCAGTGTGTCGAGCCCTGAGCAAACCATTTCAAGGCGAATTTGTATATTGTGTTCGTTGAGTCATGAACACAAACGATTCTTATGTTTTTCACACCGATTACGACGAAATTCTAAAGCAAGTGCACAAGTTCAAAGACGTAGATTCGGACTTTGAGAAGAGAGCTCGTGCTCTTGTCAAAGCTTTGCAAGGCACCTGTGTCCGACTGGAACCCGTCATGAACAAACAGTCGTGTGAACAGGATGAGACAGTGCTTTGGAGAAACTATCAACAATTACAGGAAGAAAGACTTTCCATCCTCGACTTGTCACATGAATGGGACCATTTGGAAGAAACTGCGAAAAAACTCAACTCAGAACTTGCTTTTCAAATCCATGATGCAATAGAGGAGTTAGTTGAACATGTTAGTGTTCTAGCGGAAACCCATAGAGCCCACATAGATATACTTGAAATTCAAAGCTCACGTGGGCTAAACTTGATGACTCTGGTAGCATCCGTAGTGGTCTCGTACTTGGCCTTTTGGTACTTTTTCGCGCGTGATTTCATCCAGAACTTGGCTTTCCCCAACGGTCTAAGCCCTGACCTCAACTACATCATCACGCTTCTATCGTTAGTTCCCATTTTCGCAATCATCTTCTGGGGATGGCGAAAGCGAATCAAAAAATGAGTTACACCAAGTAACTTTCCCTCAGTGCCAGCGCGC
>CAWJTU010000023.1:0-77182 GCA_963845885.1 Candidatus Bathyarchaeota archaeon
GTTTTATCAAAAAAAAATTAACGACGTGAAGGCTTCAAAGCTAGCCCTGAAGATGTATGGTGGAATTGTTTTCCCTGCATAAATTTCCAGAAGGCATTTTGGTGCCCTTTGAGTGTTGGAACTCACGCCGAGTGCCAAGTCTTATATTGTCTTTTCATGGATACAGTTAGACGAACGGTTGCCCTAGAAGGAAGCGCGCGCGCGCGAATGTAGGTATGAGGTGTGTTATACCTACATTGTTTTGACCCTGCTTGTTACACTGCGGAAAAGTTATAGCCGAACCACCGATACAGTAGAATCTTGGTGAAGAATGGATTTGAGTGGGTCTGGAGAAGACATATTCTACGATTCTATGTTGAAAGGCAATGCATACAAGGAAATAGTAAAGGTCATGTTGCAGAAGTCTGGTTATTCAGTCTATCCGTATGGGTATGAAAGTACTTTTTCAGATGTCAGGTCAAAACTGACCAAAGAGACAAGAACATCCAAGACTGTTCGAAGAATTAGGTCATCACCAGACTTGCTCATATATGATGAACAAAAGAATGACTTGATGCTCGTTGAAGTCAAAATGCGTGATTCCAATAAGCCACATATCAGACCGAGACTGATTAGAAACTACAAGGAGTTCTGGAACGATTCCATCTTGGTTCTTGTAGTTCCAGAAGGAAATGTTTTCTATGCACAGAAGATAGGTGAATTAGAAACAAAACCAGTTTACTATCGCCTTGCAGACTTCGAGAAGTTCCAAGATATCTTCACAAGGGTTGGGGCAGAATGCATTTCACACTACAAAGACATTGCTCTGCAAACCATGAAGAAACAGAGGGTGTCTAGCACAGCAGAAGAGAAGAACGAGTAGAACGGTCTTCCATTAGTCCTTTTGAGCCAGTTTTGGTTTTGCGGAAAAGTTATAGGTGATTAACTGTTAAATGCTAAAAGAAGAGAAGGTTAGAATTGATGAAAGGTAGATGATTTCTTTGGGGAGAATAGAGAGGTCAATTGAAATCAGGGCTCAACCTGAGAAAATATGGGCGATAGTTTTTTGGGATAGAGTTCCAGAATGGTTTGACATAATCAAGAAGGTTGGGCACACTTCTGAAATTAAGGATGGATTAGGTGCAACCGTCCATGTAGTCGCTAAGGCAGGCGGCGTAAACGCCGTATGGAATAGTGAGGTCTCAGAGTGGAAAGAAAATGAAAAGATTGCTTGGCACTCTACTGGTGGGCAAGTGACAATGACCAGTTCAATGACTTTCAGTCCCATCAAAGACGGAACTAAACTGACATTTGAAATGGACTATGATTTGCCCTACTCGATTCTTGGCAAGATAATCGACAAATTGTGGGTCGGCAAAGACATCGATGAGAGCAACGAAAGAGGTATGAAAAGAATAAAAGAGATTTTCGAGAAATAGGTATTCCCAAATCCCTCAAAACATACTGTTTCTCATTGATTTATGTTTCGAGATTTGGCGTTTTATGTCCTACGCTTTCGACATATTGTTTGTTAGCCAGTTTTTGGTTTTGCCGAAAAGCTATAGTATGAAAGAGGTGGGAAGGGTTGTTTTCAGCCTATTTTCGAACCAGCCCGTTTACTGCACCACTAGTTTAGAGGTGAACTTTACTGCTCTCAGCGAGTCTCTTACTGGCGAAAAGTCTTCTGACATCTTTGCAAGCTTCTCAAGCTGGTCTCTGGGTGCTTTGCTCTTGACATAATAGGTAGCCCGAATTTCTTGAAAGCCTGGTCGCACTTTTCCAGGTTCAGGCAACATAAGCAGTCCTTGCAAGTCCATGTTTCCTTCTACATTGATAGTTAGGGATTCTATTGGGATTCCCATGGAAGCTCCATACATTGCGAACCCGTTACTTATGCAATGCCCAAGAGCCGCCAAGAGCACTTCCACAGAAGCAGCTCCCTTATTAGTGCCAAGCAGCTCAGGCGGGTGGTCTCCCGCAACAACGAATGGGTTTTTTCTGCTAGTTGTATTCTTGGCTCCTCCCATTTCAAAGTCCTTTATTGAGGCTTCGTTATTGAAACCGCTTTTCCACTCGGTTTTGGCGTACATTTTGGCTTGTGCCATCTGCGGTTGCTTTTTGACTGCGTCAACCATTCCTTGCATTTGCGCCACTTCTATCCCGTTAACAATTTTCTTTTCCATAAAATAATCACCTCTGTTGCTTTTCAAGCGATTCCTTTGCGGCTAACGCACTATTTATATGAATTGGTTTTGTCTCTTGTTTGAGGTAATAGTATGAAGCTAGGTGTTGTCGTAAGCACTAACGATGAGGAAACCGTATGGAACGCCTTTAGATTAGCCAATTTTTCAAGGGGCAAGGGAGACGAAGTTCGAGTTTTTCTAATTGGCAAAGGCGTGGAATACGAAAAGACAAGTGATGTGAAATTCGATAGTGTTGGTGAGGCTAAGATGTTCATACAAGCTGGCGGCAGGATAATGGCATGCGGAACTTGCTTGAAGATTAGGCAGGAAGAAGGAAGCGAAATCTGTCCTATATCAACTCTGAAAGACCTCTACGAACTTGTGGGAGAAAGCGACAAAATCGTAACATTTTAAGGTTTAAACCAAGAACAGTTCTTAAATTCCTAGAACACTTTTCTATCAGTCTTTTTGAGCCAGTTTTGGGGTTTGCGGAAAAGTTATAGCTGAATCGAAACAGACTAATGCAGTAGTTGCACTTGTGTTTGAGCAGTATGGATGGGGGTGATTATATGAGTAAGGGTAAGATGAAGACGATTACATGCCCCGAGTGTGGATGGACTGTGAAGTCGCCCTGGGGAGAAAACGATGTAATAGACCATATAATGCTTCATGCAAAGAACCATCATCCTGAGTTTTTGAAGCACAGCAAGGAAGATATGAAGAGGACGATAAAGGACGCATAGGTCAATTACAGGCAGCAAGAGTTAATTGAACGTGAAAGGAGGTGAAATGAATGTTGTTTTTGGTGACTTTGGTTCATTCTCCAGAGCTATGTTTCGGAAGAAAAGAATACAACGAAGAAGGCAAGCAATGGTTCGATAACATGAAAGCCTCAGCTGAAAAGTATCGTATAAAGGTGCATGGAGCTTGGGTCTGCCCCATAGAGCATGTTTGGTATATCATGCTGGAATCTGACGACTTCAAGGAAGTATCAGGTTTTCTCAGTCCGCCAATGTTGACACATCACAACGGAAAAATCTCTCCCCTAATCACTTGGGAACAAGCCTTTGAAGCGGTAAAGCCATAACTGTTTGCAGGCGCAAGCGGTATGTGGACATCTGGCACCGTTATCATTTAGGCACGCCATATTCACCCCTACCGCAAAACACCATACAGCTTCACGGCTAGTTCGGAAGCCTTCACGCCGTTATTTTTTTGGGTAAAGTTTTATCCAACCAACTTGCTTTCAGAGTATCTCGGCTAAGACACGTTCTGCGTATGGAACATATTCGTCCATGTCTGAACCGAGAAGTACATGCATGACTTCATGGAAAACCACTAGAGTAAATCTTCTCAAGCAGTAATCGAAATTGTTTTTCCAGTCACAGTTGCCAACGTAAATATGGATAATTCCGTCTGGGTGCTTCTTGTCAATGTCATACATGCCTTCAATCGGTGGAGGAACCCAGTTAGGTCTAACCTTGTATACATGCTTCTTTTGTGCTTCCGACATGTCTGGAAGAATCACGATTTCCAACACCAATATCCCTCTATTCAACAGTACTATTTAGAAAATAAAAATAAGAGATTTCTTAACGTGTTATAGGTTTCCAATTGATATTCTGAGTGACTCAGTTTTAGAGCTCTCTTTCGAAGACTCCTTCTAACGCAATTGTGAACCCCTTGAAAATGCACTGGTGTTTCACATTCTTCCGCAAAACCAATCATGCTTGACAAGAGTGCTTGGTTATTTGAGGAATGGAAACCAAGAGTGGACTTTTGTGCTAACAACGTAGAAGGATTTCTGCGTATTTCTGGACCGCTAGAAGTGATCTAACGCACTCATGTAGAATCTGTTATCATAGGCTTTTTTGAATGAAGCATGAGATGTTAGTTCTTTGACCATAAGGACGCCGTGTCCACTGTTGAGAACCGTGAAGCCTCTGTCCGCATAAGCTTCGCGTAAAGTAGGGTCCAAGACGTCTCTTCCGTAAATCACGTTTTGCGCTTTGTCTTCAACTATCCTGATGAGCTTCTTCATTTCTCTCTTGTCGTGGGCCACGAGCTCTCGTATTCTGACTTGTTTCTTGTCCTTCTTGAATATGACGTAGCCTTTTTCGGTTGTGATAGATTCTTTGGCTGCGATTTCATGAATCTTGGCGAGCATTTTCATGTATGTCTCGTCCCGAGCTACAAAGCCTGTTTTGTTCTTGACATACTCTCGGTAGATTTCGAGCATTCTAGTCAAGTTCAGCTTGGAGGCTTTTTCACGCTTCACGGTCTTTTGTTTTTTCGGTTTCTCTTTGACTTTGTATACTCCGGGAAATGACGTGACATCGAAGTAGCCCAGTTTCTTATACAAACCGTGTGCTACGATGGTCGGGCTTGTTGTGAGAAAGGAAAAACGATAGTTTTTTTCCAGAAAGTGTTCGTGGGCTCGGTTCAACAGCGCGGTGCAGATGCCTTTTCTTGTGTGCCCAGGCAAGGTGGCAACACCGTAGATACCTCCCACTCGTTCCACTTTATTATCAACAGTACTTGTAGCCAAATCCATGACGCCGACGCATGCTACCGTTTTGTCTTCGGGAACAGCAAAGAATCCTACGCCGCTGTCTCTGAGCCTTGGGTCTGCTTTGATGTTTTTGTCAAATTCCAAAGGGTCGAATGGCCAGCCAAAGGCTTGATCCATTAATGGGAGCAGGGACCTCTTTTGGTCTAGCTGCTGGTAAGTCAGAATTCTCATTTTTGCTTCAACCGCATCTAAGAATAGTTTTGTAGCGCTGATGTAACAGATAAGAATTTAGTCTTGTCAATCTTCGCGCAGGCGTTGGTAGCCGCTGAGGGTTAGAGCTATCAAGGTTATTTCGAGTATCCAGACTCTTGTTCCATCATACTTCCTGCCTAGGAAGACTCTTCAGCCGAAGCCCTCATTTAACAATGTCAGTTGTTTAGCGCGCTATTCTAGCCAGATTCCCGCAATTCATCCTGATAGAAGCACCGTAGTTTTGATTGGTTGGGATAAAACTCTACCTCCAAATCCAAACCCCGAGCGCGTCCACATTTCAACTTGTCTCGTTTCTATATCTTGCCTTTTGCAACGAAGATTGCGAGATGGGCAAGACGATGACGCTTAACCTTGCGGAAGTAACGGGATAACAAAGATCCAGCAAATGCGTAGTCAAGTTTGGTCTTATCCTCTTCCGAGACTTCGTGTTCCACTTTCTCAACAAATTCCCCCATCGTTAAGGGGTAATTGTCCTTATTCGGATGAGAATAAGGAACGATGAACGCGAGACTTCCGTCCTTCTTCAAAACGCGGTGTAACTCTTTCAGGGCTCGGTGGACATTTTCGGGTTCGCCGTGCACTCTCACGGCGTCAACAAAGTTATCCTTTAGGGATATGTTTTCAACAGGGGTATCAAGAACAATAAGGTTTGCGCACTCAATGCTCAGCTTCACGGACTTGGGCTTGACCAAGTAGATTTTTCCATCCTCAAGCACGTTGCCCAAGGATGATATCATCCAATCATAGAAGACTTTGGGTGCAACCACTAAGATTGTGTCGCCTTTGCCTACTTGCGAATCGAGCAATCGTTGCAGTTTTCGAATGGCACTCTTCTCAGGAGGAAGTTTCGCCAAGTATTGCATGTATTTGACATGAATGATTTTGACTGCTTCCTTCAATTCTTGATCCAGTTTCTCCGAACCCTTCTTGCCCAGCCTGTATACTTTCCTTTCCGGACCGAGGGCGCTTTTCATTCGGGTGCTCTCCAGATAGCCCTCTGTCTCCATCTCAGTGAGCACTCTGTAGAGGTAGCTGATATTCGGCCTGAAGCCTCTGGATGCCAGTTGCTTTTGGACTTCATAGCCGTGCATTTCTGCGGTGCCAAGCAATTCTATAATCGTTTTCTTCAGATCGTCTTTGTGCATCAAAGAAACCAGCTATTCAGAAAATCAGTACTATAGTGACATCGCCTTAGGCATTTATAGGTTCCTAAGCCTTCAGTGCCTCAAGCCTTAACACAAAACAGAAGAACGTGAAAAAAAATGAGAAAAATCAATTTGTTATTGCCGATAATCTTGGGCATTCTATTGCCATCCTTATTTTTAGTTGCATAGGAGAAAAGCCTGTGACACAGCCTCAAAGCAGAAAAACTTCAGCCAGCAAGGTTGGCGGGATCATGGGACCGAGCTCCATTCTGACTTTGACTGTCCCCGTGGTCGCACTGATCGTCGCGTTGTTGAGCAGAAGCCTTCTTCTCCTGACTTATGTTCATGTGCTCACCGGCGGAACTTGGACTGGCATAGACCTGTTTATGGGGCTGGTCATGAGCCGAGTGCTGGGTGATCTCTCCACTCAAAGCCGTGTTGAGGTCATAAAAAAACTCGTGCCGATCATGTTGTTCTTCATGCCTGCGTTGGCTTCGGTAGCCATAACTGCCGGGGTTTACCTAGCCATTAGTCTGGGTTGGAATTTCTTGTCCACACCAATAATTGCGGCCTTTCATCATCGTGGTCATCTTGTCGGTCCAAGGCTTTGTTCTGATACTGCCCAACGAGGTTCGCGTCTTTCTCGAGCTTAGGAAGCCAAGCCCAGACACAGAGAAGATTGTGAAACTTGGCATGCGAAACTTCTACTTCGCTGGCAGCCAGACGATATTCCAGATCGCAATCATATTTGTGATGGCCTATATGGGCACCATATGATGAAAAAAGCGTTTGGACCTGAACCGTTGGGTCTTAGGAGCAGAGTCTTGTCCAAACCCAAATTTGCCGCGATGCTAAGAATCTCCAATCGTTTTATTCAGATCGTCTTTGTGCATTAAAGAAGCTAGCTATTAGAAAATCAGTACTATAGCAACATCGCCTTAGACATTTATACGTTCCTAAGCCCTTCATGCCTCAAGGTTTGACAAAAAACAGAAGAACGTGAAATAATGAGAAAAAACAAACTATTATTGCCGATAATCTTAGGTATTCTATTGCCATCCATGTTGTTGGTTGCACCTAGCTTCGCCGCCAACACAACGGGCTTGACTGCCGCGGTCACAGCTAAGACAGGTCAAGTGATAACAGGGACGGTAAATGCCGCTGGCTTTGACATAGGCGTTTATGTAGGTCCTGGAATTACTGGCGTTGTTATCACAAAAGCGATAATTACTGGAGCAAATGACCACGGAATATTCATTCAGGATACGTCGGGGATCATTGTCAAAGACAGCGTCATTTCAGGAAACGGCGTAAGCCCTCACGGGGGCATTCCTGAGGATAAAGCGATAGCACTTTCTGGAACAAGCAACTGTCTGATAAAAAACAACAACGTATCGTTCAATCTGGCTGACGGAGGAATCGCGGTGACAGACGACGGTCCATTCGACCCAGCTGCATTGAATCCTGGCTCCCTACACGCAGGTACAGGGAACGTAGTGATGGGAAACTTCGTTAAAGACAACATTGGTGGATGCGGCATAGTCGTTGCCGCGTACAATACAGGCGAAGGCGTAGCATATAATGCAATAATCGACAACACGGTTATTGGAAACTCGCCCGGACCTTTCCCTCCATACATTGGAGGGATAGTTGTAGCAGCTGATACTCCGTTTACAACTGCCAAATATAATCTAGTGCTTGACAACACGGTCGAAGGTGGCTGGATTCCTGGCATTATCGTCCACAGCAACGCTCCCGGGGACTTCGTCACTGGAACAGTAATTCTTTACAATAGGATTGATTCTAGCGGCGCATTTCCGCCGTCTGAGCCGAATGATGCGCAAAAACCGACTGGCATAAATATCGTTGCAGAGGTCTTTCCCAACGAGCCTAATCCACCGGTCTTGACTAACACTTTAGTGATATGGAACACGGTGACCAACAACTATTATGGGGTATGGCATCAAAACGACATCAACACCAAGATAATTCGTCTGCGAGGCAATGCAATCGTTCCAATCGCTCCATAGTACGTTAGAACGATTTTGTTTCGGGGAAGATAATGACACCTCTGCTCAGGAATAGAAGAACAGCTTTCGAAATAATGGCTGAGATTTTGAGCTTATGCGTTGAACCCCAAGGCAAGACAAGAGTCATATATCGAACAAATCTTTCGTGGTCGGATGCAAGTCACTATCTTTCTGTCCTCATATCACTTGGGATGCTGGAAGTTCATCACAGTTGTCCAAAGTTCGTCACCACTGCAAAAGGCCTCGCATTCATTGAAAGATGGTCTCTGCTCGCGGAGCTTATGGTGCCAATTGGAAAAGAGAATCACATAATGGAGTGCCCACAATACCGCTCAAACGGGTTTGAAACTAGAAGACACTTATTGAAGAATTCCACCTTTTTTTGATCATTCAAGCATAATAGTTCAACACGCACTATGACAAGATCTGAGCGTCGGTGTTTTGGCGAACATCACAAAAATGAGTAGGGCAGAAAAGGCGATTAATGAAATGCCACGTGGTTTCTGGATAAATTCTAGAAACCTTGCCGAGAACGCCTGCTTAGGGCAATACGATTACGTTCTGCCGGTATCATTATCTTCAAGGTTTTCCCGCAGCTGCAGAATCTTCAACCATGACATTTGTCAGTGCGCGCCAACCGTCACCTGTGGTTAAACATATAACCAGTCAAGATAACATTCTGGTTAGAGGAAGAAGTGAATGCCGGAAAGGGCTAAGCGAAAGTGTGAAGCTTGTGGAAAACTGTTCATGCCAGACAATGATTTTCAAGGCTTCTGCTCAGACAGGTGCTACCACGTTTTCAGAGGAGAAATAAAACCAAGTGCTTAGTATAATCTGGCCTTCGCGCTCATATAGAGGCGCGCGCAGTTCATGATTATGTTGATTTCAGTGAAACCAATTCGAACTTGTATAAGGTCCCGTACCCTCCAGTTTGCTTCATTCGTTCTATCCCTTCACGAATGCCTCCAGTTGTCTTTGCCATCTTAGACCATTCTTCTTTTATTTCGGGGATTAGTTTGGAAGTGTAAACCTTGAATGTCGCACGATACCATCTGTTGATTTCTATTTCCTCCATTGAAATTCCTTCTGGAACATCCAGAATAAAGGGCATATTCATTTCCGAGTCAAACGCATTGATCTCTCCTTCCTCCTCAAACTTGTCTAGGACCCGAATTTTCTTAGTAACAGTAGTATTAAGCTTCCATTCTGGTTTCTTGAACATAAATTCGGTCTCCGAATACAGGAAAGCGTATTCTTTCGTATTAATCCTCTCACAATAGTTGTAGCCCGCGCATCATTCAGCGCGCGCGTAACTAAATATATGAACACATAAAGCAAAAAAATCTTAAAAGTTCGTACACGCAGAGTGTACTGTGTGGGTAATGGTGAATTGAAAATGACGGCAACAACGTCGAGGTACAAGTACCCTATCGAGTACGAGTTGCTTCCTACGACAGTAGAGAAAGGAAGTAACTGGGTGACATTGAAACTGAAAAACACGTCAAGGGTCACTCTTAGAGGAGTTGACATACAATTGCACTCTTTGGATACATATTACCTAACTGTATATGGAAACTGGTATGCGTATGGATCTGGACAATACCTTAAGCAGTTGAAGCCAAATGAAGAGGTCGAGCTGGTTTTCCGGATTAATGTATTAGGGTCGGCTGATGTATACGTCACCATCATGGCACGTGAAGAAAAAAACAACTTCTGGTGGGAATCCGGTTGGACTCACATTTACGTAAGCGAGGAAAAAGCGGAACTCGAACGCCTACTGGTGCTTTCGCATCCATATACGAAAATTGGAAAGACCCTCTCGGTCGAGGCAACCGTGAAGGGCTTGAGAGAAGGTGCAGGATTGAAACTGGAATTTTGGGTGGAACCCCCCTCAGGAAAGTCTGAAAGGCAGGCTACAACAGAAATAAAGGAGCTTTCAGCCGGAGAAGAAGCCCGTTACACAGCTGAGTTCACGCCCAAGGAAGTGGGGGTCTACATGATATACGCGTATTTGTTCGATGGATGGCGAAGAATAGGGCACAAGACAAATTACATCTATGTTCAAAGACAATAGCAATAGCGCGCGCGACTAGACTTTTCCAAGCAGTTCTGTTGATAATCTCTCCGTTGAGTCTAAGCATCGGTTGACTATTGTAGAATGACTTAAAAACGCGGAGCAGATGCTAATAATAGGGTTGTAAATTATGGTTCGGTGTTCATGTGGAACGGATGGCTTGGAGAAGAAGTTCTGCACGGGTTGTGGTAAACAATTGATGTATGATTGCAAAGAATGCAAGAAACTTGTAGCTATAACGGAGAAGTTCTGCGGAACATGCGGGACTAAGAATCCTCATTATGATGCTGAAGCATATAGCACACGCCCGCGCTGAGCAGATTATTTTTCCCTTATGCGCGCGCTATCCCAAAATAGAGAGAGAAAGATAAAACTTTACCCCAAATGGCTTACGGTACGTCAATATGTTCGTTTTCTGACACTGTGCTTTGCTGAGCCCGCCAAATCGCTCCGTAGAAGTCGCCGAAGAAGCAGAAGAAATCAAAGCGCTCTTAGAAGTCGTGTTGGAATACGTCCTTCAAAAAGATAACCTAATATTCCTGAGGAAACGAAGATGACATCAAACCAGAAGCATTATTGCCAGTAGCGAAAACTGGCGGAGTTTGGTAAAAACGGGCGGGGTTGCCCTAGCCTGGTAGGGGGCAGGCCTGCTAAGTCTGTGGGTGGTTTCACCCGCGTGGGTTCAAATCCCACACCCCGCGCCAACATAAACTTCAAATCGGGAAGACCTTCTTATGTGGTTCTAAGGGAGAAGCCTTGGGCATTTACCATTATGAGAGGCGCTTGTGGCTTGCAATCGAGGGCCAAGAAGGCATAAAAGAATCAAAAGAGATCCTCCCGGAGAATAAGACCAAGCTTCTCGAGTACGCTGAATATCTCAAGGCTGCCAGAAAGAGTCTTCCCCGCCAAGACAAGTTGATTCGGACGCTTAAGACGTTCGCAACATTGCTGGGATCCATATCCTTCAAGAAGACAGCCAAGGAAGACATTGTTCATGTTATGGCGAAGGCTGAAGACCACTGGAATGTCGAGCTCTCCAAGAAGGGGAGGTCAGGACCGGCTTCAGATTACACTCGAAGAGACTTCCAAGAAATAGTGAAACAATTTTACGCTTGGCTCTTCGACGTTGAGGATCCCGGACACGAGGGATATCCGAAAGTGGTCAGCTGGATCCACTCGAAAGCCCCCAAATCAAAACTGAAAGCCTCAGATCTTCTGGCGCCAGCTGAAGTCAAAAAACTCATCTCGGCCACACCGGATCTACGTTTGAAGGCTCTTATAGACGTCTGCTACGAGTGCGGCCTCAGAGTTGGAGAGGCCCTTCAAATGCACGTAAGGGACGTCGACGTGCAAGAACAGTACGCTGGCCTGAGTGTTTCAGGAAAGACTGGTCCTCGAGTCGCATATTCTATCGAAAGTCTTCCTTTGCTCGTTCAGTGGCTAGACCAACATCCTGACCGAAAGAACCCTGACGCGTGGCTCTGGACCGATGACACAGAGCCCCTATCATATGATAAGGCCAGGTTCAAGCTTCTCGAGTGCAGGAGAAAGGCAAAGGTTCCCAAGAGGATTTTCTTTCACCTTTTCAGGCACAGTTCAGCAACGCGCAACGCCGGACTTGGCGAACCGATGCTTCGCATCATCTACGGCTGGAGTAAAAATAGCGACGAGCCCAACACCTATGTTCATTTAAGCGGAGAGACAGTCCGCAGAGTCCTTCTCGAGAAGGCCGGTGCACAGCAGAAGACAGTTCAAGAACCCACCGTCATAATGTGTCCGCGGTGCGGCAGCCCAAACCAACCTGACGCTAGTTTATGTGTCAAGTGCAAAAGCGTTCTGAAGCTCGAACATGCTGTTTCAATCTCAACTGTTCAGAAAGAACTCGAAGAACAGAGACAGCAGCTGAGCTCCCTGACGTCGCAGGTCGGCCAGCTGACTAGTAGGTTGGGCATGATGCGAGCACCAATCTTGACGAAAAAAACCAAGGAAGAAGGCAGAAAAGCTGCAAAGATGCTCGAAAAAGAAGGATTCGTTGTCGAGAAATAGGGCACGCGCTAGCTTTTATGTGAAAGTCTGGGGCGAGACTGAATTTGGGCGTACCCGCAAAATGGGTATTAATAAGCTCCAAACTCATCTAGCTTAACAGCATGAACACCAATAGGACAAACCCAATTCCAGTGAGATATGTTCCACGTAGAAAAAGACTTTGAGCTGCAGATAACCAGTTTGTTTTTGTGAGCATGATTTGATAATTCATATCAACATCAACGAGTTTTTCCACCGTCCATTGAAGCTGAATACTTCTCGGGTCAATCGGCTTCTCTGCTTTCAAGGCGTCGTCCACTATCCCAGTAGTTAGTTGATGAAAATGTGAAATCTCAAGCGCCTTTGCAGCCGAAGCTGCTGACGATACGAAGTGTATAATTGCTAAGATAATGAAAAAGAGAACAAAAAGTGACCATGAATGATTGAGCCAATCTTTCATGACAGCCAGTGTTAGGGAAGATAGTGAAATGACAAAGCCTGCCGCTGCAAGAATTGAGGTCGCTTTTCTTGCCAATATGTTTAGTCTCTGCATTTCAAAACCATACAAATCATCAGCCATTTTTCCCACGGGCTCAATGTTTTCCAAACTAATTCTCTTGCCCCAATCTTGGCTGAGTTTTTGCACGTTTTTCTCTTTTTCAGTTTGATCCTCGCAAAGTTTCTTGTTAATGTTCCAGGCAGCAAGGGCGGGGAATATTGTTTCCAAAAACCTATCCTTGTTCATTCATTATGAAGCTCCTTCGTTGCCTTTGGAAAGAATATTAACAAGGGTTTCTGCTATTGGCAATTTGGCTTCCTTCTCGAGCCAACCCCACTCCCCACTGGGATTTACCTCTAAAAAGTAGAATTTGCCGTCTCTTTCAACAAGGTCAATAGCGCCGAAGATTAATCCTAAATCCTTCACGAGTTTGACGCATTTATTTTCAAGATCGTCTGGAATATCAAAAGGAGCATACCTCAAACGCTTCTGAGCTAATCGCCAATCTATCGGAATTGCCATGTTGTCGGTTGACTCGATCTTCACTGGGTAACAATCGTTTCCAACAACTGTGACACGATAATCAACCTTGTCTTCTATTGCTTCTTGAAATATTGTTGGCGCTAATTTAAACTCTGAATCAGGTAACCTCTCCAATGAACCCATCTTCGTTGTAAAGATGAAGAAATCTCTTTTTGGGTACTCGATCAAAGGCGCATACAATGATTTGGCGACCACATTGCCCAGGCATGTTTTGGCGAATTCTAACGCCTTTTCTTTTGAGGAAGTTATGCATGTTCTGGGAACGTTAAATCCTATTACTGCGGCTTGTTCCAGTTGCAATATCTTGTTCTCAGCGCGATGGTTCTTCAGAGGATCGTTTACCCAAAGAACATTTTGAATTGTGCAAATACCTTCTAGGAAGGCATGCCATTGGTTTTCAACGTACGTAACCACGGCATTTGCCGGACGAAGCCTTCTAGTGAGAAATTCAAAAGGCTTCCCAGGCCTTCTAAATAGGACGCTTCGCAAGTCTTGAACTAACTCGGAGGATTTTTCTCTGTCTTCAATTGTCATAGAGAACTCAGGAAACGTCACTTTCACATTTTGATCAAACAAATCTTCGGTATTCATGCGCAAAAATTCCGCGCCGCGTTTACGTAACAATCTGACAACAAAATCAACGGAGATATCGAATTTGTTAGTTAGTAAGATAATCATATCTTGTTCCCGTTAACTACGACTTGGGAAAAGTTGAATCGGGCAATCCCAACTATCTCCACATGATATTGTCTTTCTGATCTTCTCCTTTTTCCATATCAGCCTTCTTGGTTCTTTTTGGGTCATCTGCGTCTATTGCGGGCAATCTTATTCCGTTTCGAGTCACTATAGTCATGTCCAAGGAGTAATCATATTCGTTGTCTTCAGTATCGTTGCCACGACTTGGACTTCTTGTTTCCTTTTTGTATCTAAATAGTAGTGGCTTCGTTTTTTCCACACCTGTCGTCTCCCAAAGTCACTTTTCTATTCTTCAATTATAAGTTTTGCCGCTCTCCAAACGCTTGTTCCATCCTCGTAGTTTACATGCACGTTTGATGCGACCTCGACAACGCTAAAATGCCCACTCATCCATTAACAAACATGCCCGTATGCACCGCTTCCGAGGAGGCGAAAAGATTGGTTGAACCGCTAGACGAAAAAAGAAGAAAGAAATTGAGGACGGCAGTTTCCGTTGGGCTGACCCTGGCTTTCGTAGCATTGGTTGTATTCGTGCTGACCTACTCTTTGCCTGTCATTGTTATGTGGCCCCCACTCTTCGCAATAACCTACTTGTTGACGCTGTACGCTATTCTCTATCCCATTGCACTTCCTCTTGTACCCCCTTGGATGGCTTACTACGGGTATATCCCAGCGGCTTTCTTCGGTCTCGAGATAACCATAATATTCTGGCTTAACCGGTATGGAATGTTGAACCTATATATCTATCTCGGTTCAGTTCTCACAGTCCTTTTGATGTTGATGCTAGCTCATTATTTGACCAGGCAGGGCTTTGCAATACACAGAAAGTTTCTATATGGAGGATTAGGTCTTGATCTCAAAATAATGACCCGAGTAGCGCAAATGTCGATTGCGCCGCTTTTCTTGGTAATGACCACAAGTTTTTCAAATCCGGAACTCATGAATCAACCAAGCTTGAGCGTTTTGATAGTTGTATCATCATTAATCGGTCTATACTTGGCTTTCTCTGTCTTGGGTCTCAACGTGTGCTACAGAACGCGGGAGCTGAACCGAAAACTTGGAACAAAGGATTTCACATCCAAGGTTGAGCATCTTGAGACAGATCTCTTCAAGAAGTATCCTCAAAAATCGGAGACGGTCGAGTTCCTTTCTTTCATTCTGAGATCTGCAGTGAATGATTTCATATACGGTGATTACGCCAGAAGTTTCCTTGACAGTTACAGGATTATTCACGACAAAATCATAGAAGACCCGAAGATGATTGTTGACAAAATGCTCGAAGAGAAAACTCTTGAAGAGTATCGCCGAATCAGGGTCTTTTTGGTTCACGGAATCCTCCAAGACAAGAAAACCAAACTGGAAATCCCGATACAGGTTAAAGATGTAGTGTGGGCAAGAAAAGTCTTGTTTCAAAAGACGCTTGATTCGATCGAGTCGGCCTTCAAGATTGCTGACAAAATCTAAAAGAGCGGTGGGAGCAGACGTTCTTGAGTGCTGAGTTCAGCATAGGATTCTCTGTTGGTGCGGAACAGTCCAAGATACATCTCCCAAGCCCATCAAGCCGCCTACTCATGATCACCGTTATACTCTCTTTCCTCCTTCTTCCACAATGAGTATCCCGCAAGACCTGTTGCGAATATGAAGTCGGCAATGAGTAACAATTCCTCCCAGGTGAAAACGTCCGGCGGGGCGTATTGGTAGAACGAAACGAGGAAAGAGAGGGTGAAAAGGCCGGCTCCAACAAATATGGCCAAAAAGTCCGCCCTTTTCAGTCTGTTTCGTTTCCACGTCGCAAGAGACAAAACGGCAAGAATGGCCAATGATGGAAGGAAAAAGGCAATTGTCGTCCTCATGGAGTTCATGAACGGAGAGCTCAAGTTCACTTTGAAGAGGTAGAAATCTGACATGTTGTTGCAGCGCCATGCATAGAACTTCTCTGGGCTTAATCCAAGTGAAGTTAAGGTTTGGTTGCTTGGCATTGCAGCAAGTTTTTCGGCCCTTATATCTGGAGACCAGACCCATTCTCCTCGCAGATACACGGGCATGAAGACAGTGCCGTCGCCAAAGTTTAGATCTGTGGACATGTTCACTGCTATCAAGAATGAGAGTTCGTAGCTATCAATAGGTGTTCCAAGAATGAAGGGACGTATTGGATTCATGCGCCACTGCCATGGGACCGTGACTTTCTGCGGATCAGTGCTAATCTGCTCACGGACTACCTGTTGGTTGGATTCATTCCAACTCTGCATTCCATCGGCTTGTTGACTGTCTGGACGCAATACCACTGCCACGAAACTCTGGATTGTAGGATCGGACGTAGACATCTGGAATGAATAATATTGGCTATACAGCGTATCCGTCTTGAGATCTATGGAATAAATATTGAGCTGCAACATCATGTCAAACGAGGGGGCTTGAGTCTCATTCGTCGCTTTCACAGTTCCAGTTTTTTCCAATGCACTCACACCAAGAACCGCACATGCGAGCAAAAGAAACAGTAGACAAAACGTCTTTTTCCTCAAAACCGATCTGCCAACAAAACGTTTCCTCTTTTCCATGAGGCTTTTCACTTCTCTATCTCAATGTTCAATCAGTGTTAGAGAAGTAGTTGAAACTTGCGCTTCACAGAAGAGTTCGCATCTCTGTCCTGAGGTGCCAGTTTTGGGCGTTTTGAAGAGTTTCCCGCAGGCAACTCCAACAGCTTCTTTACGTCATCGGGCTGTCTACACGGTCAGTTAAAGTACTTAAAACGTTGAAAGAGGAGATTTGTAAGCTTTCATAAGGGTGATTTCTAATCCAACCTCAAAAGGCAGGAGGGAGTTGGCCACGTCAGAGACGAGCAAAAGCGTAGCAGTTAGCCCTGCTCTGACAACGCTGAAATACCTACTCATCTATTAACAAATACGAAGGACAAAGAAGAGGCGAAGTAACCAATGTCGGCTGATGAATGGATATGGAAAGCACATAACTTCATCGAAAATGCGAAGCTTCTGGTGCAGCAGAGTAGTCACGCCACTGGGTCCATAGGACCTGGCGTAGGATTGCTGGCATGGCAGGGAGCCGAGGACAGTCTCAAAGCCGTATGCTCAGGCCACAACTTCCCCCTTTCACATGATCTATCAAAAATCATGGATCACATCAGAGCAAACACACTGATGACTGACGAAGAACTTCGGAAAATCTCTGAAGCGGCGAAGATAGTAACAGGTTCCGCCACTTACAACGACACAAGGTATCCCGAGAACAATCGGAACTGGTGGGAGAATATGCCGAAAAACAAGCTGAATGAAGTCACAGAAGCTGCTCACTCTATTTTTGAAATCTGCGCTAAGAAAATTATTTCCCGGTAAGATCGCTCAGAACCCTTTCTTTGTGCTAACAAAATGAAGATGTAGAGCCTGCCTAATTGTCGAAAAAGCATAAGAGCCCTTCACATTAACAAATATGATCATGAAATTCAGCTCTGCAATCGTCAAGCTTCGTGAAAAAATCCTCTTCACCTTGGCATGCCGCAGATGCTACTATCAGCAGCATAGCCTTTGTTTTCTCGGTTGCGAGGCAAGAAGATCAATCTTTGTTGATGTGATTTGGAGAATTGAGGATAGTCCATCGCTTAGCAAAGTCTGGCACACTGTTTTTCCGTCGGACCTGGAATGGTTGAAATTGTTTCGAAGCTGAAAATATGCCTTACTTTTCAGAGTTGCAGTTGCCAAGACAGAATGAAATCAGACTGAAAAATTGAAAGACCATGTTCTCAAATCTTGATTCCCTTGAACCTCTTGACAGCAAAAAGAAACATACTTACGCTTTCGACCACAAGCAGCAAGATTTCATAACCAAGATAACTGGTTTGCAGACCTAATAGTCCAGCTCTGAACATGTCGGCAGCATAAGTGAGAGGATTCGCTAGGGCCAATGCACGTATGAATGCAGGAACATTTTCAAGTGGGTAGAAAACTGAGCTCAAAAACAACAACGGAGGCATAATAATGTTGAAAACCACGTTCAAAACTTCATCAGTCTTCACAGCCGTTGATACTATTATGGACAACGAACCAAACAAGAGAGATCCAAACATCCAAGCAGCCAAGATATTTAAGATTCCAAGAATGCTGATCGATAAACCAGACAGAAGGGGAGAAGCGAGAAGAAGAACTATGAAAGCCATTGCAAGCCCTTGAAGAGCTACCGAGAGGATCTTACTTGTAATGTATTGTGTTTTCGTAAATGGCCCAACAAGAATCTGTTCAAACATCCCGAATCTTTTGTCGAACCATATCGACGCTCCTGCATAGATTCCTCCCGTGAGAAACTGGCTGACGATTATGCCCGGAGCCAGAAACAAGATATAGCTCATGCTGATTCCTTCTGCAACAAGACTTGGAATCGCGCCGCCAAAGGCAAATCCCAAGACAAAAATGTAGATGAGGGGCGAAACGAGCATCGACGCTAAGAACAAAGGTGACATGAGGTAGCTTCCTCGGATATCTCGAACAAGCAGTTTAAGTATGCTGTTCATGCTTTTGCTTCCTTCTCGGAAGTTAGTTTCAGAAAAGCTTCTTCAAGACTTGATTCTTTGATGCTAACCGATGTCACATGCAGACCGCGTGCAAAGAGAGCATGAAGCAATTCGGGCAAAACTCCGGATGGATCGTCTGCCGATATCTTGAAAGAGCCATCTTCTTCTAGTGGTTCAGAAAAGGCGATAATTCCCTTAACAGACGTCAACGCACTCTTCAGGTTGACTTCCTTCTCAGCCAGTGTGAATTCGATGATAGTTCCTGTTCCAAACTTGGACCGAAGTTTTTGAACCGTCTCGCATGCTAGGATTTTGCCGTGGTCTATCACTGCCGCTCTGTCGCATAGGTATTCAGCTTCTTCCATGATATGAGTCGTGAAGAAAACTGTCAAGCCTTCTGAAGCACATTTCTTGACGTAATCAAGGAGTGTTCTTCGCATTTGAGGATCAAGACCAAGAGTCGGTTCATCCAGGAAAAGTATGTCCATGTCGTGCATCAGTTCACGGGCAACTTGAACCCTCCTTCTTTGGCCGATTGAAAGCTCCGGACCCTTGCTTTTCAGGCAATCCTCAAAGCCGAAAAGCTCACTCAAGAATCGGATTCTCTTCTTTCTCTCCTCTTTGGAAATATCCCAAAGAAAACCAGAACTATCCAGATTCTGCTCAACCGTCATGAACATTTCTAAACTCGGTTGCTGCTGAACAACTCCAATTCTACGTCTGACCTTCAACGGCTCCTCGTTGACATCATAGCCCAGCACTGTGACTTTGCCGTGTGTGGGCGGAATCAGGGTCGTGAGCACTTTTATTGTGGTTGTCTTCCCAGCACCGTTGGGACCTAAGAAACCAAAAATCTCACCTTTTCTTACTCCAAAAGAAACGTCGTCAACTGCGAGTTTTTCACCATAGGCTCTGACAAGTCCGTAAACCGAAATGACATCTTCAGAAGTCAAACTTTCACTCAAGAAAATATGCGTCTAACTCTTCTTTTAAGGTCTTTCCGAGTCTTAGTAAGGGTAGGCTACGATGAGGTCATCCTTGATGGTGATCTCGACTTTTTCCTCCAGCGCGTGATGGTAATAACGGTTACTACATATCGAAAAAGGGATTAATCCTTTTTATTCGAATCACGCACTATTGATGGATTCTGCAAGGAGGATGTATCGTTGAAAGAAGTTGAGCTGCGGCTGATTACTGAGCTGATGAAGGATAGTCGTCGAAGCGACCGAGAGTTGGCAAGGGCGTTGCTTGTTTCTCAGCCAACGATAACCCGCAAAAGGAGAAAACTCGAAAAAGAAGGCTACATCAAAGAGTATACGATGATACCTGACTGGCAGAAACTGGGTTATCAGTTGATGGCCTTCACGCTTGTGAACATGAAAGATTGTATGACTACTGATGACGCTAAGGAATCTGGACTCCAATATTTGACGGACATGCATAATAAAGCACCTAATGAAGCAGTGTTTTTTCAGCGGGGCATAGGCGCAAATCACTCAGGAATCGTGGTATCATTTCACAAGGAGTATTCAGAATATTTGAAGCTCAGAGACTTTATGAGAGGGCATCCGTTCGTTGATCCTTCACGAGTAACAAGTTTCATTGTAGACTTAAATGATGAAGTTCAATATCGCAGTCTGACTTTTTCAACGATAGCTAACCATTTGTTGACGCTCGCTAAGAAGCCAGTTCTTCAAGAAGTAAAGTTGTAGGGGTATCGCTTCAAATCTTGGGCTTGTCTGTCGCCTTCAGTCTCTTCGTGGCCTCTGCGAGAAGTTTCAAAGCTTTTTCTGTTTTCATTTGACCTAATGACTCCATCCCACGCCTCTGCGGTGGTTTCGCCATCGAACTGGCGAATAGGCTGCTGATCAGTCGGCTGATAAGTTAATCGTTTTCCATGGCCGACCAATGATGGCAGATTAGGATTCGGCTGCCAGTTTTCCAGGTTTAGGTATTCGCCGTCGCGATTCTCCTTCTCAATTTTCGGGACGACACCGCCTTTCGGTCTGCCAACCTCGTTGCTCCAATCCAAAGCGAACGCTTCAGAGCTGTCGGTGCCGAATAATGGAATTCCTCGTGGTTTCTGTGGTTCCATCCTAGTGAGGCGCGTTTGGTCTCTGCTAACAGAGCCTTGAATACTGGCGACAAGACCGTCAATACGTTCACCGATACGTGCCCGGGCAATATCGATCAATGCCATTGCCATGTTCAAATCACACTTCAAAAGCTAAAGTCCCAGTCTAATTTCATGAGCTTTAGCGGTGGCTGCTGATAAGTAAAATCGAATTTCTCTGTCGACCCAACCTTGAGACCGTAATCCATAGCTGCGCTTGGAGGAATTCTTTCCACGTTGCCAAAATTGCTTTGCCGTCGACCTTGAGCCATAACTTTCTCTGCACCCTGCGGCAGTCTTACTGGGGTTATCAAATTTCCACCTTTACATAGAAATCAGTCTTTCTTAGATTTAAGTTTTTGCAAAAACAGCTCCAAAATTGTCTCAATTAACAAATATGGAGAGGAGGATAGTTATTTTGACAAAAAACGAACTGAATCAGTCGGATTTCGCAGGACAACGTATTTGTTAATCGCTCTGGCAAATAATCTTAAATTTCCGTATCACCATTCTGATCTACAGGGCTTGACTTTGCCTCGACACAAAGTTCGAAATTGTACAGGCACGCTTTTGGTCTCGTATCTTGAGAATAGAATCTGTTGTCATGAAAAAGTACCTATTCAAGAAATGGCAAATAGAAAATTTGATATCACATTAGTGCAGCCAGGGGCGCGATCATGGGGCGCCAGATCCCCAAAAAAACTATGGAAGATAATTCTAGGAACAGCTGACGTGCCAATGACCCTTCTAGCCGATGAATTACAAAGAGTCTATTCGGAAAAGAAAACGGAGCTGGTGGCGGTGCATTTGCAGGTCAATGATCGATTGGAAACATGGATTAATCCTTTGATGATCCAGAATCTTGAAAGGATGCAGCAAGTCGAAGCAAAAATCAATGAAACAAAGGGAAACGCCGCAGCACGAAGATTTTGGCTGAAAATGCTCAAACTTGAAGAATTTGATGCCGGGCTCTGTTTCGCCGGGCTCAGGAATGAAATAGAAAACTTCAAGCGTGCATTCGAGTTTTCGTAGAGCAACTCGATTAGCGCTTCTTTTGCGAAATCATCTTACTAATCATTCGATGTTGGCCTAGACCAACTTTGGCAGAATCTGCTACATCTTGATTTCTTCAATGTGTTTAATCCTCTGTTTGATCGAGGGATGTGTTTCACAAGGTTGGTCTTGCTCTTCTGATTTTGTCAACTTGAGCAAGGCTGATCGTATATTTTCTTTTCCCGTGAATCTTACCGCAGCATTATCCGCCTTGAGTTCAGCGATCCAGTTCACTGGTATCATCGATACGATTGCAAGTGCCAACAAGGCAACTTCTATCATTGTTTGCAGAACAATTTGAGTGATTGTTAGGTTCAAGAGAATTGGTGAAGAGAATCTTAGCCATTCAAACATAAACACACCCAGTACTCCAATCATAGCAATGAATTTGTAAGCTACGTGCTTTCCTTTGTTATGGCCAAGTTCATGTGCTGCGACCGACATGATTTCACCTCGATCTAACGCGTTTAACAGCCCCTTTGTGAACACTATACCTTTGGGCGTTGCAAACGCATTTTTTTCTTTGATATTGATGATTTTCATATATTCAAGGGGCGTATTCATTCTCTCCGCGAGTTGCTTCAACTCGTTGGGTACAGGGAGCTTCGGTACTTTTCTTGAAAGCCAAATGAATTTGAACGTGGGATAGAGGAAGTTTCTGCTCAAGATTATGAGGAATAAGCTGGCAACGGGAACGAACGCAGCCAAGAACAGGAGTTTAAAGAGAACTATGGGGAAGGCTCCAAACAATGTGTAACAGAGAATAACTGCATAGTACACGCAAAGTCTTCTGTTGAAACTTGCTCTGAGAAATCGCCAGATGTCGCTCAGCAAAGTTTTACTCTCCTGATCTGGATTTTTTCTTTTGCTTCCTTCTGCAACTTCGAAATATTGCTCAACGTGCTTTCAACTTCATCTGAAAAGGTGAAGCCTTTTTCTAACATCAACTCAATTAACTCGCTGCGATTCATTCCAAGCGCCTTTGATGTTTTGTCAAGCTTTTCGATGTTTCCTTCGGAAAGGGTAAAGCTTATGATCTTCTTCGCGCTGCCAAATATCATTCTATATCACTATTGTATAGTATTATACTATTATGATATAAGGCTTCTGGTCGAACCGATTGCTACGCTTAACAGACTCTCAAAATCGCTTTTTAGCCTTCTTTTGGTGGTTTTGATATCTGGTCCAATCTCTGTTTTAGCTCGTCAGGAGGCAATTTGATCAGTGACCTCATTATTTTGAGCGCTTCGATGGTCTCAGCATCCACTTTCTCATCAAGAGGTGGCTTCTCCAGCTCTAGCATTTGGTATCGGCCCTTCCTTGTTATCTTCAGTTTGGGTTGGCTTTGTATGAAAGCGATCAAATCCACCCATTTGCTGACAGATCTGGTCCAAGACTTGTGAGCCCCCTCAAGTCTGACTTGTGAATTGGATTGTTCTGGAACAACACCTCAAAAACTGACTTACACACTTCGAAATCTGTCCTTTTCATTTTTCCTATTTCTCCTATCAGCGCGCGACAAGCGCGCGCTACACCTGTTTTCTTATTTCTTCTTACGTAAACTCTTTCCCGTGCATTTATGTCACCATGTCAAGCGTCTGCAAGACATGCGTAACACATACGTATCACGTGTGCAAGAAGCATATAAAGTTATCTCATATGTGTTATCATATAGCAACATTTATATCCACTGATAACCATACTCACGCCCTTATTAGGTGATCGCTTGAGCAGGACGCCGGATGTGGACCAAGCCATTGCTCAGATGACATCCGTTGACAAGTTCATAGCGTGCATGATGCTTGCAGAGAAAATATGCTTCCATGGAAATACACCTCGGTTCTACAAGAATGAAGAACATATCAGGAAGATGTGCCCTCCAAAAGTCAAGCAGTTCTTCAGTCTTAGCAACTTGAAGAGGCTAGGGGTCGCTTATGAAGTTCCCAAGAGGGCTAATCTTTATGCTCTCGAAGGCTTCGGAATTAGAGTAGCAAGAAGACTCTATGAAACGGGTCAAGCGAAGCAGGTCTATGAACTGTACGGAGAGAAATACGTTCCGCTTGGCACCTAGGAATTCCAGTTCTCGACTTTGTCGACTATGGAGAGAGCAAAGTGATCACTGAACTAAGGGGGGCGTTCGGTTTAATCTTCAGTAAGATATTCAGGAGTAGGGCTCTTCGGAAGCGTGGAGTGACCGAAGAAAGCCCAAACTCTTCAAGAATGGCGAGAAAGGCATCCCAAGATGGGATGATTCCTAGAGGAGTCGTCGCAATTAGGTTCTGTGCTCTTCCGCACATCCTCTGAAAGGTGATTTCTCCTATCAAATTGGTGCTTCCGCACCAAGGACACTCTTTTGGAGGATTGGGGAGTTGGCTCTCCCATATCCGCCTGCAAGAAAGGTTTAGACAGCGGTATTTTGTCATCGTAGCACTGTATAAGGTAGCGCAACAAAGACTTTATATTCTTATCGGTTACCAGTAAGCATATATATCGGTTACCGATAGATTTTCTGGGAGGGTTGAAATTGGCTGAAACGGAATTTTGCAGATTAAAATGGATTCCGTTCAAGCGGCTCCCCTTGCCAAGCTATGGCCAAGGTACGGTTCTCGCTGAAGAATGGACTTTCGCGTCAGCTTCGCCAGTGCTCACGCAACAACTGAGAGGAGGCACTATCCGTTTGCAGGGTTGGACACTATTTCGGAAAGGTGATTTTATTGTACGGAGGCGCTACGTTTCGTGAGCCAGGACGTTTCCGCCAAGCAACAGCAGATTATAGACGAGACAAAGCCTCTTGATTCTCAGACTTCTGAGAAATGCGATGCTATCGTCTTCAAGTGTGATACGTGTGGAGAACTTCTTTCAGAGCTGAGATGCGATGATGCTAACACTCAATGGTACGAATGTCCAAACGGACATGAAACGTCTACACCGATAAAGCAGTCCTACAATCCGCAACCTTACAGCCACCTCTCAAGTTGGTGTGACGACGAGGGTAGGTTCAAGCCAGCGTTGTTGGCCGATGATATAGTCCGAAATCATGAGGTCAGAACTGATGTATACAGTGACATCTTGTATTTCTATGATCCGAAAAAAGGCATTTTTGACCGAAACGGAGACGTGAATCTAAGACGCGTGATCGCTGCGTTACTCGGAGAGGAAAATCGACAACATTGGACAACTGAAACGATTTTTCTTTGTCACTGCAACACGTATTCAGAAATCGTTTTCAGCAAGAAGATAGCTGTAGAAAACGGCTTGCTTGACGTCAGAACTGGAGAGCTTACACAGTTCACGCCGAACGAGTTTGTCACGACGAGATTGCCGGCGCGATATGAGCAAAATGCTCAATGTCCTCAAATTTCCAAGTTTCTAACCGAAATTTTAGAGCCAGACCAAATCCCGATCGTACAAGAGATGTTCGGCTACTGTCTTTTGCGAGGATATCCCATTCATACATGTTTTGTTTTGCTTGGGGAAGGTGCCAACGGGAAAAGTACGCTGCTCAATCTTTTGAACGCTTTTTTAGGTTCGGAGAATTGCAGTCACGCAACGTTACAGCAATTATGTGAAGGAAAATTTGAATTAGCCCAGTTATATGGAAAATTGTCCAATATTTGCGACGATTTACCAGGTGATGCTTTGAAGTCAGTTGGCAATTTCAAAAGCCTGACAGGAAACGCCTCGATTCAAGCCCAATTCAAATTCAAGAACCCTTTTGATTTTTTTAACACTGCTAAGCTTGTTTTTGCTTGCAACAAACTCCCGGCAGCCTCAGAAGATACCATAGCCTACTACCGACGCTTCATCATTCTGAATTTCAACAGACTGTTCATAGGTTCAAACGCAGATCCACACCTGATTGACAAGTTAACCATACCCAGCGAACTGAGTGGCCTCTTGAATTTCGCGTTGAAAGGATTGCAGAGACTATTGAAGAACCAACAATTCACAAACGCTCGAAGCATTGAAGAAACAAGGTCTCAATACATCCGCACAGCTGACAGCTGCCAATCCTTCCTTGAAGAAATGACAGAGGTCAGTCAAAACAATGCTGATTTCATACGTGAAGATATTTTGTATCGGACCTACTGCGATTACTGCACATCTTTCAAACTACCTAGGAAAAGGAAAGCAGATCTAACCATATCAATCCAGAAAAATCGGTCGGAAGCACAGAGAACTCAAATCAGACTCGGGAAAGAGAGACCTCGAGTTTGGCAGTACCTCAAGCTGAGAGAAAACGTCACAAGTGTCACGACTGTCACGGGGTTTCCTATTTATGGCAAAAATGGCAATCATGTTTTAGGTAAGGGTACAACTTCTGTGACAGCAGTGACGGCTGTGACACCTGTGGAGCTCCAGGTGTGTCAAGAGAAAGGCGATCCTGATTTTCTATGGCGAAGAGTACAGCCAGCCGAGAAGTGCGAGTTATGCGGCCAGTTTGCAGTCGAGTATGAAATCAACGATACCCGTGAACAGCAGAAAGTGAGACGCTGTGAGTCCTGCTTCCACAGGATCCGCGGCGAATATAAAAACGCAGTCTGGAAGGAACAAGAGTCTAAGAAGGATGATGGATTAGTCAAAGGCGCGACTGCAATTCTTAACGGCACATCCAGGAGGTGTGATTGAGATTCGAGAGTCGTCACTGTATACTAATCCGTGTATGGACAATGTTAACGGCGTAGCATTCGTCTATTATGCACCCAAATCCGCCGTATTAGTCACTTTGATGCGGCTTCTCATGTTTTCAAGATGGAGTGAAGGGCATCAAAATAGGGAGCAAAATTTCGAAAGGAGATGAGAATGTGGTACGAGCGCCAGAACTTGATGATGAGGTGTCCGAGTAGTGCAGACCTCAGAGATTGTCCTAAGGAACTTGAAGCAAAAAACGCTAATTCTTGAAGCCTTGGAACTCAAGCAAAAACTCAAAGGAACGGTGGTCATGGAATTTGTTAGGTGCGGAAGACGCTGCAGCACATGCAGCTCAGGTCCCGGCCATCCCGCGAGTTATCTCCATTACTATGATTCAGCCTGCCCCTACAAAGTAAGAAGAAAATACCTAACGAAGAATCTAGCCCAACTAATGAGTTATTTCAGGGAAGAACTTCAGCAGACGCTTCGAGAAATTGAAGTCTTAGGACAAGAGGGTTGAGGATGGACGAGGAAAAGTTTCTTGATCTTGTCTCAAGCGTGGTTTTTGCGGATATCCCCCTTCGGGACTTGAAACTGAGACAGAAGGTGAAAGTCGCGGGACTCGTTTTTACGCTTTGTGACGACATCGACGTAGTTAGCCGCAGGAAACTTCACATATTCATTCCAAGAAGCAGAGTGACTGACTCACCAGAACGAACCGTGGAAGATGCTATGGTTGTGTTGATTCGTCTTTTGTTTCGCAAGCTTTCAAGGTTTCAAGCTGAACAGTTGGCAAGGTCATGGCTTCATGAACCGCGGGAGGTGAAAAGAAGTGAGTGAACTCTCAGAAATTCGACCGTTCAAAAGGCAAAAAACCCATCCTCCCTCTGAAAGCACAGCAACATTCATCAAGGATTTTCTGACGAAACACGGTAAAGGCTATAGTTACGGTATGTGGAAAGCGTGGGCTGATCATCTTCACAGACTCGGGTTCAAAGAACCCAAAATTGAATCGTTCAGAAAATACCTATGGATTCTTAAAAAACTGGGCTTGATTCAGAAGACTAAGGCGCCGTCCTACAAAATAGAAAGCCGATTCTTGCGCGAATATTATGAATTGGTTCGGAAGCAGATAGGTAACGAGAAAGCTTGGAGCAATCCTTCGGCTGCCCTGGACCTTCGGCAAGGCAGAACTTTTATGGATTCACAGACCGGCAAACCCATTCCATTGTCAAAGCTCGGACGTCGACGCTATCGAAAGAAGATTCTTCATTTGCCGCCAAAGCCTATCGGTCGACCAAAAACAAGACAGTTGACCTAGCTTGACTCTATAGTAAGTAAAGCAGCCAAAGGCAACTCTCTCTTGACTGCAGTTCTCCTAGCCTTCTGCAAGCTTGTCTTGCCTAACGTGGAGGGGTATCTCTTTTTGACCTGTCGTTTAGTTAAGCAGGAGTCAAGCAGGAGCAACCTCTCTTGAGATGTTTTCAACAGAGCATAAGAGAAGTGTAACATCATTTTTGACTTCAGGTCAACTCACAAGTCGACTTGAGCGACCGTGCTGCTTAACCCTAGGTTAACCTTCGCTTAACCTACACCAACCTCAGGATACTGCGGCGATATATATGATTGTAACCTATAATTTAATTCTTGCCACATGGCAAGTGCCAAAATGATCATTGAAATGTTCATGTAAAAAGAACGGTCAGAAATGATGCAAATTCCTTAACAAATTTTCATGAACCCGACAATTTTTAGGGGGACTCCAGACAATGTGGAGAATCCCTTGAATCGAGTGGATTGAGGGAAATGATACATTCTACTTACAATGTGCTGGATTTGTTAATCCGAATTAACAAATATTCAACGACTATGAATTCAAATATTTTTTCAGAATTCTTCATTTTCACGCATGAAATTTTTGTCTATCCTCCCACGTTGCCAGAAAACCCGAATTTTCAGATACCGATTCTACAGTGCCATTCTCGTTTCAAACAACGCATTTATAGCCAGTGAGATTTGAATAATAGACTAATCCCACACCCCGCGCCAAAAACCACGAAACGAAGCTTTGCGTATTGGAGGACTGCCTGTATGCGCTTCTTTCTAGGTACCGAGTTTTATCAGACAGCTTCGAGACGCTTGAAGTTTCTCAACATTTTTTTCGAGAATATTACAGAATGGATAGGAATCTAGCAGATATTCTTCCACATATTGTCTGCCAGGATGGGATATCCGTCGCTCATATCTTCTTGGATATTGCCCTCCTACAGACACTCTGACAGGTTCACTGCGTGTGTAGATCATTCCCATTTCACTGAGCAAGTCCAAATCCTGTGAAAACTTCACACTAAAGAAGTCAGGATAGCCTCCTTTGCGAAAGTGCTCATAGATCTCGACGTCACTGAGATTGCCGAAACGTTTCGGCAAATACCTCAGTTCTCCATATGGATACTGTGACCCGTCGAGTATTCTTTCGAACAAAACGGAAAAAAGGGCTTGAAATCGAGTGTCACCTTCGAAAAACAGTCTTTGTTGGTGGAGGAAATAGAAGATCAACAGAATAAGGTCGGAACCTATAACTTTGCCCTCTCTTATCGCTCTTCTTCTAGCCATTTTGCAGAATAGGTTTATGTACCTCTCCAGGTCATCAACAGGAATTTTTTCCATTTCTTGCGACGAGTAGATGGTTACAGCGAGTCTGTTTGTCGATTCTGAAAACAGGCTTCTCATTAGTAGTGACATATCAAAAAGATACTTGACATTTCCGTCTCTGATAACTATCCGTGTATTCATTTCAACAGTTTTTGGCATAGTCACGTCAACGAATATAATCTTTCCTTTGCACGGTTTCAGTGTCTGGATCATTTCCTTAAAATTGTTGATTATGCCGGTATAGGGAGAAACGTAGTGCAACACGTAAAGACTGTACCTAGCAGATGTCGACAGATTGACTAGGCAAGAACTGTGACAAAGATCTGGAATCCTTCCTTGGAGGACTCTCTTTAGCAGAAAATGCGAGATATACCACTTGTCTTTCTTGCGAGTATAAGAAGACGTCATTTTAATGATTGTTTCCAAAGAATCATTCTCTAATGATGAGAATTTTTCACGATTTGCTTCTATAGCTGCATATTGGAGTTTTTGAAATGGGTCGTCAAGAAATGTGATCAGGTCATGATCGACCCATTGAAAATGAAGACAATCGAGGACTAGTTTTTTGATGTTATCAGCTTGTTCTGGATCTGCAGCAGCTTTAAACAAAACATTATACGCCGATCTCAACGCCCTGAGTAATAGTTGGATAGCCGCGCAGTTTTTTGGATCCACGTGGATGCTGGATGTTAAGTAGTATCTAGAAGTGATAAGTCTCTCCACAGCATCTTTGTTCTTGTTATCGAACGCAATGACCTCATTTCCGAAACTGTTTTCTGTCAGAGTAATACCTTCCTCAAGAGACGTAAGATCGATGCTTCCATAAGGCAGACCACAGAAGTAGCTGTCTCTGGCGACATAGTCGATCTTGTCTACGTCGATAGCACTCGAAAGAAGCCCATCCAGGAAAGATCTGCTTTTTCCTATTGCCAAATTGCTGACAAACCGATAGTCTATCTCGGATTCTTTACAGATTGCCTTGATCTCTTCGTTTTTCCGAATTATCATATTTGTATACATTTCATGGTCATAATTTTCTCCAACAGCTGGAAGACAATCTGGATTTCTTCGGAAAAATTCTTCGGTCACGTGGGAAAACGGTGAATGACCCAAATCATGAAGCAAAGCAGCAAGTCTTATTTCTTGGGTCTTACTCTTTACAAAGTCATTTCCAGTTTTCTCAACCAGTGCTCCAGCAAGTCTATCTGCTACGTGCATAGACCCTATGGAATGTTCATAGCGCGTATGATTCGCGCCGGGAAATACCAAGCAAGCCAACCCCATCTGCTTCACCCACCGCATTCTAGTGACTGGAAACGTCTTGAGGATCGACAATTCGACCGGTGTGAGTTGAATCAGACCGTATAATGGGTCGCGAACCGAAGCTTTAGATTCTGACAACTATTATCATTAAAACACTCTCTAATGCATATCTACTTATTATTTCTGGTATGACTTTCTCATGCGTCGTTCAGAAGCCTAGGTGCTATTTCTCTTGGGGTTTGGCTTGAGGGCAAAGTCTGTTCTTCACATGTAATAACGGTAGCTAGGCGGAGGAGAGATGTCTGCTAGTATCATTTCAGCCAGTATGTTACCAACTTTCTCCGACACTCCTATGGTGACGGGCAATTTTGTATAGAAAGTGGAAGAGTTCCAATCAAGTTTGGTTAGCCCAAGTATATCGCTGCATATAGTCTCCATAGATGTGTCGATTCTTTGGCATCTCAAATGAAGTGGTCGAGGTGCAGAAGAACCTGGATAGGTTGCAAGTTGTGGAACGAAGCCTGATGTAAATAGCATTGCCTCCTCTAAGCTGTTGGTATGTTCTATCAAAGTACCTCGAACCACTGGAAAATCATGCTTGTAGTGATATGCTCTGAAGCCCACATCTTCCGTTATATGAACAATGTCTAGTTCATCTGTGCCTTCGCTTCACTCAATACATCCCTCAATTTCCTCGCTAGAAAATCTTGAAGACTTATGCACAACCAGTCGTTCAGGCAACTTGCCTCGTTGTTTTTCGAAAATCTGAACAGAATCCTTGATGATCTGTGCCATCTGTGAAGGACTCAGTTGCACAGATCTGCCTTTTCGTTGCTGATCCCATTCAAAAGGTCTTCCTGTTATGACTTGGCTTTCACCCGTTCTCATGTATACTTGCGCGATACTGGCTCTCATTGCCATGTCGTCTTTCATTATCTCCCTATAAAATGAAATACCTATGAAGCATGTGTTTTCATTGATGTCCGCTAATTTCCATGGAATACCCGTGGCTTTGTAGTATACTCCAACCGAAAAATTCCAAGCAATCAAAGCAGCGTTTTGTCTCTCTTCCGAAAAAACAAGAGTTTCTGGTTGTACCAGTTGTGTCACGAAATTTCTCTTCGGGTGAGCTGCCTGTGCTTTGATCTGATTATGAAAATCGAACATAGGAGCCTTGGCACTTTCGGGGTCTCCGAAGTCTCTACGTTGATAAACTATCTTGTCTGCCTTGGAATGCGGTTCTTTGCATAAGGTCAGCAATTCGTCATCGAGTGGCAGCAAAACTATGTCTGGTCTGGGGTGCGCTTCCGTCAAAATATCAAGTTTCTCGCAATACTCTGCAACGGCTTTGATAATCCTATCTTTTCTTCCTACTCTACGCAAATTTCTGACAAAACTTCTGTCTATTTTCAATACGCAATTCTCGTCCACTAGCATGTCAAACCTAAGAGGACCATTCAAACTTAGTCCTGGAAAATCTATGCCCTTGTACTCTTTGGAGGATTTGACCTCGGCAGGAATTCTATTATTCAGTCTGTGCAGAAAAGCGATAGAAGCATTGATGCTTCTGGTTGTTCCAATAATGCCTGTCTTAATGGAAACAGTCTGTTCTCTACCTATTTCCGCTCCTCCATGAGGACCGAAATTCAATAGTCCCACCTGTGGGTCATGGCACTTCTTATTTCCACCAAAGAAGAGTTCAGGTTCCTCAAGACGCAGAACCTTTATCATCAAGAAACTCTCCTTTAAAATCCCACAAGCTTTTTTGGTTTCGGCTAATGACCTGAGGGCTCCAATTGACCGTTTCCGCAAGGAAATTTCCGAACTTGAATTTATTGAACCACTTCTCCGGAGGTATGACGAAACCTGATTCAAACAAGATGAATCTCCAGAATCTCATCAAGCTCAGTCTTGTCTTGCTCCTATCATATTTAGGATTTCTGAACTTTCTGTCAATTCTGTCTCTTATCTTGCCGTCAATCCGATCTACTCCGTTAAGAGTGTAATATCGTCGAGGTATCATCTCGACAAAGGAAGTTCCCCAGTAAGTCGGAGTTCTGAGTTCTACCCCTCTGTGAAAAAAGAAATTGATTTCACCTTGCTTGTGATACTGGCTGTCTTTCTTGTGGATAATTTTCCGCACAACCCATCTGTTAACTCCTTTGTGATCAAATAGCTCCCTTCTGTCCCGCGAATTGTCAATCATTGGAAAGTAGTATATGTTCGCTTCAGGGTCTCGATATATTCCTTTATTCCAGAAGATTCTTCTCATGTGTATGTTCACTAGTTGCGAACAAAGAGGTGGGTTCTCAGTCTGAAATTCCGCAGTTTTGATAGATCTAACAGGACCTACGATGTATTCGCCAAGAGGGTTGTTGTCGTCAAACTCTGAAAAACTGAGCGTCTCTTTCTTCCTTGTGAAAAGAAACGGAGGTATCGTTTTTCCTTGTAAGCCATCATATATCTCATATTTACTTTCTGCAGTAGACTTGCATGCATAGTATTCATTTGGGACTGCTACGGGCAATATATTCATAACGAGTTTGCTTTTGCTCCTTATGGGATCCTGCCTTCTATCGACAATATCCAGTAGATTCTTTGCCATTTTGGTGATTGAAAATCCCGAAACTGTTCGCTTTTCTGCAGCTGCCTGCTGCAAGTCCACATTGTTTCCTACTATGACTTCAGCTAGAGATAGAAATTCCGACAACTGCCTAACAGTTCCATTCTCGATCTTGGGTTCATCTTCGTTTAGACACTTGCTGTTGTACCATTCACACCATTTTTGCACCGCTTCCAGATTGTTGGTCTCCGAAAAGATAGATTCCCATTCTGTAGGTTTTTTCACGCCTTGAACAAAAAGTAGAAACTTGATGCCGTATCTCGAGTCGGGGCTTCTTGACATTTTGAAGTACTTGATCAATTCCTTTGCTAATTTTCTCGATTTCAATGACACGATCTCAGCTTTCGCTTCTATAACAAACCTTTTCCCTGGTGCGATGTTGGGATTGTAAAAAATCATGTCAGCGAAGCTTCCCTCTACGGACGAATCAGTTGTCTGCGAGTAACCTATCGACTCCACATACTCCCTTACACTTCTCTTAAAGGTCTCCGATTTTCCGTGTAATGACTCTCGTCTGCCGTAAAGAAAGTGAATTGTCATCGAGTTGACCATTATGCTTGTGTCTTTCAAGGATTAAAGTAAAGCGGTTGGTCAACTAATAGTGTAAGCAAATCTGATCACCGGTTTGCGCGGAAGATGGAGAAGGCAGGCAAGATGACTATAGCAACGAACCCTGCAGTTCATAAACAGTTCACTTGGACTCAAAATCCCATACTAGTGGGGCTTGAACTTTGAAAGTAGCAAATTAACATCTCTCCTTGACGAGCACGTGCTTGGATATTTATATGCATCTGGCGCCTAGAATGAATTCAAGCACGACGTAACTGAGATGAAATGTATGAGTGCAAATCAAAGCAACATCCAAAATCAATGGTTAGTACGAATGAGAGTTGAGGGTGCTGTTAACATTGGTAACAAGATAAGCCTCAGTGATGTAGAGTTCATTCAACGTAAGAAATGGGTAGAAGCTACTGCCAAAATCAGTGAGACGAACAGCGATGCTGCAGAGAAAATGGCTTTGAGAAAGGTAAGTGATCTGCTCAACATACTTTCATTCATATCAGATTGTTCAATCAAACTGACCGGTGTGGAATCAACAGATAGCAGCGACTTACGATTCCCTGCGACGACAAGGATCATAGGCGTCAATGACGCGCAAAGATGGAGAAATCTTGAGGAATCAGGAGACTATGAGCTTCTCAGTGCTCTGGGATACTACAGGAAAGGTCTGAACGAGTTTGACCCTTTCGACGCATTTCTGGCATTTTGGACCTCGATGGAGATCATATGTTCCGTGAGTAGAGGCAACAGGATCGCAGAGAAAATAGTCTCTTTTGCCAGAGCACACTCAGTCACCATTGACATGACTGAAGTGAATGATTTGAGAGGGACCAGAAACCGAATTGCTCATGGAGGCAAACGGTATGACATCGAGCAGATAAAATATGTGGCAGGAAAGATTCCTAGAATGAGAAGCCTGGCCAGACAAATGCTAGAAGCAAAGATGACATCTGCGTAGTGAGTGCACTAGGGCACACCGTTTATTATCAGACCCAGTATCAGTGTCTCTCCCAGTGAAGCTAATATCGTGTCAAGGAACATGTCGAAGCTCTTCGGTAGTGCAGCTGTAAGAGCCAATGCTGGCAGTAGCGTCAGAAAAGTGACGAGACCTACCCTCTGATTTTGAGTTGTGAAATCTTTTCTTTATGTCCGCTTTAACGGCCGCGATTGCGTTTGTCCTCTCACTGATCTCCATTATCAGAACTCCTCTAAGCGATTTCAACCATCTCTTGAGATGTCTTGTGAAAGATACAATTCCTGCTTGTTTCGTAGTCGCTATCGTCACAAGTTCCTGTGCATCTTTCACAATAGTCTTTTCACGGAAGACGCATGCCCACATCGCGCGCACGGTTCTAAAAGGTAGTCTGATACTTCAACTGGAAGAGTAATAAGTCCAAATGGCAGAATTGACAATAGCTTCGGATTATGTAAGAGGGTTGAATATGGTTGAAGAAGAGAGAGATTCAGAATTTCGTGAAATGGGAAATGCCAGAATCAACAGTAGCTTAGCGTGGGCAGGGTTTGCCTTGACTAATTTTGTGACCGTTGTAGCGATCTTTTCAGTTTTTGGAGAGGAAACAGGTATTCCTTTTCAGATAGCATCCAGTTTCTTCCTTATGTCTGGTGCCTTCTTTGCCATATCGTGGGCATTGAACGAGACTGCGGGTTCCAACTACAGACTCAGACTCCCTCTGACCGCGCATTCATACAAGCTCTTGAAGATAACTGGCGCAAAGGATGGCAAAGTTGCAACTAATGCTCGTGAAATCTATGTCAAGCAAGCCGAAGTGTGCAACATTGCAGGAACCTTTGTGTGGTCAGTCGGTGTCACAATTCTGCTGTGGGATTTGCGCATGTATATTACGGCGATTGCTTGGGTAATTACTTTCCTTATAGCCTATCTGTTTGCTATTCCTAGGTATTTCACTTGGAAAGAGAAACAGAGAAGCACCTAATTGGAATGATACGACTTGTCAAAAGATCCAATTTCTTAGAATTTTCTATTTTCTGGCTTTCTAATAAAAGAAAAACAAAGTCTCTCGAATTTTCTTTGATTTATAAAGTAGAAAATAGAAACTTGTTGGATGAGAGGCAGTTTCTCTTGATATTCACTCTTTTCAGTAACCGGGTCTTCGAAGTTGATTATCCAGAGGTTTGATTGAAGCTTACTGTTTCCAAAGTGACTTCTTTGCCGATTACGACTTGAAACGAAGGAGAGATGACAGCAGTTACGATTCAGTAGGTCGAATTGGAGCTCGCATAAAGAACGACGTTCTTGAGGAATGCAAGAAATTGATAAAGAATCACTAGGAATCTCAGGAATCTTAGGTCTAGACTTGGATTCCTTTCTTGAAAAAACAACGGAAGAGAAAGGCAGACTTACTCTCGAACTTCATGAACTCGCCAAAAAACTAGACGCCATTCCAGGAGTCGGTTTCTCGAAAGCCACGAAGATCCTACATACTCGTTATCCGGAAATCATTCCAATGATTGACAATCCACTTCAAGACGAATACAGGTCGTTAAGGCCTGAATGGAAAGAAGGAGATTGGCATCAATTGTTCAACGATTACTACGATAATTTCCTTGTGAAAGAGACTCTCTACAATTTGTGCAAGGTCCATTCCAACGTATCGCTCTTGAATCTGACGAAAGTGAGAGTGTTCGATATACTGTGGTGGAGTTTTCTGAAATCCAAGAATCAAGAACACAAAGACATCAAATGGAAGACCATTAGGCAATTGCAGTGAACATATTGTTAAGAGGAGCGCGTGGACATATAACATTCCAAAACCATCATGAGATTGAAAACTCAGAATCTGCAGCAACGATGGAATGGGAGTTATGACACAATCCAAACGAAATTCCGTGTTTGTTCTTACGGTCTTTGAAGTATCGCTTCTGAGTATAGTTTTTGACCTCAGCCTGACTTCGCCAATCCATGAATTCGGTCATTTCTTTGCATGTCTACTACTAGGAGTAAAAGTGAATAGCATTGGATGGGGTCAAATAGTCTTTACATCAGTCTCGGACTGGCGTCAAAATCTCATAGGTTATTCAGGAGGACTGTTTGCCGCTGTTTTTCTTTCTTGTTTGTTTGTTCTGTTAGGTTTCGGCTTTTCTCGCTTTCATCCGCAAACAATGAAAGGAACGGTGTTGACCAATTACTTTTCTTTGCTAGTCAAGTCAATAATCTTGACTGATTTGATGGTACAGCTGACTGGAGCCTCTTTCGAAGGAACGAACCTACCTTTCTATTTGTCGTTTATCAAGAACTTTATGATTCTTTACCTACTAACCCTGATTTTCTCCGGAGTATCTTTTTTGGCAATGACCAGGGTCACAAAACAGCGAATTGCGACAGCAGTTTGACTTATGAACAACAGAGAGAAGTGACATTCGGTCAAAAACTACTCGGATGCAAGATGAAGATAATATAACTTCCGCAGGTGAATCTTTTTCTTTCTTTCCTTCTTCGGCACGTTTTCATCGAGTCTAATGCCTACTTTGCCTTCCATCAATCTCCTAGTGAGATCTTCCAGATTGCTTTTCTTTTCTATCTTTTCATAGGTTCGAGGATCTGTCACTTCAATCTCGCTGTAATGATTCCCATGACTATCAACACGTCTGTAATGCCTGACTGTTCTTGTTCCTTGAGAGATCTTCCGAGCACGAGGAATATCATGAGCATCAACCGCGTCTGCATCTTGAAGAAGCCTGTTCCTGTTAAGGACAATATCCGCATTCAGAGGGTATGGCACAAAGACGTAATATGCTTCAGCAGGATAGAAGTTATCAAGAAGTTTCTGAAGTTGCTCAGTATCCAGGATGAATCTTGTGCAGGTAGGATCTCTTTGCGTAGGAAGTGGTCGCTTAAATTGAAAAGCCACAACTTGTCCAAAAGGCAATTCTTCAATGATTTCGTCAAAGCCTAGATGTTTTTCATCATTCTGAGTAGGACAGATTATCGTTACTTTTCTTCGTGAAAATCTTTCAATGAAGCCGGAGACATCGCTTAACGTGTTGATTTCAGTGGTTTTCTCGCTGGTCTCTCTCAGCCCAAAGCGGTACAATTCTCAGCACCTAGATTGCTGATAAGTGCATTCTCCTTTTAGAGTTTTGGAGTTGAGAAGATAGACATAAACCAGTCAGGAGTTCCTCGAAACCGAATACTGGTCGATTCTTCGAAACTAACCCTTCGACTTTTTCTTTTGCGCCCAATGGATCCTCCCATATAGCATCCAAAAGTGTACTCAGATCCGACTCGTCTTTGGAAACGTTACAAATCCTCTGAACCATGACCCTTTTGTCAACTTGGTACTCTCTGAGCCTTTCATTGAAGTCTGCTGGTCTTAGCAATTTAATGTTCATTCGAGAGGAATACAGACTTAAAGTGATTCTCTCACCATTGACCATAAGCTTCTCTTTTGGATCGTATGTTCCTGCAGCAAACGCTGGAACAACACCCTTTTTCAATTCCCTGCCGTCTTCTGTGTCAACGCCAAAATCAGTGCTCCATTTCAACACATTAAGAAAGTCATCAAGAATCCTCTTACCCAGAAGCTCTGGTTTAACGCTTCGTTCAAATCCCACACCTCGCGCCAACCAAATATTCAAATTGACATTTAAAGGCAAATGTTATCTTCAGAATCTCACAACGCATAGCACATATTGGTTGATGCGCATGCCTGGACGAACAGGGAAATGGATTGCAACACTGATGGAAGGGCTGAATAAAAACGTTGATGAAAGAACCATAGCCAAGATATTGGAACAATGCGGACGCCAATGCCAGACTCAGAGTTCAATCAAGAAAGCTAGAAACATCTACGAGAAATCTAAGAGCACAGATGAATTTCTCGATAGGCTAGCGAAAGTGAATAAGCACATTCACAGAGAGAAAGACAAAATCTATCTCATTTATCCAAAATGCTACTGTTCTCAATTCAACAAGCTTCCAAAAGGAAAACTCTCAGGAACCTACTGCAACTGCTCACGCGGATGGGCAAAAGCGTTGTTCGAAGAAGCCACCGGAAAACCTGTTGAGGTTATCATGGAAAAATCGATAATCAACGGAGACGATCAGTGCAAATTCCAAATAATACTGTAACAAATACTATTTCTACCTGAACCAACCGTTACTACGATGGAAAGGATGATACTAAATGGAAACCAAGAACCGCCAATACGGTATATGCGGAGTCTACTGCGGTCAATGCCCAAACGGAAACGGCAGAGTGAAAATGATGGCAGGAGAACTGAAAAGACTAGTCGACACAACCCGCTACGACTGGATGAAAGACGCAGTGAAATCATTCAACTTCGACGAATTCAGAAAAGGCCTAGAATGGTTCAGTGATTCGCAGTGCCCCATGTGCTTGAACGGCGGAGGCGCACCCTGCCAAAACAAGAAATGCACTGCTCAAAAGAACATTCAAAGCTGCCTTCTCTGCAACGATTATCTGACATGTAAAAACACAGAATATCAAAGAGACTTCTATCCGTTCGTCGTTGACAACTTTCGCCGAGTCAAAGAAGCAGGGTTCCAGAAGCACCTCGAAGAAGAAGAGGAAAGAACCAAAGCCGGAATAGACCTCATGGGACACTTAGAACGAAGATGCTGCAAAGTCGTCAAACTAGAAGAAAAGTAGCCACGCTCCAATAACAAGAGCAGGAAACAACATCGACAGATAGCTTTTGCTGCAGTCTATTTGCGGGTCCATTTCTCACCAACCGCTCTGTAAAGCGGTCTAGCTTTCAATGTAGCAAGAACAACCAAAGAAATACCCACTACCCCTGAAGCTGCTGCAAGAATAAAGAATCCCCACACAAAGAATATCAGTAATGTTATTCCAGCCAGCATGTACCAGACAAAATCAGACATGTATCGCACAATAACCCCACTGTATCCTTCTGGCAGTCTTGGAGCTATTCTAACCGAATAAGCGACAACCGCCTCCTCAATGAACAACAGATATGCCAAGGCATGAAAAAGCACGGCCAACGAAAACAAAGTTATCTGAACCTTCAACTCGCTCGGATTTGAATAGAGGGTTTGATACATAAAAGTATGGTCTTTGTTAGCTAACAGATACTAACAACCACTTTTCTTCATTTTCTCTGACCATAGTCTCTGACCATGAAAACTAACATTCATGGACATTTCAGGGCTTTAGAACGGGAAGCATGGTCAGATTGACGGTCAGAGGTATGGTGCAGAAACTAACACTTTTCACTTTGTTAGTATGCTCTGTCCATGCTGACGATCTGACCATAAACCTTAAATTACGAACCGATCATAAAGACTAGACTAGAGAGCGAAAAAATGACAAAATTTCGACTCGACTTTGAGGCTGACGAATGGCTGTCAGCAGAACTTGAAACCTACCAAAACAAGCACCCTGAACTCACTTTCAGAAAAGATTTGCTGCAAGGCTTCATTCTCGACTTGAAAGGGCAGCTCCAATATTTCCGAGGCATGGCTGAGAAACCGTTTGAGGGAAGTTCCGCTTCTTCTGTTCGCCAAGATTCACCATCTAACGAGCAGAAAACCTCAACGGCTCAACAGCCCGAAGTCCTCGCACCCTCTAGCGACGTTCACACACTAGCAATCGCAGGCAAAACCTACCGAATATCAGAAACACAGAAAGACCGAATCATCTGGAAAGACGGACAAATGACCTTCAGCCTCAAACACGCAGAACACCTAGCCTTCATGGAAGCCGCCGCCAAAATCCAAAAAGACGTAGAAGAACACAGAACAAAAGAAGAACAAAAAAGAGCCATAATCAAAGCTGACATGCACCGAGAAATCGCCATAATACACAAAAGAAAGCCTGCTGGCAACGGAAAAACAGGAGAAATAATCGACGCGACCCCATGGGGCGCGCCAGTTGACGAATATATCCGGTGAAAACCATGAAACAAATCGATATCGCAAGAACCGATCTCGCAAAAGGCGACCAACTCAAAGGCTTCTACCTACGAGTAGTCAAAAACACCGCGACAGGCTTCAACGACATCTGGTTCAGTATGCCTTATGAAGTGCCTGCCGACAGTGAATTAAGAGTTCTAATCGTGCAAAAGACCACAAAACTTAAGAAACAAACCAAATCATAACAACCTTGGAGAGTGAAAAATTGAAAACCCGAAATCTATTTCTAAAAGTCCTCAATAACCAGATGGAAAGCTGCAACGGAGGAACACAAACATGGCAACTCAACAAAAAAGTCACTGTCAAAGGTAAAATCGAAATGTGCCAAAACGGAATACACCTAACCTTAGAACCTAACCACTGGCAAGGAACACGAATCTTCATCGCGGAAACCTCAAAAGTCTACGAGTTCCAAGAAGACAACATGAAAGTAGTCTGTCGAACCGCAAAACTGTTAATGGAACTGTCGCCTAAGCTGTGGAAGATGTACAAGGAAGGCGAGGCTCCGCTGTTGAAGACGTACAAGGAAGGTAGGGCTCAGCTGTTGAAGACGTACGAGGAAGGCGGGGCTCAGCTGTTGAAGACGTACGAGGAAGGCAGGGCTCAGCTGTTGAAGACGTACAAGGAAGGCAGGGCTCAGCTGTTGAAGACGTACGAGGAAGGCGAGGCTCCGCTGTGGAAGACGTACAAGGAAGGCGAGGCTCAGCTGTTGAAGACGTACAAGGAAGGCAAGGCTCAGCTGTTGAAGACGTACGAGGAAGGCAGGGCTCCGCTGTGGAAGACGTACAAGGAAGGCTGCCAAAAAATCCTACACAAATTTCTATCACAACTAACTGCCCAAGACTTCCACGGCAGCTTCTAAAGGAGATGAAAGAACGGAAGTCATGATCTATGTTAGGCTGGACAGGATTCCGAAAGATGTTAATACGCTTCAGGAACTACTCGATCAGCTATCAGGACTCAGCCAAGAAACAAAAAAAATCGTGGCAAAATGGTATATCCGCTGTGAAAATTGCGATAAAATTACGGAACATCATGAATTGAAAGCTGGAATAAGCGCCCTTTATCCTTTTGGCGGATTGGAATGTCAAGTCTGCAAACATGTAAAGCAACGAGCATACCAACAAAATGCATCAAAACTGCAGCGGGCCAGAGAGACAGTTCAGAAGGACTTAAACTTTGCATCTTGCCTTAAGATTCATACTCAGACATTTTACAGTCAAAAACCATGAAGAAAAACGACTCACATCTTTAACACTAAATACCCTAGGTTATCAGTGGCGAAAGCCTGTTAGGTTTCTTTCCTTTCTCCAGCGATCACTTGATTCTTCACTCTCTTCTTGTGAGCGTGGAAGATATGGTCAACCTAACAGGCCGCCAGAACCAAGGAATGAGGAGTAGGACTGAGCTTGAAAAGTAGGATGAACTCGAAAAGTAAAGCTCGGTCTTGCTACTCCCTTAAAGGTTCGTAACCATGAATAAGGAACACTTGAAAACATTAGGCCTCCTAACAATCGCTTTCTGGCTCGGCGACTACCGACGCTGCATCGAATTAGTGCAGACTTCAGCGAAAAACCTTAAATTCCCTGATGTACGTTATACGTTTGTGCTGTATCCTGTTCAAACCATGCTAGACGCGACCCAACTTAGAAATTTAGATCGGGCTTGCGCCAAACTTAATTTGAGCAGATACGAATTTTCAAGACAAGCATTAATGGAGAAGGTTGAACGTGTCCGAGAAACCAGTAGTTGAAGATGAACTTTCAAAAATCAAAGGCGAACTCGCAAAAGCGAAAGAAGAAACTGTCAGAGTAACGAAGGAACTGGCTGCGCTCAGACGAAAACGGGAAAACAAAGTTGTAGCACACGCAGATCCACCTAAAGTAGACCCCTTACCTTCCACTGCAACAGAACCAAAAACAGACGAACATGGCCACGAAGAAGGAAAACCCCATTACATAGGCGCATGGCAACAGTTCTGTCCAACATGCGGCGACAAAAACCCTGATTTTAAAGATGAAACAGTCTGCCAAGACTGCGGCCAACACTTAGGCGCAAAAGAAACAGTGGAAAAATTGAAGGCTTGCCCGAACTGCGGCGGTCACAGAGCGAAGGCGATCTAATGGCCACTTTGCAAACGTCAAGCGATGACGCAACGCTAACGGCGCAGCAGCCACATGAAAAGACTGAAGGCGAACAAGTCATCGAACTCTTACAGATGTTCCAAACGGAACTAGCAACTGAAAAAAAGGAGAATGAAGCCTTAAAGGCTCAGTTAGCGCTACTCAATGATAGAGTCAACAAAGAACTCCCTGCACAACTCGATCACGCTTTCAAAGACATTCAAGAAAACTTCACCATGATAACAAAAGGGCTAGAAGCTATTGGCGCAAAAGGTCAAACAAACGTGGCGACAGTCGCAAAAGAAGCTCAACAAGGTGGAGGAGTAGTAGAACGAGTCTTCGGAATGATAGAGAAAGCCGTCACTGGCCAACAGGCAGCAGGCGCTATCCCATCAGACCCTTATCGCATGGAAATGGTCAAGACTCTCGACAGAATCCAACTGATGTATGCTAAAAAATTCGCTGCTGACACGGCAAAAGCCTTCGGTGTTCCTGAAGTAGTCGATCATATTGTTGTGTCTCCATGAAAGTGGCCGGATTAGTCGCTGTTTGTCCTAAATGTGGAGAAAGCATCGAGATCACCGTAACAAAGAAGCAGGCGAAGGCTCTTTTAAAAGCGTTCAAGATGCCAAAAACTGAAGGAATGAAGTATTTTGAGCGCCCGATGGAATCTGAAAATAGACCCTCTGCAACTTCAATCTAAAAAAAGCGCGAAAGACGCTCTTTTCAACATGGCCTCTAAGACTCTAAAACTGTTGAACGCGCCTGAAGTGATAGATTTAAAAGTGTACAAGTACAACGTACTTCATAAGCTGGCGCAGGAAATAGAGAAAATGTCTGAGGGACAGGCCCTCGAAGTTATCAAGCAACTGAAAGAGGACTTGACCGCATGGTGACTGAAGTAGAGCAGGAAAGGCTAGAGCATCCATGGACAACAGAAGCACAAGCCGAACAGATCGTCAGAGAACACCACGCCAAACCAATCATAAAACCCTTCAACGATCTCGACTACACACGCAGAAAAATCGTCGAGCAACTCAGCCTAATAGAAGAACACTGCACAGATGGCTGTGCTTTCCAAAACTGCAAGTGCATAGAAGAAAAACACCTCATCAAACTAGGCGGCTACGCTTCAGAAGGCGTAACAATCGCGTCAAACCCCAAAGAAAAAGAATTCTACAGTTGGCTTAGTCCATGGTCAGACAAAACACTAGATCATGTCCTCGAACATTCTTGACGAAAATAACGACGCAACAGAGCTGGCTATGTGGTCTCTACTGGCCGACGACTGCCGAGAAATACGGCATTCAATCACTGACAGCACGTTCAACGTTCCAAATCCAGCAAGCAAACGCGCATATCTACCGCATGGACTCACTGAAACAGAAAAAGAAGATAAAAACCTTCAAAACCTTCTTAGTCGGTGCGTCAAGAAGACTGAAATCAAGTGCTGCGGCCATCTAACCTCAGATTATTCAAAATGTGACTGTAACCCTGTTGCAGTCTGTAGATCGAGCGTGGAAACATGAAGCCAGTCTCACTTTTAAGACCACCTCAAGTACATGACCCTAGCAACTATTCACGAGAAATTGTGTGTCCAGTTTGTGGGATACGTTATGTAGGCTTCTTTTCTAACGGTGTACTAGAAAAGTGTAAGGGATGTGGCACAAGAATCTTTCTTGAGAAGGCGAAAAGATGAGCGACAAATCAACAAAAAAGAAATCGACTAAAACAACGGCGCGAACAAGAAGCAAGTTTGAACAGGCAAACGACGCGATCATAAGACTCTACGAGGCCACACTCTCAGTCATTCAGGACGGAATCAAAGCAGGAAAAGCCTGCGGCCCAATCGGTTTAATGTCTCTTTTAATGTACGCTGACTTTCTTCATGGCGGCAGCTACGCAGCACCAATCAATGAACGACCTTTCTTTATGAAAGACCCGACCAAAAGCCAGTATTACGCCGGCGAACTTCAAAATACTGACGCTTCTCAAGGCTTCATCGGTTGGTTACTTAACATACTTGGAGTCACGAATGCAGGCCCATTGAACCAAGAAATCTTCATAGATGCTAATGTGCCTCACGTTTTCCCAAAACTTCTAAGCGACGACGCATACGCAGCATTTCTCGTATTCTTCGCGCATCTATCCAGTCAAGAAGTCATGCAGAAAGCAGGAACAAACCTTACCACTCTAGTTGAAGCGATAGGAAAAGCTGAAACTATAGCGCAGAAAACAGGCGAAGATGCAACACGCGATCTTCAAGCCCTTATGAAACTGCTTCCAGCAGTAGCGGCGGCGGCTTAAACATGGAACTAGACGAAAAAAACCCTCAAAGTCCAAACCTGAAACAACTGGCCAACGACGTTTTAGATGTTGCAGGAGAAGGAATCGGCATAATTGCGAGTCCAGCCACGCTTTTTGCACTCGTACTTTATAATTGCAGCGGCGGAAAAGGCTTCAGCGGCTACGTCACCAATCTCCCAACGCCAGTCTACATTGACACCTACGTCGAAACCTACCAAAACGTGAAAATCTACTACAACTCAGCAAACTACTATTGGGCCGAAACCGTTTCTCTACAAGGCATCCATTATCTCACGCTTCAGCAGGCAGAAGCAGCAGTCGCCGCCTTAATTCCACCAATTCAACAGCCACCAAGCGGTTCAGGATATATCGGAAAACCCAACGACCCCGTCGCAGCAGCTACAGCGGCAAGCATCATTAATCAGGCTGCAAGCTCAATAGTCGCTGTCAATGCTGCAAATGAACAGGTTCTAGCGACAAATCCAAGTCAAGGAGTCTACATTTTGCGCTGGAATCCCCTAGAAAACTACGTTGAAGGATGGAGTTCACTAACGCAAACATGGCAATTCGTCGGCTGGATATACACGCCGACAGTAGCGCAGCAGATCGCAGACTTAGAACGCGAAATGGCACAGGCACTCAGCAATCCAGCGACGGCAGGACAAATCAGATACCTACAACCTAAACTGAACACGCTTCTCGGACAGAATAACCAGTAATGTATATGCTAATTCTTTAAAAGCGTGATTATGCAGACATTATTCACGCAAGAAGGCATTTTGAAATGGGAAAAGGTATGAGAAAAGCCAGATGTGTACGAAAACACATGGCACGCGGTCAAAGCAAAACGACAGCACGCAGAGCTTGCCACGTTAAACTAAGGCGATAAACATGGAGATCAACGCGAAAACTGAACACTGGATAGAAACAGGCACAGCAGTCGGCACAGGCGTACTCGCATGGGAATATGAAGCAACCAAAAAATACTCACAACAGGTTGGCTATCAAGGACTTTTCAGCAAAGGACGTTTTGAGGACGCACTCTCAGGTTTCGTAGGCTCAGACACAGTAAGAAAAATCGACCCATCCTACACTGGACAAGGAAAAGCCCAATTCAGTCTGTTTGGAGCAATCAACAAAACAAGCCTCTCAGGCATAGCCATCCTTATAGCCGACAGCATCTTGAAACAAGCCGTTCCACAGTACAAAAGCCTCGACGTTTTTCCAAGCATCATAAAGGGCGCAGGCATGGGAATGACAGTCGGAGGAATCGTCGGCGGAATGTTTGACCCGAACCCAAGCGGATACACAGCACTCAGCAAAAGCACGCCAGTTCTCAGCGGTCAAGGCGAACTTTACGGCGGAGTCGCAACGGGAAATGTGCCTTTCAGCAGAGCAGGAACACTCGCTCAGTTGAGCGTTCTACAATAGGAAAGGAATGAAAAATGGGAAGTCAATTCATATCAGACCCTAAATTCGGCGGAGTTCTCGGACACGACTATAGCGTAGCGCAAATGAAAGTAGGCTACTGGATCGATCAAATTGCAGCCGTCACGATGGGAGCAGCCACAGCAAAAACCAAACTAGGCGGATCCCAAGTTCTAGCAACAGGTGCAGACTACATAATCCCAACAGCAGCACGCTGCATTGTTAGTCAGGCCGAAAGCATACTACATCACGCCAGTAACAAAGCTCTCTGGATTTTGGACTTTGAAAGTAGAAAGCGCAGACCTCGGCATGAAAGACTATGAAGTGTTCGCTAATCCGGTAGAATCATGCTTAGGCGCAGCGTTTACCAACATCCAAGACGCAGCGAAATGGTGGCCACTGATGCAACCCTGCAATGGCGGCGAAAAAATGCAGTTCTACGGCACACCACAAGTAGCAACAGCGGCAGGAACACCGTATATGGCAGTTGACGTACTTCTTTCAGACACTTGGCCAGAAGGCTACATTGGCGCAGGTGGGTGGATGGCAGGATACGGCCCAGTGCAAGGCAAAATCGCAGGTATCAACTACGGCGGTGGGCCAACAACTTTCACAACCACAGCTACAGCATATCCAGACGGCGGCGTAACAATTTCGTCACCACGCAAAAGACTCGTAGGACTCTATGGCGTAGCAGTAGATACGACACCAACAACTGTGAACCCAGTAGCAGGGCAATTCACTATCAACGCTTCAGAACTAGCGATCAACCCTCAACGCTGGAATGCTGAACCAGTAGGCCCATCATTAGGCGCAGTAGTCACTCAAGGACTAGCACACATAAGCGCTTGTGAACCACTCAATCTAGTGCTAAGATCACCATCAACGCCAAAAGGTGTTTTCACACCAGACGTAACCGTCGGAGTCGCAGGCAACTTTGAAGTCGGCTACCTCTACATAGACTATCCATAGGAGACAGTGCTTTGAGCACATTGACTTCTGGCGCTGGATTACTCAGCGAGTATTCAGGGCCAGAAATCCCCCCTTATTCCAAAAATCTTTTGCAAGCTCTCAACAGCTTAATCGATCTGTTTCAAAAAGAGAATACGGCAGGCCAAACCGACGTTTACATAGAAGTATTAACAATCACGACAACAGCTGCACCACTCTACACAAACCCTAAACCCGTACGCGGCGGCACGCTTATGAATCTGAGTTCAACAGACAGCATAACAATAAGCTCATGGGGAAAAGGCGCTATGGGAAAAGTCACGCCTCTAACAGCAGGCCAAGGCTACATAATGAACCCCAGCAACGTCGCAGGAATGGGCGGTGGAACATTCAATTTTGGCTCAGTAGATCTTTCAACAATAATGGCAGTCACAAACATAAACACTGGCCAAAAAATGGTGGCGGCATACTACCAATGAGTCAAGGCTCAAGCGTCAACGCAGGCTTCACCGCAGCAAGCCAAGGAACACTTTTGAATAATGTGACTGGTACTCCTGAAGTGCAGAGAACACCGACAATCCAGAAATACCATGCTCAAGTGCAAGGTACAGGCGTACTGTGGACTCCTGCCGCAGGAAAAAAATATAGATTGATGAGCGCAACCATCTTTCTAAGCAAAGACGCAGCAGCCGCAGCCGCCGAAAACATTAGCCTAACGGATAGCGGCGCAGGCACAGTTTTCACTTTTGACATCAGTTCAGGCGCATTAGTAGCCATGGGCGTAACAACCTATATTCCAGTCAATTTACCTGCCAACGGCTATCTTTCACCAACAATCAACAACACCCTTTCTTTTACTCTGTCAGCAAACTTGACAGCAGGCTACTCGACCTTCGTGGCTTGGGGAACAGAGGAGTAAAAAATGAGTGCAGGCGCAGGCGTTAATTACGGTTTCACTACCGCAAGTCAAGGAATCCTGCAAAACAACGTGACTAATCAGCCTGAAGTACAGAGAACACCCACAACTTTCAAACGAGCCGCAAGCTTAACAGGAAACACGGTAATCTGGAATCCAGCAGGCAAAAAATACAGGCTTATGGGCGGCATCATTGTCTTAAGCAAAAACGCAACATGCGCAGGCGTATTCTACATCAACCTTGCCGACAGCGTAGCTGGGCCCTTGGTCTATTTCGATATTAGCAGCGCGGCATTAGCAGCCATCGGCTCTGTGACAGTAATTCCATTCACCATTCCAAACGACGGTTTTCTTTCTCCAACAGCAGGCAACACTCTAATATTCCAATCTCCCGCATTAACAGCAGGATTCGCGTCAGCAAACGTGTGGGGAACAGAGGAATAAACATGACTGAAAAGTTGAATGAAAAATTGACTCCTGAACAAAAAATAAACGCGTCAAAAACATGGAAATGCGGTGCTTGCGGCGAAATCGTGCCTTACGGCAAACACTGCACAAAAGTTCCAAACGGGGACTTAACCCAAGACAAAGACCATGAACAATTCGTCATGGCAAAAGGTCATCTCTTCGAGGAAGTGACCTAAAATGGATGCTCAAGCAGCTAGCGGCTCAGCAGCAGACATTCAAGCCGCCGTAAATCAAGTGCAGGCCGCAGGCGGCGGAAACGTGTTCATTCCAGCAGGAACATTCCACTGGAACGGTGGCACAGTCACGAGCGTCGGCGGAATCAACATTTACGGCGCAGGAAAAGCAGGATGCAGTGGCTATTCTGGATATGTGCAGAATCAAGCGCAAACAATTTTACATCAAGACATGACCGCGCCCTTTCCGACGATGATAGTAGTTAACGGCGCAAACCATAAACCCTTCAAAATCTCTGGCATCCAATTCGAAGGAACAGTAGACCCAACAAACGACAACGTAGTTGGAATAGGCGTACAGATCATAGGAGAACCTATGGACTACAGCGTTGAATACTGCACCTTCATAAACTTTCCAGACGCGGGTTTCATGGTTCAGAACTATGCAACAGGCACAACACGAGGTCTTTTCCATCACAACTACATAGACAATCCCTACAAAGATCAAGGCGGCCAATGGGGATACGGCATCATAGTCGTAGGTGAATACGAGAACTGGGATGTAGACATTACACATTTTCTCGGCAAATACGAAACTATTCCAGTGGGCTTCCTAATTCTCTACGCAGAAGACTGTTTCTTCTCTCGATGCAGACATGCAATCGCAGCAAATCAAGCCGCTTGGTACGTCATTCGCTACAGCCACATAGAAAACGAGAGGCCACAGAACTTCGGCTCAATAGACATTCACGGCGCAAGCGGAACAACCACAGTCGGCGGCAGAGGAATAGAAGCATACAACAACACAATCATAGGAACGGCAGCCTATCAAGGCGCTCAAGCACACTGGCAACGAGGCGGAGGCGGCGTAATCTGGGGAGAAATCATGCAAAACATTCTCTACGGAGTCAGCCTCTCAAGGAAGGCGTACCACTTGGCAAGTCAAAAATCTGTGGATATGGAACAACAAAATGGATTCTGGAACCTTGCTGTCTAATCAAGGCGGATACGTTGAAGGCACAGACTACTTTATGACAGCAGCACCAAACTACACACCCTACGCTTATCCTCATCCACTTGCAGGCGGAACGCTTCCACCACCACCCATTAACAACCTGGCGATAACTATAGCGCCCATGACGGCAGCGCTAGGAACAGGTCAAACTCAAACTTTCGCAGCAACAGTGACAGGAGGCACAGCGCCAACTATTGCATGGTTCTGGACTACAGGCGTTTCAGCCTTCCAGATCGGCACAGGCCCAACGGTCAACTACACTTTCCCCAACGCAGGCACATTCCAAATTTACGCAGTCGTCACAGACCCTACAGCAGCAAATAGCCCTCTGCAATCTGCAAGCGCTACAGTCACCGTGACAGCTCCACAACTATCACCACCACCTAGCAAGTCAGTGGCAGCCAGATCTATCGGCCCTCTGGCCCTGCCTGCTGTTATTGTTCATGAACTCTGGAGACTTCGAGAGCGCTACATCAGTAAGGAAGTTCATCGGAAGCTGCATCCGCTTGTCTAAGAAAGAAGAAGATTGTCCAGTCCAAAATGACACATGCGTTGCGCGAATGGCAGTACTTGACGAGAAAATTAAGGCTATCAAAACTGCGATCTATGCTTCTGCGTTGACTCTGGGCTTGTGTTTTACGGCTGTGCAAATCCTTTTAAACTATTTGCACTCTCTAGGCTAGTAGAGGCAAAAGAAGAATGTTGCAGAGTTTGATAGACTTTTCAACGGTTCAAGCGATCTTAGCGAACCCTATGGTTCTCGCGGCGATCTTGGCAGTCTTAAGAAATATCGGCGGCTACATCTACAACTGTCTTGAGGCAAAGCAGCTTCTACCATACTCGGCTTCGCAGTTCTTAGTGACTTTGGCGCTTTGGGAGACTTTGTTTGTTGGGCTTCAAGGTGTCGGAAACTTGCCGCCTGAAATCGTGACAGCGATAGCTTTCGGGTTAGACTTCATTCGCGGCTTGAAAACAGCAATTAGCAATGCAACGGCAGCGGTCACGCAGTCATCGCCAGTGGTTTCATATAGTCCATGGGTAACAATGACGACGCTGACAGACTCGGCTTATGGCAAGGCAGGAACAACGATCTGGACTCGACAAGTCTACGTGAACGGCGCTTTTGACCATCAAGAAGTTTCTACGACTCAACCGACAAGCTAGTCTTTAGCTTCTTATCCCTCTTTTTTTGAGAGAAACACGATTCCAGTAGATTGTTATGGTGAACTTGCAGTTTTGACATTTCCATGTCTTTTTAGTAGTATGTTCTAGCTCTGTTTTGCAGAAGGGACAAAAAAGGGGGGGTTTAGATTTTGGGGATATTTTCAAGCCCTACCTTCCGCAGCATTTCTTGAGGTGGCGCACCATAGACTTTCTTAAGCATGTCTTCGTTGCTCCATGAGCCTAGTTCTGCTACTGCTGTGTAGTTCCAGTTTGTTGCTCTGAGCATGTGAGCGCCGAACATGTGTCTCCAGAAGTGGTTTGGTTCTGTCATGCCTAGGTCGAGGGCATCGTCTTTTAGAAACTGTTGGTAGGCTTCTTTGTTGAGTCGTCTGAGGCTTTCTTCGCTCAATCCAGTGAAGGGGTTGTCGCCGTTCATCTCCCAACATTGAGTTAAGACATCGAGTAGATCGTCGGTTATGATTTTGTCGAAGGTCTGTCTTCCTGTTCGGTGAAAGCCTTTATCCGTCACTGCTATGACATGCACGCCTTCCTCGGTTCTGAGTTTGCGGCGCAAGTATTCGCTTAAGGCTGCGGTTGATCGTGTGCCTGTTTTGAACATGGTGAAGTCTGCGGCAAAAGCGACGAAGTTTCTTGCTTTCACGTAGTCGAGAATCTTGTTGATCGTGTCTTTTGGAACGAAAACGTGTTTCCATTTACCGATGGGTGGCATCATTCCTGACACTTCAGTGGTTTTGAGCGTGATGTGATCTCTTGACAGGAAAAAGTCACGTATAGCTATTCGGTAGTCTTTTGTTCCTACGCCTGCGTTGTGTACGGCTGCAATGAACTCTTGAGCCTGCTCAAGCGTGAGTCTTTCGGGAGTTTTAGGTATCCAGTTAGGGATGTGCTGCTCTGTCAGTATTTTGGTTTCATGGTTCTTCTTGAAGAAGATTCCTTGGCAGACGCGCTTGATCGCATTCACGTTTTGCTTCTGGTAGAGTGCTGAAACGAGCGTGGCTTTCTCTATGTTCCATTTCTTGATTGATGGCAGTTCTTGGAATGTGCCGTTGCTGAATATTCCTTCGGTGACTTCGACGGCTGAAACTTGTTCTTCCGTCACTTCTTTCCGTAGCTCTGCGACTTGTTCAGGGTGGCGCTTGAAGTACATGGTTATTGATTCAGCGGTTACGTCTTTGTTGTGTTCGGCTAGGATGTAGCTTCTGAGTTGAGAAGGGCTGAAGGTGCTGTGTTTCTTGACGAGTTTGGGAAGAACATCTTTCAAACGGATTTTGTGCTTGGTCATGCTTTCATCTTCGGTCTAGTGTTTCTTTCAAGCCAGTTGAGAACGACGCACTCTTTATGAAATGAGGCGTACGGACAACTTAGCACACACTTCAACAAACTATCTTCGCGGACATGGACGGTAAAAACCGCGCCGACGACTTTCTCATTTTTGGTTTTCTTGTTCAAGTCTTTCACTCTCACGATGTCATACAACCTAACAGAATATAAGTCTTGTAGACGGAAAAGTGTTAGAAAGTAAAACCCATGAACAAAGAATACGAACTGGTCCCCATCACGTGATAAGAGATATACGCATGAAAATCCGGCTGATCGTCATCAGACATTTGAAGACCCTGACACAGGTTTTCAGTCTTCAACCATTATAATTCTTGCGTAGCCGACAATTATCTAAGACGCAGCTTCCGTCTTGAGTAGCATTGCGATAATGCATTATTCAAGTATTTGCGCACGTTTCAAGGCGTACCACGCGATCATCAGGAACACGAAAATGTAAGCCAATGCAACGCCAAGGCTTCTCAAAGCCACCACTGAAATCGGTTCCGTGTAAACCAGAGTCTGTGTCATCCCAGGCTGCTGCCCCCCGCCTCGCAGCTCTATGTTTGTCTTGGTGAAATTCACGTTCGCTGAAGGATAAAGCGCATAGTTAATCAGGTTCGCGCCAACATTATCGGGTCCACCGCCAATAGTCACCGATCCCTGCGGAGTGCTAATAACCCCGCCTGCGCCGTTTCCAGGAACATAGTTCATTGGAACGGAGGGACCTACAAACACCGAAACAATGGGAACGGCTAGTGAGCAAAGCCAAGAACAAGCCGAAGGCTGCGAGAGCCGAGATTAACGTGTTCTTAGAGAGCGATCCCACAGCTAGAATTAGTGCTATCCAGATGAAAGTTGTTATGATGTTTCCCAGCAGCCCAAGTGGTACCAGTTGAAGATTGTTCTGAGCGCCGTAGACGGCAGTGCCTCCGATGATGTCGTACACGTAGAACACCGTGTAGGTTGTGAGAATTATGATGAAGGCTGCAAACAGTTTGCCCAAGAAGACCATCGTCCTCGAAATTGGCTTCGTCAACAAAGGCACTATTGTGCCGGTCTCAAACTCGCTTGATATGCTGTTCATGGCCGTCGCAAGCGCGAAAAGAAAGAGGCCGAAAGCAGGAATGCTGCTGGATGTGACCACGTAATCAGGGTTTGAGAATATCGTTTGCCCAGTTTCGACGCTGAGGATTGGAGGCAAGAACAAGGCCACGGAGGCGATGACGAACCCAAGGATAATGATGCCTATGAACTTCTTCTTTCGAATGTTCCACAGCATTTCGTATCTGACAACCGCCCAGAACCTACTGAACCAGCTTGGACGCGACCTTTGAACCTGCTTCACAACCGTCGTCACTGCGCCTTGCCTCCCTCGTCCTTACTAACCAACTGCATAAACACATCCTCAAGATTCGACCCTTTCATACTCATCCCCACAACGACTCCGCCAGCCTTACTTATCGTCTCAGATACTGGAACCCGCACGTCCTCATGAGTTGCCACCTGAATACTCAACTCATTCCCCGCTTGCCCCACATTCGAGACAAAAGGCAACTTCTTCAACGCTTGCACAACCGCGTCTGACATTCTAGCCACTTCAGCGTGAATCAACATCGGTCCCGTAAGCATCCCCGAAACGTTCTGAAGCGTGTCAGAAACAAGCATCACGCCACGGTTAATTATGCTTACATGGGTACAGATTTGTTCCACCTCAAACAGCAAATGTGAAGAAACGAAAACCGTCATACCCTCTTTAGAAATAGTTTTCACGAGTTCGCGCACTTCCACCATGCCCACAGGATCCAAGCCGAGACTTGGTTCATCCAGAATGACGAGTTCAGGATTGTTCAGCAACGCCTGCGCTATGCCAATGCGCTGCTGCATACCTTTACTGTACTTGCCGATCAAATCCTCTCCTCTGCCCTTAAGCCCCACCATCTCGATCAACTTAGGTATCTGCTCCCTGCGCTCCTGCTCACTCATGCCGTACATACGACCATAAACATCCAAAAGCTCAACCCCCTTCAAATGCTTCGGAAACTTCGGAAGCTCAGGCATGTACCCAATACTCAGCCGCGCATCCGCTTCATCTCTATGCACCTGTTTCCCGAGAACAGACACAGTGCCTTCGTCCGGCTCCAACAACCCCACCAAAATCTTTATGGTAGTCGTCTTCCCCGCGCCATTAGGACCCAGAAAACCGTGAATCGATCCCTGCGTGACTTTCAAATCAAGTTTGTTCACCGCAGTGAGCGAACCATATCTCTTGATCAAACCGTTAGTTTCAACCGCGAATTCCATATGAGACGCATCCAAGCGCTTTTTTTATCACCACAACCAACGATATAAGTCTTGAATCAAAATTGGCTGAAACTTCATGTTCATCCAATCCTGACCCATCCTTTTCCCTTCAAAAAATCCATCCAAAGGTCTTGAAAAAAGCATTGATAAGACACCTTCTCGGGCACCACTGAGTATTTCTTATCCTTTGACATTGCATTACCAACGTCGCCGCCTCGAGTGGCTTCCAGTCGACTCTCTCAATCTGTGCCCGAAGCCAGGTCAAACCGTTTAGTGCACAGAGAGCCTAGGGGGGGAGGGGGTGTTTTTGGCTGAAAACACGCGAAAAAAGCCTTATCCCAACACTCACACTTTCATTGAACAAGAACGTTCGTGTGGGTCAAGCAACATGCGTCCACAAGGTGTGAAACACGTTCGTCAAGGCATTGTAAGCAAAGGTTATTTAGACTGATGTCACTTCACGGTTAACCGATGGCATTGCGTTGGTCAATCTTCGCAATTCTAGGCTCAATACTTCTTGCGGCGGGAATAACGCTCATAGTCTTCGCGCAAAACATACCAGTCTTCTATGAAGATGGAGGAACTGGAGTTTCCGTTACTGGCAACATCCACACAGGACTGGCGCCAGAGTTCTGCCAAATCCCGATAATTACCGTGCCAAGTATCATTCATGTTCACGCAAGATCAGTTGAAGCAGTAACCGTCACAATTGACGCGCCAAACAGAACCACCTTGGTGCAATTGCAGAATGAAACGGTCAACATAGACTACCCGGTGAGCGTGTGTGGATTCTGGGACGTCTACATTTCACAACCTTCAAATTATTTTGTGTATGGCGAAGTGCTCGTCACCGCCCCACTTTACGTGCATCCAGCGCTCATGTACGCGTCAATACCGATCCTGCTTGGCATCATGAGTCTCCTACATTCTATCCACAAGAAAAGACAAGCTTCTTACCTGAAAGACATTCAATTTGAACAGAACATTGGAGGAAGATGGGTTTTCCTCTCATGGGTTCCAATACTTGCCGTCATTTCCGAAGCACCTTACTACATTCCGAGTTTTCCATGGCTCTACGCTCTCCTCACAGCAATAACGGTCGCCGCAGTTTTCTTCTCATTCGCCCTCGCATACGTCAAGATATACCTGTCAAGCAAAGACTTCTACATCGAAGCCCCATTTCTCAATTTTCATAAACATTACCAAGCACGGGAGATCCTTGGATACAGCATCACACAGGAAGACAAGCGACGACTACTCGGATTCTGGACAATACCGTCAAGACATCGCAAGAAAGAAGACCAGATATCTCTCTCCATCATGGACCCATTGCCTGCACGCATCTGGATAACATCACTCGCAACAAGACTCTATTCCAACAAGATAGTCTTCCGCCCAAAATCAACAGAGAAATTCACAGATGCTACCAGAGAAATTGGCATAATAAAGATAAGAAGCCGCTGATTTCTAGAGTCCCCGTTATTTGAGTCCGAGCTTCCGGTTCTGCTCTAACAGAGCTGATAGCTTCCTCCAGCCGTTTATTCCGCGTTTCTTCCCTTTTTGCATTCGAAATCCAAGCCACGTACTGACGCTTGTACGAGTCCGCTAACTCGTTAAAGTAAGCAAAAGCCCTCTTGTTCTTCGCAAGTGCATCTTGCATGAACGCTGGAATCACCAGTGCTTTTCTGAGGACAGGCTGTTTGAACCATTCGCCGCTTTCCTTTGCTTCCCTTATCTTCGACATCCCAGTCTTCAGTCATTCTTCCCGCCTTCATCATTTTCTCAGCTCGCTTCTTGTTCGATTCAGACCAACGGCTCTTGCTTTTGCGAGGCATGAATTTTCGTGCACACCTTTCATCGTCAATCCTTCTGATAACGCCGTCGATCCAACCGAAGCAGATCGCCTCCTCAACCGAATCCTCGTAAGAAATGCTCGGTTTTCGAGTGTGCTGCTTGTAATAGACAAGCCAAACATATTTTGCGGAATCTTGATTCTTTCTCAGCCATTCACGCCATTCGTCCCTGTTCGTTACACAAAGCTCTTCGGGCAAATCCTTCAACGCACCATTCTGACTGGTCCTCTATTTTGCGTGTGAGGATTTAAGAACCTTCCAACGAATAATATGAACCGTGAAACAATGAAAATGCTGAAACCCGAAGAAGACGCCTTCGGCCAGATACTGTGGGACCTTCACAACGGAATAGAAAACTGCGAAATCATCGAAAGAGACGACAAATACATGGACGCCTACCCAGCAAAAGGATACCTTTCAACCTACGAAAACTGGTCTCCAACCGAACAGAAAGCCCTCACCTTCGTGCGAGGCAGAGTTTTGGACATTGGCTGCGGAGGCGGCAGACACTCCATTTACCTGCAAAATAAGGGTTTCAACGTTCTCGGCACGGACGTTTCACCCCTCGCCCTCAAAGTCTGCAAACTGAGAGGACTCAAAAAAACAAAACTCGCCTCGATAGACAAACTCAACTTCAAACCGAACAGTTTCGACACGATAATCATGATGGGAAACAACTTCGGACTTTTTGCAAACTTCAAACAAGCAAAAAGACTCCTAAAACGATTCAGCAAAATCACGTCCGAAAACGCTACAATCATTGCCGATACCCGCGATCCTTACAAAACAACCAATCCCGCCCATCTTGCCTATCACAAGCGCAACAGGTCAAAAGGCAGAATGGGAGGACAAGTCCGCATCAGAGTTAGGTACAAGAATTACATTGGAAAATGGTTTGACTACCTTTTCGTCTCAAAAGAAGAGATGGAAGAAATCCTGAAAGGAACAGGATGGAAAGTCAAACAGTTCATCGACTCAGAAAAAGAAGGGCGATATGCAGTAATACTTACGAAAAATCTGAGATGACCTAAACAGAAAAATGAAATGCGAAGGGAAACACGATGGAAAAATGGATTCGGCAACTGAAATACAATCCTCTTCCAAGCCTAATAAACTCCCAAAACATAGCTGTCTCGTACTTTGCAAAACGCGACTTGCTGGAAGATAGGAAAGAACCAATTGAAAAACTGTGGGACCTTCATGAACCAAAAAAACTCCTAACCAAGCAACAGAAGGATGGTTCATGGAAATACCCTAACCCAAAAACGCAAATTCGTTCACAAGAAGATTACAACCAGCTTGAAACGTACCGCACGCTCGGAATCCTAGTTGAGCAGTACGGTTTCACACGCGAACATCCTGCAATAGAGAACGCAGCCGAATTCCTATTCAAGTCTCAAACCGAAGAAGGAGACATCAGAGGAATACTCGGAAAATCAATACATGCCATACTACACCGCTGCAATGATGGAACTCCTCATAAAAGCAGGTTTCGAAAAAGACTCCCGCATCGAAGCTGGATTCCATTGGCTTCTCAGCATGCGACAAAATGATGGCGGATGGGCATTTCCGATAAGAACCCTCACCGGAAAGAACGCATTGACATTGATTGAGGCTATTAAGGAAAAGGAACCGATCAAACCAGACAAGTCAAAACCATTTTCCCACCTGATTACGGGCATGGTACTGCGCGCTTTTGCGGCACACCCTGAACATCGGAATGACCCACAAGCTCTAATTGCGGGGAAACTATTGAAGTCAAGATTTTTCAAACCCGACAAGTATCCAGACAGAAAAGCCGCCAGTTTCTGGACCGGTTTCTCGTACCCCTTCTGGTTCACAGACCTTCTATCCTCGCTTGATTCACTTTCCAAATTAGAGCTCTCAAATGAAGAATCAAGACATTAGAAAAGCTCTCAACTGGTTCATCGGCAAACAAGAAAAGAGCGGTCTCTGGAAACTCAAAACGTTGAGAGGGGCGAAAAATAAAGATCCAAACCTCTGGCTAAGTTTAGCAATCTCAAGAGTGTTCAAGACGTTTCACTCAAATTCATAAGAAAGAACGCTTCATTTCACACGTTTTCAGACGCTTCCGAAGGAAACTTGAGTCTCCTGATAAAAAAGACGCAAGATATTATCAGAAACGGAGACGCAACGGCGCTGGCGACGAAGGGAAGAAACAAAGTCAGGTTTGGCACGAACTATCAAGGAAAAGATTTCTCCCACAACGAAAGCAACGATCCCTATCAAAGCGAATATTCTCGGAGGCCATAAATTCACGTTTAACTTCTTCTCAAGTTCCTTCGCACTACGATTTTCGACGTAAGTGTAGAGAGCCCACGCAAACAAGGGAATCCAAAAAATCAACCCCGTAGCCGACAACATGTTCAAGTAGCCAGACAGAAGCAATTCAAAAAACAGCAAATACAACGGATAAACAGCCAAGAACACGCCGCAAACCAACATCGTCGTTCTGGTTTCTTTAAAACCCAACAATCTCCAGCCAGCTGCTCTCTGATAGACAGTCAACACATAAATGGCAATCACGCCTAACCCCAGCCCCAACCCTACTCCGTAAAGAGGACTCGCAACGAAAAGAGCAATCGTGAGAATTGAAAGTTTGAAACCCAGCCTCAATTTCCCCAGACCCATACTCAAGTCTTCGGGAGAAGGACCTTGCGATTCATCCGACGCCATTAGACTGCGCACTCACCTATTACTATTTGGAACTGTAGCTATAACTCTTAGCAGCAACCTTCAATATACAAATGGAGCGTAAAAGTTCCGCAAACAAAAATAAGGCGTAACAACCAATCAAAATCAAGCTACATCGTTCGAAAAAGTGGAGGTGAAAAGCCTATGGCCAAGGATCCAATTTGCGGAATGATGGTCGACGAGAAAACAGCCAAGTTCAAGTCGCAATTCAGAGGAAAGACCTACTATTTCTGCGCTCAATCGTGCAAGATAACATTTGACAAAAACCCCTCAAAATACATCGGTGGACAATAAACAGCTTCACAAATCACTTTTCAGCGCCGTCACACTGACCGTAAACAATGTCTCTGGGTCTTGCCTACTCTCCCTTTTTGGCAAACGGATGTTTCATTCTAATCAATTTCAAGTCAACTTTCCTTAAGATGCTAGAATTAAATGTTTCTTTTGCCAAGAATATGCGCTTTTTCAGTGACTATGATTCACAAAGGTTTAACTAGACATCTGCTCCCATGTAATATAAGGTAAGACTGCGCTGCCTGTCCTTTCCCTTTTAGTTTGCGCAGATCCTTGTTATCCTCACCGGTCTCAAGGATTTTTGGTTGGGCAGCGCAGGGAACTTACCCCGTGCTCATGAAGAATCCGATATGATGTAAAGCAAACGGAATACAAGTCTACACTTAACCTAATTGTGAGCCATCATGGAGAGGTAAGCTTTTTAGGTTTTTGCGTCATGAATAGGTGAGAACCTTAGATGGAGAAAAGAACCGTTTGAAGTACGTTGAGTTGAAACTAATTTCTGAACTGATGAAAAACAGTCGCAGAAGCGATAGAGAATTGGCCAGAACAATAGGGGCTTCTCAGCCCACAATTACTCGAATGAGGAGAAGACTGGAGAAGGAAGGATACATCAAAGAATACACGATGATACCTGATTTCGCCAAGCTTGGCTATGAATTGATGAGCGTCTCTTTCATAAATACAAAAAACAAGGCTGGACCTGACGAGAACAAGGCCGTTATCGCTGCCGCAGCCGAGGAAGTGGACAAGAAAGTTTTTCCAGACTTACTTATTGAGCGAGGCTTAGGCCTTGGTTTCGACGGGATCATAATCACGCTTCATAGAAACTTTTCAGACTACACTGAGCAAGTGAACTACACGAAAACACGACCATTTGTCCAGACAGATCGCGTTGAGAGTTTTTTGGTAGACCTCAAAGACCCCGTTCATTTCAGAAGCCTGACACTTTCGGTTGTGGCCGACGACCTGATCAAAAAGAACAAGGAAGAGACGAAACGAAGCTAGTCCAGCTTTCTTTTTTCTCAAATCTATTCTGCCTTAAGGCGCGCATAAAGTGGAATGCATGTAAATTTGATTTTATGCGTCCGACTTCATGATTCTGAGCGTGGTGTTTATAAGCGACGATGTGAAAGATGGACAAAGCGTGTAAGAAGTGATTTTTGCACAGCAACTGTGAAGGAGTTGAAATAGTTGACGTATGAAAGAAAAGAGATGCACAAGGCAGTTTGCGCTGAATGTGGAAAAGAATGCGAAGTACCATTCAAGCCAGATGGTAGCAGACCAGTATACTGCCGAGAGTGCTACGCAAAGAGAGCACCACCACGAAGAAGTCGATTTTAGATCAAGCTAATAGCTCTATTCTAAGATTAGTTTCTTTCATTTTTTTATTTTCTTTTTTTAATTAACTCGTCGGTCGGGGCAACTAATGAGTTTTTCCTCGCGGGTCTTCTTGCCTTTTTCGCTGTGTTTGATGTTCATTTCTATGGTTTGAACCTTCTGAGCAAAAACGAGTTCGCCACAACCGTGATATCGCTCAAGATCATCGAAGTCGCCGCCGCTTCCGGCGGAATCAGAACACCCAAAGATGAAAAAGCAACACCCGCAGCCAAAGGAATCATTATAACATTGTAAAAGAACGCCCAAAACAGATTCTGCCTTATCTTCCCCAACGTACTTCTGCTGAGGCGAATGCTCGTCGCAACACCTCGCGGATCATCCTTAAGCAACACGATATCGCCAGATTCAACAGCGATGTCCGTTCCACTGCCAATCGCTATGCCGACGTTCGCCTGCGTGATAGCAGGAGCATCGTTTATCCCGTCTCCGACCATAGCCACGAACCTTCCTTGACTCTGCAACCTTTTAATTTCTTCAACTTTCTGCGCAGGCACGACCTCAGCAAGAACTTCGTCGATTCCCAACTGCTTGGCTATCGCTTCTGCCGTCCTCTTGGTATCGCCGCTCAGCATCGTAACCTCTCAAACCCATCTTCTGCAGGATGCTGACCGCCTCTTTCGAGTGTTCTTTCACCGTATCAGAGACGGCGATGGCTCCTTCGGCTTCTCCGTCAACAGCCAAAATCAAAACGGTTTTAGCTTGACTTTCGAGCTGTTCAATTTCGCTTTCAAGATCTTCCGTTGAAACCTTATTATTCCGCATCAACGCTCGATTTCCAATCAACACTTTTTGACCCTTGACGCCGGCTGATACGCCGAAGCCTGGCAAGGCTTCAAAGGAAACAGGGTCTTCAGCGGTAATACCTTCGTTTTCGGCTTCCTTGACTATAGCTTGACCGATCGGATGCTCTGACCACTTTTCAGCTACCGCAGCTATTTGCAGGATAGCCTTTCGATCTTTCCCAAGAACATCTGTCACATCAAGCTTACCCTTTGTCAGCGTTCCAGTCTTGTCGAAAACAACAGTGTCAAGATTCTTAGTCACTTCAAGCGCAGCGCTGTTCTTCATGAGAATACCATTCTCTGCTCCTTTGCCAACGCCGATCATCACTGCCGCGGGCGTTGCTATTCCCAACGCGCAAGGACACGAAATGGCCAGAACAGCGACTGTTGTCGTTAAGGCAAGGGCCAGTTCGTTGAACCCGAAGAACCAAATAATAAACGTCAACGCTGCAATTCCCACGACAACAGGAACAAAAACGTTCACTACCCTGTCAGCGAGCCTTTGAATAGGAGCCTTGCTAGCCTGCACCTCGCGAGCAAGTCGAACAATCTGAGACAAAGTCGTCTCCAACCCGATTTTCTCTGCCTGAAACTTCACTGTTCCAGTCTTGTTAATCGTTCCACTAAAGACAGTGTCCCCAACAGATTTTTCGACTGGAACCGATTCACCTGTGATCATTGATTCGTCAATGAACGTGTGTCCTTCAGTGACTGTCCCATCCACGGGAATTCTGGTTCCAGGCTTCACGACCACCGCGTCACCTACTTGAACATCATCAATTGAGATGTCCTTCTCCTGCCCGTCCTGAATCACCGTGGCTGTTTTGGGCTGGAGAGCCATAAGCTTCTTGATAGCGTCGCCAGTGCGTTCTACCGCCATGTCTTCAAGAAGCATGCCCAACGTAATTGTCGTGATGACTATCGCTGCCGCTTCAAAATACCCCATAGTTTCGGACGCGAAAAATGTGACGTATGCCGAATAGAAGTAAGCCACTGAGGAGCTTAACGCGACAAGCACATTCATGTCGGCGAAACGGTTTCTGATCGAACTGTAAGCGCCCCGGTAGAAGTGCCAGCCCACGATGAACTGCACGGGTGTGGCCAGAGCCAAGAGCACATAGTTTTTCCCAGAAAACATCGTGAAATACGTTATGAACACTATCGGGATCGTCAGCGCCAACCCAAAAGCAAAAAGAAGCAGTTTCTGTCTAACCTCTTTCTTTCGCTTCTCGCTGACATCTTCAACTCTCTCGACAGCTTCGTATCCGCCTCTCTTTACCGTCGCCTTAATTTTATCGAGTGTAACCTTGTCCTCGTCAAACTTTACAATCGCTTCTTTGCTTGCAAAATTCACGTTAACAGCGATTATTCCATCGAGCCTTTTCAGTCCCGACTCAATGCCCGTAGCACAGGCAGCACAATGCATGCCTAATATCTGAAGAACAATCTCCTTTTCCTTCACGAAAGGACCTCTATCTCGATTGTCTTGCGAACTGCGTTATTTTGCGCCGAGAAGAACCTGCTCCAGAAACATGTTTTCAGGAATTGCTCCCACGAATTCGACCTTCTCGTTCACCACAGTCTTCGGAACGCCCATTACACCATACTTGATCGCCAACTGCGGAAACTCACTGGCGTCGATCACATCGGCGCGTATCAAATCATTCTCAAGAGCAAACATGTGAGCCATACTTGCAGAAACAGGACAATGTGGACAGGTCAACGTTACAAACACTTGCAGGTGAACTGGAGTAGTTATTGACTTGATCTTCGCCTTCGTTTCATCTGACAAAGCTGTTTTTCCCTGCGAAACTATGGTCAGCCCCGACATCAAGGTTTGAAATTCATAGCCGTAAGGGAAGACCGTAGAACCTGATTCCATAATCTTTTGCCCCTAACAGAACGATCGCAGGAATCTTGTCAACGCCGTACTGCTTCGCCAGTTCCGCGTCTGCAACGAAGTCGTGGACTTCCGCTTGGATTTTGTCATTCATTGCTGCGAGCTCATACGCGAGTTCCTTTGTCTGAGCGCAGTACTGGCATTCTAGTTCCTCCGTGAACACGATCAGCCTAACGGGGTTGACCAAATCTTGGGCAAGTTGGTTCTTGATATGTTCTTTGTGTTCCTCAGGTATCAAACTCATTTTTTTCCACCTTTATTTCGCAAATTATTCTTTCAATTTTTCTAGGATTAAGGCTGGACAGACTTTCTTTACGCCTTCTATTGTTGAAATTTTCCCTGATATTAGTTTATTGAGTTCCTTCCCATTTGGTGCCCAAACTTCAAGCATTATCATGTGGTCACCGCTCGATGTGGCCACGCATTTTACCTCTTTTAGATCGCACAAGAGTTGCGCAACTTCAAGCATTTTATCAGGCTCAACGTCAACTCCAACTATCGCCACGGTGTTAAGACCCAATTTGGTATGATCGAGTCTAACAGTGAATCCTTTTATCACGCCTGTCGATAACAGCGTTGACACCCTTTTCCGAACCGCTGATTCGCTGACATCGAGCTTCTCGGCTATCTCCGTGAAGGATTTCCTTCCATCAGCTTCAAGCATTTCGATTATTCGGGCATCGGTCTTGTCCAGCGTTAACATCCCATCATTTCCGAATTTCGCACAATTCAACACGATTTTCGTACGAATTGCGACGAAAAATATTTATTGAGGTGCGAAACATAAAAATCTTTCCGACAAAAAACAAAATAATGGTGAATGACTTTGACAAAACTTCATGCAAAAGCCAAGCTTATTGAGAATTTCAGAATAGACATTGACGACCGAAGAGCACACGCAGTGCCTCTCGACCTGGAGCCGCCAGATGGAACAGACATGGGTCCTTCAGCCCTTGAACTCTGCCTGATGAGCTTCGCAGGTTGCTACGCAACAATCTTTGTCTTAACCGTGCAAAAGATGCGATTCAAACTTAAGAACTTGGAAGTCAAAGTCGATGCAGTTAAGTCCGAGCAGGTTGGCACGATCACTGAAGCTACCGTGGACATTTTGGTGGAAGCAGACATGCCTAAAGACAGAATTCTGAGAGCACACGAACTGACGGTGAAGGACTGCCCTGTGGGAATCCTATTTGAAAGAGCAAAAGTCAAGATAAAATACAACGTTCGCACTGGAAAAGAATAGCTGCTTCTGCATTCTTGCTTCTAAGTTCAATGGTTCCTTAGCTAGGGAATGGACAGTTCTGCGATGGACAACCGCCAGAATACTCTGGGTCAAGAGCAATAAATTTCCCTTTATCAGTCTTTATCTCACCTATGTAGAGCACTTGCTCGGGTTTGCTTCCATACCGGAACACCGTCACGCCTTTGCATTTCAGTTGCCAAGCCATATCGTAGATTTTCCTCACGTCATCGGCAGTTGCTTCCGCCGGTAAATTAACGGTCTTTGAGACCGCGTTATCGGTGTACTTCTGGAAGGCAGCCTGCATCTTCACGTGCCATTCCGGATCAATATCAAGGGCTGTCACAAACAGTCTCTTCACGTCATCGGGCACTTCTTTGGTGTTTTGAACGCTACCCGTTTTGGCTATCTTCTCAAGTAACTGCTCACTGTAGAAACCTTTCTCTTTGGCAATCATTTCGAAAAGCGGGTTTGTCTCGAAAAGTCGTGTTCCGCTTAGAACGTTTCTGATGAAAGAGATCGCAAAGATCGGTTCAATTCCTGATGAACAGCCAGCGATTATACTGATCGTTCCCGTTGGAGCAATGGTCGTTACCGTGGCGTTTCTCATAGCCGGGTACTTTCTTTCCCAGATGCTTCCCTTAAAATTGGCAAATGATCCTCTTTCTTCGCCTAACTCAACAGATCTTTTGTGTGATTCTTCTTCGATGAACTTCATGATTTTCTCGCCTGTCTGCAAGGCCAGTTCCGAGTCGTAGGATATGCCGAGTTTGATCAGCATGTCCGCGAAACCCATCACCCCGAGACCGATCTTCCTGTTCGCTCTCGTTATTTCGTCAGTTTCTTTCAAAGGATACCTGTTAGCTTCCACAACGTTATCCAGAAAATGAACAGCATATCGAACAGTCTTCTTCAACCTGTCCCAATCTATCTTTCCGTTCACAACCATGCGAGAAAGATTAATTGAACCCAAATTGCATGACTCATACGGAAGCAATGGCTGTTCACCACACGGATTTGTCGACTCCATTCTTCCAAGTTGAGGCGTGGGATTGTGCCTGTTTATCTCATCGATAAATACAACGCCTGGATCTCCGCTAGCCCATGCAGAATGTGCCATCTTGTTCCAAACTTCCTTGGCCTTAAGACTTTTTACCTTCTCATTGTTTCGAGGATTAACCAACCAGTATTCTCCATCATGCTCCACAGCATTCATAAATTCGTCAGTGGCTGCGACTGAAATGTTGAAGTTGGAGAGGAAACCAGGCGTCTGCTTCGACTCTATGAATTCAAGAATATCGGGATGATCAACTCTGAGAATCGCCATCATGGCACCACGCCTCTTGCCCCCAGCTTTGATCACCTCGGTGCTGGTGTCAAAAACTCTCATGAAGCTAACAGGACCCGATGCAACACCCTTCGTTGACATAACGATATCGCCCTTCGGTCTGAGATGAGAAAAATCAAAACCAACCCCGCCGCCACTCTTCTCGATTATTGCCATGTCCTTCGCAGCGTTGAAAATGCCTTCCAAAGAATCACCAACTGGCAAAACAAAACACGCGGAAAGCTGTCCAAGCGGAGTTCCAGCATTAAACAGAGTCGGCGTGTTAGGAACAAACTCAAGACTCATTATCATCTCGGTGAAAATCTTCTCACTTTGTTCTGGACTTCCCCCAAACTTGGCGTCCGACTTGGCAACGGCTCTTGCCACTCGCTTGAAGAGTTCGGGCGGCGTTTCTATGATCTGTTCATTCAAGTCTCGGAGAAGGTATCGCTGCCTCAAGACCTCCATTGCGTTGACGGTTAGCTTCGGCTCGCCTATATCCAGTTTCTCTCGGAGTTTTCTTATCTCAATCTTTTTCTGACGATACGCTTGGTATTCCTGAGCGACTTTCTCATAGCCTTTCTCCCTCAAGACCTGTACCACGGCGTCTTGAGCATCTTCCACAGAAGGCGTTTCTTCTTTGAATTTCTCTTCGAGCAGCTGAACCACTTTCCGCGTTATTCCTTCGGCTTTGTCGCTATCTCGAAGTTCAACCGCCATGAAAGCCTTGGCAATTGCATCTCTGATCCGACTAGAGTCGAAATCGACTGCTCTGCCATCTCTCTTGATGATCTTTTTGATAACCATACTCGACCAATTGAAATTGCTCAGACTTCAACTATAAATCCTTTGACTTCTGCATCCAGCAGGGCACAAACTCCCGCAAAAACCATGCGAAGCTCATTGCAAAGTCAGCTTTGAATGAAAGAATATGCCGAACTCTGAAGCATAGTCGGAAACTCTTTTATGAGATGCCGAGTAACCGTCTAACTCGGAGAAAAGTGGGATTCACTTGATTGAAGCTTTGGATCACATCGGAATTGCCGTGAAAAACTTGGATGAAGCAATCGTCTTGTACCGCGATGTTTTAGGCTTTCATTTTGAAGGAACTCAAACGTTGAGTGGGCGAAAAATCAAGATAGCATCCTTCAAAGGGGGCAACGAAAGCCACATCGAACTCGTACAACCACTGAGCAGCGACAGCACTATCGCAAAGTTCATTGAAACGCGAGGCGAAGGAATACACCACATCGCAGTGAAAGTCAAAAACATCAAGTCCATGCTGGAAGAATACAAACGAAACGGACTGACTCTCATAGACGAAGAACCGAAACCCGGCGCAGGTGGATCAATGGTAGCTTTCATTCACCCAAAAAGCACCCGCGGCGTCCTCCTGGAACTTGTTGAGAGACCCTAAACCAGACATCACCTTTTCCACACGTTCTAAATACCCCCTGAAATAGTAATAGACAGATTGTGAAAAGTAATGAGCCCCACAAAGGAGCCAACGGTCAAAGACAAAATCACTCAACTCAATGAACTCAACAAGGAAGCACAGCTTGGTGGAGGACAGAAACGAATTGACGAACAACACAAGAAAGGCAAGCTAACAGCACGAGAACGCATCGAACTTCTTCTAGACGAAGGAAGCTTCAACGAGCTAGACCGGTTCGTCGTCCATCAATGCACAGATTTTGGCATGGGCGAAAAAAGATTTTCAGGCGATGGCGTCGTAACTGGATACGGAACGATCGACGGTCGGTTGGTGTACATTTTTTCGCAGGACTTCACGGTGTTCGGAGGTTCGCTTGGAGAAATGTTCGCCAAAAAAGTCTGCAAGATCATGGATCTCGCAGTGAAAGCAGGTGCACCGGTCATAGGTCTGAACGACAGCGGCGGAGCACGAATACAAGAAGGCGTCGCAAGTCTTGCAGGCTACGGCGACATATTCTTCCGGAACGTCACAAGCTCAGGCGTGATCCCTCAAATATCAGCCGTGCTAGGACCATGCGCCGGAGGCGCAGTGTATTCACCCGCCTTGACCGACTTCATAATAATGGTGGACAAGACAAGCCACATGTTCATCACAGGTCCGGACGTCGTCAAAACTGTTCTAGGTCAAGAAGTGAACTTTGAAGACCTCGGAGGCGCAATGATTCACAGCACAACGAGCGGAGTGACCCATTTCATAGCCAAAGATGAACAGCAATGCATGCAGGTAGTCAAGAAACTGTTAAGCTACCTTCCCAGCAACTACTTGGAAGACCCACCCGTTGTCGAGGCAGGCGATGACCCAAACCGTAGCGACGAGAGTCTGGGAAAAGTCTTGCCTAACGACCCTGACAAACCCTACGATGTTAAAGAAGTAATCCATCGCATCGTTGACAATGGCGATTTCTTTGAGGTTCATGCACTCTGGGCGCAGAACATAGTGATAGGCTTCGCTCGACTTAACGGCAAGACCATCGGAATCGTTGCCAACCAACCTGCCCACCACGCCGGCGCTTTGGACATTAATAGCTCCATGAAAGCGGCAAGGTTCGTTCGCTTCTGTGATGCCTTCAACATTCCAATAGTCACTTTTGTCGATGTGCCAGGCTTCCTCCCAGGCGTTGATCAAGAACACGGCGGCATAATCAAACATGGTTCAAAACTGTTGTACGCATATTGCGAAGCTACGGTACCCAAAGTAACAGTGATTTTAAGAAAAGATTATGGAGGCGCATACGACGTCATGGGCTCCAAGCACAGTGGAGCAGACATCAATTACGCATGGCCGACAGCTGAAATCGCGGTTATGGGACCACACGGAGCCATAAACATCATTTTCAGGAAAGAAATCACCGAAGCAAAGGATCAGAAGCAAAAGCACAATGAGTTGGTGAGTGAATACCGCCAGAAATTCGCAAGCCCGTACATAGCTGCACAGAAAGGCTACATCGATGAGGTCATCGCACCAGCGGAAACTCGGCCAAAACTCATAAGTGCGTTAGAAAGTTTAGCCACGAAACGTGAACTGCGACCTTCCAGAAAACATTCGAACGTTCCATTATGATTCGAAGTCTAGCGATTCACTATTTACAGGAAAGCATGTAGTTAACGGACAATCTGAGATGATAATAGATTAATACATCTTCATCTCACCTTTGAAGTTCCCAGTCCTCAGAGAACAGAAGGCAAAGTTGAGTATGCTTTGAAGCCCGTAAAGATTACCGACACGACATTCAGAGACGCACATCAGAGTCTGATCGCTACAAGAATGCGAACTGACACTATGCTTCCAATCGCCGAGAAGATGGATCAGGTCGGGTTTTTCTCGTTGGAAGCGTGGGGCGGCGCCACATTCGACGTTGCGATACGCTATTTATTGGAAGATCCGTGGGAAAGAATCCGCCAAATGAAAAAGCACGTGAAGAAAACCCCGCTTCAGATGCTCCTCCGCGGCCAGAACATTGTCGGTTACCGCAACTACTCAGATGACGTAGTTGTGAAATTCATTGAGAAAGCAGCCGAGAACGGAATAGACATCTTCCGCATTTTCGATGCTTTAAATGACATAAGAAACATGGAAGTCGCAATAAAAACAGTCAAGAAAACGGGCAGACACGCTCAGGGCGCAATCAGTTATACGATCAGCCCTTTCCACACTGTCGACTATTTCGTCAAGTTTGCGAAGAAATTGGCTGAGCTCAACTGCGACTCAATATGCATAAAAGACATGGCAGGTATGCTGGCACCACAACCAGCGTATGAACTGATTTCAACCTTGAAAAAAGAAGTCGGCCTGCCCGTCCATTTGCACAGCCACAGCACAAGCGGAATGGTCATGATGACGTATTTCCATGCCTGCGAGGCCGGCGTCGACATTCTGGACACCGCCTTCTCACCATTGGCATGGGGCACCTCTCAACCTCCGGTTGAGTCGATCGTCGCCGCTTTGAAAGGAACGCCTTTCGACACATGCCTTGACAGCGAATTGCTCAACGAGATTGCACAGTACTTCCGCGAGTTGCGCGAGAAGTACTACGATCCTATGAAGTTGATAGATCCGAAGTCTGAACGTGTTGACCCGTCTATAATCGTCCATCAAATTCCAGGCGGCATGTTTTCAAACCTGCTTGAACAATTGCGAGAGCAGAAGGCATCGGACAGATTAAAGGAAGTACTTGAAGAAGTGCCCAGAGTGAGAAAAGAATTAGGTTATCCGCCTCTCGTCACGCCGACCAGCCAGCTCGTTGGTACTCAAGCTGTCCTCAACGTTATATCAGGAAAAAGATACAGCATTGTTCCAAAAGAAATCAAGGATTATGTTAGAGGTCTCTACGGCAAGCCTCCTGCACCAATCGATGAAAAGATAAGAAAGAAAATCATTGGAGACGAGGAGCCGATCACTTGTCGTCCAGCTGATCTCCTTGAACCGATGCTTGACAAGATTCCTAATGACGTGAAGCCTTACATCGAATCCGACGAAGATAAGCTCACTTACGTATTGTTCCCACAAACAGCAATGGAATTCTTCAGGAAAAGAAAAAGCAAGCTTCAAGAAACCAATCCTAACGTTCGTCCCGAAAGACTCATGGAACTTGAAGAAGCAGCTGCCATTTCAATTGCGACTGCTAACTACTTGCAGAGTCTATCACAAGTCAAGGCACTGACACTGACGAAAACAAAAACCAGCTCATCCTATTGGACACTGGCGGCCCGACAAAGCAAAGGCGAAGGTGGCATATGAAAATGCCGGAATACGATGTTTTTATCGACGGAAAAAAAAGAAAAATCGAGCTTGCCAGATCTGGAGAAAAATCTTTTACAATCATGATTGACGGCAAGACTCGAATGGTTGAGATTGATTCGAGCAATCCCAGTCCTGACAAGCCTTTCATGATAAAGATAGATGGCAAAGCCTATCAAATTGAAATGCCCAGCGCGGAACAAGCAAAAGAGATTCCCGTCAAAGTTGATGAAGCAGTTTTCAAAGCGGAGATAAGGACAACTGCAAGAAAGACAGGTTTCACAACTTTTCAACCGACGACGACTGCACCGATGAAAAAGACAGTTGCAAATAGACAAATCTTGGAAGGAGCAATCGTGGCGCCAATGACTGGAAAAATAGTATCCGTCAGAGTCAAAAAAGGAGATCAAGTGAAAGCGGGTCAAGTTCTCTGCGTGATCGAAGCAATGAAGATGGAGAACGAAATCCTCGCGTCCAAGCCAGGCACAGTCAACGACGTGGTTGTTTCCGAAGGATCATCCGTGAGTGAAGGAGATCCATCTATTAACGATCGGCTAGAACAGAGTCAACGGTTTATATTCGCCAAAGATGACACGAAGTGTATCGCTTATCTCACCCAACGTTGCGGATTCCTTCACCGCTTCAAGAATATAAGGCATCAGACTCTCATCTTCCTTTGCTGCAGCAGCATGCAGCTTATCCAAGGTTTCTTTCAATTTGGCGTTGTTTCTTGAGTTCTTGATCCTGCCTATCTGATCAACCAAAGCTTTCTCAGCCAGAGGGTCCACCTTAAGAGTTCTGATAGGCGCTCCTTCGCCGCTCGAATATTCGTTCATACCGACGATAATGCGTTTCTTGGTCTCAACTTCCTTTTGGAAACGGTAAGAGCTATCGGTGATCTCACGCTGCATGAAACCCTTTTCAATTGCTGAAACAGCGCCACCCATTTTGTCGATTTGCTCGATATATTTCAGAGCTTTCTCCTCGATCTCGTCGGTCAAATCCTCAAGATAGTACGATCCTGCCAAAGGATCAACACTATCGATTGTTCCTGTTTCATAAGCTATTATTTGCTGAGTTCTCAAAGCCACTGTCACAGCCTGTTCAGTGGGAAGGGCGTATGCTTCATCGAAAGAGTTGGTGTGCAAAGACTGCGTTCCGCCAAGAACTGCCGACAATGCCTGCAAGGAGACGCGAACTATATTGTTGTACGGTTGCTGAGCCGTTAGTGAGACTCCTGATGTTTGAGTGTGGAACCGAAGCATTTGCGAACTCGGGTTCTTGGCTTTGAACCTTTCACGCATGATTTTAGCCCAGAGCCTTCGAGCTGCTCTAAATTTCGCAATTTCTTCAAAGAAATTGCTGTGCGCTGCGAAGAAGAAGGACAGTCTTCCAGCAAATCTGTCGATGTCCAGACCTTTGTCGATTGCCGCTTGTACATAAGCAATAGCGTTCGAGAGTGTGAAAGCCACTTCTTGCACAGCAGTTGAACCGGCTTCGCGAATGTGGTAGCCGCTTATGCTAATCGTGTTCCACTGCGGCATGTTTTTGCTACAGTACGTAAAGATGTCTGTTATTATCCGCATAGATGGTTTTGGCGGAAAAATGTACATGCCACGGGCTACATATTCTTTGAGAACGTCATTCTGAACTGTGCCTCCTAATCGTGCCTGGTCAACGCCTTGCTTCATCCCTACAGCGATGTACATGCCCAGAAGGATGTTTGCAGTGGCATTGATCGTCATCGACGTAGTGACCTTATCAAGAGGAATTCCATCAAACAAGACTTCCATGTCTTTGAGAGTGCTTGTGCTCACTCCAACCTTTCCAACTTCACCCAATGACAGCGGATGGTCGCAATCATACCCAACTTGCGTCGGAAAATCGAAAGCCACGCTCAGACCAGTTTGACCATGTTCAAGCAAATACTTGAAGCGTTTGTTAGTGTGCTCTGCACTTCCGAAACCCGCGTACTGCCGCATTGTCCATAAACGTGCACGATACATCGTGGGATAAACGCCTCGAGTGAACGGGTATTCGCCTGGAAAACCAAGACGTCGGACGTAATCAAAATCTGAAACATCAGCAGGAGTGTAGAGCCTATTGACGGAAATGTCTGAGCTGGTGGAGAACTCGCCCTTTTCTGGGAGTTTATCAAAGCTTTTTGCAACAGTCTCGGCTTCCCACCTTTGCTTCTCTCTTCGAACTTCTTGCGTTTTCTGTTCTTCGAACATGGTCAAAGTCGCCTAGAAACAAGACTGCCCGAGAAACATAAAAGAATTGTTGATCAACCGCCCCGGACCACGTCAGCGAGCAAACCTTAATTGCCTTTGTCAGCAATCAATTCTTGGATACGATGCGAACAGTTAAAGACATAATGAGACCCATCATCAAGATAGGTTCGCAACAGACAGTCCTAGAGGCTGCACACCTCATGAAGCTGACCGATCAGGGCAGTTTGTTGGTCGTCGAAGACGACATTTACGTTGGCATCTTGACCGAAAGAGATCTTCTCATGAGAGTCGTTGCCGAGGACCTGCCGCACAGCAGTCTGGTCTCCACCGTTATGTCTTCGCCTCTAAGAGTCGTCGATGCTAACACGAGTCTTAGGAAAGCTGCCGAAATCATGTGCGAACACAAAATAAGGCGACTCCCCATTAAAGAAAGTGGAGCAGTAGTTGGAATCGTCGCGGCATCAGATGTTCTACGCCAATTATCGAAGAAAACCCTGACAGAAGAGATCATGGAATCCCTCACTGAAAAACACTAATGCGTCGGTTCACATTTGTCGGCGAGAAGAGTTTTCGAAGTCGACAATAGTTTTGAAATAAAAATGGGAAGAAGATGTGACTATTGGGCTATTGTTGGGGCTGAGGAGGCTGTGCTGTCTGTTGCATTGGCTGCTGTGTACGTATCGTGAAGAATGACACTGCAAGCAATAGGAGAGCGATCCATAGCAGTAGGAAACCGATCGCAACTATAACCAAGACTGCGCCAATCAGGAAAAGTAAGCCTGTGGTTGAAAACAGGTGAACGTGTGTCTTTTCAGATAGTCCATTCATTGATCTCCTCAGGAAGATGGCGGCGACTATTGCGAAAACAAACAGTAGTATAAGGCTTATAGCTATTGTTGCTATGTAGGGCAATATTGTGTTTATGTCAGTTACGTTCGTTATAGCGGTTTGAAAAGTTGACCAATTAGACAGGTTACTCATGTTGATACCCAACGCATCGAGCAAACCGATTGCTGCCGTCACAATGAGAATGCCTGCTACTACGACACCGACAATGCCGATTCCGATCGCGTATATCACGTTGTTGAAGATGCGCGAGTCCTTATAGTAGTCTGAGAGTCCCTTCACCGATATGAGAACAAGTATCAGTCCAATTAGAGTAAGTATGCCAGTGTAGGCTCCTGCAAAAGGCAGAAAACCCACCGCCATTAGTATGGCTCCGATTCCGCCCATGGTCTTGCTAGATTCCAAAGTCATTTCTCTTAATCCTCGAAGAACGAGTTTCTGGCTTTTTGGACAAAAAAACTTTCCTTCCGGTGTTTCATTCAGCTTTTCAGGCTTGAGTCTTTGCCCAAATCCTGCAGGTTCCTTCCACGCTTACCATGCAGGCGCCAACCGGGTTCTGAGGAGTGCAATCCTTCATGAACAACGGACATTCGACCGGTCTTATTTTGCCTATAACAACCAAGTGGCATCTGCAACCATGCTGCACGTCGACTCCTTTTTCGATTTTGACGCCATACTTCAAGTGTGCGTCATATCTCGCGTACGCTCAATTACTCAATATTTTTTAAATGGTGGTTATTATGAAGCTAAAATTTACTACATAAGTGACTATACTATTGAAATTGAAGTTTATTTAGAAATACCCAAGATACTTATCAAAGGGAGCTTATTAGTTACAATGAGAAGCTTATTAGTTGTAAAGAACAGCTAATAAAGAAGTACCATCCAAAAAAGAATTGGTATATAGAATTTAAAATGGAGGGAGAATTTAATAAGAATTGTGGTTATAGATTTGGATATAATGATCTTGAAACTGTGATAAGCGATGTTAGTAATTTAGGATCTCACATTTGGTTAGAAAATGAAAAGGGGAAAAAATAGGCGGAAGAGGTAATATAGGAGATGGAGTCGTAATAAAAACTTTAAAAGCTCTTTACAGTGGGAATAATCTTGAATTAGAGTTTGATAAGGAAAATTGGGGGTACACTTATTTTAATGTAAAAGTAAAAAATGTAATATAAAAACTTTGTTTATGAATATTGAAAATCTAAAACTGGATAAATGGTATAAAGTTGTTGTATACTTAGGGGTACTTATAATTCTTGCATCCTTCTTATTTAAAATAGAATTTCTTAAGGAAAACACATTTTTGGTCTTGGTCTTGGTTTGATAATGATTGGATTATCACATTTGATAGCAGAAAAAGATGTTAGCTATTTTAAATCAGCAAATATTTATACTGGTCCTGCTGGATATTATCAGGGAAAAAAATTAAACACAATCCAATTACCATAATAATTTTAATCATTGGAGTTATTCTTACTGCATTTTTTGCAGTCTTAATTTTCATTAATTTGATTTAAAAACTTAAACGAAAAATTCTCCTTTCAATAAATTAGGATTTTTATTTATTATGTGATAACAATGACTTTAAGAAAACTCTAAATTTCTTCTCATCCCATTTCCTAAAGTTCTATCAATAAAGCATTCCAGAAGCTTTTCATCCTTTGATTTGTTTTGTTTACTCATTAAACTGTCTTCCTTAATTTTAAATTAATATTATATCGTGTCCTTAATACACGAAGAACTTTTTCCCCATATTATTTTGTATATCAAATCATTTTTTATACTTTTGCACCCGTAATGCGGAAAGGATTATAGGATTAGGGGACAAAAGTCCCCTATTTTATTGAGATAAAAAATGATTACACAGGAACAAATAGAATCTCTGGTATCTCAAAAAATAGAAGGACAGGAATTTTTCTTGTGGAGGTCAGATTCGTCCGGGAATTCAATCCTCATCCACCTTGATAAACCTGAAGGATTAAGCATTGATGAATGTGTGGGGATAAGCCGGTTTATAAATGCAAATCTCGACAGGGAAATTGAGGATTATGATCTGGAAGTATCTTCACCCGGGATTGGGATATCCCTTTAAAGTAAAAGAACAATATTTGAAAAACATTGGAAAAGATGTTGAAGTGATCATGAAGGACGGGAACAAGTTAACCGGCAAATAGTGAATTATTCAGGCAGAGCAATTGAAATGGAAATTTTAGTAAAGGATAAATCCAGCAGTAAAAAGAAGAAACTCGTTGCTGAGAAAAATAGATTGGATATTAACACAATAAAAAGTACAAAAGAAGTTATTTCTTTTAAATAAGAAATTTAAGTAAAAATGGAAAATGTAAATTTAATAGACACCTTCGCGGAGTTTAAGGAGTTGAAAAATATCGACAGGGTCACCATGATGAGCGTGCTTGAAGATGTTTTTCGGAGCATGATGATTAAAAATTATGGTTCGGATGAGAATTTCGATATCATTATCAATATCGACAAGGGAGATTTTGAGATATGGCGCAACCGTAAAGTCGTTGAGGATGGTAAGGTAGAGGATCCGAATCTGGAGATAGCCCTCTCAAAAGCAAAATTAATTGATGAGGATTGTGAGGTTGGGGAAGAGGTTACGGATGAAGTCAAACTTGCTGATTTTGGACGGAGGGCAATTCTTGCCCTTGCGACAGAATCTTACTGCCAGGATCCTTGAACTGGAAAAGAATAATATTTATAATAAATATAAAGATAGAATAGGCGAGATTGTTACGGGCGAGATATACCAGGTCTGGAAAAGGGAGATTCTTGTTCTGGATGATGAGGGAAATGAACTGATCCTCCCTAAAAACGAACAGATTCCATCCGACTATTTCCGAAAAGGTGACTCTATCCGGGCGGTTGTTGTTAAAGTGGAAATGAGAAACAATAATCCCCTCATTGTTCTTTCCCGCACTTCACCGGTATTTCTTGAAAGGTCTTTTCGAACTTGAAGTACCTGAGATTTTTGACGGACTTATTACAATTAAAAATATTGTCAGGGTTCCTGGTGAAAGAGCAAAAGTGGCGGTTGAATCCTATGATGAAAGAATTGACCCGGTTGGTGCCTGCGTGGGAATGAAAGGCTCAAGGATTCATGGGATAGTAAGGGAACTTAAAAATGAAAATATTGATGTGATCAATTTTACAACAAATAATCAGCTTTATATACAGAGAGCCCTGAGTCCGGCAAAAATCAGTAATATTAAGCTTGTAGAGGATGATAAGCGTGCTGAAGTTTACCTCCAGCCAAAGGAAGTATCACTGGCTATTGGTAAAGGGGGATTGAATATCCGTCTTGCAAGCCAGCTTACAGGTTATGAGATGAGATG